>NC_008789.1:955000-2155000 GCF_000015585.1 Halorhodospira halophila SL1 | reverse complement strand
GCCGGGAAGGGGTTGGCGGCGGCCAGGCGCCGGAAGGCGAGCGCCTGCCACTCTTCACCCTCGGCGGGCTGCTCCAGGCCGCGGGCGGCGTGGAGCCAGCCGCGGATCTCCTCGCCGGCCGGGCAGTTGGCCTGGCACGGGGGGGTGCGGTGGACGTAGGTCGGACACTTGTGGGAGGTGTCCGCCTTGAAGATCTGCTCGCGCCAGGCGCGCTGCCGGTCGTCGCCGTCGCGGTAACGACGGAACGTGAAGGGGATCTCTTCCGCGTGGGTCGCCATGACTCTCTCCCTCGTTATTCGGCCGGGGCCCGCGCGGGGCCCAGCGCCGGCTCAAGCCTCGCTGCGATCCAGCCGCACCGCGTTGCCCACCACCTCGTGGAGGCTGATGATGGTCTCGCGCGGGATGTCGTAGTACGGCAGGACCTTGCTGAACTGGGCCTTGCAGATGGCGCAGATGGCCACCATGCGGTCGACCCCGTGTTCGTCCATGGTCTCGCGCAGCGCCGAGACGCGCGGCTGCGCGCCCTTGACGCGCAGCTCCATGAGTTCGTCGGTCAGCAGACCGCCCCCGCCCCCGCAGCAGAAGGTCCGGTCGCCGATGGTGGCGTCGGCCATGTCCTGGTAGTTGTGGACACTGGCGCGCAGCAGCCGGCGGGGGATCTCCAGCTGCCCCCCGGGGCGCTGCCCCATGCGGGAGGCGCGGGCGACGTTGCAGGAATCGTGGAAGGTGACACCGCCGTAGTGGCTGTTGGCCTCCGGATCAAGGCGGATGGCGCCACGATCGACCAGGTCCTGGGTGAGTTCGCAGATGTGCTGCGGTACCGGGTAACGCGGATCGAGCTGGCGCTGCAGGGCCCGCGCGTACTCGTCGTCGGCGTCGGCCCCGCGGCCGATGCCGGCCAGGGTGTTCCAGAAGCTGTACGCCACCCGCCAGGCGTGGCCGCACTCGCCGACCACGATGCGCTTGACGCCCAGGTCGACGGCGGCCTTGCGGATGCGCTCGGCGATCTGCTTCATCTGCTCGTAGCTGCCGATGAACATCCCGAAGTTGGCCGCCTCCGAGGCGTAGGAACTCAGCGTCCAGGAGAGCCCGGCCTGGTGCAGGACCTTGGCGTACCCCATCAGGCCGTCGACGTGGGGCTCGGCGAAGAAGTCTGCTGACGGGGTGACCAGCAGGATGTCCGCGCCCTCCTGGTCGAGGGGGATGCGGATGTCGTGGCCGGTGTCGTCCTTGAGGTCCTCCTCCAGACCCTCAAGGGTGTCCTCCAGTGCCGGCCCGGGGAGGCCGAGGTTATTGCCCACCTTGTGGACCTTGCCGATGATCTCGTTGGTGTACTTCTGGCCGAAGCCGGCGGCGTCGAGGATCTCCCGAGCAGCCATGGAGATCTCGGCGGTGTCGATGCCGTAGGGGCAGAAGACCGAGCAGCGCCGGCACTGCGAGCACTGATGAAAGTAGGTGAACCACGCCTCCATCACCTCGCGGGTCAGCTCGCGGCCACGGACCAGGCTGGGGAAGTTGCGCCCGGCAGGGGTGAAGTGGCGCCGGTAGACGTCGCGCATCAGATCCTGGCGGGCCACGGGCATGTTCTGCGGGTCGGAGGTGCCCAGGTAGAAGTGGCACTTGTCGGTGCAGGCGCCGCAGCGCACGCAGGCGTCCATGTAGACGCGCAGCGAGCGATTGCGCTCGAGCAGGGTCTCCATGCGGGCCAGGGCGCGCTCCTGCCAGTCCTCCGGGATCTCGCCGGGGAAGCCGAGCGCCTGTTGGTGCTCACTACTGGCCGGGTGCGGGCGCACGTGCCCGGTGGCTTCGGTCTCCATGTGCGGCGGGCCGTTGGCCTCCGGGTCCGCGGCAAGGGGCGGTACGTCAAAGGGATCCTGGCTCACGGCGTCCTCACTCCTGCTTCTGGTGGGTGGCGTCCTGCTCCAGGGCGCGTGCCCAGGGGGCGATATGCCGGCGCTCCCGCGGGTTGTCCGGCTGGTTGCGCGTGGGGCTGAAGAACACCCCGGCGGCGTGCAACAGCTTGCTGAACGGGAAGACCATCATCAGCAGGGCGACCAGCGTCAGATGGAGGAGCAGGAGCGGTTCGCTCGGCAGCGGCTGCCAGTTGAACTGCATCAGGCCGATGAAGAACGCCTTCACCGCCACGATGTCCGTGGGCTGGAAGTGCTGCAGGCCCAGCCCGGTCAGGCCGATGGCCAGCAACAGGGCCAGGGCGGCGTGGTCGGAGGGGGTGCTGATGTGGCGCACCCGGTCGATCCAGAGGCGCCGCAGCCACAGGCCGACCAGGGCGGCCGCGAGGACGTAGGCGGCGTAGAGGCCCAGCGGCTGGATCCACACCAGCCACTGCGGCGCCGGATCGAGGAAGTAGCGCAGGTGGCGCAGGATGACCAGCAGCAGGGCGACATGGAAGGCCCAGCTGAGCAGCCAGAGCAGCTTCTCGCCGCGGAACAGGCTGCGGAAGGCCACCACCTCGCTGGTCACGCGCAGGGCGGCGCCGCCCCGGGAAGTTGGGGCCGGGGTGGTGGGGATGCGCAGCGGCGCTGGCGTGCGGGCGTAGAGATAGACCCGCGCCGCCAGGCCGAGCACCAGTACCACGGTGGCGGTGTAGAACAGCACGGCAAAGGTCGCTGTCAGCACGGTACTCGCTCTCCCTTCATCGCTCCCCGAGACGGCGCCTCGACACCGCCCTAGACGCAGCCGGTGGGCTTGGGCAGGCCGGCGTAGCGGCAGGCCTGCTTGGCCGGGCCGTAGGGGAAGAGCTCGTAGAGGTACTTGCTGTTGCCCTTCTCCGGCCCCAGGCGCTTACCGATCTGCTTGGTCAGGACCCGCACCGCCGGTGCGATCTGGTACTCGTCGTAGTATTCGCGCAGGAAGTTGATCACCTCCCAGTGCTGCTCGGTCAGCTCCTGGCCATCCTCCTGGGCCATGATCTCGGCGACCTCGGGGGACCAGAGGCTCAGGTCCTCGATGTAGCCTTCCTCGTCGGTGGGGATGGTGGTGCCATTGACCTGAATTGCCATGGTTCTCTCTCCTCTTCTGCGGTCGTCTCTCTTCTCTTGGAGCCTGGGCGGTCGTGCCCCGGTGCTCAGAGCCAGGCCTGGTGCGGGCCGTGCTCGGCGACCAGCTGCACGAAGCCGCTGTAATCAACGACCCCGATGCCTTCGGCCACCTGCTCGGTGCCGATGCCGCGGGCCTCGAGGTCCGGGCCGAGGACATAGACCCGCCCGTCCCGGGCCGGGGTATCGAGTTTCTGGGCCGCATCACTGCGTGCCACGGCGGCGTAGACCCCGTCCTCGATCAGCAACAGGCGCTCACCGCCGAGGTGGGCCAGGCAGGCGTCGAGGTTGGTGGTCTGCCAGGGGGATTTGTTGACGGTGTGCAGCACGGTGAGTCCTCCTAGAACGACAGCACGACATCCTGGTCGGCCATCAATGTGCCCATGCGCGCCCGATCGACGACTTCCACGGGGACGATCAGGTCCGCCTCGGTGAGTCCGCGTTCAGCCAAAGACTCCTGTTCGACATAGAGCTTTTCGATGTCGTAGTCCTCGAGGGCGCGGAAGGTGGGCGCGAAGTTCTTCATGTCGATGGCCTTCGCGTTCTGGTCCTGGCGCAACTGGAAGACTCCGTCATCCAGGAACGCCAGGCTGACGTCCTGGTCGAACGCAGCGGCGATCAGCACCACCTCCAGGGCTTCCAGGGCGTAGATGCTCCCGTGCGGCGCTTTGCGGTTGACGAACATGAACCGCTTGATATCGCCTTCCTGTTCCAGATCCATTGCCTCGCTCACGGTTTCGCCTCCTGTTCCGTTGCCTGCGCCGACGGCGCTAGTCGCCGAAGGTCACCAGCCGATCCGCCTGGATGCCCGCCTCGACCAGCTGGCCGAGCCCGGAGATGCGAAACCCCGGGGCCAGGATCTCGTCCTTGACGCCGCGGCGCAGGGCAGCGGCGACGCACACCACCAGGTCGATCTGGTGCCGTTCGGCGAGCTCGGACCAGCGGCGGACGATGTTGCGGTCGTCCTGCTGCGGCTCCTGGAGCCGGTTGGCGTTGTGCACCCCGTCCATGTAGAAGAAGACGCGGGGCACCTCGTGGCCCTGCTCCAGGGCGGCGACGGCGAATTGGTAGGCGCTGTCCGAGGCCTGGTGCTGGTACGGCCCTTCGTTGACCAGGATTCCGAATTGCATGGGTCCTCCCTTGCCTAGAAGCGCAGGTGCGCCGAGGCGTTGAGCTTGTGCCGCGAGCCCTGCCAGTTCTCGATGTGGTGCTTGGTGAACGGCAGACCGGTGAGCTCGAAGAAGCGCTTCCAGCCGATGCGCTCGATCCACTCCCCGACGCGCTCGTAGTCGCGCGCGTTGTCGCGGTAGGTGTAGAGGATCTTCTTGACGTGCTCGGCGACCTCGGGCCAGCGCGGCGGGTTGTTGGGCAGTCCAGCCACCACCAGCTTGTGGAAGGTCGGCACGCCCCGGGCGTTGGAGTGGTTGCCGCCCACCCAGATGGCCAGCCGCGAGTGCTCCGGGTCGTTGATCTGCATCGGCGGGCAGGGCGGATAGCACGCGCCGCAAGCCACACACTTGCTCTCGTCCACTTCCAGCGACGGCTTGCCGTCGACCACGGCCGGGCGGATCGCCGCCACCGGGCAGCGCGCCACCACCGAGGGCCGCTCACAGACCTGGCCGACCAAGTCGTGCTGGATCTTGGGCGGCTTGGTGTGCTGGATGTTGATGGCGATGTCGCCCTGGCCGCCGCAGTTGATCTGGCAGCACGAGGTGGTGATGTGCACTCGGTTGGGCATGTCCTCCCGGACGAACTCCTGGTGCAGCTCGTCCATGAGCGCCTTGACCACCCCGGAGGCGTCGGTGGCCGGGATATCGCAGTGCAGCCAGCCCTGGGTGTGGGAGATCATGGTCACCGACGGACCCGTGCCGCCCACCGGGAACCCGGCGCCGCGCAGGGCGTCGATCAGCGGCTGGACCTTCTCCTCGCGATCGACGGTGATCTCGGCGTTGGAGCGGATGGTGAAGCGCAGGTAGCCGTCGGCGTACTCGTCGGCGATGTCGCAGAGCTTGCGCACCGTGGCCAGGTCCATCTGCCGTTGCGTGCCGGCGCGCACCGTCCACACCTCTTCACCGGTCTCCGAGACGTGGTGGAGCACGCCCGGCTGCGGTCGGTCGTGGTGGCGCCACAGCCCGAAGTTGCGCCGCAGGGTGGCGTGCATGTGGGGGAACGGATCCGGCGTCCCGCTCTCGATGGGGGACCGGGGTTGGGTGTTGCTGGTTGCTTCAGCCATGATTCGGTCTTCCTCCGCTGCTGAGCGCCCGGGTCGTCGCGACGCGCCTCACGAGGCCTGCTCGGACTGCATGTGTTGGCGCCGGTACCACTTCTCGGCCTCCTCGTCCCAGTCGTCGGTGCGGACGTAGGAGATCGAGCGCGGCTCGTGGATCATGTTCGGGTCGACCTCCAGGCCCACGGCCTCGAGGAAGTTGACCAGGCCGATGCGCTCGATCATCTCGCCGACCCGCTCGTGCTCCAGGGCGTTCTCGGCGAAGAAGTCGACGATCTCCTGGGCGATCTCGAGGATGCGCTGGTAGTCGGCGTCGCAGCGCAGCGGCAGGAAGGGCACGACCACGGTGCCGAAGAGGTCGCCGATGCGCAGGGTGCGCTTGCCGCCGACCAGGATGGTGACGCCGCGGTCCTCGCCCGGAGACAGGGCCCGGGTCATGACGTTGATGCAGTGCATGCAGCGCACGCAGCTGTCGTTGTCGATCTCCAGAGTGTTGTCGTCGTTCAGGCTCAGGGAGCCGGAGGGGCAGCGGCTGACCACGTTGTCGATGGTGTGCTTGCGGCCCTTGGCCTCGACAAAGGCCTGGACCTCGGCCTGGTCGACCTGGATCTCGTCGCGCCAGGTGCCGATGACGGCGAAGTCCGAGCGCTCGATGCTGTTCATGCAGTCGTTGGCGCAGCCCGAGACCTTGAACTTGAACTTGTAAGGCAGGCTGGGCCGGTGCATGTCGTCGAGGAAGTTGTTGACGAGCAGGCGGTGGATCTTCTGCTCGTTGCAGCAGGAGTGCTCGCAGCGGGCGGCGCCGACGCAGGACATGCCGGTGCGCACTGCCGGCCCGGCACCGCCGAGGTCGAGCCCGTAGGCGTTGAGCTCGTCGAAGCAGGCCTGGACGTTATCCGCGGTGATGCCCTGGAGCATGATGTCGCCGGTCTGCCCGTGCAGGGCGATCAGCCCCGAGCCGTGTTTCTCCCAGATGTCGCAGATGTCGCGCAGCAGCTCCGTGGAGTAGTGCATCCCCGCCGGCGGGATGAAGCGCATGGTGTGGAACTCCTGCGCCTCCGGGAAGAGCGGGCTGCCGTCGTTGTCCTTGAGCTCGGTGAAGCGCGGGATGATGCCGCCGCCGTAGCCGTAGACACCGATGGTGCCGCCCTTCCAGTAGCCCTTGCGGTCGGTGTAGGAGTGCTCAAGCTGCCCGAGCACCCCAGCGATCATGGGCTTGTCCTCGGCCAGACGCTTGAGCCCGGTGACGAAACTCGGCCACGGGCCGGTCTCCAGCTCGTCGAGTTTCGGGGTGTTGTACGTGTTGTCGGTCATGACGCTGATCCTCACCTCGCCTGCGGCTGCCGGACCCGAGGGCCGCGGGAGGCGGCCCGGTTTCGGTTGTGGCCTAAGCTAGCCAGCGGGGGAGGGGCGAGGGAATATCCATTCAAGGAGCTGAATAGGATTCTGATGTATCCCTTTCGGGATATAGAGCAGCGTGCAGCGCGCGGGTGTACTCGGGACAGCCATCACGGTGCGGAGGCTGCAGTGTATTGGGAGACCGAGGAGGAGCAGGCGCCGGAGCTCGCTGAGGCGGTGGATGTGGCCTTCCCGCTGCGCGGGCGGGTGTTGCCTGAGGCCTACGCGGTGCCCCTGGCCGACGCCCTGGCACCTCGGTTGGCGCCGCTGCTCGATCCCGGGGAGGTGGGCATCCGCGTGACCCATCTGCCGACCAGTGGCCACGGCTGGTGGCGAACGCCGGATCAACCGATCCTGCTGCCACGACGCAGCCGGCTGGTCCTGCGGGTGGCCCGGGCGCATGCCGATGCGGTCGCCGGCCTGGCCGGCGCGGGACTGGATGTCGCCGGCGAGGCCCTGGAATTGGGCGGTTCCCGCTTGAGCGAACTGCCGGCGGCACCGACCGTTTACGCCCATCGGGTCCTGGGCCCGGACGGCGGCGCGGTGGCGGAGAGCGCACTGCTTGCGGCCGCCCGGCAGGAGTTGGCCGAGATGGATATCCACCCCAAGCGCCTGCTCTGCGGTCGCCAGGAGACGCTGGTGACCCCCGACGGGCCGGCAGTCACCCGCAGCCTTCTGGTGGACGGCATGGGCCCTGAGGCCGGGCGCCGGCTCCAGGCCCGCGGTCTGGGCAGCGGCCGTTGCTGGGGCTGCGGACTATTCCTTCCCCACAAGGCGGTGACCTGATCATGCGTACCAAGACCCACTGGTTCCGGCCCCGCGAGGAGCAGCAGCCGGAAGAGGTCGGCGCCGCGGCGTCGATCCGTGCCTGGCGCATCGCGACTTCCGCGGTGCGAACGCTGTCGGAAGACGGACCGATCACCGACCGCACCGGCGGACACCTGGCGCTGGTGGAGGAGCTGCTGCTCTTCGCCGTGCAGTACACCGACCGCCTCGCCTGGCTGCGGGGTCTGGAGGATGAATCGCGCCGCCGGCTGGTCGAGGCCATGGTCAAGCGCCTGGCCGATGGCATCCGCGACAACAGCGGCGCGCCGGACGCCGGCCAGGCGTTCCTGGCCCGTGCCGGAGAGCGTCTCAACGAGTACGCGCGCATCGATTACGCCGGCGAGGATCCGGGGTTCCCGGCCTACAATCTGCTTGGCCAGCGTGGCTGTGACGCCAGTGACCGGCCGCGGGATCTGTGGTTGCACGGTCGTCTGACCGAGGTGGAGGGGCCGGAGATGATTGCGGATCTTCGGCCGGTGATCGGCGGTTTGCTGGGCAACCTGGGGGTCGGTGCCGGCGAGCACCTGGTCCGGGGGTGATCGCACGGCGTGTGCGCGGGTCCGGGGCCACGCCCCGGGGACTTGGAAGTGCCGCGGCCGCGGCCCGGGAGGTCCGGACTGCGGCCGCCGGCAGCCACACAGGGCGGGGGGCTCAGTGGGCGTAGCGTGGCACGATGATTTCCTCACCCTGCTGCTCGGAGACAATGTAGGTCTCCAGGTCGGCGTACTCCGGTGCGTCCCCGGGGAGGTAGTTGGTTCCGACGGGGGTCATGCACCACTGGAAGCGGGTGCGCAGGTCCCAGACCCGACTCTGCGCCGTGCGCCAGTAGGGGTGGTTGGTCATGGCCGTGTCGTCGGCCTCGATGTTGGCCAGCATGCGCCCGCTCAGCCACTTGTCCCCGCCGCCCCGATCGGTGTGGCAGTTGGCGCAGGCGTGGGCCCGCTGCCCCACCGGACGGTGGAAGAGTTCCTCGCCACGCTCGATGGCGGCCTGGACATTGGGGTCGTCGTCATCCAGATCGTAGACCATGCCGTTGGACTGGCTGTGCACCAGGATCGACATGTAGAGGTTCTCCTGCGACTGCGTGGGCAGCTCCATGTCCTGCTCCTCCTTGGCGTGGACCGCCAGGAAGTCCTCCAGGGACATCATTCGGTCGTACTCGTCGAACCACTTCGGGTACTCGGTGGCCACGCCCTCCAGGTCCTCAATGACGCCGATCGGACGCAGGTCGTCGGCCGGTTCCAGGTCGCCGTGGCAGCTGGCGCAGGACTCGCCGTTGGGGGCCGGCTCATCCCAGAGCGGCACGGCGATCTGCTCGGCCTGCATCAGCCCCGGATTGTCGAACGGGTCCAGGTGCTCGCCGGCGGGCTGCAGGGGCGGGCGGTCGTTGGGGTCCCAGTGGCGGTCCACGCCCTCCGGGGCGATCGGCTCGCCGTCCTCGTCGCCCTCCAGGGTCATCAGGTAGGCGACGACATCGATGATCTGCTCTTCGGACCACATGCCGTTGACCCCGAAGGGCGGCATGGGGGTGTCCTCGCCATAGAAGACCCGCGGGTCGTAGACCACTTGGTAGAGCCACTCTTTATCCGGAGCCCACTCACCCACGGTGCGCAGGTCGGTGCCGACGTTGCCCGGGGAGTCGATCTCCGCCTCCGGGACCAGGTGGCAGGAGGAGCAGGGGCCCAGCTCGCCCTTGGCGAACAGCTCCCGGCCGCGCTCGGGATCCCCCTCGAGGTCGTTGGGGATGTCCGCCTCCTGAGGCTCTGGGTAGTCGGCGTCGTCGGCGTAGGAGTGGGTGGGCCACTCACTGAAGTCTTCGTTCTCTTCGTCCGGGAAACCACCGAACTCGTAGCGAATCTGCCGTTTCTCGCCGTCCTCTTCGACGATGCGGCCCTGGGAGGGTTCGGTGGCGAGGGACTCCCAGGTTTCGCTGGTGTGGTAGTCCATGCCGTCGGGGGCCGGGCGCGGCTCGATGTTGCGCTCCTCCTCGCCTGCGCCGGCGCCCTGGGTGGCCAGCAGGCTGATGGCTGCCGCACCGGTGCAGAGCCCGAGGGTAACTGCAATGCCTGCCGAGTGTGTCGAGCGTGTAGGGCTGCGCGCTGTCATGGGACCCCCTCCTTCAAACCCGGAATATGGATTGTCCGATTGGCTATTTCTGGCTGCTTCGCGGGCTCGGTAGCCTGTGCAGGCAGGCTAGCGAGAGGGGGTGAGCGTGCGAATACCCTTTTTAGGGTGAGCGGTCTGTCGGGAGCCTATCCCCATCGGGCAGGGCAGGCTGCCCATGTGGGCAATTGTTGCCTCCCGGGTGTTGAAACAGGCTGGCTGGTGCACAGGCGGGCTGGGGAGGCGGCGTGGGGCGCAGCCCGGGTCGGTCTCCCGCCCGCGATCCATCCAGGCATGGGGAGGCAGGCAGCATGAGAAGGACATCGACCGTGGCGGCTGTGGCGGGACTGTTTGCATGGGGCGGTGCGGCGTCGGCGGCACAGGCCGGCGAGGTCAGCCTTTATGGGCAGGTCCACGCCGGCCTGCACCAGTTCGCCTACGAGGACTCTTCCGACGTCACCAAATTCACGGACCAGGGGCGGACGCGCTGGGGCGTTTCCGGGCAGCAGCCCCTGGACGACGAGTGGACGGCCATCGGCCAACTGGAGTGGAGCGCCAGCCCGCACCTGGGGGACGACGATTTTAGTCGACGGATCAGCTACGTGGGAGTGGACAGCCCCTACGGTGAGCTGGTCGTCGGCACGGTCCACGCCGCCTACAAGACCCTCGGCGGCGTGCGCTGGGATCCGCTGGTGGCCACCGAGCTGCAGCAGCGGCGCACCGGCGGGATGTCCGGCGGCTCCTTCGGCCACAACGATTTCGTCAACCGCGCGGTGCAGTACGTCAGCCCGGAGATGGCCGGGCTGCAGCTGCACGCCCAGATCGGGGTGGAGGACGACAACCAGGACCGGACGCTGTCGAGCCCCGATCCGGGTGATGCGGATCAGGACCTGCAGCAGGGCGATGTCATCCTTGGTGCCAGCTACCTCGGCCTCCCTGACTGGCACTTCATCGCCGCGGTGATGCACCTCGACGAGCGGTTCACCGACGTGGATGACGTGGACGACGGCGATACCAACTGGAAGGTGGGGGCCCGCTGGGCGCCGGATGCGTTCTCTCTGGCCTACCAGTACGAGTCGGTGGAGATCATCCGCGGGCCCGGGGGCGCCGGCCGGATCGACAACCTAGTGGGGGATCCCTCAAACCGGGTGGACGGCGAGAGTACAACGGATGACGACCCAGCCTTCTACGACGGCCGCTTCACCGACGCGGTGGACCACCACGCGCTGATCGGGACCTACCAGCAGGGGCGCAACCAGTGGGTGCTCGCCCTCGGTCACGCCGACGCCGATGGCGACGACGAGGACGTCAGCTCGATCACCGGCGCCGTGGTCCATCAGCCCCACGAGGATTTCCGGGTGTACGCCGGCGTGCAGTACCAGTCCTTCGACGATGCGATCGGTAGCGCCGGCGAGGATCCCGACGAGGCCGCCGACGATCACCTGACCACCTACGCCATCGGCGCCCGGTACGACTTCGGGGCGACGTTCTGAGGGGTGGCCGGTGGCCACCCCGACCATACGAGAAGGAGGAGCCCATCCATGCAGCAATCGTCGCGCAGGGCACTGCTCAGCGGTGCCACCCTATTCGGTCTGCTATTCGGCGGGGGGGCGGCCACGGCCGGCGATGGCGGGATCTCCGAGGGGGAGATGATCGCCAACAGTTGCCTGGCCTGCCACGGCCCCGGCGGCCAGGGGGCGGAGAGCATGCCGCCGCTGGCCGGCTGGGATGAAGAGGCCCTGGTGGAGGTGATGAGAGACTTTCGCGAAGGCCGGGGGGATCCCACGGTGATGGATCGGCACGCCACCGGCTACACCGATGAGCAGCTGCGCGCGGTCGCGGCCTACCTCGCAGCAATGGATCAATAGGGAAGGGCAGGCATGAGCAAGCGCCTCACGAGACGAGATTTCATGCGCCTCGCCGGTCTCGGAACCGCGGGGGCCGGGCTGGGGCTGGCCGGTTGCGCTCCCACCGGGCCGGACGCCAATGGCCGCATCGAGGGGCGCGTGGTGGTGGTCGGCGGCGGCTCCGGCGGGGCCACTACCGCGCGCTACCTCAAGCACCACGCGCCGGAGCTCGAGGTCACGCTGATCGAGCCGAACGAGAGCTACTACACCTGCTACGGCGGCAACTGGTACCTGGGTGGGTTCCGCGAGCTCCGGACCCTCCGCCACGGCTACCACACGCTGCGCGACGACTACGGCATCGAGGTCATCCACGACCGCGCCCGGGATATCGATCTCGACGGCCACCGGGTGGTGACCGCCGAGAACGGCCGGATCAGCTACGATCGTCTGGTCGTGGCGCCGGGGATCGCCTTCGACTGGGATCGGGTCGAGGGGATGGACGGGGACGACACCATCGCCGTCCCCCACGCCTGGTGGGGCGGGGCGCAGTACTCCATCCTGCGCGGCCAGATTGAGGCCATGGAGGATGGGGGCACGGTCGTGATCTGCCCGCCGGACGGGCCGTACCGTTGCCCGCCGGGGCCGTACGAGCGCATGAGCCTGATCGCCCACTATCTCAAGCAGCACAAGCCGCGGGCCAAGGTGCTGGCGCTGGATCCCAAGGACAGCTTCTCCAAACAGGGCCTGTTCGAGGAGGCGTGGGAAGCGCTCTACGGTGACATGATCGAGTGGGTGCCGGCGAAGGAGGGGGGCAAGCCGGAGCGCATCGCGGTGCGGGAGCGCAAGGTCTTCACCGATGGCGGCGACGCGGAGCACCGCGCCGACGTCCTCAACGTCATCCCGCCGCAAAAGGCCGGTGCCATCGCCGAGCGGGCCGGGCTGACCGACGAGGGCGGCTGGTGCCCGGTGGATCAGCGCACCTTCCGCTCGACCCGGCACGACGACGTCTACGTGGTGGGAGATGCGGCTGTTGCCGGTGATATGCCCAAGTCCGGTCACGCCGCCAATAACCAGGCCAAGCTGGTGGCCGCGAGCATCGTTAGCGAACTGCGCGGACACGAAGTGCCCGGGTTCCCGATGGTCAACACCTGCTACAGCCTGGCGGCCCCGGACTGGGGCGTGACCGTGGCCGCGGTTTACGAGTACCGCGACGGTGAGATGCGCTCGGTGGAAGGCGCCGGCGGGTTGAGCCCCGAGGGGGCCTCGCGGGAGTTCCGGGCCCGGGAGGCGGATTACGCCCCCGGCTGGTACGCCTCGATCACCCGCGACATCTTCGGCTAAGGGAAGAGGAGGGCGTGATGCGCAGGGAGTCGACGAGCGCCCGCGCGCCGCGCATTCGGACGGCACGCCGTGCCGCCCGGGTGCTGGTGTTCGGGGGATGCATGGGCGCGGCCACCGCGTCGGTGGGCATGATGCCGGAAGAGATCGCCGAGACCCTTGAGGCGATGCCCGAGGAGGATCTGATCGTCTACGAACCCGAGGAGGGGGAAGCGGAGCACAGCGTGACGGTCTTCACCGATGTGACCTGTCCCCACTGCCAGGATCTCCACGCCGAGCTCGACGCGTACCTGGAACAGGGGATCCGGGTGCGGTATGCCGCCTTCGCCCTGTCCGATGCCTCCCGGGCGTTGATGGACCAGGTCTGGTGCAGCGACGACCGGCACGAGGCCCTGGAGGCGGCGAAGTCCGGTGAAGAGCCCGAGGCCGGGGCGTGCGACGCGTCACCGGTCGAGGACCACCAGGAGGTGGCGCAGCAGATCGGGGTGCCGGGTACGCCGACCATGGCCACCCCCGGGGGCGAGCTCTCCTTCCGGCTGACGCCGGAGGATCTGGCCGATCTGCTGGAGCAGGAGGCGCACTAGGGCGGTTCGGGCCGCAGGAGGGATGACCATGACAGCACGGAAGGGGGAGCGAGGCCGGCTTGGTGGTGTGGCCGCTGGCCTGCTGGCACTCAGTGGCGCGCTGGCCAGCGCAGCGGCGGAGGATTTCCCGGAGCCTCAACTGGTGTTCCACATCGATATGCAGGAGCCGCAGCGCGTCAGCTCCACCATCTTCAACGCCAATAACGCTGCGAGCCACTACGAAGGGCAGTTGCTCGATCACGATGTGCGGATCGTCCTGCACGGGTTCGGTCTGCGGTATGTGACCGAGGACCGGCTGGCGGACACCGCCTACGAGGTGGATGAGGCCGACGTGGCCGAGCGTGACGATCTACTCCAGCGGCTGCGCACGCTCTCCGATACCTACGACGTGCAGCTGGAGGTCTGTGCCAGCTCCATGGACGAGGCGGGGCTGGAGCAGGAGGATCTGGCGGTGGATGCGGAGCTGATCGACTACGGGGCCACCCGCCTCGAAGAGCTCCAGCGCCGCGGCTTCTCGTATATCAAGATCCAGTAGCGCCCTTCCGCGGGGCCGACACGACGAGGGCGCCGGGCAAGCCGGTGCCCTCGTCGTGTCGGGTACGGCGGTCGGCTTTCAGCTCAGTTCCATCTCGTGGCTGTCGCTCTCGCCGAGGTTGTCGGTGTAGCGGAGCGTTAGGGTATCCCCGGCCTCGGCCTCAGCCTCGAACTGGATCAGCGGGTTGGGGGAGATGCTCGGCCCCCAGTGGGCGTGGAGGACCTTCTCGCCGTTGATCTCGGCGATCACCTCCTGAATGAAGTGCCCCTCGTCCCCGCTCTCCTCGTCCGGGGCATCCATGGGGTGGCTGATCAGGGCGCGGACCTCCGCTATCCCGTCGACCAGGGTTGCGCGTGCTCGAATCGAAGACATGGTGTGCTCCCTCGCAGTCTGTGGCTATCCCGTGATCGCCGTCGGTGAAAGGCTCAGCCGCCGCAGCCGCCGATGGTGACCCGGACCCGGCGGCTGGTGCCGTAGAGCTTGCCGTTGCTCTTGGCCACCGCCACGACGTCCGAGGTGTCGGCCATCTGGATCCGCTGCGAGACCTTGGGCTTGGTCTTGCCGCCGAGTTCAAAGACGGCCGAGACCGGGGCGTTGTTCTCCGGGACGTAGACGGTGATGCTCTCAACGTCCGGCAGCGAGGTGTCGATGGTGATCGGCACCGTCTCGCCGTTCTCGGCCACCTCCGGGGCGTCGATGTGGATCTCGTCGCTCTCCTCGTATTCGCTGGCGCCGAGCACCGCGTTCAGGCCCTCCTCGAGGCTGGTGGCCATGATCGACTCCTCCCGCCACGAGGCGAGGGCCTGGGACGGGGCGAGGACGCCGAGCCCCACGGCGGTCCCGACGCCTCCCAGGCCGAGGGCGCCGGTCAGGATCTTGCGGCGTTGTGTGTCGACGTGATGCTGATCCATGGTGGATTCCTCCCGTTTCGGCCCGGTGGGCCGGTTGCTCAAACACGCTGTGCCGCGGACTACCACTCGAACTCCAGGTAGGCGCGGTTGATGTTGGTGGTGTGCCAGCCGTCGAAATGCTCCAGGTGCTGGAAGGCCGACTCCTCGCGGTGTCGTTCCACTACCTCGTCCAGGGGCTCGAGATCCTCGGCGGCGGCACCCACCTCATGGACGAGGAACTCGTAGTAGGCGCCGGTGTCCCGTTCGACCCGTTCCATGTCGCTGACCTGTCCGTGGCCCGGCACCACCGTCTCGGGGCCGAGGTCCGCCAGTTCCTGGTAGGCCTCGTAGCCGTTCTCAACGCTCGACCACGGGTGGACGCCGAGCATGCGGTCGACATAGACCAGGTCGCCGGTAAACACCACGTCGGCCTCGGGCAGGTGGGCCATGGCGTCGCCGGGGAAGTGGGCATCGGTGCGCTGCAGCTCGAAGGTGACGCCGCCGAGCTCCAGCGTCGACTCTTCGCCCTCGAGCTCGCGGTCGGCATAGGCCGGCTCGGTCCCCTCCAGACGGTCCCCGACGGCCTCCTTCAGCCGGCCCTCCAGGTGGTCCGAGGCGAACGCCTCCTGCTGGCGTGCCGTCTCCTCGAAGGCGATGACCTCGGCGTCGTGCTCGCGCTGGAAGTAGTCGTTGCCCAGCCAGCGGTGGTCCTGGACGCCGATGTTCAACACCCAGCGGATCGGTGTGTCGGTCACCTCGGCCACCGCCTCCTCGATCAGCTCGGCGCTGAAGGCGGTCGGCCCGGAGTCGATGAGGAGCACGCCCTCATCGGTCTCGACGATGCCGTAGTTGGCATTCATGCCGTGGTTCTCGTAGGTGCGTGCGTCCGTCGGTCCGATGATGGCGTAAACTCCGTCGGCCACCGGCTCGGCCTCGGGGATGAACAGCTCATCGGCTGCCAGCGCCGGCGTGAAGGCCAGGGCGCAGGCGGTTGCTCCGGTAGTACCCAGCGCGCTAGAGCGCCATGCCCGGATTGTCATCGCTGACCCCCTTGAGCTTCGGCACATAGGGCTCCTCGACACGGAGCGCGTTGTGATTGCGGAAGTAGTCGGCGAGCACGTCCCACGCCTGCGGGCCGTCCTGGGGCTCGTTGACATCCGCCCAGCTGGCCACGACGTACTTGCGTTTGGGATCCATGGGCTCGCCGTTGATCTCCAGGTCGGTGATGCGCTCCCCCATGCCCCGGGAGGGGTCGATGGCGTAGCGCAGCCCGGCGCTGCGCACCATGTCGCCGCCGCGGTGGAGCATCGGGTCCTCGTTGAAGATGGAGTTGGCGACGTCCTCGAGGACGTGCTTGATGGCCTCGCCGGTCATCTCGTTGCGGGTGGTCTCCGAATAGGTGCTGCAGGTCTGGTTCATGCAGTCCTCGAAGGTGACCTTGCCCGGCAGAACACTCGGGCCCCAGCGGAATCCCGGGGTGAAGGCCACCTCGGCGTCCCGGCCCTCGATCAGGGCCTGGGCGAGCACTTCATCGAAGGTGCCGTTGAAGTTGCCGCGGCGGTAGAGCACCCCGTCGACCTCGCCGACCACCTCAGAGAGCTTGTCCTCGTAAGGGGCGTAGGCCTCGTCGACCAGGGACTGCATGTCCGGGTCGGGTTCGAGGGCGTTGGAGAAGATCGGCAGGTTGCGGTAGTGGAAGTCGCGGATGCGCCCGTCACGGACATCGAGATCCAGCACCGAGAGGTGCTTGCCGTTGGAGCCGCTGTTGACGACCAGGGTCGACTCGCCGTCCGCATCCTCCACCTGCTCCGGGTAGGGGACCGGGTCGTGGGTATGGCCGCCGAGGATGACGTCGACGCCGCGCAGTTGCCGGGCGTAGGCCATGTCGGTGAGCATGCCGGCGTGGGAGAGCAGGACCACCACCTGGGCGCCGTCGTCGCGCGCCCGGTCCACCTGCTCCTGAAGGCGGTCGAGTCGGTGACCCATCTCCCACTGCGGGAACAGATACCCGGGGTTGGCGATGGGGGTGAAGGGGAACGCCTGGCCGACTACCGCCACCGGGACGCCGTTCTCCTCGTGCATGCTGTAGGCGTCGAAGATCGGGTCGAGCCAGTCGCGGTCGAGCACGTTCTGCGCCAGGAAGTGGACCCCGGCGCCGTCGAGATCGGCGACCAGCTCCTGGACGCGTTCGTCGCCGTAGATGAACTCCCAGTGCCCGGTGCAGGCGTCGACGCCGAGTTTCTTCTGGAACTCGACCATGGCCCGGCCCTCGCTCCACAGGGCCGGGCCGGACCCGTGCCAGGTGTCCCCGGAGTCGAGCAGCAGTGCGCCGGGGCGTTCATCGCGGGCCCGTTGGACCGCCGTGGCCAGGTGGGCGGCACCACCGACACGCCCGTAGTATTCGGCTGCCGCGCGGAAGTCGAGGTGGGTGAAGGCGTGCGCCGCGGGGCTAAAGCGGTCGAGCTGGTAGTGGCGCAGCAGCTCTTCGCCCACGAGCAGTGGCGGCTTGCCCTTGAAGTCGTGGAGGCCCAGGTTGATGTTGGGCTCGCGGAAGTAGACGGGCTTGAGCTGCCCGTGCAGGTCGCAGAAGTGCAGGAGGTGCACGTTGCCCTGTCGCGGCACGTCGTAGAAGTCCTCCGGGATGGCTCGCCAGTCGTTCGAGCCGTTGCTGCCGGCCAGGCTCTTGCCGGGGCGGGCCAGCGCGCCGGCCGCACCGGCGGCCAGCATCAGCTCCAGGAAGTCGCGCCGGGATAAGCGCATCGCCAGGCTCCTCGGTTGCCTTGGGTGGTTGATTGCGATGGGTCAAAATCCAAACTAGGACCGCGCGTCCATCGGCGGAATACCCATTGGGGGGTGAAAGCCGGCACGCCGGACTATTCCCTTTTGGAGAGGCCACTGGGGGCGGTGGAGCGGTGGCAGGCGCAATACCCCCTCGGGGATAGGCGTCCCCGGCCCGGTCTCCCCTTTGGCAGGTTGTTGCATATATCAGGACATGGGCATTCTTCGGGCCACAGAGCGTCGCAACACGGCAGCTGAGAGAGGCGGTCCATGAATCGGGAGTACTACGACGCCGTCCGGCGGATGGAGGAACAGGGGGTCGATGCCGACTACATGGCCGGCTGGATTGGCGGCTATCTGCAGAACCCCAAGCGTGAAGAGCAGCGCATCACCGACCGCTATGAGGCGGGTTACGCAGACGGCCTGGAAGGCCGTACCGACCACATCGTCGCGTCTAACTGAGGAGCACCGGAGATGGCGGAGTTCGATCAATCCCTCGATGCCACCGGGCTGAACTGCCCGCTGCCCATCCTCAAGGCCAAGAAGACGCTGGCCACCATGAATGCCGGGGAGGTGCTCTACGTCATGGCCACCGATCCGGGCTCGGTGAAGGACTTTGAGTCCTTCAGCAAGCAGACCGGGCACGAGCTGCTTGAGCAGAAGGAAGAGGACGGCACCTACCACTTCCGGCTCAAGCGCGCTTGAGCCGATGGGGTCGCCGCAACGGCGACCCCCGGGACACACCCGCAAGCCGGCCATGGAGGCAGCCCATGAGCGTCACCCCGCAAGCCGAGGTGGCGGACGATCCCGCTCGTCTTGAACCTCGGGACCGCCAGGAAGTCCGCTATACCACCTGCTACATGTGTGCCTGTCGCTGCGGTATCCAGGTCACCCTGGAGGACGGTCAGATCCGTTTCATCCAGGGCAATCCGGATCACCCGGTTAATCGCGGCGTGCTCTGCGCCAAGGGCAACGCCGGCATCATGAAGCAGAACTCGCGGGCCAAGCTTCGTCGCCCGCTGCGTCGCAAGCCCGGTAGCGAACGGGGAGAGGGCGCCTTCGAGGAGATCTCCTGGGAGACCGCCCTGGACGAACTCACCGAGCGCCTCCGCCGCATCCGCGCCGAGGATCCGAAGAAGCTCGCCTACTTCACCGGCCGCGACCAGATGCAGGCGCTGACCGGGCTCTGGGCTACGCAGTTCGGGACCATCAACTGGGCCGCCCACGGCGGCTTCTGCTCGGTGAACATGGCCGCGGCCGGCCTCTACACCCTGGGTCACGCCTTCTGGGAGTTCGGCGATCCGGACTTCGAGCGCACCCGCTACTTCCTGCTCTGGGGGACCGCCGAGGACCACGCCTCCAACCCCTTCAAGCTGGGCATCGACACCCTCAAACGCCGGGGTGGGCGCTTCGTTGCCATCAATCCGGTGCGCACCGGCTACCAGGCCGTTGCCGATGAGTGGGTGCCCATCCGCCCGGGCACCGACGGCATGCTGGCCATGGCGCTGATCCACTGCCTGCTGCGGGACGGCCAGTTCGACTGGGACTACCTGATCCGCTACACCAACGCCCCCTACCTGGTGGTGCAGACCCCGGGGCAGGCTGGCGACGGCCTGTTCCTGCGCGACGAGCAGGGCGCGCCGTTGGTCCGGGATCTCGAGCGGGAGGACTTCGTCGACGGCACCCGGGCCGAGATTGCGCCGGCGCTCTTCGGTGCCTGGACGGCCCCGGACGGTCGACCGGTGAAGACGGCCATGACCCTCCTGGCCGAGCGGTATCTGGATCCGCAGTACGCGCCGGATCAGGCCGCCGAGGTCTGCGGCGTCCCGGCGGAGACCATCGAGCGCCTGGCCGCCGAGATGGCCCACGTCGCCTTCCAGGAGACCATCGAGATCGAGTGCCAGTGGACCGATTGGGCCGGGCGTGAGCACGACCGGTTCATCGGGCGGCCGGTCTCCATGCACGCCATGCGGGGTGTCTCCGCCCACTCCAACGGCTTCCAGGCGGCCCGGGCGCTGCACCTTCTGCAGCTGCTGCTCGGCTCGGTGGACTGCCCCGGCGGGCACCGTGCCAAGCCCCCGTACCCGAAGCCGATCCCGCCGCCGCTGCGCCCGGCCCGGGAGACGGCGCCGGAGACGCCGCTGTCGGCCTCGCCGCTGGGGTTCCCGGTGGCCCCGGAGGACCTGGTCATCGACGGCGAGGGGCGGCCGCTGCGGATCGACAAGGCGTTCTCCTGGGAGGCCCCGGTCTCGCCCCACGGCAAGATGCACACCGTTATCAGCAACGCCCACGACGGGGATCCGTACCCCATCGATACGCTGATGCTGTTCATGGCCAACATGGCCTGGAACTCCACCATGAACACCGCCAGCGTTCAGGAGATGCTGTGCGCCCGGGACGATAACGGGGATTACCGCATCCCCTATCTGGTGGTGGTGGACGCCTTCCACTCCGAGACGGTGCAGTACGCCGATCTGGTGCTGCCGGATACCACCTATCTGGAGCGCCACGACTGCATCTCCATGCTCGACCGACCGATCTCCACCGCCGAGGGACCGGCGGATGCCATCCGTCAGCCGATCCTCGAGCCGGAGGGCGAGGCGCGCCCCTGGCAGGAGGTGATGATCGAACTCGGTGCCCGCCTGGGGCTGCCGGCGTTCACCGAGGCGGATGGCAGCCCGAAGTACAGCGGTTACGAGGACTTCATCGTCCGCTTCGAGAAGGCCCCCGGGGTCGGCTTCCTGGCCGGCTGGCGGGGTGAGGACGGCAGCAAACCGCTGCGCGGCGAGCCCAACCCGCAGCAGTGGGAGCGTTACATCGAGAACGGCGGTTTCTTCCAGTACGAGCTGCCGCTCTCGCACCAGTTCTATAAGTTCGCCAACAAGGGGTACCTGGAGTGGGCCGAGGAGGCCGGGATCAACGGCTCCGCCGAGCCGATGGTGATGAATGTCTACTCCGAGCCCCTGCAGCGCTTCCGGCTGGCCGGTCAGGGCCTCTACGACGGGCCGCAGCCCGAGGATCCGGTGGATCGCGAGCGCATCCTCGCCTACTGCGACCCGCTGCCCTTCTACTACCCGCCGCTGGAGCAGACGCGCCTGGCGGGGCAGGGGTATACCTTCCACGCCATCACCCAGCGCCCCATGACCCAGTATCACGCCTGGGACAGCCAGAACGCCTGGCTGCGCCAGATCATGGCCGACAACGTCCTGTACATGAACCGGGCGCGGGGCGAGGCGCTGGGCTTCGAGGACGGTGACTGGGTCTGGGTGGAGTCCCACCGGGGGCGGATCTGTGTTCCGCTGCAGCTGGTCGAGGGCGTTCAGGCCGACACCGTGTGGACCTGGAACGCGGTGGGCAAGCGCTCCGGCGCCTGGGGACTGGAGCCGGGCGGGCCGGAGGCCACCCGCGGTTTCCTGCTCAATCACCTGATCGATGACCGGCTGCCGCGCAACGGGGACGAGAAGCCGTTGAGCAACTCCGACCCGATTACCGGGCAGGCGGCCTGGTACGACCTCCAGGTGCGCATCCACAAGGCGGCTCCTGGCGAGGGCGGGGTCTCCCACCCCCAGTTCGCCGACCTGACCCCGCCGCCGGGGGTCGATAACGGACCGCTGAAGTTCCTGCGGTACGCAACCCACCATGCGGTGCGCCTGCACCGCTCCATGCGCGACATTCTAAGCCGGGGGCGTTGATGAGACTGGGACTGGTCATCGATCTCGATACCTGCGTCGGGTGCCACGCCTGCGTCGTGGCGTGCAAGCAGTGGAACACCTCGGGGACGGTGGGCCCGCTCACCGACTACCACCCCTACGGCGAGGCTCCCAGTGGGGTGATGCTCAACCGCGTGCGCCACTACGAGGAGGGCACCTATCCGAACAGCAAGACCGTCAACGTGCCGGTCTCCTGCATGCACTGCGATGACCCGCCGTGCGTCGATGTCTGTCCCACCGGGGCGTCTTACAAGCGGGACGCCGACGGGATCGTGCTGGTCGATGAGACCAAGTGCATGGGCTGCAACTACTGCGCCTGGGCCTGCCCCTACGGCTGCCGGGAGCTCGACGGCGCCAGCGGCACGATGAAGAAGTGCACGCTGTGCATCGACCGGATCTACGACGATCGCCTCCCGGAAGACGAGCGCCAGCCCGCCTGCGTGCTCTCCTGTCCAGCCCGGGCGCGGCACTTCGGCGACCTTGACGACCCGGATTCTCGGGTCAGCCAGCTGGTGCGGGAGCGCCGTGGCTTCGTGATGCTCCCGGAGATGGGGTGTCAGCCGGTCAACCACTACCTGCCGTTGCGGCCGCCCCAGGCCAGCCGCCCGCTGCCCGAGGCGGCCGACCCGCCGCGGCAGGCGGCGGCCGACCCGGCAACGGTGCAGCACTGGACCAATCGCGTCGTTCACCGCTGAGGGAGGATCCACCCATGCATCCGGCCTGGTCCGTCGTCTTCTTCACGGTGCTCTCGGGCACCGGCTACGGGTTCATGGCGCTGTTCGCCCTGACCGATGTCTTCGCCCTCGGCGGCCCCGTGGGGCAGCAGGAGCTTCTGGCGGCGGTCGCCATCGCGGCGGTGCTGATCACTGTCGGCCTGATGTCCTCCGCCGGTCACCTGGCCAACCCGCGCAACGCCTGGCGCTCGTTCGCCCGGTTCCGGACCTCCTGGCTCTCCCGGGAGGCGGTGCTGGCCGTACTCTTCTATCCGGTGGCCCTGTTCTATGTCGGGCCCTACTTCCTGCTCGGGCTGGAGCACAACGCGGTCACCGTTTTCTTTGCCGGTCTGACTGCGGTGCTGGCCCTGGCCACCGTGGCAGCGACGGGCATGATCTACGCCTGTGTCCGAGCCATCCGGGAGTGGAGCCAGGGGCTCACCCCGGTGAACTACCTGCTCATCGGTCTGGGCCTCGGCGCCGCCGTTCTCGCCGCCGTGCGCGGTTTCTTCGGCGCTGATCCTGCCCCGGCCGCTGCGATGGGGGTCGGCCTGCTGGGTGGGGCGGCGGTCACCAAGACGGCCTGGTACCTGTGGAATCGCCGCCCGGGCAGCTCCAGCAAGAGCACGGCCCTGGGGCTGAGCAGCGGGCCGGTGCGCCTGGTCGACGGCGGCCACACCGCCGGCAATTTCCTCACCTGGGAGTTCCAGTACCCCCTGCCCGAGGGGCGGGCGCAGTTCTACCGGGGTGTGGCCCTCGTGGTCACCTTCGCACTGCCGATCGCCGCGCTGAGCGCGGTGGCCCTGGGTGCGGGGGTGCTCTGGGCCTACGTGGCGGCGGCCGTGGCGGTGCTCGGCGCCCTCATCGAGCGCTGGCTGGTCTTCGCCGAGGCCCGGCACACGGTCCGTCTCTACTACCACGAGGCGCGGCTCTAGGCGCGCCGAGTTACACCGTCCCCAGTGCGATCCAGAGGCACCGGAGCCCCGGCCATTTCGGTCCGGGGCTTCGGTGCCTGCGTTGGGGGTGGGCACCGGCGGAGCCGCCGGGGGGTCAGGCCTGCTCGGTGTCTGCCGGTGCCGGGTGGCGGGTCGGCCGCGGCTCGCCGCGCAGGCAGCCGTGCTCCGGGAAGGCGGGTTCGGCGTTGGGGGAGCTGTGGTACCAGCCCAGCTGTGGCTGGAGGGTGACCGTGGCGCCGACCACGATCAGCGCCGGGCCCTGGAGGCGGGCCGTGCGGACCCGCTCCGGCAGCTCGGCCAGGGGGGCGGTGATCACCCGCTGGGCCGGGGTGGTGGCCTGATCGACGGCGGCGGCCGGCTGGTCCGGCGGTAGCCCCCCCGCCTGCAGCTGGGCACTCACCGTCTCCAGGTGGGTCAGCCCCATGTAGACCACCAGCGTCTCGTCGCTGCGGAACGGCGCCCACTGGCCCAGTTCCAGGGCGCCGTGGCGGCGGTGGCCGGTCAGGAAGCGACAGCTCTGGGCGTGGTCCCGGTGGGTCAGGGGGATGCCGGCGTAGGCCGCCGCGCCCTGGGCAGCGGTCACCGCGGGCACGACCTGGAAGGGGATGCCGTGCTCGATCAGCCCCTCGATCTCCTCGCCGCCGCGACCGAAGATGAACGGATCGCCGCCCTTGAGCCGCAGTACCCGTTTGCCGGCGGCGGCCAGTTCGATGAGCTTGTCGTTGATCGCCTCCTGGGGGAGGGTGTGCTGACCGCGGCGCTTGCCGACGGGGATCCGCTCGGCATCCTTGCGCACCAGGCGCAGCAGGCCGGGTGCGGCCAGGTGGTCGTAGAGCACCACATCGGCCCGCTGCATCAGGCGCAGCGCGCGGAAAGTCAGCAGGTCGGGGTCGCCGGGGCCGGCACCGACCAGATAGACCTCGCCGCGCTCGTCGCGGCGCGCCTGCTCCCGGCGCAGTAGCTCCAGCATGGCCTGTTCGGCCTCCCGTTCCCGTCCGGCCAGCATCGACTCGGCGGCCGGGCCGTCGAAGACCTGCTCCCAGAAGCGCAGCCGTTGTCGGCCGGTGGGCAGGACGGCGGCCACGCGCTCGCGCAGACGCCCGGCGAGGGCGGCCAGCCGCCCGTAGGCGGTGGGCAGCAGCGTCTCTATCTGGCTGCGCACCTGACGGGCCAGCACCGGGGCGGCGCCCCCGCTGGTGATGGCCACCTGTAGGGGAGAGCGGTCGACCACCGCTGGGGTGATGTAGCTGCAGTACTCGGGGCGGTCCACGGTGTTAACCGGGATGCCCAGCCGGGTGCACTGCCGGTACACCAGCCGGTCGGTGGCGTCGTGGCCGCTGGCACTGAGCACCAGCGCGGCCCCCTGCTCCATGCCGGGCTTGTAGTCCTCGGCGCGGTGGTGGGCCCGGTCGGGGTAGCGCTGCAGCAAATCCTCACAGTCTCCGCCGAGATCCGGGGCGATCAGGGTGATGATCGCGCCACTGTCGAGCAGGTCTTCGCCCTTGCGCGCGGCGGTCTCGTTGCCGCCGATCACCACGCAGTGCCGGCCGTGGAGGTTGAGGAAGATCGGGTAGTGATCCATCGCGGGGTCCCCTGCTGGTCTTTGCA
This sequence comes from Halorhodospira halophila SL1, assembly GCF_000015585.1. Classification (NCBI taxonomy): domain Bacteria; kingdom Pseudomonadati; phylum Pseudomonadota; class Gammaproteobacteria; order Chromatiales; family Ectothiorhodospiraceae; genus Halorhodospira; species Halorhodospira halophila. Next base: position 2,130,432 of record NC_008789.1, on the reverse strand, counting down.
GATGCGCCGTCCATCATGACGCGCGCATATGTCATGCAAATATCCCCAACGGGGTACCGTTGGCCGGGCCGCCCTCAGGCGGCCGCGGCCTCGCTCAGGGCACAGACGTTCTTCCCCACCTCCAGGCGCCGGGCTTCGGTCTCGTCGGGGTGGGCGAGGCCGATGTTCACCCGTTTGATCTCGATATACGCCTCGGGGAAGTGGGGCAGGCTGCCGAGGATGTAGCTGCGGAACGACTCCAGGCCGGCATCGACCTGGCGGAGACCGGGGTTGCTGCGGTGCAGGGCGCCGAGCTCGGCGCTGAAGCGCCCGCGTTCGTCGGCGATGCCGGCGTCGGTGGCGTGACCGGGCAGGACCACCGTGTCCTCGGTCAGGGCCAGCAGGCGCTGGAGGGACTCGTGGAAGAGCGGTGTCCACGCCTCGGCGGCACCGCCGAGGTCGGGCCGGGCGATGGACTCCAGGAAGATGCTGTCCCCGGCGATCAGGTACTGGCCGTCCACCAGGAAGGCGACCATGCCCAGGGTGTGGCCGGGGACGTGCAGGGCGCGCAGGGTGATCCCGCCGACGGGTACGTGCTGTTCAGCGTAGAGCGGCGCGAAGTCGATGCGTGCCGGCAGCATGTCCATGGGGTGGATGGCGTCGTAGGGGTGCAGGTAGTACGGCACGCGGTGGCGTCGGGCCAGCTCCGGGCCGCCGCTGATGTGGTCGGCGTGGGCGTGGGTATCCAGAACCTGAGTGATGCGTGCGCCCCGTGCGTGGACCAGCTCCTCGTAGACCTCCACGTGGCGGTTCGGGTCGACGACGGCGGCCTCTCCGTCGCTGATGACCACGTGGCTGAGATCACCGCGGGCGGGGCGGACTACTTGGTAGACGGTGTAGCGTTCGTGGTTACCCACCACCCGGTGGTAGTAGAAGTCGCCCCAGGCCTCCATGCCGCCCTCGAGGTTCAGGGCCGGGTAGCCGAGTTCGCGCAGGCCATCGGCCAGGTGCTCCGAGGTGTGGCCCTCGCCGCAGACCGTCAGGATGGTGCGGTCATTGGGGAGTTGGTGGGTCAGCTGCTGTCGAACGCCCCGGAGAACGGCGGCATTCACGTCTTCGTCCTCGTCGTCGAGGTCGAGCAGCTCGAAGTAGGGGGCGTTGAGCGTCGGGGTATCGTGCGGGCCCTCGACGCGCCAGCGCTCGAACTCGTCGGGGTTGCGCACGTCCAGGATGAACAGCGGTCCGCCGCCGAGCAGCTGCTCCCAGGCGACGGCGGGGGTCCAGGCGGTCTTGAGCGTATCGAGCATGGCCGGTCTCCTACCTCCTTGGGTGCGACAAAATGTCCGCCTTTTCGGCAAGGATGGCGGATACTCGGCGGGGTGCTATATCTCGAAAGAGATAAGAAGTGGAATAAGTCAGAGTCGAATCGTGCCCATAAAAAAGACCCCGGAGCCCGAGGCCCCGGGGTCATCGTGCGCTGGACGGTCAGTTGACCATCCGGCGTCCCGTGCGGCTCTTCAGCTGAAGATGCCGGGGCGCCGGCGCCGCTTCTCGGTGCTACCGCTGCCCCGCTCCTCGGTGGCCGTGCTCCGGGTGCGCTCCGGGGCACTGCTGCGGGACCGGGAGGAGGAGGTGGTGGAGCGGCTGCGCGTCGGACGACGGCCGATGGCGGACTCGGAGGAGCGGGTGGAGGAGCCGATAGCGGACTCGGAGGAATCGCTGCTGCGGCTGCTGCTGGCCGAGGCGGACCGCTGCTGCTGGCCGGAAGAACGCTCGGAACGCTCCTGGCTGATCTGGCGGCGGGCCTGGGCCTCACGCTGCTCCTTGGCCTTCATCTCGCTCATGCGCCGCGCGGACTGCTCGACCACGTCCTGGGAGAGCAGGCGCTGGTCGCCCAGGGACTTCACCAGGTCCTGAGTGCGGCGCGGGGCCAGGCGCTGGGAACTGGTGGCCATGTGCTCGTACAGACGACGATACGCCTTGGTGACCTCACCCATGATCTGGGCGGTCTGCTCGAAGTGCTGGTCCACTTCACTGCGGACGTTGCGCACTTCCTCGCGGTTGCGACGGGCCACGCTCTCGGCGTCGCGGATCTCCTGGGTGTTGGGCGACGAGGCGCGCCCGACGTAGGCACCCACAGCGGCGCCGACCACGGCACCGACGACGAGTAGCAGGATAGGATCAAACGCTTCCATACCGGACCTCCCGATTAGTTCATCGGCTACTTTGTACCAAACCAATTGTTGCGCGGAACAGGGTGCGCGCTTATACCGCGAGCCCGGCCGCGACGGCCCCGGCCGAGCGCTCCGGACACCATATACGCAATCACTCAGCGTATCATCCCGCATAGGTTACAGCGTCGCGGGTTCGCGGGGGAGACCGCATGTACGGGTGGCTGGAAGCGGCGGCTCCGATCAGTGGGTTCGGCTGGGCGGGGCTCGCCCTGGGGGCACTGCTGCTGGCCCTCGCCCTCGGGCTGACCGTTGCCGGCGGGGCGGCGCTGCTGCGCGGTCGTCTGCTCCGTGGTGCCTCGGGGCTGGCCGGTGGGCTGATCCTGCTCGGCGGGTTGGGGACCGCCGGCGCCCTGGCACTGGGTGTGCTGGCCTACGAGCGGCTGGAGCAGGAGCGTCCGGCGCTCGCCCTCCACTTCCAGCAGGTGGATGAGCAGCGCTACGTCGCCCGGTTGGCCTATCCCGACGGGGGGACGGTCGCTCTGCCCCTGGCCGGGGATCAATGGCAGGTGGATGCCCGGGTTCTGCGTTGGAGCGGGTTCGCGGCCCTGCTGGGGCTGGAGACCCGCTATCGGCTGGAGCGGATCAGCGGTCGTTACGCCGATCTGGAGGCGGAGCGCGCGGCCCCGCGCACGGTGCACGCCCTGGCGTCTCCCCAACGGGGTATCGATCCGTGGCTGCTGGGGCAGCGCCACGGCGATCGCCTGCCGTGGGTGGATGCGGCCTACGGCAGTGCCGCCTATCTGCCCATGGCCGACGGCGCCGAGTACCGGGTGGCGGTGACCCGCAGTGGTCTCGTTGCCCGACCGGCCAACGCCGAGGCCGAGGAGGCGGTCCGCCGCTGGTAGGCCTCAGTCCCGGGCCCAGCCGGCGCGGCCAACCCGCTGGCCGCGGCGGTCGAAGAGGAGGACCTCCACCTCGCTGCACGCCGGGTCGATCAGGTTCAGGGCGGTCTGCTGCGCCTCCCGCGCCACCGCGTCCCCCAGGGGCAGGCCGGCCGCCTGCGCCCGATCGAACGCCTCGGCCACCGTGTTGGCGGTGGCCATAACCTCCCGGCAGGTGGCGTCCGCGCCGAGTCGTCCGGCGGTCTCGGCCAACGCCGCCAGATCGGCCTGCCCGCGGCGCGAGTGTACATCCAGGAAGCCCTGGGCGAGCTTGGTGATCTTGGCCACACCGCCGGCGATGGTGACCCGCGGCACCGGATAGCGGCGCAGGTACTTGAGCATCCCGCCGACGAAATCGCCCATGTCGATCAACGCCTCGTCGGGGAGTTGGTGGTAAGCCTGCACGGCCTGCTCCGAGGTGCGCCCGGTGCTCCCGGCTACGTGCTCGATGCCGGCGGCGCGGGCCACGTCGATGCCGCGCTGGATCGCGTCGATCCAGGCGGCGCAGGAGAACGGCACCAACAACCCGGTGGTGCCGAGCACCGAGAGCCCGCCCTCGATCCCCAGGCGCGGGTTGAGGGTCTGCGCTGCCAGGCGCTCGCCGTCCTCGATGGCGAGCTCCAGTGTGACGTCCGTCGGGGCTGACAGCGCCGCGGCGGCCTCAGCGATGCCCTGCTCGATATAGCCCCGCGGCCCGGGGTTGATCGCCGGCTCACCGGCCGCGACGGGCAGGCCGCTGCGCCGCACGGTACCGACCCCGGGGCCGGCGCGGAGCTGCACCCCGCGCCCCGGGGCCCCGGGGCGGGCGGTCACCGAGACCAGCGCGCCGTGGGTGACGTCGGGATCGTCGCCGGCGTCCTTGATGACGCCGGCCCGCGCCCAGCCGTCGCCGCAAGCGTGAACGGCCAGGGCGAAGGCCGGGCTCCGGTCCCGCGGCAGGCGGATGGTGACCGGGTCGGGGAAGCTGCCGCTGACCAGGCCCGTGAAGGCCGCCCGCGCCGCGGCGGCGGCGCAGGCGCCGGTGGTCCAGCCCCGGCGCAGGGCGGTGCCGGCCTGTTGATCAGTCGGCTGGGAGGTATCCTCGCTCATGCCTAGAAATCATACCGCACACCTGCACGGGCGAAGCGCCCGGGGTCGGCTCGAAGGGAGGAGTCGTTGCCCTCATCCAGCAGGTTCTCGATACCGCCCTGGAGCCTGAGCCCATCCCAGGCCGCAGGGGCATACGCGACATCCAGGCCGGTGAGGGTGTAGGCGCTGTCCCAGTCGTCGCCAACGCGCACTTCATCCACGTATCGGGTGCGTAATTGCACCTCCAGCGGGTCCGTGGGCGTCCACAGCGCCTTGGCTACCGCTGTCCATTCAGGCGTATCGGTGAGGGTCTCCCGGCTGTCGCGGTCGATGGCGTCGAGGTAGGTGGCGGCCAGCGTCAGCTCGAGTTGCGGGTCGAAGGCGGCGCCGAGCTTGAGCTCGGCCCCCTGGGCGCGGGCGCTGTCGACGTTTTTGAAGGTTTGGTAACCGTTCCCCGGTGCCCGCCCGATGCGATCATCGTACTCGGTGTAGAAGAGTCCGATGTCGTAGAACGCCGTGATATCTCTTTGCAGATTCAGGTCGCCGGCGATGCCGAACTCGTAGTTGCGGCTGCTCTCGGGATCGAGTTCGTGTGTCTCGTCCTTACCAACATCCGGGTCAATGACGTAGGCGCCGCGAACTTCGCGCCCCTGGCCATCTTCCGTATCGACGTAAAAGGAGCGCAGCTCGGGCAGCTTGAAGCCTTCAGCGTACTGGGCGCGCAGTCGGACCTCGGGGGCCAGGCGGTAAACAGCTCCGGCCTGAAGCGAGGTGCTGTCCGCCTCCGTGGAGGTCTCGTCATGCCGAGCGCCGTAGACCAGATCCAGGCGGTCCGTGGCTTGCCACTCGTGCTGCAGGAAGCCGCCGCCTACCCACTGGTCGTGCTCGGGTTCGTCTTCTGGCTGGAGGTCCTGGTAGATCTGCTGCTTGTGCTCGAGGCCCGTCAGCACGGTGTGGCGGGGCGCCGGCTGCCATTGTGCCAGGAAGTCGTTGACGCGCTCGGTGAAGGTCGCCTCGCGGAAGCCGAAGTCTCGATCTGCTGCGTCCGAGGCGAAGTCCTGCGGAGCAAGGTGCGACCGGACACGGTCAAACTTATAATGGCTCTCGTAGGCCTGGTAGCGCAGCTCCAGGTTTTCGGTGGCCAGCCACTCCGCCGTCGCCGCCAGGTCGCGCCGGTCGCTCTCCTCGGTCTCCACAGCTGCAAAGTCTTCAATATTGCCCGGGCCGCTGCCTTGGACGAGGCGCTCTTGCCGCTCCTCGGTCAGGAAACCGGCTTCGAGATCGATATGGAAGCGATCGGTGAACCAGTGGGTCACTCCGCCGCGGAGGGTGTACACATCGGCGGATGGGCGGAGATCCCGATCGAAGGTCTGGGAAGATGGAGCGCCACCCTCGTCGGGTTGAGTGGTTGTCTCCTCCGAGTACGCCTCGCGCTCGAGGGCGTCGGCGAAGAGCCGAAAGCGCGTATCTTGCGTGCCACCGCCCAGGTAGAGGCCCCCTTGGTACTGCTCACCGCCCTCCGCGTCGGTTGGCGTTCCGGCCTGGGCGGAGACGCCGCCTTCCAGGCCGGGCTCCGGCCGCCGCGTGATCACGTTGATGACACCGGCCACAGCGTCCGCCCCGTAGACCACGCTGCCGGGCCCCTTAACGATCTCGATACGCTCGACATGGCTCACCGGGATCCGGTTGAGTTCGTTGCTACGGGATGAGGTGCCGGCGATGCGGCGGCCATCGATGAGATAGAGCATGTCATCGCGGTTGCCGCCGCGGATGGAGAAGGTGTTGCCGTCTACCCCGGTGTAGATGCTCGACTCTGCCTGAAGCGCCTCATCGAGCATGGCAGCACCGCTGCGCCGGATGTCGTCTCCGGATAGGATCTCCGTGGCCGCCGGTGTCCGCTCCACCTGGCGCTCCGTGCGCGTGGCTGCGGTGACGGTCAGGTCGGGGAGGACGGTGGGGTGTTCCTCGGCCGATCCAGCCTTCGGTGTTGCCATCAGGGGGAGGGCCGCGGCGCCGCTCAGCAGCGCCCTGGCGATGGGCTGTCCTGTAGCCATGCTGACTCCTCTGCGCACCGCCCGTGCGCGATTGCGGTTGCGTGTACCGCGGGGAGTCAGTGGGGCGGGGTTCGGCTAGCCGAGGCGACGCCCGGCAGGATGCCGCGCGCACTGGAGACCGATCCCGGCGCACCGCCTCCCGCGGTCTTCCGGTTGGCCATGGGCCGGTCTCCGGGCTTGTGGGGCGGAGGTGAGAAGACCTCCGGGCGGCAGACTGCCTTCCCGCGGATGCCGCCCAGGGGACGTGCGATCCGCAGTGGCTCTCGGGGTCTGCCGCCACCCACCTACCGTTGCGGGGGCAGCGCCGGACTCGCCGCTGGGTGCGGCTGAACCGGTCTTCCCGTTTAACCCGCGAGGCGGAGTGGCCTCGGCGGGCACCCATTGGCGGGTCGGACGTTAGCAGGCGAGCAAATTAGATTCAATGAATCCATGATGCAGCAAAGCGTCACCAGCGCCCTTGAAGGTAGCTGCGGAGCCACGCCAGTGCGTGCCCGACGTCGGTGGCCACCTCCGCCTCGGGCGGGTCCGGCGGGCGCTCGACCATCACGATCCGGGCCCCGCAGTCCCGAGCCGCATCCAGCTTGCTGCGGGTGGCGGCCCCGCCGGCGTTCTTGGTGACCAGGGTGTCGATGCCGTGCGCGCGGAGCAGGCGGCACTCGTCGGCGTAACGGAACGGCCCGCGCTGGAAGAGCAGTTCCGCCCCGGGCGGGGTCTGCGCCGGCTGCTCCAGGCAGCGGATCCAGTAGCGGTGGTGGGGTGCCGCGCAGAAGGCCGGGACCTCCTGATTGCCGATGGTCAGCAGTACCCGGCTCGACTGTGGCCCCAGCGCCTCGGCGGCGGCGGCCATGTCGGCCACCCGATGCCACTGCTCATCCGGCCCCGGCTGCCACGCCGGCCGGCGCACCGCCAGCAAGGCTGTCCCCGTTTGCCGGGCGGCCGCCGCTGCGTTGGCGGAGATGCCGGCAGCGAAGGGGTGGGTGGCATCGACCAGGCAGTGCACGCCGTGCTGCTGCAGGTACGCGGCCAGGCCGACAGCGCCGCCGAAGCCGCCGCGACGCACCGGCAGTTGAGGTAGCCGTGGGTGGCGGGTCACCCCGGCCACGGAGTAGACCGCGGCGATCCCGGGCTCCTGCTCCAGCGCTTGGCCGAGCGTCAGCGCCTCGCCGGTGCCGCCGAGGAGCAGCACGCGCAGCGGCTCAGGCGTCATGGCGGCGGCGCACAGGGGCCCGTAGTGGCGGGTAACAGGTCATGGCGTCTCGGCAGCGGCTCCAGTGGTCCGGGTCGGTGGCGGTTTGACGCCGGTGAGCGAGCTGCCTAGAGTACCAACTTCCTCAGGTGCCCCGCGCGAGCAGCGGCGGGGTGAAACGGGAAGACCGGTACAGCCGCACCCAGCGGCGAGTCCGGCGCTGCCCCCGCAACGGTAGGTGGGGGGCGGATCAGAAGGCCACTGCAAGGCGTCGTCGTTCGGCGGCGGGCCCTGCGGGAAGGCGATCCGCCCGGGGTCACCCGACCCCACCCACGAGCCCGGAGACCGGCCTGAGGGAACCCAGGTGCCGCGGGAGGCGGCAGACCGGGGCAGGCCACCGTTTGCCGGGCGCAAGCGCGAACCCTTCCCCCATCCCTGTCTTCCTCCCTGCGGTGTAACCGGACCGACGCGCGTGCGGGTGGCGCGCGGAAGGGAGGAAAGCATGCCCAGCAACACCACCAGCCGGGTCGCCGCGGGTGTGGCGGCCGGTCTTGCCGTAAGTGCCGGCCCGGCGATCGCCGATACCGACGGGGAGTCCGCACAACTCGCGCCCCTCGTGGTCACGCCAACTCGAATGGCCCAGACCGTCGATGAGTCCCTGTCCTCCGTCTCCGTCATCGACCGCGAGCAGATCGACCGCCAGCAGCCTCGGCAGGTCTCGGATCTGCTGCAGGGTCAGGCGGGGTCGAGCCTGACGACGTCGGGTCCGTTCGGCAAGAGCACCAGTCTGTTCATGCGCGGTACCAACTCTGACCATACCCTGTTGCTGGTCGATGGGGTGCCGATGAATTCGGCGACGCAAGGAGGGGCCGCCTGGCAATATCTGCCTCCTGCCGAGATTGACCGCATCGAGGTGGTGCGCGGGCCGCGCACCAGCGTCTACGGCGCCGACGCCGTCGGCGGTGTGGTCCAGGTCTTCACCCGCCAGGGGGAGGAGGGCCCTCCGCGCTTCCGTGCCTTCGGCGGCGCCGGGTCGTTCAACACCCACGAATTCGGTTTGGGTGTCTCTGGCGGGACTGCGGCTAGCCGCTACGCCCTCTCGGCCAGCCACTACGAGACGGACGGGATCAACGTCCAGGACGGTGAGGGAGATGAGGACCCCGACGGCTTTGAGAACACCAGCTTCAGCGGCCGTTTCAGCCATCGGCTACCCGGCGGTGCCGAACTCTTCGCGACGGGGTTCCGCTCAGAGGGTACAAACGAGTTCGACGGGACAAGACTTGGCGAAGAGGACTGGACGGATCACTACTTCCAGGCCCTCCGTGGCGGCGTCCGCGGGGACCTCACCGAGCGCTGGTTCAGCGAGCTGGCGGTCTCCCAGGCGAAGGATGAGCAGGATAACGTCGATAGCCGGGGAGAGACATGGCAGTACACTGAACGCCACGAGGTAAGTTGGCGGAATGAGCTGTATTGGGGCGCCGGGCATGTCTGGGCCTTTGGCGGTGACTGGCGAGATGAGAAAGTCGACACCGCCGACGATTATGACGAAACCAGCCGGTACAACGCCGGTGCGTATTCGCAGCTCGAGTTGGATTTAGGCCGACATGACCTCGGTGCCAGCCTGCGTTACGACGACAACGAGGCTTACGGTGACAACGTGACCGGTCAGGTCGCCTGGGGCTTTGACGCAACGGATCGACTTCGGCTGCGTTCGAGCTACGGCACGGCTTTCAAGGCGCCGACATTCAACGACCTGTATGCACCTGAAAACCCGAATTGGTTGCTTGCCGGAGGAAATACGGACCTTGAGGCCGAGACGTCCGCTTCTGCGGAGGTGGGTGCACGCTGGCAGGTCAGAAGGGGCTATGTGGATGCAGCGCTGTTCCGGACGGACATCGACAATTTGATCGCTGATAAGCCAGTGGATGGTCAGCAGGATTGGACGCAGCCTGGCAATGTCGAAGAGGCCCGCATCCGCGGTGCCGAGCTGGAGGCGGGGGCGCACTGGCAGGAATGGCAGTTTTCTGGCGCGTTCACCTACCTCGATCACGAGGACCGGGAGACGGGTGAGGAGTTGCTTCGGCGCCCGAGTGAGTCGTTCCGATTGGAAATCGATCGCGAGCTGGGGGATTTTTCCTTGGGGGCCACTGGCCTGCTGCGGGGGCGAAGCTATGACACCGATTTTGATATGGCTACCAGTCAGTCGGAACGCGTGCGCCTCTCCGGCTACGGCCTCCTCAATCTCCGCACCAGCTACGCCATCACCCCGGAGTGGACCCTGCGCGGGACGCTGGAGAACGCCCTGGACAAGGAGTACGAGACGGTGGGCGGCTACAACCAGCCGGGGCGGGCGGTGTACGTCTCGCTGCACTTCAATCAGCAGTAGCAGGTAGGCAGTTGGAGCAGTGCTCAGCGCGCGGCTGGAGAGCCGGCATCTTCAGCCGCCGCCTCGGGCAGGAAATGGATCAAGACCGGAGCACGGAGGAACCATGGGAAACCGTCTATCAAAGATCGCCACCCGCACCGGGGACGAGGGCCGGACCGGCCTCGGCGACGGTTCGCGGGTGGACAAGGACAGCCACCGGGTCGAGGCCTTCGGCGAGGTGGATGAGCTGAACAGCTTCATGGGCCGCTTACTGGCCCATGAGTTGCCAGAAGACGTGGCGCCGGTGCTGGCCCAGGTCCAGAACGAGCTCTTCGACCTGGGCGCCGAGTTGGCTGTGCCCGGTCACTCGGCGCTGCCCCTCGAGGCCGTGGAACGGCTGGATGGGGCGCTGGCGTACTTCAACGATTCCCTGCCGCACCTCAAGGAGTTCATCCTCCCCGGTGGCGGCAAGGCCACGGCGGACTGCCATATCGCCCGGGCGGTCTGTCGCCGGGCCGAGCGCAAGCTGGTGGCCCTGAGCCATCACGAGGCGGTGCGTGACGAGTCTATGGCCTACCTCAACCGCCTCTCCGACCTGCTCTTCGTCGTTGCCCGGGTTCTCTCCCGCTACGAGAACGGCGGCGAGGTGCTCTGGCGTCCGGCGGGTCAGCGGGCGGCGGATGAGGGCGCTTAGCGTGACGATCAGCTTCTCGGCGGCAGGGGGGAAGCGGGTCATGACAGCAGGGTGTGTGGTGTGCCGGCCTGTGGTTCGGCTCTGCCGGCTGAAGAGGATCGGGAAGGCGGGGCAGCGCTGCTACACTGACGATGACTGTGTATCCCGAGGTTCCAGCCATGGCCGATCCGCAGCCCGCCGGGATGACCGCCGAGGCGTACCTCGCCTGGGAGGCGGAGCAACCCCTCAAGCACGAGTTCGTGGCGGGGGAGATCTTCGCCATGGGCGGGGCCTCGGACCGCCACGTGACCGTGACGCTGAACGTGGCCAGCGCGCTGCGCCAGCAGCTGCGCGGGGGTGGCTGCCGTACGTACATGGCCGACATGAAGGTGCGGGTGGCGGCTGCCGACGCCTTCTTCTACCCGGATGTGCTGGTGACCTGCGATCCGGCCGATCATCAGCGGTCCCAGCACAAGGAGGCGCCGTGCCTCGTGGTGGAGGTGCTGTCCCCCTCCACGGCGGCGTACGACCGGGGTGCCAAGTTTGCCGCCTACCGCAAACTCCCTTCGCTCCGGGAGTATCTCCTCATCGACCCGGAGATCGGGAGCCTGGAGCTCTACCGGGCGGACGGTCAGGGCCACTGGGTGTTGTACCCGCACGAGGCCCACGAAGAAGTGGTGCTGGCCAGCCTGGAGGCCCGGCTCATCGGGGCCGAGGTCTTCGAGGACGCCCCGCCGGGGCCCGAACCGCGCTAGGGGGCATCGCAGCCGGATTTCTGGTGCTGCTGGCGGCGTGGTCGCCGGTGCATGCTGGTGAACGCTGCGTGGAGGACGACGCCGGCCGCGAGGTCTGCCTGGAGGCCCCGGCGGAGCGGATTGTGGCCCTCTCGCCCGGGGCGACGGAACTGCTCTTCGCCGCCGGCGCCGGGGACCATGTGGTGGCCGCGGTCAGTCACGCGGATTATCCGGAGGCGGCGGAGGAACTGCCCCGGGTCGGCACCTACGACCGGCTCGATATGGAGTCGATCCTCGCGAAGGATCCGGATCTGGTGGTGGGCTGGACCAGCGGCAACTCCAGCAGCCAGCTGGAGCGGATCGAGGCGCTGGGCCTGCCGCTCTACCGCAGCGATCCGAAGGTCCTCGACGAGATCGCCACCTCCCTGGAGCGTCTGGGTACCCTGGCCGGCACTGAAGACGAGGCCGACGCCGAGGCCGCCCGCTTCCGCGATGCGCGGGACGAGCTGGAGGCCGAGTACGCCGACCGCGATCCGGTGCGGGTCTTCTACCAGATCTGGCCGGACCCGGTGATGACCGTCAACGACGAGCAGATCATCAGCGAGTCGATCCGCATCTGCGGCGGCGAGAACGTCTTCGGTGATCTCGACAGCCTGACCCCGCGGCTGGACACCGAGTCCATCCTTGCGGCCGACCCGGAGGCGATCGTCGCCGGCGGCATGGGCGAGGCGGATGACTCGTGGCTGGAGGAGTGGCGGCGCTATGACATCCTCGAGGCCACCGCCAAGGACAACCTCTTTTTTGTCGAGCCGTCCACGATCCAGCGCCCGACGCCACGCATCCTGGAGGGGACGCGGGTGCTGTGTGACAAGCTCCAGCAGGCCCGGCGCAATCGCTGATGGGGGTTGAGCGCACAGCCGATCAGCGGGCGCGCGCCGGCGCGGTGAGTGAGGAGGGCGGCGCTTTGGCCCAGCCGAGTCGCATCGGGTCGCCGGTGCGCTTCCTGGTGCCGCTGGCCGTGCTGGCCGGGGCGGCGCTGCTGGCGGTGGCCACTGCGGTGGCTATCGGCAGCGTGCCGCTGACCCCGGGGGAGGTGCTGGCGGTCTTCACCGGTGGCGGGGAGCCCCTGCACCGCACCCTGGTCCTCGAGCTGCGCCTCCCCCGTGCACTGGCCGCCTTCGCCGTCGGCGGCCTGCTGGCGGTGGCCGGGGCGCTGATGCAGGTGCTGCTGCGCAATCCGCTCGCCGATCCCTATGTGCTGGGGCTCTCCGGCGGTGCCGCCGTGGGGGCCCTGGCGGCGATGCTCGCCGGCCTGGGGATGGCGCTGGTCTCCGGGGCCGCCTTTGTCGGGGCGCTCTTCTCAACCCTGCTGGTCTTCGGCCTGGCCCACGGCACCGGCAGCTGGACGCCGACCCGGCTGCTGCTCACCGGGGTGGTGGTGGCCTCCGGCTGGGGGGCGCTGGTGACCTTCATGCTCGCCGTCGGCCCCACCGAGCAGCTGCCCGGGATGCTCTACTGGCTCATGGGGGATCTGGCCTACGCGCGCAGCCCGTGGCTGGCCCTGGCGGCGCTGGCGGTGGCCGTGGCGGTGGCGGTCCCCCTGGGGCGCAGCCTCAACGTCCTCGCCCGCGGGCCGCTCCAGGCGGCGGCCCTCGGTGTGGCCGTGAGGCCCCTGGAGTGGGGGGTCTACGTGGCGGCGAGCGTGCTGACCGCGGTGGCGGTGACCACCGCGGGGAGCATCGGGTTTGTCGGTCTGGTGGTGCCGCACATGCTCCGCCTGGTACTGGGCAACGACCAGCGGCTGATCCTGCCCGCCGCGGCGTTGGCCGGCGGCGCGCTGTTGGCGCTGGCGGACGTCTTCGCGCGCACCCTGATCGCCCCGGAGCAGTTGCCGGTGGGCGTGATCACGGCGATGCTCGGCGTCCCGCTGTTCCTCTATCTGCTGCACCGGAGTCGGTAGGTCGCGTCATGCTGCAGGCCCAGGATCTGATCATCGATATCCCCGAGCGGACGGACGGCTACCCGCTCAACTTCGCCATCGAGCCCGGGGAGGTGTGGGGCGTCCTCGGTCCCAACGGCGCCGGCAAGACCACGCTGCTGCACACCCTGGCCGGGTTGCGCGCGCCCCGCGCCGGCGTGGTTCAGCTCGACGGCGTCAGCCTGCGTCGCTGGCGGCGCAAGGCCCTGGCCCGGCGCCTGGGGGTGGTCTTCCAGGAGCGCCACGACGGCTTCCCCGCCTCGGTGCTGGAGACCGCCCTGATCGGGCGTCACCCCTACCTGACCCCGTGGGATCTGGAGACCGCCGAGGACTTGACCTGTGCCCGGCAGGCCCTGGAGCGGCTGGAGCTCGGTGCCCTGGAGGAGCGGCTGGTCAGTACCCTTTCCGGCGGCGAGCGCCAACGCCTGGCGATGGCCACGGTGCTGGCCCAGGACCCGGCCGTGTGGCTGGCTGATGAGCCCACCAACCACCTCGATCTTCGCCACCAGGTGGCCGTCATGGATCTGCTCGCCGGCCAGGCCCGGGAGGGGCGCGGGGTCTTTCTCTGCCTGCACGACATCAACCTCGCGGCGCGCTGGTGTACGCACATCCTGCTGCTCTACCCCAACGGCGATGCCTGCTGGGGGCCGACCGGGGTGATGCTGGTCACCGAGGCGCTGGAACAACTCTACGGCCAGCGGTTGGTGGCGACCGAAGCCGACGGTGCGCGGGTCTTCGTGCCCGCCGGCGGGATGCCGTGCGCTTGATCGCCCCCTGCGTGGCCAGGCTGGAACGCTGGAGTGCCCGGTGGCCGCTCCTGTTCCACCTCTACGCCCTGCCGTACCGCCGGTTGGTGGCCCGGGAACTGCGGCTGGCTGGGGTGGTGCCGGGGGAGCGGCTCCTGCATGTCGGTTGCGGGGCCCTGCCGTTCACCGCAGTGCTGGCCGCGCGACTGAGTGGTGCCCGGGTCACCGCCGTGGACCGTTCGGCCGCGGCGGTCGCCGGGGCTCAGGCGGTTGTGGCCCATCTCGGGATGGCGGGGGCGGGGCCCGGCCGGGTCCGTGTCGTGTGTGCCGATGCGGCGGCCGACCCCCTGCCGGAGATCGATGTGGCCCTGATCGCTCTGCAGGCTTGTCCGCGCGGTCCGATCCTTGCCAATATCCGCCGCCAGCGTGCGCCGGCGCGCGTGCTCTTTCGTCTGCCCCGGCCCGGCCTGGAGGGTCAGTACGGGGGCCCGCTGGTCGGCGAGTCGGTGGCGGGTAGCTGCCGGCACCGGATGCCGACCTTCGATCGCACCGAGCTCTTTCTCCACCCGGCACCGGTGAACCTGTGAACGGAACGACCCTGCGTTGGACCACCCTCGGCGCCCGCGCCGCTCTGGCGATGCTGTTGGTGGCGCTGCTCGGGGCCCTGTGGGCCGGGAGTGCCCCCGAGTGGGCCTGGGTGCACGGCCAGCTGCAGCAGCTCCGGCAGCTGGCCGAGTCGCAGCCGGTGCAGGCGGCGCTCGCCTTCCTGGCCCTGCGTTTTTTCTTCTCGGTGGTCTCGGTGCCCGGCAGCGGGGTGCTGACCGTTGCCGGCGGGGTCATGTTCGGGTTCTGGGCGGGGCTGGCGCTGGTCCTGGTGGCGGTGAGCACCGGCGCGCTGGCGATCTTCCTGCTCACCCGCTACGCCCTCCACGATGCGGTGCGCCGCCGGTTCCCGGACGCCCTGCAGCGTGTGGACCGGCACTGTGCCGATCACGGGCCGAGTGCGCTGTTCCTGCTGCGCATCGCCGAGCCGTTCCCCACTTTCCTGATCAACGCGCTCTTTGCGCTGACCCGGATGCCGGCGCGGACCTACTTCTGGGTGAGCCTGCTGGGCATGCTCCCTGGCGTGACCATCCTCACCAACGCCGGGGCGCATCTGGAGGCGGTCCACACCCCGGCGGAGCTGATGAGCACTGGGATGATCGCCTCGCTGGTGGCGTTGGGCGCGCTGCCCCTGCTCTCCAGCCTCGCCGCGGCGCGGCTGCGTCGGCGAGGCGCCAGCGGCGGGCCGGAGGGTTAAAAGCACCGGCGAGGTCTCTCGCCCCGGGGGCGGTGGTGTCCGCGTCAGCGGCCTAGACTGGACACTAACCGTTGCTGCGCCGTTGCGAGGGCCCCGGGTTGGTGTCCCCCCAAGAAGTCTTCCGTGCCGAGGGCATTACCAAGGTCTACCGCATGGGCGAGGTGGCGGTGCACGCCCTGCGCGGGGTGGATCTGGTCCTCTACGCCGGGGAGCTGGTGGTGCTCCTTGGGCCGTCGGGCAGTGGCAAGTCGACGCTGCTGAACATCCTCGGTGGGCTCGATACGCCCACCAGTGGTCGGGTCATCGTCCAGGGGCGCGATCTCACCCGAGCCGGGGAGGCGGAGCTGACGGCGTTCCGCCGCCACTTCGTCGGCTTTGTCTTCCAGTTCTACAACCTGATCCCGAGCCTCACGGCGCGCGAGAACGTGGCCATTGTCACCGAGATCGCCCGCGACCCCATGCGCCCGGAGGAGGCACTCGAGCTGGTTGGCCTCGGTGCCCGCCTGGATCACTTTCCCTCCCAGCTCTCCGGGGGCGAGCAGCAGCGGGTGGCCATCGCCCGCGCCGTGGCCAAGCGCCCGCAGGTCCTGCTCTGTGATGAGCCCACCGGTGCCCTCGACTCGAAGACCGGTGTGACCGTGCTGGAGGTCCTCGAGCGCATCAACGCGGAGTTGGGCACCACCACCGCGCTGATCACCCACAACGCGGATATCGCCGCCATGGCTCACCGGGTGGTGGACTTCAAGGACGGCCTGATCGACTCGGTGCGCACCAACGATCAGCGGCGTCGGGCGGCGGAGCTCTCCTGGTGACCGCGCTGACCCGCAAGCTGCTGCGCGAACTGGGGCTCATGCGCGGCCAGGTGATCGCCATCGCGGTGGTCATCGCCGGCGGGGTGGCGACGCTGATGATGTTTCTCACCGCGCTCTTCGCCCTGACCGACACCCGCGACGCCTTCTATCAGGAGTACCGCTTCGCCGATCTCTTCGCCGCCGCCGAACGGGCGCCGCGGGGTCTGGTGGAGGAGATCGGGGGCATCGACGGCGTCCAGCGGGTCGAGGACCGCGTGGTCGCGGCGGCCAACCTGGACGTCCCCGGCTACGACAACCCGGTGACCGGGCGCATCCTCTCCCTGCCCGAGGGTCGGCAGCCGGACATGAACCGCCTCCACCTGCGCCACGGTCGGCTGCCGGAGCCCGGTCGGGAGCAGGAGGCGGTGGTCAGCGATGCCTTCGCCGAGGCCCACGGGCTGCGCCCCGGTGACGGGCTGGCGGCGGTCGTCCGCGGCCGTTACCAGCGCCTGGAGGTGGTCGGTGTCGCGGTCTCGCCGGAGTTCATCTACCAGATCCGGCCGGGGGAGATCCTCCCGGACTATGAGCGCTACGGCATCCTGTGGATGAATCGCCGGGCCCTGGCCGCCGCCTACGACATGGACGGCGCCTTCAACGACCTGTTGCTCACGCTGCAGCACGGAGCCCGGCCGGGTGACGTGATCGACGCCGTGGACCGTCTGCTCGAGCCCTGGGGCGGGCGCGGTGCCTACGGCCGGGCGGATCAGCTCTCCCACGCACTGCTGGAGGATGAGCTGACGCAGCTCGCCAACCTCGCCTATGTGCTCCCGGCGATCTTCCTCGGTGTGGCGGCCTTCCTGCTCAATGTCGTGGTCGGTCGCCTGATCGCCACCCAGCGCGAGATCATCGGCACCCTGAAGGCCTTCGGCTACTCGCGCCTGGCCATCGCTACGCACTACATGCGGCTGGTGCTGCTCATCGTCGGCCTCGGCGTGGCCGTCGGTGTGGCCGTCGGGTATTGGCTGGGGGGGCACCTGGCCGAGCTCTACGCCGAATTCTTCCGCTTCCCATTCCTCGAGTTCCGGCTGCAGTTGCCGGTGGTGGCCATCGCCGCCGGGGTGACCGCGGCCTCGGCGCTGCTGGGGACCTGGATGGCGGTCCGCCGCGCCGCCCGACTGCCACCCGCGGAGGCGATGCGCCCGGAGCCACCCCCGACTTACCGGCCTACGGTGGTCGAGCGCCTCGGTCTGCAGCGCTGGTTCAGCCAGCCCACGCGGATGATCCTGCGCGGCATCGAGCGGCGTCCGCTGCGGGCGGTGCTGGCGACCCTGGGGATCGCCCTGGCGGTAGCGGTGCTGATGATCGGCCCCTACCAGCGCAACGCCCTCAATACCATGATCGACGTCCAGTTCAACCTGGTGCAGCGGGATGACGTGACCGTCTCCTTCTACGAGCCGACATCGCGCAAGGCGTTGCACGAGCTCGCCGGTCTGCCGGGGGTGGACCGCGCCGAACCGTTCCGGCAGGTGGCGGCAGAGGTCGCCTTCGGCCATCGTCGTCACCGGATGGCGGTGCTCGGCCTGGAGCCCGGTGCGGACCTGCGCCGCCTGCTGGATACCGACCTGCGCACGGTGCCGCTGCCCGAGGAAGGGGTGGTGCTCACCGACTATCTGGCCGATCAGCTTCAGGTCGGACCCGGCGATACGTTGGAGATCCGGGTGCTTGAGGGCCGGCGGCAGACCCTGGAGGTGCCGGTCAGCGGGGTGATCGCCGAGTACCTGGGGGTGTCCGTTTACATGGATCTGGATGCCCTGAACCGGCTGCTCGGCGACGGCGACGCCATCTCCGGCGCCTGGCTGGGCCTCGCCGGGCCGGAGCGCGGGGCGTTGCTGCGCGAGCTCGACCGCCGTCCGCGGGTCGCCGGGGCGACCGAGGCCGACGCCGCCATGCGCAACTTCGAGGAGAATGTGGCCGGGACCATGATGGTCACCGCGGCGATGACCACGCTGCTTGCCGGAGCCATCGCCTTCGGGGTGGTCTATAACAATGCGCGGATCGCGCTGGCGGAGCGCTCCCGGGAGCTGGCCAGCCTGCGGGTGCTCGGTTTCACCCGCCGCGAGATCGCCTACCTGCTGCTCGGCGAGCAGGCTTTGCTGATCGCCGCTGCCCTGCCGGTGGGGTTCGTCATCGGCCACTACCTTTACGCCATCATCGTCCAGGCGGCGGAGTCGGAGCTCTATCGGGTCCCCATGATCCCGTCGCCGGCGGGCATGGCCCTGGCGACCCTGGTGATCCTCGCCGTTGCCGGCCTCTCGGCGTGGGTGGTGCGGCGCCGGCTGGACCGGCTGGACATGGTCGAGGCCCTGAAATCGAGGGAGTAGCGATGCATCCACGCTGGAAGCCCATCATCGGCTGGGCACTGACCGGTCTCGCGGTCCTCGGGCTGCTCGTCCTGCTGCTGCGGCCGGCGCCGATCCTCGTCGATACCGAGACGGTCAGCCGTGGCCCCCTGGAGGTCACCCTCGAGGAGGAGGGCAAGACCCGCGTGGCGGACCGGTACGTCCTCTCGGCCCCGGCCGCGGCCCAGGCCCGCCGGATCACCCTGGAACCGGGTGACCGGGTCGAGGCCGGGGAGGTGCTCGCCACCCTTGATCCGATGGCGGTGCCGGTGCTCGATGCCCGTGCCCGGGATCAGGCCCGGGCCCAGCTCGAAGCGGCGCACTCGGCGCTGGGGGCGGCCCGCGAGGAGGCCGAGGCGGCGCAGGCAGCAGCGGAGTCGGCGGCCGACGAGTACCGTCGGCTGGCGGCTCTGGGTGAGGAGGGAGTGGTCGCGGAGCGGGAGGTGGAGCGTGCCGATGCCGAGCGACGGCGGGCCTTGGCCGGGTGGCGCTCGGCGCAGTTCCGGGTGGCCACCGCCGAGGCGCAGCGCGACCAGGCCGAGGCCGTCCTGCGCTGGGAGGGGGAGGACGCCCTGGCGCCCGGGGACATCGAGCCGATCCGTCTGCGCGCCCCGATCGATGGCGCGATCCTTAAGCGCCACTTCGATAGCGCCCGGGTGGTGCAGCCCGGGGAGCCGATCCTGGAGATGGCCGATCTCGGGCGGCTGGAGGTCGAGGTGGAGGTGCGTTCGGCGGATGCGGTGCGTATCACGCCGGGGATGACGGTGCGGCTGGAGCGCTGGGGCGATGAGGCCCCCCTGGAGGCGGTCGTACGCCGGGTGGAGCCCTACGGCTTCGAGTACATTACCGCCCTCGGCGTGGAAGAGCGGCGGGTGCGGGTCATTGCCGATCTGGCATCGCCGCGGGAAGCCTGGGAGCGCCTCGGCGACGGCTATCGGGTCAACGCCGTCTTCGTGCTCTGGTCGGCGGAGGACGTGCTGCGGGTGCCGACCAGCGCCCTGTTCCGCCACGATGACGGCTGGGCGGTCCTGGTCGCAGAGCAGGGGCGGGCGCGGCTGCGGTCGGTGGAGATCGGGGAGCGGGGTGCCCGCCAGACCCGCCTCCGTTCCGGCCTGGAGGACGGGGAGGCCGTGGTGGTGCATCCGCCCCGGGAACTCGGCGACGGCGACCGCCTGGAGGTGCGCCGCTGACCGCGCAAGGCGCGGTTGCGAGCATTGTCCGATGAACCGGAAATCCCTAGTCTAGCCGGGCTTGGTTCACGGGGAGCGAGCGGTGAAAGAGGTCCGACAAGTGGGTGCGTACACCCGGGTGGCCAACTGACCCATGGCGATGATGGCTGGTTTTGCAGGCGGCCTGGCGGTGGCCGCGGGCAGTGCCCTGGGGGGTGTCGCCCGCTTCTGGGTGGCGGCGCTGGTCAATCGGCGGCTGGGCGAGGCCTTCCCCTGGGGGACGCTGGTCGTCAACGCCTCCGGCGCGCTGCTGGCCGGCCTGCTGGCGGCGGTGCTGGCGGCCACAGGTGGCCTGGCCACGCTCGAGGGGCTGCTGCTGATCGGCTTCTGCGGCAGTTACACCACGGTCTCCTCCTTCGCCCTGCAGACCTTCACCCTTGTTCAGGCCGGGGGCTGGCCCCGGGCGGTCGGTAACGTCTTCGCCACCCTGGCGCTGACTCTGTCCGGCGCCTGGCTCGGGCTGCAGGCGGGTGCGTTGATCCCGGGGGGCGGCGTATGAGGATCACCCTCTGGGTGGCCGCCGGCAGCGCGCTGGGCGGGGTGAGCCGCTACGGCGTCGATGGGGTCATGGTGGCGGCCGGCTGGGTCGCCTTCCCCTGGGGCACGCTGTTGGTGAACACGATCGGCTCGCTGTTGATCGGTATCGTGGCCGCCTGGGCGGCGTCGGATCCGGGCGAGCGGGCGTTACCCGTCCACTGGCGGCAGTTCGCCGTGAACGGCTTCTGCGGCGGGTTTACCACGTTCTCGATCTTCAACCTGGAGACCCTGGCGCTCCTGGAACGGGCCCCCGCGTGGGCCGGCGCCAACGTGCTGGCCACCACGGTCCTCTGCCTGGGAGCGGTGGCGATCGGTTACGCTGTGACGCAGCGACGGCTCGGTGGCTGATCAGCGGCCGTCGCGCTGAGACCGTTACCGAGGCAATCTGGGGGCGCATCATGAGAATCTGGGTCGACGCGGACGCCTGTCCGGGAGCCATCAAGGAGATCCTCTTTCGCGCCGCCCAGCGCACCGGGGTGGAACTGACCCTGGTGGCCAATCACCCGATCCGCGTCCCGCCGTCGCCGGTCATCCGCTCCGTTCAGGTGGCGGCTGGGTTCGATGTGGCGGACCATGAGATCGTCCGCCGGGTAGCGGCCGGGGACCTGGTGATCACCGGCGATATCCCGCTGGCCGCCGAGGTCATCGAGGCCGGCGCGCAGGCCCTCAACCCCCGCGGTGAGCGCTATACGCCGGAGACCATCCGTGAGCGGCTGAACATGCGTGACTTCATGGATACCCTGCGCGCCAGCGGCGTGGATACCGGGGGGTCGGCCGCCCTGAGCCAGCGCGATCGGCAGGCCTTTGCCAACGAACTCGACCGCATCCTGGCCCGCCGCCCGTCGCAGGGTTGAGCGTCGGGCGGGCTAGGAGGTGACGGTCGCGCCGTTGAGGTTCTCGTAGAGCTCGCGGAACTGCCCGGTCAGCTTGTGCTTTGGCGCCCAGTGGATCAGCGGCTGGGCGTTCTGGTGCGACTCGCGGACCTTGACGGAGCTGTTCAGGTGCGGGGCGAGGATGGGCAGTTCCTCATTGATCAGCTCCTCGACCAGCTGCCGGGGGAGGTTGGCGCTGGGCTGGAACTGATTCACCACGATCCCCTCGACCCGCAACGCCTCGTTGTGATCCTCGCGGATCTCCTCCAGGTGCTCGACCAGCTCGTAGAGCGCTCGACGGGAGAAGTCGTCGCAATCGAAGGGGATCAGGCAGCGCTGTGCGGCGATCAGTGCCGAGCGGCTGAAGAAGTTCAGCGCCGGCGGGGTGTCGATGTAGATGGCATCGAAGGGGGTCTGCAGGCTGGAGAGGGCGTCGCGCAGCTTGTAGATCTTGTAGCGCGCCTCCAGCTTATTCTGCAGTGCCTCCAGCTCCCGGTTGGCCGGCAGGATGGAGAGGTTCTCGAACGGGGTCTCGGTGATGAACTGATCCAGGTCGGCGGGCTTGCGTGGCCCGAGCCGGAAGCCCAGCGTCGAGGCGTAGAAGTCGGCGATGGTGTGTTCGCAGGTCTCTGCGGCACCGCCGAGCAGGTACTGCGAGGAGTTGCCCTGCGGATCGGAGTCGACCACCAGGGTCCGTAACCCGCTGGCAGCACTGATGGCGGCCAGATTGCAGGTGATGGTGGATTTGCCCACCCCGCCTTTCTGGTTGAAGATCACGCGATTCACGCTTGCCTCCTGCCCCGCTTGGCCAACCGGTTAGAGATCGCGGGAGCGCTCGCAAGTATCGGGTTGATGGTTGCCCGGCGTCAATCCGCGGGCACCTGATCCTGAGGGCTCTCACTATCATTTCCTTCAATGGTCTGCTAGGATCCGCACCCTTCGCGGCCGGCGGCCGATGCTTCACTGCGTAGGCTTCGCCCCGGTCTCTTCTCGGCCTGGGTCTCCCTTTACGAGCACATTGCTGTCCTGAGCGCGCCGTCTCTTCGGCGCCGCACGGCAGTCATGTCCTCATGGGCAGCTCGCCACCATCGGGCCATTGGCTTCACGCAATCAGGGGAAGTGATGAACTGGGATCGGATTCAACGGGAGTGGTTCGGCAACGTGCGGGCCGACGTGCTGGCGGGCATCATCGTTGCGCTGGCGTTGATCCCTGAGGCGATTGCCTTTTCGATCATGGCGGGCGTCGACCCGCAGGTGGGGCTCTACGCCTCGTTCTGCATCGCCGTGGTGATCGCCTTCACCGGCGGCCGGCCCGGCATGATCTCCGGGGCGACGGCGGCGATGGCGCTGCTGATGATCACCCTGGTCAAGGACCACGGGCTGGAGTACCTGCTGTTCGCTACGCTGCTGACCGGCGTGCTGCAGATCATCGCCGGCTACCTGCGGGTCGGGCAGTTGATGCGCTTTATCTCCAACTCGGTGATGACCGGGTTCGTGAACGCCCTGGCGATCCTCATCTTCATGGCGCAGCTACCCGAGCTGATCGATGTCCCCTGGGCGGTGTACCCCATGGTCGCCGGTGGCCTGGCGCTGATCTATCTGCTCCCCTACCTGACGCGGCTGGTGCCGTCGCCGCTGGTCACCATCGTGGTGCTGACCACGATCGCCTGGTTCCTCGGTATGGACGTCCCCACCGTCGGTGATATGGGCAAGTTGCCGGATACCCTGCCGGTCTTCCTCTGGCCCGACGTCCCGTTGAACCTAGAGACGTTGTGGATCGTCCTGCCTTATGCCTTGGCGCTGACCGTGGTGGGGCTGCTCGAGTCGATGATGACCCAGGGGATCGTCGACAACCTGACCGATACGGAGACGGACCGCGACCGCGAGTGCAAGGGGCAGGGCATTGCCAACATCGCCGCCGGTAGTGTGGGCGGCATGGCCGGCTGCGCGATGATCGGTCAGTCCATCATCAATGTGAAATCCGGTGGCCGGGGGCGGCTGTCCTCGCTGGTGGCCGGTGTCGTCCTGCTGGTCCTGGTGGTCTTCCTCACCCCGCTGCTGGAGATGATCCCCATGGCCGCCCTGGTTGCCGTGATGATCATGGTGGCCATCGGTACCTTTAGTTGGCGGTCGCTTCGCGATATGAAGGACCACCCGCTGAGTACCAACATCGTCATGGTCAGCATGGTGGGCGTGACCGTGTTCACCCACAATCTGGCCATCGGCGTGCTCACCGGCGTGCTCCTCGCCTCGCTGTTCTTCGCCAACAAGGTCAGTCGCTTTATGTACGTCCGCTCCGACGTGCAGTCGCTGCCCGATGACCAGACTCTGCACCGGCGCTACGAGGTGGTCGGCCAAGTCTTCTTCGCCTCCGCCGAGCGCTTCCGGGAGTCCTTCGACTTCGGCGAGGACCTGGATACGGTCACCATCGACCTGACCCGGGCGCACTTCTGGGACATTACGTCGGTGGCAGCGCTTGACCGGGTCGTCATAAACTTCCGCCGCGAAGGCGTTGAGGTGGAGATCGTCGGCATGAATGAGGCGACGGCCACCATCGTTGATCGCTACGCGGTCCATAACGAGCCGGACGCCGTCGAGCGGCTGATGGGCCACTGAGCACGCAATGGAGTCCGAACGAATGAGCAAAGTCATTGCCAGTGTCGACGGGTCCCGCTCGTCGCCGGCCGTCTGTGATCATGCGGTCTGGGCAGCGAAACGGCTGGATGCGCCCCTGACCTTTCTGCACGCATTCCGCAACCCGCACGGCGAGCGCGATCGGGATCTCAGCGGCAATCTGACCTTTGGGGTGCGCGAGAATCTCCTCGACGAGATGGTTACGCTCGAGGAGCAGCGCGGCAAACTCGCCCGCGAACAGGCGCGTGCCATCCTGGAGGACGCCATGGCCCGGGCCCGCGAGCAGGGCATCGAGAATCCCGGCCGGCTGCTGCGCAACGGCGAGGTTACCGACGTGCTGGCCGACGCCCAGGACGAGATGCGGCTGCTGGTCCTTGGCAAGCAGGGCGAGGACGGCGACGCCCTGGCGCAGCACATCGGCAGCCATCTGGAGAGCACCATCCGCCGGGTGCAGAAGCCGATCCTCGTTGCCCCCCTGGATTTCCGGGAGCCGGAACGCTTCCTGATCGCCTACGACGGGAGCCCGGCAGCCCAGAAGGTGGTGGACCGCATCACCGAGAGCCCGCTGCTTCAGGGCCTCGAGGCGCACCTGTTGCTGGTGGATGCCGATACGGCGGTCAACCGTGAGCGCCTGCTGGGGCCGCGCCAGCAGCTGGAGGAAGCCGGGTATACCGTGCACGCCGAGGTCCGCCCGGGCGGCATCGATGAGACCGTGTGCAACTACCGCAAGGAGAAGGACATTCACCTGATGGCCATGGGGGCCTTCGGCCACTCGCGGCTGCGCCGGTTCTTTGTCGGCAGTACCACGACGCACATGATCATGCGTTCGAGCACGCCGCTGCTCATCCTGCGTTAGGAGCGGCCGTGGGCACGCCCGCGCTGATGCTCGCCGCGCCCGGCTCGGGGCAGGGCAAGTCGATGATCACGGCAGCCCTGGCCCGGCTGCACCGCAACGCCGGACGGCGGGTGCGGGTGTTCAAGCACGGGCCGGACTACCTGGATCCGATGATCCAGGAACGGGCCTCCGGGGCTCCGGTGTATCAGCTCCACCCGTGGATGACCGGGGCTGCCGAGTGCCGCGACCGCCTGGCCGCCGCGGCCCGCGAGGCCGACGTGGTGCTGGTGGAGGGGTCCATGGGGCTGTTCGACGGGGACCCTTCCAGTGCCGACTTGGCGGCGTTGGCCGGTCTGCCGGTGGCGCTGGTGATCGACGCCCGCGCCATGGCCGAGACCTTCGGCGCCGTGGTCGGTGGGTTGGCCCGGCACCGCGCGGATGTGCAGGTGATCGGCGCCATCGCCAACCGGGTGGGCAGCCCTGGCCACGCGCGCATGCTCGCCGGCAGTCTGCCCGAGGGGGTGGCCTGGTTGGGGGCGGTGCCCCGCGACGACGCCATGCATCTGCCCGATCGCCATCTGGGGCTGGTCCAGGCCGACGAGGTGGCCGACCTGGATGCGCGTCTGGATGCGGCAGCGGCCGTGCTGGCCGATGCCGGGCTCGGTGCACTGCCCCCGGCGGTCACCCTGGAGGCCGATCCGTTGCCGCCACCGCCGCGACGGCTGGTCGGTCAGCGGATCGCCGTGGCCCGGGATGCGGCCTTCGCCTTCATCTACCGTGGCAATCTGGAGCTGCTCGAAGCGATGGGGGCGGAGGTGGTGCCGTTCTCGCCGCTGCACGACACTGCGCTGCCGGCCTGTGACGCCCTGTGGCTACCCGGCGGTTACCCGGAGCTCCACGCCGCCACCCTGGCTGCCAACAGCGGGCTGTGGGCGGCGATCCACGCGCACCACCAGGCCGGCAAGCCGATCCTCGCCGAGTGCGGCGGGCTGATGTACTGCGCCGAGTCCCTGGTGGACGGCGAGGGGGTGACGCACCCGATGCTTGGGCTGTTGCCCGGGCGCGTCGAGATGGCCGGTCGCCTGACCGGGATCGGCCTGCAGAGCCTGGCGCGACCGGACGGCGAGCTGCGCGGCCACACCTTCCACCACTCCCGGCTGGAGACCGCCCTGGAGCCGGCGGAGTCTACCACCCGGCGCAGTGGCAGCCCGGCCGAGGCGGTCTATCGGGTCGGGTCGCTGACGGCCACCTACTTCCACGCCTATTTCCCCTCGGCTCCCGAGGTCGTCGCCGGCCTGTTCAGTCGTTAGGCTACGTCGATCTGCCGCCGGTGCCCGGTGGTCCCCCGAAGGTAAGGAGGTGAGAGAAGCGATGCGTGAAGATGCGAAGGATCCGCAACGCCACGCCGCGCGCATGGAGCGCAAGAGAGCGGTGATGGAAGAGCGCCGGTCCCGCGCCCAGCAGGATCGGGGTGTGCTGCTGGTGCTCACCGGTTCCGGGAAGGGCAAGAGCTCCTCGGCGCTGGGGATGGTCGCGCGTACCCTCGGTCACGGCCGCACGGCCGGAGTGATGCAGTTCATCAAGGGACGGCAGGCCACCGGCGAAGAGGCCTTCTTCCGCGATCAGCCCGGGGTGGACTGGCAGGTGATGGGCGAGGGCTTCACCTGGGAGACCGCCGATCGCGAGCGGGATGTGGCGGCGGCCCAGGCAGCCTGGCGGGCTGCCCGGGGGTGGTTGTGCGAGCAGGGCCCGTCGCTGGTGGTGCTCGACGAGCTGTGCACCGTCCTGCGCTACGAGTACCTGGAGCTTGGCGAGGTGCTCGATGATCTGTCCCGGCGGCCCTACGGGCAGCACGTGGTAGTCACCGGGCGCTACGCCCCGCAGCCGCTGATCGACGCCGCGGATACGGTCAGCGAGATCGCCTCGGCCCGTCACGCCTTCGAGGCCGGGGTCCGCGCCCAGCCGGGGATCGAGTGGTGAGAGCCCGCACCCTGATGCTCCAGGGCACCTGCTCCGGCGCCGGCAAGACGGCGCTGGTGGCGGGGCTGTGCCGGCTGCTCGCCCGCCACGGCGTCCGCGTGGCGCCGTTCAAGCCGCAGAACATGAGCAACAATGCGGCGGTCACCGCCGACGGTGGCGAGATCGGGCGCGGTCAGTGGCTTCAGGCCCTGGCTGCTGGGCTGCCGGCGCACACCGACATGAACCCGGTGCTACTCAAGCCCGAGGCCGAGCGCACCGCCCAGGTGGTGGTCCAGGGCCACGTCACCGGGCGGCTGGAGGCGCGCGCCTTCCGCGAGGCCCGCCAGCCGCTGCTGCCGCCGGTGCTCGAGTCCTTCCAGCGCCTGTGCGCCGCCTACGACGTGGTGCTGGTGGAGGGGGCGGGTTCGCCGGCGGAGCCCAACCTGCGCCAGGGGGATATCGCCAACATGGGCTTTGCCGAGGCGGCCGATGTGCCGGTCTGGCTGGTCGGCGACATCGATCGCGGCGGGGTCTTCGCCTCCCTGCTCGGCACCCTGGAGTGGCTCGACGACGCCGACCGGCGCCGGGTGGAGGCGCTGATCATCAACCGTTTCCGCGGTAGCCCCGAACTCCTCGGCGAGGCGCCAGCCCAGCTGGAGGCCCGGGGCGGGGTGCCGGTGATCGGCGTCGTCCCCGCCGTGCCCGATCTGCACTTGCCCGAGGAGGATGCCCCGTACCGGATGGCCGGGCCGCGCGGCTCCGGCGGCGCCCTGCAAGTGGTGGCGGTGGCCTATCCGCGGATGAGCAACCACGACGATCTCGACGCCCTGGACGCCGAGTCCGGGGTGCACGTTCGCTTCGCCCGCCAGCCCCGGGAGCTCGACGGCGCCGATCTCATCGTCCTGCCCGGGTCCAAGCA
The DNA here is from genome assembly GCF_000015585.1 of Halorhodospira halophila SL1. Lineage (NCBI taxonomy): Bacteria > Pseudomonadati > Pseudomonadota > Gammaproteobacteria > Chromatiales > Ectothiorhodospiraceae > Halorhodospira > Halorhodospira halophila. The sequence goes on along the minus strand of NC_008789.1, from coordinate 2,103,059 downwards.
CGTCTTCTCGGATCTGGCCTGGCTGCGCGAGTCGGGCATGGCCGAGGCGCTCTATCGCCACTGCCGCTATGGGGGTCGGGTGGTCGGCCTCTGCGGCGGGCTGCAGATGCTCGGCGAGGGCATCGAAGACCCGGAAGGCGTCGAGGGCGGCGGCAGCGCACCGGGGCTGGGTCTGCTGCCGGTGCACACCCGTCTGGCGCCGACCAAGCAGCTCGCCGAGGTGCACGGCCACGCCGAGTGGCCGGCGCCCGTGGCGGTCACCGGCTACGAGATCCACCACGGCGTAACCGGCGCCCAAGAGGGGCTCTTCCCCTTCGTGGCGCGCTCCGATGACGGTCGCGTGCTCGGCAGCTACCTCCACCGGCTGTTCGACAGCGGACCGTTCCGCCGTGCCCTGCTGGTGGAGTGGTTCGCCCTGGAGGGCGAGGGCGGCGACGAGCAGGCGCGCATCGAGGCGGAGCTGGACCGGCTCGCCGACACCCTGGAGCAGGCCCTCGAGCCGGGCTGGTTAAAGGCGCTGGGCGTACCTGCGCGGCCGTCGACCTAGGCGCTCGTCCCGTCCGTGGTTCCTCCCCGACGGGGGTACGAGGACTGTCTGCTGCGACGAACTGTCCGGCTCATCGATTTGCAACCGCCCGTTCGGCCCGCCTAGACTCCGCCCCTTCGATGTGGGTGCCCGTCGGCGAGATCGGATCGTCGGCGGGTTAAACGGGAAGTCCGGTCCAGCTGCCTCGCTGCAGTGAAGCCGGCGCTGCCCCCGCAACGGTAGGTGGGGCCTGCGGATCACAGGCCACTGCGAGACAGCCGTCATCCGGCGGCCCTCGTGGGAAGGCGGTCCGCACCGGCGCGTCCAGCGCCCCCCACGAGCCCGGAGACCGGCCCACAGCAACCCATGAAACGGCGTGCGGGCGGCGCGCCTGGGGGGCAACAGTCGGTCTGACCCGCCTTCTGGCGCGGCGGCGTTTCGTCGTCGGGCCTCCCCCAGCAGAAGTCGCCAGCGCCCGTCGCAAGACGAGGAGCGCTGACCATGAACACCCATGAACCAACGGCTGTGCGCCTGTTAGGCGCCCTGCTGGCTGCGGCGGTCTCGGTACCGGCCGGGGCCGCGGAGGAGGGCGATGAGCACGCGTCCTCCACCAGCCTCTCGCCGGTGCGCATCGAGGCCGGCGGCGATCCCCTGGGCCGCGGCGTGGCCAGCGAAGCCCTGCAGCGCCGCCAGGCCTCGAGCAGCGCCGAGATCTTCCGCGGCGAGGCCTCGGCCGGGGTCGGCGGTGGCAGCCGCAACGCGCAGCGGCTCTACCTGCGCGGTGTCGAGTCCAACAACCTCAACGTCACCGTGGACGGGGCCCGCCAGGGGCGGGACCTCCACCAGCACCGCGGCGGCCTCACCGGTCTGGACCCGGATCTGCTGCGGGCGGCCGATCTCGACCCGCGTCCGGCGGCGGACCAGGGCCCCGGTGCGCTGGGCGGTTCGGTGCGCTTCGAGACGGTGGACGCCCAGGATCTGCTCGACCCCGACGAAGAGACTGGGGCCCGCCTGCGCGCCGGCTACGCCAGCGCCGACGAGGCCGAGCGCGGCTCGGCCACCGCCTTCGGCCGGCTGGGCGGCGACTGGGGCGCCCTGGCCCATATCGGTGCGGTCAACCGGGACGACTACCGGGTCGGCGGCGGCGACACCATGCCGTACTCCGGCGGGCGCGATCGCGACTACCTGGCGCGCATCAGCCGCGTGCCGGCATCGGGCCATCAGCTGCGTCTCGGCGTGCAGCGCAACACCTTCGAGGGGGATCACCATTACGGCTCCTGGGGCAGTGACTTCGGTGATCCGAGCGAGACGACACGCCAAGACCCGGTGGGCCAGGAGCAGCGCCGCGACACCTGGACCGCCGAGCACCGCTACCGCCCGGCCGACCCCCACGTGGACTGGCAGGCCCGGGTCTACCGCAACGACAACCGCCTGGAACGCCAGGACGACAACACCACCACCCGCGCCGTCGAGCAAGGCGGCGACCTGCGCAACACCTTCACCCTGGACGCCGGGCCGACCCGTCACCGGCTCACCGCCGGTTTCGACTACTACACCGAGGACGGGCGCAGCGACCCCCACGGAGGCGGCTCGAGGCTCAGTCACCAGTCGCGCAACTTCGGCGCCTTCGTGCAGAACCGCATGGCCTGGGAGCGGTTGCGCCTCTCCGCCGGGCTGCGTTACGACGACTATGTCACCGACCTGCAGGAGGAGACCCTCCAAGGCGATGCCGTCTCGCCCAACTTCAGTGCGGAGTACGACCTGACTGCCGGGTGGACCGCCTTCGCCGGCTACGGCGAGGCGGTCAGTGGCGCCGGGATCCTGCCGATCGGCTGGCTGGCCTACATCGACGACGAAGAGACCAATCTGAATGACGGCGAGCCGTTCGAGGCCGAGGAGTCCCGCCGGCGCGAGGGCGGCCTGCGCTACCAGGGGCGGGATCTGATCACGGCCCGGGACCGCTTCGACTTCGAGGCGACGCTCTTCGAGACGCGGATCAAAAACAGTGTTGAGCGGGATGACCCGTGGGGCACACCGCACCAGCACAACCTGCCGCCCGATAGGCGACATGACGCGTTCTGGGATGAGGACGCCCCGCTGGTTGGGGGCGTCCGCAACCGCCCCGATCCGGTCCGCCTGCGCGGCTACGAACTGCGCGCCGCCTGGGGCGTGGGCCCCTACGACGCCCGGCTTTCGTTCCTCAGCGCCGAGGCCGTGGACGACGACGGCGACCCGGTGGGGGTGATCCGGCGCCTGGGTGGGGGCGGCGGTGACCGTCTGGTCTTCGATCAGCGCTGGGCGGCCCACGAGACCCTGACCCTGGGCTACACGCTCACCTGGGTGGGGGATCACACCGACGTCCCCGACGACGAGCCGGAGCGCGACGGCTACCAACTCCACGACGTGCAGGCCGAGTGGCAGCCGTGGGCCGACGACCGCCTGACCCTGGCGCTGGCGGTGAACAACCTCTTCGACGAGCAGTACGCCGAGCACACCTCCCTGGCGGTGGAGGAGAACGACGAGTGGCAGATTCGCGACGAGCCCGGCCGGGACGTTCGGGTGACCGGCACCCTGCGCTTTTGAGCCGGGTGCCGGGCTAGCCGCCGGCGGGCGGGTTGCCCAGGGCCGCCTCGAGGAGGTCGGCAATCCGCCCGTCCAGCCAGTAGCCCGGGCGTCCGGGCTGGCGCCCCTCGACGAAACCGACGTGCCCGCCGTGGCGCTGCAGCTCCAGGGTGACACCCGGGCCGAGCTCGGCGGTCTCCGCGATCGTCTCCGGCGGCACGAAGGGGTCGTCCGCGGCGTGGAGGAGGGCGGTCGGCTGGCGGATGGCGCTGAGCCGCTGCCGGCAGCTGGCGCGCCGGTAGTAGTCGGCGCTGTCGCGGAAGCCGTGCAGGGGCGCGGTGAGCAGGTTGTCGAACTCGCGCAGGCGGCGGATGCGCCGGATCCGCTCCGCCGGGACGGGGCTGTCGTCCCGGGCGGCAAACTTGTTCGCGGCCATGACCCGCAACCGGCGCAGCAGGTACGCCTGGTAGACACGCGCGAAGCCCCGCTCCAGGGCGTCGGCGCAGCGGTCCAGCTCGAACGGCACCGAGACGGCCACCGCCCGTGCCACCGGGGTGTCACCGCGCTCGGCCAGCCAGTTGAGCAGCATCGAGCCGCTCAGCGAGAAACCCACCACCGCCAGGGGGCGGTGGGGGTCGCGCTCGGCCAGGCCGGCGACCACGGCCTCCAGATCGTCCCAGGCGGCCGCGTGGTACGAACGCCGATGGCGGTTGGGGTGCCGCCCGGCCCCCCGCGACTGCATCACCACCGAGCCGATGCCGCGTCGGGCCAGCTCGGCCACCACCCCGCGGACGTAGGCCGAGTCGCTGCTCCCCCCGAGCCCGTGGCCGATGATCGCGAGCCCCTGGCCGGGCGGTCCCCAGGCCAGCTCCAGGAAGTCGCCGTCGGGCAGTTCGAAGACCTCCGGGGTCAGCGGCGGCCGGGGCGGGGTGCGCAGCAGCGCCGGGAAGACGGTCTGGGCGTGGCGGCCGGGCAGCCACCAGGCGGGTCGGAAGGCGGCGGCCTCGGGGCGGGTCACGACGGCTCCTCCTCAGGGGGTGCCGGGCCGCGCTCGGAGAACGCCACGTACCCGGTGACGTTGCAGTGCTCGCCGCCGGCGCGGGGCAGCTTGCAGACGAAGCTGGCGCCGGCGCCGGGCTCGCTGTCGACCCAGAGCGTGCCCCAGTGGGCGTCGGCGATCAGCCGGCAGATGGCCAGCCCCAGGCCGCTGCCCTTGGGCTTGCCGGCCTGCTGCTGAGAGATCTGGTGGAACTTGTCGAAGATCCGCCGCTGATCCTCGGCACTGATCCCCGGTCCGTTATCCGTGACCGACAGGCGCAGGGTGTCGCCGCGGCCCTTCTCCAGGCGCAGCCACACCTGCCCCTCGCCGGGCTCGGTGAACTTGGCGGCGTTGGACAGGAGGTTGATGATCAGTTGCATCAGGCGGTCCGGATCGCCCTTGATGGCGTTGTCGTCGCTGGCGATCTCGATGTGCAGCTGCGTCTGCCGGTCGGTGAACAGCTGCTGGGTGGACTCCGCCGCCTCCCGGGCCAGGCGCGAGAGATCCACGTCCTCCAGCTGCCACTGGGCCGAGCCGCTCTCGATCTTGGACAGGTCCAGTACCTGGTTGATCAGCCGGGTCAGCCGCTCGCTCTCGCGGACGACCACCTCCAGGAACTCGCGGCGCTGATCGGCGTCCATCTCCGGGTTGTTGAGTAGGATCTCGCCGAAGGCGCGGATCGAGGTCAGCGGCGTGCGCAGCTCGTGGCTGACCATGGAGACGAACTCGTCCTTGAGCTGGTCCAGCTCCTTGAGCCGCTCGTTGGCGGCGCGCAGCTCCTCGGTGGCGCTCTCCAGGGCGTGGGATTTCTCCTCCAGCCGCCGCGAGTACTCGATGGCCCGCGAGGTGGCGTCGAGGATCTCCATGACCCCCTCGTAGGAGAGCGCCTCGCCCTTGACGATGGAGGCCACCATCACCCGGGCCGAGGCGGAGCCGATGGAGCCGGCGAGCAGGCGCTCGACCTGATTGACCAGCTCGGGCTGTGCCTGCTCGGCCTCATCCAGCGGACGTCCGCGGTGGGCGCCGTACTCACGGATGACCCCGGCGGCCCGCTCCGGGCCGAGGAAGCGGCCGAGCAGGTCCTGCAAGTCGCCGACGGTGGCGGTGCCCTCCCAGAAGCGGGCGTCGCGCTCCGAGCGCAGGAAGACGTCGACGAACAGCGTGGCCTGGATGCGTTCCATGTCGCCCTGGCGATCGAACAGCGAGACACCGAGGAGCAGCCCGAGGTTGGCCAGCAGGGTCCAGAAGAAGGCGTGGGCGATGGGGTCCATGCCCTCCATACCGAACAGGCCGTAGGGGTGCAGCCATTCAATGCCCCACGGGCCGTCGGTGAGCAGCCGCTCGCCGAGCAGCCCCGCCTCGGCCAGCGAAGGCAGCAGCAGGGTGTACGCCCAGAGCAGGAACCCGGCCACCAGCCCGGCCAGGGCGCCGCGCCGGCTCGCCCCCTTCCAGAACAGCCCGAGCAGGACCGCCGGCGCGAACTGCGCCACCGCGGCAAAGGAGATCAGCCCGATGGAGACCAGGGCGTGGGTGTCGGCGATGAGCAGGTAGTAGGCGTAGCCGAGGGCGAGGATCGCGCAGATCACCAGGCGCCGGATGGTGACGATCAGCCTCGACAGATCGTGGCGCCCCCGGGCGTGAAAGCGGCGCAGGCGCAGCAGCGCCGGGGTCACAATGTCATTGCTGACCATGATGGCCACGGCGATGGTGGCGACGATCACCATGCCGGTGGCCGCCGAGAAGCCGCCGATGTAGACCAGCAGGCCGAGCAGCCCCTGATCGACGGCCAGGGGCAGGGCCAGCACGTAGTCGTCGCCGGGGATCTCGTCGCCGAAGAACAGCAGCCCCGCCAGGGCCACGGGCAGGACGAACAGGTTGATGACCAGTAGATAGAGCGGGAAGAGCCAGGAGGCCGTGCGGATGTGGTCCTCGTTGACGTTCTCCACCACGCTGACCTGCCATTGCCGCGGCAGGAAGAGGATCGCCAGGGCCGAGAGCGCCAGCATGGCGATCCAGTTCTGGTAGCCGCCGGGTAGTCCGGTGAGCAGGCCGAGCTCCGCGATGGCCGGCGAGGCCGCTGCCTCGCGGAAGAGCTCCACGGGCCCGGCAAAGAGGACGAAGGTGACGAAGATCCCGACCGCCAGGAAGGCGACCAGCTTGACCACCGACTCGAAGGCCACCGCCACCACCATGCCCTCCAGGCGTTCGGTGGCGTCGATGTGGCGGGTGCCGAAGAGGATGGTGAACAGGGCCAGGAGGGCCGCCACGTAGAGCGCCTTGTCGTCCAGAAGCCCGGCACTGCCCGCCTGGACCGCCTCCATGTCCGGGAAATGGAGCAGGACGTCGAAGCTCGAGGAGACCGCCTGGAGTTGCAGCGCGATGTACGGGGTGGTGCCGACTAGGGCGATGAATGCCGCCAGGCCGCCGAGGAGCATGCTCTTGCCGTAACGGGCGGCGATGAAATCGGCGATGGAGGTGAGCCGGTAGAGCTTGCTGATGCGCACGATCTTGCGCAGCACCACCCACCAGACGATGGCCATCAGGGTCGGGCCGAGGTAGATGGTCAGGAAGGCCAGCCCTTGTTCGGCCGCCAGGCCGACGCTGCCGTAGAAGGTCCAGGCCGTGCAGTAGACGGCGATGGACAGGGTGTAGACGTACGGGTTGTTGACCAGCGACAGGCCGCGATCGCCGAGCTTGTCCGCCGTATAGGCGACGGCGAACAGGAGCCCGACGTAGAGCGCCGAAACCAGCAGGATGGTCCACGCCGGCAGCACCGCGCTTACCCCTGGGCGGTGGCCCGGTTGAGCCGGGCCACCGCCGCGATCAGGCCGGCCCAGACGGTGAAGAAGTAGGCGTAGAACACCGGCATCCCCAGCACCTTGCCGTCCACTGCGAACAGCGATAGCACCGGATAGTTGAACAGCACCATCCCCAGCAGGGCCAGGGCGATGAGTCGTTCACTGCGCCGTCCCGTCACGTTAGAACTGGGCCTGCTGCTTGCGGACCTCGACCATCTGTTCGGAGGCGTTGATCGCATCGCGCAGGGTGGTGACGCCGCGCTCCTCGAGCAGCGGCAGCATCTGCGCGAAGATCTCGCCGGTGACCAGGGTGTCGCCCAGCGCCGTGTGGCGGCCGCTGATCTCCACCCCCAGGCGGTTGGCGATGGCCTCCAGGGTGTGCTCAGGGGTGTGATCGTGCAGGAAGACCGACAGCAGCAGGGTGTCGAGCACCGGGTTTTCGAACTTCAGGCCGCACTGACCTTCCTTGAGGCGGATGAACTTCATGTCGAAGGCGGCGTTATGGGCGACCAGCACGGAATCGCCGACGAAGGCGCTGAACTGCGGCAGCACCGTGGCGATCCCCGGCTTGTCGGCGACCATCTCGTCGCGGATGCCGTGGAACTTGATCGACGCTTTGGGGATCGGCCGCCCGGGGTTGACCAGCTGCTCGAAGCACTCGCCCTCGAGGATGCGGCCATTGACCATGCGTACCCCGGCGATGGAGATGATCTCGTCGCCTTCCGAGGGGGCCAGTCCGGTGGTCTCGGTATCGAAGATGACGAATGATAGCTGGGCCAGGGGGCGATCGAGCAGCTCGCCCTGATCGGCGGCCTGGTCGGCCAGCGAGAAGTCGTAGAACTCCGGCCGCGGTGGCAGGCGCTCGCCGGGCTGCTCCCACTGGCGCCGCGATAGCGGCACCGGGATGCGCAGCAGGGCGCGTCCTTCGCAGCGAGGTTGTATCTGGCTCCAGGCGACGCTGTCGTGGCGCTCCAGCACCCCGCGCGGGGTCAGTTGCCCGGTGGCCTCGGGCAGCTCCTCGTCCAGCCACGTCTCGAGCTGATCCGGCGGGATCGGTGGGCCCTGCCAGGAGAGATCCAGATACACCCGCTGATCCCCCATCAGGGGCTCGGCGCGGATCTGCTCGATGCCGAGTTCGCCGCGCAGGTGGCGCAGCATGTGCTCCAGTACCAGGCCGATGGAGTGGCTCTCGGCGTGCATCCACAGCGGGATGCCGACCACCTCGACCTTCGGCAATCCCTCCGGGTGGCGGCGCAGGACGCTGGCCAATAGGTCCGCGCTGCTGATGTCCGCCATGGTCCAGGGGGCCGAGACGAGTCGGTGGGTCTCCCGGGCCATGCGCTCGAAGCGTCGGCTCAGCTCCCGGCTTTCGTGGACCATGAGCGTCTCGAACGACTGGCGCTGCTCGCGGGCCATGGCCTCGTCGCCCTGGCCGAGGCTCTCGGCGGCGGCGCGCAGGTTCGCCAGCGGCGGGCGCAGGGCCTCCACGGCGGTGCGCAGGGCGTGGTCGCGGCGGGCTACGCCTTCAATCTTGCGGGTGATGTCCTCGATGGTCAGCACGAACCCCGAGCGCAGGGGGCTGGAGGAGGGGAGCAGGCTCATCCGGCAGTGCAGCAGGGCGCCGTCATCCACCGTCGCGCAGACGAATTCGGCGCGGTTTTCCGCCACGGTGTGGTCGTCGGCGATGGCCAGGCGGTGTTGGAGCATCTCCAGGGTGTGGTCCACCGCCGAGCGGGCCAGCACGTCGTAGATGGAGCGCCCCAGACCCAGTGCATCACTGCGCAGGATCTCGCCGGCGGCCGGGTTGTAGAGCAGCACCCGGCCCTCGGTGTCGCAGACGATGACCCCCTGCTGGATCTCGCGCAGAACGATCTCCAGCCGCGTCTTCTGGTTCTCGACCCCCTGGGCGCCGGAGCCCAGGGCCTTGGCCACTTCGCGCCGGGTCTCATAGAGGTTGCTGCCCAGCGTCTGTAGGCTCTCCGGGAGCTCGCCGAGCAGGTGCATGCTCGGGATCTCCAGTTCGTGGGCCGGGTTCGAGTGGGCCATGATCGACGCCCCGCGGGCCAGCGCGCCCAGGGGGCGGATGACGGTGGCGTCCAGGAGGATCCAGATGGCCACGGTGGCGCCGATGAGCACCGCGCCGGCGCCTCCCAGGGCGAGCAGCGCATTGGCGCGCTCCGGTCCCTCGGGAACGTGTCCCAGGGTCAGGTAGCCGACGGTGGCCAGGGCAGCGGCGATCAGCAGCAGCAGGACCAGCGCCGGTGCCCAGAATTTCAACCGGCGACGTGCCATGGCGCTGGCCATTACTGTGCCCCGTTGGCGAGGATGTGCTGGACCGTTTCCACCACCTCCTGGGTTGAGAACGGTTTGGTGATGTAGTCGTCGGCGCCCATGGCCAGTCCTTTCTCGCGCTCCACGTCACGTCCCTTGGCGGTCAGCATGACCACCGGCAGGTGCGCCCACTCGCTGCGCTGACGGATCTCCTGGCAGACCTCGTAGCCGTCCTTGCGGGGCATCATCACGTCGAGCAGGACCAGGTCCGGGATGCGTGCCTCGAGGGCTTCGATGGCCTGCTCGCCGTCCTGGGCGGTGCGCACCTCGAAACCGGCCTGCTTCATCAGGAACTCCAGGGACAGGACGATGTTGTCCTCATCGTCCACGATCAGGATCTCTTGGCTCATCTTCGTGGCCGCCTCCTCTCGGTTATTGGGCCGGATCTCGGTCGCCGTCGACACGCCTGGCGTCGGCGGCGCACGCCCTTATTCTAAAGGCCGAAGACGCCTTGTACGCGGTCCTGGAAGCGCTTGACCGCTTTCATGCTCGTCGCCAGGGACTGGCGGGTCAGGTCGTCCAGCTCCTCGGGGTCGATGTACTTGTCCGGAGCGGTGCCCGCCTGATGCTGTTCGATCTGGTGGGTCAGCAGCAGATCGAGCAGCTCTTCGTGGCCGGTGAGGACCGAGTCGACCATCTCGCTGGTCAGCACGCCCTCGCGGCGAAGGCCCTTGAGCCGGGCCACGGTGTTGGTTTCGCGCACACTGGCCGAAAGGGCATAGATGCGCGCCCCGTTGGCGATGATGCGCAGCCCCTTGCGCTTGATGTCCACGCAGCCGTTGCCATTGTCGCCGCGGCGCGAGCGGATCAGCCGGTTGAACAGCCCCACCGCCGGCTGGCCCTCGGCGTCATCACCGGTCATAAAGCGCAATAGCTTGGGCTGTTCCTTGAGGGTGGCCAGGACGAAGTCCCAGAGCTCGGTCACCAGGCCCTGTTCGCCGTAGAGCAGCTCGAAGTCGAGGAAGATGTTGCACCAGCGCGCCGAGGTGCTGTTCGGGTGCCGGGCCATGTAGCGGAACTGTTGCCGCCAGCGCTCCAGCGGGTGACGGTACTCCGGGTTGCGGGCCATGATATCGCCCTTGCACCACTCGTAGCCGAGCTCGTCGAGGCGGATGTTCACTCGCTCGGCGAAGGTGGCGAACCACTCCGCCTCGGTTTCGTCCAGGGGGCGGGGGTCGTCGCCGCCCCGGGGACAGTCGCCGATGATCATGGCGTTGTCCTGGTCCGGGTTGATCAGCGCCTCGCGGCGCGCCAGCGAACCGAGGATCAGCAGGGCGTAGGGACGCGGCGCCTCGCCCCAGCCTTCGCTGCGGAGTTCATCCACCACCAGGTCGATGCAGCGGCGCTGGAGCTGCAGGTGGAATTCGCTCAGTAGATAGGTGGCGCGGCTGGCCTCGCGGTTGTTGTTCCAGGCTTCGCGCGCCACGTAACCCACCTCGCCGGCGAGTTGCTGCAGCTCCGACATGCTGGTGGCCCGGTTGATGCGCTCGCGCATGACGGTCTGCTGGGCCATGATCGCCTGGAGCATGTTCGACTGCGAGAGCATGCCCACCGGCCGTGTGCCGTCCATGACCACCAGGTACTTGACGTTCTCCCGCGCCTGGATGTCCTTGGCCTCGGATAGCGGCGTCTCGGGGCCGATGGCGGTGATCCGCTCGGCGGCCTCGACGATGGAGGCTTCGGGGGTCAGCCCCCGGGTGAAGATGGCGCGACCGATGGTGCGCAGCGTGGCCAGGCCGACCAGACCGCCGGCCTCGTCGAGCACGCCGATGCTGCCGATCTTGCGTTCGTCCATGAAGCGGAAGGCTTCGCCCAGGCTGCAGTCCGGCTGCTGGTAGGTCAGCGGCGTGGACATGGCGGTGCGCGCCGGCTGCGACAGGGCACCGGTGGGGCTGCCGCGATGCTGCCAGGAGTTGGCGCGGATCCGGTCGGCGATAATGCGGCTCAAGGCGTCGGCCAGGGGCGGGTGTTCGCGCTCGAGGGTGCGCACATCCTCGAAGGGGATGCCGACCACCAGCGACGGCCGGGTGGCCCGGGCGGTGAGGGTGTAGGGCTCGTCGTCGAAGTAGCTCGACAGCCCGAGCAGGGTCACCGGCTCGCGGACGGTGACCACGTTGTGGGCGTCGCGCAGCTCGACCCGCCCCTCGTAGAGAATATAGAGGGTGTCGCGGTCCGGGTCGCCGAGGTGGAAGAGCACGTCGCCGCTTTCCAGGTGATGAACCCTGCCACGCGCCAGCAGTGCGCGCAGTAACTGTTCATCAAGGTTGCGGAAGACCTCGTTCTCGGCCAGGCGACCGACGTCCAGCGTGTCGGCGGACGGGTTTTGCTCCCCGGGGCTGTTCGCTCCGGCGGCCATCGGCGCTTCTCCTGTGCGGGGGTCTGCTCGCTTTGATCATGCCCAACCCCGGCGGCAGAGACAAACCGCTGCGCGGGTGTTACCCACTGGTGTTACCCCTGGGAACGTGGCTTGTTACCGAAGGTAACGCGTGGACGCATGGTCGTGCTGCGGGGCCAAGGCCCATCAGTGGGTTAAGCGCTCTGGGGCGGGTGGCACGGTTTTCGCTAGAGACCGCCGACCCCTGCGGGGGGATTGCAACACCTCATAACTCAAGAAATGTGAGGGGGAGACACGAATGTCAGCTATGGCCATATGGCTGTTGGTGTTTGTAGGCCTGTACTGGGGCTACTGCATCTTCTGGGGTATCAAGGGATACCTTTGGTCGCGCACAGCCAGCGACTACTTCGTGGCCGGGCGCTCCGTCAGTATGTGGGTCTTCATACTGGCGGCAACGGCCACATCGTTCTCAGGGTGGACGTTCGTAGGACACCCGGGCCTGATCTACGAGGACGGCCTGCAGTACGCCTACGCCTCGTTCTACTCCATCTGCATCCCGTTCACCGGCATGCTGTTCCTCAAGCGCCAATGGATGATTGGCAAGCGTTGGGGTTACGTCACGCCGGGCGAGATGTTCGCGGACTACTTCCGGACGGACTCGATCCGCATCCTGATCCTCATTGTGGCGCTGATCTTCGCAGTGCCGTACCTGGGGATTCAGCTGCGCGCCTCGGGCTTCCTGTTCCACGTGCTCACCGACGGCTGGATGGGCGTCGAGATCGGCATGTGGCTGCTGTCCGCGGTGGTGCTGTTCTACGTGGCCTCGGGCGGTCTGCGCGCCGTGGCGTACGTGGACGCGGCGCAGGCTGTTTTGCTCATTGTGGGCATCTTCGTCATCGGCGTCGTGACGCTCTACTACATCGGCGGCTGGAACAACTTCACGCACGTGATTGCCGGCCTGGTCGAGTGGGAGACCGCCACCGGTGGTGCGGGTGAGGTCTCGCCGGGCATGGTGCCGGGGGATAGCGGTGCCAGTGGCTATGTCGCCATCCCGGGTGCCATCCAGTGGGTCGGTGCCGCGGCCAACGCCCAGGGCGGTGTCTGGACCGGCGTCATGAACATCACCTACATGCTGGCGCTGGGCGGCATCATGGCCTCCCCGTCGTTCACCATGTGGGCGTTCTCGAACCAGAACCCGCGTCCGTTTGCGCCGCAACAGACCTGGATGTCCCCGGTGGGCGTCGGTGCCCTGATGTTCACCTTCCTGGCGATCCAGGCGATGGCCACCCACGGCCTGGGGGCCAACACCGAGTTCGCCAAGGACATCTTCTCCGACGAGCACGGTGAGCAGCTGGCCGAGTACCGGACGCTGTTCGAGGCCTCCGAGGAGCACCAAGGGCTGGTGGACGAGGTGCGCGAGCGCCTGGACGCCGGCGAGTCCCTGGACGGCATGGATCTCAGCCCGCTGGTACCCACCGCGGTCATGCAGCGCGGCATGATCCAGGCCGAGCATCCGGAACTCAGTCGTCAGGAGGTCGAGCAGGTCATCGCGGCCGGTCTGGCGGCGCTGTCCATCGGTGAGGATCCGCGCAACATGGATCCGGACTGGCTGGCAGCTCTGCCGGGCGATCTCGAGCGGGCCTGGCTGGACCTGTCCCTGGATCGGGGCGGTGACAGCGAGCTTGTGCCCCAGCTGCTGAACATGCTGGAGGCGGCGGCGCCGTGGCTGGCGGCCCTGCTGGCGGTCTGTGCCCTGGCGGCCATGCAGTCCACCGGCGCGGCGTACATGTCCACCACCAGTGGCATGTTTACCCGTGACCTGCTGCGTCGCTACATCATGCCCAGTGCCAGCAACCAGGCCCAGGTGGTGGCGGGCCGGGTCTTCGTCACCATCCTGGTGCTTGCGGCCCTGACCGTGGCGACGGTGACCACCGACGCCCTGGTGCTGCTCGGCGGTCTGGCCACCGCCATGGGTACGCAGATGTGGGTGCCGCTGGCCGCCATCTGCTTCTTCCCCTGGCTTACCCGTCCGGGTGTGGTCTGGGGGCTGGGCGTTGGCATCGTTGCCGTGCTGATGACCGAGAACATCGGCATCGACCTGCTGGCGGCGGCGGGCGTCGACGTGCCCTGGGGCCGTTGGCCGCTGACCATCCACTCTGCCGGGTGGGGCCTGGTGCTTAACGCCCTGGTGGCCGTGGTCGTCTCGGCGATGACGCAGAACAACAAGGAAGACTACGATCACCGCATGACGGTGCACGCCTTCCTTCGCGAGCATGCGTCACTGCCGGCCGAGAAGCGCCACCTGATCCCGATCGCCTTCACCATCGTCATCGGCTGGTGGATCTTCGCCTTCGGTCCGGGCGCCCTGCTGGGCAACTGGGTCTTCGGTGATCCGACCAACCCCGATACCTGGTGGTTCCTCGGCCTGCCGTCCATCGTGGTCTGGCAGCTGCTGTGGTGGGTGATCGGTATCTACATGATGTGGTTCACCTGCTACAAGTGTGAGATGAGCACCGTGCCCGAGAAGGAAATCGAGGTCCTCTTCGACGAGGATCAGGGCAAGGCCCGCTACGACGTGAGCCGTCCGTAACGGGTCGGTGGTCATCGACCACTGCAACCGGGTAGCGCAGGGGGTCGTTCCGGCCCCCTGCGCCCCTCCCTTCAAGCGGTTTCATTCGAGCGAGCGATATGGATCCCACAACCCAATTCCTGTTCTGGGTCGTTCTGCTGGTCGTCATTCTCTTCTATCCGGTCAGTCAGTGGATCTGGGTGTTGAGCGTGCGGCGGCTGCAGCGGAAACTGGACCGGGAGTTGTCTGAAGAGGAACTGGCCGGGCAGAAACGGCGGGCCCGTGTGCTGGCCACCGTCATCCTGCCGGTGTTCTCTTTCTTCCTGAATTCGGCAACGTTAGGTGTGTTGCAATGATCAAGATTACCGAGCGGGGGTACCGGACCTGGGTGGCCATCGCCATCGTGGCGGCGCTCCTGCCGCTGGGCTACGCCCTGTATCAGGGGGTGGCACCGGATCGGGGGCCGGGCGATGTCAAGACCATCGCCGGCGATCGCGCCCTCCAGGATCGGCGCTACGATCGCGCCCTGGAGCAGTACACCCGGGCGCTGGAGGAGGCGCCGGAGCACCGTTACGCTCACCTGGGCAAGGCCACGACGCTGCTTGAGCTAGGCGAGCTGGAACGCGCCATCCACGTGTACGACCGGTTCATCGAACTGATCGATCCGGAGTTCGCCGGCGCCTACGCCAACCGCGGGATCGCCTACGACCGGCTCGGTGAACACGAGCAGGCGCTTGCGGACTACCGTAAGGCGGCGGAACTGGACGAGGCGGTGGATGACGGCCCGGGGTGGTTGACCCGCTTCTTCCACATGGGACCGGACGGCCAGCCGAGCATCTCGGAACGCGCTGACTACCTCGAGGAGCAGCTGGCGCTGCCGGAAGATGAGCGTAAGCTCTCCGACCCGGAAAAAGACAGCCAGCAGAGGGCCTACACCCAGCGCCCCGATTAGGCGAGGGCGTCGTCTTGGTGCGGTCTTGACCGCTGCGGATCCCGCCGGGCGGGGTGTTCACCCCGCTTACCCTCATTGCAAGGGCAGACAAGCGGCCTGTGGGATGGTCCGTGGCCCCCGGAGCTCAGCTCAGCCCGCGTCCAGCGGTGCGACGCCGAGGATCGGCAGCCCCAGGATGTCCACGAAGAGAAAGCGCATCGCGAAGATCAGCGCGATGCAGCCGAAAAGCAGGTGCACCGTCGGGTGATCGCCTTCCGGGTCCTTGTAGGTCAGCCCGTGCCAGGCAATCGCCAATGTGACGAGGAAATAGATCCAGGGTGACATGAGGCTCTCTGGTTGTCGGTGATCCGTACACAGGGGGTCGAATGCCCATCGACCGAACCCTGAACCCTCAAACACGCGATGCGGAAACGCACATCCGGGGGACGAGGCCGGTCTCCCGGCCTCGTCCGTACCCCGTCTACTGGTTGGCCCGATCCTCGATCAGGGTATCGACCACTGTCGGGTCGGCCAGCGTGCTGGTGTCGCCCAGGCTGTCGAGCTCGTTCGAGGCGACCTTGCGCAGGATCCGGCGCATGATCTTGCCCGAGCGGGTCTTCGGCAGCCCCGGCGCGAACTGGATGATGTCCGGCTTGGCGATGGGGCCGATCTCCTGGATGCAGAGTTTGACCAGCTCCTGCTTGAGCTCGTCGCTCGGCTCCTCGCCGGCCATCAGGGTGACGTAGGCGTAGATGCCCTGGCCCTTGACGTCGTGGGGGTAGCCCACCACCGCGGCCTCACTCACCTTGTCGTGGAGCACCAGGGCGCTTTCGACCTCGGCGGTGCCCATGCGGTGACCCGAGACGTTGATGACGTCGTCGACCCGGCCGGTGATCCAGTAGTAGCCGTCCTCGTCACGGCGAGCGCCGTCACCGGTGAAGTACTTGCCCGGATAGGCGGCCAGATAGGTGTTGAAGAAGCGCTCGTGGTCGCCGTAGATGGTGCGCATCATGCTGGGCCAGGCGCGGTTGATCACCAGGTTGCCGTTGGTGGCGCCCTCCAGGACGTTGCCCTTGTCGTCGACCAGCTGCGGCTCGACACCGAAGAAGGGCAGGGTGGCGGAACCGGGCTTGAGGTCCATGGCGCCGGGCAGCGGCGCGATGAGGATGGAGCCGGTCTCGGTCTGCCACCAGGTGTCGACGATGGGGCAGCGGTCTTCGCCAATGGTGTGGTAGTACCACTCCCACGCCTCGGGGTTGATCGGCTCGCCCACGGTGCCGAGGATGCGCAGGCTCTTGCGCGAGGTCTTCTTCACGTGGTCGTCGCCCTGGCCCATCAGCGCGCGGATGGCCGTCGGCGCGGTGTAGAAGATCGAGACCTCGTGCTTGTCCACCACCTGCCAGAAACGCCCGGCGTCGGGGTAGGTGGGCACGCCTTCGAACATCAGAGTCTTGGCGCCGTTGGCCAGAGGGCCGTAGACGATGTAGGAGTGGCCCGTGACCCAGCCCACGTCGGCGGTGCACCAGTACACCTCGCCATCCTGGTAGTCGAAGATGTACTTGTGGGTCATGGCGGTGCCGAGCAGGTAGCCGGCGGTGCTGTGCTGAACGCCCTTCGGCTTGCCGGTGGAGCCGGAGGTGTAGAGGATGAACAGCGGGTCCTCGGCGTCCATGTGCTCCGGCGGGCAGTCCGGCGAGGCCTCGGCACAGGCCTCGTGGAACCAGACGTCACGCCCGTCGTTCCAGGCGATGTCGCCGCCGGTGCGGCGGACCACGAAGACCGTCTTGACGTTGGGGCACCCCTCCAGGGCCTTGTCGGTGTTGGCCTTGAGCGGAATGCTGCGACCGCCACGGACGCCCTCGTCGGAGGTGATCACCACCTCGGCGTCGGCGTCCTGGATCCGGTCGCGCAGCGCCTCCGGCGAGAAGCCGCCGAACACGATGGAGTGAACGGCACCGATGCGGGCGCAGGCGAGCATGGCCACCGCCGCCTCGGGCACCATCGGCAGGTAGATGCAGACGCGATCGCCCTTCTTGACGCCGCGGGCCTTGAGGGCGTTGGCCAGGCGACCGACGCGCTCGTACAGGTCGCGGTAGGTGATGTGCTCATCCTGGTCCGGTTCGTCGCCCTCCCAGATGATGGCGGTCTGATCACCCCGGGTCTCCAGGTGGCGATCCACGCAGTTGTAGGCCACGTTCAGCGTCCCGCCCTCGAAGAAGCGGATGTCGCCCTTGGCCAGATCCCAGTGGCAAGTGGTGCCCCACTTGCTGAACCAGTCCAGGAACTTGTCGGCCTGCTCCGACCAGAACCCCTCGGGATCCTGGATCGAGCGGTTGTACATCTCCTGGTACTGCTCGAAGTTCAGATGAGCGTCCCGCTGGATCGTCTCGGGGACGGGATACACCTTGGTCTCCGACATCGTTCTCTCCTCCCGGATTTCTGATCGGTCAAGCGGGCCGTCTCCTGGCGACGACCCGGCCGTAAGTGCCCGCGCTCCGGCGCTCCGGTCACGCGGGGAGGATAGCAGAGCAGAGTGTTACGAGGTTGCACGTCCCGTCGCTTCCAGGTGTGTCGAAAGGTAACACGTTAGGTCCGGTTGTTACCCGGCCGCGGGATCCCGTGGCGCTGCCGTTTCTCCCACAGCGCCTTGCGGCTGATGCCCAGCCCACGGGCCAGGGCGGTCTCCGTCATGTGGTCCTGATGGGTAAGCACATACTGGCGGAAATAGTCCTCCAGGGACAGGTCCTGACGCGGGCCTGCGTCGGCCTCGGCGGTGGGGCCGCTCGTGGTGCCGGACGGGGCGCTTTCGCCGGCCGGCAGGCCCAGCATGTCCGGAGAGATGGTGCTGCCCTCGCTGAGGATTACGGCCCGCTCGATGGTGTTCTCCATCTCGCGCACGTTGCCGGGCCACGGGTAGGCCGTCATGGCGTCGATGGCCGCCCGGGAGAGCTCCAGGGGTGCGCGGTTGAGCCTTTGGCACGCCTTTTCGAGCAGGAAGCGCGCGAGTTCCGGGATGTCCGCCTCGCGTTCGCGGACCGGGGGCAGGCGGATCTCCATGACGTTGATGCGGAAGAACAGATCCTCGCGGAACTCACCGGCGCTGGCGAGGCTCTTGAGGTCGCGGTGGGTGGCGGCCACCAGGCGGATGTTGACCCGTCGGGCGTGGGTCGAACCGATGCGCCGGATCTCCCCCTCCTGCAGCACGCGCAGCAGTCGCCCCTGCGCCTGCTGAGGCAGTTCGCCGATCTCGTCAAGGAACAGGGTGCCGCCGTCGGCGGATTCCACCAGCCCGGCGCGGGCGCCCACGGCCCCGGTGAATGCGCCCCGCTCATGGCCGAAGAGCTCCGCCTCGATCAGCCCGTCGGGGATCGCCGCGCAGTTGACCGCCACCAGCGGACCCTCGTGGCGCTCGCTTTGCTCGTGTAACGCCCGGGCCACCAGCTCCTTGCCGGTGCCCGATTCGCCCAGGATCAGGACCGAGGTGTCGGTCGGGGCGACCTTGCGGATGCGCTCGAAGACCTTCTGCATCGCCTCGCAGTTGCCGACAATCCCGGTGACCGGGTAATCGCGCTCGATATGGGCCTTCAGCGCCGCATTCTGCCGCTGCAGGCGGCCCTCCTTGAGGGTGCGTTCGACGAGCAGCAACAGTTCGTCGTGGTCAAAGGGCTTGGCGATGTAGTCGGCTGCCCCCTGGCGCATCGCCTCCACCGCCGACTGCACGCTGGCGTAGCTGGTCATGATGATCACCGGCGCTGCGGTGCGCCCGATGGCCTCGGTGCCGGGCTCGCCGGGCAGCCGCATATCCGCGAGGATCAGGTCGAAGGCGTCCAGGTTCCAGCGCTCTTGGGCCTGCTCCAGGGAGTCGGCCTGGTGGACGCTGTACCCGTGACGGCTCAGCAGCCGGTCCAAGGCCTTGCGGATAACGGCTTCGTCCTCGAGTAGCAGCAGGTCGGCCATTGGGGTTACTCCTCCTTGCTCTCGGCGCGCTCGGTCGGCGGCGCGGGGTCGAGTACCGGCAGGGTGATCCAGGCTGTGGTGCCCCCGTTGTCGGCCGTGATCGAAAACTCGCCCCCCTGTTCACTGACGATGTTGTAGACCAGCGGCAGCCCGAGTCCGGTGCCCTGGCCCACCGGCTTGGTGGTGTAGAACGGCTCCATCACCTTGTCGACCAGCTCGGCCGGGATGCCCGGGCCGTTGTCCACCACCCGGATCTGCACGCGATCGCCGTAGCGGCGGGCCGAGATCGCGATCCGTCCGCCGGGGCCGCAGGCATCGGCGGTGTTCGAGAAGAGGTTGACGAAGACCTGGGCCAGCCGTTGCCGATCACCGCGGACCTGGAGTTCGGGCCAGAGCTGGTTGTCGATCTCCAGGTCCTGACCACGCTTGCTTAACTGGACCAGCCGGCGCGCCTCCTCGACGGTCTCGCTGAGCGGCACCGGGTCCGGCGTGCGCTCGTCGGTGTTGCCGGCGTGGGCGTAGCCGATCAGCGTCTGCACGATGTTATTGATCCGCCGCGTCTGTTCCAGGATCTCGTCGACGCTCTCGCGCAGGAGCTGTGGATCGGACTCGTGGCGCAGGTTCTGCGCCAGGGAGTCGATGCCGGTGACCGGGTTGCCGATCTCGTGGGCCACGCCCGCAGCCAGGCGGCCGATGGAGGCCAGTCGTTCGCTGTGGGCCAGCTCGCGCTCCAGGCGGCGGATGTGGGTGATGTCCTCGATGATCATCAGGGTGTCGCCGGTCCGGCCGCGGCCGGACTCGCGGATGCACGTCTTGTGCAGCGACAGCCAGCGCTGCTCGCCGCCGGGCTGCGGGAACTGCTCCTGGTGCTGCGGTTGCTCGATGGTCAGGAACCGGTTCAGCAGCTGATCCCACGGGGGATGGAGGTCACAGATCCGCGAGCCCAGCGCGGTGTTCGCCGAGATCCCGGACAGGCCCTGCATGGCGGTGTTCCAGCGCACCACGCGGCCGTGGGCGGTCACCGCCACGACGCCCAGGGGGAGGTCCTCGAGGATCTGGCGGTGGTAGCGGCGCAGCCGGTCGAGTTCCGCGGCGAGGCCCCGGAAGCGGTTGCGCGAGGACTCCAGGCGCTCCTCGATCTGGCGGATGTTGTGGGCCAGCGCGGTACGGGCCGTGCGGTCGAGCTGCAGCCGCTTGTCGACGATCATGCGCGCGAGCATCGGTCCCATCATGCCGGAGAGATTGCGCTCGACCTGATCGCGCAGGGCGCGGAGCTGGTCGGGACGGTTCTCGCTCCAGGCCAGCCCCAGGTCGTGCAGGGCCTTGTCCACCTCCTGGCGGGCCGCCTCTTCACCGGTGACCGGCGCCAGCTGGATCACGAACTGCGACGGCGAGGCGGCCTGCAGCGTCCCCGGCGCGATGGCTGCCGTCTGATCCCGACAGACCTCGGCGGCCTGCCGCTCCGCGGAGCGCTGGGGGGTGAACAGCGAGACCCCGACGAACAGCAGGCCGTTCAGGGCCAGGGACCAGAAGGTGGCGATGCCGTAGATTTCGGTCGCGCTCTCCCGGGCCTGGGGGAAGCCGAGCAGGAAGAACGGCTCGGTGCCGGCCAGCGCCGGCAGCAGGATGGTGTCCAGCCAGATCAGCGAGCCGCCGAGCAGGCCCGCCACAAAGCCGTAGACGGTGGCGCGCTGCCAGTAGAGGACGCCGATGATCCCGGGCAGAAACTGGGCCATGGCCAGGAAGGACATCAGCCCCCACTCAACCAGGCCCTCGGTGCGGTCGAGCAGCTCGTAGAAGGTGAACCCGAAGACGATGAGCATGGTGATCAGGAATCGCCGGGTCCAGCGCAGCGTGGCGTAAAGGTCCGGCTCCTGGTGCGGCAGCGACTTGATCAGCGGCATCACCAGGTGGTTGAGCGTCATCGACGACAGCGCCAGGGTCGAGACGACAATCATCGCTGTCGCCGCCGAGATGCCGCCCAGATAGACCAGCAGGGTCAGCGGCTCCGAGCCGGACAGGGCCGCCAGTCCCAGCACGTAGTACTCCGGGGCGGTGTCCGTGTTCAGCGCCGTGCCGGACCAGAGGATCGGCGGGACGGCCAGGGCCAGCAGCAGGAGGATCAGCGGGAAGGCCCAGCTGGCCCGGGTGAGGCTGCGCGGCGAGAGGTTCTCGGTGAACAGGATGTGGAACTGGCGTGGCAGCAGGAAGGCGGCGGCGAAGGTCAGGGTCAGCAGGCTGAGCCACGGGCCCTCCAGCGCCGGCTGGTAGAAGTCGTCCAGCTGTTGCGGGTTCTCGCTGAGCCACGCCGACAGCCCCGCCGGGCCGTCGAAGGCTAGGTCGACGGCGACCCAGGCCACCATCAGCAGGGCACCCAGTTTGACCAGGCTCTCCAGGCCGATAGCGACGACCAGCCCGGTGTGCTTGACCCGCGGGGTGACGTGCCGGGCACCGAAGATGATGGCGAACACCGTCACGATCAGGCAGAAGGCCAGGGCCAGCGGCCGAGGATCGTGGCCCCCGCCGGTCAGGACCAGGGTCGACTCGGCCACGGCGCGGATCTGCAGGGCGATGTACGGCAGGATGCCGGCGAGCATGATGGCGGTGACCAGAATGCCGGCGAACTGGCTGGAGAAGCGGAAGGCGAAGACGTCGGCCACCGAGGTCAGCTGTTGGTTGCTGGTCAGGCGCAGCAGGGGGGCGAGGAGCACCGGCGTGAGCAGGAAGGCCGCGGTGACGCCCAGGTAGATGGTGGCAAAGATCAGGCCGTTTTCGTCGGCGAAGCCTACCGAGCCGTAGTAGCTCCAGGTGGTGGCGTAGACCCCCAGAGCGAAGACATAGAAGACCGGATGGCGGACCACGCTGCGCGGGAACCAGCGCCGGTCCACGGCGAAGGCGATGACGAAGAGCAGCCCCAGGTAGACGACGCCCACCAGGAAGAGGGTGAGCAGGTCAAAGGTCACGCCCGGTTCCCCGTTCGATCAACCAGCCACCCAATGCGATCACCACCGCCCAGCCGAGGTACGGGACGTACCACGGCGGCCGGGCCTCCATCCACCAGTCGGTGAACGGCGTGGCCAGCAGGAAGAGCACCAACAAGAACAGCGCCACGCTGCCGGCGGCAGGTCCGGGTCCATAACGCAACGGGGATTCCCTCCAGATGGCGCCTGCGCGTGCAGCGCGCTCGTTATGTTACGGAAAGTAGCACGCTGCCGTCAGGGGGGGGCTATCGCCGCGGCTCCGGCAAGGCGCTGAGCCTGGAATCTATCGCGTTGGGGGTAACCGAATACCCATCGGTGTGTCCCGTGTCCCCAGGGTGTGATGCGGTTCGTTGTCGCGGGCTGGGTGCTCGTGCATCCCGCCCTTAGGGCTAACCCACTGGAGGGACTTCGGAAGAAGCTGAGGTTATAGCGTGCACCTGTCCATCGATCTGGACTCCCACCACGTGAAGCCTTACTTGGCGAGAGGCCTTTGGGGTACGCTCATCTCAGACCTGCAACACCGGTTGCAATAACGTCTCAGCGTTCCTGGGGGGCAATGTTCCATGTCGATGCAAATAGAGCGGGGGGCCCGAAGTCGGTCCTCTGCGGCCAGTTGCGCAGATCGCCCCGGGCGGGGTACTCCGCGCCGGCTCCAACAGTGCTCGCTCGGTGTCGTTACAGCGCTAACCATGGCGGTGTCGTCCAGTGTTTCCGCTGCGCCCGGATTGGTCACGACGCCCGGCATGGGCCTCGGCGACGGCTCCCACCCAGCGACGCTGCACACGGTTGCGGGTAACCCCGCAGGGGCGGCAGCAGCGGATCGGGTCGGTGTCCAGTTTGGGCTTGGCAGCGTAGGCGTGGGCTATGAACTCGGGCCGGTTGATGGGCTGGTCGATGAAATCGACGACATCATCGACATCCTTGACCGGGATGATCTGGGCCCGAGCGAGGCGGATGACCTGATTGAACGTACCGAGGGCGTCCTCGCTCAGCTGGGGCAGGACGGTTGGGGGAAGCTCCAGTTTGGTGGCCGTCCGCCGCTTGCCCCGCTGGTTGTTGGCAGTGCCCGCTCCGGGTGGTCGGTGGCTCTGGACGCTGAAGCCACGGGCCACCTCGGGTTCAGCATACTCGATGACGAGTTGCGGTTTGTCCGCGAGACCGAGCAAATCCAGAGCAATACCGCGGCATACCTGAAAGGCGGCGGTATCCTCCGGCTCTCTGCAGCCCCGAGCCTGCGCGTTGCAGAGTGGGAGGGAGGGCGCGAGCTGTTCGTCGGTGCTCGGGTCAGCCATTACCAGGCGGAACTCTCCAAGGCGGTGGTCGCCCTTGCCGAGGATACGAACCGGGATTTCGGGGATATCGTCGAGGATGAGATCGACCGCCAGCAGGAGACCTCCAGCGCGGTTGGCCTCGACCTGGGTGTTATGTACCAGACCCGTTTCTTCCGTGCCGGCGGCGCCTGGAAGAACATCAATGAACCCACCTTCGACTTTCCGGCAGTTGGTACCGATTGCTCCGGGGAAGCGGACCCGGATCTCCAGGCCAACTGCCTCACGGCGGCCAATTTCTCAGACCGGATTACGCGCGAGGAGGCGTTTCGTCTCAACGAGCAGGTGACTCTGGAAGGCGCTCTCCACGATCCCGCCCAGCGGCTCGTCCTGGCCGCCAGTTACGATGCGAATACCGTTCGGGATATCAGCGGCGATGAGTACCAGTGGCTGGCGTTCAGCCTCTCCTACCGCATGCCGTGGTATCTGAAGTGGGTTCCCGATCTCCGCGTGGGCTACCGGGAGAATATGAGCGGTTCGGAGCTGAGCTACACCACTGCCGGCCTGACCTGGCTGGGTGCGGTGACCCTGGACGTGGCCGTCGCGGATCAGGACCTGGAACACGACGGCGAATCGATCCCGCGTAGCGCGATGGCACACCTGGGCTTTCAATTGCGCTTCTGACCGGCGCCCTGAGCAGGGACCAAGCTGGAGGTTTTCCTATGTGGTATTTTCCGAAGTTTAGCGCGCTCGCCCTTGTGGCTTCAGGCGCCCTCGTACTCTCTGCCTGTGACGACGCCAGTGATGGCGACAGCGGCGGTGGCAGCAACGTTCAACTCAGCGGAACCGTGGTCGACGGCTATGTGGCCGGCGCCCGGGTCTGGGTCGATCTCCAGGACAATGGCCAGATCAATTCCTGGGATCCGGTCGCGCGGACGGATCGTTACGGCTTCTTCTCCTATCGCCCGGAATTAGATATTAACGGCGATACGATTCCCGCTCGCGACTATTGCGACCCCTACGGCGACCACTACAACGAGCGCTACTGTCTTCGTGTCTCCGACGCGCACGAAGGCGGAACGCTGAGGATGGTGGGGGGGTACGACGTCCTCACCGGGGAGCCCTTCGAGGGCAGCATGAGCTACCGGCTCGATTCGATCCATGAGATCCGGAACCCGGCGGATCTTGTCGTGAATCCGCTGACGTCCGTTGCCAACCGAAAAGGCGATCCGGTCGGTGATTTCGGCGTCGATTTTTGGGGAGACGCCGATGGCAGTAATGGCTGGGCTTGGGAGAGTGCGAAGGACGCCGACAAGAAAGCGCTCTTTGAAGCCCTGGCTCTGCATAAGACGGTTGACGTGTTGGCTGCCGGTTTGGATGGTTGGCTCGATGAACAGGGAGTCGATCGCGAGAGAGTCGAGGATGCTCTTGGGCTCGATCTCTCAATGGAGCTCTACCGGCTGATTCGTGAAAAACTGGGTAAACCCGATCTTGACGGGAGTGATCCGGGTGGCGTTGATTTTTCTCTAGATAAAAGTGCTATAGAAGATATCCTTGGTGGTTTCAAGGAGTCTATATCATCAATCGATGATAATTTTGGCACTGATGGGTTCTCCAGTGACGACGTGGCGGAAATCAACGAAGCCCTAAGAGGCCTGAAGCCACCCCCCTCCGGAAGCGCCATTGGGGGCGCGTCAGAAAACGACGTAAAGAGCAAAGCCCGTGCGGGCGAGGTGGCCGCTGCCGTTGCTCGCGAAGATGCGCGCTCCAGCGATAGTCCTAGTGAAGTAAGTGCGACTGGAAGCGGTAGTTCGAAGAACGGTGATTACCAAAAAATCCTTGACGGGCTTTCCAGGGCGGGGGTCGGCGAACAAGTCGATATCCGCCAGCTCAGTGACTCCATCCGGGGGAAAAGGGATAACGGAGGACTTGACGACAGTGAGGACGGCTGGGCTGAACTGATCACTCAAAGCACAGTAAAGGCCGTCCTCCCGGAAATCAGCAAGACCAAGCTCGCACTTGAGGTAACGGGCGGGGACGCCGGGGAAGATACCGGCAGGATCCGCTTCTTCTTTGAGCCTGCATCTGATTTTCCCTCGGATGATTATGCGGACCCCGGGTTTTACAAGGGTGATGAGCACAAAGGTTACTCCGACGAAGGTGCGCTTACCGTCTGTCTCGACGGAACATTTGAGAGCTTCGACCTCGATCTTGATTCGGAGCAGGAAGAAGAGATCAAGGGTGGGGGCGGCGAGGCCGGCGAGGACAGCGTGGCACTGCGCATGACCGGCACATGGGAGCGCGCATCAGACCGCGCCCTGCTCCTGAATGTCAACTTCGCCGGCGTGGAAGAGACGATGCATCTGCGAGTGCGTAGCAGCTCGAACGATTACACGCTCTCGCAGTTCTATAACGAGACATTTTGGAAAAAAACCGACGACGACAGAGAGTGGTCAGGTTCTCCGAAGTTTAATGATAGCGAAGAGCTCAAGCGCAGCGAATTCTGGTCAAAGCTGTCGGATCGCTACTGGGATGAGGACTCCTGGCACGAGGGTGAGTGGCGAGGAGAGAATGGTAATGGAAGTCTGGACTCAGGTGACTGGCGCGACGTATTCCTTGGCGAAGAGTTCGAGCTGGATGATGAAGACCGATTCAACTTTGCCCACGATAAGGAAGAAAACGGTTCGGGATGGGAGCGTAGCAATGCCGCTGATTTCGACGGCCTGACCCCCCGCGGCTGGGTGTTCGACCTTAGTTACGAGGGGGATACCGAATCCTGGGATGTCGAGCAGACGCGGGACGAGGCGCTTGCAGCGCTGGAAGAAGAATCGAATGAGGACGCGGATGACTTCGAAATCCTCGTTTTCGAGGCGTTCGATGGAGAGGCCCCGGATTCCCACGGGGCTTGCGGTGAGTCGCGGTAAGCGCTGCCGGATAGTGCTCGCAGAGTCATGACGAAAACGACAAACGCGGTAATGGAAGGGTGAAACTCATGTACCAATCTCGGTGGTTAATGGCCAGTGCAGCGGCACTGACAGTAGGGTTCATCAGTGGGTGCTCGACGAGCACGAGCTTCGTCAACTACGACGAGCGGGAGATGTACTCCGGGGAGACGGCCGGGAACATCCAGTTCGTGGAGATCGGGGGTGTCCAGGCGCGGGCCAACGGCTTCGTGTGGGAGTCGTGCGGGGATCTCACCTCGGAAGCGGCGGATGAGCTGCGGGAAGAGGCGCGGCAGGTCGGCGGTAACGCCGTCATCAATGTCCGCTGGCTGGGTGGCGATGAAGGGGGCCGCCAGCCGATTTGCACGACCGGTTGGGGCTGGTTCGCGCTCGGTGGTGTCGGTGGGCTCCACCCGTGGGTGAAGAACGCGGGCGTTGGCGGCGTGGCGGTCTTTGCCGATGAGGACGAACTCCACGCGCTCCGCGACGCCGTTGCGGATAAGCGGGCCCTGCTGGTCGAAGAGGAAGAAGAGGTCGACGAAGAAGACTGGCAGGACGATTCCGAGGTGGACGACGAGGCCGCTGAAGAAGACGTCGATGCCGAAGACGAAGGCGGCGACGAGGGAGACATGGACGACGGCCTCGATTTCGAATCGGATGAAGACGGCGACGAGGAAGAGGAAGGCGAAGACGAGTAAGGGGAATCCCGGAGGCTAAGGCGAGTGGCTCAGCCGGCGCGGCGTCGGGCGGTCGGTGTCGGACTGGTGGTCCTGGCGGCCACCGTCGCCGGTGTGCTCCATACCGTCGGCTGGCTGGTTCCCGTTGAGCGGGTCGTCTACGACCAGCGGACACAGTGGTTGCACGGGGATGCGCACGCCCCGGAGGAGATCGTTATCCTCTATGTGGACGAGTACAGCATCCGCGCCATGGAGCCGGCGGTGGGGCGCTGGCCCTGGCCCCGCTCGCTCTGGGCGGACCTCCTGGAATTCCTCGCGCATGGGCGCCCGGCGGCGGTGGTCTTCGACGTTCTCTTCACCGAGTCGGCCCGGGAGGATGGGGGGGCCGGGGATGCCGCCTTCGCCCAGGCAAGCGCGGCGCTGGGAGGCGTGGTTCACGCCATGCAGTTCTTGGAGGCCAATCCGCGGGAGGACCGGTCTGCAGACCCCTTGCCGAAGGGAATGGCCGATCGCTACGCGCTGGGGGACACCCAAGGGTGGCCGGATCCGCGCTTTCAGGAGCACGGCGTACCGGTGGCACCCCTGGCCGACAAGGCCGAGCAGCTCGGGGTGGTGACAACGGGACCGGATCGCGACGGAGTGCACCGCCGCCTCCCTCCACTGCTGCCCTACGACGGCGAAATCTACCCGGCGCTCGGTGTCGCGGCGCTGCTCGCAGCGGGGCAGGATTCGTCCACCATCGATTGGGACGAGCAGGGGGTGCAGTGGGCAGATCAGACGCTGGCTACCGACGCGTCGGGCCAGGCCCTGGTCAATCCGTACGCGGAGTTCGATAGCTACCCCGTTGTCGAGCTCTTCGAGGCGCAACGCCAGATCCGCCGCGGTGAGCTGGCGGACCTGCGGGTGGACCCCGAGGTCTTCAACGACCGGATCGTCTTCGTCGGGGCCAGCGCCGCAGCCCTCCACGACCTCAAGGCGACCCCCTTGTCGGGGCGCACTCCCGGCGTGGAGCTGCACGCCTCTCTGATCGGCAATCTCCTGGATGGCCAGACGCTGCGGTTCGGCCCCGGCACCATCGAGGCGGTATTGGTGCCTGCGGCGGCCGGGGCAGTCGGCCTGGCTGTCCTGCTGGTGCCGGCACTGAGCGCTCGTGTACTCCTGCCGCTGGCCGTGGTGGCGGCGTGGACGGCCTGGGTCCTCGTTCAGCATGCGGCCGGGATCGTCTGGTCGTGGCTGCCGCTCGTGGTCGGCGTGCTCCTGGCCTGGGTCACCGTGCTCGTCTTTCTCGGCTTCACGGAAGGGCGCGATCGTCGCCGGGTCCGGCAGCTGCTGGCGCAGTACGTCTCACCGGCAGTCCTTCAGGAGGTGGTCGATCGCCGCGGTGAAGTCGCCACCGGAGAGGTGGGCAGCACCGAGCAGGTGACGCTGCTCTTCTCCGATATCCGGGGGTTTACGAGCCTGTCGGAGGGGCAGGAGGCGGCGTCGGTCGTGGAGTTGCTGAACATCCACCTCGGGGAGATGAGCGAGGCCATCTTCGAGCACGATGGGACCCTCGATAAGTTCATCGGCGACGCGGTCATGGCCTTCTGGGGGGCGCCGGTCCGGGTCCGCGATCACGCGGACCGGGCGGTACGCGCGGCACTGGCCATGACGCAGCGCCTGGAAGGAGTCAACGAGGCCGTGGTCGCCCGCGGTGGTAAACCGCTTGCGATCGGCATCGGCCTCCATACCGGTGAGGTCGTGCTCGGCAATATCGGCTCGGTCCGCAAGCTGGACTACACGGTGATCGGCGACAACGTGAACGTCGCCTCCCGCCTGGAAGACCTGACCAAGGCCTACGGCTGCTCGGTGCTGATCAGCGGCGATACCTACGCGGATCTGCCGCAGGGGTGGCAGTGCCGGTACGTGGATCGGGTCCAGGTCCGGGGGCGGCAGCGCATGCTTGATCTCTATGAACCCATCGCGCCACCGGAGGGAGCATGAGGCGATCACAGTGGCACTGGCTGATCCTCCCGCTCGGTCTGGTCCTCGCTTCCGCGGCGTCGGGGGAGGATTTGCTCTTCGTCCAGAGTGAGCAGGGCGAGGTCTACGCCGAGGCAAGCCTGGATGCCGAGGTGGTGAGGCGGGTCCCCCGCGGCACGGAACTGGAACAGCTGGCCTCCGAGGGGGTGTGGTATCGGGTGCGTCACGACGGGGAAGAGGGCTGGGTGTCGCGCCTGGTGGTTGCCACGCAGCCGCCTATGGAGCGGGACAGCATCCTCGATGGTGAGGCGCCGGATATCGACGACTCACGCCGCCGCTCGTCGGAGGTGGCCAGTGCCGCTGCGGCCCGTGGCCTGACCCCGGAGCAGCGCGAGCGCCTGAGTGACCGCGACATGGCGGACTATCGGGCGCTGGCCGAACTGGAAGAGCAGGCGGTGGATGAAGACGAACTCCGCGC
This sequence comes from Halorhodospira halophila SL1, assembly GCF_000015585.1. Lineage (NCBI taxonomy): Bacteria > Pseudomonadati > Pseudomonadota > Gammaproteobacteria > Chromatiales > Ectothiorhodospiraceae > Halorhodospira > Halorhodospira halophila. The sequence continues at coordinate 2,073,703 of NC_008789.1, read as the reverse complement.
CTTTCGGGAGGCGTTGCGATGAGGATGCGAACGAAGCCGGGACGGCCACTGGGATTCAGCGCCGCAGCGCTTCTGATCTGCGCCCTGTGGTTCAGCGTGTTCTCGCCGGTGCCAGTCGGTGGGGCGCAGGGCGGCGTCAACGGCACGGGCCACACCGGGGCCGGCGACGCCGGTGGGGTCCAGGCCGTCGACTTCAATCCGCGGCAGGCACGCCAACGCCTGGGCCAGGTCCGCCAGTTCGATTTCGATGCTGAGGACGTGGCTGTCGAGATCGACTTCGGGCGCGAGGTGGCAGCCCATCTGCTGGGGCGCCACCAGCTCGACCAGGCCGACCGTCGGGATCGCTACGTGGCTTTGGTGGGCCACTCCCTGGTCCGCAATGCCAACCGCCCGGAGATCGACTTCCGGTTTGCGGTCCTCGACACCGACGCGGTGAAGGCGTTTGCCACGCCGGGCGGCTACATCTTCGTCTCCCGGGGCGCCCTTGAACTCATGGAGGACGAATCGGAGCTGGCCGGGGTGCTGGCCCACGAGATCATCCACGTCACCGAACGGCATATCGTTAAGGAACTGGATATCACGAGCGGTGAAGGGGGGATCGCCTCCGGCCTCGCACGCATCGTCGGGGGTTCCGGGGACCCGGCCCGCGCCGCCTTTGCGCAGGCGGTGGATCAGGCGCTGGAGATTCTCCTGGAAGAGGGGCTGAGCAAGGAGGACGAGTTGGAGGCGGATCGAATGGGCACGTTGCTGGCGGCTCAGTCGGGCTACGACCCCGAGGGGCTTCGTCGGTACCTCGAGCGGCTCCGTGACCACTCGGGCGGCGAGACCGTGGAAGACGGTGTCTCCGATACCCATCCGCCGCTGGATGAACGGCTTCAAGCACTGGAGGGCTTCATGGTGGAGATGGGGCTGGCTGACGCGGAGCGACCGCGCATGGGCGACCGATTCCAGGAGAACATGCAATGAGTCGACTCTTCGCCGGGCGGAGCGGGTGCAGCAGCCGCGTCGTGCAATCCGCCGTCGCTGTCGTGGCGATGGTCGGGATCGCCACCGAGGCAAGCGCCATGAGCCGCTCCAATAATGTCGGCATGCATGTCGGCGACCGGCCCATGGGGATGGGCGGCGCGGCGGCGGGGATCTCGGACGATCCCTCCGGTCTCTACTACAACCCCGCCGGCATCGTCTACGGCCACGCCCCGAACCTTTCGGCGAGCGTCAACGCGTTCCACATCACCAGCAATCGCTATGCCGATACGCTTGGCGAGGGCTCGGACTGGGAACGGAACTCCGATGAGTTCCTGCCCAACTTCTTCGGTACCACCCAGCCCCTAGGCCCCGTCACGGTGGGCTTTTCTGTCGTCGTCCCGCAGTCCGTTCGTGAGGAGCAGGCTCAGACCTTCGATGCGGATGCCATCGAACGCGATGCGGTGCAGGCGTTTTCCATCAATGTGGACAATGAAGACACCATCAACCGCTTGGGGCCGTCCATCGCCTTTGAGGTGAACGATCGGCTTTCACTGGGCGCGTCCCTTCATCTCCACCAGCACGAGCGGCAGACCATTACCACCCAGGTGCTCCTGCTCGAGGACGAAGCCACTAGTGCCCGGGACTACGAGGTGCAGAACCAGTACGTCACCAGCGAGCAGGTTGGAGTGAGTTGGCTGGTGGGAGCGATGTTCACCCCGCTGGAGCGCGTGGCGATTGGGGTCAGCGTCCGGGGTACGGAGATCTTCGATGCGACCAACTCCACCCAGACGCTCTGCCACGGGGCCGATGTTGAGGCGTACGAGGCCGATCACTTCTGCCAATCCGGCAGCGTGACCTTCCAGGATCGTACTGAGGATAGCGTGCGCGAGGCGTACCCGGTCGAGACCCGCGTCGGCGCTGCCTGGTTCGCGACGCAGCGTCTGCTCCTCGCCGCCGATGTGATCCACTCCAGCGGCTTCGGGGGACGAGAGCCGGTCACCAATTTCGCGGCCGGTGCCGAGTACTACCTAACGGCAGACTGGGCCATCCGGCTTGGCGGGTTCACGGACTTCTCCAATGTCGACGAGGTCGCCTACGACGGCTTTGACCATAGCGTTGATCGATTCGGTGGCTCCCTGAGCCTGACCCGGTTTACCCAGAACACGTCCGTCTCCGTGGGCGTGACCGGCAGCTACGGCACCGGTGAGGCCTACATTATCGACGACCCCAACGTCGGTGCCCAGGACCTGACCAGCACCACCGCAACCCTGTTCCTGGCGACGTCGTACTCCTACTAGCCGGAAGCCACAGCGTTCGCGAACTCATCAAGGATGGACAAAGCATGGCCATGCGATTCACAAGCACACCCCCGATGATCGATTCGGTGCGCGGAATGCCTCCGGGCAAACGCCGGGTGGGGCATGTATTCCGGGGCGCTGCAGCGCTGTGGTGCAGCGTCTTGCTACTGCTGGCCGGTTGCGATGACGGGACCGGGACCCAGGCCACCGCGATTGGGGATGGCTCCCAGGAAGGCCATGCACTGAGTGGAGGGGTCCGACTCAGTGGAACGGTCGCTGTACGCGAGGACGAGGAAGAAGGCACTCGCTCATCGCGACGGGAATTGCTCGAGGACGTGACCGTCGAGGTTGAACTCTACGACCGCGACGGTAACCCCATAAACGAGTCCGAACCGATACTCGGTCAGACCGACGACGACGGGCACATCGAACTGGAGATCACCGAGGATGAGTTCGATCGCTCCATCGACCGGGCGGTCGTGGAATTGCGCCGGGATGGATATGCCGTCGCCAGCAGGACGTTCCGTAGCAGTGAGGGGGAGTCCCTCGAGGATGACCTGCTCCAGCTCGACGAGGACATGGTCGAGGAGTGGGTGGATGCCTTCTCCTTTAATGACGCTGAAGGCGCCGTTGTGGGTGCAGCCAGCAGCAGTACGGCGACGTTCGAGGATGATGAGGCAGGCCTAAAGGTCGAGATTGCGGCAGACCGGGTCGAAGGGGAGGTCAGCGCCTTCCACCTGGCGCGTTCGCAGGTGTTTACCGATGAGGACTGGGATGTCCTTCCGGGTGATAATCGGGGTCACGGGAGCGAAGCCGATGGCGGGCAAAGCCCGATCAACCTCGACCCCCCTGGCGGTGCCGCCCACCGCCTGCAACCCGAAGCCTTTGTCCAGTTGCGCCTGCGCGATGATGGCGATGACCCCGTAACCTTTACCGAGGAAGGGGGTGGCCCGGCTGTTGTGACCCTTCAGGAGGTCGAAGACCTGCAGGATTCCGACGATTGGACGGTCTACCTGCGCGAGCGCGGAGACTGGCGTGTAGCCGGCCGTGCTCAGCGCGACGGCAGCGACGGACTCACGATTGAGTTCGGCTCGGGGACGCTCACCAGCGACTGGCTTTTGCTCGCCGAACGCCGCGAGGCGGGCGATGACTACTGCATCCAGGCGGATGTGGACTACGAACAGGGGGGTGGTTCCTATACCGGCAATGCGCGTTTGACTTCGCCCGACGGGCACCGGGAGCGGGTCTCCATCGTGAACGGCACTCTGAGCACGGTCACCGAAGCGAGCCCCGAGGAAGACGGCAAGTGGGAGCTGGAAATCTGGAACAACCGCCTTCTCGAGCGGGAGACCTTCAAGGCCCAAGCCGCTGACGAAGACACGCAGGAGTCCGGAAGCGATTTCTCGGTTGTCGAGGGAGGAGTCTGCGCCGCTGATGTGCCGACAATCGAGCTCGAGAACCCCTACACCTGCAGTGTGCAGGGGGAGGTGACGGCAGGCGGGGTTGGCCAGCCGGACCGCACGGTACAAGTGCGCGATGCACGGAGCAGCGCCTACTTCTCCGAACGGTCGACGACCGGCAGCGACGGGCTCTACCGCATCAGTGGCGTACCCTGCCGCTCGGACATGGAACTCCGGGCTGTTGGCGAGACCAAATCCTTCGGCTTCGAGGGGGACGACGAGACCGAAGCGGTCGACATCGCCGCCGAAGGCAGTCCGCTAGAGCTCTCAACGGATGCACCCGGTACCGCCGCCATCAATTCAGGCGCGGATGTTCGCTTCGACGCCCGTGACCCCGACGGAGGCGGAATCGAGGTCGAATGCACGGGTTGTGCGGAAGACGCCGAGGTGCAGACCGGTGAGGCGCGTCTGCGCGGGACCTTCCACATCGCGCCGGACTCAGCCGGCGACATAAAGATCCAGGTGTCGAGCACCGAGGACGACCGGACGACGGACTCGCAACGGACCATCGAGTTCGAGGACGACGAGCGGCGCCCGCGCATATCCCGCGTCGAGCGCACCATGGAGATCGGCCTCGGTGATAATGAGACGGACACCCTGGAGCGCCGCCTCCGCTGGGACGGTGAGGCCTATCCCGATACCGTTCGAGAGGGTGCGAAGATTCACTATGAGGTCTCGGCGTACGACCCGGATGGATCAGCTGAACTCGATTACGAATGGAAGGATGAAGAAGACTGTGATCCGGACGAGGAGAAGCCGTACCGTCTGACATGCGGGTCGGACGCGCTCGAGGATACGAATGGGACCTTTAAACCGCGCATAGAGGTTCGCAAGAATAATGGTGACTTGGAACGCGAAAGAACGATCCAAGTTAAGATCGACGAAGCAAGCGCACCGGATATCGTTTACCTGCGCCCCGAGCCCCGAGAGGTGATTGCCGATCACGAGGGCAAGAATCGGGATTCGATTGATGTCCGCGCCCGCGTCTATAACGAATTCGGCCGTCGCTTGGAGGGTGAGGACAACGAGGCCCTGAGCTGGACGCTTGAAGGTGGTGGGGAAAACGGGCTTGACGACAAGATCGGAGAAAAAGGAACGCCTGTCGAGATTGATTCCGGAGCGCTCAAAAAGAATGCTGAGTACACGGTAAAACTTGAGGCATGCGACCCCGGGTCGAACGATGCGTGTTCCACCGAGACGCTAACCCTCCAGGTTGTGGACAACGAAGTCGCTGATGCGGTTGTCGATCTGGCTCGTGAGGAGCTGGATGAAGATCCGACCTTTTCCGAGGCCGAGAAAGAAAAGCTGTATAGAGAGATCACAGGGGACCATTTTGATCCTGAAGCGGCGGATGATCCCGAAAACCGCCGCCGCCTTTGGGCGTTTCTGGGTGGTCTTATCGAGGATCTCGACGAACCCGACAAGTTGATCGACCTCCAGCGTGCTCTGGAGGTGGATGCCGACGAGCTCGAGACGAAGGCCTACGAACCGAACCAGGACGCCCCGGACGAGGATCGAGCGTTTGAGCCCACCGAGCGGCTGCTCGATTTCGTTTTCCACGATTTCGCCGACGATGTGCTCCAGGCGGTCGAGGATCCGACCTGGTGTCAAACCGGCGAGCGTGACGCCGACGAGTACGCGGACGGCTCCATCAAGCGTCTTGAGCTGGATGAGTGCGGTTCGCCGGACGACCAAATCTTCTCGGGAACGATCCATATCTATGAGCGCCCCACTAAAGAGGGTGAGAGCGAGCGGTATCGCCTGATCACGGAAGGACTCGAGTTAGTCGAATGGGATGACAATCAGCAGGTGCTCGGGACGATTCACACGGACCTGGAGATTGGGCGTGGTGGTGACCCAGGGCAGCCGCTTGATTGCGGCGAATCGGAGTTCTGCGTACTCGATATCGACCATGCGGGGGCCCGTTTCGAAGAAAACGGCATCGAAGGCGGTTTTCGGTATCGGGATTTCCAATGGAGTCTCAGCGACGATGGTGTCCTAACACTGGCAGACGGTGAGACAGAGAATCGGCTGCAGTATTGGTGGGAACAGGAAGAAGGAGAACAAGGAGGGTCGGGCGGCGAGTTGATTGTGGTTCCCCATGAAGACCAGGGCTGCCGATACGTGGACTCGATGCCGCCGTTCGAAGAGGGCGAGTATCCAGAAATCGATGGGGAGTGCGGTTTTGATCTGAAGTACGAGGGTGATGACGACCCATGGATTAAACTGGAGTACGACGCCGAGGGTATCGAGTGGCAGGAGGGCGATGAAGAGAAGGGAGCGGCTTCTTGGCACGAGTATCTGCGCTGGCGAGACGATAGCTCAGACGATTCGGACGAGCCGACGGAACCGGGGACCGCAGGGGCGATCGATCTGCCGCGTGAAGACAGTGATGCGGTGGTGCGTATCACCGGGGTGCCCGATGAAGAGGCGGAAGACGCGCTTGAGGTCGACTTCATCCAGTTCGCCGAAGGCGCGTGCAATGGTGAGGAAGAGGCGGAGAAAGAGAACTACCTCTTCCTGGTGTCGGATCCGGATTGGAAAGACAACCCGGTCCTATGGCTCGGTGAGCGCCGGTGCGGTGAGGAACTGCTCAACGAGGCGAATGCCGTTCTGCTCGCCGAGGCGCACCTCGAGGAGGTTGCGGTCCGCACGGGCGGTTGGGATGGCGACGCGCCGGTGGGTGCGGGTGGCGGCGATGGAAAGCTCAGTGCCCAGCCGTACGTGCTGGAGTTCGTCGGCGAGGTGCTGCCGGCGGACGGCGAAGACAACAGCCGGTATTCGCAGATCAGCGCTTACAAGGACCAGGACGGGGATGAAGATATCCCTTATGAGGCGGGCGATGAATTCCGTCTTCCCCTCTACCTGGATGACACGGCGTGGGAGGGTCCCGATGGGGATAATGCCGAAGAGCTGTTCCTTTACTTCGGGGAGATCGGGAAGGTTGAAGAGGCGTCCCGGTTGGAGCTGAATCCGGAAACCGGGTATCGCCTTCTGATCGACGAGATCATGGAACTTACGAAAGAGGAATACGCCGAGGTCGGTGGCACGGTAGAGGATTTCAATGGGTCGAACGGGTCAGACTATCGCGTTCGCTTCGTGCCCGAGCATGCGAAGGAAGACGGGGACTTCAGCATCATGCTGACCTGCGCCGTGGATAGTGACGGCAGGTTTGGCGATGACTGTCGGCGTGGTGCTTCAATGGACGAGTTTACGGACGCCGAGGCATTCCAGGTCGTCGTCTTCCGGGATGGGGGCGACGACTGGTACCACGACGAAGGTGACGAGCAGTGGTGCGGGAGCGGCGGAGAAGCCCTCCAGGTCGATGACCTCGGGAATGTGACCATCTCCAGCGAAGAGGACAACGGGACGTTCTGTACAGTCGAGGACTAGGGGTGGGAGCTACTCGAAACGGTACCGTGCCGTAGCGCCGATTCGATAGCTCTCCGAACGGGGCTGTTTGACCAAGACGGTCTCATCGATGCCAGCCGTCTCCCAGTCGGAATCGTCGAAGACGTACGCCTCGTAGTAGAGGCGCAACGACCAGGGCTGGTCAGGGGTTCGCCACTCGAGGTTGGCGAACGCCGAACCGCGGCCCTCGGGTTCAAGGGGGGTCTGCGTGCCCGAATCGTACTCGTCGATGAAGAAGGGGTAGCGGCCGCCGAGCTGCCACTCCAGCTGGTGACCGTTGCCGAGGCGGTGCGCCATGCCGGCTCCGGCGCGCGCAGTGAGGACGCGATAGTTCTCCGTATAACCCGTGGCGGTGTCGATCTCCGGGTCGTCCACATCGTCGGTGTCCTGGAGCATCCGGCTCCAGCCATCGAGCTCGAGGCCGCCGGTCAGCTCAAGCAAGTGGTTCGTGTGAAGCTCGAAGCGGTACCCCGCCTCGCCGACAGCGTGGAAGCCCCGGTAATCGGTGTCGCTCTGCGCGGCCGGCGGGTCGTCGGGATCGACACCGCGAGCGCTCCCCTCGTAATCCACCCGTCCCAGCGTGAAACGGGCCGTCACCGCAAGGACGAGCCCCGGTTCAAAGCCGGTGCGTGTATCGACGCCGCTCTCCAGGGTGAAACGGGGACCTTGCTCGCGGACCTCCCGCTCGCCGTCGAGGAACTCCTCCCAGTGGAACCACTCGATGCCGCCGCCGAGCCACCACCGCCAATCGAGGGGGTCTTCGTTGGCTGCGGCCGAGGGAGATGCTCCCCCCAGGCCGAGGGCGAGCAGAGCGGAAGAGAGTCCGGCGGCGCCATTGCGGGCTCGGGCTGCTGGTTCGGGCCTTGGCATTGTGTCCCCCTCGGTTGACGGGGTTGCTTGCAAACCCCACCCACCACTGGTGGGCAGGGGTGTTCTAGCGAATCGAAAAGATACCATCCCGGGTGGCTGCGGAGGCGGTGGATCTGGTGAGCTTGTTACCGCTGAACGTGGCGGGGCTCGATACCCTCGTCCGCGTTCTGTTGATTTGCCGACTCGAGTAGAGGCGCTAAGGGGGTAGTGTGCTGGGATACCGCTCGGTGCTGTCGATCATGACTTCGGCTGCGATCGCGTGGTCGACAGGAGCTTTTGCGGATGCGTTGCCGCCGGTGACGGTGGTGAGTGACCCGCCCTCAGAACCGTCTGTCCGGGCCGGTGACCGGGTGACCGCGCCTGGCGATCGCAAGGGACCTCGGCGGCATGGGCTTGAAGCGGGCGCGTTGGAGCGTTTAAACGCGGATCGCCTGGAGGAACTCGCCGGTGCCGTCCCCGGGGCGCATGCCGGACGCGAGGAAGGCGGGCTCGGTACGGCCTGGACCCTCCGCGGTTTCGAGGTCACCACGCCGCAGTGGAACGGGCTGACCGATATCGATCGGCTCTTCGTCCGCGACCCCTACACCGTCGAGCAGGTCGAGGTGGTTCCCGGTCCCGACGCCATCCTCCAGGGGGTGACGTCGCCTGGCGGCTCCATCCGTTACCAGGGCAAGCGGCCCGAGTACACGCCCGCCCACGAGGTGGGCGTGGAGGCGGGGTACCCTGACCACCGCCGGGTGGTGGCCGATACCACTGGGCCCGTTGGGGACCACCTGGCCTACCGCCTGACCCTTGCCGGCCAGGACGGCGAAAGCCGGCCCGCCGAGCAGCAGACCGAGCGGCTCCACGCCCTTGCCGGCCTGGCGTGGCGCTACCACGCCGACGGCGAGCTCCGGCTCGAGCACGGGTTCCAGCGCAATCGGCAGCCCTACGACATGGGCACCGTCTGGCTGGAGGATGGCCCGGTCTACGACACCCCGCTGCACAGCCCGGATCAGGAGAGTGACCGGCGCTACCAGCGCACGGCGCTCTACTGGGACCACGCGCTGACCGAGGGTCTCGCGGTCTCCCTGCGCGCTGCGCACTCGGAGGTGGAGCGGGAGGAGGCGATCGTGGGGTTCTACTCCTTTGGCCTATTGCCGGCGCCGGAGCCGGTGGCCGGGTACGCGGCCCGGATCGACGATCAGTACACCCAGGACGATCTACGGCTCCAGCTCGAGTATGAACACGATACCGCCCGGACTCGGTGGCACTGGGTGGTCGGTGGGGACATGCATCGGCAGGAGATCGACTTCCGGCGCGATCAGCTTCGCTATTGGGATGACGATGACGACTGGTGGCAACAGTTCAGTGTCGATCCCAGAGATCCAGATTTTGCGGGCATCGAACTGTCCAACCTGGCCCTGACGCGGCAGGAGCGGCCCGAGGAGACCGACCGCTACGGGGCCTATCTCGCCAACCGGCTGGAGGTGGGGGCGCGGTGGGCCTTCACCGCCGGTGTGCGTCATACCGAGTACGAGGTTCGTAAGGCGAATGAAGACGATCCGGAACTGGCGATTGCTGCCGAGGACCGGGCGCTCACCTGGCAGGCCGGGCTGCAGCTGGACGTGACCCGTCGCGCGCAGTTGTTCGCCCATGCGGGCACCGGCATACGCCCCAACGAGGGCATCGACCGACACGGCGACTTCCTCCCCTCGCGCGAGAGCGCCGTCACTGAGCTGGGGTGGCGGTATGCGCCGGATCGCCGGCAGCAGCTGGTGGTGGCCGCCTACCACCTGCGGGAGGAGAACCTGCCGCAGGAGGATGAGGCGTATTCGGAGGAGGACTACTTCCGGGCTGTCGGCGAGGTCGAGGTGGAGGGGGTGGAGGCCCGCTACGTCCTGGACACCGGGGCTTGGCGGATCGCTCCCAACGCCACCCTCCAGCGCAGTCGCAACTACGACGAGGATGAGCCGGCGGAGCGGGGGAACCATTTTGAAGGGGTGCCGCGCCACCTGGCTGGTCTGGAGGTGGATCACGATCTGGGCGCCTACACCCCCCTGGCGCTCCGTCTCTGGTACTGCGCCGAGTATGTCGGCGGCTGGTACCTGGACGATGCCAACGACTACCGCACCGACGGTTACACCCTGCACAGCCTCGGGGCGATTTACCAGTGGCCGGAGGGTACGCGGCTCGATCTGCGCGTGCGCAACGCCACCGATGAGCGGTACCTGGCGGCACCGCGGGTGCAGGGGGAGCGCCGCGAGGTGCGCCTCGGGTTAAGCCGACGGTTCTGATCCGCCGCGGGCCGCTAGGGCCCAGGCCAGGACCTCCGCCGGTGTGGACCGGCGGAGTGCGGGCGGAGGCGTGTAGCCGAGCAGGGCCAGGGCATCGACCAGATTCGCAGGCGCCTGATCGTCCGTCAGCGGCGGCGCGTGGTTCTGCTTGGAGAGCTTCTGTCCGGCCTGGTTCCGGGCCAGCGGCAGGTGGTGGTACTCCGGCTCGGGGAGCCCGAGCAGCCGCTGCAGGTGGATCTGTGGCGGGGTACAGGCCAGCAGGTCGCGGCCGCGGATGATGTGCGTATAGCCGTAGGCTGCGTCGTCCACCGCACAGGCCAGGTGGTAGGCGAAGAGGCCATCGGCCCGGCGGATGACGAAATCGCCGACCTCGGCCTCCAGGTCGGTGGTGACCCGGCCTTCGGCGCGATCGGTGAAGGCGATGTGGGCGCCCATGGTCCGCACCCGAACCGCTCGCTCCGCGCGCCCGGCGGGCAGTCCGTCGCGGCAGGTGCCGGGATACACCACGCCGATGGGGCCGTGGGCGCTGGCGGCAGCCTGGATCTCCTTGCGCGTGCACCCGCAGGGATAGGCCAGGCCCTGCTCACGCAGGGTCTCGATGGCCGCTTGGTACGCGGTGCCCCGCTGGCTCTGATAGACCACCGGCCCGTCCCACTCCAGGGCGTAGGTCGTCAGGGTGTGCAGGATGGCATCGGCGGCGCCGGGCTCCTCCCGGGGCGGGTCCAGGTCGTCGATGCGCACATGCCACACCCCGCCGTGGTGGCGGGCCTCGATCCAGCCCCCCAGTGCCGCCACCAGGGAGCCGAAGTGCAACGGCCCCGTCGGCGACGGGGCGAAGCGGGTGGCGAAAGGCGGGCCGGGGGGCGTCATGCCGGCGGCGGGTTCAGCGGCCGTGGTGCTCGGCCTCGACCGTGGTCCAGATCCCGCCGCGGACATTGAAATGCGCCGTCAGCTTCATGTAGCGCGGCTGCGTGGCGGCGACCAGGTCACCAAGGATCTGGTTGGTCAGGGCTTCGTGGAACCCGCCCACGTCGCGGTAGGACCAGATGTAGAGCTTCAGCGACTTGAGCTCCACGCAGTGCCGTTCCGGGATGTACTCCAGGTTGAGTGTGGCGAAGTCGGGCTGGCCGGTCTTCGGGCACAGGCAGGTGAACTCCGGGATCTCCATGCGGATGGTGTAATCCCGTTCCGGGTTGGGGTTTTCGAAGGTCTCCAGCGTTTTCGACGGTTCCGTTGACATGGCTTTCCAAGGGTCCGGTGAGGCTTGATAATGGCCCGTTATCCTAACCGGACGCGCCCGTCGTCTCTACGATGCATCTCAAGCGGATCAAACTCGCCGGCTTCAAGTCCTTCGTGGACCCGACCTCCGTGCCCCTGCCGGGGCGCATGGTCGCCGTGGTGGGGCCCAACGGCTGCGGCAAGTCCAACATCATCGACGCCGTGCGCTGGGTCATGGGCGAGAGCTCGGCCAAGCACCTGCGCGGCGAGTCCATGACCGACGTCATCTTCAGCGGCTCCAGCGCCCGCTCGCCGGTTGGCAAGGCCAGCATCGAGCTCGTCTTCGACAACAGTGATGGCGCCATCGGCGGGCAGTACGCCGCCTACAACGAGATCTCGGTGAAGCGACAGGTCAACCGCGAGGGGCAGTCGCAGTATTCCCTTAACGGCACCCGCTGCCGGCGCCGCGACATCTCCGATGTCTTCATGGGCACCGGGCTGCGGCCGCGCGGCTACACCATCATCGAGCAGGGCATGATCTCGCGGGTGATCGAGTCCCGCCCCGAGGAGCTGCGCGTCTACCTCGAGGAGGCGGCGGGGATCTCCGTCTACAAGGAGCGGCGGCGGGAGACCGAGCGGCGCATCCGGGATACCCGCGAGAACCTGGAACGCCTCGAGGATGTCCGGGACGAGGTCCACAAGCAGCTCGAGAAGCTGCGTCGCCAGGCCGAGACCGCCGAGCGCTACCGGACGTACAAGGCCGAGGAGCGGCGACTGCGCGGCGAACTCTCACTGCTGCGCCTGCGCGATCTGGATCAGCGCATCGGCGAGCGCGACGCCAGTATCCGTGATCAGGAAAATCAGCGCGAGGCCGCGGTGGCGGAGCAGCGCCGCGCCGAGCGCGAGATCGAGGCCCTGCGCGAGTCCGCCCGCGAGCGCCACGAGGCCCTGAATACCATCCAGGGTCGCTACTACGAGATCGGCGCCGAGATCGCCTCCGTGGACGAGCGGATTCAGAGCGCCCGCGACCTGCGCCGGCGGCGTGAAGAGGAGCTGGCCGAGGCGAGTCGCGCACTCGAGGAGCTCGATGGCACCGTCACCGCCGACCAGGAGAAACGGGCCGTCCTTGAGGAGCGGGTCGAGGAGCTGGAGCCCGCCCTGGAGGCGGCCAGCGAAGAGGAGCAGGTGGCTGAATCGGCCCAGGAGGACGCCCGCGGGCGCCTCGACGCCTGGCGCGACGAGGCCGATTCGGTCCGCAGCGAGCAGACCGCGGCGCAGCGCCGCGAGGAAGTGGAGCGGACCCGTCACGATGCAGCCGCCCGGCGTGTCCGTGAGCTCGATGAGCGCATCGAGGCCCTCGACGATGAGCACGAGTCGGTGGACCTGCATGCCCTGGAGAGCGCCATCAGCGAGCTGGAGGCGGAGGAGGAGCAGCTCTCCGCCGAGCTCGAGGATCTGCAGCAGCGCCGCGATGCCGCCGCCGAGGAGCTGGAGACCCGGGCCGCCGAGCGGGACCAGGTGGCCCAGGAGCTGGAGGCGGCGCGTGAGGCCGTCTCCGGGACCCGCGCCCGGCTCACGTCCCTGGAAACCCTTCAGGAGTCGGCCCTGGGGCGACGCGGGGATGAGCGTCACGCCTGGCTCGAACGACGGGGTTGGGCCGGCGCACCGCGCCTGGCCGAGACCGTGCGCGTGGATGAGGGTTGGCAGCGCGCGGTGGAGGCGATCCTCGGCGACGCCCTGCAGGGTGTCTGCATTGAGCCGCACTCGCTGCCCAGCGAAGGGGCGCCGGACGGCGGACCGCTGACCCTGGTCGGCGATGCCCAGCAGCTGCCCGCACCGGAGGAGGACCGCCTGGCGGCGCGTGTGCACGGCAGTGAGGCGGCCCGTGAGCTGCTGGCCGGGATCCGCTGCGCCGCGGATGCTGCTGCCGCGGAGGCGCTGCGCCCCGGTCTGGCCGCCGGCGAGACCGTGGTCACCCCGGACGGGGTCTGGATGGGCGCCAACTGGGTGCGCCTGCCGGGGCAGGAGGATGCCGAGAGCGGCGTGCTCGAGCGCGAGCAGGAGATCCAGACCCTGCGCGAAGAGGTGGAGGCCGCCGAGGCGCGGGTCCAGGAGGCCGAGGGACGGCTGGCCGACGCGCGGGGTGGCGCTGCCGAGGCCGAGCGCCGCCGCGACGAGTTGGCCGCCGAACTGGGGCCGTTGCACCGCCGCCACGCCGATCTGCAGGCGCGTCTGGAGCACCGTCGGGAGGCGCTGGACCGGGCCCGGGCGCGGCGCGAGGAGCTGGCCAGCGAACGCAGCCGGTTGGTCGAGCAGCGTGATGCCGCCCGCGAGGAGCAGGAAGAGGCCGCCGCCGCTGCCGAGGAGGCGGCCGCCGGCGCCGCCACCGCCGCCGAGCGGGCCGCCGAGGTGGAGGCGCAGCAGCAGGATCAGCGTGAGCAGCTGGAGCGGGCCGGCGAGCGTCTGCGCGAGGCGCGTGAGCGCCGCTACGACCTCTCCGGCAAGCTCGAGAGCGCCCGCACGGCCCTGGAATCCGTGCGCGAGCAGTTGCGCCGAGCCGAGGAGCAGCGCGAGCGCTACGCCCGTCGTCGGGAGGAGTTGGCGAGCGCCCTGGCCGGGGACGAAGACCCGGTGGCCGAGCTGACCGAGAAGCGCGAAACCCTGCTGGCCCGCCGTTCCGAGGCGGAGACGCAGCTGGCCGAGGCGCGCAGCCAGGCCGAGCACTTGGATCACCAGCTGCGCGAGCAGGAGCAGGCGCGCACCGAGGCCGAGCAGCGCGCCGAGCGGCTGCGCGAGGGACTGGAGGCGCTGCGCCTGGAGACCGGTGAGCTACGGGTCCACCGCAGCCACGAAGCCGACGCCCTGGCCGAGCTCGGCGAGTCGGAGGCCGACGTGGCCGAGCGGTTGGCCGAGGACGCCACCGTGGATGCCTGGGAGAAGGCGCTGGAGCAGACCACCGAGCGCATCCGCCGGTTGGGGTCGGTGAACCTGGCGGCCATCGACGAGTGCCAGCAGCTGGAGGAGCGCCGCGGCTATCTGGATGAGCAGCACGCCGACCTCAACGAGGCCCTGGAGACCCTGGAGACGGCGATTCGCCGCATCGACCGGGAGACCCGCGCGCGGTTTCGTGAGACCTTCGATCAGGTGAACGAGGGCCTGGGCCGCTTCTTTCCGCGGCTGTTCGGGGGCGGGCGCGCCTACCTGGAACTGACCGACGACGACCTGCTGTCTACCGGGGTGGTGGTCATGGCGCAGCCGCCGGGTAAACGGGTATCGAGCATCCATCTGCTCTCCGGCGGCGAGAAGGCGCTGACCGCGGTCGCGCTGGTCTTTGCCATCTTCAACCTCAACCCGGCGCCGTTCTGCCTCCTCGATGAGGTGGACGCCCCGCTCGACGAGGCCAACGTCGGCCGCTTCTGCGACCTGGTCGAGGAGATGTCGGAGAAGGTCCAGTTCGTGCTGATCACCCACAACCGGACCACCATGGAGCGCGCCTCCCATCTGCTCGGTGTCACCATGAATGAGCCCGGCGTCTCGCGACTGGTGGCGGTGGATGTGGACGAGGCGCTCGATATCGCCGAGCCCGGATAACGGAGAAAGACCCATGGACGCGATGCGTTGGACCATCCTGGGCGTAGGGGTGCTGGTATTGCTGGCGATCTACGCCTTTGGCCGGTGGCGGGATCGGCGCCGCCGGAGCGCCCAACAGGAGCCGGCCCCCGGTGGGTCGGAGCGCGCAGCCGCGGGGGGCGGTCGCGCCACCGGTGGGGGCGTTGGCGGAGCCGGGACCGACGGCCCTGCTGATGATGTGCGCCCCGGCAAGACGGAGCGCCCGTTGATTGACGACGACGAGCTGCGTGGCCTCGACGATCTCCTCGCCGAGCAGGAGGAGCTCGCCCCGGAAGAGCTCGATCTGGGGCTCGACCTGGGCGAACGCCCGGCGTCGGGCCGGGCGGCGTCCACGCACGCAGACGAGCAAGGCGGAGCCGGGCCCTGGTGGCAGAACGGGGATGACGCGGCGGGCGATGCGGCCGGGCCGGCTGAGGATCGGAGCGCTTCGCCGCGCCGTTCGGCGGCCGCCGAGGCTGCGCGGGCCGGCCTGGCACCCGCCGAGCAGCCGCCGCAGACGCCGGATGACAGCGGGCAGCCGGCCCACGGGACGTCCTCTGTCGCTGAACCACAGCCGGCGGATCGGGCCGGCACCGAGCCGGCGCTGGATACCAGCCCCGGCGGTGGTGAGCCGGGAGCGGAGGCCGCGCCGCGCGAGGCGGCCCCGGAATCGGCGAAGGCGGGTGTGGGCTCCCCCTCGCGGACCGAGGAGCCGAAACCCCTGAAGCTCTCGCCGGCCTCGCAGGTGGAGATCGCCGCCTACCGCAGCGGTGACGTCCAAGAGGCGGAGAAGATCCTCGTGGTGTTCGTGGCCGCCCGGGAGGGGGAGCGTTTCCTGGGGCCGGCGATCGATCAGGCCCTGCGCCGGGTGCGCATGGTGCCGGGGGAGCACCGCATCTGGCACCGCCGCGGGCAGAGCGAGACTGGGCGCGTGACCCTGTTCAGTGCCGCGAGCATGGTCGAGCCGGGGTATCTGGACCCGGAGGAGACGCTGCCGACGCTGGAGACCCCGGGGCTCGTCTTCTTCATGCAACTCCCTCTGCCGGTGGATGGTGAGCAGGTGCTCGATGCCATGCTGGCCACGGCCTACCAGGTCTCGGTGGAGCTCGGCGGTGATCTTCTCGACAGCACCCGCTCCACCATGACCCAGCAGATCGCCGAGCACATGCGTGAGCAACTGCGCGAGCACCGGCGGCAGCTGCATATCGCCGTGCACAAGCGTTCGTAGACTCGACCCCGACTGGAGAGCCCGTGGCTGAACCCACCGCGACCCGCGAGCAGGCGCAGCAGCGCATGGCGCAGCTGCGCGGCGAGATCAGCGAGCACGACTACCACTACTACGTCCTCGATCGACCGACGATCTCGGATGCCGAGTACGACGCCCTGTTCCGGGAGCTCCAGCGCCTGGAGGCCGCCTACCCCGACCTGGTCAGCTCCGACTCGCCCACCCAGCGGGTCGCGGGTACGGCCCAGGAGGGGTTTGAGGCGGTTGTCCACGACACCCCCATGCTCTCCCTGGACAACGCCTTCGAGGCTGACGATCTGGTGGATTTCGACCGCCGTATCCGTGACCGGCTGGGCGTGGCCAGCGTCGTCTATACCGGTGAGCCGAAGCTCGACGGCATCTCGCTGAGCCTGACCTACCAGGATGGCGAGCTGGTGCGGGCCGGGACCCGTGGCGACGGTCACACCGGCGAGGACGTGACCGCCAATGTGCGGACACTGCGCAGCGTCCCCCTGCGCCTGCGTGGTGATGGCTACCCGGGGCGCCTGGAGGTCCGTGGCGAGGTGGTGATCCGCAAGGAGGACTTCGAACGGCTCAATCAGGCGCGCCTCGACGCCGGCGAACGGCCCTTCGCCAATCCTCGTAACGCCGCGGCCGGGTCCCTGCGCCAGCTCGACCCGCGCATCACGGCGCGGCGGCCGCTGACCCTGTTCACCTTCGGCGTCGGTGACCCGCTGGCCCTGGGGGTGGAGAGCCATTGGCAGGTGCTGGAGTGCCTGGCCGGCTGGGGGTTTCGCACCACCGCCCCGCTGGAGCACCTGGAGGGTGTGTCGGCCTGCCAGGCCTACCGGGATCGGCTCATCGAGGAGCGGGATGCGCTGCCCTTCGAGATCGACGGGGCCGTGTTCAAGGTCGACGACTTGGCCGTTCGCGAGCAGCTCGGCTTCACCGCCCGCGCGCCGCGCTGGGCGCTGGCCTTCAAGCTGCCGGCCCGCGAGGCGACCACCGTGGTCGAGGCGATCGTCCCCTCGGTGGGGCGCACCGGCAAGATCACCCCGCTGGCCCGCCTGCAGCCGGTCGAGGTGAGTGGGGTGACCGTCGCCCGGGCCAGCCTCCACAACGCCGACGAACTCGCGCGTATGGACGTGCGCGAGGGCGATACGGTGATGGTGCGCCGGGCCGGCGACGTGATCCCGCAGATCACCGACGTGGTGCTGGCGAAGCGGCCGGAGGGGGCGCAGCCGTGGCGCTTCGAGGAGCGGGTGCAGGCGTGCCCGGAGTGCGGGTCGGCGGTTCAGCGCATCGAGGGCGAGGCGGCCCACCGTTGCGTGGGCGGCCTCTACTGCCCGGCGCAGCGCGAGGGGGCCATCCTGCACTTCGCCTCGCGGCGGGCCCTGGATATCGACGGACTCGGCGAGAAGATCGTCGAGCAGCTGGTGGCCAAGGGGTTGGTGGTGGACCTGGCCGACCTGTTCCGGCTTGGCCACGCCCAGCTGGCCGGGCTCGAGCGCATGGGCGACAAGTCCGCCGACAACCTGCTCGCCGCCCTGGACCGGGCGCGGAGCACAACGCTGGCGCGTTTCCTCTACGCCCTGGGGATCCCCCATGTCGGCGAGGTGACCGCCCGCCGCCTGGCCGAGGCGGCCTACGGCCTGATGGTCGCGGTCCCCCGTGGCGATCGGGCGGCGCTGCGCGCGGCAGCCGGTCTGGATGCGCAAACGGCCATCACCAGCGAGGCGCTGCTGCGGGTCATGGCGGCGCCGGCCGACGATCTGGAGGCCATCGAAGACGTGGGGCCGGTGGTCGCCCGGGCCATCGCCGGCTTCTTCGCCGAGCCGCACAACCGGCAGGTGGTGGATCACCTCTGCGCCGCCGGGGTCCACTGGCCCGAGCCGGATCCGCCCGAGCAGGCCGAGTCGGTTTCGTCGCTGGCCGGGCGGGCCTTTGTGGTGACCGGCACCCTGGAGACCATGACCCGGGACGAGGCCAAGGCCGCTATCGAGGCGTGCGGCGGCCGGGTGACCGGCAGCGTCTCGCGCAAGACCGACTACCTGGTGGCCGGGGCCGATGCCGGCAGCAAACTGAACAAGGCCCGCGAACTCGGTGTCGAAGTCGTGAACGAATCCGGCCTGCGTGAACTCCTCGCTGGCGCCGGGGCCTGACCGTGACCGCAGCCGGTCTCGGCCCGTATCCACCCGGAGTGGCGGAGGGGGTTGGTATACTTTGCCGCAGCTCCAGACCAGGTAAGTCGACCGATATTCCATGCCCTCCAGACCGCGTACCCGCCTCCAGACCGTCCTCCTGTGGGTTGCCAGTGCCCTGATCCTCCTCGGGGCGGTGGCCCTGTTTCGTGCCGATCTCGGCACCGGCCCCACCGGCGAGGGGCGGGAGACCGCCGCCGTGGCCGTCGAGGTCGACGCCGTCGAGCGCCGCGATCTGGCGGATGTTCGTCGGTTCGACGGCAATCTCGAGGCTGCGGTGCGCTACGAGCTGGCCCCCAAGGTCACCGGCGAGCTGCGCAGCCTGGAGGTGCGCATCGGTGACACCCTCGAGCCCGGGGATCTGATCGCCCGGCTCGACGACCAAGAGGTGGCGCAGGAGGTGGCCGAGGCCGAGGCGGGGCTCGAGGTGGCCCGGGCGCAGCTTGCCGAGAGCCAGGCCGCCCTGGAGTCTGCTGAGCGGGATCTGAATCGCACCCGCGAGCTTCGCGAGCGCCAGATCGCCTCGGCGGCGGAACTGGAGGCCGCCGAGGCGCAAGTGGCCGCCGAGCGCAGCCGGGTGCAGCTGGCCCGGGCGCAGATTGCGCAGCAGCAGGCGACGCTGAGCGCCGCGCAGATCCGCCGCTCCTTCACCGAGATCCGCGCCGACTGGGACGAGGGCGAGCGGGTGGTCGGCGAGCGGTTCAAGGACCCCGGCGCTACGGTCAGCGCTGGTGAGGCGATGCTGACCTTGCTCGACATTTCCGAACTGCGAGCCGAGGCGTTCGTTACCGAGCGAGAGTACGCCCGTCTGATGCCCGGGCAGTCGGCACGCTTGCGCGTCGAGGGGTACCCGGACACCGAGTTCGAGGCCGAGGTGGCCCGGCTGGCCCCGCTTTTCAGCGCCACCCTGCGCCAGGCCCGGGTCGAGTTCACCGTGCCCAACCCGGAGGGCCAACTGCGTCCGGGGATGTTCGCCCGTCTGGCCGTGGAGGTTGGCCGGGCCGAGGATGTTCGCACCGTTCCCCGCGAGGCGGTGGTGCAGCGTGGCGGACAACCCTCGGTCTTCCTGCTTGAAGAGGGAGAAGACGCCCCGCGGGTGCGCCTGATGCCGGTGGAGACCGGGCTGCGTGCCGAAGGGCGGATCGAGGTGCGCCCGCGTGACGAGGAGGACGGCGAGGCCCTCACGGGCCACGTGGTGACCCTGGGCCAGCATCTGCTCGCCGATGGCAGCCGGGTCGAGGTGGTGGGAGAGCAGGCCGCCGAGGTGGCCGCACCGTGAGGATCGCCGCCTTCTGTGCCCGACGGCCGGTGTTCACCGTCATGGTGACGCTGATCGCCGTGACCCTGGGGCTCAATGCCCTCGATCGTCTGCCGGTAGACCTGTTGCCGGAGATCGACTACCCCACCCTGCGGATCAGCACCAATTACCCCGGTGCCGGTCCCGAGGAGGTGGAGTCGCAGATCGTCGAGCCCATCGAGAACGCCGTGGCGCCGGTGGCCGGCGTGGAGCGCATCGAGTCGGTCTCCGCCGAGGATCAGGGCGACGTGAGCCTCTCTTTCGCCTGGGGTACGGAGCTGGAGGCAGCCGCCAACGACATCCGCGAGCGCCTCGACCGGATCATCCGCGACCTGCCCGACGAGGCCGATCGACCCCGGCTGCGCTTCCTGGATCTCTCCGATCGGCCGG
Organism: Halorhodospira halophila SL1; assembly: GCF_000015585.1. Taxonomy (NCBI): domain Bacteria; kingdom Pseudomonadati; phylum Pseudomonadota; class Gammaproteobacteria; order Chromatiales; family Ectothiorhodospiraceae; genus Halorhodospira; species Halorhodospira halophila. The sequence goes on along the minus strand of NC_008789.1, from coordinate 2,053,482 downwards.
TGTTGGTCATCGGGCTCTCCGCCGAACTCGACCCGATTGAACTGCGCTCCCTGGCCGAGGACCGCATCCGCGACCGCCTGGAGCGCGTCCCCGGGGTCGGGGCGCTGGATATCTGGGGTGGGCTCGAGCGGGAGATCGAGATCGCCGTGGACCCGGGGCGTCTGCGCGCCGCACAGCTCTCGCTGGAAGACGTTCGCGAGGCCATCGCCGATGCCGACTTCGAAGTGGCTGCTGGGCGCCGGGCGGAGGGACGCCTAGAGCTGGGGCTGCGCGTACCGGGGCGGGTGACCGATCTGGACGCCCTACAGGAGCTGCCGGTGGCCCGCGGGGATGACGGGTCGCTGGTCCGTCTCGGGCAGCTGGCGCAGGTGCGGGATACCCATGAGCAGGAGACCCGGCGCATCCGCATCGATGGGGAGCCCGGAATCCGTCTGGCCGTCCGGGGCCGCTCCGACGCCAACACCGTAGCCACGGCGGAACGGGTGCGCGGCGAGCTGGAGCAGCTGCGCAGTGAGCTGCCCCAGGTCAGTCTGACGCCGGTGCGGGATACCGCCGTCTACATCGAGCGTTCGATGCAGAACCTGGGGCGGGCGATCCTGCTCGGTGGGGTGCTGGCGCTGGTGGTGTTGCTGATCTTCCTGCGCGACCTGCGTGCGGCCATGGTGGCCGCGGTGGCCATCCCGGTCTCGCTGGTGACCACCTTCGCCCTGGTCTACTTCGCCGGTTTTACCCTGAACCTCATGACCCTGGGCGGCATCGCCCTCGGTGTCGGGCTGATGGTCGACAACGCCATCGTGGTGCTGGAGTCGATCATGGCCCGCCGGGAACGCGGGGTGGCCGCCTTCGAGGCGGCGGTCAACGGCACCCTGGAGGTGGCCCCGGCGGTGACCGCCAGCACCCTGACGACACTGGCGATCTTCGTGCCGCTGATCTTCCTGGAGGGGATCGCCGGGGCGCTGTTCACGCAGCTCGCCTGGGTGGTCGGCTTCGCCCTGTTCGGCTCGTTGATTGTCGCCTTTACCGTGGTGCCGATGCTCGCCGCGCGGCTGCCCCAGCGCCCCGAGGGCGTGGCCCGGGTGGCCTGGTACCGGGCCCTGGAGCGCGGTTACCGGTTGCTGCTCGGCGGTGTGCTCACCCGCCGCGGGGCGGTGATGGCGCTGGCTACCGCGCTGGTGGTCCTGGCTGTGGCCATCGTGCCGCGGCTGGGTACGGAGCTGATGCCCGGCACCGATGAGGGCGATATCCGCATGACCTTCGAGTGGGAGCCCGGGGCGTCGCTGGCGTTCATGGACGAGCGCATGCGAGCGATCGAACAGCGGGCGGCAGCCATGGTCCCCGAGGCGGAGCACTGGGTCTCCAGCTCCGGGACGGGTGGGTTTCGTGCCGGGGGCGGGGATACCAGTCGGCTGGACTTCTCGTTGGTCTCCGTCACCGAGCGCGAGCGCAGCACCGAGGCGGTGGCCGACGACCTGCGCGAGGCTTTTGAGGCCACGCCCGGCGCCGAGGTGCGCGTGCGGGCCCGGCAGACGCGGCCGACCCGCGGCGGTTTCGGCGCCGAGGGCGAGGAGCTGACCATCGAGGTGTTCGGTTTCCAGCGCGAGACGCTAGATCGCCTGGCTGGCGCCATGGAGGAGCGGGTCAGCCGGGTGGAGGGCGTGACCGACGTGCGGGTGGGCCAGGACCGCTCGGCGCCGGAGGAGCAGCTGCACATCGACCGGGCCCGGGCCGCGGATATGGACGTATCGGTGAGCCGTATCGCCAATACCATCGAGGCCGCGGTGGCCGGGACGCGTGCCGGACTCTACCGGGACACCGGCGAGGAGGTGGCCATCCAGGTGCGCCTGGCCGACGCCCGACAGATCGAGCGCGAGGAGCTGCTCGATCTCACCGTGCCGAATCGCAGCGGTGAGCCAGTGGCCCTGCGCAGCCTGGTCAATGTGGCCGAGGGCGAGTCGCCGCTGACCATCGAGCGGCGGGATCGCCAGCGGGTGACCACGCTGCAGGCCAACATCAGCGGTCGCGATCTCGGGTCGGTGGTGGCCGACGCCCGGGCCGAGCTGGCCCGGGTGCCGGTGCCGCGGGGCTACGGTTGGCGCATCGGGGGCGACTACGAGGAGCAGGCCGAGGCGCTCCGGCAGCTGACCGTCACCCTGCTGCTGGCGGTGGCTCTGGTCTACATGGTCATGGCCTCACTCTACGAGTCGCTGCGCAATCCCCTGGTGGTGATGTTCACGGTGCCGCTGGCCGGCGTCGGCGTAGTGGGCATGCTCTGGGCCACCGGCACCACCATTAGCGCGCAGTCGTTCATCGGTATCATCCTGCTGGCGGGGATCGTGGTGAACAACGGCATCCTGCTGGTGGATCGGGCCAACCGCAGCCTGGTGCGCGGGGCCCCGCCGCGCCAGGCCGTGCTGATCGCCGGACGACGGCGCCTGCGCCCGGTGCTGATGACCTCGCTGACCACCGGCCTGGCCCTGTTGCCCCTGGCCCTGGGCATCGGCGAGGGCGCCGAGGCCCAGGCGCCCATGGCCCGGGCCGTGCTCGGCGGGCTGATCACCGGGACGCTGATCACGCTGGTGGTCATCCCGGTGGTCTTTACCCTGTTCCACACAGCGAAGGGCAGACGGCATGCGACGGTGTAAGCCCGATTGGCGCGGGCCCCTGGGGAGCCTGCTCGTTGGCGGTGTTCTAGTGGTGCTGGCCGGCCGCGCGGTGGCCGAGGCCGATGACACCTGGGGGCTGAGTCTCGAGGAAGCGGTCTACAGCGCCGTCGAGCACAATCCGGCCCTCCAGGCCGAGCGCCTGGGGCCGGTGGTCGCCGGTACCTTCGAGCAGATCGAGCTGGGGGCGTTCGATCCGGAGGTCTTTGTCGAGGGCGACTACCGCCGCCGGCAACTGGAGCAGATCGGCCTTGAGACGGGGCAGGCGCGGGATACCGACCGTACCGATGTGGGCTTATCGGTCGGTATTGGTCAGCGGCTGCCCATCGGCGCTGACTGGCGCCTGTCTGCGGTCCAGGATTTTGACGAGGATCGCGCCAGTGGTCAGGAGCTGCACACCAGTGGTCTGCAGCTGCGGCTCAGCCAGCAGCTTCTCCAGGGCCGGGGGCGCGAGGTCAACCTGGTCAGCCTGCGCCAGGCGGAGCTGGAGACCCTGCGCTCCGAGCACGAGCTGCAGGGCTTTGCCCAGCAGCTGGTGGCGGACGTCGAGGCGGCGTACTGGGATTTCGCCCTTGCCGATCGCGAGATCGCCATCTTCGAGGAGTCCCTGAATCTGGCCGAGGAAGAGGTGCAGCGGGCCGAGGAGCGGGTCCGTTTGGGGGATCTGGCCGAGACCGAGTTGGCGCCGCTGGAGTCCGAGGCCGCGCTACGCCGTCAGGAGCTGATCGATGCCCGCAGCCGGCGCGAGGCGGCGCGGCTGGAGTTGCTGCGGCTGATCGGCAGCGAGGATCAGCTCCGGGAGGATCGCGAGATCGAGCCGCTCACCGACCCGGAGCGCTTGGTGGTCGAGCCGGATCCGGTGGCCGAGCATCTGGCCCTGGCCCTGGAGCGGCGCCCGGAACTCAATCAGGCCCGGCTGGACCTGCGCAGCGAGAACCTGCAGGTTACCCAGACGCGGAATGGCTTGTTGCCCGAGCTGGAGTTGTTTATCCAGCTGGGTAGCAGTGGTTACGCCGACTCCTTCAGCGGGGCGCCCCGAGATCTGGACGGCTCCAGTTACGACGCCCAGGTGGGCATCTCCCTGGGCCGCTCACTCACCAACCGGGCCCCCGAGGCCGAGCACCGCCAGGCGCTGACGCTTCGCAACCAGGCCAATCTGAGTCTGAGCAACATGGCCCGGCTGGTCAGGCACGATGTCCGCACAGCGCACCTGGAGTTGCAGCGGGCGGCTGCACAGATCGAGGCCAGCGGTGCCACCCGCCGCGCCCGGGAGGAGCAGGTGCGCGCGGCGGACGAGCGCTTCCGGGCCGGGGATGCCACGGCCTTCGCCGTGGTCCAGGCCCAGCGTGATCTGCTCGAGAGCCGCATCAACGAGGCAGCGGCGCAGGCGGAGTACCGCACGGCGTTGGTCGAGCTCTACCGACTGGATGGCACGTTGCTCGAGCGTCGCGGCATCCAGTCGGCGACCGACGATGTCGTCCCGCGCTGACATCGCAAACAAGGAGCCGTCGCCTATGACCAATCCGCTGGACTACCCGCGCTTCCCCTTCCGGGCCGGGGCGAGCGCGACCACCGCGGCACCGCTGCCGGCGGTTTGGGAGCAGTGCGTGTCCATCGGTGGGCCCAACCGCTACTACTACATGAACCCGCTGTGGAGCCTGCGCGAGTCCCTGGATGCGCTGCTCGGCGGCCGCGGGCTCAGTCGGGGGCGGCCGTTGCACACCGATCTGCGCCCCGGCGACGTCATCGACTCCTGGCGGGTGCTGGTGGTGGAGCCCCAGGAGCGCCTGGCGCTCGGCTTCGGCATGAAGGCCCCGGGCACCGGAGTGCTCGAGTTTACCGTGCAGCCCCACGAGCGGCGGGAAACCCAGGTGCGGGTGACGGCGTACTGGTCCCCGCGGGGGGTGCCGGGGCGCATGTACTGGTACGCCATGGAGCCGGCGCACGCCGTGCTGTTCAAGGGGCTGGCACGGGCAATCTGCCGACGGGCAGAAAGGCAGTTCGCGGGCTGAGTCGGCCGGATCGGTCGCGACCGCAAGCGGAGCGGACCGTCCTGTGCGATGAAGGGGCCGCATCCGTCGAGCATTCGACACCACGGCGCAAGCGGGTACAGGTTCGATGTTCGAGGTAGCCAAGGTCGGCCACAGGGTCGACAAACAGGCGTTCAAGGCGCAGCGGGATGCGCTGCGGGTGGAGCTATTGGAGGCCCAGCGCGCCCTGCGGGACAGCCAGATCCCGGTCATCGTCATCGTCGCCGGGGTCGAAGCCGCCGGCAAGGGCGAGGTGGTCAACCGCCTCAACGAGTGGCTCGACACCCGCGGCGTGCAGACCTTCGCGTTCTGGGAGTCCAGCGACGAGGAGCGCGAGCGGCCGCGCTACTGGCGCTTCTGGCGGGCGCTGCCGCCGCGCGGCGAGATCGCCATCCTGTTCGGCGGCTGGTACCTGGCACCGATCGAGGAGCGCTTCGGCGGCGTCTGCGACGACGCAGCGCTCGATGCCGAGCTCCGGCGCATCACCGATTTCGAGCGCTCACTGACCCTCGATGGCGCCCTGGTGGTGAAGTTCTGGTTCCACCTCTCGGAGGCGGATCAGAAGAAGCGGCTCAAGCAGCTCTCGGGCGACCCGCGCAGCCGCTGGCGGATGCGGCCCAAGAAGGCCAAGTTCAGCGCCCAGTATCAGCGCTTCGAGGCCGTCGCCGAGCGGGTCATTCGCCGGACCGACAGCGGTCTGGCGCCCTGGTATCTGATCGAGGCCGCGGACCGGCGCTATCGCGATCTCACCGTCGGCCAGACCCTGCTCCAGGCCATCCGCAATCGGCTGCAGCAGCCGTTCCCCCCGGAGTCCGCGGCGGCGCCCCCGTCCCTCGATCCGCCCGATTCGACGAGCGCGCCGACGTCACGGCTCGGCCAGCTGGACCTGACCCAGACCCTCGAGCGCGAGGCCTACAAGCAGGCGCTGAAGCGCTACCAGCGCGAGCTCAACGAACTGGCCTGGCAGGCCTACAAAAGCCGGCGGAGCACGGTGCTTGTCTTCGAAGGGGTCGACGCCGGCGGCAAGGGCGGTGCCATCCGCCGCCTGGCCCAAGCGCTCGACGCGCGCCTCTACCGCACCATTCCCATCGCCGCCCCGACCGATGAGGAGCGGGCACACCACTACCTGTGGCGCTTCTGGCGCCAACTGCCGCGCGCCGGCCACATCATCATCTACGACCGCTCCTGGTATGGGCGCGTGCTCGTCGAGCGCGTCGAGGGCTTTGCCAGCGAGCCCGAGTGGCGCCGCGCCTACGCCGAGATCAACGACTTCGAGGAACAGCTGGCCGAAAACGGCTCCATCCTGCTCAAATTCTGGCTCCACGTCAGCGAGGAGGAGCAACTGCGGCGCTTCCGCGAGCGGGAAAACACCCCGCACAAGCAGTACAAGATTACCGACGAAGACTGGCGCAACCGCGAGCAGTGGCCGCTCTACAAGGACGCCGTCGACGAGATGATTACCAGCACCAGCACCGAATACGCCCCATGGACCCTGGTCGAGGGCGACGACAAGCGCTTCGCGCGCATCAAGGTGCTCCAGACGGTCTGCGATCGGCTGCGCGCGGCGCTGGGGGAGGGCTGAATGCGGGGGGGGCGGAGTTGGCTTCATAGACCGAGGTCACACAAGCGAGTTTCCCTCGCAGGCGCCGTTCAGGACTCCGCCCGGTGTGGGTCGATCCGTGAAGACGTTGTTACAGGGAGGTCGTTCTGATTCACGAGGATAACTGGCGGAAGGGGAGGGATTCGAACCCCCGGTGGGCAGGACCCACAGCTGATTTCGAGTCAGCCGCCTTCGACCACTCGGCCACCCTTCCGAAGCCCTCTATTACGCCAGAGTGGGCGGATTCCTGCAAGACCGTCAGCCGCCGCGCGGTGGGTCAGTGAAGGTGACCGAGCGGTAGCGGGCGAACTGAATGTTCTCGGACCAGTGATCCGGCGGCAGGCCGGCCTTGAGCTTGAGCTGGATGAGGAAGTCCTGTGGCTCCGGCAGGGCCTCCCAGACCGCCGGCAGGAAGGTGGCGCGGCGCAGGCCGTCGTGGAGGATCAGGCCGTCCTCGCCGGGGACCAGCTCGGCCAGCAGTTGTTGTTCGTCCGACACCTCCAGGGGCCGCGCCGGGCCGAGGACGGCGACCTTGACGGTCAGCGCGTTCAACTCATCGCGGCCGACCGCCTCGAAGCGCGGGTCGTTGAAGGCGGCGTCCAGGGCCGAGTCCATGACGCTGTTCACCAGCGGGCGCTTGGGGAGCAAGGTGCCCATGCAGCCGCGCAGGCCGTCGTCATGGTGGAGCGAGACGAAGGCTGCGCCGGGACGGGTGAGGCTCTCCGGCAGCCCAGAGGCGATGGGCAGTGGCTCGCCCACCTCGTGCTGGTGGGCGATGTTCTGCCGGGCGAAGCGGGGCAGGAGGGCCCCGTGCTCCGCCGGTAGATCAGTGCCGATCGGTTCCTGCTCAGTGGACGACATAACTGCCGTACCCTACGACGGAGGAGCGATCCCCGGTGACGTCGCCGGAGTTGCACTGGGCGATGGCCTGCGTCTGCAGCCCGTGCTTGCGCGCGAACCAGAGCAGGCCGCGCAGGGGCGCGGCACCGCAGGCCCGCTCCGGGGTGATCTGCTCGAAGGTGCCGGCCTCGATGGCGGCGGTGGTCTCGGCGTCGAGCCGCCGAGCGGTGGGGTCGTCGTGGAAGTGGCTCAGGTCCGAGCTGACCACCACCAGGGTATCGTCCTGCCAGAGTTGTTCGATCAGGCGTCCACAGGATTCCGCCGGGCCCCGGCCGACCACCAGCGGCAGGACGTCGAAGTCGTCGAGCAGGGTCTGCAGGAAGGGCAGGTGGACCTCGAGGCTGTGCTCGCGCTCGTGGGCCGAGTCGTCGATGTGGACGCCGGGGTGTTCCAATGCCCGCTCACGCAGCGTCGCACTGACCGGCACTGTCCCCAGCGGGGTGGCCAGGGCGTCGGCTGCGGGCAGTGCGATGCCGCTTAGATCGACGAAGTGCGCCGGGCCGAGCAACACCACGTGCCGAAGCTGCTCGCGGATTGGCACGATGCGCTGATAGCCCCGGGCCGCCGCAGCGCCCGAGAAGGGGTAGCCGGCGTGGGGGAGCACCATGGCGTGGGGCGCTCGGGTCGGATCCCGTTCCGGCTCCCCGGCCTCGGCCAGGAGCTCCCGGACGGCCCGTCGCAGGGTCTCGGCCTCGCCGGGGTAGAAGCGCCCGGCGACGGCGGGCGGCCGAACCTTGGGCGTGGTCTCGTGCATGGCCATTGACCTCCGATGACGCGGGAACCGTAGTCGGTATGGATCCGTCTAAACTTTAGACGATAGAAGACGAGCACGGTTTCACGATGGCCATGCATCAGGCATCTCCCCCTGTGGTAAGAGCGCGCGACCCGGACGACCCGTCCGTCGTGGCCACGCGCTTCTGGGGCCGGTGTGACGACGGTCGGGTGCAGTGCGATCTGTGCCCGCGTCACTGCCGGATGAAGGAAGGCCAGCGGGGGCTGTGCTTCGTGCGTATGGCCCGTGGCGGTGAGGTGGTGCTGACCACCTACGGCCGTTCCAGCGGCTTCTGTATCGATCCCATCGAGAAGAAGCCGCTGAATCACTTCCTGCCCGGTTCGGCGGTGCTCTCCTTCGGTACGGCCGGCTGCAATCTGGCCTGTAAGTTCTGCCAGAACTGGGATATGAGCAAGTCCCGGGAGATGGACATCCTGGCCGACCGGGCCGAGCCGGAGCAGATCGCTGCCGCAGCGGCGGCGAACGGGGCGCAGAGCGTGGCCTTCACCTACAACGACCCGGTGATCTTCCACGAGTACGCGGTCGACGTGGCGGCGGCGTGTCGCGAGCGCGGCATCCGCACGGTTGCGGTCACCGCCGGGTACATATGCCCGCAGCCGCGGGCCGAGTTCTTCGCCGGGATGGATGCCGCCAATGTCGATCTGAAGGCCTTCACCGAGCGTTTCTACCACCGGCTCACCGGTGCCCACCTGGGGCCGGTGCTGGATACGCTGCGCTACATTCGCCACGAGACCGACTGCTGGCTGGAGCTCACCACGCTGCTCATCCCTGGGGAGAACGATGCCGATGCCGAGATCGAGGCCATGGCGCAGTGGGTCCTGGAACACCTCGGGGCGGAGGTGCCGCTGCACTTTACCGCCTTCCTTCCGGCGTTCCGCATGATGGATCGACCGCAGACGCCACCGCAGACCCTGAAGCGTGCCCGGGCGGTCGCACTGGCGCAGGGGCTGCGCTACGTCTACACCGGCAACGTCCTCGATCCGGAGGGCGGGACGACCTACTGCCACGCCTGCGGCGAGCGGCTCATCGAACGGCATCGTTACGAACTCGGTGCCTGGCAGCTGGACGCGCACGGCGCCTGCCAGCGCTGCGGGGCGAACTGCGCCGGGTTGTTCGCGGCTCGGCCCGGCGAGTGGTCGGGCCGGCGCCGGCCGGTGCGTATCGGCAGCTAGTCCGTCTCCCGCCCGCCGTCGGTCCTTGAAGCGCTGCCAACCGGTGCGATGACGCGGATCTTGGCCCAGACACCGCGGGCGTCCGGGAAGCACAGGGAGCCGTCGGCGAAGGTCATCTTCCAGTAGGAGATGACAGTGGCCGGGGTTTGCGGAGCTGTGAAGTCCACCTCCAGGGTGACCCGTTCCCCGGGTTCAGTCCGCGGGATTGGCACTGAAGGTTGCAGCGGGACCAGGCGGGCCCCGATCTCCCGGGGCGTGCCTGCGGTGTCGAGGATGCGGATATCCTCGTCCTGACAGGCCAGGTAGCGGTCGACCCAAGGCCGGTCGCCCAGGTTCTGCAACTGCCAGCCCTTGCGAAAGCGACTGCCGGCCAGTACCGGCGCGCCGTCCGGGTAGTTGAGGTCGCCGATGAAGCCGCTGCGGTCGACGCCGTTCTCGACGGTCTCCGTGACGCCGGTGGCGTTGGAATCGTTGCGGAACATGGGCTCGAGCAGTGCCAGGGGGTGGACCTCCAGCGCGTTGGCGATGCGCACGATGGTGCTCATGCTCGGGTAACGCCCCGGCTGCCAGGCGTCGTAGAGGGCCTGGCGGCTCATGCCGGCCCGCCGCGCCAGCTCCGCCAGGGGGAGCCCGCGCTCCCGGGCAGTCTTGCGGATGTACTGCTCAAGTTCCGTCTGCATGAGCTCCGATGTCGCCCTCGTCCATGGATTCCGTGTGGCTTGGCTTCCTCTAAATCTAGGGTAGTGCGGTGGTTCCCTTTTTCATAGTGGGGAATCTGGGGGAGGTGTCTAGAGATTTGGACGACTCGCACCGCTCGCATGGCAACCCGCGGTGTCAAGGGGATAGCATTGCCCGTGCGCAAGCTGGCCGAAGTCAGGGCAGTGCAGTTTCGGGCCCTGCAGGCTCCGGCCTGACGGTTCGGCCCGATACGGGGGGCTGTACTGCCCTGACTTCGGCCAGCTGGGATGCGGGCGGAGGGGCGTCTGTCCCCGGTGTGGAATGGATTTCCGAGGTGGCTCTTTTGCGAGGGATCCCGCTGTGTTCGCTGATCATGCTGGGTGGGTTGTTGCTCGCCCTGATCTTCGGCGTGGTCTTCACGGCGGCGGGCACGTACCTCGGTCCCGACGTGCCTGCCGCGGCGGGGGGGAGCATGTCGCCCACCTTGCTGACCGCCCATCCTTCGCTCGGCCACGTCCCGCAACTGCCTGAGACCGGATACCAGCGGAATCTACCCGGATCATCCCCCTATGTCGTTGCCTTCATCTCGGCTGGTACGGCGCTTGGTGTGGCGGCGTTGTTCGGCCTGTGGCTGCGCCGTCAGCTGGTGGCTCCGTTGCACGAGGCGGCGGTGTCCATCGAGTCCGGGGGGCCGGTGCGCCTGCGTGGTATTGCCGGAGCCGTGCGTGAGCTGCGGATGGTCGAGGAGCGCTACAACCGCGCCCGGGAAGCCATGGAGCAGCGGATCGTGGAGCTCGACCAGCAGCTGCATGTCGATTGGCTGACCGGTCTGACCAATCGGCGCGGTCTGGAGCGGGCCCTGGAAGTAGAGCTGGAGCGGGCGCGGCGTTCGGCGGCGCCGGTCAGTCTGATCTTCCTCGATCTGGATGGTTTCAAGGCCCTCAACGACGAGCGTGGCCACCAGGCCGGCGATGAGGCACTGCAGCAGGCGGCCGAGCTGCTCAAGTCCCGGGTTCGGGAGACGGACGCCGTGGCGCGCTGGGGCGGGGATGAGTTCGTGATCCTCTGCCGCGACACCGACCAGGCGGGCGCCGAGGTCGTTGCTCGCGCCTTGGCACTGCGTCTGGCCCAGTGCCCAGGGGTGCCCGGGGGGTGTCGGGCGAGTGTCGGGGTGAGTGCCTGGCGAGCCGGGGATTGTGCCCGGGAGCTCATGGCCCGGGCCGACGGTGCCATGTACGACGCCAAGCGGCGAGGGGGCGGCAGCATCTGCGTCAGGTGAGTGCGCTGAACAGATCCTGTTCGCGCTGCTTCGGCTGCAGTCCCGACAGGCTGACGCCGAGCAACCGCACCGGCCGGGAGCCGGCCTCGGTCTCGGCCAGCAGGGCGGGGATCAGGGCCTCGATGTCCGCGGCCTGTGCCACCGGGCCGGGGGGCGAGACCCGGCGCGTGATCGACTCGAAGTCGGCGTAGCGGAGTTTCAGGGTCACCGTGCGGGCGACCAGCTCGTGGTGCTCCAGCCGGGTGGCCACCTTGGTGATCAGTGGCGCCAGTCGCTGGTGGATTTCCCCAAGATCCCGGGTGTCATCGCCGAAGGTCCGCTCGGCGCCGATGGATTTGCGCGAGCGGCGCGGCCGGACGGGCCGGTGATCGATACCGCGGGCGGCGTCGTGCAGGGTGCCGGCGCGGTTGCCCAGGAACACATGCAGGTCGGCGAGTTCCCAGTCCAGCAGGTCGCCCACCTGCCGAATCCCCAGGCGCTCCAGGCGCGCCGCCGTGGCGGGGCCGACCCCGTGAAGACGGCGGATCGGCTGCGCCGCGACGTACGCCGGCCCGTCCTCGGGCGGGACCACATAGAGGCCGTCGGGTTTGCCTTCGTCGGAGGCAAGTTTGGCCAGTAGCTTGTTGTACGACACCCCCGCCGAGGCCGTCAGCCCGGTCTCCTCGCGGATGCGCCGGCGAATTGCCTGGGCCATGTGGGTGGCCGAGCCGCGGAACCGTTGCGAGCCGGTGACATCCAGATAGGCCTCGTCGAGGGATAGGGGTTCGATGGTGGTGGCGAAGTCGGCGAATATGCCGTGAATCTGCCGGGAAATGGCGCGGTAGCGGTCAAACCGGGGGCGCAGGAAGATGGCCTCGGGACAGCGGCGCCGGGCCCAGGCGGCGGGCTGCGCGGAGCGGATGCCGAATGCCCGCGCCTCGTAACTCGCCGCGGCGACCACGCCCCGTCCTTCGGGGGAGCCGCCCACCACCACGGGTTGACCGCGCAGGCTCGGGTCGTCGCGCTGCTCCACCGAGGCGTAGAAGGCGTCCATGTCGATGTGGATGATCTTGCGCCAGGTCATCGCTGCCCCGTTCAGTCCGATCGGGTCAGCCACTCCACCCCGGCGGCGGTGACCACGCCAGTGACTACGGCCCATACCGCCAGGCTGGCGACCATCCACTGTGCCGTCTGCCGTCGCCAGGCCCCCAGGGCGAGTGCCATCACCGCCGCCAGGTGGATGCCGGTGAGCACCGGCCCGAGCAGCGCCAGCCCCGGGAGTCCGTACCGATCCCAGACCCGGGTGGCCCGTTCGCTCCAGCGCCGCTGTACTGGCCCCCGCCGCTGCTCCCACCAGCGGAACAGGGCGATGATGGCGAACACCGGTAATGCGTTGCCGATGAAGGCCACGATGGTCAGGGGGGTGACCGACAGACCCATGGCGGCCCCCATGGGGATGACGACCATCAGTTCGATCCACGGCGTGGCAGCGAGCAGGAAGACGACGGTGTACTTGATCAGCAGTTCCATGGGTGGGCCGGTCGGGGAGTGAACGGCCCATTCTAAGCCAATCGTCTAGAGGAAGCGTTCCGGCGGCAGGGCCCAGGACGCCGGATCCTCGGCGCGCTCGATGCGGTGGGCGGGGTGCCCCTGGGAGAGGTCCAGGATGGGGGGCGGGTCGATCATGCGCTCGGCCGAGATGTCGTAGACCACCCGGACCCGCGGCTTGTCGGCGGCCCGTTTATGGGCCTCCAGGACCACCGCCAGCTTGCCTGTGGACAGGCGGACCAGCGAGCCTGGCGGATAGATGCCGACACAGCGCACGAATCGCCGGATCAGTGTGGCATCGAGGGCCTGGCCGGCCTCACTGGCAATGATGCGCAGCCCCTCGGTGGGGGGGCGGCCGCGGTGGTAGGACCGGATGGCGGTAACGGCGTCGTAGACGTCGACGATGGCGGCCATGCGGGTCTCGATGCTCAGCTCACGCCCGCTCAGGCCGTAGGGGTAGCCGGTGCCGTCGATGCGCTCATGGTGCTGCTCGGCGATCCGCACGGCCAGCGACGTGGCCCCGGGGGTCTGGCGCAGCAATTCGGCGCCCCGCCAGGGGTGGTCCTTAACCTGCTGGTACTCCTCCGGCGTCAGGGGGCCGGGTTTGGCGATGATCGCGTCCGGCAGCAGTGTCTTGCCGATGTCGTGGACGATGCCGGCGGAGCCGAGGGCGCGCACGTGGGGTTCGGGCATGCGGAGGTAGCGGGCAAAGGCCATCAGCAACACCCCGACGTTGACGCTATGCTGGTAGGTGTACTGATCGCGGGAGCGGATGCGCCCGAAGGCGAGCATGGCATCGGGGTGTTCGTACAGGGCGACCGAGAGTTCCTCGCTGATCTCGTCGATATCCTGCATGCGCAGGGCCCGGCCGGCGCGGGCATCGCGCACCAGATCGCGTACCGCCGAGCGCGCCTCCTGGGTGAGCTGGCGTGCCCACCGTCGCCCGTCGCCATCCCCTTTCGCCTTGCTGGCCCGGCGGGGGGGCGGTTCAGCTTCCTTCGCTGATCCGCCGTCGGCGGCACCGCGGCCCCGGCGCGGGTCCACCTTGACCCGGGTAATCCCCAGGTCACGGATCTTGCGGATGCTCGCGGTGTCGAGTTCGAACTGGTTGTGCAGGAAGGGGTGCATGGCCCACTTCACGCCCAGCTCGACCAGGTACATCCCCGGGCGCAGGTCCTCGACCGGTACCTCGACCGCTTCCTTGGATGGTGGCGTCTCCAAGCCTGCTTCCCTCCGCCCGGTTCCCTGCCGGGGATCGCGACCCTGCGATGACACTTCCAGCGTTTAGGGTAACCGCAAAAGGGATTTCCCGTAACCCTCGGAGGGGAGCCGTTGGCATCACCGCACCGCCCTTATATCCTGACCGGGTTCGAGCCCGCCCCGGAGGTCGCATGTTTCTTGAGCGCAACCCGCGATTTGTCAGTCGGCTGACGCGTGAGACCCTCGCGTTGATCATGGCCGGCGGCCGCGGTGGACGGCTCTCCAGCCTTACGGACTGGCGGACCAAGCCGGCGATCCCCTTCGGCGGCAAGTTCCGGCTGATCGATTTTCCGCTGTCCAACTGCATCAACTCCGGCATCCGCCGGGTGGGCATCCTGACCCAGTACAAGGCCCACTCCTTGATCCAGCACGTCCAGCGGGGGTGGGGGTTCCTGCGCGGCGAGTTCGGCGAGTTCGTCGAGCTGATCCCGGCGCAGCAGCGTATGGACAAGCCGCTCTGGTACTCCGGGACCGCCGATTCCGTCTACCAGAATATCGACATCATCCAGGCCCACGATCCCAGCTACGTGCTGATCCTCGCCGGCGATCATGTCTACAAGATGGATTACGGGGCGATGATCGCCCGGCACGTTGAGTCCGGTGCCGACGTTACGGTCGGTTGCGTGCAGGTGACGCTCGAGCAGGCCCGCGCCTTCGGGGTGATGAGCGTCCAGGAAGACGGCCGGGTCACTGCGCTGACCGAAAAGCCGCAGCAGCCCGAGCCGATGCCGGGCCACGACGACGTGGCCCTGGTATCCATGGGCATCTACGTCTTCAACCGCGACTATCTGCTCCAGGTGCTGCGCGAGGACGCCGAGAACTTTGCCAGTTCGCGGGATTTCGGCCGCGACGTGCTGCCGGCAGCCATCGGTCGGGATCACGTCCAGGCCTATCCGTTCAGTGATCCGGTGAGCGGCAAACAGGCATACTGGCGGGATGTGGGGACGGTGGATGCCTTCTACCGCGCCAACCAGGAGCTGATCCAGGAGGAGCCGGAGCTCGACCTCTACGATGACGAGTGGCCGATCTGGACCTACCAGGCGCAGCTGCCCCCGGCCAAGTTCATGCACGATCAGCGCGGCAAGCGCGGCATGGCCATCGACTCCATGGTTTCGGGAGGGAATATCATCGCCGGCGCCTCGGTTCGTCGCTCGGTGCTCTTCTCCCGGGTCAAGGTCGGTCCGGGGGCCGAGGTGCAGGAGGCGGTGATCCTGCCGCGGGTGACCGTCGAGGACGGCTGCCGGATCCGCCGCGCGGTCATCGACGAGGGCTGCCGGATCCCGCCGGGTATGGTCATCGGCGAGGATCTGGAGACCGACCGTGAGCGCTTCCACGTCACCCCGGGCGGGGTGGTGCTGGTGACCGCCGAGATGCTGGGCCAGGAAGTGGCCCACGTGCGCTGAACTCGGCGATTCACGCCGTTTTTTCCATATCAGGATTTTTGCATGGCCGACATCCCCGCTGTCGAAGGACTGTTCAACCAATTCGCCATCCTGCTGCTGGTGGCAGCCGTCATCGGCTTTATCGGAACCCGACTCAAGCAGCCGCTGATCGTCTCGTTCATCGCCGTCGGCATCCTGGTCGGGCCGTCTGCCCTGGGGTGGGTGGACGGACACGAGCCGATGATGGATCTGCTGGCCGAGATCGGCATCGCCCTGTTGCTGTTCATCGTCGGTCTAAAGCTCGATCTACACCTGATCCGGACCATGGGGCCGGTGGCCTTGGCGACCGGGCTAGGGCAGGTGCTGTTTACCTCGGCGGTGGGGTTCCTGATCGCGCTGGCTCTGGGGATGGAGCCGATCACGGCGCTCTACGTGGCGGTCGCGCTGACCTTCTCGAGCACCATTATCATCGTCAAGCTGCTCTCCGATAAGAAGGAGATCGACGCCCTGCACGGGCGGATCGCCATCGGCTTTCTGATCGTGCAGGACATCTGTGTAGTCCTGGCCATGATCCTGATCACCTCGCTGGCCGCTGGCGAGGGGGATGCCAACGTGGCCATGGAGGTGGGGCAGGTGCTGCTCACCGGTGTGGCCATGCTGCTGTTCGTGGCCCTGATGATGCGCTATGTGCTGCCGCCGCTTCTCAACATGCTGGCGCGTACGCCGGAGCTCTTGGTGCTTTTCTCCATCGCCCTGGCGGTGGCCATGGCTACCGGCGGCGATCTGATGGGCTTCAGCAAGGAGGTGGGTGCCTTCCTGGCGGGTATTGCCATTGCCTCGACGCCCTACCGGGAGGCGGTGGCCTCGCGCCTGACGGCGCTGCGGGATTTCCTGCTGCTGTTCTTCTTCATCTCGCTGGGCGCGCAGCTGGATATGGGCACCATCGGTGATCAGGTGGTGCCGGCGCTGATCTTCTCGACCTTCGTACTCATCGGCAACCCGATCATCGTGCTGATCATCATGGGGTACATGGGGTACCGCAAGCGGACCGGTTTCCTGGCCGGACTGACGGTGGCGCAGATCTCCGAGTTCTCGTTGATCCTGGCCGCCCTGGGCATGTCGGTGGGTCACATCGGGCAGGACACCATGGGCCTGGTCACGCTGGTGGGCCTGATCACCATCGGTGCCTCCACCTACATGATCCTCTACTCCAAGCCGCTCTACGAACGCCTGGCGCCGCTTCTGTCGGTCTTCGAGCGCAAGGTCCCGCACGCCGAGATCGCCCTGGACAGCCAGCCGGATCAGCACTATGAAGCGGATGTGGTCATCTTCGGATTGGGCCGCTACGGCCACCAGCTGGCCAAGAACTTCAAGGCCCGGGGCTGGCGAGTGCTGGGCGTGGACTTTGACCCGACGCTGGTGGGACAGTGGCGGGAAGAGGGGCACATGGCCCATTACGGAGACGCCTCCGACCCGGAGTTCCCGCAGACCCTGCCCCTGGCGCGGGCGCGGTGGGTGATCAGTACGGTGCCCGACCGGGATATCGGCGCGACGCTGATCAGCGCCCTGCGGAGTGCCGGTTATCAGGGCAAGGTGGCGGTGACTTCCCACTCGCGGATGGACGCCGATTATCTGCGGGGACAGGGGCCTGATCGCATCCTGTTGCCCTTCGTCGATGCCGCGGAGATGGCCGTGG
Organism: Halorhodospira halophila SL1; assembly: GCF_000015585.1. Lineage (NCBI taxonomy): Bacteria > Pseudomonadati > Pseudomonadota > Gammaproteobacteria > Chromatiales > Ectothiorhodospiraceae > Halorhodospira > Halorhodospira halophila. The sequence goes on along the minus strand of NC_008789.1, from coordinate 2,036,505 downwards.
CCGGAATCACCGGGGGGCAGGAGAGAGGAGGGGGCGGACGATGAGCCTCAGGCAGATCCTTTTCGCCAGTGATCTCTCGCCGCAGGCGGCGCTGGCCGGCGAGCGGGCCGCGCAGCTGGCCGGAGAGACCGGAGCAGGCCTTGGAGCGGTCTACGTCATCGACAGTGATATCCCCGCGGAGAGTGCCGATGGGCAACCCCGTGCCGCCGTCCGGCAGACAGCCGAGGCGGAGTTGCAGAACACGACTCCCGGGCAGTCAGCGTCGCTCCAGGTGCGTTTCGGCAATGTCCTCGGTGAGCTGGCCCAGGCCATCGAGGAGGAGCAGGCCGAGCTGCTGGTCGTCGGGGCCCACGGCCAGCACTATGCGGCTGACTGGTTACTGGGGACCTCCGCCGAGCAGTTCGTCCGTCACCTGCCTGTCCCGACCCTGGTGGTCCGTAATCCGGCAGAGCATCCTTATCGGCGTATCCTGGTGGCCACCGACTTCTCGGCCTGCGCCCGTGCGGCCCTGCAGCGGGTGGCCACCTGGTTCCCGGAGGCGGAACTGGAAGTGGTGCATGTCCTGGATACCCAGGCACTGGAGCAGATGCGGGCAGCGGGCGTGGGCGAGCGCTGGGTCGAACAGCGGTATGAGCGTCAGCGTGCTGCGGCCGAGTCGCGACTGCGCGAGGAGTTGACCGCCTGTGGATTGGGTCCGGGGCGGGTCACCGAGACCCTGCTCGCCGGCTATCCGGCGGAGGCGCTGCTTGGGCGCGTGCGAACCGGACAGCCGCCCGATCTGGTGGTATTGGGCAACCACGGGCGCGGGCGCTGGGGCGATTTGCTGCTTGGGAGTGTCGCCAGCCGCGTTTTGCACCAGACCAGCAGGGACTTGATGCTGGTTCGTAGCGGCGAGACTTCGGGGGCTCCCACGGTCGGATAAGGCCGCCGGGTCACCCCGCGCCAACCTTGAGGGGGTCGTGGTGGACGACGGCAGGGAAGCGACGACGAGGACCGAGGGCGAGACGGCGCGCTGTTGGCATGCCGAGCCAGCGGATCGCGTCGCCGAACAGCTTGGTTCGGGCGGGCAGGGGCTGGATGTCGAGGAGGCCGCGGCACGGCTAGAGAGCCACGGGCCCAATGAGCTCCGGCCGCCGGAGCGCGCTGGGCCCGTGGTGCGCTTCCTGCGTCACTTCCACAACGTCCTGATCTACATCCTGATCGCCGCCGCGGCCGGTACTGCGCTGCTCGGCCACTGGGTCGATACCGGTGTGATCCTGGCGGTGGTGCTGATCAACACCCTGATCGGCTTCTTCCAGGAGGGCAAGGCCGAACGGGCCCTAGACGCCATCCGGCAGATGCTCTCGCCGCAGGCGGTGGTGGTCCGCGGCGGTGAGCGTCGCGAGGTGGACGCTGCGCAGATCGTTCCCGGCGACGTGGTCTTCCTCCAGGCCGGGGACAAGGTGCCGGCGGATCTGCGGCTGTTCAACGCCAAAAACCTGCGCATCGACGAGGCCGTGTTGACCGGTGAGTCGGTGCCGGTGGAGAAGGGTACCGAGGCGGTCGATGCCGCGGCGGACCTCGGTGACCGCCGCGGCATGGCCTATTCGGGCACCCTGGTGACCTTCGGCCGGGGGCTGGGGGTGGTGGTGGCCACCGGCACGGAGACGGAGGTCGGGCGCATCTCGCAGATGCTCGGTGAGGTGGACAGCCTGCAGACGCCGCTGATCCGTCAGACCGAGCAGTTCGGCCGGTGGCTGGCGGCGATCATCGTGGTGGTGGCGGCCTTCACCTTCGCCTTCGGTTACTGGGTCCGCAGCTACCCGCTGGATGAGATGTTCCTGGCCGCGGTGAGCCTGGCGGTCTCGACGATCCCCGAGGGGCTGCCGGCCATCCTCACCATCGCCCTGGCCATCGGCGTGCAGAAGATGGCCCGGCGCAATGCCATCATCCGGCGCCTGCCGGCGGTGGAGACCCTCGGCTCCGTCTCGACCATCTGCTCGGACAAGACCGGGACGCTAACCCGCAACGAGATGACCGTGGCCACGCTGGTCAGCCGGCAGCGTCGGGTCCGTGTCGACGGTGTCGGTTATGCCCCCCATGGCGGGTTCTGTGAAGGCCATGAGGAGGTGTTCCCGGATCGCGATCCGGTCTTCCATCAGGCCCTGCTCTGCGCCCTGCTGTGTAACGACGCCGAGCACTTCGAGCGCGATGGCGAGTGGCGGTTGCAGGGCGATCCCACCGAGGGCTCGCTGGTGGTGGCGGCGCGCAAGGCCGGTTACGACCCGTCCGCCGAGACGGAGCGGCGCCCGCGTCTGGATGTCATCCCTTTCGAGTCGGACCACAAGTACATGGCCACCCTGCACTCCGACCACCACGGGTGGCAGGGGATCTTTCTCAAGGGCAGTCCCGAGCGGTTGCTTGAGCTCTGCACCCACGAACAGACCGCGGACGGGCCCCAGCCCCTGGATCGCGGGTGGTGGGAGACGGCCATGGACGATGTGGCCGCCCGGGGCGAGCGGCTCCTCGCCCTGGCTATGCAGGAGGTGGACCCCCACCAGCAGGAGCTGACCTACGAGCAGGTCGAGGGAGGCGGATTCACCCTGCTCGGGCTGGTCGGCATCATCGACCCGCCCCGGGAGGAGGCCATCGCGGCGGTGGCCCGGGCCCAGCGGGCCGGTATCCGGGTGAAGATGATCACCGGCGACCACCTGGCCACGGCCCGGGCCATCGGTCAGCAGCTGGGGATCGGTCAGGCGGAGGCGGTCTCCGGGCACGAGATCGATGCCATGGACGGCCCCACTCTGCAGGAGACCGTGCGCCGGGTGGATATCTTTGCCCGTACCACGCCGGAGCATAAGCTGCGTCTGGTCCAGGCCCTACAGGCCGACGGCGGCATCTGTGCGATGACCGGCGATGGCGTCAACGACGCCCCGGCACTCAAGCGCGCCGATGTCGGGGTGGCCATGGGCAACAAGGGCACCGAGGCGGCCAAGGAGGCCTCGGAGATGGTCCTCGCCGATGACAACTTCGCCTCCATCACCCACGCCGTGGAGGAAGGGCGGGCCGTCTACGACAACATCCGCAAGGCCATCCTGCACATGCTCCCGACCAATGCCGGGCAGTCGCTGACCATCATGATGGCCATCCTGATGGGCCTCGCGCTGCCGCTGACCCCCGTGCAGGTGCTGTGGGTGAACATGGTCACCTCGGTAACGCTGGCTATGGCGCTGGCCTTTGAGCCCGGTGAACCGGGGGTGATGGAGCGCCCGCCGCGGGACCCCAACGCCCCCTTGCTCTCCGGTTTTATGCTCTGGCGGATCCCCTTTGTGGCGCTGCTGCTCTGGTTGGGCACTTTCGGCCACTTCGTGTGGATGGAGGAGGTCGTCGGTGCCAGCGATGAGCTGGCGCGGACCGTAGCGATCAACACCCTGGTTGCCGGCCAGGCGTTCTACCTGCTCAACCTGCGCCTGATCTACGACCCGATCTGGCGGGGGTGGGCACTGTTCCGTTCGCGGGCGATGTGGATCGCCATCGGGGTGCTCATCCTGCTCCAGCTCGCGTTCACCTACGCTCCGGTGATGCACACGCTGTTTGGCACCACGCCGATCGGTCCGGAGGACTGGGCGCGGATCCTGCTCTTCGGTCTGGCGGTTTTCGTGATCGTCGAGCTGGAGAAGGCCGTCGTGCGCCGGCTGCCGGGACGGCAGCCGGCGTCGGCTGCGACGACGGGGTAAGGCGGGGGACGGGGCGGTGTCGGCTCAGGCCTGCTGAACGGCCTGCCGCACCGCCTCGGCCACTTGGTGGGCGCGTTCTTCGCCCATGTACGGCCACATGGGCAGGCTAAGGACCTCGTGGCAGGCCTGCTCAGCCACCGGGCAATGGGCCTGGAGGTGCTCATACACCGGCTGGCGGTGGACGGGCACCGAGTAGTACACCATGCAGCCGATGCCGGCGGCCTGGAGGGTGTCGCGCACGGCGTCCCGTCGGCCGTCGGCGATGCGCACCGTGTACTGATGGTAGATGTGGTCGCCGTGGGGGGCCGTGTGCGGTGTCGTCAGGCCGGGTAGGCCGGCGAGCGCGCGATCGTAGAGCGCGGCGATCTCCCGGCGCTGCGCGTTCCAGCCGTCCACGTGGGGCAGCTTGACGTGGAGCAGGGCCGCCTGCATGGCGTCGAGCCGCGAGTTGTAGCCGACCTGGGTGTGGTGGTCGCGGCGCTCCTGCCCGTGAAGGCGCAGCAGTCGGCACTGGGCGGCCAGCTGGTCGTTGTTGGTGGTGATCATGCCGCCATCGCCAAAGCCGCCCAGGTTCTTGGTCGGATAGAACGAGTGGGCGCCCAGATCGCCGAGAGTGCCGAGTCGGGCATCGCCCTGGCGGGCGCCAAAGGCCTGGGCGACGTCCTCGATGACCTGTAACCCGCGCCGGCGTGCCAGCTCGTTGACGGCGGCCATGTCCGGCCCCTGGCCGAAGATGTGCACCGGCAGCAGCGCTTTGGTGCGCTCGGTGCAGGCCGCCTCCAGGGTCTCGGCGGTGACGTTGAAAGTGTCCGGGTCGATGTCGGCAAAACGGGGCGTCGCGCCGGCAAGGCTGATCACCTCGGCCGATGCGTAGAAGGTGAAGGGCGAGGTGACCACCTCGTCGCCTGGCTCCACTCCGGCGGCGACCAGGGCGATGAGGAGCGCATCCGTGCCGCTGTTGACGCCGATGGCGTGGCGGCAGCCGAGGTGTTCGGCTACGGCCTGCTCGAATGCCTCTACTGTGGGGCCCAGCACGTAGGCGCCGGAGGCCAGCAGATCCGTGGCGGCCTGTTCCAGTTCGCTGCGCAGGGCTTCGTATTGCGGCTTCGGGTTGTAGATGGGGATCTGCACGCTATCCAGCTCCTATCCGTTCTAGGCGTTTCTCAGGCGCTTGGTGGCTTCGTCCAGCAGGTCGACAATGCCGGCGGCGAAGCGGCCATCCGACTGGCACGGTTCGCCGTGGCGCAGGCAATCGAGGAAGTGCTCCAGTTCCAGCCGAAGGGGCTGGCCATGGCCCTGGTAGATCGTCTCCGCGCCGTCATCGACGTTGTTCAGGCCGGGATCGATGCCCTTGCGGTGGTGGGTGACCACCTGATGAATCTCGTCGTAGACCACCATGCCCTCGCTGCCGATGATGACCAGGTTGCGCCGCTTCTCCGGCCACAGCCAGGAGCAGTGCAGGTGGCTCTGCAGGCCGCCGCCGTAACCCAGGTGGAGATAGACATCGTCCTCGATGCCCGGCTGCAGGACGCATTGGCCACTGACCTGCATCTGATCGGGGGTGCGCCCCGAGAGCAGGAAGCGCTGTACGGCCACGTCGTGGGTGCCCAGGCACCACAGGGCATTTTCGTGATCACGTGCCCGGCCCAGCCCCAGCCGCTCCTGGTGGATGCTGCGGATCGTCCCGATCCGGCCGGCGGCGAGATCGTCCCGCAGCCACTGGATGGCGGGCTGGAACAGCAGGAGGTGGCCGACCATAAGCAGGCGGCCGCGTTGCTCGGCCAGTTCGACCAGTTGCCACGCCTGGTCGCGGTCCGAGGTGAGAGGTTTCTCGACGAAGACGTCCTTATCGGCCTCGAGGGCCTGGCGGACGACCTGGTAGTGGGTAATGACCGGGGTGGCGATGGCGACGGCATCCAGCTGCGGGTCGGCCAGGGCCTCGGTAGTGTCGGTGTAGGTGGGCACGCCCGGGCAGATGGCCTCGACCTCGCGCAGGTTGTCCGGGTCGACCTCGACCACCGCGTGGAGCGCGCCGAGCTCTTGGAGGTTGCGGACCAGGTTGCGGCCCCAGCCGCCGGCGCCAATGACGGCAACTCGCGGGGTGGCGGCCCGGGCGGCTTCAGTGGTGGCCATGGGTGTGTCGATCCTCTCTTGATGCCGGTTTCGCGGCCCGGATGGCTCATCCCGGCTGCGGCGAAACCGCGCTAATTTACCAAAAATGACCCTGGATAGGTTAGCGGCCGCTCCGCGTCGCGCTATAGGACGGGCTCGGGTCAGTCCCCTGGCGGGCACCCCAGGGCCGCGGCCAGGCGCTGCCAGTCGGATTCCGGTCCCGGCAGGCCGAAGCGTAGCCCCGCTGGCGCATCGAAGGCGCGTACCCAAATGCCGGCACGGGCCAGTTCCGCCTGGCGTTGGCGGGCGTCGTGGCAGGGGGTCCAGCGGAATAGCGCCGTGCCGCCGGTCGGGGCGAGTCCGGCCCGGGTCAGCAGGTGGTCCAGCCGTTCACTCGACGCCGCCAAGACGTGCCGCTGGCGGTCTTGCCAGGCGCTGTCTGCCAGCGCCTGGCGGGCGGCGTGGCGTGCCGGACCCGCCACCGGCCACGGGCCGAGGAGGTCGGCCAACCGCTGGCGGAGCGCCTGCGGGCCCAGCAGGAATCCGACCCGGGCGCCGGCCAGGCCATAGAACTTGCCCAGCGAGCGCAGGAGCACCAGGCCCGGGCGCCCGGCGGACGGCGCTAGGGAGGTCTCCGGTTCGGCGTCGCAGAAAGCCTCGTCGACAATCAGCTGCCCGCCCTCGGCCGCCAGCGCATCGCACCAGGCCAGTAGAGTGGCAGCCGAATGGCGGGTTCCGGTGGGGTTGTTCGGGTGGCTCAATACCATCGTCTGCCAGGGCAGCCGCCGGGGCGGTCCGGCGGCGATGCAGTCGGCGGTGAGCCGCTCGACCCGGTGGCCCCAGCGCTGCCAGGCCCGCGCATGTTCGGCGTACTCCGGGGCGGGGATGGCTACGTATCCCGGGGGTTCGAGCGCCGGGAGCAGGCTGATGGCTGCCTGGGAGCCGGGCAGGGCGAGGGCGGCGTTGTTTCCGGCCCGATAGTGTTCAGCCGCCCGCGCTTCCAGGTCGTCGGCCTCTGGCAGCCGGTGCCACGCCGCGTCGGGCGCAGGGGTCAGCGGGAAGGGGGTCGGATTGATCCCGGTCGAGAGGTCCACCCAGCCCTCCCGGGGCAGCCCGAAGCGGGCTGTTGCCTGATCAAGATTGCCGCCGTGCTCCTCCATGCGGGGCAGGGGGTGCTGTTCGGCCATGATGCGTCTACGGTATCAGCGGCGACGGCGCCCAGAGGGCGATGGCCGCGGCGATCCAGATCAGGACACCCCGCTCCACAAGGGCCACGGAGCGCTCGATGGTGTCCGCGTCGGCCGGTTGGCCCGTGCCCAAGGTGGGGCGATGGCGGACGCCTTCAGTGTAGACGGCCGGACCGCCCAGCGTGGTATCCAGGGCGGCGGCCCCGGCGGCCAGGACCACTCCGGGGTTGCTGCCCGGCCACTGCGGGGCCTGTGCCCGCACCGCCGACCAGACGGCTTGCGGGCGCAGGCCTGCCAGCGCGTAGGTGAGCGCGGTCAGCCGTGCCGGGATCCACCCCAGCAGGTCGTCCAGGCGCGCGGCGGCGTAACCGAAGTCGGTGAAGCGCGGCGTCCGGTAGCCCCACAGTGCATCCAGGGTGTTGACCAGGCGGTGTGCTACCGCCCCCGGTGCGCCGGCAACCAGGAACCAGAAGAGGGTGGCAAAGACCGCGTCGTTGCCGTTCTCCAGCGTCGATTCGGTGGTGGCGCGGGCGGTGTCTTCGGCGTCCATGGCCTGGGCATCCCGGCTGACGATCCGGGCCACCGCCGCCCGGGCTCCGGCCAGGTCGCCCCGGGCCAGCGGTTGGGCCACCCCCAGGGCGTGCTCGCGCAGGCTGCGACCGCCCAGGCAGAGGTAGAGCAGGCCCAGCTCCACCACCCAGCCCAAGGGGCCTAGGGTGAACAGGGTGGTGAGGAGCACCGCCGGGCCGACGAGGATGCCCACCGCCAGCATGCCGGCCTTGCGACGTTCTGCTGCGGGCAGGTTATTACGGTTGAGCAGCCGCTCCAGCCAGCCGGCAATCCGGGCGAAGCCGTTCAGCGGATGACCGGCACGCGGCTCGCCCAGGACCCGGTCGAGGAGCCATGCGCCGATCAGCAGGGCCGGGAAGGGCACGGCGCCGACCTAGAGGCTCGCCGCGACGGCGGCGGCACCGAGCAGTGCTGCGGTCTCGGTGAGCTCGACGGTGGCGCCGGCGGTGTCGCCGGTGGTCCCCCCGATCCGCCGTGACATGGCGTGCTGTGCCAGGACCAGGGTCACGGCTCCGGCGGCTACGGCGGCCAGCCCGGCCCAGCCGGTGAGCAGGGCGGCCAGGGCGGTGACCACTGCCGCGCTGCCCAGTGAGGCCCCCGGCGGCCCGAAGTGCGACAGGGCCTCGCCGATGCCGCCGGGCCGGACGTAAGGGGTGGTCAGGAAGAGTAGGGTCAGTCCGGCGCGGCCGACCACCGCTGCCGTGGCGATGGCCAGCACGCTGCCGGCATCGAGCAGGGCCGCTACCGCGGCCACTTTGAGCAACAGCACGGCGATGATCGCGGTGACCCCGATCGGTCCGCAGGAGGGATCCTTCATGATCTCCAGGGTGCGCTCGCGCTGCCCCAGCCCGCCAACCCAGGCGTCTGCGGTATCCGCCAGGCCGTCCAGGTGCAGGGCCCCGGTGAGCGACGCCCAGAGCACCACCACCAGGGCAGCGGTGAGCAGCGCGGGCAGGGGGCTGGTGGCGAAGGCCACCAGGATGAGCAGCGTGCCGATGATCGCGCCGACCAGCGGGTAGGCGACCAGCGAGGCACCGGTCTGTTCGTCGTCGATACGGCCGAGCGAGGGCACTGGCAGGCGCGTGAGAAAGGTGATGGCGATCAGCAGCGGTCGCAAGGCGGTCATCGCTCACCCTCCGCTGAGGTTGCGCGGTTGTGGAAGTAGAGGGTCGGCTCGGTGCCGGGCTCGACGCGCACCCGGCTGACCGAGGCGTACGGGACGTACAGGCGGTTGAAACCGCGCAGCGGCAGCTCCAGCAAGTGCGAGAGCACCACACGGATCAGCCCGCCGTGCCCGACCAGCAGCAGGTGCTCACCGGGGTGTTCCACCAGCACCCGCTGCCAGGCCTCGGTGACCCGGCGCTGGAAGTCCGCCATGGGCTCGGCGTTGGGGGGGGTGTAGTTCATTGGGTCGGCCCAGAAGCGGGCCTGCCCCTGGGGATCCTGCTCGTAGAGCTCGGCCGGGGTCAGGCCTTCCCAGTCGCCGAAGCCGATCTCGCGGAAGCCCTCCTCGACCTGCAGCGCCAGGCCCTGCTCGGCGGCGTAATGCTCGGCGAACTCGCGGCAGCGGCGCAGCGGTGAGCAGACCACCCGGGTCAGCGATCCGGGCTCCAGCGGGGCGGCGCGCATCTGCGCCCAACCGCGCTCACTGAGCGGGTCGTCCTGGGTGCCCCGGTAGCGGCGGCCCCCCTCCGGTTCGCCGTGGCGGATCAGGTCGATCCAGGTCTCTTGGCCTTCGATGGGGGGTCTCACCCTTGGCCCTCCGGGGTGACGCCGGCCTCCGCGAAGGTGGCCATGCGGTTATGGATGGCGCAGGCCATGCGCATCAGCGGCACTGCGGTTGCGGCGCCGCTGCCTTCACCCAGGCGCATGTTGAACTCGAGCAGGGGGCGCCCGCCAAGGGCTGCGACGATGCGGTGATGCCCGGGCTCAGCCGAGTTGTGGCCGAGGATCATCCAGCCGCGGCAGCCCGGGCGGAGCCGCTCGGCCAGCAGGGCGGCCGCGCCGCTGATGAAGCCGTCGAGGACGATCACCACGCCGCGCTGGGCGCAGCGGATGTAGGCCCCGGTCATAGCGGCCAGTTCCAGGCCACCGACGCGCCGGCCGGCCTCCCAGGGAGCGGCCAGGGCGGCGGCGCCGCCGAGTTGGTCGCGGTGCAGGGCCAGGGTGTCATCCACAGCCTGGGCCTTGCGGCGCACCCCGGACGCGTCGTGGCCGGTACCCGGCCCGACCAGTCCCGGTGCTGCCTTGTTGAGCAGGGCGCCGACCACCGCGGCAGCGGCGGTGGTGTTGGCTATACCCATCTCGCCGGCGATGAAGACCCGGGTGCCATTCTTCTCGATGGCTCGGTCGACGGCCCGCGCGCCGGAGGTGAGGGCCGCGCCGAACTGCTCATCGGTCATCGCCGGCTGCCGGCGCATGTTGGCAGTGCCGGGGGCGATGCGCTCGTCGCGCACGGCGCGGGGCACGGCACCCTGCCAGCGGGTGCCGACGTCGACGACCTCGAGTTCGGCGCCGATCTCCTCACTCATGACACAGATGGCGGCGCCGCCGTTGGAGAAGTTCTCCATCATCTGCAGGGTCACCACCGGGTCGAAGGCTGAGACGCCGTCCTTGGCGATGCCGTGATCGCCGGCGAACAGCGTGATCTGGACGGGGTCGACGACCGGGTGCGCGGTCTGCTGCAGCCCGGCGAGCTGGATCGCGATCTCTTCCAGCCGGCCGAGCGATCCCGGCGGCTTAGTTAGTTGATCCTGGCGCGCCTGGGCTTGCTCGGCGTATTGCGGATGGGCTTCTGGGATCGATTCGTCGAGCCACTCCGGTTGGTTCACGATTGTGCTCCTCATTCCCTGTTGTGCGGCGTCAGCCCGTCGCGGGGGACGACTTCATTTCAAGGGCTGTGCGAGACCGGCGACAGTCCAGGTCACTCGCTCGCAGCATTCGGCCATCTGTTGGTGCAGCGCTCCGGCCTCGTCGCAAAAGCGCCGCGCCAGGGCATTCATCGGCATGACGCCCAGGCCGGTTTCATTGCTGACCAGAAGCAGGTGCCCGTGCGCTGCCGAAACAGCGCCGACCAGATCGCTCCGGGCCTGTTCGAGCGTTTCGTGGGAGGGGGGCGGGCCGGCCGCCTGGTCCTCGGCCACGAGTCGATTGGTCAGCCACAAGGTGAGGCAGTCGACCAAGAGCACACGCCCGGAGGCGTCGTGCGCATGGATGGCCTCGGCCAGGTCCAACGGGGCCTCAACCGTTCGCCAGTGCGCCGGGCGACGGGCGCGGTGCGCGGCGATGCGCTCCGCCATGCCCCGGTCGTCCCGGGACTGGGCCGTGGCGATATAGACGACGTCGTCGCTGAGCGCGCTGGCACGCTGTTCGGCATGACGGCTCTTGCCCGACCGGACGCCGCCCAGGATGAGCTCCCGCATGCTGTTCCCCCTGGCAAGGGCCCGGCACAATAACATACCCTTGCGGCTGCCCGGTTCAACCCGGGGTCGCCCGCCCGATGCAGAGAAAGCCAGCCAGCATGACCCTGAACGTAACGGAAAGGCATCAGGCCAGTGAGCCCGTCCTGGGCGCGTATAACGATCACCCCCTGCGCCTGGAGGTCAACGACGAGATCCACGCCCGTCCCTACGAGCGGCTGCGGGCGCCGGCGCGGGTCAGCCACCTGGGGATGTTCTCCGGGCGCCACTCCGCCGATGCCGATCGGGCGGCAGTGGCCGATCTCTGCGAGCGCTTCGGGGTGGAGCCGCCGGAGCCGGATGCCCAGCACATGTCCCGCGACTTCGGGCCCTTCCGACTGAAGTGGGAGCGGCGCACCGAGGTCTCGACCTACACCTTCATCGTCGAAGACGACTTCGAGCACCCCTTCGAAGGGCCGCCGATCGAGCGGGTGCCCGAGGATTGGCTGGCCAGTCTGCCCGGGCCGCGGCTGGTGGGTATCCACCTCGCCCTGGAACCGTCCTGGTCGCAGCCACGGACCAGCAGCGGGATCGTGGCGCTGTTCAACGACAACACCATCGTCGGCAGCCAGATCGCCGGCGGCGCAGCGCGGGTCTGGACCGACTTCCGAATCCACGAAGACGGTTTCTCGCGCATCCTTCTGCGCGATGTGAACATGCGCGAGCGCCAGGCGGGCCGTGCCATCCAGCGCCTGCTGGAGATCGAGACCTATCGCATGATGGCGCTGCTCGCCTTTCCCGTGGCGCGACGCCTCAACCCGCAGCTCAATGAGCTCGAGGAGCAGCTCGCGAGCATTACCGAGCGCATGACCGGTTCAACCCGGGAGCGTGACGAGCAGAACCTGCTCAGCCAGCTGATGGAGCTGGCCGCGCAGGTTGAGCGTATCGGCAACAACACCAACTACCGGTTTCACGCCGCGCGCGCCTACCACGAGCTGGTCGAGCGGCGCATTCAGGAGCTGCGCGAGCAGCGTATCCAGGGGGTGCAGACCATCCAGGAGTTTATGGAGCGCCGCCTGGTTCCGGCCATGCGTACCTGCGATACGGTGGCCGAGCGGCGAGGGTCGCTCTCCGAGCGCATCTCGCGCACCGGCGACCTACTGCGCACCCGGATCGACGTCGCCCTGGAGGCGCAGAACCGGGATCTGCTCGACTCCATGGATCGCCGCGCTAAGCTGCAGTTTCGCTTGCAGGAGACCGTCGAGGGGCTCTCCGTGGCGGCCATCAGTTACTACCTGATGGGCCTGATCAGCTATGTGTTGCAGGCGGCGCGGGACGCCGGCGCGCCCGTCCGCGTGGAGATCACCCAGGGCCTGGCGGTGCCGGTGGTGGTCTTCACCATCTGGTTGGTGGTGCGCTTGGTGCGCTACCGCATCGCCAAGCGCCAGGAGGGGTAGCGCCGCGCCGGCCGGCGCGGCGCCAGTCGCGGATCAGTCCTCCGTCCGGTCGGTGGCCGTGTCGGTGTGGGTTTCGCTGGTGTGCCAGTCCGACTCGACCTGGGCCCAGGGCTCCATGGGTGCGCCGCTGCGCTCGCCCGGCCGCGGGGCGAAGGCCTCCTGCTCCAGGGCCTTGAGCAGTCCCACCACCATGCCGATGATGATGAAGGAGAAGGGCACTGCCGCGGCGATCACCGCACCCTGGAGGGTAGTCAGGCCCCCGGCGGTCAGCAGCACGATGGTCACCAGGGTGATGACGGTCCCCCAAATCACGGTGTGCAGCCGGGAGATCTCCGTCGAACCGTTGGACAGCAGGGTCTGGGTGACCAGGATGCCGGCGTTGGCGGAAGTGATCAGATAGGTGGCTATGAGCACGGTGACGAGGATCGAGGCCGCCGTGGCCCAGATGCCGACGTCCATCAACTCGATGGTTCGGAAGACCGCGGTGCTGACCTCCTCGCGGGTGGCGTCGACGACCCCGCCGGGGCCGAAGAGCTCGATGTGGATGGCGTTGCCGCCGAATAGCCCGATCCAGACGATGGTGATGCCGGTGGGCACCAGCAGCACGCCCATGACGAACTCGCGCAGCTTGCGCCCCCGCGAGATGCGGGCGATGAAGATCCCGACGAAGGGGGCCCAGGCCAGCCACCACCCCCAGTAGAAGAGGGTCCATTCCGCCTGCCAGTCGCCAAGGGCGTTGGCATGGGTGTGGAACGAGAGGGTAAACAGGTTCTGCAGGTAGTCGCCGGTGGATTGCACGATCAGCGCCAGCAGGTACTGGGTGGGGCCCCAGAGCAGGAAGAAGAGCAGCACTGCCGCGCTCATCCAGAAGTTGGCCTCGCTGATCAGGCGGACCCCGGACTGCACGCCGTAGAGCACCGAGATGGTGGCGATCCCCATCACGGTGATAGCGATGGCGATTTGGCCGGTGGTGCCCGCCGTGATCCCGGTAAGTTCGCCGATGCCGGTGTTCAGCTGCTGGATGCCGAGCCCCAGGGTGGTGGCGATGCCGAAGACGGTGGCCAGCACCGCCAGGATGTCCACGGCATCGCCCCAAGGCCCGTGGATGTGCTTACCGATCAGCGGGTAGAAGGCCGAGCGCATGGTCAGCGGCAGGCCGCGGCGGAAGCTGAAGTAGGCGAGGATCAGCGCCACCAGGGAGAAGACGGCCCAGCCGTTGAGGCCCCAGTGAAAGTAGGCCAGGCGCAGCGCCGTGTCGGCGGCTTCGGTGGTGTCGCCGGAGACTGTGAACGGGTTGCTGTCGAAGTGGGAGATGGGTTCGGCGACGGCCCAGAAGATCAGGCCCACCCCCATGCCTGCGGCAAACAGCATGGTCAGCCAGGAGAAGGTACGGAACTCCGGCACCTCGTGATCCTGGCCCAGACGCACATTCTTGAACCGCCCCGTGCCCAGCCAGATCACCAGTAGCAGGAAGGCGGCCACCACCAGCACGTAGTACCACTGCAGGAACGGGGTCAGCGATTCGCGCCACCCGGTGACGACCGCCTCCAGGTGTTTCGGCCAGATGGCTCCGGCCAGGGCGAAAGCCGCTACCAGGAAGGTCGAGATGGCGGTCACCCGGGGGCTCATGCCTCTGAAGAAACCGCGGGTCGCTACGTTGAACATCGCTGTCGGCTCCTGCTTTGCGGTAGGCTAACGGGCTGGCGCGAAAGCGCCCTAGCCTAACAACCACCGACGTATCCCGCCGCGTCGACGCGTTGCGGGGTTCTAAGGAGGCGTGCATGCATCGGGCGACGCTACCCGTCCTGGCTGTGGTCGGGATTCTAGCCGTGGTCACCGTCGTGCTCGGGCCCATGGTTTCGGCGCCTATTGCCGCTGCCTGGCCCGCCTGGTGGCCGGTCTGGTCCGGGTTCGCTCTGATCGGCGTCGTGGCCGTCCACGTCGCCTGGCAACGGCCCTGGCTAGCCCGGGTGACAGCGGTTCGCGCCTTCCTGGCCTGGGTGTTCTGGGCGATGCCGGCGTTGGTCTACGCCTTTGTTGGCGGACGCTACGGCCTGCCCACAGCGGGGCTGGGCGAACAGGCGCTCAGCGCAGCGGAGATCAGCCACTGGCTCGATCGGGTTACCGCCTACAGCCTGCTGGGGGTGGGCCCCATTCCTGACCCGCTGCCACAGCTGGGGGCCACTGCCGCCCTGGTGGCCGTCTATACGGCGCCGCTGCTGGCCCTGCTGCTGGTGGTGTCGATCTGGCGCAGTGGCCGCCGCGGCCGGGGAGGCCGTGCTTGACACCCTCGGCCCCCCTGCCTAGCATCCGCGGGGCTGACCCGGAGCGCAGATCCTGCCCATGAACCTTGACGCAATCCGTGAGCTCGCCGCTGACGACATGGCGGAGGTCAACCGCCTGATCGAGGAGCGGCTTTCCTCCGACGTGGTGCTGATCAATCAGCTCGCCTACCACATCGTCCATAGTGGCGGTAAGCGGCTGCGCCCCATGGTTGTGCTCCTGGCGGCGCGGGCGTGCGGGTACCAAGGTAAGGATCACGTCCAGCTGGCGGCGATCATCGAGTTCATCCACACTGCGACGCTGCTCCATGACGACGTGGTGGACGGCTCGGACATGCGCCGCGGCAAGCAGACGGCGCACACCATCTGGGGGAACGAGGCCAGCGTCCTGGTCGGCGACTTCCTCTACACTCGCGCCTTCGAGATGATGGTCGAGCTCGACTCGATGGCCGTGCTGCGGATTCTGGCGCGGGCGACCAACACCATCGCTCGGGGTGAGGTGATGCAGCTGATGAACGTCCACGAGCCGGACCTGACCGAGGCGGATTACCGCCAGGTGATCTACCGCAAGACGGCGACCCTCTTCGAGGCGGGGTGCCAGAACGGAGCCGTGCTCGCCGGGCTGGACGACGCCGGCTGCGAAGCGCTGGCGGCCTACGGGCGGCATCTGGGTACGGCGTACCAGCTGGTGGACGATGCCCTCGATTACAGTGGCGATGCCAGCGAGATCGGCAAGAATATCGGCGACGATCTGGCCGAGGGCAAGACCACCATGCCGCTGATCCACGCCATGCGTGAGGGTGAGCCCGCCGATCGCGACCTGATTCGCCAGGCCATTGAGGCCGGTGGGCTGGATCAGATGGAAGCCGTCGGTCGGGCGATTGAAAAGACCGGGTCGGCTGAATATACTAGGCGCCTCGCTGAGGTTGAGGTTGAGCAGGCCGTCGAGCAGCTTACCTCGGCGGTTCCGGGTAGCCCCTGGCGAGATGCGCTGGTACACTTGGCGCGCAACTCGATATCCCGGACAGCGTAACAGGTTGCATACGGGGTGTAGCTCAGTTTGGTAGAGCACTGCCTTCGGGAGGCAGGGGCCGCAGGTTCAAATCCTGCCACCCCGACCAGACAATCCAAGGCGCCGCGGATCGACCGTAGCCACCACGCCCGCCTCTCCCCACTCGTTCGATGGCCCGGAAGCGGCCCCGGGGTCAGGCGAGGTGATCGTGTCGGATCGAGCGGCGGCCCGTAGCCATCAGAGTAGACAGGAGCAAGACGCCGATGTACGCGGTGATCCGAAGCGGCGGAAAGCAGTACCGGGTCTCGGAAGGAGACGTGCTGCGAGTCGAGAAGCTCCCGGCCGAGGTCGGCGAGACCGTGCAGTTCGACGATGTCCTCATGGTCGGCAGCGGGAGTGAGGTCAAGATCGGCACGCCGCACGTAGAGGGCGGCAGCGTGAAGGCCGAGGTCCTCGAGCAGGATCGGCATCGCAAGGTCGAGGTGACCAAGTTCAAGCGGCGCCAGGGCTACCGTCGCCACCACGGTCATCGGCAGCCGTACACCCAGGTCAAGATCACCGGCATCAGCGCCGGCTGACGGAGGGCATCAGGCATGGCACACAAGAAGGCGGGCGGTAGTACCAAGAACGGTCGCGACTCACAGTCAAAGCGCCTCGGCGTCAAGCGCTATGGCGGCGAGAGTGTATCCGCGGGCAGCATCATCGTGCGCCAGCGCGGTACGCACTTCCACGCCGGCGAAAACGTCGGTGTCGGCAAGGACTACACGCTGTTCGCCAAGAGCGACGGGCGGGTGGTCTTCGAGCGCAAGGGGCCGGCACAGCGGCGTCGGGTGCGCATCGAAGCCGCGTAAACGGTCGCAGCGACCCAGCCCGGACCTGCAAAGCCCCGCCATGGAGCGGGGCTTTTTTGTATACGGACGCGCCACGGCGCAGAGGCCCAGCAATGCGATTCGTCGATGAAGTCACCTTTGTCGTTCGTGCCGGAGACGGTGGCGACGGCTGTGTCCACTTCCGGCGCGAGAAGTACGTCCCCCGGGGCGGCCCGGACGGCGGCGATGGTGGCCGCGGTGGGAGTGTTTACCTTGAGGGCGATGAAGGCCTGAACACACTGGTTGATTACCGCCACGATCGGTTCTTCAGCGCGGAGAGCGGTGAGGCGGGGGGCGGTCGGCAGTGCACAGGGCGCTCCGGTGTCGACCGTATCCTGCCTGTGCCGGTGGGGACCCTGGTCATGGATGAGGGCACCGGCGAGGTCATCGGCGATGTGACCCGCGACGGCGAGCGGCTGCTGGTGGCCGCGGGTGGGCGCGGCGGTCTGGGTAACCTGCACTTCAAGAGTTCCACCAACCGCGCGCCGCGTCAGTCCACCGAGGGGACGGCGGGGGAGTCGCGAGAGCTGCGTCTGGAGCTGCAGCTGCTCGCCGACGTGGGGCTGCTCGGTATGCCCAACGTGGGCAAGTCGACCCTGATCCGCACCATCTCGGCCGCCCGCCCCAAGGTGGCGGACTACCCCTTCACCACCCTCTATCCGCAGCTCGGCGTGGTCCGCTATGAGGCCCAGCGCTCCTTCGTGGTGGCCGATATCCCCGGCATCATCGAGGGGGCCGCGGAGGGCGCGGGGCTCGGGGTGCGTTTCCTCAAGCACCTGAGCCGGACCGGTCTGCTCCTGCACTTGGTGGACGGCGTTGCCGAGGAGGAGCGTGGCGGGGATCCGGTGGCCGATGCGCAGACCCTGCTCGCCGAACTCGAGGCCTTCAGTCCCGAACTGGCGCAGAAACCGCGCTGGTTGGTGGTTAACCGCCTCGACGCTCTGCCCGAGGAGATGCGCGCCGAGCGGGTGGCCGAGATCGCCCGGGGGTTGGGCTGGGACGGCCCGGTCTACGGCATCTCCGGGCTCACTGGGGAGGGCGTGGACCGGCTCTGCGGGGACATCATGAACGATCTGGAGGCGCGACGCAGGGAGGAGGACGGTGAGACGGCGTGAGGCGCTGCGCCAGGCGCAGCGTTGGGTGATCAAGGTCGGCAGCGCCCTGATTACCGATGACGGGCGAGGGTTGGCCCACGAGCAGATGAGTGCTTGGGCGGACCAGGTGGCGGCCTTGCGCAAGGCGGGGCGTCAGGTCACCCTGGTCTCATCCGGAGCGGTGGCCGAGGGCATGCAGCGCCTCGGTTGGCGCTCCCGGCCGCGTGCGCTCTATCAGCTGCAGGCCGCGGCTGGGGTGGGGCAGAGCGGCCTGGTGCACGCCTGGTCCGACGGGCTGGCCCGGCACCGACTGCAGACTGCCCAGGTGCTACTGACCCACGATGACCTCTCCGACCGGCGGCGTTACCTCAATGCCCGCAGCGCTCTGCGCGAGATGCTGCGCCTGGGGGTGGTGCCGGTGGTCAATGAGAACGACACGGTGGTCACCGACGAGATCCGGTTTGGTGACAACGATACGCTGGCTGCCCTGGTCGCCAATCTGGTGGAGGCCGAGGCGCTGGTGGTCTTGACCGATCAGCCCGGCTTGATGGACCGCGATCCGCGCGAGCACCCCGACGCCGTGCTGCTCGATGAGGTTCGCGCCGGGGACCCGGAGCTCGAGCGGTTGTGCGGCAGTCCTGCCGGGGTGCTGGGTCGAGGCGGTATGCTTACGAAGGTCCGCGGTGCTGAGCGGGCCGCGCGTTCCGGTACCTACACAGTGGTTGCCAGTGGCCGCGAGGGGCGGGTGATCCAGCGCCTGGCTGATGCCGAGCCGGGGCTGGGGACCCTCTTCGTGCCGGATCAGGAGCCCCTGGCGGCACGCAAGCAGTGGCTGGCCAGCCATCTGCAAACCCGTGGTGCCCTGAGCCTCGACGAAGGGGCGGCGCGTGCCCTGCGCGAGTCCGGTAAGAGCCTGCTACCGGTGGGCGTGGTGGCCGTGGAGGGGGGGTTCTCCCGTGGCGAGATGGTTGTCTGCCGGGATCCGGCGGGTATTGAGGTCGCGCGCGGGTTGGTGAACTACGCCGCCGAAGAGGCCCGGTTAATCTGCGGCCGTGCCAGTCGGGACATCGAAACGACGCTCGGCTACGTCGATGAGCCGGAGTTGATCCATCGCGATAACATGGTGGTCACGGTGTAGGTCATGTGCCGAACTCCCCACCGCGTCTTTGCCTTGCTGACCGCCGGGGTGGCTCTGGCCTCGTTGCTGACCGCCTGCAGTGGCTGGCCGTTGACCCCGGCGCAGCAAGACGCCTTCAACGCGGCCCGGGACGGCGATGTGGACGCCCTGGAGCGGGCCCTGGACGGGCCGGCCAAGCTGCAGGCCACCGACGGGGCGGGGCGCGGTCTCCTGCACTACGCGGCGCTCAACGGTGAGGTGGCCGTGGTGGACCTGCTCATCGAGCGCGGTGCCGGTGATGCTCCGGATGTCCGGGACGATGCCGGCCGTACCCCCCTGCACGAGGCGGCTGCCGGAGGGCACGCCGAATCCGTCGGGTCGCTGCTGGGGGCCGGGGCGGCGGTGGATCCCGTCGATGCAGAGGAGCGCAGTCCGCTGATGCTGGCCGCCCGCAGTGGCGATCTGCAGGCGGTGGACGCCCTGCTGGAAGCCGGGGCCGAGCCGGACCGCCGCGACGCCGACGGGGCCACCGCGCTCTCCATGGCGTCCGCAGCCCGCTATCCCCGCGTTGCGGCTCGGTTGCGTGAGGTCGGTGAGCGTCCGGCGGCCCCGTGGGCCCTGGTCGGCGTAGTGCGTGCCGGTGATGTCGAAACCCTGGCATGGATGCTCGATCGTGGCTTGCCGGTGGATGTCGCCTGGCAGGACGGCGATAACTTCCTCTCCCTCGCGGATATCGCCGCGGAGTGGAGCCCGCGCGCAGCGGCGCTGCTGCTGCGCCGTGGTGCTCAGCTCCACGGCGAGGGGGCGGCGGCCCTGGTCGCCGCGGCGCTCCACGGCGATGCCGTGCAGGTGGCGGAGCTCCTGGAGCAGGGAGTCGATCCCGACGTCAACGTGCGCGGCGGCGACGCCGAGGGGCGCACGCTGCTGATGGAGGCGGCTCGGCTCGGCTATCGAGAGGTGGTCGAGGACCTGCTGGCGGCCGGTGCGGATGCCGGCAGCGTGGATGAGTACGGCGCCGATGCGCTTTGGCACGCTGCGGTCGGCTACGTCTCTGCCGGTGACGAGCGGGCCGGGCTGGAGCGCGACGCGGACCGCAGCGAGACCGTGCAGGCCCTGCTGGATGCGGGCGTGGCCCCCGGCGGCGGTGACCGACACGACTTTGCCGCCATCCATGCAGCGGCGGCCTGGGCCGACGCCGAGGCCGTTGAGGCGCTGCTCGATGCCGGCGCGGGCCTGGAACAGACTGATCGCAATGGGCGCACGCCGTTGATCTTCGCTGCCCAGGCCGGGAATGAGGCAACCCTCAGCGCCCTATTGGCCCGGGGGAGTGATCCCCGGGCCGTGGACCGGATCGGTGCCACAGCGCTGACCTATGCCCGGCTTGCCGAGGCGCGCGGCATAGCGGAAGAGGCTGTGGCGGCTGTGCGCGAGGCCGGGGGTGGCAAGGCGCCGGGGCCGCGACAGGGGACGCCTGGGCTATCCGTCGGTGGTGATCATCAGCGCCTGATGCGCCTCGATGCGCCGGTAGCCATCTTCGATAGCGCCGGATACGAGGGGCATAGCGCCCGTTTTCTGCCGTACACCACGGCCTGCCGGGATCACGGTTGCCTGGTACCGCCGGTGGTGGTGCTGCCGGCGGGGACGACGGTCGAGCTAGTGGCCCGGGAGGCTGCCGAAGACGGCCGGCTTCACGGCGTCTTTCTGGTCCAGGAGCCGGGCTTGCGCGGCCTGTTGTTCGAAGACTACCTGTTCGGCGCTTGGCCGCCGGATGGGGCGGCGGTCAGTGAAATCAGCGTGGGCCGGGTGGCGCATATCCGCGGCATGGAGTGGGTCGAGGTCTTCGACGTCGACCTGCCGGCGGCCACAAGTGGGTTGTTCTGGTGATTGCCGGGGGCGGCGCGGGGAGGCGGGCTGGAACGAGAAACGGGCGCCTCAGAGGGCGCCCGCATCCGATGGCTGCACGTTCCGCTGGCCCGGTTCAGCCGGCGAGGCTGCGAACCTTGGCGTTGAGCCGGGACTTGTGGCGCGCGGCCTTGTTCTTGTGGATGATCCCGCGATTCGCCGAACGATCCAGGACGCGCACGGCACCGCGGTAGGCCTGCTGAGCCTGGTCGTGGTCCCCGGTCTTGACCGCCTTGAGAACTTTCTTCATCGAGGTGCGCATCTCGCTGCGGCGCGATTTGTTGCGCAGCCGACGTTCTTCGGCCTGACGGGCACGCTTTTTGGCGCTCGCGATATTCGCCACGGTTGTACTCCTGCTCGCTTGCGATCCTCGGAGACGGGATCCGCAGTTGCAAAGACGGATCCTGTAAAGCGCGTAAATATGCCTCGGGCCGTGCCCCCTGTCAAGCGCCTGGGCTAGTCCTCGGCCGCGGCGGTCACGGTCCACGCCACCAGTTCGCGGCCGACCGACCGATTGGCGGCGCCGAGCGCCGCGACCGCGGCGTCTGTGTCGTCGGACGCGACGTCGCGTGTGGCCGCGAAGCGTTCGGTGGCGACGATCCGCCGCTGCCCGACATCGACCAGGCGGGCGTCCACCACCACCCGCGCCCGGGGGCCTTCGTCGCGGGTCTCGATCTGGAACGCGCGCAGGGTCGTGCGCAGCTCCAGGTCGGCCGAGAGGCGTTCGCCGTCGGCGCTCAGGCGGTGGATTCGACCATCGGCGTAGAAGGTTTCGATCAGGTGCTCCTGCCAGAGTCGTGGCAGGGGAGAGACCCAGCGTGCGCCAGCGAAGGTGCTCATGCGGTGCTCGCCGGTCGCCACGGCGATGCGATTGCCGGCAAGCAGGTCGCTGCTGCTCGGTGTGGTCACGCGCAGCGTCCAGTCCACTGGCTCGGTGTCGGCGGCGGGAGCGTCGCCTTCGGGCGGAGGCAGCTGGTAGGCGGTGTAGGTCTCCGCTTCGGGGAGCAGGGTGCAGGCGCTCAGTATCGTGGCGGCGAGCAGGATCAGTAGTGTGCCGAGGTGGGTCGGGCGGCGCGTGTTCACGGCTGGTACTCCTCCATCTGCTCGCGGCGTAGCAACTGCCCGCCGGGGTCTTGCCCCAGGCGCCGGAGCAGGCTGCGCAGATCGCCGAGGGTCCGCTGCAGTTCCTCACTCAGCGGTTCCAGGTCCTGCAGGCTCTGCAGCCCGCGCTCGACGGCCTCGCGGTTGTCCCGGAACAGCTCCTGCGCCTCGCGACTGCTGCCCTCCAGCGCTTCGGTCGCCCGGGCGGTGCTGTGCAGAATCTCACGGCCGGGGCCATCCAGGAGTCCGCGCACCTCCTTCACGAGCTGTTGCGCCTCCTGCAGGGTGCGTTCGGCCTGCTCGCCGCCGTCGGCCAGGGCGGTGATGCCCCGGCCCAGGTCGTCGCGGCGCGCCGCCACGGCCCCGGTGGTCTGTTCCAGGTGGTTCAGGGTGGCGGTCAGGGTGTCGAGGTTCTCAGCTGACAGCAGCTGGTTCGCCGTCTCCACCAGGTTGTTGATGCCGGCGAGCAATTGGTCGCTGTCCTCGCGCAGCCGGGCCATCGGGGAGGATTCGGTCTCGATCCGCGCCAGCCCTTGTTCGGGGGGCTCCAGCGGCGGTGCGTCGGGGTCGCCGGGCTTGAGCCGGATGTGGGCGCCTCCGGCGAACAGGCTCGAGCTGCCGATCTGTGCCCGCGTGTCGGTCCGGACCGGGGTCTCTCCGCTGACGGTGATGCGCGCGATGACACGGCCCGGGTTGTCCGGGTCGAGGCCCAGGTGGTCGATCTCGCCGACGTTGATCCCGTTGAACTTGACCGGGCTGCGCGGTGACAGGCCGCCGACATCCTCGTCGAAGACGATCTCGAAGCGCTGGCGTTCACCATAGAGATCCGAGTCGGTGAGCCAGACCCCGAAGAGGATTCCGCCCAGGATCATGGCCAGCGTGGCCAGCCCGATCCAGAAATGCCGCGCCCGGGTTTCCATTCAGCGGTTCTCCTGCGTGCTGCGGGCCGCGCGCCCACGCTCACCGTGGAAATAGGCCTGTACCCAATCGTCGTCGATGGCGCTCACTTCCTCAAGCGTGCCGGTCGCCAGGACCTGCTTATGGGCGAGGACGGCAACGCGGTCGCAGGTGGCGTAGAGGGTGTCGAGATCGTGGGTGACCAGGAACACCGTCAGGTTCAGGGCGTCGCGCAGGGTGACCAGCAGCCGGTCAAAGGCGGCGGCGCTGATGGGGTCGAGGCCGGCGGTTGGTTCGTCGAGGAAGAGCACTTCCGGGCAGAGGGACAGCGCGCGGGCGAGCGCCGCGCGCTTAACCATGCCGCCGGAGAGTTCCGCGGGGTAGCGCGGGCCCGCCGCCGGGTCGAGACCGGTTAGTGCCAGCTTGACCCGGGCGAGGTCTTCGGCCTCGGCGCGGGTCAGGCCGGCGTGTTCGATCAGGGCGAGGGCGACGTTCTCGGTGATGGTCAGCGACGAGTAGAGGGCGCCGTGCTGAAACAGCACCCCGATGCGGCGCTCCAGGCCTGCGGCCTGTCCCAGCCTGTCGATCGATTGGCCGTGGATCTGGATGTGCCCCTCGGCCGGGCGCAAAAGCCCAACGAGCGTGCGGAGAAGGACCGATTTGCCGCTGCCCGAGCCGCCCACCAGGCCGAGGACTTCGCCCCGGCGGACGTCCAGGTCGAGGCCGTCGTGAATGGTTTGCCCGCCGAGTCGGGTCACCAGCCCGCGAACCCGGATCGCCGGCAGCGTGTCGGTGCGATTGCCCCCGTTCACCATCCCAGCTCCACGTAGATCAGGGCGGCCACAGCGTTGAGGATGATGACCCAGAAGATCGACTGGACCACCGCGGAGGTCGTGTGCGTGCCCACCGACTGGGCGCTGGCGCTGCACTTGATCCCCTCCAGGCAGCCAATGATGGCGATGACGAAGGCGAAGATCGGTGCCTTGGCCAGTCCAGCCAGGTAGTGGCTGACGGAGATGTCGCTGTAGAGGGCTATGATCCGCCCCGCCGGGACGTCGACGTTGAGCAGGGTGACCAGTCCACCGCCGGCCAGGCCGCAGACCACGGCCACGAAGGAGAGCAGTGGCACGGCGATCAGTAGTGCCACGACCCGCGGGATGACCAGCATCTCGATGGGGCTGAATCCCTGGGCGCGCATGGCGTCGAGCTCCTCGTTGGCCTTCATCGAGCCGATCTGCGCCGTGAAGGCGCTGGCCGAGCGTCCGGCGAGGAGGATCGCCGTGAGGACCACGCCGAATTCGCGCAGGAAGGCGTAGGCCACCAGGTCCACCGTGAAGATGCCGGCGCCGAAGCGGCCCAGTACGGTGACCCCGAGGACGGCGATGACGGCCCCCACCGCGAAAGTCAGCAGGGCGACGATGGGCAGCGCCTCCAGGGCGGTGTGCTGGAGCTGCCGGGAGACGGCGGCCAGGCGCCAGCGCCAGGGGCGCAACAGGCCGGCGGCGAATGCCGCGATGACCAGGCCGGTGAAACCGATGGCCCGGGCCAGCTGATGGCCTGCGTGGGTCATCTGTGCCCCCAGGCCGATGGTGAGCTGACCGAGGAAGTAGGGATCGCCGCGCGGTTCCGGTGCGGTGCGGGCGCGCTCGCTGGCGGCGGCGACCGCCTGGAGCAGCTTGCGCCGCTCGGCGGAGAGCTCCGGCGTGGAGCGCGCCAGGGCCTCGACGCGGGCTGCTCCGAGCAGGCGGGCGAGTAGCGTCGCCCCGGCGGTGTCGAGCCGGCCCAGGGCGCTGAGGTCGACGCGCGGCTCGCCGCCCAGGCGGGTCTGCTCCACCTGCCGCAGGAGCGTGCGGTAGTGGGCCAGGGTCCAGTCTCCGCGGATACGCACCTCGGGGGCCGCCGCGCCCGCCCGGCACTCCAGGTGGCCCGGATCAGCCACGGCGGCTCGTATCCCCTTGACCGGCCGCTGTATCATCGGCGCCGTCGCTGCTGGCTGCGTATCGAGGAGGCGTCCCCCGCGTGGTTACCGGTCTGTTCCGCCACATCTTTACGTTCGGCTCCCTGACCTTTGTTTCGCGGATGCTCGGCCTGGCCCGGGACGTGATCATCGCCGGTGTGTTCGGTTCGGGGGCCCAGACGGATGCCTTCATCGTTGCCTTCAAGATCCCCAATTTCATGCGCCGGATTACCGCCGAGGGCGCGTTCTCCCAGGCGTTCGTGCCGGTGCTCACCGATTACCGGACCCACAGCACCCACCGCGAGGTCCGCGCCCTCATCGCTTACAGCGCCGGCACCCTGGGGTTGGCGTTGGCACTGGTGGCGGCACTCGGGATGGCGGCGGCGCCGGCGGTGGTCAGCGCCTTTGCGCCCGGTTTCAGTGACGATCCCGAGCGCTTTGGGCTGACCGTCGACCTGCTGCGGGTCACCTTCCCCTACATTCTATTCATATCCCTGGTGGCGTGCGCTGGCGCCGTGCTGCACACCTGCAATCGGTTCGCCTCGTTCGCCTTTGCCCCGGTGCTGCTCAATGCTGCCATGATCGGGGCCGCGCTGTGGGCCACACCCTGGTTCGAAGAGCCGATCATGGCCCTGGCGGTGGCCGTGACCGTGGCCGGTGTCCTGCAGCTGCTCCTGCAGCTGCCTTTCCTCCACCGCGAGGGGCTGCTGGTGTGGCCCCGGCCGTCCTTGCGCCACCCCGGTGTCCGGCGTGTGGCCAAGCTCATGGGGCCGGCGGTGATCGGCTCTTCGGTGATGCAGGTCAATCTGCTGGTGGACACCATCCTCGCCTCCTTCCTGATCACCGGCAGCGTCAGTTGGCTCTACTTCTCGGACCGGCTGGTGGAGTTCCCGCTGGGCGTCTTCGGCATCGCGCTGGGTACGGTATTGTTGCCCCGCCTCTCGGCCGAGCACGCGGGCAGCGAGCCGGAGCGTTTCTCGCGCACGCTGGACTGGGGGCTGCGCCTGGTGCTGCTGGTGGTGGCCCCGGCGACCGCCGGGCTCATCGTCCTGGCCGGTCCGATCCTCGCTACGCTCTTCCAGTACGGGGCCTTCGGGCCGGAGGATGTGGTCGCCGCGTCCTGGTCCTTGGCCGCCTACAGCCTCGGCCTGTTCGGCTTTGTCCTGGTCAAGGTGCTGACGCCGGGGTACTTCTCCCGGGAGGACATGAAGACCCCGGTCTACTGCGCCGTGGCCGCAGTTGCGGTCAATCTGGTGCTGTCCGTCAGCGCGGTGTGGGCGCTGCACGAAACGCCCTACGGCCACGTGGCCCTGGCGGCGGCCACCGCCGCTTCGGCAACGGTCAACTCGGCGCTGCTGTTCACCGGCCTGGTGCGCCGGGGGGTCTACCGGGCGGGTAGCGGCTGGCTGCGCCTGATTGGGCAGGTCGCCGTGGCCACAGCCCTGATGGTCGCGGTCCTGGCCTATCCCGCGCTGCGCCTGGAGGCCTGGCTGGAGGCCGGCGTGGCCATGCGGGTGGCGGCGCTGGCCGCAGTGGTGTTGGCTGGCGGGGGCGTCTACTTTGCGACGCTCTACGCCCTCGGGGTGCGGCCGCGGCAATTCCGTGAACCGCCGGCGCCGGCGCCGGAGGCGGCTGGCGAGTCGGGCGGCTAGCCGAGCCTGTTGCCGGGCTAGTACACTTGATCCTTTTCTCAGGGACCATGGAACTCATCCGGGGATTGCATAACGTCCGGGCGTGTCACCGCGGTGCGGCGATCACCATCGGCAACTTCGATGGGGTCCACCGTGGCCACCGGGCCATGATCGACCGGCTGCGCGAGGAGGCGGCGCGGCGCGGTTGCCCGGCCGTGGTGGTCACCTTCGAGCCGCACCCGATGGAGCGCCTGGCCCCGGCGCGGGCGCCGGCGCGGCTGACCGGGCTGCGAGAGAAGGTGCGCCGGCTTGGGGAGACCGGCGTCGATGCGGTCCTCTGTCTGCGCTTCGATCAGCATCTGGCGGCGGTGGAGGCCGAGGCCTTCGCCGGCGAGCTGCTCGGTGGGCGACTCGGCGCCGGATTCGTACTGGTCGGTGACGATTTTCGATTCGGCCGCCAGCGGCGCGGCGACCTGGAGATGCTCCGGCGTGCCGGGGAGGCGTGGGGCTATGAGGTCGCGCCCATGGAGACGGTCACCCGTTCCGGAGAACGAGTCAGCAGTACCCGCATCCGCGAGGCCGTGCGGGCGGGCCGCTTTGCCGAGGCGGCGGAGCTGCTGGGCCATCCTTACTGTATCCAGGGGCGTGTGGTCCACGGTGACGCCATGGGGCGACAGCTGGGGTGGCCGACGGCCAACCTGCGGCTATCACCGGAACGCATCCCCCTCGATGGGATCTACGCCGGGTGGGCTCGGGGGGGTACCGAGCAGCCGTGGCCGACGGCCATCAGCGTTGGCATCCGACCCACGGTCGGGGGGCGGCGCACGGTCTTCGAGGCCCACCTGATCGACTTCGACGGCGACCTGTATGGCCGCCACCTCTGCGTCGAGCCGGTGGTCCGGCTCCGCGGCGAGGCGCACTTCGACGGGCTCGATGCGTTGGCACGACAGATCGGCGAGGACGTACGCGCGGCGCGGCGCGTGCTCGGTCAAGAACACCACTAGACGAGGCGGCGACGTGAGCGAGTACAAGCACACCCTCAACCTTCCCCACACCGAGTTCCCGATGCGGGCGCGCCTGGCCGAGCGCGAGCCCCAGCGTCTGCAGCGCTGGGAGGAGGAAGACCTTTACGGCGCTATCCGCCGGGCGCGGGCCGGACGCGAGCGCTTCATCCTCCACGATGGTCCGCCCTACGCCAATGGCGATATCCACATCGGCCACGCCGTCAACAAGATCCTCAAGGACATTATCGTCAAGGCGCGCACCCTGGATGGCTACGACGCGCCCTACATCCCGGGCTGGGACTGCCACGGCCTGCCCATCGAGCACAAGGTCGAGGAACAGGCCGGCAAGCCCGGTGCGGAGCTGACCTACGCGCAGTTCCGTGAGCGTTGCCGTGCGTTCGCTGCCGAGCAGGTGGAGGGGCAGCGTCAGGACTTCAAGCGCCTGGGGGTGCTCGGGGACTGGGAGCGGCCGTACCTCACCATGGATTACGCGACCGAGGCCGGCATCCTGCGAGCCCTGGCCCGGATCTTCGAGGGGGGGCACGTCACCCAGGGGTTCAAGCCAGTGCACTGGTGTGCCGATTGCGGTTCGGCCCTGGCCGAGGCCGAGGTGGAGTACGAGGAGCGGACCTCGCCGGCGGTGGATGTGCGCTTTGCGGTGGTCGATGAGCTGGCGCTGCAGCAGCGCGTATTGCTCGAGGGCGAGGGCGTACAGGCGGGAACGGCCTCGGTGGTGATCTGGACCACCACGCCCTGGACGCTACCGGCCAACCGGGCGGTGGCGGTGCACCCGGAGCTGGAGTACGTCGTGGTGGCCCTGGACCACAGCGAGCGGCTGGTCCTGGCCGCGGAGCTGCTTGAAGCCACCCTGCAGCGTGCCGGGGTGGAGTGTTACGAGGTGGTGGGCCGCTGCCGCGGGGCCGACCTGGAGGGGCTGTCCCTCCAGCACCCCTTCCTGGACCGCCAGGTGCCGGTGGTGCTGGGCGAGCATGTCACCACGGACGGCGGCACCGGCTGTGTGCACACAGCCCCGGGGCACGGTCAGGAGGACTTCGAGGTCGGTCAGTGCTACGGCCTGGAGGTGACCAACCCGGTCGACGGTGCCGGCTGCTTCTTCGAGGATACCGAGCACTTCGCCGGCCTGAATGTCTTCGACGCCAACCCCCGCGTGGTCGAGGTGCTCGAGTCTCGGGGGGCGTTGTTCCATCACGAGAAGTATCGGCACAGCTACCCCCACTGCTGGCGGCACAAGACCCCGGTGATCTTCCGCGCTACGCCGCAGTGGTTCATCGATCTGGACCGCCACGGCATGCGTGAGTGTGCCCTGGCCGGGATCGAGGGCGTGCGCTGGATGCCGGACTGGGGCCAGGCGCGGATCGACGCTATGGTGCGCGGGCGCCCTGACTGGTGCATCTCCCGCCAGCGTCACTGGGGCGTGCCGATCGCCGTGTTCATCCACCGTCGCAGCGGTGAGCCCCACCCGCAGACCCCGCAGCATATGGAGGCGGTGGCGGCGCGCATGGAGCACGAGGGACTCGAGGCGTGGTGGGATCTGGACCCGGCCGAGCTGCTGGGCGACGAGGCCGCCGAGTACGAGAAAGTCACCGACATCCTCGATGTCTGGTTCGACTCCGGGGTGACCCACGCCACTGTGCTTGAGCAGCGCGAAGGCCTGCAGGTCCCGGCGGATCTCTACCTGGAGGGGTCGGATCAGCACCGTGGCTGGTTCCAGTCCTCCCTGCTCTCCTCGGCGGCGATCCGTCAGGCGGCCCCCTACCGGGGCGTGCTGACCCACGGCTTCACCGTCGATGAGCAAGGCCACAAGATGTCCAAGTCCCGGGGGAACGTGGTGGCCCCGCAGGACGTGATGGACCGTCTCGGCGCCGACATCCTCCGCCTGTGGGTGGCCTCGGCGGACTACAGCGGCGAGATCGCCGTCTCGGACAACATCCTGCAGCGCACCGCCGACGCTTACCGGCGCATGCGCAACACGGCCCGCTTCCTGCTCGGTAACCTGCACGGTTTCGAGCCTGGCCGTGATGCCTTGGTGGCCGAGCAGCTGCTGCCGCTGGATCGCTGGGCGGTGGCCCGGACGCGGGCTCTGCAGGAGCGCATCGTTGCCGCCTACGATCGCTACGAGCTGCACCGCATCTACCACCTGCTGCACAACTTCTGTGTGGTGGACATGGGCGGCTTCTACCTCGACGTGCTCAAGGACCGGCTCTACACCACGCCGGCGGATAGCCGTGCCCGGCGCTCCGGGCAGACGGCCATGTACCACATCGCCGAGGCCCTGGTGCGCTGGCTGGCGCCGATCCTCTCGTTCACCGCCGACGAGATCTGGGGGCACCTGCCCGGGGAGCGCCGCGAGCCGGTGTTCACGGCGGAGTGGTACGACGGGCTCTTCCCGCTGGACGATGAGCCGGCCGAGGCCGCTTTCTGGGATCGGGTGATGGAGGTGCGTACCGCGGTCAGTCGTGAGTTGGAGCGGCTGCGCAACGAGAAGGTCATCGGCGCCAACCTGGATGCCGAGGTGGATCTCTACGTCTCTTCGGCGCTCGCCGAGGAGCTGGCCCCTCTGGGCGATGAGCTGCGCTTCGTGCTGATCACCTCGGCGGCGCGCATCCACGCCGCGACCGAGGCCCCGGTGGACGCGGCCAGCGCTACGCTGGAGGACGGCAGCGAGGTGCGCATCGCGGTGGCCGCGTCGGCCCATGACAAGTGCCCGCGCTGTTGGCACCGCAGTCCGGATATCGGCGCCAGCGATGAGCACCCGGAGCTGTGCGGCCGCTGCGTCGAGAACGTGGCCGGGTCCGGCGAGTACCGGGCCACGGCCTGACGGGGGAGGGCATGGGCTACCGGCTCTGGATGCTGCTTGCTGTCGCCATCGCGGCACTGGATCAGGCCACCAAGGTCTGGGCCCAGGCGGCGCTGCGGCCCTACGAGTCGGTGGAGCTGCTGCCGGTCCTCAGCCTGACCCTGGGC
Organism: Halorhodospira halophila SL1; assembly: GCF_000015585.1. NCBI lineage: Bacteria > Pseudomonadati > Pseudomonadota > Gammaproteobacteria > Chromatiales > Ectothiorhodospiraceae > Halorhodospira > Halorhodospira halophila. The sequence continues at coordinate 2,006,214 of NC_008789.1, read as the reverse complement.
TACAATCCCGGGGCTGCCTTCAGCCTGCTGGGCGACGCTGGCGGCTGGCAGCGCTGGCTCCTGGCCGGGGTGGCCGCTGCGGTCGGGGTGTACCTGGCCTATTGGCTGCGGCGCATCGGCGCGTCGCAGCCCTGGCTCTCCGCAGGGCTGGCGTTGATCCTCGCCGGGGCCCTGGGCAACCTGGTGGATCGCCTGCGGCTGGGGCAGGTGGTGGACTTCATCCACCTGCACTACGCCGGTTTCCACTGGCCGATCTTCAACGTCGCCGATATCGCCATCACGGTCGGTGCAGGGCTCGTGATCGTGATCCTTCTCTTTTTTGATCGGTCGAACCTGTAGGGAAGAGCGAACGGAGGTCCCCGTGCCCAAGATCCACCTTGCCAACCCTCGCGGTTTCTGTGCCGGCGTGGACCGCGCCATTGCCATTGTCGATCGAGCCCTGGCGGTCTACGGGTCTCCGGTCTATGTCCGTCACGAGGTGGTCCACAATCGCTTTGTGGTGGATGACCTGCGCGGGCGGGGTGCGGTCTTCGTCGAGGAGCTGCACGAGGTGCCCGACGGGGCCACCGTCATCTTCAGCGCCCACGGCGTGCCGCAATGGGTCGCCGACGAGGCCGAGCGCCGCGGGCTGCAGGTCTTTGATGCCACCTGCCCGCTGGTGACCAAGGTCCACAAGGAGGTGCGCGGGCATGCCCGCGCCGGTCGCGAAGTGGTGCTGATCGGTCACGCCGGCCACCCGGAGGTGGAGGGCACCATGGGCCAGTATCTGGCCCCTGAGGGGCAGGGCGGCATCTATCTGGTGCAGAACCAGGAGGAGGCGGCGGCACTGCAGGTCCGGCGTCCGGACGATCTCGCCTTCGTTACCCAGACCACGCTGTCGGTGGACGATGCCGCCGGTATCGTTGAGGCGCTGCAGCGGCGTTTTCCTGCCATCCAGGGGCCGCGTAAGGACGATATCTGCTACGCCACGCAGAATCGCCAGGATGCCGTGCGCGCCCTGGCCGAAGAAGTGGACTTGATGCTGGTGGTGGGATCGGTCAACAGCTCCAATTCCAACCGCCTGCGTGAACTCGCCGTGCGCTGCGGCACCGAGGCGTATCTGATCGACGGCGCCGCCGATCTGGACCGCGACTGGCTCGACGGCCGGCAGGCGATCGGTGTGACGGCGGGGGCCTCGGCGCCGGAGAGCACGGTCATCGAGGTGGTCGAGCAGCTCCGCGCCTGGGGGTGCGAGCCGCCGGAGGAGCGCTCGGGGAAGGCAGAGACGGTGACCTTCGGGTTGCCCAAGGAGCTCGGGCAACCACCGGCAACGTCATGAGCGTCGCGCCGGTGCGTCGTCCCGCTCCTTGAGGGGGTGGAGGACCAGAAGGGCCGCGGGCCGGCGTTGACGGACCTGCTCGGCGACCGCCCGCGGTACGACCCTCAGGCCATCGTCGGCGGTGACGAGACCGGCGTAGCCGTCCGCCAGCTGCCGTTGTTGTTGCCGGGTGACCCAGACGTGACGGATCCGCTGGCCCTCGGTGAAGTGGTAAGCCGTATCCGCTCCCCAGCGCGGCAGCGCGTAGTGGTGGATCAGGTCGGGCAGCGGGATGCGAGCCTCCAGTGGTGTCTGCGCCGACGCCCCCTTCGCCCGGCGGGGGGCTCGATCCCGGCGTGGCCGCCTGCGGCTCTCCGGACGGGACCCCGAGCGCTGATTGCGGACCTTCTCCTGGCTCGCTAATCCTGCTCTAACAAGTTGTTCCTGAAGAGAATTCTTCATATGCAGCATTCTGCACGGACGCCCCGCTGACGTCGACCCCCGGGCGCTACACAGCGCGTTATACTGACCCGGCAAGGTGTTTTCCCGGGAAAGCGAGAGGGCTATGACGGTGTGGATTCGGGGTGCCCTAGTGCTGCTGGTGGTTGTGGCTTTGGTGGGCTGCGGCCACTCGGTGGAGCGAATCGACCGGGACGAGGAATACGACCTCTCCGGGCGTTGGAATGACCAGGATTCGCGCCTGGTTGCCGAAGAGATGATCGCCGACGCCCTGGATCGCCCCTGGCTGCGGGATTTTCGCCGCGAGGAGGGGGCTCGGCCGACGGTCATCGTCGGCGACGTCCGCAACCTCAGCCACGAGCACATCAACACCCGCACCTTCGTCAACGATATCCAGCGGGAGTTGATCAATTCCGGCCAGGTGGACTTCGTCGCTGACGCCGATCAGCGCGAGCGGATCCGGGAGGAGCGCCGGGATCAGGATCTGCACGCCAGCGAGGAGACCCGCAAGGCCATGGGAGAGGAGCTGGGCGCGGATTACATGCTGCTCGGTTCGGTGAACTCCATCATCGATCAGGAGGGTCGGCGCCAGGTCCGTTACTACCAGGTCGACATGGAGCTGATCAGCCTGGCCGATAACCGCAAGGTCTGGATTGGCAACAAGGAGATCCGCAAGCTCGTGCGCTCGGCCTCGGCACGGCCCTGAGCGGCGGGGCCGCGTGAGGTCTGGACTGCGTTGGTCCGGGCTGGCGGTGGCGCTGGCCATCGCGTTGGCCGGGTGCACGACGTACGGTGACCGAATGGGCCCGGTGGAGGCCGCGGTCGACGAGGGGGACCCGCGCCGGGCAGTGGAACTCCTCGATGAGCGCAGCGGCGGCTCCGGGGACCGGGTGGTGGACCTGCTCAACCGGGGCGCGCTGCTGCGCATGGCCGGCGAGTTCGAGGCGAGCAATCGTGCCCTGGAGGCGGCCTATGACGCCATTGCCGAGGTCGACCCGCTGAGTGTCTCCGAGAGCGTTGGAAGCCTGATGGTGGGCGAGACGGTCTTTGCCTATGCCGGCGAGCCCCACGAACGGGTGCTGCTCCATCTGCTCATGGCCTTCAATTATCTGGATCTGGGTGACCCCGACGCCGCCCGGGTGGAGGCCCTGCGGGTGGATCTGCGTCTGCAGCGCCTGGCTGCCGAGCAGGGCCGGTCCGTCTACCGGCAGGACCCCTTCGCGCGGTATCTCAGCGGGCTGATCTTCGAGCGTCTCGGCGAGCCGGATCAGGCCCTGGTGGCGTATCGCCAGGCCTACCAGGCGTACCGGGAGCAGGGCGGCCGCCTGGGCGTCGCCGTGCCCCAGGCGCTGCACCGGGATCTGCTGCGTCTGGCTGATGAACTGGGTCTCGACGACGACCGGGCCGAGTGGCAGGAGGCGTTCGGGAAGGACACCTGGCCGGATCCGGCCGCGCATCGCGAGCAGGCCCATGTGGTGATCGTCGCCGGGGTCGGATTGGCGCCGCGTAAGGGCGAACAAGGGTTCGCGGTGCAGGACCATCAGGGGCGCATCCACAGCGTGGCCCTGCCGTATTACGAGCCGCGGCAGCGGCCGGTTGGGGGCATCCGGGTCAGCAGCGAGGCGGCCTCGGTCGTGGCAGAGCCGGTGCACGATATCGATGCGGTCGCCCGTATCCTGCTCCAGGAGCAGCAGGCCGCGCTGGCTGCCCGGGCGCTGGGCCGGCTGTTGGTGCAGAAGGAGATGATCGATCAGGCCCGGGAAGCCAGTCCGGTAGCCGGCCTGGCTATGAACATCTTTACCCTGGTCGCCGACCGCGCAGATACCCGGACCTGGGGGATGCTGCCGGCGCAGTACTACATGGCCCGGATCAGCCTGCCGCCCGGTGAGCACCGGCTCGAGCTGGTCTATCAGGGGCGCTCCGGGCACGCCCTGACCCGGGTGGATCTGGGGCCTCTGGAGCTTGAGGCCGGGGAGTACCACTTTGTCTTTGATCGCTGGGTTTCGGCGCATGCTGGCTCCGTAACTCGCAGGGAGGAGCCGTGAGAAGTCTGGCCCTGTTCCTGGCAGGGGTCCTCCTGGCGGTCGGCTGCGCCGGTGGCGGTTCGCGGCCAGCGGAACCGCCGGGCTGGGTGGAAGGGGCTGAGCCGGCGGAGTTTCCGCGTGCCCGCTACCTGACCGCGGTGGGGACGGCCGACAGCCGTGAGTCGGCCCAGGATCGGGCCCGGGCGGAGTTGGCGCGGGCCTTCGAGGTGCACGTGGCGGCCCGCACGCAGCAGGAGGATCGGTTGGAGTTCGGTGCAGGTGCGACCCGGCACCAGGCGACCCTGGGCCAGCAGGTCGCGACTCGGACCGAGGTGACCCTGCGCGGCGTCGAGATAGGCGAGACGTGGCGAGAGCCCGAGAGCGGTCGCTACCACGTCCTGGCGGTCCTCGACCGCCAGCGAGCGGCCAGTGCCCTGCGCGAGGCCATGGCGGGGCTCGACGCTGCGACAAGTCGTGATCTGCGCCAGGCGGATGAAGCGGAGGATCCGCTGCATGCGCTTGCCGCGCTGGCGCGGGGTCTCGAGGCGCAACGCCAGCGCGCCGAATACCAGCAGGCCCTGCGGGTGCTGACGGGTGCTGGCATGGCCGTGCGCTATGAGCCTGCGGTACTTCGGGCACGACTGGCTTCGGAGGCCGCGGCGATCCCGTTCCGGACCGAGGGGCGCGGAGCCCATCCCGACCGGGTGGCGCAGACGCTCCGCGCCGCGGTGGTCGCCGCCGGGTTCCAGGTGGTGGAGGGAGGCGGCGAGGACGCCTATCGCCTGGAGGCCGTGCTGGAGTTAGAGGACCTGGGGCAACGCGATGGCTGGTACTGGCAGCGTGGCGGGCTGACGCTGCGTCTGCTCGACCGCGCCGGCGAGCCCCGCGGTGAGCACCGCTGGTCGGTGCGCGGCGCCGCCACGGATCGCACGACGGCCGAGCGCCGCGCGCTGGAGCAGGTCGCCGACCATCTCAGGGAGGGGCTGCGTGGGGTGATCATCGATCTGGCGACCGGCCGGACGGAATGAACGGGTCCAGGGTTCTGCTAGAAGCGCCCGCGCAGGGTTGCTGAGGCCAGCAGAGAACTCGAGCGGCTGCCGCGGTAGTCATCCGGCACCAGGTCGCGATCGACACTGCGTGCCGAGGCTTCGAGGCGGAGTTCGATCCGCTCCCAGGCGTATCCGCCCCCGCCGAGCAGGTGGAAGCCGGTGCCGGTGAGGGTATCGCCGTCCGCGCGCTCCAGGCGCTCGTAATGCAGGCCCGCGCCCATATAGGCGCGCGGTCCCCGCTCGCGGAACTCGCGGCCGAAGCGGACGGTCAGGTCGGTGGCGCTCCAGCGCTCGGGGTCGTGTTCCTTGAAGTGGCTCCCGCTGGTGCTCAGCTGCTCGCTGTGCAGGTGGGCGATCCCGACCGAGGCGTGCTCGCTGACGGCGTACTGGAGGTCGAGCGTCGGACCGTGGGCGCGCAGACGTGTGGACTCGCTGCCGTGGCGTTCGCGTACGGAGAGGTGCTGATAGCCGTAGCCAACGCCCACGCTCCAGTTGCGCTGGGCGGGCGCGCCCTCCTCCTCGGCGCGCTCGGCAATGCGCACCGCCTCGGGCTGCTCGGCCGGTTCCTCACGAGCTTCCTCCCGGTCCGTCCCAGGGATTCCGCCCTGCCACCAGCTCGGTCGGTCCGCGCTCGGTGGGGCTTCGCTGGGCTCCGGGGGCGCCTGGTCATCCAGGATGCCCATGATCCCAGGCATCAGGGACGGGCGCATCTCCATGGCGTGCCGGGCGATGGGATCGGCTAGGCGCGGGTAGGTCGACAGCAGCTCTGAGACCTCGTCGAGGAAGGCCGAGTCGTCCCGCAGGGCGGCCTCCTCGATGCGCGTCAGGGCGTCGTCGAGGATCCCGCGCTGATGGTCTGTCAGCAGGTCGATGTCTCCGGCCGCGCTCTCCGCTGCCGGTGCCTCGGGCTCCTCGGCCGCCGCGGGGAGTACCGGCCAGAGGGCCGCGGCTAGGATCAGGAAGCCGGCGCGGTGTCTGCTTCCGGAGGGGCGGGTAGGCCGACGATACCGGTGCATGGGCGGCTCCTGTCTGGTTCGCGGGGATCCGCTGTTCCCACACCGAAGGATAGCCAGCAAGCGCGCGCTTCGCGACCCACCCCAACTGGGCTATTCGGCGATCTCCGCACGGATGCGTTCGACAGCTTGGCCGTACTGTGAGTGATCGGGGGCGGTCTCTTCACTGCGGCGGGCCGCTTCCAGTGCCTCTTCGTGTCGATCCAGACGGAGCAGCGCCCAGGCCAGATTGTGGTGTGCGGCAGCCAGTGAGGCCTCTTGATCGCCCGCCTTGCGGTAGGCGTCGGCGGCCTCCCGGTACTCGCCGCGCGCATAGCGGACATTGCCCAGCCCCAGCCAGGCGTCAGCGTGTTCGGGCCAGCGCGTGATCGCTGCCCGGTATCCATTCAGGGCCGGCGACCAGCGCTCCTGCCGCTCCAGCTCGGCCACCGCCGCAACCCAGTCCCCGGGGATGGCGCTGGCGGGCAGGTGGCCCGGGGTTGGTACGACGATGGCCCAGTGTTCGCCGCGCTGCCAGGTGCGTTCGAAGCGGCGTAGCGAGAGGGTCTCACGGCGTTCCGTCCCGGAGCGCAGGGTGACCGTCCCGGCGTCTAGGTCGTAACCCACGAGCACCGCGTAATGCCAGCGCGGCAGTACCTCCAGCCCCAGGTTCTGCAGGACCAGCACGGGCTGCCCGCCGGCGACTTCCCGAAGCAGGTCACTGAAATCGGCCGAAAGTTCAAAGGGGACGCGATCGGCGCGCCGCGCCGCCGCCATGAGCTCGTTCTGCAGTGAGCCCTGACGTTCCGGCAGGTAGACCGCATCCACCAGTTCGCTGGCGGTGGTCGGGACGCCGCTAGCCACCAGGATCGTAGCCAGTGCCGCAGGGCCGCAGTAGTAGGTTTCGTCTGGGAAGAAGGGAGCGTCGTGCAGCTCCGTCGCCCGCGGGAGGGTGGATGACTCCTGCGCCTCGGCGACCACCTCCGGGTGCTGCAGCGCCGGTCCGGCACAGCCGACCAGCGCCGCGCCGAGCAGCACCCCCACCACCGCGGCGGGCCGCAGGGCGGCCCGCCGGCTGGGCGGCGAGACGGGGGGTACCCCCGGGCGGCGGTTCAGCGGACCAGGAGCCAGATGATGACCAGTAGGAGGATGGTGGTGGCGCCGATGGAGACCCCCGCTCCGGCCGGTTGCTGTTCGATGTGCTCGGCCAGTTCCCGGGCCTCTTCGTCGCTCAGGGCCGCCACGCGCTCTTCGGCTTGGGCCGGATCGACGCCGTAATCGGTGAGTGCCTGCTGCACGTCGTCACGCTGCAGTGCCTGTTGCACACGATCGCGATCGGATGCCACCTGACGTTCGCTGATGACGTCGCTGGTGCCGACGACACCGGCCAGGGCGGTGGTCGGCGCCATGGTGCCCAGCGACAGGGCGAGCCCAATCAGGACGATGAGACCTCGGATGCCAGTGCGTTTCATGGACGATCTCCGCTATTGGGGGAGGGTTTTTTGATGGGAAGACCCACAATGTTGGGAGGTTGGCACGCTGCTGTGCGCGACGCAACGTGCCCAGATCACGACGGCATCGGTGCCCTCAGCCGGCCACGCGCTGGAGGAAGTCAGCAAACAGTCGCTGTAGGGTCGGCAGGTGGTCGTTGAGGTCATGCTCGGCATCGAGCAGGTGCAGCCGGGCCCGCTGGCGCTCCGCATACGTCACCACCGACGGGGGCGGGATCAGCGCATCGCGCCAGCCGTGGACAATCTCCTGGTGGCGAGTGGTCGGTGCCGGATAAGCCGGATACCCCGGGATGCCGATAGCCGGCGCAAGCAGGAAGAGGCCGTCAGCGCCCAATTCGTCGGCAGCGTTGGCCATGACGTAGCCGCCCATGCTTGAGCCGACCAGCACCAGCCGCCCCGTGGCCTGGGGGCGATGCTCCAACAGCATGGCCACCCGCTCATCCGGATCCTCGGTGGCGGTGAAGTCGATGCTCTCCACGGCGAACCCCGCCTGCTCGGCGATGGGCAGGAGGGCCTTGCTCTTGTGGCCCCGCGGGCCGGTGCCCTTGCCGTGGGCGTAGTAGACGTGATGGTGGGTCATGCGGTGTGAATGGTGCCGGCGAGTGGACTTGAACCACCGACCTGCCGATTACGAATCGGCTGCTCTACCAACTGAGCTACACCGGCGCTGAGTACCTTGTCGATAACGCCGCGAATTGTAGCCGAAGGGTGGGCGGGGAACCAAGCCCCCCGTGCGTCATCGGGCCGCGGTGGCGTGCCCGGCATCCTGCGCTAGCCTTCGAGGGTGCGCATGGAAAGTGCGGATGGAACCCATACGCGAGGAAGGGATGCCTCGCCACTCAGGATTCACACTCCTCGAGGCGCTTGTGGCCCTCGGGCTCTTGGCCGGTGTCGCGGCCGTGTCGCTCCTCGCCCTGTACGGCGGGGTGCACGGGGCTCGTGATGCCGGTTATCACGTCCGGGCGACCCTCCTTGCCGAAGAGTTGATCGCCCGTGCCCGGCTGGTCGCCCCGGATCAGCGCGCCGCTGCCTTGGCCGCGGTCGATGCGGGTGATATCGACGCGTGCCAACCGCCGTCGGTCAAGGATCAGCCCCGTGGCGATGTGGTCGATGCCGACGGCTGGCGGGCCGAGGTGGCCTGCCAGCTGCCGCAGGCCGAGGTGTCGGCCGAGGCGGCCGCCGATCGCATCCGCGTCGAGCTCCGCTGGCAAGCCCCCCACCGCGACGCGCCATCGTCCCTTGAGCTTTCCGGGCAACTCCCTGAGGTCAATCGATGATCCGGCGCATGGGTGGTGTGACGCTGGTCGAGCTGCTCGTGGCGCTCGGGGTGGCATCGGTGGCGTTGCTCGCCGCGGTGCAGCTCCTCGGCAGTGCGCTGCGCGCCAGCGCCACGGTGGAAGACCTGGGGCGGGTGGCGGACAAGGGGGCGTTGCTGCGCCAGATGCTCGATAGGGAAGTCTCCCGGGCCGGGGAGGTCCCCTGCGGTGGTACGACCCCCCTGTATCGGGGCGAAGGCCCCGCGGACGAGGTGATCGCGAAACGGCTCGATCCGCCGGGGCTGCGTGCCGAGGAGGGTGGGCTGACCTGGTCGCGCTATCCGGCGGAGTCCCAGGGCGTGGTGACCGGCTACGAGGCCCTCGAGGTGGCGGCCCCGGAGGCGGACATCGAGCTGGATGCGCCCGTGACGGAGGCGTTCGGAGGCCTGCCGGGAGCGGTCCTGGTGGGTGGTGGAAGGGGGCTGTTCCTGCTTGAGGTCGAGGAGGTGCGCGGGACCAAGGGCCTGAGGCTTCACGGGGTTGGCGAAGGTCACGAGTTGCCCGAGCGCGGCGTGGCATGGGTCCCTTGGTGGCAGGTGGAAGAGTCGGCGGAGGATGACGATGCGCGGTCCGTTCAAGTGCACCGGTTGCGGCCGACGGACGACGGCGGTCAAGACCGGGTGCCCACCCTGAACCTCGGCCGGGGTGAGCAATCTCCCCAGCCGATCCTGCGCGGGGTCGAGGCACTGGAGATGGGCTTCGCCGAGTGTCCGGGTGCCGACGACCCGGCCGAAGGCCCCGGTTATCCGGAGCGCTTTAGGAGCGCCAAGGAGGTGGACGACTGGCTGCGGGTCTGTGCTGTGCGCTTCACTGCACGCATCCGTGCCGGTGGCGAGCGCGGCGCCACCAAAGCGGACCAGATCCAGACGGTCACAGTGCCGATCCACGGGAGGCTGCCTTGACGGTGGCCTCCCGGCAGGCCGGCTTTGCTGTACTCGGTCTGAGTGCGGTGGTGGTCATGCTGGCGCTGTTGTCGTGGTCGGTGGTTGCACCCACCGCCCTGCAGCTACGTGCGGCTGCGGCCCTGGAGTCCCGGGCTGCGGCCCGCCTGGCGGCCGGCGACGAGCTGGCCGCGGCGATGCGCGACCTTGCATCCGGCCGCCAGGGCGCCGGCGACCCCGGGTGCTGCAGCGGCGAGGCAGCGGCGCCATGCTACGCTATCGAGCGCAATCACGGTCAGTTCCGGGTTTGCGCCCGTGGCCTTGGGGGCGACCGGACCGAGGTCTGCCTGCAGGCGGGCGTTGTGCTCGAGCCGGCGCAGGCATCGGGGGCGGCTGACCGCGTCGAGATCCGCTGGCAGCGCGAATGCCCCCACGGAAATCTGGATTGAGGACGGTCTTATGAAGAGAGTGGGTCAGCGCGTCCGTGTGGCTGGCTTCAGCCTGGTCGAGCTGATGATCGTACTGGCTATCCTGGCCATCCTGGTGGCGATCGCCTACCCGTTCTACGGCCAGTACAAGGTGCAGGCGGATCGCAGCGATGCCACCGCCACTCTGCTGGATACTTGGATGGCGCTCGAGCGCTGTTTCATCCAGGAGATGAGCTACCAGGCGTGCACAGATGAGGTCCCGGAGTTGTCCGAGCGGGGCCTCTATGAACTCGAGATCGAGACCGACGCCGATGGCTTTCGCCTGACCGCCACACCGGCGCCGGGAAGTCCGCAGGAGGCGGATGAGGCGTGTACGGAATTCACCCTCGATCACCGCGGCGAACGGGGCAGTGCCCCCGGGGCCGCGGAGGTCTGCTGGGGCGACTGACCCCGGGATTCACGCTGACCGAGCTGCTGGTGGCGCTCGCCCTGATTGCCGGGCTGACCGCTGTGGCGGCGCCACAGTTGGGTGCCGGTGTGGATGAGGTCCGCGCTTGGGTCTGGCAGCGGGAACTCCTCGCCGGGCTGGAGCGGGCACGCATCGAGGCACTGGACCAAGGCGAGACGGTCACCTTGTGCGGCGGCACCCCGCAGGCCGGATGCGATGCGCAGGGCTGGGACGACGGCTGGATCCTGTTCCGCGGCGAGGCTGCATCCGGCCAGGCGCCGGGACCGGAGCAACTCCTGGCCCGGGGGCGTGGGATCGGGCCGGGTCACCGGGTCGTGTCGGACAGCGGGCGGGAAGACTTCCGGTTTCAGCCTGATGGCTGGCTATCGCGCATTTACGGCGACACCCTGAGGCTTTGTCGCGACGGCGCGGCAGTGGTCGCCATCCGTGTGGCTAGCACCGGCCGGGCAAGAGCGGACAACGATCAGCGGGGTGAGCCCTGCGATTGAGGCCTCAGGAGGCTGGCCCCGGGGGCGCGCCCGGAAGCCCGGCAACCAGTCGGTGGGCTTGGTACGGCGTGGCCAGCGCAGCAGCAACGCGGGCGATCTCCTCGGCCAGCGGGCGATCGTCCTCCAGCGGTGGGGCCAGTTCGCGTACCCATCCCAGGGTACGCCGCGCGCTGCTGCTAAACCCGACACCATCGGCCAGCTCGAGGCCTTGCGCCAGCACCAGCGCCTCGATGGCCAAGATCCGCTGCAGATGGTCCAGGTTGGTGGCTGCCTGCCGCGCTGCGCGGGTGCTCATGGGGACGATGTCCTGGTTGTCGGCGTTGGTCGGTATCGATTGGATGGAGGCTGGGTGGGCCCCGGTCCGCATCTCGGCCACCAGGGCCGAGGCCGTGACCTGGGCCCCCATGAAGCCGCTGTGCAAACCGGTCTGGCGCGGCTGCATGAAGGCCGGAAAGCCGCTGCGGGTTGAGTCGGTGATGCGGCTGATGCGCCGTTCGCTGTGTAACGCCAGCTGCACCACGGCATTGTTCAGGGCGTCGGCGGCGAAGGCAAGGTGCTGGCCAAAGAAGTTGCCGCCGTGCAGCACGCGCCCCTCGTCCGGGAAGAGCAGGGGGTTGTCGCTGGCGGCGTCTAGCTCGCTGGCTACGGTCTGGTTGTGGAAGGTGATGCTGTCCAGCACCGCGCCCAGCGCCTGGGGCAGACAGCGAATCGAGTAGGGGTCTTGGGGGAGGGGCTGATCAGGAAGCACGGCCTCCTGGCCCTCGGTCAGCCGGGGCGGTGTGCCGGTCCACGGTTGGAGGCGCTGGCTGTCCTCGGCAAGAGCGGTGAGCCAGGCGTGGGCGCGCATCTGCCCGGGGTGGGGCCGGACGGCTCCGATGGCCGGCTGGAAGGCCTCGGCATGGCCACCGAGAAGCTCAGCGTAAACCATCCCCAGCACCGCACAGACCCCGGCGGCACGTTCAGCACCTGCACCGTTCACGGCGCATATGCCCGCGGTGGTGGAGGTGCCATTGACCAGGGCGATGGCGTCCTTTCCGTCCAGGGTCCACGGTTCCCAGCCGAGGCGGCGTTGGGCGGCGTCGGCGGGCTCCCATTCCCCGCCGTTGATGCACACCCGGCCTTCGCCCATGAGGGCCCGGGCCACATGGGCCAGCGGGGTCAGGTCGCCGCTGGCGCCGACGGTGCCGATGGCCGGCACCTCTGGCACCACGTCGTGTTCCAGCCACGCCAGCAGCCGCTCCACCACCGCTGGCGTCACCCCGGAGTGGCCCCGGGTGACGCTGGCGATCCGCGCGCCAAGCGTCGCCCGGGTGTGACAGCGGGAGAGCGGCTCGCCGACGCCGCTGCACAGGTGGTAGACCAGGTTGCGCTGCAGGGTGCGTGAGGCCGAGGGGTCGATCCGGCTGGTGGCCAGGGGGCCGTAGCCGGTGGTGACGCCGTAAACCTGGCGGCGCTCATCCACCAGGCGCTGGAGGTATGCCTCGGCCGAGCGCAGCCGCTTCCAGCCGGTCGGCGAGACCGTTGCGGTCCTGTGGCCGTAACCGATGGCCTCGATGTCTGCGGCGCTCAGGCTGCCGGCCAGGTCCACTTCGGCCATGCTGCTCAGTCCCAATCCTGCAGCTTGCCCATGGCGTTGCGCGGCAACTCGGGACCGATGCGCAGGTCGGTCGGCCGCTCCACTGCCGGCAGGTGTTCCCACGCCCAGGTTTCCAGCGCCTGGCGTAGCTCCTCGGGGTCGGTCTCGGGGTGAGCCGGGACGATGAAGGCCTTCAGCCGCCGCTGGCTGCCCTCTCCGTGGCTGCGTATCGCGCAGGCGGCAACCGCCTCGTGGCTCTCGAAGCGGCGTGCCACGTGCTGCGGCGAGACGTTGACCCCGCCGATCTGGATGATGTCATCGATGCGCCCGCGGGGCCGGAAGACCCGCTCGTCCAGCCACTCGAGCCGATCCAGCGGGGTGATGGTCACGGCCGACCCTTCGGGCAGTGCGCGCCGGAGGTTGCCGTCGGCGTTGCACTGCCAGTAGGGCAGGAGTCGGTAATCCTCTGCGGGGGCCCAGCGCAAGCCGATCCCGCCGGTCTCCGTGGCGCCGTAGACCTCGACCAGGGCGTCCAGTCCGGCCCGCGGCAGCCCGTGCCGACAGGCTGCCTCGAGTGGGGCCGTCGAACTCACGCCGGTGCCGCCGGGGAAGCGGTGATCGCTGTCGAGTAGGTAGCGCCATCGCGCCGGGACGCTGGCGATGAGGTCGTCGGGTGCGGGGTTGCGGAACAAGGCGGCGGGAGCCTCGTGGCTCTCGACCACCGTGCTGCCCAGGGTGCGGGGTAGGGCGACGCCGAAGACGAACCCATACAGGTGGTGGAGCGGCAACCAGGCGATCACGCGTCGGTGGTGGCCGAGGGCCGCGGCCAGGGCCTCGGCTTCCTGGGTCAGGGCCGACCAGCTGTGATGGTGGGATTGCGGGGTGCCCGTGCTGCCGGAGGTGGAGAAGCTCAGGCCGCTGGTGTGCTGGCTGCCCTCGGCGATCAGTTCAGCGATATCGCCGATGCGGCGCACCGTCAAGAGGCGGTCCTCCACCCCGGTCTCGTGGAGGCAGAAGAGGCGATTCAGGGCGCTGGCCAGATGGAGCCGATCCAGCGAATCGGCGCGGATGGGGGTGTGGTCCAGCCGGGTGTCCGCGCAGATGTCCGTTCCCTCGGGCGGGTCATTGCGGTGACCGCGCCCCTCGGCCAGTTCGCCGGGAATCAGGCTGCGCAGCAGGCGCAGCACCTCATCGGCATTCAGCCCTTGCATCGGTCGATCCTTCTGCGGCTCCCCGCACACGGTGCGTGCGGGGAGCTGGGCCCGGGTCTAGACGCGCTTGACGAAGACCCAGTAGCTGTCCCCGGAGAGGGCCTTCTTCATGTGCACCTTCACCTTGGTCGGGGTCATCTGGTAGTCGAAGGTGTACTCGAACATGGTGTTGAGGTTGCCGGAGGCCACGCCCTCCTTGAACTTGCCGGAGAACTCCGGGCTATCCGTGCACGGGGCCACGTCCTTGAAGAAGTTCTTGCCGATCACCTCCTTCGGGTTCCGGCCGGTGATGTCGCCCTCGGCGGCGTTGTACTGAAGGATGGTGCCGTCACCGTCGAGCTGGATGGCGCCGAAGGCCAGGTTGTCCAGCTGACTGTCGTCCATCTTGGCCAGGGTGTTTTCGATGTCGTCGCTGCCGAAACCAACGTGTTCCATGGTGATGCTCCTCTGCTTGCCACCGCGTGGTGAGCCCGACTCACCACTGACTGGTCAGCGTATATGTACAATCCTTGTATAACAAGGGGTGCTCGTGCTCTCCCAGGTTATCGGGGTCTCCGCAGTTGGTAAGGAGTGGGGTCCAGATCGCAGGTGCGTTCCTCCAGCTGGTCGGCAACCAGGCGTGCGCTGCCGGCGGCGAACGTCCAGCCCAGGTGGCCCACGCCGGTGGCGAGATGGAGGCCGGAGACCGGTGTTGGGCCGAGGATCGGCAGGCCGTCGCAGGTCATCGGGCGCAGGCCGGCCCAGGGGTGGCTCGGGGCGTCCGCCAGTTGCTCGGCCAGGTGCGGGAAGCGGCTCAGCCCCTGCTTGCGGACGACCTGCCAGCGCCGCTCGTCCAGGTTCAGGTCGAAGCCGGTGATCTCCGCCTTGCCGGCGATGCGCAGCTGGTCACCCAGCCGGGTGAGCACCACCTTGCGGGTGTCGTCGATGATGGGCATCTCCGGGGCGCCCTTGACCCCCTTCAGCGGGATGCTGACCGAGTAGCCCTTGACCGGTTCAATGGGCAGGCGCACGCCGAACGCGCGGGTCAGGGCCGGGCTATAGCTGCCCGCTGCGACGACCACGGCATCGACGTCCACGACCCCGCGGCTGGTCTCGACGCCCTCCACCCCGGCAGGGCCGCCCAGCAGTCGACGTGCCGTAGTGCCCAGCCAGAGCTCGGCGCCCTCGGCGGTCAGCCGCTCGGCGAGGGCTGCGGTGAACTGCAGTGGGTCGCCACAGCCGTCGTCGGGGAACTCGATGGCACCGGCCAGTTGATCTGCGGCATCGCTCAGAGCCGGTTCGCGGGCGAGCGTCTCGTCGATACTCAGAACCCGGTGGCGGATGCCCAGAGCCTCCACGGCGGTCGCTTCGGCGCGTCCGTGCTCCAGGGCGTCGGGGTCGTCGAAGAGCTTCAGGATGCCGCTGTCGCGGGCATCGAAGGTGAGTCCGAGGGCATCGCGCCAGGCGCGTGCCTGCTGTACGCCGTAGAGGGCCAGCGCCGCGTTGGCGTCAGCGTGACGCCGGTAGCGCCGCGCGGTGGCGTTGGCCAGGAAACGCAGTGACCAGCTGGGGTTGCGCAGCACCCGCAGGGGGTTGATGCGCAGGGGCGAGTCGGATTTCCCGAGCCAGCCGATGGCGTCGCGGAGCACGCCTGGCGGGTTCCACGGGGCGGCGTGGCCGGCGTGGAGCTGGGCGCCATTGGCAAAGCTGGTCTCCTGTGCGACCTCATTGCAGCGCTCGATCAGCACGGTCTGGTGGCCACGGGCGGTCAGCTCCCAGGCCACGGAGGTTCCGACGACGCCGGCCCCGACTACAGCGATGCGCATCGGTCTTCTCCCTCGGTTGTGGTTTGGATACGGCTCAACCTCGCGGGCGCGGCAAGGGGTTACTGTGCGCCGCTGCCGTGTCGGAAACGGTGCCAGCCTTCGGCGCGCAGCCGGCAGGCCGGGCACTCGCCGCAGCCGTAGCCCCATTCGTGGCGCTGCTCCCGCATGCCGTAATAACACGTATGGCTCGCCTCGACGGTCAAATCCACCAGTGCGCTTCCGCCAAGTTGTTCGGCCAGCATCCAGGTCTGGGCCTTATCCAGCCACATCAATGGGGTGTGCAGCACCAGCCGCTCGGCCATGCCCAGGTTGAGGGTGACCTGCAGGGACTTGACGGTGTCGTCGCGGCAGTCGGGGTAGCCGGAGAAGTCGGTCTCGCAGACGCCAGCAACCAGATGGCGGATGCCGCGCCGGTGGGCCACGGCTGCTGCCAGCGTGAAGAAGAGCAGGTTGCGGCCGGGGACGAAGGTGGTGGGCAGGCCGCGCGCGTCGTAGGCGATTTCGGCATCTTGAGTCAGTGCGGTATCGCTGATCTCGCCCAGCACGCCGGCATCCAGCACACGGTCGCTGCCCAGGCGCGCCGCCCAGTCGGGGCGGAGGGCGCGCAATCCGTCGAGGACCTCCTCGCGGGCCGATAGCTCCACATCATGACGCTGGCCGTAGGCGAAGCCCACGGTCTCGACCCGGCTGAAATACTCCAGTGCCCAGGCCAGGCAGGCCGTGGAATCTTGTCCCCCGGAGAAGAGGACCAGGGCGGACTCCTGCTCGGTGCTGGCGGGTACCCGCTGTGGGCGCTCGGCCATCGCCTGATTCCTGGTTCACGGTCGCGTACCCGCAACAGGATAGGGGTTGTGCGCGGCGTCCGCTAGACCCGCAGTGGGCGGGTAACGGGGACAGTCGCCTGGCTTAGCCCGCCAATCCCTGGTGCCCCTCGGTGGATGGACGTCGTCCGCCGGGTTGGGGTCAGTGGCCGGTGCCCCGGTAGGCGGCCAGCAGGGCCTGTTCGGTGCCCGCCCAGCTGGTGTCTGCGGCGGGGCCGATGACCTCTAGCCGGCTCTCGCCCCGCCAGGCCGTCGCCTCCGCCCGCACGCCATCGCCATCGGCATCCACGCGCAGCCAGTCGCGGCCGGTGCGCATGACGCCCTTGACGCGCTGACAGTCGCGCAGGGACTCCAGCACCTGGAGCAGGGCGTGGCGATCGAAGACATCCTCGGAGTGGAAGATCCATCCGCACGCCGGGACGGCGCCGCCGCTCTGTTCGGCCCGCACGGGCTGACCCGGCTCCGGCGCGGCGCGCCCGGCCCCGTGGTGGTGCTCGGCCGCGCGGTGGGGGGCTGGTGCCCCGGTGTCCAGCGTCCCGGCCCGGCCGGCCGGCTCATCCAGCCAGGCCGGATCGATACGGCCGTGGGCTGCCTCCTCGATGCGCTGCTTCGGCGGGTAGAGGGTGTGTGCCCAGGAGTTGAAAGCGGCCCGCTCGCTGGCGCTGCACAGGTCCGTCTTGTGGGCGATCAGGACATCGGCCAGCTGCGCTTGGTCGCGGAAGGCGTCGTGTCCGGCGACCCGCGGGTCGTCGAGCTGTCGCGGGTCGACCAGGGTCAGCGTGGCGCGCAGGGTGATGGCGCCCTGCTGCTCGAACTCACGGAGTAGGTCGAGGATGCGGGCCGGGTGGCCGAGTCCGGTCGGCTCGATGAGCAGGCGGGCCGGGCGGCTGCGGCGCAGCAGGCGGGCCAGGGCGATCCGGAACGGCGCCCCGAGGGTGCAGCACAGGCAGCCGCCGGGGAGTTCTTCGATCGCCGCGCCGTCTTCGAGGCGGGTGGCGTCGACGCCGACGTCGCCGAACTCGTTGACGAGCACGGCCCAGCGCTGATCGGTCGGGCGGGCCTCGGACAGTAAATGCCGGATGGCCGTGGTCTTGCCGACGCCCAGAAAACCGGTGATCAGGTTGGTGGGGGCGGGTGCGTGCATGGCGTGCAGGATACGCCCACCGGCCAGTCGCCGGCCAGGCCCGCCCACGGATCTGCAGTGCTACAATCGACGGCCTATGTCTGGGAATACCTTTGGCACCCTGTTTACGGTCACCACCTTTGGTGAGAGTCACGGCCCCGCGCTGGGCGGCGTGGTGGACGGCTGCCCGCCGGGGCTGGCCCTGACCGAGGCCGACCTGCAAGTCGAGCTCGATCGGCGTCGGCCCGGGCGCTCCAAGCACACCACGCAGCGCCGCGAGAGCGATCAGGTGCAGATCCTCTCCGGGGTCTTCGAGGGGGTGACCACCGGCACCCCCATCGGTCTGCTCATCGAGAACACCGACCAGCGTTCCAAGGATTACTCCGAGATCGCCCAGCGGTTCCGGCCTGGGCACGCCGACTACACCTATCAGCAGAAGTACGGGGTTCGCGATTACCGCGGCGGCGGCCGTTCTTCGGCTCGGGAGACCGCCGTGCGGGTGGCCGCCGGGGCCATCGCCCGCCGCTACCTCGCCCAGCGTCTCGGTATCGAGATCCGCGGGCGGCTGGCCCAGATGGGTGGGATCGAACTCGGCGCCGAGGACTGGTCGGCGGTGGATGACAACGACTTCTTCTGCGCCGACCCGGCGCGCATCCCGGAGCTCGAGGCCCTGATCCAAGAGGTGCGTAAGGCTGGCGATTCGGTGGGCGCTGCCGTCGAGGTCGAGGTCCGCCATGTGCCGCCGGGGCTCGGCGAGCCGGTCTTCGACCGTCTGGATGCCGACCTGGCCAAGGCGCTGATGTCCATCAACGCCGTCAAGGGGGTGGAGGTCGGCGCCGGCATGGCGGCGGCAGGGCAGCGGGGCAGCGCCCATCGCGACGAGCTCACCCCCGCGGGATTCGCCGGCAACCAGTCCGGCGGGGTGCTCGGCGGGATCTCCAGCGGACAGGATCTGGTGGTGCGGGCGGCGCTGAAGCCGACCTCGAGCATGCTCATCCCGGGGCGCTCGGTGGACGTGCACGGCGAGCCGGTCTCGGTGGTGACCAAGGGGCGCCACGATCCGTGTGTCGGTATCCGTGCGGTGCCCATCGCCGAGGCCATGGCGGCGCTGGTGGTGATGGACCACTGGCTGCGGCATCGGGCACAGAACGCCGATGTCGAGTCCGGGACCCCGGTGCTGCCCGCCCGCGACCGGGAGTAATCCCTTGAGCGGCGGGACTCCGGGCGGGGCGCAACCGGCGTTGCCGTACTGGCGGCTCTCGGGCTTCTACCTCTTCTTCTTTGCCGCCCTCGGGGCCCTGATGCCCTACTGGGGGCCGTACCTGCGCGCCGAGGGCTTCTCCTCGGCGGAGATCGGTCAACTGCTGGCCATTCTCCACGCCACCAAGATCATCGCCCCGAACGTCTGGGGGGTGCTGGCCGACCGCCTTAATCGACGCATGGCGGTGGTGCGCGCGGCCTCGGTGGTGGCGCTCCTGGCCTTCTCGGCGATCCTCCTCGCCGAGACCTTCGGCGCGGTGGCGCTGGTCATGGCCCTGTTCGGGTTCTTCTGGAACGCCGCACTGCCCCAGTACGAAGCCAATACGTTCAACCATCTGCGCGGGCAGGAGCACCGCTACAGCCGCATCCGGCTGTGGGGGTCGGTGGGGTTCATCCTGTCGGTGATGGGCATCGGCGAGATGCTCGATCGGGCCGGTTTCGATGCACTGCCCTACGTGGTGCTGCTGATCTTCGGCGGGCTCGCGGTTTCCAGCCTCATCGCGCCGGAGGCCGGGCGTGCCACGCACCGCGCCGATGGGGACGGTTTCTGGGAGACCTTGCGCCGGCCGGCGGTGATCGGGTTCTTTCTGGCCTGTTTCCTCAACCAGATGGGCCACGGACCGTTCTACGGCTTCTTCAGCATCTACCTGGAGGATCACGGC
Source organism: Halorhodospira halophila SL1 (assembly GCF_000015585.1). NCBI lineage: Bacteria > Pseudomonadati > Pseudomonadota > Gammaproteobacteria > Chromatiales > Ectothiorhodospiraceae > Halorhodospira > Halorhodospira halophila. The sequence goes on along the minus strand of NC_008789.1, from coordinate 1,986,842 downwards.
TACAGCGGCGGGCTGATCGGCGCGCTGTGGGCCTGGGGGGTGGTGGCTGAGATCGCCATCTTCCTGGTTATGCACCGGCTGCTGCCTCGTTTTGGCGCCCGCACCTTGCTGACCCTGGCCCTAGCGCTGGGCGGCCTGCGCTGGCTGATGGTCGCCGCGTGGGTGGATTCGGCCTGGCTCGTGGCCCTGAGCCAGACCTTCCATGCCGCCAGCTTCGGGATCTATCACGCGGTGGCGATCGATGTGGTCAACCGGTTCTTCACCGGCGCCGCGCAGGGTCGGGGGCAGGCGCTGTACTCCAGTCTGACCTTCGGTGCCGGGGTGGCGCTGGGGTCGCTGCTCTCCGGCATGGCCTGGGATCTCTTCGGCGGGCAGACCTTCCTGGCTGCCAGCGCGGTGGCCTTCCTGGCGGCGATCCTGGCGGCCTGGAGCCTGCGCGGGCAGCGGGCCTGAGGGCATTTCCCCCGAGGGGGGTCGGTCCGATATAATGTTCAAGTGAATGTTTCTAAGCCAATTGATAGAACAGGCCAATGACCGGGAAGACCCTCTACGACAAACTCTGGGATAGCCACGTTGTCACCGAGTACGACGATGGATCGGCGCTGCTTTACATCGATCGTCAGCTCCTGCATGAGGTGACCTCGCCGCAGGCGTTCGAGGGTCTGCGCCTGGCCGGTCGCCAGCCGTGGCGCGTGGCGTCCAATCTTGCCGTGACCGATCACAACGTCCCCACCACCGACCGCAGTCAGCCGGTGGAGGATCCGGTCTCGCGGGTGCAGATCGAGACGCTGGATCGCAACTGCAAGGACTTCCAGGTGATCGAGTTTGGTATCCGCGACCCGCGCCAAGGGATCGTCCACGTCGTCGGGCCTGAGCAGGGCACGACACTGCCGGGGATGACCCTGGTCTGTGGCGACTCGCACACCTCGACCCACGGCGCCCTGGGCGCACTGGCCTTCGGGGTGGGCACCAGTGAGGTGGAGCATGTCCTGGCCACGCAGACCCTGGTGCAGAAGAAGGCCCGCACCATGCTCATCCGCATCGATGGTCAGCTCGGGCGGGGGGTCACGGCCAAGGACATCATCCTGGCGATCATCGGTCGCATCGGTACTGCGGGCGGCACGGGGTACGCACTGGAGTACGGCGGCGAGGCCATACGCAGCCTCTCCATGGAAGGGCGGATGACCATCTGCAACATGTCCATCGAGGCCGGGGCGCGTACCGGTATGGTGGCTGTGGATGACACCACCATCGAGTATGTCCGGGGCCGTCCGAATGCCCCCGAGGGCGCGCTGTGGGACCAGGCCGTGGCCAGTTGGCGCCACCTGGTCTCGGATGAGGATGCGGCCTTCGACCGGGTGGTGGAACTCCACGCCGACGAGATCGAGCCCCAGGTGACCTGGGGGACGTCGCCGGAGATGGTCGCCTCGGTGAATCGCCGCGTCCCCGACCCGGCGGAGGAGAGCGATGCGGTGCGCGCCCGGGCGATGGGCCGGGCCCTGGAGTACATGGGCCTGGAGCCGGGGACGCCACTGACCGATATCCCCATGGACAAGATCTTCATCGGGTCTTGCACCAATGCCCGCATCGAGGACCTGCGCGAGGCGGCCGCCGTCGTCCATGGCCGTCGGGTGGCTGAGAATATCCGCCAGGCGCTGGTGGTCCCCGGCTCCGGGGTGGTCAAGCAGCAGGCCGAAGGCGAGGGGCTCGACCGGGTCTTTCTCGATGCCGGCTTCGAGTGGCGCGAACCGGGGTGCTCCATGTGCCTGGGCATGAACCCCGACCGCCTGGAGCCCGGCGAGCGCTGTGCCTCGACCTCCAACCGGAACTTCGAGGGGCGCCAGGGCCAGGGCGGCCGCACCCATCTGGCCAGCCCGGCGATGGTGGCCGCTGCCGCCATCCATGGTCACTTCGTGGATATCCGGGAGTAGACGCCGAGCGTCTCCCGGCCCTTTTTTCAAAAGACTGGAAACGCCCATGGAACCTTTCACTCGACACACCGGTCTGGTTGCGCCGCTGGATCGCTCCAACGTCGATACGGACGCCATCATCCCCAAGCAGTTCCTCAAGTCCGTCAAGCGGACGGGGTTCGGCCCCTACCTGTTCGATGAGTGGCGGTACCTTGATCGCGGCGAGCCGGGGATGGACTGCACGAACCGGCCGCGCAACGAGGACTTCGTCCTCAATCAGCCGCGCTACCAGGGGGCCAGCGTGCTGCTTGCCCGGGACAATTTCGGCTGCGGCTCCTCCCGCGAGCACGCCCCGTGGGCCCTGAAGGACTACGGCTTCCGGGCCATCGTGGCGCCGAGCTTCGCCGATATCTTCTACAGCAACTGCTTCAAGAACGGCCTCCTGCCGGTGGTGCTGGGCGAGGAGGTGGTCGAGCAGCTGTTTCAGGCGGTCTACGCCACCGAGGGCTACCAGCTGACCATCGATCTCTTCGAGCAGCAGGTCGTCACCCCGGGCGGCGAGCGTTTCGGCTTCGACGTGGATCCGTTCCGCAAGCGCATGCTGCTTGAAGGCCTCGATGAGATCGGCGTGACCCTGGAGGAGCAGAGCGAGGCCATCCAGGCCTATGAGCAGCGCCGCCTGCAGGAAGCCCCCTGGCTGTTCCTTGAGCGCTGAACCCGGAAACCTGAAATCTGAATGGTGAGTGCGTAACGATGGCCCAGAAGATCCTGCTGCTCCCCGGGGACGGTATCGGCCCGGAGATCACCGCGGAGGCCCGGCGTGTGCTCGAGGCGCTGAATAAGCGCTACGGGGTCGGCTGCGAGATGGAGACGGCGCCCATTGGCGGCGCCGGTTACGACGCCGCCGGCCAGCCCCTGCCCGACGAGACCCTGCGCCTGGCGCGGGAGGCGGATGCGGTGCTGCTGGGGGCCGTCGGCGGGCCGCAGTACGATGCGCTCCCACGGGACGTCCGACCGGAGCGGGGGCTTCTGGCGATCCGCTCGGAGCTGGGTCTGTTCGGCAATCTGCGCCCGGCCATCCTGTATCCGCAGCTGGCCGGCGCCTCGGCGCTGCGGGAAGATGTTGTCGCGGGGCTGGATATCCTCATCGTTCGCGAACTCACCGGCGGGATCTACTTTGGCCAGCCCCGCGGGATCCGCACCCTGGACAGTGGCGAGCGTCAGGGCTTCAACACCGAGGTCTATAGCGAGTCGGAGATCGAGCGCATTGCCCGTCTCGCCTTCGCCGCCGCCGAGCAGCGCCAGGGACGGGTCTGCTCGGTGGACAAGGCCAATGTCCTGGAAAGCTCGGAGCTATGGCGCGAAGTGGTCGAGCGGGTGGCGGCGGACTACCCGGGTGTCGAGCTCAGCCACATGTACGTGGACAACGCCGCCATGCAGCTGGTGCGTGCGCCGAAGCAGTTCGATGTGGTGGTCACCGGGAACCTGTTCGGGGACATCCTCTCGGATTGCGCCGCGCAGCTGACCGGCTCCATCGGCATGCTCCCGTCCGCCTCCCTCGATGAACACGGCAAGGGGCTCTACGAGCCGGTCCACGGCTCGGCGCCGGATATTGCCGGGCAGGACAAGGCGAACCCGCTAGCCACCATCCTCTCGGTGGCCATGATGCTGCGCTACAGCCTGGGCGCGGGTGAGGCCGCGGACCGGGTCGAGGCCGCCGTGGGGGCGGTGCTCGAGGAGGGGTTGCGCACTCCGGACCTGCAGGGCGGCAACCGGCCGGTGGGCACTCGTGAGATGGGTGAGGCAGTGGCGGGGCGGCTGTGACTCGCGACGTCCAGCATTCCGACGCCCGCCGTTCCGGGCGAAAACACGAGCCGGCCGCCCCTAAAGGGCGGCCGGCTCGTGCATGACGGTCGTTATGTGTGGAACCGTTTAGAAGTTGTAGCGGGCGCCGAGGGCGAGGCCCGTGTCCTCGAACATGTCGTCGCCGTCGTCGAGCAGCTGCAGCTCCCCGAGGAGCTCCACGTTGGGCGCCACTCCGTAGAGGAACTGGGCGGCGAGATCGGTCGTGCTGTCGAAGTCGTCCATGTTGGTGTGACGGATCTCGCCGGCAATCTCGAAATCGGCCATGACGGCATAGCGCGTGCCCAGGGTGATGCCAAGACCGGTGTCGTCAAAGTCGTTGTCAAAATCTTGATAAACGAGGGACGCCACGCCGTAGAAATCGAGTTCCGGCGCCACGCCCAGACGGTAGCCCGCCCCGGCGCGCAGATCCGTAATATCGACGTCGTCGGTTAGGTAGTTGAGCTCGGCCACACCGAAGATGTCCCGGGTGAAGGCCACCGAGCCCTTAGCGCGCGGGCCTACCAGATCTTGCGAATCCCTATCTTGGAGGACCAGTGCACCCTCGGCGTAGTTGTAATTGAAGTTGCCGGTATCCGCCGGCATCTGCGCCGAAGCCTGACCGACAAAGGCGCCGGTGGCGAGTGCACCGCCTGCGAGTGCGACTGTAAGCTTGTTCCGCATCGGGGTATAACCTCCTATTGCTCGTTTTTTCTAGTACCGCCGGGGAGAGTGTAGACGCGGAGACCGGCAACGTGAAGGACAGACGTGAGCAGCGCGGCGTCCGCATGCAGAACCGGGTCCCGGTGGGGGTGCCCGGATAGCGGGGCGTTGGCCTTGAGCGTGCCATGGGCTGAGAGCAATTGCCGCTCTGGCAATCCCGCGCAGTGCGTTAGTAGACTTGGCCTGACTAGGACCAGCGAGCACGGGAGCATCCATGAGCAAGCAGTACGATGTCGCCGTAGTCGGGGCCACCGGCGCGGTCGGAGAGGTGATGCTCTCCATTCTGGCCGAGCGCGGCTTCCCCGCGCGCAAGATCTACCCGCTGGCCAGTGCCCGCTCCGCCGGGCGGACGGTATCCTTCGCCGGGCAGGAGCTGGAGATCCAGGACCTGGCCCAGTTCGACTTCTCCCAGGTGCAGATCGCGCTCTTCTCCGCCGGGGGGTCCATCTCCGCCGAGCACGCACCGCGGGCGGCCGAGGCCGGGGCGGTGGTGATCGACAACACCTCCCACTTTCGCTACGACGACGACATCCCGTTGATCATTCCCGAGGTCAACCCGCACGCGGTGGCTGGCTACAAGAAGCGGGGGATCATCGCCAATCCCAACTGTTCCACCATCCAGATGCTCGTGGCCCTCAAGCCGATCCACGACGCCGTGGGCATCGAGCGGATCAACGTGGCCACTTACCAGGCGGTCTCCGGCAGTGGCAAGCCGGCCATCGACGAGCTCAACGCCCAGAGCCGGGCGATCCTCGACGGCGGTGAGCCGCAGTGTGCTGAGTACCCGAAGCCCATCGCGTTCAATTGCCTGCCGCACATCGACGATTTCCAGGACAACGGCTACACCAAGGAAGAGATGAAGATGGTCTGGGAGACCATCAAGATCTTCGAGGACTCCTCCGTTCGGGTGAATCCCACCACGGTGCGTGTGCCGGTGGTCTACGGCCACTCCGAGGCCGTGCACATCGAGACCCGCGAGCGCATCACCGCCGAGCGTGCCCGGCAGGTGCTCTCCAGCGCCCCCGGGGTCGAGGTCCTGGACGAGCGCACAGGCGGCGGCTATCCGACGGCGCTGACGGAGGCCGCCGGACGCGATCCGGTCTACGTCGGGCGCATCCGCGAGGACATCAGCCACGAGCGGGGTCTCGATCTCTGGGTGGTGGCCGATAACGTCCGCAAGGGGGCGGCGCTGAACAGCGTGCAGATTGCGGAGCTGCTGATTGGCGAACACATCTGACAGCGGACGAAGGGGCGAGCCCGTGCGCAAGGCGATCCGCGGCCTCGCCGGCCTGGCGGGACTGTCACTGGTCTCAGTGGCAGCCGCGGTGGAGGTCAGCCTCGGGACCATCGAGGGGCGCTCCGAGGCCGGCGAGCCGGTCTCGGCGCGGATCCCCTTGCGGGACGTTAGCCCCGACGAACTCGCGCGCCTCGATGTCGGGCTAGCCCCGGGCCGAGTCTTCAATCGGGCCGGGGTCGACCGGATGCCCGAATTGTCGTTGCTCGACTTCGAGCTGGTCGCCTCCGGCGAAGACGCCCCCTATATTGCCGTCACCAGTCAGGAGCCCATCGACCAGCCCCTGCTGGATTTCCTGATCCAGGTCAGCTGGCCCGAAGGGGACCTGGTCCGCGAGTACACCCTGCTCCTTGAACGTCCCACGACCGCTGACGAGGATGCGCCGACCCAAGGGCAGCCCCTGGTTCGCGAGGGCGAGCCGTTCGAGGAGATCACCCGCGACGGCGAGCGTGAGCGCCGCTCGACGGCCTACGGGCCGGTGGAAGAGGGGGATACCCTCTGGCGGATCGCCTCGGAGCACCGCCCGGATGACTCCGTCACCGTGGCGCAGACGATGCTGGCCATCCAGCGGCTCAACCCGCGCGCCTTCGCCGGTGACAACGTCAACGACCTGCTCAGCGGCTGGTGGCTGAAACTGCCCAGTCGCGAGCAGATCGAGGAGTTGACCGCCGGCGAGGCTCAGGCCATCTATGAGGACCACCTGGACAGCTGGGTACCGCCGGCCGAGCGCCGGGCGGCCATCGAGGAACTCGACGAGGCGGTGCCGATCCCCGATCTGCCGGATCCGGAGCAGGTGGCAGAGGCACCGACCGCCGAGGAGGCCCGGCTGCGGATCCTCGCCCTCGGTGACGAGGAGGGCACCGAAGAGGTCCTGTCACTCCTCGATACCGAGCTGGAGGCCTCGGAGGCCAATGTGCGCCGGCTGCAGGGGGCGCTGGCCGCCCTGCGCGAGGAGCGGGCCAGTCTCCGCTCGGAGCGCGAAAGCCTCAAGGCGCAGGTGGAAGACCTGAGCCAGCGGGTAGCAGCGCTCGAGCGGCTGGTGGACCTGGACATGGAGGGGCTGCTGCCGCCGCCGGATGCCGAGCCGACGCCGATCGTGCCGCTGCCCGAGGTGGATGAGCCCCTGGATCCCCTGCGCGAGGCGGAGCCGGTGCCCACGGAGGCCGATCCGCCAACACCCGAGCGCGAAGAAGAGCCCGAGGAAGAGGTCGGCTGGGCGCAGTGGTTGTCCGGTGACGGTGATGTCACCGCCGCCGACCTGTGGCGCGACGAGGAGGCACGGCGGCAGATGCTGATCGCCACCGGAGGAACCCTGCTGGCGCTCGCCGTGGTTGCCGGCTTGCTGCTGCGCCGCCGGCGGCGGCGTGCGAATACCCAGGAGCCGGAGGGGCTGCGCCTCGATCGCGGTGACCTGGACTTCGATTTCGACCATAGTGCCCGGCGGGATGCCCTGGAGCTAGCCGACGAGTACCTGGCGGATAACGATCTGCGTCGGGCCCGGGACGTGCTGGAGCGTGGCATCCATCGCGAGCCGGCGCGGACCGATCTGCGCCTGCGGCTGCTGGAGGTCCTCTCCCGCATGGGTGAGCGGGAGGCCTTCCTGGCCCAGGCGCAGGATCTCTACGACCGGACGCGCAGCGATGCCGATCCGGCCTGGCAGGCGGCCGTGGCCCTGGGTGTGGCCTTCGTACCCGATGCCCCGCTGTTCGCGGGTGCCGCGGCGGCTCGCCCGGCGGCGGAGGACGCGGCCACGGATGCCGAGGTCCCGGAGGACTCAGCAGGGGAGGCCGAGGCCGGACTCGACACCAAGCCGGATCTGGAGGATCTGGACCTCGGGCTGGACGGCGGCGACGGCGACGATGCCGGTGCGCAGTCGACCTCTGAGGACGACGACTTCGACCGCCGGCTGGATGCGGCCTTCGACGAGCAGCCGCAGGAGACGGAGCCGGAGGCCGCGGAGGCGCCCGCCACCGATAACGAGCCGGACGCCACCGAGGAGCCGGAGCCGGCCATGACGCGTGAGCCGGAGGCGAGCGCCGGCGCGCAGGACGTGGCCGATGAGCTCTTTGGCGGGGATGACGCCGCCGGCGACGAACTCGACGAGATGGATCTCGACAGCCTGTTCAGCGAGGAAGACGATGACACCCCGGGCGGTCTCGACCTGGATGAGGCCGGAGAGGGGCCCGCGGAGGGCGACCTGGAGGCCGAGGCGGAGCAGTCCCTGGGGGTCGGCGAGGGCGATGAGGCCGATACCAAGCTCGACCTGGCCCGGGCGTACATCGACCTGGGCGACGAGCCGGGGGCCCGCAGCCTGCTGGAGGAGGTCCTGGAGGAAGGTACCGAGTCGCAGCGCGAGAGTGCCCGGCAGATCCTGGCTGAGCTCAGCGGCGAGTAGGCGGGCAGGCGGTGGCGGAACGAGGGGCAGAGCAACGCATTGCCCTGGTGCTGGAGTACGACGGCACCGGCTTCAGCGGCTGGCAGCGACAGGACGACGCCCCGTCGGTGCAGGAGGCCCTCGAGGGGGCTGTGTCGCGGATCGCCAATCACCCGGTGGCGGTGGTCTGTGCCGGCCGCACCGATGCCGGGGTTCACGCCGCCGCCCAAGTGGTCCACTTCGATACCACCGCATCGCGGCCGCTGCACGCCTGGGTGCTGGGCACCAATGCGCAGCTACCCGAGACGGTCAGCGTCCGTTCGGCCCACGCCGTCGATGCGGATTTCCACGCGCGCTATCAAGCGCAGCGGCGGGGGTACCGCTATGTCTTCCTGTGCCGGCGGGCCCGCCCGGCGCTTCTGCGTCACCGCGTGGCCTGGACCCACCACGAGCTGGATGAGGGGCGCATGCATCGGGCCGCCCAGGCCCTGGTTGGCGAGCACGATTTCTCGGCCTTCCGGGCCGCCGCCTGCCAGGCGCCCCACGCGGTGCGGGAGGTCTATCGGCTCGATGTGCACCGCCACGGCGAGCTGCTGTTCATCGACATCGAGGCCAACGCCTTCGTGCACCATATGGTGCGCAATATCGCCGGCACCCTGATGGCCGTGGGAACCGGCGAGCAGCCTGAGCATTGGCCCGCGGGATTGCTCGCCGCCGGCGACCGGACCCGCAGCGGGATGACGGCCCCGGCGGCCGGGCTCTACCTGACCCGCGTGGTCTACCCGTCGCATTACGGCCTCCCGACCCGGGGGCAGTGGCCGTTTTTGGCGTAAAGCTCGCCCACGCGGTAACATTTGCGCTTTCCTTGGAGCCGCTGAAGGGGGACGCCGAGCGTGCGCACGCGCGTCAAGATCTGCGGGGTTACCCGCCCGGAAGATGCCGCAGCCGCTGTCGAGCTGGGTGCCGATGCCATCGGTCTGGTGTTTTGCGATGCCAGCCCGCGTGCCGTGGACATGAAAGAGGCCCGAGCCATTGTGGCGGCCGTCCCGGCCTTCGTCTCGGTGGTCGGTCTGTTCGTCGATCCCAAGCCGGGGCAGGTGGAGGTGGCCGTGGAAGGCCTGCACTTGGATACCCTGCAGTTCCACGGCAACGAGGCGCCGGAACTTTGCCGCCACTACGAGCGTCGCTACGTGAAGGCGGTGCCCATGGGGGGCGGGGCGGATCCGTCCGAGTACGTGGCGGCCTATCCGGATGCCAGCGGGTTTCTGTTCGATAGCCACCGCGTCGGCGAGCGCGGGGGTCGGGGTGAGTCCTTCGACCACGACACCATCCCGGGCGGCGTGCGCGGGCTCACGGTGGCTGGCGGTCTGAGCGCCGAGAATGTGGCGGAGGTGGTGCGCAAGGTGCGCCCCTTCGCCGTGGATGTTAGCAGCGGCGTCGAGTCGGAGCCGGGGATCAAGGACCGGGAGCGCATAGCCCGGTTTCTCGCGGAGGTGGAACGTGGCGATGAGACCTGAGCAGGACGGCGGCGGCCCCGCCGAGGAGCATGATGGGCACTTCGGCCGGTTCGGGGGGCGGTTCGTCTCCGAGACCCTGGTCGGGCCGCTCGAGGAGTTGACCGAGGCGTACGCCGAGGCGCGCCGCGACCCGGGTTTCCAGGCCGAGCTCGATCGCGAGTTGCGGGATTTCGTCGGTCGGCCCACTCCGCTGTACCTGGCCGAGCGGCTGACCGCCCGCGCCGGCGGTGCACGCATCTACTTCAAGCGCGAGGATCTGGCCCATACCGGCGCGCACAAGGTCAACAATACCGTGGGGCAGGCGGTGCTGGCCGCGCGCATGGGCAAGACGCGGATCATCGCCGAGACCGGGGCGGGGCAGCACGGCGTGGCTACGGCAACCGTCGCGGCACGCATGGGGCTGGAGTGCGTCGTTTACATGGGGGCCGACGACGTGCAGCGCCAGGCCGCCAACGTCTACCGGATGCGTCTGCTCGGCGCTGAGGTCCGCGCCGTGGACGCCGGGACGCGCACCCTCAAGGACGCCATGAACGAGGCGATGCGCGACTGGGTGGCGAATATCGACAACACCTTCTACATCATCGGCACCGTCGCCGGTCCCCATCCCTACCCGACGCTGGTTCGCGACCTGCAGCGGGTCATCGGTGTCGAGACCCGAGCGCAGATCCTGGAGCGCGAGGGGCGCTTGCCCGACGCCGTGGTCGCCTGCGTCGGCGGCGGTTCCAACGCCCTGGGGATCTTCCATCCGTTCCTGGATGACGCCGATATCCGGCTCGTCGGGGTCGAGGCCGGGGGCGAGGGCCTGGCCTCCGGCCGGCACGCCGCCCCGCTCAACGCCGGCCGCCCCGGTGTGCTCCACGGTGCGCGCAGTTACCTGATGGAGTCCGACGAGGGGCAGATCATCGGTACGCATTCGATCTCCGCCGGGCTCGATTACCCCGGCGTCGGCCCTGAGCACGCGTGGCTGAAGGATTCCGGGCGCGCCGAGTATGTGACGGTCACCGACGCCGAGGCCCTGGCCGCTTTCCACCGGCTCAGCCGCACCGAAGGCATCCTGCCGGCGCTGGAGACCTCCCACGCCGTCGCCCACGCGGAACGCCTGGCCGCGGAACTCGGCCCGGACGCTGCGCTGGTGGTCAATCTCTCCGGGCGGGGCGATAAGGACATCGCCACGGTCGCGGCGCAGGAGGGCATCGAGCTGTGAGCCGCATCGCTGAACGTTTCCGTGCCTGCCGTTCCGCCGGCCGGACGGCCTTGATTCCCTACATCACCGGTGGCGACCCGTCGCCCGATGACACCGTGCGCCTGATGCACGCCCTGGTGGCCGGCGGCGCCGACGTCATCGAGATTGGCGTGCCGTTCTCCGATCCGATGGCTGACGGTCCTGTGATCCAGGCGGCGTGTGCCCGGGCCCTGGCGGCCGGCACGACGCCGGCGCGGCTGTTCGAGGTGGTGCGCCGCTTCCGAGAGGAGGATCCGGACACGCCGGTGGTCTTCATGGGCTACGCCAATATCCTCGAGGCTGCCGGTTATCGCGCCTTCGTTCGCGATGCGGCGGCCGCCGGCGTCGACGGCCTGCTCACCGTTGACCTGCCGCCGGAGGAGGCCGGGGCGTTGGCCGATGAGGCCCGGGTCCAGGGTGTCGATCTGATCTACCTGGTGGCGCCCAATACGAGCGCCGAACGCGTGGAGCGGGTCTGTTCGGTGGCCGGCGGTTTTGTCTACGCGGTGGCCCTCAAGGGGGTGACCGGGTCGGCGGACCTGGACGCCGGGTTGGTCGGGCAGCAGGTCGCCGGCATCCGTCGGGTGACCGATCTACCGGTGGCCGTCGGATTCGGGGTGCGTGATCCGCAAAGTGCCGCGGCACTGGCGCCGTGTGCCGACGGCGTGATCGTCGGCAGCGCGTTGGTGCGTATGATTGGTGAGCACGGGGCGGCGGCGGATCTGCCCGAGCGTCTGCGCGATGCCGTCCTGGCCCTGCGCCGGGCGATGGACGACACGACGACGGGGGGTGACTCGTGAGCTGGTTTCAGAAACTCATGCCGCGGCGGATCCGGACCGACGCCGGTCCGCGCAGTCGCAGTGTTCCAGAGGGCCTGTGGACCAAGTGCGAGTCCTGCCAGGGGATCCTCTATCGCCCGGATCTGGAGCGCAATCTCGAGGTCTGCCCGAAGTGCGGTGCGCACATGCGGATCTCGGCCCGGCAGCGCCTGCGGCTGTTTCTGGACGAGTCCTGCGAGGCGGTTGAGATCGGTGCAGAACTGCAGCCGTCGGATTTCCTGCGTTTTCGTGACAGCAAGCGCTATCGGGATCGTCTGAACCAGGCGCAGAAGGCCACCGGCGAGAACGACGCCCTGGTGGCGATGCGTGGTGCCGTGCATCAGCGGCCGGTGGTGGTCTGCGCCTTCGAGTTCGGCTTCATGGGCGGGTCCATGGGCACCATCGTCGGTGAACGCTTCTGCCGCGCCGCCGAAGAGGCGCGGGCCAACGACATCCCGCTGGTCTGTTTCTCGGCCTCGGGTGGTGCCCGCATGCAGGAGGCGCTGTTCTCGTTGATGCAGATGGCCAAGACCTCGGCGGCCATCTCGCGACTCAACGAGGCGCGCGTACCGTACATCTCGGTACTGACCGATCCGACCATGGGTGGTGTCTCGGCCAGTCTGGCGACCCTGGGGGACGTCATCATCGCCGAGCCCGGTGCATTGATCGGCTTTGCTGGACCGCGGGTGATCGAGCAGACCGTGCGTGAGACGCTGCCGGAAGGCTTCCAGCGGGCCGAGTTCCTTCTCGACCACGGAGCCATCGACATGATTGTTGATCGGCGCGATATGCGTGACGAGATCGCCTCGCTGATGGGCAAGCTCGGCGGAGATGTCTCGGTGGCGCCGGCCCCCGCCCCCGCGGCAACCGTCGACCCTGAGCCGGAGAGCGCAGAGCCCGAGGCGCCGGCCGAGGAGGCCGGGCCCGCTGGGGCGGCGGGGGATCAGGCTGGTGAGAGCCAGGACGAGGGCGACCCCCGCAACGCATGAACGGTGCCCGCAGGCCGCAGCCGGCCGCTCCGCCAGATCTTGAGGGTTGGCTGGCCCGACTGGAAGCGGCTCACCCGACGGCCATCGACCTCGGTCTGGAGCGCGTGGCCGCCGTGGGCCTGCGCCTTGGTGTCCTCGCCCCGGCGGCGCGGGTGGTTACGGTCGGTGGGACCAACGGCAAGGGGAGTGTGGCGCGGACCCTGGAGGCGCTGCTGCGCGGTCTCGGGGTGAGCACAGCCCTCTACACCTCGCCCCATTTCCAGCGCTTTAACGAGCGGATGCGCCTCGACGGGGTCGAGGTGGCCGATGCCCCATTGGTCAAGGCGCTGGGCCGGGTCGAGGAGGCCCGGGGCGACGCTGACGTCAGTCTGACCTATTTCGAGCATACGACCCTGGCCGCCTTCGATCTCTTTGCGCGCAGCGGTGCTCGGGTCTGGATCCTGGAGGTGGGGCTGGGCGGGCGGCTGGACGCTGTGAACGCCATCGACGCGGATGTGGCGGTGGTCACCCGGATTGCCCGCGACCACGCCGAATTCCTCGGCGACGACCTGCAGGCGATTGCCGCCGAGAAGGCCGGCATCTTCCGCAAGGGGCGACCGGCGGTGATCGGTCAGCAGGACGCCCCGGCGGCGCTGCGTCAGTCGGCGCTGGAGGTCGGCGCCGAGGTCGCGCAGGCCGGGGTGGAGTGGACGTTCTCCGCCGAGGCCGACGGGCGCTGGTGGTGGCGCTGTGGCGAGTACCACTGGGGGGGGCTGCCGGCCTCGGGGATCCCGGGGTGCGCTGCGCGCGGCAACGTGGCTACCGCCTTGGCCGCCCTCGTTCAGCTGCCGGAGGCGGTTGGCGTGGACGCGGCGGCCGTCGCCAGGCTCCTGGATGGGGTGCGGGTGCCCGGGCGTCTGGAGCGGATCGAGGCCGGGTCACTGGAGTGGCTGTTGGATGTCGCGCATAATGCCGATGGTGCGGAGGAGCTCGCCCGGGTGCTGGATGACCGAACGGTCACCGGGCAAACGCGAGCCCTCTTCGCCGTGGCGGCGCGCAAGGATGCCCGGGCATTGGTCGCGGCGTTGAGTGGTCGGATCGACGCCTGGTACCTGCCGCAGCTGGATGAGCCGGATATGCGCAACGCCGATGAACTGGCCAGCCAGCTTGCCGACGCGGGTGAGTCGGTGGTGCACTGCGGTGACGGGGTGGCGACCACCCTGGCCGCTCTCCAGGGCCAGGCCGGGCCCGGCGATCGGGTTGTGGTCTTTGGCTCCTTCCGCACTGTGGCCGCCGTACAAGCGCAGCAAGGCTGGGGGTAGGCGATGGATCCAAGCACGAAACGACAGTTGGTTGGGGCCGCGGTCCTGGTCGCCCTGGCCGTGATCTTCCTGCCGATGATCTTCTCCGGCTCCGATGAGGCCGAGGACGTGGATGTGCCGGTCGAGGTTCCGCCCCGCCCCGACGATCAGCCGGAACCCGAGGAGCTGGCCGAGCAGCCGCCGGAGGATCTCGACGAGGAGCCGGAAGATTTCACCGCCGAGGAGCCGGCCGGATTCGAGGAGCCGGAGGCCTCGGATGACGAGCCGGCCAGCCCCGACGAGCCCGAACGGGACGAGGATGAGGAGCAGGCGCGGGACGAGCCCGAGGAGACCGCCACCGAGGACGAAACCACCGACGAGGCGGTCGACGAGGTGAACGGCATCGCCATCGCCAGTCGGGAGCAGGGGGCGTACTCGGTCCAGGTGGGCAGTTTCCAGGAGGCAGAGAACGCCGAGCGGGAGCGCGACCGCATCCGCGATCTCGGGTTGCCGGCCTACATCGAGTCGCCGGACGGCGAGGGGTCGTCGTTCCACCGTGTGCGCATCGGTCCGGTCATGGAGCGGGACGAGGCGCAGGCGTTGCTCGAGCGCGCCGCTGACGAGGCCGGGGTGGAGGGGTACGTGGTGTCGCGATGAACTGGCTCGACCTCGTCATCGTCGGCGTCATCGCACTGTCGGCGGGGATCAGCCTGATCCGCGGTTTCGTGCGCGAGGTCCTCTCGGTACTCGTCTGGGTGGCCGCCTTCTGGATCGCGGTGCGCTATTCCGGGGCCGTGGCGCTGTTGCTCGAGGAGTGGATCGCCTCGCCGACGATCCGCCTGGGTGCCGGTTTTGTCGGGCTCTTTGTGGGCACGCTGATCCTCGGGGCGCTGCTCAATAATGCCCTCTCGGTGTTGGTGACGCGCACCGGGCTCGGGGGCACCGATCGGCTTCTGGGCGTGTTGTTCGGGGCTGCGCGTGGCGCGGTGGTGGTGGCGCTGGTGGTGTTGCTGCTCGGTTTCTCGCCAATGACCCAGGAGCGGGCCTGGCAGGAGTCGGTGGTGCTGCCGGGGATCAAGCCGTGGATCTGTCGAGCCGGCCTGGATGCCTGGCTGGAGGACTTTGATTGGCAACCGCCCGTTGAGGGCGAGGCAATGGAGGGCTTCGATGGCTTGCCGGATTACTGGGCCGAATACTGCGCCGGGCGGCGGCCGTGAGTCCGTCGGCCGTTCCGGTGCCTAGCAAGAGGTAGGAGCAATCCATGTGTGGCGTAATCGGAATGGTGGCCAAGGGGCCGGTGAACCAGGACCTTTACGAGGGGCTGACCGTGCTCCAGCACCGGGGTCAGGACGCTGCCGGGATCATTACCTATGACCAGGGGCAGTTGAGCCTGCGCAAGAGCAACGGCCTGGTGCGGGATGTCTTCCGGACCCGGCACATGATGCGCCTGACCGGCAATGTCGGTATTGGCCACGTTCGTTATCCCACCGCCGGCTGCGAGAGTTCCGCCGAAGCGCAGCCTTTCTACGTCAACTCGCCCTACGGCATCTCGCTGGCGCACAACGGCAACCTGACCAATACCGAGGAGCTCAAGCAGGAGCTCTTCCGTACGGACCGACGCCATATCAACACCAACTCCGACTCGGAGATCCTGCTCAACATCCTCGCCCACGAGTTGAGTGTCTGCCCCCACGGCCGGCTCGAGCCCAGCGATCTGTTCAGTGCCGTCGAGCAGGTCCACCGGCGCTGCCACGGCGCCTACTCGGCCGTGGCGATGATCAACGGCTACGGCATTCTCGCCTTCCGTGACCCCTTCGGCATCCGCCCGCTGTGCTTCGGCGAGCGCGATACCGAGCAGGGGCGGGAGTACCTGATCGCTTCGGAGAGCGTGGCGCTGGATATGCTCGGCTTCCGCCTGGTGCGCGAGGTGGCTCCGGGCGAGGCGATCTTCATCGACATGGATGGTGTCCTGCACACCCGCCAGTGTGCCGAGGATCCTATCCACGCCCCGTGCCTGTTCGAGTACGTCTACCTCTCCCGGCCCGACTCCATTGTCGACGGCGTGGCCGTGCACAAGGCACGTCTGCGTATGGGCGAGCGGCTGGCGGCCAAGATCCGGCGCGAGTGGCCCGATCACGATATCGATGTGATCATCCCGATCCCGGACACCAGCCGCACCGTCGCCATGCAGCTGGCCTACCAGTTGGGCGTGGAGTCCCGGGAGGGCTTCATCAAGAACCGCTACGTCGGGCGCACCTTCATCATGCCCGGGCAGGCGGCGCGCAAGAAATCGGTGCGTCAGAAGCTCAACCCCATCCCGCTGGAGTTCGCGGGCAAGAACGTCCTGCTTGTGGACGACTCGGTGGTCCGGGGCACCACCTCGCAGCAGCTGGTGCAGCTGGCCCGCGAGTCCGGGGCGCGGCGGGTCTATCTCGCCTCCGCCGCCCCGCCGGTGCGCTACCCCAACGTCTACGGTATCGATATGCCGGCCCCCGAAGAGCTCATCGCCCATAACCGAGATGAGGCCGAGATCACGGCGGCGATCGGTGCCGACCGCATGATCTACCAGGAACTCGACGACCTGGAAGCGGCCGTGGCCGATGGCAATCCGGAGATCCGGCAGTTCGATAGTTCCTGCTTCAACGGGCACTACGTGACCGGAGGCGTCAGCCAGGACTATCTGCGTGGCCTCTCTCAGGCACGTGCCGATGCCGCCAGGGAACAGGCGGGCAGCGACCAAGACTTGGAGATCGTGGATGTGCACAACCAGGCCTGATGACGATCCGCTCGCCGGGTTCGAATCCCGGGCGGTGCGAGCCGGTCAGGTGCGCACCGATGCCCAGGAGCAGTCGGAGCCCATCTACCCGACCTCCAGCTTTACCTTCGAGAGTGCCGCACAGGCGGCCGCGCGTTTCTCCGGTGAGGACCCCGGGAACGTCTACTCGCGTTTCACCAACCCGACGGTGCGGACCTTCTGCGACCGCCTGGCCGCCCTGGAGGGCGGGCAGGCCTGCGTCGGGACGGCTTCAGGCATGTCGGCGGTGCTGGCGACGTGCCTGGGGCTGCTGCAGGCCGGCGACCACGTGGTCGCCTCGCGGACCCTCTTCGGGACCACCCTGTCGCTGCTGACCAAGTACCTGCCGCGCTGGGGCATCGAGGTCAGCTGGGTGCCGTTGAGCGACGAGCGGGCCTGGGCTGATGCGGTGCAGCCGAACACGCGCCTGCTCTTTGCTGAGACGCCCTCCAACCCCCTCAACGAGGTGGTGGACATCCGCCGCCTCGCGGAGGTGGCCCATGCCCACGAAGCCCTGTTGGCGATCGACAACTGCTTCTGTACCCCCGCCCTGCAGCGCCCGCTGGAGATGGGGGCCGACCTGGTGATCCACTCGGCCACCAAGTACCTGGACGGTCAAGGTCGCTGTGTCGGTGGCGCGGTGGTTGGCGACGCCCAGCGCGTGGGGGAAGAGATCCACGGTTTCATCCGCACCGCCGGGCCGTGCATGAGCCCGTTCAACGCCTGGGTGTTCCTCAAGGGATTGGAGACGCTGTCCCTGCGCATGCATGCGCACAGCCGGAATGCCCAGCAGGTGGCGGAGTGGCTGCAGGGCCATCCCGGCGTCGAGCGGGTCCACTACGCCGGGCTGCCGGACCATCCCCACCACCGCCTGGCCGCGGCGCAGCAGAGCGGGTTCGGCGGGATTGTGGCCTTCGAGCTCCCCGGAGGCCGGGAGGCAGCCTGGCGTCTGATCGACAGCACGCGCATGCTGTCGATCACCGGCAACCTGGGGGACACCAAGTCCACCATCACCCATCCGGCGACCACCACCCACGGCACCATCTCCGATGAGTTGCGCGCGGCCGCCGGCATCCGCGAGGGGCTGGTGCGGGTTTCCGTTGGGTTGGAGGATCCGGCGGATATCATCCGCGACCTGGAGCGCGGCCTGGGGTGAGGCCGCGCCGGGCAGCGCGATCAGCCGGTGGGTAGCTCAGCGGCGTGGGCGCGGATGGTGTTCAGCAGGCCACTGTGGACCTTGGGGGCGCCCGCGACGACATGACCGGTGGCCAGGGCCCGGTCCTCGCCGGTGATGTCTGTCACGATGCCGCCCGCCTCGCGCACCAGCAGGGTACCGCCGGCGATATCCCAAGGTTTCAGGCCCAGCTCGAAGTAGCCGTCTAGCCGCCCGGCGGCCACGTAGGCCAGATCCAGCGCCGCGGAGCCGGCGCGGCGCATGTCCTCGGCGTGCTCGGTGACCGCGGAGAACATGCGCAGATAGGCCGGCATCAGCGCCTGGTTCTTAAACGGGAAGCCGGTGCCGATCATGGCCCCGTCGACGCTACGGCGCTGCGGCACGCGGATGCGTCGGCCGTCGAGTTGTGCACCGTTGCCCCGCGAGGCGGTGAACAGCTCTTGGCGCAGCGGATCGTAGATGGCTGCCGCCTCGAGCTGGTCTTCTTTCTGCACGGCAATGGATACGCCGATGTGCGGATACCCGCGCAGGAAATTGGCCGTGCCGTCCAGCGGATCAATGATCCACGTATACTCCGCCTTGCTCTGCGCATGTCCCTGCAGGCCGCCCTCTTCGGCGAGAATGGCGTGCTGCGGATAGGCGCGTTGGATCGTCTGCACGATGGCCGCCTCGGCCTGGCGGTCGATGTCGCAGACGAAATCGTAGCGGCCTTTGGACTCGACCTGGACCCGGTCGAGTCGATCGATGTTGCGGACGATGAGATCCCCGCCAGCCCGTGCTGCACGGACTGCGATGTTGACCATTGGATGCATCGGGAAAGCTCCTACGCTGGACGCGCTACAGGATAACAGCAAAACTGATGCGATTCAGACCGGGAGGCCATCTTGAGCCTTGAACGCACACGTATTGTGTTGGTCGGGACCACCCACCCCGGCAACATCGGCGCGGCTGCGCGAGCCATGCGCACCATGGGACTGCGGGACCTCTACCTGGTGGACCCGCAGTGTGACCCGGGCGACCCGGAGGCCGTGGCCCGGGCCGCCGGCGCGGGCGATGTCCTGGAGCGGGCGCGGACTGCTCCGGACCTTGCCACGGCCCTGACCGGCTGTCGCCTGGCCTTTGGGCTGTCGGCGCGCAGTCGTGCCGAGCGGCAGCCTCGGCTGGAGTTGCGCCCGGCCGCCGAGTCCGCTGTCGCCCAGGGGGGTGACGGTGACCTGGCGTGGGTGTTCGGGCGGGAGCGCACCGGCCTGACCAACGCCGAACTCGACCATTGCCACTACCTGGTGCAGATCCCCACGGATCCGGATTACAGTTCCCTGAATGTGGCGCAGTCGGTGCAGCTGGTAGCGTGGGAGTTGCGCATGGCGGCCGCGGCCGGGGGGCCGGTGCAGGGCCAGGCGGAGGAGCCGCCCGCGGCGGTGGATACGCTGGAGCGTTTCTTCGATCACCTGGAGGAGATGGCCGGTCGGGTGGGTTATCTCGACCGGCACAACCCCGCGCTGACGATGCGGCGGCTGCGTAACATCTTTCGCCGCGCATGGCTGACCGAGGATGAGGTACGGATGCTGCGCGGTCTGATCAGCCACGTACTCAACCCGCGCCGCTGGCGCGAGTCCAATTGTCGTAAAGGGTAGATGGATGCTGCGACGCCTGCGTGAGGATATCCGCTGTGTCATGGATCGCGATCCGGCCGCTCGGAACGCCTTCCATGTGGTGACCACCTATCCCGGTTTCCACGCCCTGATCCTCCACCGCATCAGTGCCCGCCTGTGGCGCTGGCGGTTGCGCTGGGTGGCGCGCATGCTCGGGCTGTTTAGCCGCTGGGTGACGGGCATCGAGATCCATCCGGCGGCGCGGATCGGCCGGCGGTTCTTCATCGACCACGGCATGGGCGTGGTCATCGGCGAGACCGCTGATATCGGCGATGACGTGACCCTCTACCACGGGGTCACGCTGGGAGGAACCAGTTGGCAATCGGGTAAGCGCCACCCGACCCTGGGTCATGATGTTGTGGTGGGGGCCGGGGCCAAGCTGCTCGGGCCCATCCGGGTGGGCAGCGGCGCGCGCATCGGCTCCAATGCTGTGGTGCTCAAGGACGTCCCCGAGGGGGCGACCATGGTTGGGATCCCGGCGCGTCAGGTTGGCGAGCGCAAGCGCAGTGCTGACGGCGACGAGCAGCGGGCCCGGGTGGCTCGGCGCATCGGCTTCGACGCCTACGGCACCACCGAGATGCCCGACCCGGTGGCCCAGGCGGTCAACGCCATCCTGGACCACATCCACGTCACCGACCGGCGCATCGAGGAGCTGTGCAGCGCCGTGCAGCAGATGGGCGGCCGCCTGGAAGAGACCCGGGTGCCGGATCTGGAGGTGGATGAGAGCTCGGTGGAGAAGGCGTGTGGCGAGCGCCCCGAGGACGCTTCCCGTTAGTTGCGCGGAGCCCCTAGAATGCAAACAGGCACGTTACCGCGGTGTGCCCAGTGACAGGAGGCAAGCTATGCCAGTGACCCTGACCGAACGTGCCGCGCGGCATGTCGAGAAGATGCTCGCCAGCGAGGATGCCGCGCAGGGCCTGCGCCTGGGCATCAAGGCGAGCGGCTGCTCCGGTTTCGCCTACGTGGTGGATTACGCCCAGGAGATCGGCGAGCAGGATCTGGTCGTCGAGAACCACGGGGTGAAGGTGGTGGTGGCGCAGCAGCATCGGCCCTTCCTGGAAGGGACGGAGGTGGACTACGTCCGTGACGGCATCAACTACCGTTTCGATTTCCGGAATCCGAACGTCCGGGATCTGTGTGGGTGCGGCGAGAGCTTTGCCGTCTGAGCGACGGGGCGCGCGGCGTTGTCGGTGCTGCCGGTGGGGGGTAGACTGTCAGGCTGCCCAAGGCGCCGCAGCACCTTAGCGCTGCGGCTTTTTTGTTGAAAGCCAAACCGTCAGGAGATGTAATGGCCGTCGAGCGAACCCTTTCCATCATTAAACCGGATGCCGTCGCGCAGAACGCCATCGGCGAGATCCTTGCGCGCTTCGAGCGCTCCGGGCTGCGTGTCGTGGCCGCGCGTATGGTGCGGCTGAGCACCGAGCAGGCCGAGAGCTTCTACGCCGTGCACAAGGAGCGCCCCTTCTTCAACGATCTGGTCGGCTTCATGACCTCCGGGCCGGTGATGGTGCAGGTCCTCGAGGGCGAGGATGCCATCCGCAAGAACCGCGAGATCATGGGCGCCACCAACCCCAAGGAGGCCGCCGCCGGTACCCTGCGCCACGACTTTGCCGAGAGCATCGACGCCAACGCGGTTCACGGATCGGATAGCCCCGAGACGGCGGAAAACGAGATCGAGTTCTTCTTTAAGGCCGATGAGATCTGCTCCCGCTGACCACGAGGCGGTGCATGCCGAGCGCCGGTCGGGTCCGGTCGAGCTGCTAGGGCTCGATCGGCCCCGGTTGGCGGCCTTCTTCGATACCCTGGGCGAGAAGCGGTTTCGCGCCCGGCAGATCATGCAGTGGCTGCATCAACGCCACGTGTACGACTTCGACGAGATGACCGACCTCAGTAAGGCGTTGCGCCAGCGGCTGCGTGAGCACGCCCGGGTCGGTCTCCCCGAGGTGGCTGCGGATCAGCAGGCCAGCGACGGCACCCGCAAGTGGGTGGTGCGCCTGGCCGACGGCAACTGTGTCGAGGCCGTCTACATCCCCGAGCCCAAACGCGGGACGCTGTGCATCTCCTCCCAGGCCGGGTGCCCGATGGGTTGCACCTTTTGCGCCACCGGCGAGGGCGGTTTCTCGCGGAACCTCACCGCTGCCGAGATCGTGGGTCAGGTCCATGTGGCGCGCCAGCACCTTCCGGAGGGGGCGATTACCAACATCGTCTTCATGGGAATGGGCGAGCCGTTGCTCAACTTCGACCCGGTCATTTCGGCCTCACGCGTGTTCACCGACGACTACGGGTTCGTGCTCTCCAAGCGTCGGGTGACCATCTCGACCTCGGGCGTCGTCCACGCCATCGAGCGCATGCAACGCGTCACGGATGTCAGCCTGGCGGTATCGCTGCACGCGCCCAACAACGAACTGCGCAACCAGTTGGTCCCGCTCAACCGCAAGAATCCCCTCGAGCGCCTGCTGCCGGCCTGCCACGCCTATATCGCGGAAAAGCCGCATCGGCGGATCACCTGGGAGTACGTCATGCTCGATGGGGTGAACGATCAGGACGAGCACGCCCGCGAGCTGCTCCAGCGGCTGCGCGGGATCCCGTCGAAGGTGAACCTGATTCCGTTCAACCCCTATCCCGGGGCGCGCTACGGCCGCACGCCGGACCGCCAGGTGCGCCGGTTTGCGGATCGGCTGCTCGAGCACGGACTAACCGCGACCATCCGCGAGACCCGCGGGGATGACATCGACGGCGCCTGTGGACAACTCGTCGGCGAGATTCGCGACGCCCGGGCCAGCAAGGTGGCGAGACCGGCGTGAGGCGAGCGGGGCCCATGCTGGCGGTCCTGATGGTTGCAGGTTGCGCGACCGGGCCCGAGGTGCCTGACGATCGGCGCGCAGCCGATAGCCACGCTGGAGCGGGTCTCTACTTGATCGCCGAAGGGCAGCCCGATCAGGCGCGGTCGCGCCTGGAGCGCGCCTTGCAGATCGATGCCGAGCACCCCCAGGCGCTGACCGGGATGGGGCTCGTCGCCGAGTCGCAGGGCGACGCGCAGGCGGCTCATGGGTACCATCAGCGAGCAGCGCAGGCCGATCCCGACTCGGGGGCGATCCTGAATAACTGGGGACGCAGCCTGTGTCGTGCCGGAGAGGAAGACGACGCGTTGGCGGTCTTCGCCGAGGCTGCCCAGGTCGATGGCTATGATGCCGCCGAAGTGCCGCTGACCAACGCCGCGCGCTGTGCCCTCGACGCGGGACGCGAAGACGCCGCCGCCCGACGGGCGGACGCGGCCGTCGAGGCGGCACCAGAGTTCGCTCCGGCGCGTGTGGTGCGCGGGGAGCTGCGCTACCGCCAGGGGGCCCTCGAGGCAGCCGCAGACGACCTGGCGCGGGCTCGTGACAGCGGTGGTGCCGGGGCGCGCGGCCTGTACTGGTCGGCACGTGTGGCAGCAGCCCGGGACCGACCTGAGGAGGCCGCTGCCTTCGCGCAGAGGCTGGCCGAGCGCTTCCCCGGTTCGGAGTGGAGCGAACGTTTACACGCGGATGAGGTCGGGCCATGAGTGATGAGACGGCGCACGGGGACGGCGACGGAGCGCGGCCGCCAGGCGGCGACCCGGCAGCGGCGGAGGGGGAGGGTGCCCCGCCATCGCCGGGGCAGCAGCTGCGGCGCGCCCGTGAGGCGCAGGGGCGAACCGTACGAGCCGTGGGGGCGAGCCTCAATCTCCCGGCGGACCGGGTCACCGCGCTGGAAGAGGACGACGATGAACGCCTGCCGCCGCCAACCTTTGTGCGCGGGTACCTGCGCGCCTACGCACGGCTGGTGGGGCTCGACCCCGAGGCGGTGGTGGAGGCCTACAACCGGCGCCGGGGGAGCGATCCAGTCAGCGAGGAGCGGGCCGTGGGCAACGTGGCGGCCGTCGAGCCCCGGTCGTCCGGGCGGGGCCCGCGACGGCGTCGCTGGCTACCGGCCGCGCTCCTGCTACTTCTGATCGCCGTGGCTGTGGTCCTCACCGCGATCCTGCTCGATGACAGGGAGCCGGAGCCGGCTGGGCCGGGCGAGGAAACGGGCCAGCCCCCGGAGTCCGCAAGCGAGCAGTCGGGCACGCCGAGCACCGGTGTGCGTCGGACGTCGATGGATTCGGAGTAGCGTTTTGTCGAACAAGGGGATTCAAAGCATTCGCGGGTTCTCGGATATCCTTCCGGAAGAAAGCCCGTTGTGGCAGTACGCCGAGTCGGCGATTCGTCGGGTCCTGGAGTCGTACGGGTACCGCGAGATCCGTCTGCCGGTGCTCGAACGCACCGAGCTCTTCAGCCGGTCCATCGGCGAGGTGACCGACATCGTCGAGAAGGAGATGTACACCTTCGACGATCGCAATGGCGACAGCGTTACGCTGCGCCCTGAGGGCACGGCCGGCTGTGTCCGGGCCGGGATCCAGTCCGGCTTGCTGCACAATGCCGAGCCGCGGCTGTGGTACGCCGGCCCGATGTTTCGCCATGAACGCCCGCAGAAGGGGCGGCTGCGGCAGTTCCACCAGGTCGGCGCCGAGGTCTTCGGCATCCCGGAGCCCGAGCTGGATGCCGAGATGATCATCATGACCGCGCGTATGCTGCGCGAGTTGGGGCTTTCCGACGTGCGGCTGCAGCTCAACTCGTTGGGTACCCCCGAGAGCCGTGCGGCGCACCGCGAACAGCTGGTGGCCTACCTGCGCCGCCACGAGGACCGCCTGGACGAGGATGCGCGGCGGCGTCTGGAGACGAATCCGCTGCGGATCTTCGACAGCAAGAACCCGCAAGTGCAGCAGGTCATGGCCGATGCGCCCCGCCTGATGGACTGTCTCGACAGCGTCTCGGCGGAGCACTTCACCGTGGTCCGGAACCTGCTGGAGCGGGCCGGCGTCGAATACGAGGTGAACCCGTCGCTGGTGCGGGGGCTCGATTACTATACGCGCACGGTCTTCGAGTGGGTGACGGATCGCCTGGGGGCGCAGGGTACCGTCTGTGCCGGTGGGCGTTTCGACGGTCTGGTCGAACAGCTCGGCGGTCGGCCGACTCCGGCGATCGGCTTCGCTCTGGGGCTGGAGCGGTTGGTCGCGCTGCTTGAGGATCAGGGTACCCCGGGGCAGGGTGGGGCGCCCCACGCCTACCTGGTGGTGGCTACCGAGGCCGGGGCCGGGCTGGAGATGGCCGAGGCCCTGCGGGACGCGCTGCCGGCGTTGCGGGTACAGATGCACGCGGGCGGAGGCGGTTTCAAAGCGCAGCTCAAGCGTGCCGATCGCAGCGGCGCCCGCGTGGCCCTGATCCTTGGCGATGATGAGCAGGCGGCCGGGGCGCTGACGATCAAGGATCTGCGTGGCGAGGATGGGCAGCAACGGCTGCCCTTGGACGACGCGGTGACGTATCTGCGAGGGCTGATCGGGGCGTAGCCCCGGTCGCTGGCAAGGGGAATAGAGATGGAGCGCAGCGACGACGAACAGCTTCAGCAGCTCAAGGATTGGTGGCAGCGCAATGGGGGCTCGATCCTCCTCGGGTTGACCGGGGCGCTGCTGATCCTGGCCGGCTGGTGGGGGTATGGCACGTGGCAGGAGCGCGGGGCTCAGCAGGCCGCAGCGGCCTACGCCGAGTTCCTTCAGGCGACTCAATCCGGTGAGCCGGAGGCGGCGGAGCAGGCGGGTCAGCGGGTGCTGGACGACCACGCCCGCAGCGGCTATGCCGGGATGACCGCCCTGCGCATGGCCCGTATCCAGGCCGAGGCGGGCGAGTATCGGCGGGCGGCCGAGACCCTCGGGTGGCTGATCGACAACGCCGACCACAGCGCCATGGTCGAACTGGCCCGCCTGCGCCAGGCCCGCGTGCTCGGCGAGGAGGACCCGGAGGAGGCGCTGGCGGTCCTCGAGGGCTCCGTCTCCGCCGGTTTTACCGCCTCGTTCGACGAGCTTCGCGGCGATCTGCTCCGCGAGTTGGGACGCTACGACGAGGCCGCCGAGGCGTACCAGCAGGCGCTGGATCAGGAGGGGCTCGGGGCGCAGTCCCGCGAACTGGTCCGTCTGAAGCTGCAGGCCGTGGAGAGTGAGGCGTGATCCGCGTCGGACTGCGCGCCCTCGGTGCCGCTGCGGCGCTCGGCGTGGCCGCAGCCGGCTGTTCCTTGCAGGACCCGCTGCCCAATCCGCAGACCGAGGCGGATGAGGCGCTGGATGTCGAATTGGCGTGGAGCGGGCGGCCGGTGGGCAGTCTGGAATCCGGTGCCTTCGCGCTGCAGCCCGCGTATGCGGACGGCGTGCTCTATGTGGCCGACGCCCGCGGCTGGGTCCGGGCCCTGGATGCCGAGACCCGTCAGCCCGTCTGGCACGATCGCCTGGAGCGGCCGCTCTCCGCCGGGCCGGTGGTAGCCGGGGACCGTCTGCTGGTGGGGGACCGCAAGGGCCGAATCTACGCCTACGAGCGGGAGAGCGGTGAGCCGGTCTGGATGACCGGCCTGTCGGCGCAGGTCCTGGCGAGTCCGCGCTACACCCGCGGGGTGGTGGTGGCCCGCAGCGCCGATGGACGGGTCTACGGTCTCGACGCCGAGGATGGGTCGCGGCAGTGGATCTTTGACCGCAGTGTGCCCGCCCTGACCCTGCGCCGGAACAGTGCCCCGGCGGTCAGCGGTGGTACCGCGGTGGTGGGTCTCCAGAACGGCCGGCTCGCGGCGCTGAACGTGGCGGATGGCAGCGTGCGCTGGGAGCACACCCTGACCGAGCCGAGGGGGCGTACCGAGCTCGAGCGGATGGCGGACATCGCGGCCGATCCGGTCATCCATCGCGGTGCGGCCTATGCAGTGGCCTACCAGGGCGCGATCGGCGCAGTGCGGATCGCCAATGGCGCCCAGCACTGGAGCCGCGAGGTGGGCAGCCATCGAGGGTTGGTCGCCCACGATGAAGAGGTCTACCTGGCCGCCGATGACGGCCGGGTCTGGGCCTTTGATCGCCGAAATGGCGCCACAGCTTGGCGGCAGGAGGCCCTGGAGGGGCTGACCCTGACCCGTCCGGTGGTCCACGAGGGCTATCTGGTCATGGGAGACGACGCCGGTCACGTCAACTGGCTGCGCCTCAGGGATGGCGAACTCGTGGCCCGCGAGCGCCTCTCCGATGTCCCAGTGGAGCGGCCGCCGGTGGTGACCGGCAGCGGTGATGTCTACGTCATGGATGCCCGCGGGCGGATGACCGCGCTGCGCCCGCGTTAGGCGCAGCGGGCTCCGGGAGGCTGCGGACGCCTACTCGCATTCGCCCACCGAGGTGGGCCGGCAGCGGCGGCCGTCGGTCCACAATGTGCTGCCGAGGCCCGCGTCCGAGAAGTCGGCGCCGCTGAGATCGGTCCCGCGCAGATCCGCACGGCCGAGTTCCGCGCCGGAGAAATCCACATCCACCAGGTTGGCGTTGCGCAGATCCACCTGACGCATCTTCGCCCCGGACAGATCGGCCCCCTCCAGGTCCGCGCCGTTGAGATCGGCGCCGCTGAGGTTGGCGCCTGCCGCCTGAAGATCGCGCAGGCCGGCACGGCGCAGTGAGGCGCCGCTCAGGTCGGCGTCTTGAAGACTGGCGCCGCGCATGCGGGTGCTGTTGAGGTCGATGTCGGTGGCGGTGATACCGTCCAGCCGGGCCCTCTCGAACTGGGTGCGGCCAGCACGCGCGTCGCGCAGGTCGCTACCGGACAGGTCGGCATCGGTGAAGTCGCCCGAGCTCAGGCGTGCCCGGGACAGGTTGGCATCGCGCAGGTTGATGCCGGCGGCGCTGACGCTGGTCAAGTCAGCGCGTCGCAGGTGTGCTCCCTCCAGGTTGGCCCCCTCGAGTTGACTGCGTCCGAGCACGGCCCCTTCAAGATCCTCACCGGCGAGTTGAGCCTCGCTCAGGTCGCAGTTGAACCAGTTGACTCCGGGGGCAGGCGCGTCATTGCAGGTGGCCAGGGCCGGTGATACGCTCGCGCCCAACATCGCCACCGCGGCGAACCTGCATAAGTGCCGTCTCATTAGCCTTTCGTCTTCTTGTTCGTTTGCGTTCGTGTCGCAGGCCCCGTGGCCTCGACGGCATATCCCACTAAACGATATACGAGGTGAATCAATGCGGCTCATTCTATTAGGCCCCCCGGGCGCCGGGAAAGGTACGCAGGCCGCCCATATCTGTGAGGCCTTCGGTATCCCCCAGATCTCCACCGGCGACATGCTGCGTGCCGCCGTCAAGGCGGGTACCCCGTTGGGGCAGCAGGCCAAGAAGATCATGGATGAGGGTGGCCTCGTCTCCGACGATATCATCCTGGGGCTGATCGAGGAGCGCGTTGCCCAGGCGGATTGTGCCAATGGCTTCCTGTTTGACGGTTTTCCGCGCACCATCGCGCAGGCGGACGGTCTCAACGATCAGGGGATCCGCATCGACGCGGTGGTCGAGATCCAGGTGCCGGACGAGGAGATCGTCGACCGTATGGCTGGGCGCCGCGTCCATCCGGGGTCCGGGCGTGTCTACCACGTGACGCACAACCCGCCCCGGCAAGAGGGCAAGGACGACGTGACCGGCGAGGATCTGGTCCAGCGTGAGGACGATCGTGAGGAGACGGTTCGCCACCGGCTTGGCGTCTATCACGAACAGACCCGGCCGCTGGTCGACTACTATTCCCAGTGGGCGCAGAAGGGTGGTGCCGATGCGCCCGCCTACATCACCGTCGACGGTCAGCGTCCCGTCGAGACGGTGCGAGACGAGATCCTCGCTGCGCTGAAGGCGCGTTAACCGGGCACGCGGCGGGGGCTTGTCGTCGGCCCTCGCCGTTTTTTGGAGGTGTGCCTGACCATGTGGATTCGACGTCTGCTCGCCGTCCTTCTTGCCTACTTCCTCTCGGCGGTCCCGCTGGGTAGTGCCGAGACGCCTCCGGACGCCGGCGAAGATGCCGCCGGCACTGCGCTGATGCTTGACGTCAAGGGGGCCATCGGTCCGGCCACCACCGACTACATCGTGCGCGGCCTGGCCGAGGCTCAGGAACGGGGCGCCGGTCTGGTCATCCTGCGCATGAACACGCCCGGTGGTCTCGACGATGCCATGCGGGACATCATCAGCGAGATCCTCGCCAGCGACGTCCCTGTGGCCACCTACGTCGCGCCCAGCGGTTCCCGCGCGGCGAGTGCCGGGACCTATATCCTCTATGCCTCGCACGTGGCCGCCATGGCGCCGGCGACCAACCTCGGTGCGGCCACTCCGGTGCAGATCGGCGGGGGAGGCGGTGGGATCTTCCCCGGTGGCGATGACGAGGAGCAGGGAGGCGACGCCCTGGAGGAGCTCCGGGAGCGGCTCGGCGGCGAGGAGGAAGACGTCGACGAGGAGGCGCGTGAGGAAGACGAGGCGGTCGAGCAGGAAGAGCCGGCGGAAGAGCGGGCCGACCGCCCGGACGCGATGGAGCGCAAGATCATCGAGGATGCGGTCTCCTACATCAAGGGGCTGGCCGAGCTGCGCGGGCGCAATGCCGAGTGGGCCGAGAGGGCAGTGCGCGAATCGATCAGCGCCTCGGCGAGCGAGGCGGCGGAGCTGGGGGTGATCGACTTCGTCGCCGAGGACGTGGATGAGCTCCTGGCCAAGGCCGATGGCGTGGTGGTCAAGCTCCCCGGGGGCGAGCGGGCCATCGAGAGCGCCGGACTGGAGGTGGATCTGGTCGAACCGGACTGGCGCAATCGGCTGCTTTCGGTGATCACCAACCCGAACGTGGCCTACATCCTGATGCTGGTGGGCATCTACGGCATCATCTTCGAACTGATCAATCCCGGTTCCCTGGTGCCTGGTGTCCTCGGTGGCATCAGTCTGCTGCTGGCCCTGTACGCCTTCCAGGCGTTGCCGATCACCTACGCCGGCCTGGGGCTGATCGGGCTGGGGATCGCCTTCATGATCGCCGAGGCGTTCATGCCCAGTTTCGGGATCATGGGCATTGGCGGTGCCGTCGCCTTCGTCCTCGGCTCGATCATGCTGTTCGACACCGATCTTGAGGCCTTCCAGGTCTCGCTTGGGGTGATCGCCGGGTTTACCGTGGCCAGTCTGATCATCTTCATCGGCGTGGCGATGATGGCCGCCCGGGCCTGGCAACGACCCAAACTCGGCGGGGCTGATGAACTCATCGATGCCGAGGCCATCGCCGAGGAGAGTTTCGAGGGGGCTGGCCACGTGCGTTACGCCGGCGAGCGCTGGAATGCCGTGGCGGTGAGCCCGGTGCGTAGCGGCGAGCGGGTGCGCGTGGTCAGTAAGGAAGGACTGACACTGAAGGTGGAGCCCAATGACTGAGCCGGGGATGGATTCGGACACGATCTATCAGGAGGCCCTGAGCCGCGTGCACCAGGTACTGGAGCGGGCCCGGGCCACGGATCTGCCGGAGCCCACCGCGGGCATCCTGGCGACGGTGGGACGCGACGGGTGGCCGGCAGCGCGGACGGTGCTCCTCAAGCAGCTCGACGAGCAGGGTGCCGTTTTCTACACCAACCGTGCCAGTCGCAAGGGGCAGCAACTGGCCGATAACCCCCGTGCGGCGCTGTGCCTGCACTTCCAGCCGCTCTACGAGCAGGTGGAGATCCGCGGCGTGGTGGCCGCGGTGAGCGCCAGCGAGGCGGATCGCTACTGGGCGCAGCGGGAGCGGTTGAGCCAGTTGGGGGCTTGGGCCTCTCACCAGTCGGAGCCGCTGGCCAGTCGTCACGAGCTGGAGGCCCGCCTGGAGGAGGTCGAGTCGCGTTTCCCCGAGCGTGTACCCCGCCCCCCGCACTGGTCGGGGTACCGTATAATCCCGGTCAGCATTGAGCTCTGGTCGGCCGGGGATGGCCGCCTGCATCAGCGCGAGCGATACGAGCACCGGACGGACGGCTGGAGCCATTTCCTACTCAACCCGTGAGGGACGTTTCTTCGGGCGAAAGGGAGCGTAATGGAGGATCTTTCCAGGTATTCGGCCGAGCAGCTGCGTGGACTGCGCGAGGAGGTGGAACGGGAGATCGAGCGCCGCCGCCGGGAGAATATCACCCAGGCGCAGCGCGAGTTGAAGGCCATCGCCGAACGCTACGGCTTCGCCCTCAGTGATCTGCTGGAGGGCATGCGGGGCGCCGATCGAGCGGATTAGTGGGGCTGGCGGTCGGTGGCTTGGGCACAGGCGCGCAGCTGAGCGGAGATCTCCACCGGATAGGCGTTGGCGTCGGCGTCCAGCCTGCGGCAATCGGCGGGCAGAGCGGCAAGCCCCTGCTGAACGCGCTGGCGGATGGTGTCCGTGCTCTCGGCGGTCCGGGTGCGCTGGCCGCGGTCGATCACCTCGGTGAGCAGGGGCACCCCGTCTCTGTCCTCCTCTGCCAGGCAGAGGGTGTCGCCGGTGGCCACGCCATTGGTGAAGTGGCGACGGACCTGCTTGCGGCCCGGCCAGTGCACCTTCCCCGCGGAGCGTTTGCGCCGGGCAACGCCCCGGTACTCCTGTAGCTTGTAGGCCATATCCAGGTGGGGCTGATCGGCGGCGGTGTCCATCCGCGTGCCCAGTCCGAAGCCGTCAATCGGGGCCCCGTCGGCACGCAGGCGGCTCACCGCATACTCGTCCAGATCCCCGCTGACCAGGATGCGTACCTGCCCCAGGCCCGCCGCGTCCAGGATCTCGCGGACCCGCTGCGCCTCCTTGCCGAGGTCGCCGCTATCGATGCGCACCCCCTGGACCGGGTATCCCTCGCCGGCGAGCTGAGTCACTTTCCGGGCTCCGTCGGTGATGTCGTAGGTGTCGATCAGCAGGACCACGTTCTTCGGGTGGGCGGTGGCGAAGGCGCGGAAGGCGTCGATCTCGCGGTCGAAGGCGAGGACGTAGGAGTGGGCCATGGTGCCGACCGTGGGGATGCCGTACTGCGCCCCCGCCAGGCAGGTGGAGGTTCCGGCGTAGCCGGCGATCCAGGTGCTGCGCGCGGCGGCCATGGCCGCCTCAGCACCGTGGGCGCGGCGCATGCCGAAGTCCACCAGGCTGCTGTCGCCGGCGGCTAGAACGGCCCGGGCGGCTTTGCTGGTCAGCAGGCTGTGGAGGTGGATCAGGTTCATGACCCGGCTCTCGATGAGCTGGGCCTCCGGCAGCGGTGCGGTTACCCGCAGGATCGGCTCTTGGGGGAAGAGGATGGTGCCGTCGGGGACCGCCTCGACGTGCCCGGTAAAATGCAGGTCGGCCAGCTCGTCGGCCAGGTCGGCACGGAAGTGGCCGCAGTCACGGATCCAGGCCAGCTCCGCGTCGCTGAAGCGCATCGCCGTCAGCCAGTCGATCACCGCCTCGATGCCCGAGGCGATATAGAAACCGCGCCCGGGTGGTAGCTTGCGGCTGAACAGTTCGAACGAGGCCGGCCCGTGCATCCCCTGCTGGAGGTAGCTGTCGACCATGGTCAGTTGGTAGAGGTCGGTCAGCAGTGGGCTGTGGGCCGGTTCCATGCGGGCTCCCTCGTGATGTGAATGCAGGCGCGGCGGCTCAGGAGCGCAGTCCTGTACCCCGGTTTAGCAGATACAGGGCGAATCCGCCGAAAGCTGCGATGAAGGCGAGCATCATGGCGTAGGAGACAGCGATGTGGACGTCCGCGGAACCGAGGATGCCGTAACGGAAGGCGTTGACCATGTAGAGGATTGGGTTGGCCAGCGAGACGCCCTGCCAGAACTCCGGGAGCAGCGAGATCGAGTAGAACACGCCACCGAGGTAGGTGAGCGGGGTTAGGACGAACGTGGGGATGATGGCGATGTCGTCGAACTTGCGGGCGTAGATGGCGTTGATGAACCCGCCAATGGAGAACAGCACGGCGGTGAGGATCACCACCGAGATGGTGATCGCCCAGTTGTGGATCGGCAGGGAAGTGAACATCAACGCCACCGCAGTAACGATGGCACCGGTGAACAGCCCGCGCCCCACGCCGCCGGCTACATAGCCGAGCAAGATCACCACGTTGGGGGTCGGCGAGACCAGCATCTCTTCGATATGGCGCTGGAACTTGGCCCCGAAGAACGATGAGACGACGTTGTTATAGGAGTTGGTGATCACCGCCAGCATGATGATGCCCGGGGCGATGTACTCCATGTACCGGTAGCCTTCCATCTCGCCGACTCGCTCGCCGATGAGCGCGCCGAAAATGACGAAATAGAGGGTCATGGTGATCGCCGGCGGCACCAGCGTCTGGATCCAGATGCGCAGGTAGCGGTGGGTCTCCTTATAGACGATGGTCTGCAGGGAGACGAGCGCGGCGGCCGTCCGCGATGGCGTACCCTGGCTGCCGTAGCGGTGACCCGGGGATCCCTGAGGGCGGTTCAAGAGATCACCTCCTGCCCATCGGTGCGGTGGGGCGTTGGTTGGGCCTCGTCGTTGCTCTCTACCAGATGCAGGAACAGCTCCTCGAGGCGGTTTGATTTGTTGCGCATGCTGCTGACCGTAATCCCGTGCTCGGAGAGGGCGGCAAACAGATCGGTCAGTGCCCGCCCGCGTGGGACCTCGGCCTCGAGGACGTGGTCGTCGACCTGGCGCAGCGCGAAGTCGCTGAGCTTTGGTACCGGCTCGGGCATCCGGTCGACATCGAGCAGGAAGGCGTGGGTCGACAGGCGCTGGAGCAGGCTCTTGACGTCGGTGTTCTCGATGATCCGCCCGTCATCGATGATCGCGATGTCCTTGCAGAGGCTCTCGGCCTCTTCCAGGTAGTGCGTGGTGAGGATGATGGTCGTGCCCTGATCGTTGATGTGGCGCAGGAAGTCCCACATCGAGCGGCGCAACTCGATGTCCACGCCGGCGGTGGGCTCATCGAGCACGAGCAGTTGCGGCTCGTGCATCAGCGCCCGGGCAATCATCAGCCGGCGCTTCATCCCGCCGGACAGCGTGCGCGAGACTGTATCTCGGCGCTCCCAGAGGCCGAGGCTGTGGAGGTAGTGCTCTGCGCGCTGACGGGCCAGGCGGCGGGGGATGCCGTAATAGCCGGCCTGGTTGACGACAATCTGCTCCACCGTCTCGAAGGTGTTGAAGTTGAACTCCTGCGGGACCAGGCCGATGGAGGACTTGACCGCCCAGGGGTCGCGATCCAGGTCGTGGCCGAAGACCCGTACCGTGCCGCCGCTTTTGTTGACCAGCGTCGAGATGATCCCGATGAGCGTCGACTTGCCCGCGCCGTTGGGGCCCAGCAGGCCGAAGAAGGCGCCGGCGTCTACGGTCAGGTTGATGCCGTGCAGGGCGATCTGCCCCCCGGCGTACGTCTTGGTCAGATCGGAGACAGCTAGCGCGGTCAATGCGCGTCCTCAGGTTTGTTGGGAAACCGATCATGATAGGGGCTGGAAGGGGGTTTTTGTAGAGCGGTGCCGGTTACGGCGCTGACCCCCCCCTTATTCCTGATGGTGGTAAGAGGTTGCCGTCTCCGTATTTCACCGCGGCCGCCGTTGCGTCTCATTCTTGGGTGACGTCAGTAATCAGGCGGCGCGGGGCGAGGTCCGAGCCGCTCTAGGTGTAACGGCCAACGGAGGTGCGTGCGCCCATGGCGATCGTAGATGAGCCATCGGACATCGCTGCGCTGGAGCAGCGTATAGAGGGGACTGTCGCCATCCTGCGCCGGGTGGAGGCGGAGTATCTGCCTGCGGTGCTGGCTTCGAGTTTCAGCGCCGAGGATATGGTCCTGCTCGATCTCATTCGGGCGCACACCCCCGGGATTGACGCATTTACCTTAGATACTGGGCGGCTCAACGCCGAGACGTACAAGCTGCAGCAGAGGGTGCGGGAACGCTACGGCCCGGTGGTGCGGACCTACTACCCCGAGGCGTTCGAGGTCGAGCAGGTGGTGGCGTCTTTCGGGGTCAACGGGTTCTACCATAGCCTTGAGGCTCGGCAGGCGTGCTGCCACGCGCGCAAGGTAGAGCCGCTGCGCCGGGCGCTCAGCGGCCAGCGCGCCTGGCTGACCGGGATGCGCCGGGCCCAGGCAGCGACCCGGAGCGAGTTACCGATCGAGGAGCACGACCCAGAGCAGGGGCTGATCAAGCTCAACCCGCTGGCGGAGTGGCAGGAGGCCGACGTGTGGGGTTATCTGCGCAGCCACGGCGTGCCTTACAACAAGCTCTACGATCAGGGGTACCGCAGTATCGGTTGCGCGCCATGCACCCGCCCGGTAGCCGCCGGCGAGGATATCCGTGCCGGGCGCTGGTGGTGGGAGCACCCCGCGCGGCGCGAGTGCGGTCTGCACCGGAGTCCCCAGGATTGAGCGGCGGGTCCGCGCCGCCAGGGGAAAGCCACAAAGCCGTGACAGATTCCTGCCCGGGCCGGTAGAATACCCGCGTTCACGCGCCGCAGGGCGCGGCTTGACGACTCCATGGACGGGAGGGGCGAACCCTCCCGTTTTTTGCATGTCCGTACCCCGCCCGTGGCGTGCCCGGGCGGGCGTTCAGCTCCAACCAGGGGAGGCTGCGTTGACCCGGCCAGCACTGCTCGTCCTCCAGGACGGTACGGTTTTCCACGGCGAGGCGGTGGGCGCCGACGGGGCCGTGACCGGCGAGGTGGTTTTCAACACCGCCATGACCGGTTATCAGGAGATCGCCACCGACCCTTCCTACGCCGGTCAGATCGTCACTCTGACCTATCCCCACATCGGCAATACCGGCATCAACAGTGTGGATCGCGAGGACGATCGCGCCCGGCTGGCTGGGCTGGTGGTGCGTGATGTGCCGCCGCGGGCCAGCAACTGGCGTGCCGAGCAGGGACTGACAGCGTGGTTGCGCGAGCAGGGGGTGGTGGCCATCTCCGGGATCGATACTCGCAAACTGACCCGCCGCCTCCGCGAAGGAGGCGCCCAGGGCGGCTGCCTGGCGGCCGGCGAGTCCCTGGACGAGGCGTGGGCACTGGCTCAGGCGCAGGGGTATGGCGGCATGAGCGGGCGCGACCTGGCCGGAGAGGCCGGTACCAAGACCCGCAGGCCCTGGCAGCGCGGGACCTGGACCCTGGATGACGGGTGTGCGGACGCTGCCGAGCGTGGCGATGCCGGGCGCTACCACGTGGTGGCCTTTGATTACGGCATTAAACAGCAGATCCTGCGCCTGCTCGTCGATGCCGACTGCCGCGTCACCGTGGTGCCCGCGCGGACCGCCGCCGCGGATGTCCTCAAGCTGGAGCCGGACGGCCTGTTCTTCTCCAACGGCCCGGGTGACCCGGAGCCCATGGAGTACGCCGTTGCCACCATCCGCGAGCTCCTCGACGAGCATCGCATCCCGACCTTCGGCATCTGTCTGGGCCATCAGCTGTTGGGGCTGGCCAGCGGGGCGCGGACCGAGAAGATGAAGTTCGGCCACCACGGGGCCAACCACCCGGTGATCGATCTGGCCACCGGCCAAGTGCTGATCTCCAGCCAGAATCACGGCTTCGCCGTGGACGAGGCCAGCCTGCCGGCCCACCTGAAGGCGACTCACCGTTCGTTGTTCGACGGCTCGCTGCAGGGCATCCGTCGAACCGACGTGCCCGCCTTCAGCTTCCAGGGGCACCCGGAGGCGAGCCCGGGCCCCCACGACATGCGGCCGCTGTTCCAGCGCTTCGTCGAGATGATGGAGCAGGGCTAAGCGCCGCGCAGCTTCTTCTCTACAGCCGATCGCCGACCACTGGACCCCGAGCACTCTCGAATCATGCCGAAAAGAACTGACATCCAATCGATCCTGATCATCGGCGCCGGCCCCATCGTCATCGGCCAGGCGTGCGAGTTCGACTACTCCGGTGCGCAGGCCTGCAAGGCCCTGCGCGAGGAGGGCTATCGGGTCATCCTGGTGAACTCCAACCCGGCGACCATCATGACCGACCCGGAGACCGCCGACGCGGTCTATATCGAACCGGTGGAGTGGCAGACGGTCTCGCGGATCATCGAGCGGGAGCAGCCGGATGCGGTGCTGCCCACCATGGGCGGGCAGACGGCGCTGAATTGTGCCCTCGATCTGGTCAAGCACGGCGTGCTGGAGCGATACGGCGTCGAGATGATTGGCGCCAGCCGGGAGGCGATCGACAAGGCTGAGGAGCGCGAGGCGTTTCGCGCGGCGATGGCCCGCATCGGTCTGGAGACGCCGCGGGCCGAGCTGGCCCGTTCCATGGCCGAGGCCCAGGCGGCGCAGGCACGCATGGGCTTCCCGGTGATCATCCGCCCCTCCTACACCCTGGGCGGCTCCGGCGGCGGCATCGCCTACAACCGCGAGGAGTTCAACGAGATCGTCGAGCGCGGGCTCGACCTCTCCTACACCAACGAGGTGCTCCTCGAGGAGTCGGTGCTCGGCTGGAAGGAGTATGAGATGGAGGTCGTGCGGGACCGGCACGACAACGCCATCATCGTCTGCTCCATCGAGAACCTCGACCCCATGGGGGTGCACACCGGCGACTCCACCACCATTGCACCGGCGCAGACCCTGACCGATAAGGAGTACCAGCTGATGCGCGACGCATCGCTGGCGGTGCTGCGCGAGATCGGTGTGGAGACCGGCGGATCCAACGTCCAGTTCGCCATCAACCCGGACAACGGGCGCATGGTGATCATCGAGATGAATCCGCGGGTGTCGCGCTCCTCGGCGCTGGCCTCCAAGGCGACCGGCTTCCCCATCGCCAAGGTGGCGGCCAAGCTCGCCGTCGGTTACACGCTGGATGAGCTGCGCAACGAGATCACCGGCGGGGCGACGCCGGCCTCCTTCGAGCCGACCATCGACTACGTGGTCACCAAGATCCCGCGTTTCACCTTCGAGAAGTTCCCCCAGGCCGAGTGCTACCTGACGACACAGATGAAGTCGGTGGGCGAGGTCATGGCCATCGGGCGGACCTTCCAGGAGTCCTTCCAGAAGGCCCTGCGGGGTCTGGAGCAGGACCTTTCCGGGCTCGACGAGCGGCTCGATCGCAGCCGTCAGGATGTGCGCGATACGGTGCGCCACTCGTTGCGTCAGCCGACGCCCGAACGGGTCCTGCATCTGGGTGACGCCTTCCGGGTCGGCTTTACCCTGGACGAGGTCCACGGGATGACGGCCATCGATCCGTGGTTCCTGGCGCAGATCGAGGAACTGATCGCCGTGGAGGGGCAGGTCGCCGCGAGCGCGCTGGACGATTGTGATGCCGGTGCCTTACTGCGGCTCAAGCGCCGCGGTTTCTCCGATGCCCGGTTGGCCAGCCTGTGGGGCGTTACCGAGGCGCAGGTGCGGCAGCGTCGCCGTGAGCTCGGCGTGCGGCCGGTGTTCAAGCGGGTGGACTCCTGCGCCGCCGAGTTCCCCACCGCCACGGCGTACCTCTACTCGACCTACGAGGAGGAGTGCGAGGCCGAGCCCACCGGGCGCAAGAAGATCATGGTCCTTGGTGGCGGCCCGAATCGCATCGGCCAGGGGATCGAGTTCGACTACTGCTGTGTCCACGCATCGCTGTCGCTGCGCGAGGACGGCTACGAGACCATCATGGTCAACTGCAACCCCGAGACGGTCTCGACGGACTACGACACTTCGGATCGGCTGTACTTCGAGCCGCTGACCCTGGAGGACGTGCTCGAGGTGGTGGAGACCGAGCAGCCGGATGGGGTGGTCGTCCAGTACGGTGGGCAGACGCCGCTGAAGCTTGCCCGCGAGCTGGAGGCTGCCGGGACACCGATCATCGGCACCAGCCCGGACTCCATCGACCTGGCCGAAGACCGGGAGCGGTTCCAGGAGCTCATCGGACGGATCGACCTGATGCAGCCGCCGAACCGCACCGCCCGGACCGAGACCGAGGCGCTTCAGCTGGCTGCCGAGATCGGTTACCCGCTGGTGGTGCGCCCTTCGTACGTGCTCGGCGGGCGGGCGATGGAGATCGTCTACGAGGAGAGCGAGCTGCGCCAGTACATGAATGAGGCGGTGCGGGTCTCGCACAACTCGCCCGTCCTGCTTGACCGCTTCCTCGACGACGCCGTGGAGGTGGATGTGGACGCCGTCAGCGACGGCGACCAGGTGGTCATCGGCGGGATCATGCAGCACATCGAGCAGGCCGGCGTCCACTCCGGGGACTCCGCCTGCTCCATCCCGCCCTACACCCTGGGGCAGGATGTGCAGGACCGGATTCGCGAGCAGGTGCGGCTGCTGGCCCGGGAGCTCGGTGTGGTCGGACTGATGAACGTGCAGTTCGCCATCCAGGGGCAGCGCATCTTCCTCCTCGAGGTCAATCCGCGTGCCTCGCGGACGGTGCCGTACGTCTCCAAGGCCTGCGGTGTGCCCCTGGCCAAGGTGGCTGCGCGGTGCATGGCCGGCCGGACGCTGGCCGAGCAGGGGGTGGTGAGCGAAGTCATTCCCAACTACTATTCGGTCAAAGAGGCGGTCTTCCCGTTCCTCAAATTCCCCGGTGTCGATCCCATCCTGGGTCCGGAGATGAAATCTACCGGAGAGGTGATGGGTATTGGCGCCTGTTTCGGAGAGGCCTACGCCAAGGCGCAGCTGGCTGCGGGGGTGACCCTGCC
Organism: Halorhodospira halophila SL1; assembly: GCF_000015585.1. Classification (NCBI taxonomy): domain Bacteria; kingdom Pseudomonadati; phylum Pseudomonadota; class Gammaproteobacteria; order Chromatiales; family Ectothiorhodospiraceae; genus Halorhodospira; species Halorhodospira halophila. The sequence goes on along the minus strand of NC_008789.1, from coordinate 1,947,834 downwards.
GCGGGGCGGCTGTGCCTTTGTCAGCGTGCGTGAAGTGGACAAGGAGGCAGCGGTGGAGGTGGCGCGGGACTTGGTCCGACGCGGTTTCCGCTTGATCGCCACCCATGGCACAGCGGCCGCCCTCGAAGAGGCGGGCCTGGAGGTGCGCCGGATCAACAAGGTCATTGAGGGACGGCCGCATGTCGTGGACGCCATCAAGAACGACGAGATCGACCTGATCGTGAACACCACCGAGGGGCGGCAGGCCATCGCCGACTCCTACTCGATCCGCCGCGAGGCGCTGCAGCGCAAGGTCTGTTACACGACGACCATCGCGGGCGCTCGGGCGACGTGCCTGGCGCTGGATCACATGAAGGACTGGGAGGCCCGCCCCCTCGATGCCCTGCACAGGGAGATGACGGGATGAGCAAGATACCGTTGACGATTCGTGGTGCAGAGAAGCTGCGTGAAGAGCTTCACCGGCTCAAGCACGAAGACCGGCCGCGGGTTATTCAGGCCATTGCCGAGGCGCGTGAGCACGGCGATCTGAAGGAGAACGCCGAGTACCACGCCGCGCGCGAGCAACAGAGCTTTATCGAGGGCCGAATCCAGGAGATCGAGGGCAAGCTGTCCAATGCCCAGATCATCGATCCGGCTGCGGTCCAGGCGGCGCCGAAGATTGTCTTCGGCGCCACTGTGGCGCTTGAAGACACGGACACTGAAGAGACGGTCACCTATCAGATCGTTGGCGAGGACGAGGCGGACATCAAGCAACACCTGATCTCGGTCAATTCGCCCATCGCCCGCGCCCTGATCGGCAAGGAGGAGGGTGACGAGGCTGTGGTTCAGGCCCCGGGCGGAGAGCGGACCTACGAGATCGTCGAGGTTCGGTATGAATAGTCCCGGACGGTGCGGGCTGGCTGTGGAGGTGCGGTGCTGATCCGCGCCGCAGAGCGGGTAATGTTGACGGTGCTGGCCGGCGCGCTGTGGAGCGGTGGCTACATCGTCTCTCCGCTGCTGTTCCGCACCCTGGAAGACACCGCGCAGGCGGCGGCATTGGTTGGCGAGGTCACCGGGACGGCGGTCTGGGTGGTGCTGGTCTGTGCTGCGCTGCTGATCGCGACTCAGCTGCGCCACCGGATTCGTCCGCTGGCCGCACACTGGCGCCTTTGGCTGCTGGTGCTGCTGACCGTGGTGGTGGCCGTGGGGGAGTTCTGGGTCCGGCCGCCAATGGCGGCGTTGACCGAGCAGGCCGGCGAGGTCGGGTACCTCTCGGCCCTGCGCGCCGCCGAGAGCCTTTACATGGTCGCTAGCGCCATGGCACTGGTCCTGGTCGCCGGCGGAATCGAGCCGCGGCAACCGGAAGAAGGCGAAGAGACACCGAGCAGCGAGGATGCCGGCCGCTGAGCGGCTAGATCAGGACTTGGCTCTTCTCGGGGTTTTCCTGGTAGAGGAGCACGATGCGCCCGATGGTCTGCACCACGACGGCGCCGGTCTGCTCTGCGATCTCCGTGGTCATTGCCTGGCGTTCTTCCTTGCTGGCGCCGGCGAGCTTGACCTTGATCAGCTCGTGGTCGTCCAAGGCCCGCTCGATCTCCTCCAAGACTCCCTCACTGAGGCCGGCGGCCCCGGTCAGGACGACAGGCTTGAGGGCGTGGCCGAGCCGGCGTAGCTGCTTGAGTTGATCCGGGTCTAACTGCATGGAGGTGTCGGGTGCCTGGTGACTATAGATCGGGGAGGCTACCACGCCGTGGCGTGGTCCGGGCAAGCGGCGGTCCCCTGCGCGACGCCAAGATCGAGCTGGGGGTGGTGGTCCTGCTGGTCGTGGCCGTCTACTTTCTGACACTGGGACTGGATATCGCCGCCTGGCAAGAAGTCGTCGGCGTGCTGGCGGCGGCCTGCCTGGGGGGCGGTTGGGTGGCGTTGCGCGTGCGCGTGCTGGCGCGTCGCAGACTGGCGGAGGGCCGTGAGCATGGCAACTTGTAGGCGGCGTCGGCGAGGGTGCAACTCGCAGGCTCGGCGGAGCCGGCACGAGAGCGACCCCTTTGTCCGCCGTGCCCGGGCCGAGGGGTGGCGCTCCAGGGCGGCGCTCAAGCTGGAGGCCATCGATCAGCGTGACGGGCTCTTTCGGCCCGGGCAGGTGGTGGTCGACCTGGGGGCGGCGCCCGGCGGCTGGTCGCAGCTGGTGGCCCCGAAGGTCGGCTCGGCCGGGCGGGTGGTCGCCATCGACTTGCTGGAGATGGATCCGCTGCCTGGGGTCACGTTCCTGCACGCCGACTTCTCCACGGATGAGGGGTTACGCGCCGTCGAGAGGGCCCTGGAGGGCCGCCCGGTGGATATCGTGCTCTCGGATATGGCGCCGAATCTGACCGGTCACAACGCAGTGGACCAGCCGGCAGCCATGGGGCTGGCGGAACTTGCCGCCGACTTTGCTGGTCAATTCCTGCATAAGAATGGCGACTTTCTAGTTAAGGTCTTCCACGGCGAGGGATTCGACGCGTTCCGCGGGGACCTGACCCGCCGCTTCTCCCGCGTACTTTCCCGTAAGCCGGATGCCTCCAGGTCGGGGAGTCGGGAGGTTTACCTTCTGGCTCGTGGTCCGACGGTATAGTAAGGTGCCTGTCAGGTGCCGGATTCAGGCAGATTGAGGTGACGCCGTGAGCGACATGGCCAAGAATTTGATCCTTTGGGTCATCATCGCCGTCGTGCTGATGTCCGTATTCAGCAACTTCCAGGAACAATCGGCGGATGTGACCGAGAAGGTTCCCTACTCGGAGTTCCTCAACGAGGTCGAGCGGGGGAACATCCGCGAGGTGCTGATCCGGGGTGAGGAGATCACCATCCAGCACGCCGACGGCAACGAGTACCGGACCTTCAACCCGGAGGTCGACAACCGCGCGCTGATCGGCGAACTGCTTGAGCACGGCGTCACCATCGATGCCGAGCAGGCTGAAAGCGACAGCATGCTCATGCAGATCCTCATCTCGTGGACGCCCTTCCTGCTGCTGATCGCCGTGTGGATCTACTTCATGCGCCAGATGCAGGGAGGCGGCGGTGGCCGCGGGGCGATGTCCTTTGGCAAGAGCAAGGCCAAGATGATGACCGAGGAGCAGAGCAAGCACAGCTTCTCGGACGTGGCCGGTTGCGATGAGGCCAAGGAGGACGTCAAGGAACTGGTGGACTTCCTGCGTGACCCGAGCAAATTCCAAAAGCTTGGCGGGACGATCCCGCGGGGCGTGCTCATGGTGGGTCCTCCGGGAACCGGCAAGACCCTGCTCGCCAAGGCGATCGCCGGGGAGGCCCGGGTGCCGTTCTTCTCGATCTCCGGTTCGGACTTCGTCGAGATGTTCGTCGGTGTCGGCGCCTCGCGGGTTCGCGACATGTTCCAGCAGGCGAAGAAGCAGGCCCCGTGCATCATCTTCATCGACGAGCTCGACGCCGTGGGGCGGCAGCGTGGGGCCGGTCTCGGCGGTGGGCACGATGAGCGCGAGCAGACGCTGAACCAGATGCTCGTCGAGATGGATGGATTCGAGGGCAGTGAAGGGATCATCGTCATCGCTGCCACCAACCGTCCCGACGTCCTCGACCCGGCGCTGCTGCGTCCGGGGCGCTTCGACCGTCAGGTGGTGGTGCCGCTGCCCGATGTCCGAGGGCGTGAGCAGATCCTCAACGTGCACATGCGCAAGGTACCGACGGCGGACGATGTCCGGCCCGAGATCATCGCCCGCGGGACGCCGGGCTTCTCCGGCGCCGACCTGCAGAACCTGGTCAATGAGGCAGCGCTGTTCGCGGCCCGAGCCAACAAGGAGGCCGTCGATCAGACGGACTTCGAGCAGGCCAAGGACAAGATCATGATGGGCTCCGAGCGCAAGTCCATGGTGATGAAAGAGGACGAGAAGAAGCTCACGGCCTACCACGAGGCCGGGCACGCCATCGTCGGCTTGCTCACCCCGGAGCACGATCCGGTTCACAAGGTGACGATCATCCCGCGGGGGCGCGCGCTGGGCGTGACCATGTTCCTTCCTGAGGAGGATCGCTACAGCTACACCAAGCAGCGCCTGGACAGCATGATCGCCAGCCTCTTCGGTGGGCGGATTGCCGAGGAGCTGATCTTCGGCAACGACCGGGTCACTACCGGTGCCCAGAACGACATCCAGCGGGCCACCGAGATTGCCCGCAACATGGTCACCAAGTGGGGGCTTTCGGCGCGGCTCGGTCCGCTCGCCTACGGCGAGGAGGAGGGCGAGGTGTTCCTCGGCCGCTCCATGGCGCAGCAGAAGGACGTCTCCGACGAGACGCAGCACGCCATCGACGAAGAAGTGCGCGCAGTGATCGACAACAACTACACTGCGGCTGAGAAGATCCTCCAGGAGAACCTGGAGAAGCTGCACCTGATGGCTGATGCGCTGATGAAGTACGAGACCATCGACCGCGATCAGATCGACGACATCATGCGGGGCGACGAGCCGCGACCGCCCAAAGGGTGGCAGGATCGGGATCACGGTGGTGGCTCGGGCGACGAGGGTGAGACTGCCGGGGCCGATGACCAGCCCGAGGCCGAAGGTAAAGACGGCCGCGAGGGGCCCATCGGCGGACCTGTAGGCGAGCACTGATGGGGGCGGCAGTCGGCGGGGCGGTTCTCCATTGCGGGGACCGCCCCCTTACGTTGGATCGGCCGCGGGTCATGGGGGTGCTCAATATCACCCCCGACTCCTTCTCGGACGGCGGGAGCTATCTCGATCTCGATAGGGCCCGCGCACATGCCCGACAGATGGTCGCCGAGGGGGCCGACCTGATCGACGTCGGCGGTGAGTCGAGCCGGCCGGGGGCGCCTCCGGTCCCGCTGGATCAGGAGCTCGAGCGCGTCATTCCGGTGGTTGAGGCCTTGGTGCGTGAGGTCGACTGCCCGATCTCGGTGGACACCTACAAGCCTGCGGTGGCCCGCGCTGCGGTGGCGGCCGGGGCGGGGCTGATCAACGATATCCGTGCGCTGCAGGAGCCGGGTGCCCTGGAGGCGGCCGCTGGGCTCGGTGTGCCGGTCTGCCTGATGCACATGCAGGGGCAGCCGCAGACCATGCAGGAGTCGCCGAGCTACCACGACGTTGTCGCGGAAGTCGGTGAGTTCCTTGCCGAGCGGGTGGCGGCGGCCGAGGCGGCCGGTCTGCCCCGTGAGCGGATAGTGCTCGATCCGGGGTTCGGCTTCGGCAAGACGCTGGCACACAACTACCAGCTGCTGAGGCACCTGGAGCGCATCGTGGCGCTGGGGCTGCCGGTTCTGGTAGGGATGTCGCGGAAGTCCATGGTGGGCAAGCTACTGGATCGTCCGGTGGAGGAGCGCCTGGCGGGTAGTCTCGGCGCGGCGGCCGTGGCGGTTTTCCAGGGGGCTCGGATCATCCGCGCCCACGACGTGGGGCCGACCGCTGACGCGGTGCGGGTGGCGGCGGCCGCCGCCACCGCCCAGGAATCGCGCTGAAAGGAAGAAGGTCTTGGCCGAGGAAAGAAGCTACTTCGGAACCGACGGTATCCGTGGCCGGGTGGGGGAAGCCCCGATCACCCCGGACTTTGTCCTGCGGTTGGGCTGGGCGGCGGGGCGCGTGCTGGCCGGCGAGGGGCAGCGCAAGGTGGTCATCGGCAAAGACACCCGTCTGTCCGGCTACATGTTCGAGTCCGCGCTCGAGGCCGGCTTCGCCGCCGCCGGCGTCCACAGCCTGATGCTCGGGCCGATGCCGACCCCCGCCATCGCCTACCTCACGCGGACGCTGCACGCGCGGGCCGGGGTGGTGATCAGCGCCTCGCACAACCCGCATCACGATAACGGCATCAAGTTCTTTGGCCCCGACGGGTACAAGCTCGACGACGCCACCGAAGAGGCCATCGAGCGACTGCTGCAGGACGGGCCGCCGCAGATGGTCCGCTGCGAGGAGCTCGGTCGGGCGACGCGGATCAACGACGCGGTGGGCCGGTATATCGAGTTCTGCAAGGGGTCTGTCCAGCGGCAGATCGATCTGCGGGGTCTGCGGGTGGTCGTCGATTGCGCTCACGGGGCGACCTATCAGGCGGCACCGGCGGTGCTTGCCGAGCTCGGCGCGGATGTGGTGGTGATCGGCAACGAGCCGGACGGCCTGAATATCAACGTCGATCACGGCTCGCAGCACCCGGAACGTCTGTGCCAGCGGGTCGTCGAGGCGTCTGCCGATGTGGGTGTGGCCTTCGACGGCGACGGCGACCGAGTCATCATGGTGGATCGCTACGGCCGGGTGATCGACGGCGACGGCTTGCTGTACATCATTGCCACGGCCCGTGTGGCCCGAGGTCAGGTCCGCGGGGCGGTGGTGGGCACGCAGATGACCAACCTCGGTCTGGAGGTGGCCCTGCAGGAGCTGGGCCTGGTGCTAGAGCGGACCCGAGTGGGCGATCGTTACGTCCTCGAGCGGTTGCTTCAGGTCGGCGGCACACTGGGCGGCGAGTCTTCGGGGCACATCATCTGCCTCGACCGGACCACCACCGGAGACGGGCTGATCTCTGCGCTTCAGGTGCTCGAGGCGATGGTCACCACCGGGCGGCCGCTGGATGAGTTGGTGGCCGGGATGCACTACTATCCGCAGCGACTGGTCAACGTGCCGGTCTCACGCGGCCCGGACGTCATCAGGCTGCCAGCGGTGACCGAGGCCGTCGAAGAGGCCGAGCATCAGCTCGGTGACCATGGGCGGGTGTTGTTGCGCCCGTCGGGGACGGAGCCGCTGTTGCGGGTGATGGTCGAGGGCGCGGACGAGGGGCAGGTGAATCGCCTGGCCGACTGGCTGGCCGTTACCGTGGAGACCGCCGCTCGGGGTGCGGCGACCGACCCGATTTGATTTCAGGCGTTTGTGTAGATAGGCTTCGTCAGCTTCACAGGAATCGATAGACAGGGTTGGGTCTAGGCATGCGGCGCAAGATCATAGCTGGAAACTGGAAGATGAACGGCGACCAGGATCTGGTCCGCCGCGTGGCGGAGCGTGCTGCCGACAGTGCGGGGGATGCCGAGTTGGCCGTCTGTCCGCCGTACCCGCTGCTGGCCGCGGCGGCTTCACAGCTGCCCTTCGGTGTCGCACTGGGCGCCCAGGACGTGAGTGAGTACGACTCGGGCGCCTACACCGGTGAGGTGTCGGCGAGCATGTTGCTCGAAGCCGGATGCCGCTACGTGATCGTCGGCCACTCCGAGCGCCGGACGCTCTATGGCGAGGACAATGGCCGGGTGGCCGGCAAGTTCGTGGCGGCGCGCAATGCCGGGCTGACCCCGATCCTGTGCGTTGGTGAGACCCTGGCCGAGCGCGACGCTGAGCGCACCGAGTCCGTGGTCGGTGAACAGCTCGACGCTGTGATGGACGCCGTCGGCGGCGCCACCTTTCAGGGCGCGGTGATCGCCTACGAGCCCGTGTGGGCCATTGGTACCGGACGTACCGCCACGCCGGAACAGGCGCAGGCGGTTCATGCCTTTATTCGGCAGCGCGTCCAGGAGCGCGACGCCGGCGAGATCGCCGATCAACTGCCCATCCTCTACGGGGGCAGCATGAAAGCCGACAACGCTGCCGAGCTGCTGGCCCAGCCGGATATCGACGGGGGTCTGATCGGTGGCGCATCGCTGGATCCCGACAGTTTCCTTTCGATTTACAACGCAGCCGCGGAGGGCTGAGGTAGACCCATGTTTGAAGCGTTGCTTGCCGTCCATATCGTCATCGCCGTAGCCCTGGTGGTGCTCGTGCTGCTGAACCAGGGAAAGGGCGCTGACATGGGAGCCGCCTTCGGCAGCGGTGCGTCGAGCACCGTATTCGGCTCGCGCGGGGCAGCAACCTTCATGACCAAGCTGATTGCGACCTTGGGGACAACCTTCTTCCTCACCAGTCTCGGGCTCGCGGTGATTGCCGCCCAGGGGGTTGGTGGCGGTGCCTCGGTGATCGGCGATGACGAGGGCGTGCTGGAGAGCGACGACGAGGAAGAGACCGACCCCGAGGCGCCGGCGGCCCCGGATATGCCGGCTGACGAGGATGCCCCGGCACCGGAAGCCCCTGGCGAGCCGGTGGGGCCGGAGGCGCCTGGGGAGGGGGAAGGAGAAGAGTAGCCGGTTTCCGCGATCACGGGATTGATTCGCGGGATAAGGATTGCTATCATCTTTCCCGCGTTAGGGCAGGGTAAACGCCCGCGCAACAACGTCTACGTGCCGAAGTGGTGGAACTGGTAGACACGCCGTCTTGAGGGGGCGGTGGCGAAAGCCGTGCCGGTTCGAGTCCGGCCTTCGGCACCATTTATCTCTCCTTACCCTCCGCGCCCCTGCGCGATCCCTCCCCATCCCGAAGCCTTACGCTTGGTCACGCTGGCGGCCGGGATTGATATCCCGCAACCGTCACGATCGTTTCTCGGCACCATAACGTCTTTATAATCAGCAAGTTACGAAACGCGCTGAGTTGACACGGAGACAGAGCGCTCCGTAAACTCCAGCGATGTTCGACACGGGGGTTGGGGCTTGCGCCGGCCTCGTGTTGCCACCAGCGGAGCGGCGAACGATGCTAGAGAATTACCTTCCGGTTCTGCTCTTCATTGTCGTCGGGCTCGTCTTCGGCGTCCTGCCTCTGGCTGCCGGGTTCGTGCTCGGTCCTCGGCGTGAAGATCCGGAAAAGCAGTCGCCTTACGAGTGCGGCTTCGAGGCCTTTGAGGACTCGCGCATGAAGTTCGATGTGCGCTACTACCTCGTCGCCATTCTGTTCATCCTCTTCGATCTCGAGATCGCCTTTCTCTTCCCTTGGGCGGTTGTGTTGGACGATATAGGCCTGTTCGGCATCTTGGCCATGGGCCTGTTCGTTGGACTTCTTGTGATCGGTTTGCTCTACGAGTGGCGTAAAGGGGCGCTGGAATGGGAGTAGAAGGCATCCTAGAGCGGGGGTACGTGACCACCTCCGCCGATAAGTTGATCAACTGGGCGCGGACCGGTTCGCTTTGGCCCATGACCTTCGGTCTGGCCTGCTGTGCGGTCGAGATGATGCACACTGCGGCGGGTCGATACGACATGGACCGCAATGGCCTGATCTTCCGGCCCAGCCCCCGACAGTCCGACGTAATGATCGTGGCGGGCACACTCTGTAACAAGATGGCCCCGGCCCTGCGTAAGGTCTACGACCAGATGCCCGAGCCGAAATGGGTGATCTCCATGGGCTCGTGCGCCAACGGTGGGGGATACTACCACTACTCCTACTCGGTCACCCGGGGCTGTGACCGCATCGTCCCCGTAGACATCTACGTACCCGGCTGTCCGCCGACGGCCGAGGCGCTCTACTACGGCATTCTGCAGCTGCAGAACAAGATCCGCCGGACCAACACCATCGCACGTTGAGGGAAAGTCATGGCTGAGCCCGAGAGCCTCTTAGAGCAGCTCCGCGGCCATTTCGGTGGCCGTTTGACCGATTGCTGGCTCGAGCGCGGCGAGGTGACGGCAGACGTCCGGCCTGCCGACCTGCTGGCGGTCATGACCGAACTGCGAGACGGTGCCGAGTGGCGCTTCGAGCAGCTTTCCGATGTTGCCGGGGTTGATTACGCGGCTTACGGCCAGGACGAGTGGATCACCGAGTCGGCGACCGGCACGGGCTTCAGCCGCGGCGTTACGGAGCCGGGCTTCGGGCGCTTGGGCCTGACCGGCATCTACGGTGTGCAGTCGATCGAGGAGCAGACCGGTCGGCGCTTCGCGGCGGTCTATCAGCTGCTGTCGCTGACCCACAACCACCGTCTACGCGTGCGCTGCTTCGCCGAAGACGACGACCTCCCGGTCCTGCCGTCGGTAACCGGCATCTGGCCCTGCGCCAACTGGGCCGAGCGGGAGGCCTTCGACCTCTACGGCATTGTTTTCGAAGGCCATCCGGACCTGCGCCGCATCCTGACCGATTACGGCTTCGTGGGTCATCCGTTCCGTAAGGACTTCCCGCTGATCGGCAACGTCGAGCCGCGCTACGACCCCGAAAAAGGCCGTGTGGTCTACGGCCCGGTGGAGATCGAGCCGCGGGTGCTGGTGCCGCGGGTCATCCGTGAAGACAACCGCTATGCCGCACCGCAGAAGGCGGAAGGCACGGAGGGACAAGCCGATGGCTGAGTTCCAGAGCTACACCCTGAACTTCGGCCCGCAGCACCCGGCCGCCCACGGGGTGTTGCGCTTGGTGCTGGAGATGGAGGGGGAGGCGGTGCGCCGTGCCGACCCCCACATCGGTTTGCTGCACCGGGCCACCGAAAAGCTGGCCGAGTCCAAGCCTTACAACCAGTCCATCGGCTACATGGACCGGCTCGACTACGTCTCGATGATGTGCAACGAGCACGGCTACGTGCGCGCCATCGAGAAGCTTTTGGGGATCGAGCCGCCGCTGCGGGCGCAGTACATCCGCACGATGATGGACGAGGTCACCCGCATCCTGAATCACTTGATGTGGTTGGGCGGGCACGGCCTCGACGTCGGTGCCATGACCGCGTTCCTGTACACCTTCCGCGAGCGGGAAGACCTCATGGATGTCTACGAGGCGGTCTCCGGCGCGCGGATGCACGCGACCTACTACCGGCCCGGCGGGGTGCACCGGGATCTCCCGGATCAGATGCCGAAGTACGAGCCCTCGGCCTACCGCAGCGACAAAGAGCTGCGCGAGATGAACCGCGCCCGGGAGGGTTCGGTGCTCGACTTCCTGGACGATTTTTGCGAGCGCTTCCCGGCCTGCGTGGATGAGTACGAGACGCTGCTGACTGAGAACCGGATCTGGAAGCAGCGGCTGGTGGACATCTGCCCGGTCTCCGCCGAGCGCGCCGTGGAGCTCGGGTTCACGGGTCCCCTGCTGCGCGGTTCCGGGGTGGCTTGGGACCTGCGCAAAAAGCAACCCTACGCTGCCTACGACCGGGTCGATTTCGACATCCCGGTCGGCGTCAACGGCGACTCCTACGACCGCTACCTGGTGCGCGTCGAGGAGATGCGCCAGTCGGTGCGCATCATCAAGCAGTGCGTGGATTGGCTGCGAGCCAACCCGGGTCCGGTGCGTATCGACGATCCCAAGGTCACGCCGCCGACCCGGGAAGAGATGAAGGACGACATGGAGTCCCTCATCCATCACTTCAAGCTCTTTACCGAGGGGTACTGCACGCCCCCCGGCGAGGTGTACGCGGCGGTCGAGGCGCCGAAGGGCGAGTTCGGGGTCTACTTGATCTCGGACGGTGCCAACAAGCCGTACCGGCTCAAGGTTCGGCCGCCGTGCTATTACCACTTGGCGGCTACCGACGAGATGATTCGCGGCTACATGTTGGCCGATGTGGTGACCTTGATCGGCTCGCTGGATGTGGTCTTCGGGGAGGTGGACCGGTGACGGAGCGGACGGTGGAAGCAGAGATCCTGAACGCGGATCAGCGCCGGCGTATCGATCATTGGCTGGCCAAGTATCCCGATGACGAACAGGGCCGGGCATCGGCCATCATTCCGGCGCTGCATATCCTGCAGGACGACAACGGCGGCTGGCTGGAGCGCAGCCACGTGGCGGCGGCGGCGGACTATATCGGCATGCCCCGGGCCAGCGCCTTCGAGGTGGCGACCTTCTATTCCATGTTCCACCTCGATGAGCCGGTGGGACGACACAAGGTGAATTTCTGCACCAACATCTCGTGCTGCCTCAACGGCGCCGACGAGCTGGTGGCGTACGCCGAGGAAAAGCTCGGCATCCGTTTGGGTGAGACCACGCCGGACGGGCGCATCACGCTGGTGCGCGAAGAGGAGTGCCTGGCCGCCTGTACGCGGGCGCCGATGATGGTCGTCGACGGGCACTACTACACCCATCTGACCCGCGAGCGGATCGACGAGATCCTCGACGGGCTGAGCTGAGCCGCAGGGCGCGGAGGGGTCATGGTCAACCAAGTTTGTTATACGACCCTGGGCTATGACGAGCCGTGGAGCCTGGAGACCTACCGCAAGGTAGGTGGTTACAGGGCCCTCGAGCGCGTGCTGCGCACGCCCATGTCGCCCCAGGAGGTCGTCGACGAGGTCAAGCAGAGCGCCCTGCGCGGGCGCGGTGGCGCCGGTTTCCCGCCCGGGATCAAGTGGGGGTTCATGCCACGCGACCGTGCCGGGCAGAAGTACCTGATCTGTAACTCCGACGAATCGGAGCCGGGGACCTGCAAGGATCACGACATCCTGCGCTTCAACCCCCACGCGGTGGTCGAGGGGATGATCATCGCCGGCTATGCCATGGGGGCGACCGTCGGGTACAACTATCTGCGCGGCGAGTTCCACCACGAGCCCTTCGAGCGCATGGAACAGGCCGTCGCCGAGGCCCGCAAGGCCGGCTACCTGGGGCGGGATATCCTCGGCTCCGGGTTCGATTTCGAGCTGCACAACCACTACGGCGCCGGCGCCTACATCTGCGGCGAGGAGTCGGCGCTGATGGAGTCGCTCGAGGGCAAGAAAGGCCAGCCTCGCTACAAGCCGCCGTTCCCGGCGCAAGTCGGTATCTACGGGAAGCCGACGACGATCAACAACACCGAGACCCTTGCCTCGGTGCCGGCGGTGATCCGCAACGGGGCCGAGTGGTTCCTCAACCTCGGCAAGCCCAATAACGGTGGCGAGAAGATCTTCTCGGTCTCCGGGCACGTGGCGTGTCCGGGCAACTACGAGATCCCCATGGGCACGCCCTTCCGCGAGCTGCTGGAGATGGCCGGCGGCGTGCGGGCGGGCCATCGGCTCAAGGCGGTGATCCCGGGGGGGAGTTCCACGCCGGTGGTGCCCGGCGAGACGATGCTCGAGACCGATATGGACTACGACAGCATCGCTGCTGCTGGCTCGATGCTCGGTTCCGGCGCCGTCGTCGTGATAGACGAGACCACGGATATGGTGCGCATTCTCGCCCGGATCACGCGCTTCTATTACGCCGAGTCGTGCGGGCAGTGTACGCCGTGTCGTGAGGGCACGGGCTGGCTGTACCGCGCGGTCCAGCGGATCTACGAGGGCCGTGGTACCTACGACGACCTGCGCATGCTCGAAGAGGTGCCGGGACAGATCGCCGGGCACACCATCTGCGCCTTCGGCGAAGCGGCGGCCACGCCTGTGCAGAGTTTCATTCAGCATTTCCGGCACGAGTTCGAACACTACATCGAGCACGGTCGATCCCCGGTGGAGGCGGCGGCATGAGTGCGAACGAGGAGACGGTCACCATCGAGGTCGATGGCTGCTCCATCGAGGCCCGCAAGGGCGAGATGCTGATTCAGGCCACCGACCGTCATGGGATCCACATCCCGCGGTTCTGCTATCACAAGCACCTCTCCGTGGTGGCCAACTGCCGGATGTGCCTGGTCGAGGTCGAGAAGGCGCCCAAGCCGCTGCCGGCCTGCGCGACCTCGGTGGCCGACGGCATGGTGGTGCGCACTGCGTCGGAAACGGCCATCAAGGCGCAGCGCGGCGTCATGGAGTTCCTGCTGATCAACCACCCGCTCGATTGCCCGATCTGTGATCAGGGCGGCGAGTGCGAACTGCAGGACCTCTCCATGGGGTATGGCCGCGGTATTTCACGCTTCACCGAGGGCAAGCGGGCGGTGGCCGACGAAGACCTCGGGCCGCTGGTTGCTACCGAGATGACGCGTTGCATCCACTGCACGCGCTGCGTCCGTTTCCTCGACGAGGTCGCCGGGCAGAAGGAGCTCGGTGGTATGGGCCGTGGGGAGCACACCGAGATCTCGACGTATGTCGAATCCGGCCTGAACTCGGAGCTCTCGGCCAATGTGGTCGATGTTTGCCCGGTGGGGGCGCTGACCAATAAGCCGTTTCGCTTCCGCGCCCGCCCCTGGGAGTTGCTCAGCTTCCCGGCGGTCTCTCCTCACGACGGGGTGGGGTCGAATCTGGCCCTGCACACCCTGCGGGGACGGATCCAGCGCGTCGTGCCGCGTGAGAACGAGGCCGTCAACGAGACGTGGATCGCTGACCGCGACCGCTTCGCCATCGAGGGGGTTGAGCACGCCGATCGGCTCGAACGGCCCATGCTCAAGCGCGACGGCCGTTGGCACGAGGTGCCCTGGGAGACCGCCCTGGATCGCGCCGCGGGCGCCCTGCAGGGCGTCGTCCAGCGCCACGGGACCGATGCGCTCGGTGGACTGCTGGCGCCGAGCGCGACCCTGGAGGAGCTCTATCTGGCCGCGCGCCTGCTGCGTGGGCTGGGCAGCGGCAACGTCGACCACCGCCTGCGCGAGGTGGACACCTCCGACCAGGAGCAGGCGCCGCCCTTCCCGTATCTGGGGCAGAGCATCGCCGAGCTGGAGCAGGTGGACGCCGCGCTGCTGGTTGGCGCGTACACCCGACACGAGCAGCCACTGATCCATCACCGCCTGCGCAAGGCGGCCCGGGCGGGCGCTCAGGTCATGGCCCTCAACCCCCGGCGCTTCGACTGGAACCTGCCGCTGGCTGTGGAGCGGGCCGTGGCGCCGGCGCAGCTGGTCGCCGAGCTCGGTGCCGTGGCGGCGGCCCTGGCCGAGGGGTCAGGGCGTGCGCTGCCGGAGGGGCTGGCCGAGGTGGCCGGCCCGGTGACCGACTCCGCCCGGGAGGTTGCGCGCCGGCTGGCTGCGGCCGAGCGGCCCACGGTCCTGCTCGGCAGCCTGGCGAACAGCCATCCACAGGGTGCAGCGCTGCGGGCATTGGGCGGTTGCATCGCGGAGCTGGCCAACGGTCGTCTGGGGGTCCTCGCCGAGGCTGGCAATACCGCCGGCGGCTGGGTCGCCGGCGCGGTGCCGCACCGTGAGGCCGGCGGTGCGCCGGCACGACCGGCGGGGCGCAGTGCCGACGGCATGCTGCGCGCCGGCCTCAAGGGTTATCTCTTGTTGAATGTGGAGCCGACCCGCGACCTGTGGGATCCGCAAGCCGCCCGGCAGGCGATGGAGCAAGCCGAGGAGGTGGTGGCGGTGACCGCCTTCGCGGATGAACAACTGCGCGCCCAGGCCGACGTCCTGCTGCCGATGGGGGCATTCGGCGAGAGCGCCGGCACCTACGTCAACAACGAAGGCCGCTGGCAAAGTTGCCGCGGGGTCGCCGAGCCTCAGGGTGAGGCACGGCCCGGCTGGCGAATCCTGCGTGCCCTGGGCACGGTTTTGGGGCTGGAGCGTTTCGAGTACAACGACATCGCCGACGTATACGGCGAGCTCGCCGGTCTGTGTCGGGATCTGGAGCCTGGCTCCCGGTATCCGGCCAGGGCGGTGACCGCTCCGGCGTCCCCTGGGCAGGGTCTGGCGCTGGCCGGTGGGGTGCCGATCTATGCCGGCGACCCGCTGGTGCGCCGTTCCTTGCCGCTGCAGCAGGCACCGATCGCCGGTCGAGCCGAGGTGGTGCTGGCTGCGCAGACGGCCGCCGAACTCGGGTTTTCCGAGGCGCAGCCGCGCTGCGTCCGGGTGCGTTCGGACAGCGGGGTGGCGGAATTGCCGCTGGTCGTCGACGACGCCGTGCCGGCAGGCGTGGCCTGGATCCCCGCCGGGCTGGATGAGCGCGCGGCGCTCGGCGGCCCGTACGGGACCGTCTCGCTGGAAGCGCTCTAGGCCGCAGGGCCGCAGAAAAGGACGATCGAGGGCATGTACGAGACACTCTTCTGGCAGTTCGCCAAGATCTGGGCCGTCCTGATCCCGCTGTTCCTGGCCGTGGCCTATTTCACCTACGTCGAGCGGCGGGTGATTGGCCACATGCAGGATCGCCGCGGGCCTAACCGCGTCGGCCCCCGCGGGTTGCTGCAGCCCATTGCCGATGCGCTGAAGCTCCTGTTCAAAGAGATCACCATCCCCACCTACGCCAGCCGGACGCTGTTCCTGATCGCACCGGCGATGGCCATCATGCCGGCGCTGGCGGCCTGGGCGGTGATCCCCTTCGATGATGGCCTGGTGGTTGCGGACATCAATGCGGGGCTGCTCTACATCCTGGCGATGACCTCGCTGGGCGTGTACGGATTGATCATCGCCGGTTGGGCTTCCAACTCCAAGTACGCCCTGCTCGGTACGCTGCGGGCCTCGGCTCAGGTCGTCTCCTATGAGATCGCGATGGGTTTCGCGTTGGTGGGCGTGCTGATCGCTGCCGGGACTATGAACCTGAGCGGCATCGTCCATGCCCAGGCTGGCCCTTTTTGGGAGTGGTTCTGGCTGCCGTTGTTGCCCCTGTTCCTGATCTACTGGATCTCGGGCGTGGCCGAGACCAACCGGGCACCGTTCGACATCGCCGAGGGTGAGTCGGAGATCGTCGCCGGGTTCCACGTGGAGTACTCGGGGATGGCCTTTGCGGTCTTTTTCCTGGCCGAGTACGCCAACATGCTGTTGATCTCGTTCCTGGCGGCGACCCTGTTCCTGGGCGGTTGGCACTCACCCTTCGAGGGGCTGCCGGTCCTCGGGCCGGCCTTTGACTGGGTCCCCGGGATCGTGTGGCTGTTCGCGAAGGCCGCTTTCTTCGCCTTCTGCTATCTGTGGTTCCGCGCTACCTTCCCGCGCTACCGCTACGACCAGCTCATGCGGCTGGGCTGGAAGGTTCTGATCCCGGGCACCGTGGTGTGGCTGGTGGTGCTGACTGGCCTGGTCTACGGCGGCGTCGGTCCTTGGTTCTGATGGGGGTACGGTCATGAGACCGCTGAACGACTATCTGAACAGCTTCCTGTTCACGGAGCTGCTGCGCGGGCTGCGGCTGACTGCGCGCCACATGGTATTCCGGCGCAGTATCACGCTGGAGTTCCCGGAGGAGCGGGCGCCGAAGTCGCCGCGATTCCGGGGGCACCTCGCCCTGCGCCGCTACCCCAACGGCGAGGAGCGCTGCATCGCCTGCAAGCTCTGCGAGGCGGTGTGCCCGGCGCTGGCGATCACCATTGATTCGCACCAGCGCGCCGACGGCACGCGGCGAACCACTCGCTACGACATCGACATGTTCAAGTGCATCTACTGCGGCTTCTGCGAGGAGTCGTGCCCGGTGGACTCCATCGTCCTGACCCGGCTCGACACCTTCCACATGGAGCGTCGTGACGAGCGGGTCGCCGATAAGCAGAAGTTGCTGGCCATGGGTGACAAGTACGAGAGCCAGCTGGCGGCCGATCGCGCCGCCGATGCGCCCTACCGGTAATGGGAGCCTCGGGCTTATGGAACAGGTGATCTTCTACATCTTCGCCGGGGTGCTGCTGTTCGCAGCGACCATGGTGATCTCGGTGCGCAACCCGGTCCACGCGGCGTTGTTCCTGGTGCTCGCGTTCTTCAACGCCGCGGTGATCTGGGTACTTGCCGGTGCCGAATTCCTGGGGATCGCGCTGGTGCTCGTCTACGTCGGCGCGGTGATGGTGCTCTTCCTCTTCGTGCTGATGATGCTCGATATCAACATCGCCCCGATGCGCGAGGGGTTCACGCGGTACCTCCCGGTGGGGGCCCTGGTCGCAGTGCTGATGGCCGCGCAGCTGGTGGCGGTCATCGTCTCGGAGCGGGCGGATCTGATCAGCGGCACGATCCCCGAGCCGGCGGCAGACGTGAACAACATCCAGGCCATCGGTGGGGTGCTGTACACGGTCTACGTCTACCCGTTCGAGATCGCGGCGGTGATCCTGCTGCTGGCCATCGTCGCCGCGATCACCCTGACGCTGCGCCGGCGCGAGGGGACGCATAAGCAGGACGTGTCCCGGCAGCTGTCGGTGAAGAAGGACGACCGCCTGCGTCTGGTGCGCATGAAGTCCTCGCGGCGGCAGGACCATAGGCAGAACTAAGGGCCCGAAGCCGGGCAAACGACTAGCGAAGGCAAGCGGGAAGGCCCAATGATCGAGCTGTCCGATTTCCTGATCCTGGGGGCGTTGCTGTTCTCCCTCGGCGTGGCAGGCATCTTCCTCAACCGGAAGAACGTGATCCTGCTGTTGATGTGCATCGAGCTGATCCTGCTCGCCGTCAACATCAACTTCATCGGCTTCTCCGCCTATCTGGAGGATATGGCCGGGCAGATCTTCGTCTTCTTCATCCTCACGGTGGCGGCGGCGGAGGCGGCCATCGGTCTGGCCATCGTCGTGGTCCTGTTCCGTTCACGCGGTGACATCAACGTCGCCGCCATGGATGCGATGAAGGGGTAAGCCATGGAGACGGTCCTCTACGCCATCGTCCTCTTCCCGCTGGCCGCGGCTGCCATCGCCGGCCTGGCCGGCGGCTGGGTCGGCCGTGCCGGCGCCCACTGGGTGACCATTCTCGGTGTCGCCATCTCCTGTGCCCTGTCGTTCTGGGTGCTCTACGGCCTGATCTGGGGCGACCTGGAGCCGGTGGACTTCACCGTCTACACGTGGGCCTCGGTGGGCGACCTGAGCTTCGAGATCGGCTTCCTGGTCGACCGGCTCACCGCGGTGATGATGGCCACCGTGACCTTTGTCGCGCTGATGGTTCATATCTACACCATCGGCTACATGCACGACGACCCAGGCTATCAGCGGTTTTTCAGCTACATCGCGCTGTTCACCTTCGCCATGCTGATGCTGGTCATGGCGAACAACCTGCTGCAGCTGTTCTTTGCCTGGGAGGCCGTCGGCCTGGTCTCGTACCTGCTGATCGGCTTCTGGTACACCCGCGAGAGCGCCATCTTCGCCAACCTCAAGGCGTTCCTGGTTAATCGTGTGGGCGACCTGGGGCTGCTGCTGGGGATCGCCGTGCTCGCCGGGGCCTTCGGTACGCTCCACTACGGCGAGATCTTCGCGGCGGTGGAAGCCGATCCCGGCCGGACGCTGAACCTCTTCGGCGCCGCCGAGTGGAGCCTGGTGACGGTCGCCGCGCTGCTGATCTTCATCGGCTGCATGGGCAAGTCGGCCCAGGTCCCGCTCCACGTGTGGCTGCCCGACTCCATGGAGGGCCCGACGCCCATCTCGGCCCTAATCCACGCCGCCACCATGGTGACCGCCGGCATCTTCCTGGTCGCCCGCATGTCGCCGGTCTTCGAGCTGTCCACCGTGGCGCTGACCGTGGTCCTGGTGGTCGGTGCGCTGACGGCCTTCTTCATGGGGCTGATCGGCCTGGTGCAGAACGACATCAAGCGGGTCATCGCCTATTCGACGCTCTCGCAACTCGGCTACATGGTCGCCGCCTTGGGCGTCTCGGCCTACGCCGCCGGTGTCTTCCATCTGTTCACCCACGCCTTCTTCAAGGCGCTGCTCTTCCTCGGTGCCGGGTCGGTCATCATCGCCCTGCATCACGAGCAGGACATGCGCAAGATGGGGGGGCTGGCCAAGTACATGCCGGTGACCTATGTCGCCATGCTGCTCGGCACCCTGGCGCTGATCGGCATCCCGGGCTTCTCCGGTTTCTTCTCCAAGGACGCCATCATCGAGGCCGTGGGGTACTCCGCCGGGGGCTGGGCGACCTTCGCCTACTGGTTGCTGGTGCTCGGCGTCTTCGTCACTGCGCTCTACAGTTTCCGGCTGCTGTTCATGGTCTTTCACGGCGAGGAGCGCATGGACGAGCACGCCCGCAAGCATCTGCATGAGAGCCCACTGGTGGTTACCGTACCGCTGGTGTTGCTGGCTGTGCCCTCGGTGCTGATCGGCCTGTTCACCTTCGGGCCGATGGTCATGGGCGATTTCTTCTACGCCGATGGCTCGATCCGCGTGCTCGCCGAACAGACCGGGCTGGACCGCCTGGCCGAAGGATATAACGGCGTGCTGGGCTTCATGGCCCACGCGCTGGTGACACCGGTGCTCTACCTGGTGCTGGCCGGGGTCTTCGTCGCCTGGCTGCTCTACCTGCGCCGCCCCGACCTGCGGGCACAGGTGGTGGCGCCCCTGCGGCCGCTGGAGCGGGTGCTCGAGCACAAGTACGGGTTCGACTGGCTCTATATCCGCGGCTTCACGGATGGCGGTCGGGCGTTCGCCGGCCTGCTGTCGAAGGCCGGGGATCGCTGGCTGATCGACGGGCTGCTGGTCAACGGTACGGCCCGTTTGATCGGTCGTATCGCCGCCGGGGCGCGGTACTCGCAGACCGGGTACCTGTACCACTACGCCTTCGTCATGGTCATCGGCGTGCTGCTGCTGATCTCATTCTTCGTTGTGCGAACGCTGTTCGCCTAGTGCGCGGCTTCGGGACGGACGCGCAAGAACGCAGGGGAAGAACGGATGTTCGACGGTTGGTTGCTTAGCCTGATTATCTGGCTGCCGATCCTCGGCGGTGCCGCGGTGCTGGCGGTGGGCCGGCGCTCGGAGGTGGCGGTCCGGGAATTGGCCACCGGTGTGGCGGGGCTGACATTCCTGTTCAGCCTGGTCCTCTGGTTCGCCTTCGAGCCCGGGGGCGGCATGCAGTTCGTGGAGAAGCGCGACTGGGTGCCGACCTTCGACATCCATTACCACCTCGGTGTGGACGGGATCTCGATGCCGCTGGTGGTGCTGACCGCCTTTGCAACGCTGCTGGTGGTGATCGCCGGACGCAGCGGCATCACCTACCGGCCGGCGCAGTACATGGGCGCCTTCCTGGTCATGGAAGGGTTGATGATCGGCGTCTTCGCCGCGCTGGACGCCATCCTCTTCTACGTCTTCTGGGAGGCGATGCTGGTGCCGATGTTCCTGCTCATCGGCATGTGGGGCGGCGCCAACCGCATCTACGCGACCATCAAGTTCTTCCTCTACACCTTCCTCGGCTCCGTGCTGATGCTCATCGCCTT
This sequence comes from Halorhodospira halophila SL1, assembly GCF_000015585.1. Lineage (NCBI taxonomy): Bacteria > Pseudomonadati > Pseudomonadota > Gammaproteobacteria > Chromatiales > Ectothiorhodospiraceae > Halorhodospira > Halorhodospira halophila. The sequence goes on along the minus strand of NC_008789.1, from coordinate 1,927,205 downwards.
CCTGTACCTGCGCTGGGAGGCGGGCAGCTTCGGTGTGCTCGACTTCCACGGCCTGAGCATCGGGCTGGAGGCGCAGATCCTGATCTTCCTGGCGCTGCTGGCGGCTTTCGCCGTCAAGGTGCCCATGTGGCCGGTGCACACCTGGCTGCCGGACGCGCACACCGAGGCGCCGACCGGGGGTTCGGTGATCCTGGCGGCGATCACCCTGAAGATGGGGGCCTACGGGTTCCTGCGCTTTGCGCTGCCCATCGCACCGGAAGCGAGCCAGGAGCTGGCCTGGCTGGTCATTGCCATGTCGCTGATCGCCATCGTCTACATCGGTCTGGTGGCGATGGTGCAGGAAGACATGAAGCGGCTGATCGCCTACTCGTCGATCGCCCACATGGGCTTCGCCACCCTTGGGTTCTTCGTGATCTTCCAGGCCGGGTTGGGTGCCGAGGCAGGGGACGGTGCGCTGATGGCGATGACCGGCGGCTACGTCCAGCTCATCTCCCACGGTTTCATCTCGGCGGCGCTGTTCCTCTGCGTCGGGGTGCTCTACGACCGGATGCACACCCGGAATATTGCCGACTACGGCGGGGTGATCAACCGCATGCCGATCTTCGGCGCCCTGTTCGTGGTCTTTGCCATGGCCAACGCGGGCCTCCCGGGGACGTCGGGCTTTGTCGGCGAGTTCCTGGTCATCCTCGGCAGCTACCAGGCCAGTTTCTGGTACGCCGCCATCGCTGGTCTGACCCTGATCGTGGGGGCTGCCTACTCGCTGTGGCTGGTCAAGCGGGTGGTGTTCGGGCCGGTGGCCAATGAGCGGGTGGCGGCTCTGAACGACCTCGACCGGCGCGAGTTCCTGCTGCTTGGCGTGCTCGCGGTGCTGGTGATCGGTGTCGGCGTCTACCCGCAGGCGCTGGTCGCCGTGGCGGAGCCGACCCTGGTCGAGTTGTTGAACGACGTCTCTGCAGCGCTCCCGGCTGCCCGGTAAGGAAGGAGAGGCAATGAGCTTCGAGACGCCCGATTTCTCCCTGGCGCTGCCGGAAATCTGGTTGCTGGCGGCCACCTGCGGTGTGCTGGTGGTGGACCTCTTCTCCAGCGATCCCCGGCGTAGCGCGACCTTTTACCTGACCCAGGGAGCGCTGCTGGTCACCGCAGTGCTGGCCCTGAGTACCCAGTGGGGCGTGAACGAGGTGACCTTCTCGGGCCACTACATGGCCGATTCGCTGGGTGCCGTGGTGAAGGCCTCCGTAGCGCTCTTGTCGGTGCTCGCCCTGGCCTATACGCGGCCCTACCTGGGGGACCGCGGCCTGCTCCAGGGGGAGTTCTACCTGCTGGCGCTGTTCGCCAACCTGGGCATGCTGGTGATCGCCTCCGGGGGGAGTCTGCTGAGCCTTTACCTCGGCCTGGAGCTGCTGTCGCTGGCGCTCTACGCGCTGGTGGCCTACCACCGTGATTCGCGCCAGGCGGCCGAGGCGGCGATGAAATATTTCGTCCTCGGTTCGCTGGCCTCGGGGATCCTGCTCTACGGCATGTCGATGGTCTACGGCGCCACGGCGAGCCTGGAGCTGTCGGTGATCGCCGAGGTGGCCGGCCGTCACTCCGATCCGCTGATGTTGCTCTTCGGCGTGGTGTTCATGCTGGTGGGCGTGGCCTTCAAGCTCGGGGCCGCGCCGTTCCACGCCTGGGTGCCGGACGTCTATCAGGGCGCCCCGACGCCGGTGACGCTGTTCCTGAGCACCGCGCCCAAGGTTGCGGCGGTGGCGCTGTTCATGCGCCTGCTCGTTGACGGGCTGGGGCCGATGCACGAGCAGCTCGAGCCGATGCTGATGATCCTGGCCGTCGCCTCGCTGTTGGTTGGCAACCTGATCGCCATCGTGCAGACCAACTTCAAGCGCATGCTGGCCTATTCGGCCATCGCCCACGCCGGCTTCATCATGGTTGGGTTCACGGCCGGGACGGATGCCGGTCATGCGGCGGCCCTGTTCTACACAATCGCCTACAGCATCATGGCGGCCGGCGCCTTCGGGATGATTACGGTGTTGGCGCGCTCCGGTTTCGAGGCCGAGGAGATTGCCGATCTGCGCGGGCTCAATGAGCGCCACCCGGTCTACGCCGGCGTGCTGTTGCTGGTGCTGGTGTCGATGACGGGCATCCCCGGTACCGTGGGCTTCTACGCGAAATACCTGGTCCTCCAGGCCGCCGTCGAGGCGGGCCATATCCCGCTGGCGATCTTTGCCGTGGTGGCGGCCGTGGTGGGCGCCTTCTACTACCTGCGGGTTCTCAAGGTCGTCTACTTCGACCGCCCGGAGGCCGAGGTGGATGCGGATACGCTGCCGGCTCCCGGCGCCTCCTCGGCGATCCGCAGCCTCGTGGTGGTCAACGGCGTCGCGGTCCTGGTGCTGGGGATCTTCCCGGAGCGCCTGATCGCGCTGTGCCAGGCGGCTTTGGGCCTTTAGGGGGCCGGGGAGGAGTGGGGGCGCAGCGGCTTGATGTTTGCATAGGGTCCCCGTATAATCCCCTTTAACAGTTGCGGGGTGGAGCAGTCTGGTAGCTCGTCGGGCTCATAACCCGAAGGTCGCAGGTTCAAATCCTGCCCCCGCTACCAACACCGAGAAGGCGGCCGCTGGCCGCCTTTTTTATGCGCGCCTGAGTGGCAGGCGCTGCTGGTCCTACGGCGGGGCGCGCTTTTTTGTCCCCGGGCGCGTGTGTATAATCGCTCGCTGAAGCTGCGAGGGCGGTTGGGCTCGCAGGCTCTTTGGATACGCCCGCCGTCGGTTCGCCGACGGGCGGACTCGGGGGAGGGCCTTGGGCCCTCTTTTTGTTTGTGGTGCCGGATGTCACAGATCCAGACGCTTCACTCGTTACTAGAGCCGACGGTCACCGGGCTGGGCTACGAGCTGGTCGGTGTCGAGCTGACCGGGGCCAAGGGCAATCGCACGCTGCGGGTCTATATCGATACGCCTGCGGGCATTCGCCTGGAGGATTGCGAAGCGGTCAGCCACCAGGTCAGCGGGTTGCTGGACGTCGAGGACCCGATCGAGGGGGCCTACAACCTGGAGGTCTCTTCGCCGGGGCTGGACCGGCCGATCTTCAAGTCGGCAGATTACGACCGCTTCAGCGGCGAGCGGATCAAGCTGCGCCTGCTGGAGCTCTACGAGGGGCGTCGCCGGGTCAAGGGCGTCCTGCTGGGACTGGATGGTGAATTCGTGCGGGTGCGCGATGTCGACGGGGTCGAGCTGCGCATCCCCCTGGAGCTGATCGACCGGGCGCGGCTGGATCTCGAGCCGTGAAGGGCGTCGGCCGCAGCAGAACAGCGGAGTCGGAGGCATGAGTAAAGAAATCCTGTTGGTCGTGGAGGCCACCTCCAATGAGAAGGGTGTGGACCGGGAGGTGATCTTCGAGGCCATTGAGGCGGCCCTGGCCTCGGCCACGCGCAAGCGCCATCTGGAGGACATCGACGCCCGCGTTGCGGTCGATCGGCAGAGTGGCGATTACGCCACCTATCGGCGCTGGGAGGTGGTCCCCGACGAAGAGTCGGTGGAGGAGCCGCAGCGCCAGATCAGCCTGGAGCGTGCCCGGGAGCGTGATGAGAACGCCGAAGTGGGCGGGTATGTCGAGGAGCCCATCGAATCGGTCGACTTCGGCCGCATCGCCGCGCAGACTGCCAAGCAGGTCATCGTGCAGAAGGTGCGCGAGGCCGAGCGGGCGCAGATCGTTGACGCTTACCAGCACCGTATCGGCGAGTTGGTCAACGGCTCGGTCAAGCGTATGGAGCGCGGTAGCGCCATCATCGATCTGGGCGAGAACACCGAGGCTCTAGTCTCCCGCGAAGATCTGATCCCGCGGGAGGCTGTGCGACCCAACGACCGTATTCGCGGCTACCTGCGTGACGTCCGCTCAGAGCCGCGGGGGCCGCAACTGTTCGTCAGCCGCACGGCCAATGAGTTTCTGGTCGAGCTCTTCAAGATCGAGGTGCCCGAAGTCGGCCAGGGGTTGATCGAGATCCTGGGCGCCGCCCGCGATCCGGGGATGCGCGCCAAGATCTCGGTGCGGGCTCTGGATCCGCGCATCGATCCGGTCGGGGCCTGCGTGGGTATGCGCGGCTCGCGCGTGCAGGCAGTCTCCAACGAGCTCAGCGGCGAGCGGATCGATATTATCCCCTGGGATGAGAACCCGGCTCAGTTTGTCATCAACGCGTTGGCGCCGGCCGAGGTCGAGTCCATCGTGGTCGATGAGGACCGCGGTGCCATGGATGTCGCCGTCGCCGAGGAGCAACTCTCCCAGGCGATCGGTCGTGGTGGGCAGAACGTGCGGCTGGCCAGCGAGCTCACCGGCTGGGAACTCAACGTGATGACGGCCGAGGAGGCCGAGGCGAAGAGCGAGCGCGAAGCCGGTGAGCTGGTGCAGTTGTTCGTCGAGCACCTCGACGTCGATGAAGATGTTGCCGGCGTGCTGGTCCAGGAAGGCTTTTCCAGCATCGAGGAGGTGGCCTACGTGCCCACCGCCGAGCTGCTGGAGATCGAGGAGTTCGACGAGGACATCGTCGAGGCCCTGCGCAGTCGCGCCCGGGATGTGCTCCTGGCCCAGGCGATTGCCGAGGAGGCCAACGAGAACCAGCCCAGCGAGGAGCTGCTGGCCCTTGAGGGGATGGATGAGCAGACGGCGAAAGCCCTGGCCGAGCGCGGTGTCGCCACGGTCGAGGACCTGGCCGATCAGTCCGTGGACGACCTGATGGAGGTCGAAGGCATGGACGAGGATCGGGCCGGACAGCTGATCATGAAGGCCCGCGAGCCGTGGTTCGCAGCCAGTGAGGGCGGCGAGCGCGCCGACTGATAAAGAGGGGTCACGACGAGGTCTCTGACTTGGGCCGCGTCCGGAGAGTGTTATATGGCGGAAACGACGGTTAAAGAATTTGCGCAGACGGTAGGGATCCCCGTGGAGCGGCTCCAGGCACAGCTGGAGGCGGCGGGGCTCGGTCGGCGCGACGACGGTGCAGCGCTCTCGGCGGAGGACAAGGCGACGCTGCTTGCGCACCTGCGGCAGGGCAGTCCTGAGCAAGAAGAGGAAGGGGGGGGGTCTGACGGGTCTCCCAAGAAGATCACCCTTAAGCGGCGCAGCCACAGTCAGCTGAAGATGCCGGCCGGTCGCGATGCGGGGAGCCGCGGCCCACGGCAGACGCGGACCGTCAATGTCGAGGTCCGCAAGCGGCGTACCTACGTCAAGCGCAGCGACATCGAGGCCGAGGAAAAGCGCAAGCAGGAAGAGGCCGAAGAGGCCGCCGCACAGCTCGAGCGCGCCCTGGAGCAGGAAGAGGCCAAGCGGGAAGAGGATGCCGCCGAGGCCCAGCGCGCCGGCGATACGGCCGTAACCGGCGGGGACGAGGCCGAGCAGGCGCCGAGCGAAGAGGCTGCGCCGGCCGAGGAGGCCGAGCCGAGCGCCGCGGACGCGGAGGCCGTCGAGGAGTCCGGCGTCGAAGTGCAGGCCGCGGAGCCGGAGGAGACGGCTGCCGATGAGACCGCTCGCGCCCAGGCCGAGGCGCTCAAGGAGAAGCCCAAGAGCCAGCAGGACGAAGCCAAGAAGCGTGAAGAGGAGCGCGAACGCAAGCGTGCCGAGCTCGAAGCCAAGCGTGAGCGCGAAGCCGAGGAGCGTGCCCAGCGCAAGCAGGAGGCCAAGCCGAAGAAGAAGAAGGCAGAGCAGCCTGCTGGTGGCCGAGGCGCGGGCGCCCGGCGTGGTGGCAAGAAGCGCGGGGGCGGTACCGCGGCCAAGCAGCTGCAGCAGGAGTTTGAGCGGCCGACGGCGCCGGTGGTCCGTGAGGTCGAGATCCCCGAGACGATCACTGTGGCGGAACTCGCCGACCGCATGAGCGTCAAGGCTGCCGCCCTGATCAAGGAGATGATGAAACAGGGCGTGATGGCCACGATCAACCAGGCCATCGACCAGGAGACCGCCGCGATCCTCGTCGAGGAGATGGGTCACAAGCCCAAGCTCCAGCGCGATGATGATGTCGAGGAGGAGCTGCTGCGTCAGGGCGAACAGCCCGAGGGCGAGCAGATCGGCCGTGCGCCGGTGGTGACCGTCATGGGCCACGTCGACCACGGCAAGACTTCGCTGCTCGACTACATCCGCCGCGCCAAGGTGGCTTCGGGCGAGGCCGGCGGCATCACGCAGCACATCGGCGCTTATCGCGTCGAGGGGGAGAACGGCAGCGCGACCTTCCTCGATACGCCCGGTCACCAGGCCTTCACGGCCATGCGGGCCCGGGGCGCGCAGATGACCGACATCGTCGTGCTGGTGGTGGCCGCCGACGACGGTGTCATGCCGCAGACCAAGGAGGCGGTCGAGCACGCCCGCGCCGCCGAGGTCCCGATCGTCGTGGCGGTGAACAAGATGGACAAGGAGGACGCGGACCCCAACCGCGTCAAGCAGGAACTCTCGCAGATGGAGGTCATCCCGGAGGAGTGGGGTGGCGACGTCCAGTTCGTCCACGTCTCGGCCATGACCGGTGAAGGCATGGACGAGCTGATCGAGGCCATTGTCCTGCAGGCCGAGCTCCAGGAGCTGAAGGCCGTCAAGGATTGCCCGGCGCGCGGGGTCGTGCTGGAGTCGAGCCTGGACAAGGGCCGTGGCCCGGTGGCCACGGTGCTGGTGCAGAACGGTTACCTGCATCGCGGCGACACGGTCATCTCCGGCACCGAGTTCGGTCGCGTACGCGCCTTGGTCGATGAGCACGGCAAGCGCGTTAACGAAGCCGGTCCGTCGACCCCGGTGGAGGTTTTGGGCCTCTCCGGCCTGCCGGATGCCGGTGACGACATCATGGTCGTCGAGGACGAGCGCAAGGCGCGCGAAGTGGCCGAGAGCCGCTCCGAGCGTCAGCGCGAGAAGCGTCTGGCGCAGCAGCAGGCCGCCCGGATGGAGAACCTCTTCTCGCAGATGAAGGAGGATGAGGTCTCCACCATCAACCTGCTGGTCAAGGCCGATGTCCACGGCTCCGCAGAGGCGCTGCGACAGTCGCTGGAAGACCTCTCTCACGAGGAGGTGCGGGTGCGCGTGGTCTCCTCCGGTGTTGGCGCCATCACCGAGTCCGACGTCAACCTGGCGCTGGCCTCTGAGGCGATCATGATCGGGTTCAACGTCCGAGCCGACGCCGCGGCCAAGCGCATGGTCCAGGAGCATGGGGTCGACCTGCACTACTACAGTGTCATCTACGACGCCATTGAGCAGGTCAAGAACGCCATCTCCGGTATGCTTGAGCCGACCCTTGAGGAGCACATCCTGGGCACCGCGGAGGTCCGCGAGGTCTTCCGCTCGTCGAAGCTCGGCCAGGTGGCGGGCTGCCTGGTCGTCGATGGCGTGGTTCGCCGCCGCAACCCGATCCGGGTTCTGCGTGACAGCGTGGTGATCTACGAGGGCGAGCTGGAGTCCCTGCGGCGCTTCAAGGACGACGTCAACGAAGTGCGCGCCGGCACCGAGTGCGGTATCGGCGTGAAGAACTACAACGACGTTCGTGCCGGCGACCAGATCGAGTGCTACGAGCGGGTCGAGGTGCAGCGGAGCCTGTAACGCGCATATGGCCAAGGACTATCCGCGCAGCCGGCGCATCGCCGAGCAGCTCCGTCGTGAGCTGGCCGAGGTCATCCGAGACGATGTCGACGACCCGCGCGTCGGGTCGGTGACCATCTCGGAGGTGCAGGTCAGTCGCGACCTGGCGCACGCCACCGTGTACGTCACCGTACTCGGCGCCGAGGCGGCCGAGGCGCAGGCCGGGATCGATATCCTGAACAAGGCCCACGGCTTCCTGCGCAGCCAGGTGGCGCGGCGCATCCGCGCCAAGCGCACGCCCAGTCTGCGCTTCCTGCACGACACCGCCTTCGATCGCGGTGCGCGGCTGAGTGCCCTGATCGACGAGGTGGCGCCGCCGCCGGCAGACGACGAACCGAGCAAGGAGTAGAAGGCGAATGGCGAAGAGGCGGGGTGGGCGCAACGTCACCGGCGTGCTGTTGTTCGACAAGCCGGCTGGCGTGACCTCCAATAAGGCCCTGCAACAGGTTAAGCGGCTCTTCGGGGCGCGCAAGGCTGGGCACACGGGCAGTCTCGATCCGCTGGCTACCGGCCTGCTGCCGATCTGCTTCGGCGATGCAACCAAGGTATCCGGGTTCCTGCTCGATGCGGACAAACGGTACGTGGTGACCTGCAAGCTCGGGGTGGCCACAGACACCGGCGACGCGGAGGGCACGGAACGCGATCGTGCCGAGGTCCCCGCGCTGGACGAGGAGGCGGTCGAACGAGGTCTGACCGGGTTTCGCGGCCCCATCGACCAGCTGCCGCCCATGTACTCGGCCATCAAGCACCAGGGCCAGCGACTCTACGACCTGGCGCGCCAGGGGGTGGAGGTCGAGCGCGAACCCCGCCGGGTTGAGATCTACGACCTGCAGCTGGTGGCGGTTCGTGGGGATGAGCTGGAGCTGTCGGTGCACTGCTCCAAAGGCACCTACATCCGTACACTGGCCGAGGACATCGCCCAGGCGCTGGGGACCGTGGGACACGTGTGCGCGCTGCGCAGGCTCGGGCTGGGGCCGTACCAGGATCCGGCGATGTGGACCGAAGAGATGCTCGCCGCGCGGGCGGAGCAGGGGCGCGAGGCGCTGGATGCCACACTGCTGCCGATGGACTCGGCCCTCCAGCAGTACACCGGCGTCGAGCTTGCCGACGATCTCGCCTACTTTGTCGTCCAGGGGCAGCCGGTCTTTGTGCCCAAGGCGCCCAGCGAGGGTTGGCTGCGGCTCTACGATCGCGGCGGCAACTTCCTGGGCATGGGGCAGGCCCTGGATGACGGGCGCATCGGGCCCAAGCGCCTGGTGGCGCGCCGCTGAACGGGGGCGGTGCTGCGCAAGCCCCCGCCGCCGGGTGGCAAATTCTTGTTCCCTTGCCCCCGCGAGGGCTACACTAGCTGCCTTTATTGACAGGCCGAAATCGAACGTACAGGTCAGGAGTCGTACATGTCGCTGAATGCTGAGCAAAAATCGGAGATCGTCGAGCAATTCCGGCGTTCCCCCTCAGATACCGGATCGCCCGAAGTGCAGATCGCGCTGCTCTCGGCTCGAATCCAGCACCTCACCGAGCACTTCTCGGTGCACAAGCAGGATCACCACTCCCGGCAGGGTCTGCTGAAGCTGGTCAGTCAGCGCCGCAAGCTGCTCGATTACCTCAAGCGCAAGGATCGGGGCCGTTATCAGGACGTCATCGAGCGTCTCGGCATTCGCAAGTAAGCGCAAGGGGTAAACAACGATGAGCGAGAGCCAGCTATCCCTGACCCCGGTCAAGCGGAGTTTTCAGTTCGGTCAGCACCAGGTGACCCTGGAGACCGGGGGCGTGGCCCGTCAGGCCGATGGCGCCGTCCTGGTCGATATGGCGGACACGGTGGTTCTGGTCACCGTGGTCGGCAGGAAGGACCCGGCGGCGGCACGCGATTTCCTGCCGCTGACGGTCAATTATCAGGAGCGCACCTACGCTGCGGGGCGTATCCCCGGTGGCTTCTTCAAGCGGGAGGGCCGGCCCTCCGAGAAGGAGACCCTGACCTGCCGCCTGATCGACCGGCCGATCCGGCCCCTGTTCCCCGAGGGGTTCCGCCAGGAGGTCCAGGTGATCGCCACGGTGCTCTCGCTCAACGATGAGGTGGATGCCGACATTCCGGCGATGATCGGGACCTCGGCGGCGCTGGCGTTGTCCGGCATTCCGTTCGAGGGGCCCATCGGTGCCTGCCGGGTTGGTCACCTCGACGGCGAGTTCGTACTCAACCCGACCTTCAGTCAGACGGCGGAGTCGGATCTGGATCTGGTCGTGGCCGGCACCCAGGATGCGGTCCTGATGGTCGAGTCCGAGGCCAATCTGCTGCCGGAGAGCACGATGCTCGACGCCGTGCTCTACGGGCACGAGCAGATGCAGGTGGCCATCGATACCATCAACGATCTGGCCGCTGAGGCGGGCAAGCCGCGTTGGGACTGGCAGCCGCCGGCGAAGAACGAGTCGCTGGACTCGGCGGTGGCAGAGCTGGTGCGTTCGGACCTCGAGGCCGCTTACCAGATCGCCGACAAGCAGGAGCGCAGTGAGCGGGTTGGCGCCCTGCGCGACAAGGCGGTGGAGGCGCTGGCCGACGAGGAGCGTGAAGGCTGGGGCGCCGGCGATGTCGGAGAGGCGTTCAAGACGCTCGAGAAGAAGATCGTCCGGGGCCGGATTCTGGCCGGTCATCCCCGCATCGATGGCCGCGACAACCAGACGGTGCGCCCGCTCAACGTGCAGGCCGGTGTCCTGCCGCGGACCCACGGCTCGGCGATCTTCACCCGCGGCGAGACCCAGGCGATCGTGGTCAGCACGCTCGGTACAGGCCGGGATGCTCAGGTCATCGATGCGCTGGAGGGCGAGCGGCGCGAGCCGTTTATGCTGCACTACAACTTCCCGCCGTACTGCGTGGGCGAGACTGGCTTCATCGGCACGCCGAAGCGGCGCGAAATCGGCCACGGCAAGCTGGCCAAGCGCGGTGTTGAAGCGGTGATGCCCTCCGACGAGGAGTTCCCCTACGTGATTCGCGTGGTCTCGGAGGTCACGGAGTCCAACGGGTCGTCTTCGATGGCCACCGTCTGTGGCACCAGTCTGTCGCTGATGGATGCCGGCGTGCCGCTGAAGGCTCAGGTGGCTGGTATCGCCATGGGCCTGATCAAGGAAGGCGACGAGTTCGCCGTGCTCACCGACATCCTTGGCGACGAGGACCACCTCGGTGACATGGACTTCAAGGTTGCCGGTAGCAAGGATGGTGTCACTGCGCTGCAGATGGACATCAAGATCGACGGGATCACCCGGGAGATCATGGAACAGGCCCTGGATCAGGCGCGCTCCGGCCGGCTGCATATCCTCGAGCAGATGAATCAGGTGATCGACAAGCCGCGCGAGCAGATGTCCGAGTACGCCCCGCGGCTGCTGACCATGAGGATTGACCCGGAGCGTATCCGGGACGTGATCGGCAAGGGCGGTGCGACCATCCGTGGGCTGACCGAGGAGACCGGTACCAACATCGACATCAGCGACGAGGGCGTGGTGACCATCGCCTCGGCGGACAAGGCGGCCGCCGAAGAGGCGAAGAAGCGCATCGAGCTGCTGACCGCCGATGTCGAGGTGGGCAAGGTCTACGATGGCAAGGTTGCGAAGCTCATGGACTTCGGCGCCTTCGTCAACATCCTGCCCGGTCGGGATGGCTTGGTGCATATCTCGCAGATCTCCAACAACCGGGTCGAGAACGTCGCCGACGAGCTTTCGGAGGGCGACTCGGTCCGGGTCAAGGTGCTCGAGGTCGATCGTCAGGGCCGGATCCGGCTGTCGATGAAGGCCGTCGAAGAGGAGTAACGGCCGCCGGACCACTGCAATCGCTGCGGTGTCGGCTTGCTGCCGGCGCCGCGGCGGCTACCCTGAAGGGGGTGCCGACCGATCGTCGGGAGGTTGCGGTGGTTGAAGCCAAGCTAAGAGACGCGGAGCACGCCGCGTTGCTCGTCGTCGACGTCCAGCCGGACTTTATGCCCGGCGGTGCGTTGCCGACCCAGGGCGGCGACGAAGTGGTCCCCCCCATTGCCCGCCTGCTGGAGCGGGCGCCCAGCCGCTACGTGGTGGCGACCCAGGACTGGCACCCACCGGGGCACATCTCCTTTGCCTCCAGCCATCCAGGGTGTTCCCCCTTCGAGGTGATCGAGCTCCACGGCGTCGACCAGGTGCTCTGGCCCGATCACTGTGTCCAGGAGACCCGCGGTGCAGCCCTGCACGACGGGGTCCCATGGCGCCATGCAGACCTCATCCTGCGTAAGGCCACCGATCCGCTGGTCGACTCGTACAGCGCGTTCCGCGAGAACTTCGCCCCGGATGGACGGCGGCCGTCGACGGGTCTGACCGGCTACCTGCGCGAACTCGGTGTCGAGCAGCTCTACGTCTGCGGCCTGGCGAGGGACTACTGCGCACTGTGGAGCGCGGAGGACGGGGCCCAGGCGGGCTTCGGGGTGCACTTCCTGTGGGATCTGACCCGTCCTGTGGATGCCAGCAACGACGCCTCGGTGCAGCGGACGCTGCAGGCGGCCGGGGTGGAGATCGTCACCGGGGTGCCCTGAGCGGTTCAGGCAAAGAAGCCGTGCAGGTGCCAACCGTAGGGCGGGCGACGGTCGCGATAGACCCAGAGCCGGCTGCCGACCGGGGCGCGCGCGACGTAGTAATCGCGGGCCACGTCCTCGTCGTCCCACCAGCCGCTTTCGATCCGTTCCGGACCCGCTTCCAGGCACAGCGGGCCGCCCCAGTGCGGTTCTCCGCCCTCGCCGCTGAGTAGACGCCGCGGGTGTGGCAAGAGCCAGACCGGCCGCGGCAGCGTTGCGGCGGGGGGCCGGTCCGGGTGTTCCAACGGTAGGCGGCACCAGGCACGCTCCGGACGTGGGTCGGGGTAGGTAGCCAGGCGTTGGACGCAATCGGCCCCCAAGCGGGCGATGAGTCGCTCGCTGAGGGTGCGCACGGCTTCGCCATCGGCGCCCGTACGCTCGAAGAGGTCGCCGCTGGTCCCTTGGTAGGGCAGGAGTTGATCCGCCTCGAGACGGACGGCGGTGGCCACATCGGGGAGTGCCTGGCGTTCCAGCCGGTGGCGGGCGATGTGGGCCATGTGCTCCAGGTCGCGGGTCGGACGCAGGAAGCCCAGGGTCAGCCGCGTATCCGGACCATCCGGGTGCTCCAGGGCGACCGCGGCCTGCTGGATCCCGGCATCGAGGCCGCGAAGCATGCCGACTAGGGCGCGCAGCAGGCGCTGCAGGGCGAAGCCGGTTGCCTGAGTGGCTGCGGTCGGGGCCGGGAGTTCCAGGCGACCACGGTAGCGCTGGGGTGGTGGGATGCAGCGGCGCGGCTCGGGGCGCTCGCCGAGGGCCTGCTCCAGGGTGCGGATAGGGGGGTCGCCGATGCGGCGGCGCAGACCGCTGCGGGGCATGCGCAGGCAATCGCCCAACCGCGTCAGGCCCAAGGTGCTCAGTGCGGACTGCTGGGCCGGTGTCGGATCGAGGAGGTGGCACGGTAGGGGCATCAGCGCGCGGCGGAGCGACTGGCGGTCGGTGAGCCAGATCCCGGGGCTGGCCCGGGCGAGCAGTCGGGCGCCTTGCGGGGTGGGGGCAGCGGCCAGTGCGGCCCGGGGTTGGCCCAATTCGCGCAGGCCCTCTTGGGCGCGCTGCTGGATCGCGGCCCGGCCGCCGAACAGGCGCTGGCTGCCGCCGACCTCGAGGAAGACGGTGTCCGGGGGCTCGAGGCTCGCCTGATGGGTGAGTTCCAGCCCCCATAGGGCGATCTGCTCCAGGGTGGGGGCCGCCGAGGCCGAGGGAGCCTCGGCGGTGAGCGTAGGCAGGTGGACGGCGAGCCACAACGGGCTGGTCTGTGGCTCCGGCATGGTGGTGGTCGGTCGCAGCGTGGGCGCGCTACCAGCGCTACAGAGGGAGGGGTAGCTGCCCTGCGGCCCGCCGGGAGCGGGGCGCCTGCCGCCGCGGTCGGCCGCGGGGAGGTGGCGCAGCCTGGCGGGCGCGATCGCCGTACGGGGCCTCCTGAAGGGGCGGTTCAGCCGTCCCGGTGGCACCCGCGGCACGGGGGGCCGGGTACGGCGAGGTCGTGGCGGCGGGGGCGTCGGTCGCCGGGTGTACGGCCTCCCCCGGGCGAAGCTGCAGCCGGCGCGGTTGCCCGCCTCGGCATTTGAGCAGGTCGATGCCAAGGGTGGCGTCTTCCTCCGGTTGCAGGGCCAGGCGGATCGCCGCCGTGGAGGCCTGGTGCCGTGCGCTGTGCGGACGAAACAGTGCGGCCCAGCTACCACCGGTCTCGGCGGCCAGCTGCAGCCGGCGCAGGGTGGTCCGGTCGGCCTGCCGGGGCCAGCCCACCACCGCACCGCAGGTCCCGCTCCGCAGGGCCTGCTCGATGGCCCAGAGGTGGTCCTCGTGGGCTCGGGGGTGGATGAGCAAGACCCGCGAGAGGTCCACGCCGGCGTGGGCCAGCCCGGGAGCGTAGGGGATGTAGGGGGGAGCGACCAGGGCCAGCCACTGTCTGCGTCGGCTCAGTGCTGCCAGGGAGGGCAGGATCAGCTGGAGTTCGCCGATGGCGGGCTGCTGGTGGAAGATCTCGGTGACGGTGCCCAGCGGCCAGCCACCATCGGGCAGGGCAGCATCCAGCTCCGGATAGCCGGTACCCAGGGCGGCGTGCCGGGCGGTTTCGGTCCGGCGGCCGGGGCGCCAGATGCGCGGATCGTCCAGCAGCGGTTGCAGGGCAGCTTCGCTCACGGTTGCGCCTCCTCAGTCGGATGCCGCGTTACCTTCCGGGCCTCTGGGATCGAGCGGGCTACGCAGTACGCCCACGCCGATGCCCTCGAGTACGGCATCCTGGCCGTCCGCCGCCACCTCGATGACCGGGTAGTCCGGATGGGCGGGAATCAGCCGCAGGACGCCATTGCAGCGCTCCAGGAACTTGACGGTCACCTCGTCGTGGAGGCGAACCACCACGATCTGCCCGTCCCGTGCCTCGGTGTCGCGGCGGACGGCGAGCAGATCCCCGTCCAGGATGCCGGCATCGCGCATGCTTTCACCGCGCACACGCAGTAGGTAATCGGCCGGTGGGGAGAATAGTGAAGCGTCGACCTGGCAGTAGCGCTCGATGCTTTCCTCGGCCAGCAGGGGACTGCCGGCGGCCACCCGCCCGACCACCGGCAGTCCAGCGTTCGGGTCGTCGGTTGCCGGCGAGGGCTCGGGGGCGGCCCCGGCGAAGGCATCGGTCAGGCGGATGCCCCGCGAGGCGCCGCGCCGCATCTCGATGGCCCCCTTGCGGGCGAGCGCCCGGAGGTGGGATTCGGCAGCGTTCGGTGAACGGAAGCCGAGGCTTTGGCAGATCTCGGCGCGAGTGGGGGGGTATCCCCGTTCGGCCACCGAACGGCGGATGAGCTCGAGGATTTCGCGTTGGCGGTCTGTAAGAGTATCCATGGGTAGTACTATATACACAGATGGTATTATGTACAACAGTGGTGATCGGCCCAGTTGGTCCTCTCGGGTAGCGGCCGGCGGTGTGTCTGTTGTCCCTTGTCACGTTGCCGCTGCAGCCTGAAACTCTCCTACCCTGAACGTGAACCCTCAACTTGAACCCCCGAGGCCCATGGTCCAGTCCGCCCTAGCCGATATCGACGACGTCACCGCCCTGGAGCCCGCAGTGTGGCTGCATCGCCTGCCGGTGTCGGTCAGTGACGCCGACCGTGCACTGCTCGAGCAGGCCTGGGAGCGCGCACGGGCCGGCTACGGTGAGCGGCTGCGCGACTCGGGCGAGCCGTATTTCGCCCACGCCGTCTACACCGCCACCATCCTGGCCGAGCTGGGTCTGGACGCCGCGACCCTGGCGGCGGCGCTGATCCACGATCTGCCGGAGCTGCAGGAAGGCTCCATCGCCGGTCTGCGCAAGCACCTGGGAGGTGATATCGCCGAGCTCGCCCAGGGGGTGTGCCGTATGCACGGCATTGGTCGGTTCCGCGATTCGGCCGAGCTGGAGGCAGCGATCCAGGGGGAGCGGGTCGAGGGGCTGCGCAAGATGCTGCTGGCTATGGCCCGCGACGTCCGCGTGGTGTTCATCGCCCTGGCCGAGCGGTTGCACGATCTGCGCAGCTGTCGAGGTCTCGACGAGGAGGGGCGCATGCGCCTGGCCCGCGAGACCCGGGATATCTATGCACCCTTGGCCAACCGGTTGGGGATCTGGCAGCTCAAGTGGGAGCTGGAAGACCTGGCTTTTCGGCATCTGGAGCCCGAGGCCTACATGGATCTGGCCAAACGCCTGGCCGAGCGCCGGCGCGACCGCGAGGCCTATATCGAGCAGGTCTGCAGCCAGCTGCAGGCGGCCATGGACGAGGCCGGCCTCAAGGCCGAGGTCTACGGACGTCCCAAGCACATCTACAGCATCTATCGGAAGATGCAGCGCAAGGGGCTGCGTTTCGACGATCTCTACGATCTGCGCGCAGTGCGCATCCTCGTCGATGACGAGCGCACCTGCTACGCCGCCCTGGGGATCGTCCACGGCCTGTGGACGCCGATCCCGCGGGAGTTCGATGACTACATCGCAACCCCCAAGGAGAACAACTACCGTTCGCTGCATACCGCGGTGGCCGGCCCCGAGGGCAAAGCGGTGGAGGTGCAGATCCGTACCCACGAGATGCACGCCGAGGCCGAGCTGGGCATTGCCGCCCACTGGCGCTACAAGGAGGGCGGCAAGCAGGATGCCGAATTCGAGCAGAAGATCGCCTGGCTGCGTCAGATCCTAGAGTGGGGGCGAGAGGATGAAGACGACGAGGGGGATTTCGTCGATCGTGTCCGTGCCGAGGTCTTCGCCGATCGGGTCTACGCCCTGACTCCCGGCGGCGACGTGATCGATCTGCCGCGCGGGGCGACAGCGCTGGATTTTGCTTATCACATCCATACCGGCCTCGGGCACCGCTGCCGCGGGGCCAAGATCAATAACCGGATCGCGCCGCTGACCCGTGCCCTGGACAACGGGGATCGAGTCGAGATCCTGACCAGCCGCGAGGAGCGACCGAGCCGCGACTGGATCAATCCGGAGCTGGGCTATCTCTACACCAACCGGGCCCGCACCAAGGTGCGCACCTGGTTCCGTCAGCGCGATCACGACAAGAACGTGGCCGCCGGCCGCCAGGCCCTGGACAAGGAGTTGCGCCGTCTAGGTCTGGAGGACGTCAGCACCGAAGAGGTGGTCCGGCGCAGCCGCTATACCCGGGTGGAGCTGTTCCTCTCGGCCCTGGGTCGCGGCGAGGTGACCCCCGGGCAGATCGCAGCCCTGTTGCGCGACCGGTTGCTGCCCCAGCAGCCCGAACCCGCCTCTGCGCCCGAGCGGCCCCGCGCTACCGAGAAACCCGGTGGCGACGGCGATATCACCGTGGAGGGGGTCGGCAACCTGTTGACTCGCATGGCCCGTTGCTGCAGTCCGGCCCCGGGGGATCCGATTATCGGGTTCATTACCCGGGGGGCGGGGGTAACGATCCACCGCCAGGATTGCCGCAACGTCGAGCAGCTGCGTGAGCGCGAGCCAGAGCGTCTGCTCGACGTCAACTGGCGTACGGCCCCTGCCGGTCGGTACCCGGTGCGCATCCACGTCCGTACCGGCGTGCTGGACGGGCCGTTGAGCGAGATCACCCGCCTTTGTGGCCACGAAGGGGTACGCCTGGATGGGGTACAGACCCATGCGGAGCCGGCGGACGCCTACCGCATCGATATCGACGTGCAGGTCAGTGACGTCCAGCAGCTCTCGCGGTTGATGGCCAAGCTTTCATCCAGTGAGCGGGTGGAGCGCGTATGGCGCGGCACATAAGGGGCGGCTAATATAGCCGTGGCCATCCACGGCCCCGGCCAGGAGTCACCATGCGTCCCGCTTACCAGATCCTCTTCGCTGCCCTGCTGATTGCCGGGGTGGCTTTCGGCGGTTATTGGCTGACCCGCGGCGAGCCGGCGTCCCAGGCAGGTCCCCCCGCAGGGCGCGAAGTGGTGGTGGAGGCCGCCGATGCCGAGCGGGCCGTGATCCGGGACACCTTCCGGGCGACGGGAACCGCCCGTGCCCGGGAGGCCTTGGATGTGGTGACCGAAACGGCGGGCCGGATCACCGCCATCGGTTTCGAGGAAGGCGCGGCAGTGGAAGCCGGGCAGATCCTGCTTGAGCTCGACGCCGAGCGCGAGCGGGCGGCCCTGGAGGAGGCCCGGGCCCACCTAGAGGATGTGCAGGCACAGCTGCGTCGCGCTCGTACCTTGCGGGAGACCGGGGATGTCACCGAGCAGGATGTGGACACCCTGGCAGCTGCTGTCGCCGTGGCCAGTGCCCAGGTCCGGGTGGCCGAGGTCCAACTCCGCGAGCGCCGCATTCACGCCCCTTTCGCGGGCGTGGTCGGTATGCGCGGGCTGAGCCTCGGTGCCTACGTCGACCCGCAGACCGTGGTGACCACCCTGGATGATACCGAGATCCTGCGGCTTGTCTTTACCGTTCCCGAGCGCCTGCTCGGGCGACTCGAGACCGGCCTGGCGGTGACGGCCGGCAGTGCCGGATTTCCCGAGCACCGTTTCTCCGGGGTACTGCACCGGATCGACAGCCGGATCGATCCGGTGACCCGGACCCTGCGCCTGGAGTCCGAGATCGACAACCGGGACGGCCGCCTCAAACCCGGGATGTTCCTGCAGGTGGAGCTGGAACTCGATCGCCGCCAGGCCGTTGTCATCCCGGAAGAGGCTCTGATCCTCGACGGGCCCCGACGCTACGTCTACCGCATCACCGACGGTGTCGCCCGGCAGGTGGATGTGGAGATCGGGCAGCGTCAGAACGGCCGGGTGGAGATCAGCGCCGGACTCGAGCCCGCGGATCGGGTGGTCGCCCTGGGCCACCAGCGTCTGAGTGACGGCACCCGGGTCCGGGTACGTAACCGTCCGGCCGGTGATGCGGCGAATGGCAGTGGCTTGGCCGAGGCGGCCCGTTGATCCTCTCCGACATTGCGATCCGTCGTCCCGTCCTGGCCACCGTGGCCAGCGTGTTGATCGTCGTCCTCGGCATCGCCTCCCTCGCTCAGTTGCCGGTACGCGAGTACCCCGACATCGATCCCCCGCTGGTCTCCATCGAGACCCGCTATACCGGTGCCGCCCCGGCGGTGATCGACACCGAGATCACCGAGCGGATCGAGTCGGCAGTGAGCAGCGTCGACGGCATCCGTTCGATGACCTCGGAGAGCCGCGACGGGCGGGGGGAGACGAACATCGAATTCGAGCTGGGGCGGGATATCGACGCTGCGGCCAACGATGTGCGCGACGCCATCGGGCGGATCCTCGATGACTTGCCGGTGGATGCCGACCCGCCGGTCGTCGCCAAGACCGAGGCCGATGCCCGGCCGATGATGTGGTTGTCGCTAAGCAGCAGCCGGATGACCCCCGAGGAGATGACCGACTACGCCGATCGACAACTGGTCGATCGTCTCTCGGTGCTTGACGGTGTGGCGCGGGTGCGCATTGGTGGCGAGCGCCGCTACGCCATGCGCGTCTGGCTCGACAGTGACGCCCTGGCGGCCCGTGATCTAACCGTCGAGGACGTGGAGAACGCCCTGCGCCGCGAGAATATCGAGTTGCCTGCCGGCGAGATCGAGTCGACCGCCCGGCAGCTGACCGTGCGGACCGACACTCGATTGCGCGACCGCGACGCGTTCGCCCGGCTGGTAATCGAGCGCCGCGGTGACGAGCTGGTCCGTCTGGAGGAAGTGGCGCGAGTGGAGCGGGGCGTCGAAGACGACGACACCGCCGTGCGCCTGAACGGTGAGACCGCCGTAGGCCTGGGCGTCATCCGGCAGTCCCGTGCCAACACCATCGCCGTTGCCGATGCCGTACTCGAGGAGATGGCGCGGATCGAGGAGCAGCTGCCCGGCGATCTGCGCCTGGTCGTCGGTTACGATGAATCGCAGTTCGTGCGTCAGTCGATCCGCGAGGTTGTGCGCACCCTGCTGATCGCCGTGGCTCTCGTGGTCCTGACCATCTTCATCTTCCTCCGCAGCCTGCGGGCGACCCTGATCCCTTCGGTGACCATCCCGGTGGCGGTGATTGGTGCCTTCACCGTCATGGCTCCCCTGGGGTTCTCACTGAATGTGCTGACGCTGCTGGCCCTGATCCTGGCCATCGGGCTGGTGGTCGACGACGCCATCGTGGTGCTGGAGAACATCCAGCGGCGCATCGATGAGGGCGAGCCGCCCTTGCTGGCGGCCTACCGCGGCGTGCGGCAGGTGGGGTTCGCGGTCATCGCCACCACCATCTCCCTGGTAGCAGTCTTCGTGCCCATCGCCTTCATGGAGGGCAATGTGGGGCGGCTGTTCACTGAGTTCGGGCTGGTGCTGGCGGCGGCGGTGGTCTTCTCCAGCTTCGTCGCCCTGACCCTGACCGGCATGCTCTGCTCCAAGTGGCTGCGCCCTCGCGCGGAGCACCCGGGGCGGCTGCAGGTGGCCACCGAACGCGTCTTGACCGGTCTGACACTCGGCTACCGCCGCCTGCTCGGTCGCGCCCTGGGGATGCCCATCGCCGTGCTCGGCGTCGGGGTGGCCGCCGCCGTGGGCGCCTACGCCCTGTACCAGGCACTGCCTCAGGAGCTGATCCCCACCGAGGATCGCGGGGTGTTCATCGTCCCGGCCAGCGCGCCGGAGGGCAGCACCGCGGCGCACACGGACGCGAGTGTGCGCGAGCTGGAGGCGATTCTGCGCCCCCTGCGCGAGGACACCGGCGAGGCCCGTCGCGTGCTGACCATCCTCGGTTTTGGTGGGCGCGCCAACAGCGCCTTCATCATTGTCGGCTTGGAGGACTGGGCGGAGCGCTCGCGTAGCCAACAGCAGATCGTCGCCGAGACCATGCCTCGGCTGATGACTGTGCCCGGTGTGCGTGCCTTCGCTGTGAACCCGCCAGGGCTCGGCCAGAGCGGTTTCCAGCAACCGGTGCAGTTCGTCATCGGCGGCACCGATTACCACGAGGTGGCCGATTGGGCCGAGCGGGTGCTGGATCGGGCCCGGGCCGACAACCCGCGGCTGCTCAATCTCGACAGCAGCTACGACGCAACGCGTCCGCAGCTGAACGTGCGGATCGACCGGGATCGGGCCGCCGACCTCGGGGTCAGTGCCGAGGCGCTGGGGCGTACCGTGCAGACCCTACTGGCGTCGCGCACCGTGACGGCCTACCTGGATCGGGGCCGGGAGTACGACGTCATGCTGCAGGCCGAGGCCGGCGACCGGCGCTACCCCGCCGACCTCGATCGCCTGCACGTGCGCAGCCTCAATGACGGGGCACTGATCCCGCTCTCGGCCCTGGTGACGCTGGAGGAGGAGGGGGCGCCTCCGGTGCTCAGTCGCGTCGACCGCTTGCCTGCGGTGACGCTCACCGCGTCGCTGGCGCCGGGCTATGACCTGGGCGCGGCCCTGGCCTATCTCGAGCAGGTGGCTGCCGAGGAGTTGCCGGCGACGGCGCGGGTCAGCTACCTGGGGCTGTCGGATGAGTTCAAGCGCGCCGGCGGCGCTGTGTTCCTCACCTTCGGCCTGGCCCTGCTGATCGTCTTCCTGGTGCTCTCGGCGCAGTTCGAGAGCTTCATCCACCCGCTGATCATCATGACCGCCGTGCCCCTGGCCATTACCGGCGCCCTCGGCGCGCTCCTGCTCAGCGGCGGCAGCCTGAACCTCTACAGCCAGATCGGTATGATCCTGCTCATCGGCCTGATGACCAAGAACGGGATCCTGATCGTCGAGTTCGCCAATCAGCTCCGGGACCAGGGCTACACCGTGCGCGAGGCGATCCACGCCGGGGCCGCCCTGCGCTTCCGCCCGGTGTTGATGACCGCCGTCTCCACGGTCTTCGGGGCGGTCCCCCTGGTCCTGGCCCTGGGTGCCGGGGCGGAGAGCCGGGCTGCCATCGGTACGGTGATCATCGGCGGGATGGGATTCGCTACCCTGCTGACGCTGTTCGTCATCCCGGTGCTTTATGATTGGCTGGCGCGGTATACCACGCCGGTCAACGTGGTCGGAGCCGAATTGGAGCGCCTGGAGCACGCCTCGGGTCCGCCTCGAGGCAGGGTCTGAACTCAGGGAGGAGTCTGCCGTGATCGCATCGGTATCCAGAGTCCTGGTGTTGGCCGCCTGGGGGGCCGTGCTGGTACTGGCGGGGGGCGCGGCGGTCGCTTCCAAACCGTGCGCCTCAGCGGAGACCACCGCGGTCCATGAACTGGCCGGGCAGGGTGTGGGGCGCCAGGCCCCGGAGGATCCGGTCCGGGTGAACGGGGTGGTCACCGCCGCCTTCCTCGGAGCGGAGGGGCTGGATGGCTTCTTCATCCAGGGTACCGGGCCGGCGCCGGATGGCAAGCCCGCCGGGCTGTTCGTCTACGCCCCGGAGCTGACCGCCGAGCAGCGCGAGCGGATCGAGCCTGGTCGTCAGCTCCTGCTCACCGGGCGCGCCGGTGAGCACCGGGGGCGACCGCAGCTCGAGTGGCTGGAGGCCGTTCAGGACTGCGGTGCCAAGCAGGTCACCCCGTATCCGCTGGACTGGCCGGCGGCCGCCCCCGAGCGCCTGGAGGGCGTGCTGGTGCGTATCCGGCAGCCGATGGTGGTCAGCGGTACCTACGAGCTGCCGCGCTACGGCACCCTGAAGCTCACCCCAGAGCGGCGCGCCTTTCGGCCGACCAATTTTCTGCCGGGCGACGGCCCCGAGGATCCGACCCTGTCTGGAGCCCGGCTGCGGCTGGATGATGGCAGCTACCGGGGGCGGCCCGATCCCATTCCCTACCTCGACGACGACGGAACCCGTCGGGTGGGGAGCCGCGTGGCGGACCTGACCGGCGTGCTGACCCACGCCTTCGGCGCCTGGCGGCTGCACCCGACCGAGCCGCCGGATTTCGAAGCCTCCAACCCGCGGCCGGAAGCGTTGCCGCCACCGGAGGCGGGGACGGTGCGCGTGGCCGCCTTCAACGTTGAGAACTACTTCCTGACCCTCGGCGAGCGAGGTGCGGCCAGCGAGGTGGAACTGGAGCGCCAGCGGGCCAAGCTGCTCGCTGCTGCCGAGTCCCTGCACGCTGACGTGCTGGTATTGGTCGAGATGGAGAATCGCCAGGACGCCCCGGAAGACTTTGTGGAGCGCCTAGCGGCGAGCACCGGCCACCCCTGGCGGTTGGCCCGCGGGGGTGAAACCGGGAGCGACGCCATCAAGGTCTCTCTGGCCTACCGCGAGGACCGCGTGCAGCCGGTGACCGAGACGGTGCGCGATGCCCGGCGGGTCCATCATCGTCCGCCGCCGCTGGTCGGTTTTCGTCCGCAGGGTGGCGGGGAGCCTTTCGCTGTGGCCGGGATCCACTTCAAGTCGAAGACGCGGTGTCCGGATGCCGGGGATGTCGATCGTGGCCAGGGGTGCTGGAACCACCGTCGCACCGAACAGGCCGAGGCCCTGGCCGAGTTCCTCGGCCGCTGGCGTGCGGAGCGCAGCGAGGCGTTACCGGTGCTCATCGCCGGTGATCTCAACGCCTACGGTGGCGAGGATCCGGCCCGCGCCCTCGCCGCAGCGGGCAAGGTGGATCTGCTCGCCGAACACCTCGCCTGGCCCGACCGGTATACCTACGTCTTTCGGGGCGAGTCGGGCTATCTCGATCACCTTCAGGCCCACCCGGCGCTGGCGGAGCGGGTGGCCGCGGTCCACCGGCACCCCATCAATGCCGACGAGCCCCGTTTCCTGGAGTTCGACGGTGATCCCGGTCGCGTTCGGGAGGATGCCTATCGCTCTTCGGACCACGATCCCATTGCCGTGGACCTGGAAAAGACGGACTAGCCGCTCGGGTGCCGTCCCGGCCCTGTGACACCGATCGTGCACCGGGCACGTGATCACCGGCGGGGTTTCCCTGTATCTTGTCGTGATGGACCGCGAAGAGCTCCAGCAGACCCTCACCGAACTCCGCCAGGACCTGCATGGCCTCGATGGCGAGGCCGCTCGGGATCGCGATGCCCCCTGGCTGCTCCCCTGGGAGCGCCTGCTGCGCCGCATCGATGGCCTCATCGCTCGGCTGGAGCGCCAGGATGAGCCGCTTCTGGTGGTGTTTGCCGGCGGCACGGGGGCCGGGAAATCGACGCTGGCCAACACCCTGGCGGGGTCTGCGGTCGCCGCGACCAGCGCGCGCCGCCCCACCACCTCGGTGCCTACGGTCATCGGCCGAGCGGCGGACCTGGATACAGTCCTGCGCCGTGGGGTATTGGCGGCCGAGGCCGAGCGCGCCGCCCTGCGTACGGCCCCTCTGGAGACGGTACCGGAGGGGGTGGTGGTGGTGGATGCGCCGGATGTGGACAGCGTCGAGACCGCCAATCGTGCCGCCACCGAGCGTCTGCTGGAGGTGGCCGATGTCTGGGTCTGGCTGGCGACCGCCCGCACCTACGCCGACGAGGCGGGTATGGCCTATCTGCGCCAGGCGGCCCAGCTGGACGTCTCGACGCTGGTCGTGCTCACCCAGGCGACCGAGGCCGAGGCGCGGGAGATCCTCCCCGACCTGGCCGAGAAGCTGGATGCGGCCGGCCATCGGGCAGTCGAGACGACGCACCTGCCCACGGCGCCGGTCTCTGACGAGCGCCTGCCCGATTCGGCAGCGGCGCCGGTGCTCGAGCGGATCCGTGCCCTGGCGCCGGCGGACCAGCGTGCTGCCCACCGGCGCCGAACGGTGCTCGGCGCAGTGCGTTACCTGCCGGCAGAGGTCGATGCCCTGCTCGAGGCCGTCGAGGCGGAGCGGACCGCGGCCCGCAGGCTGGCTGCCGTCATCGATGAAGGCTACACCGATGTCCCCGAGCGCTTGCTGACCCAGCTCCAGGAGGGCGAGCCCCTGCGCCGTGAGGTGCTCCGCCGCTGGACCGAGCTGGTCGGGAGTGGCTGGCTGCAGCGTCAGCTGCACGCCGCGGTGGGGCAGCTCTCGCCGCGGCGCTGGCTGGGATGGCTGCCGCTCCCTCGCGGTGGTCGGCAGGTCGAGCAGGAGGCCAAGGAGGAGGCGCGGGCTGGCATCGCCGAGATGCTGCACGCCGTCCTCGACCAGGCCGCCGCCGGCGTAGAGAGTGCGTGGCAGCAGGATCCGGTCGGGCGGGGGATCTTCGCCCGCTATCCGCGGCCGCGGTCAACCGCGGCCATTGCGCGCCGTGCCGACGCCGAGGCGCTGGTGGCGGCCTGGGAGCAGCAGGTTGCCGAACACGTCGCTACCATCGGGCGGGCCAAGCTCAGTTGGGCACGCCGTGCGACCACGGGGATCAACGCCACCTTCACCAGCGCCGTGCTGGTCCTCTTCACCCTCAGTGGCGGGTTGAGCACCGGCGAGCTGGCGCTGACCGCTGCCGGTTCCACCACCACCCATACAGTCCTCTCGCGGATCCTCGGTGAGCGCAATGTCCATCAGCTCATCACCGATATCCGCGCGGATCTCCACGCCCGGGTGGCCGCCCTGGCGGAGTCCGAGGCGCAGGCCTACCACCGGTTATTGACGGCGGCGGCCCCGTCCCCGGAGGCGGTGAGCGCCGTGCAGGCTCGTCGGGATGCGCTGGAGGCCCTGGTCTGATGCGCTGGGCGGGAGCAAGTGCCGAGGCGCCGACGCGTGCGCCGAGCGCCGCCGGCGACACCGGCCTGGACGCCCTGCAGACGCTCCAGACGCTCGGTGTCGGCCGTCTGTCGCCGGCGCTGATCGAGGAGATGGCGCAGCTCCAGCGCCGTGCCCGTGAACGCCTGGCCCAGTCGCGGGAGCACGTCGTTATCGCCGTGGCCGGAGGGACCGGTAGCGGCAAATCTTCGCTGGTCAATGCCCTGGTCGGCGAAGAGGTCTCCGCCCCCGGGGTGCGCCGGCCGACCACGGACCATGCGGTGGCGGTCACCGTGGGCGAGGAGGACGGGGCCGCCGGGCTGCTCGACTGGCTGCAGGTCTTCGAACGGCGCAGCGTACCGGCCAGCGGTGGGCGCGGTGGTCTGGCCGGGGCGGTGATCCTGGATCTGCCCGATATCGACTCGGTGGTGCAGGCCCACTGGGAGGTGGCCGAGCGACTGATCGAGCGCTGCGATCTGCTGCTGTGGGTCGTCGATCCGGTCAAGTACGCCCACGCCCTGGCCCATGAGGGGTATTTTGCCCGCCTGGCCCACCACACCGAGGTGTTGATGGTGGCGCTGAACCACGCCGATCGCCTGGATCCAGGCGACCGAGAGAGCTGTCTCGACCACCTTCGGGAGTTGCTGGGCCGGCAGGGGCTGCAGGCGGTGGAGTTGCTGGCCACCGACGCGGTCGAAGGGGAGGGGGTCTCTGCACTCGCCCAGCGGATCGCGGACCGGGTGCGCGAGCGCCGCGCCCCGCTGGAGCGGGTCCGTGCTGACGTGGCCGAACTGGTGGTCCGCGCCGCCGCCTGCCTTCCCGAACCCGGCAGCCTGGAGCTTGACGGTGAGCGCCTGGTGACCGCCCAGCGCCAGGCGGTGAACGAGACCGAGCTGCTGACCGGTGCTGCGGGGGCCTATCGCCAGATTGGTGCGCGGGCTCTGGGCTCGCCGTTGAAACGGATGGCCATCGGGCTGTTCTCCGGGGCGCGCAAGCGCTCTGCCGCTATGGCCGGTACCAGCTCGACCCTGCCGCGCCCGGTGGTGGCGGAGCCCGTGTTGCGTGATGGCCTGCTGCAGGCGGTCGAACCGGCTGCGGCGCGGATGCCCGAGCCGGCTGCCGAGCGGTTGCGGGACCTGGCGGCGGCAGCGGCGGCGCCGCACGCCGGCGAACTCCGCGGGCGTCTAGGGGAACTGGCCTGGTCGCCGCGTCCGCGCTTTTGGTGGCGGAGCCTGGGTACGCTCCGCGGGGCGGGCGAGGCGGCCGCGGTGATCGGGGCGCTCTGGCTGGCTGTGCGCGGAGTGGTGGAGTGGCTGGCCCTGCCGGCTGTGCCCGCACCGGCAGCGGTGGGCGACATCAGCTGGCCTTTCGCCCTGCTCGCAGGAGGGAGTATCGGCAGTCTGCTGCTGGGTTGGGTGGGGCGCTCCCTGCTCGGGCCGGGGGCCCGGCGCCACGAGCGCCAGCTGGCGCGGCAGGTCATCGAGGCGGTTGCCGGGGCGGGCGGTACTGCACTGGCCGGTGTGCGCGAGGAGCTGGCGCAGTGCCAGCGCCTGAGCAGCCGGGCCCGAAGCGCCGCCACGGAGGTGGCGGCGGCGGGGCTACGGCAAGAAGGGGGTGCGGGTCAGTCGAGGAGCGGGTAGGTGCCGTTCTCGTCGTGGACTTCCCGGCCGGTCAGCGGCGGATTGAAGACGCACATCAGGCGCAATTCTTCCTCGGCACGCAGGTAGTGCTTCTCGTGGCCGTCCAGGCCGTAGAGCATGCCCGGCTCGATGGTGTACGTCTCGCCGCCGATGACCTCGATCTCGCCCTTGCCGGAGATGCAGTAGACCGATTCGAGGTGGTTGGCGTACCAGATGAACATGTCGGTGCCGGCCTTGATGATGGTCTCATGGAACGAGAACCCCATCCCGTCTTCCTTGAGGATGATCCGGCGGCTGATGAATTCATCGGTCTCGACCTCGCGGTCGGAGCCGATGATGTCCTTCATGTGGCGGACGATCATGATGTACCTCGCTTGGGTAGTGGGTCGGGCAGCTGGGTGCCCGGGGCGTCAGGTGTCTCGGTGATAGCGGGTGATGCCACGGGCGGCGGCCGGTGCCGCCGCCCGTGACGTGGGGCGCGGATTAGGCCAGGCCGCGGCGCTGCATCGCCTCGCCGAGGGCGCGTTCGATGATCGCCAGGCCCTCCTCGAGGTCCTGATCCTCGATGATCAGTGGCGGCAGGAGCTTGAGAACATCGTCCTCGGGGCCGGAGGTCTCGATGATCAGTCCGTGCTCGAAGGCAATCTCCGAGATGGTGCCGGCCAGCTCCTTGTCGTGGGCGAAGCGGATGCCGCGCATCATGCCGCGGCCGCGGTGTTCGCCGCCGGCGCGGGGGTACTTGTCGATCAGCTCTTGCAACGCCTCGTAGATCCGGCGGGCCTTGCGCTCGGTCTCCCGCTGCAGGGTGTCGTCGCTCCAGTACAGTTCCAGCGCGCGCTTGGCCGTCACGAAGGCCAGGTTGTGGCCGCGGAAGGTTCCGTTGTGTTCGCCCGGCTCCCAGATGTCGTGCTCCGGCTTGACCAGGGTCAGTGACATCGGCAGCCCGTACCCGCTGATCGACTTGGAGACGGTTACGATATCCGGGGTGATGCCGGCTTCCTCGAAGCTGAAGTACGGGCCCGTGCGGCCGTTACCGGTCTGGATGTCGTCGACGATCAGCAGCAGGTCGTGTTTGCGGCACAGCTCCTCGAGGCCCTGGAGCCAATGCATGCTGCATGCGGCCAGCCCCCCCTCACCCTGGACGGTCTCGGTGATGATCGCCGCCGGGTGGTCGACGCCGCTGCCCTTGTCGGCCAGCAGCTTGTCCATGTAATCCAGCGTATCCACGTCCTGCCCGAAGTAGCCGCAGTACGGCATGCTCTCGCTGTAGGTGAGTGGGAAGCCGGCGCCCTTGCGCTTGAAGGCGTTGCCGGTGACCGCCAGCGAGCCGACGGTCATCCCGTGGAACGCGTTAGTGAAGGAGACCATGCGCTGACGGCCGGTGACCTTGCGGGCGATTTTCAGGGCCGCCTCGACGGCGTTGGTGCCCGTTGGCCCTGGGAACTGCACCCGGTAGTGCAGGCCGCGCGGCTCGAGGATGAGTCGATGGAAGGTCTCCAGGAATTCGGCACGGGCCACCGAAGCCATGTCCAGGCTGTGGACGATGCGATCGTCCTGCAGATATTCGAGGAGCGGTTTTTTCAGCTCGGGGTTGTTGTGCCCGTAGTTGAGCACACTCGCCCCGGCGAAGAAGTCCAGATAGCTGTTGCCGTCCGTGTCGTAGACCCGCACGCCGCTGGCTCGGTCGAACGGCTTGGGGAAGGTGCGGATGTAGGAGCGCACGACCGACTCGTGCTGCTCGATGGTCTGCATTACATCAAGGGTCATGGCGTCATTGCCTCGGTTGTGAATTGCAATCGATTGGGCGGCCAGTGGCGGCGGGCACCGCTGGCTTAGCGAATGGGGGCGATCCGGTAGTGCTCTTCGGACTCATGTCCCGGAGGGAAGTGGTCGTCGCGGAAGTACTCGCTGACCTGGACCTCCGCCCCGCGCTCCCGGGCGATGGCCTGGAACAGGCCTTGGGAGGCTGCATTGGAGGGCGAGATCGTGGTCTCGAGCACTTGGGCATCCCGGGCGCCGGGGGTTTCGAGGAAGGCGCGCACGAGGCATTTGCCCAGCCCGCGGCCCTGGGCGTCGGGGTGGATGCCGATCTGCCAGAGGAAGATCGATTCCGGCCTTTTCGGCAAGCGCAGCCCGGTGGTGAAACCGAGCAGCGCACCCTCTTCTTCGGCGACCACGCAGGTATCCGAGAACTCCGTGCACAGGAGTAGGTAGAGGTAGCAGGAGTTGACGTCCAGGACGCCGGTGCGCTCGACCAGCTGATGGATTGTGGCGCCGTCTTCCCGCGTGGGCGGACGAAAGACGATGGATGGTTCCTCGGACAACGAGCTGCGCTCTTGTTCGCAAGATTCACACTAATTACAGCAGCCGCCCCGGGGGCGGTCAAGCGAGGGTAGACGCTGCGCCCCGGTTGTCACCGGGTCGTCGCTGGCGCGGATCGGCGGTATAGTGCGCCGGCCGCAAGGCTCGCAGAGGTGATCAGTGCCCCAGCCCCGCGCAGCGGGGGTGGTGCAGGAGGGATGGGATGACGCAGACCGTGATCGTGGCCCTGGAGACGGCCACCGAGGGGTGCTCGGTGGCCGTCTATTGTGACGGCGATGTCTTCCATCACTGTGAAGAGGCGCCGCGGCGGCACACCGCGCGGTTGCTGCCGATGCTCGAGGCGGTGATGGCGGAGGCCGGAGTCTGTGGCGAGCAGGTCTCGGCGCTGGCCTTCGGTCAGGGGCCCGGGGCTTTCGCCGGTGTGCGCCTAGCGGCCTCGGCAGCCCAAGGGTTGTGCACCGCGTGGGGGGTGCCGGCCTTGCCGGTCTCGACGCTGGCTGCCCTGGCGGCCGGCGGGCGTCGCCGCCATGGGGGCGGGTACGTGCTGGCGGCCCTGGACGCCCGGATGGGGCAGGTTTACTGGGGGCGTTACCGTGCCGCCGGGGATGCGGGTGTCGTGCTCGCCGAGGGGGTCGAGGCCGCCGATGCGCCGCAAGCCGTGCATGGCGGTGGTGCTGACTGGCTCGGGGTCGGGCGCGGCTTTGCGGCCTATGCCGAACAGCTGCCGGCCACCGGCGCCGGATGCGATCCCGATGCCTTGCCCGAGGCGCGCGACCTGCTGCCGATGGCCCTGGCCGACTGGCGAGCCGGCCGCACCTGCCACGCTGAGGCCATCCGTCCGGTCTACCTGCGTGAGGGTATTTAGCGGCCCCGTCCGCCGGGTTGTTCGTCTCGCACGAGGCAGTCCACGAAGCCGTCGGCCAACCGCTCCAGGAGCTGGAAGTAGGCGTCGGGGCCGGGTTCAAGGCCCGCGCCCAAGGGGTCGAGTTCGCCGGCTCGGGCATCCAGGCCTCGCACCAGGGCGCGGGCGATGGCCGGCTCGAACTGCGGTTCGCTGAAGACACAGACCGTATCCAGCTCGCGGATCTGCCCCCGTAGCTCGTTCAAGTGGCGCGCCCCTGGGGGCTGTTCGGGGTTGACCGTGACCGCGCCGACGGCTTTGAGGCCGAAACGCTGCTCGAAGTACTGGTAAGCGTCGTGGAACACCACGTAGGGGAGCCCGCGGACGGGCTCCAGGCGCTCGTCCAGATCGGCCTCGAGCGCCGCCAGGCGTTGCTTCTGTGCTTCGGCATTCTCGCGGTAGGTGTCCGCGTGCCTGGGATCGAGTGCGGCCAGCCGTTCGGCCACCGCGGCGGTGATGATTTGTGCGTTCTGCGGATCGAGCCACAGGTGGTAGTCCCGGCGGTGGGCATCGTCGTCGCCGTGCCGGTGCCCGTCCTCGCCCCAGGTGTCCCCGTCGCGGCCACCGAGGAGCTCGATGCCCTCGATATCGGCGGCAGCCAGTACCGTATCCGGATCGCCGCGGGCATCCAGGGCGCGCTCCAGGAAGGCCTCCATGTGCGGGGAGATGTGGACAACCAGGTCGGCGTTGCGAACGGCCCGGGCCTCGGAGGGCCGCATGGCGTAGGTGTGCGGAGAGTCGCCGGCCGAGAGGAGGAGGTCCGGCTCGCTGACCCCCTCGGTGACCCCGGCGACCAGGCTGTGCAGGGGCTTGATCGAGGCCACCACCTGCGGCGGCGCCGCGACGGCGGGGCCGCACGCCAATAGGGTCAGGGCGGTGAGGAGTGCGGGAAGCGCTCGCATGGGTCGAATCCCCGGGACTTTTCACGGCATCGTTATGTTATACAATACCAAAATGCGCAACAACGGCGAGCACCCCATGGCCCGCTTACACCGCTCGCTGGTAACCGGATTCCCCAGCGAAGACCACGACCACGACGTCTGCCGCGAGACGGTCCTGGCGACCGCCGAGGTCATTTGTCGCCGTCGCGGCATGCGCTTTACGCGGCTGCGCCGCCGGGTGTTGGAGCTGATCTGGGATGAGCACCGTCCGGTCAAGGCGTACGAGTTGCTGGATCGTCTGCGCGGCGAGCGGGCCGGCGCGGCGCCGCCCACCGTCTACCGCACCCTCGATTTCCTGTTGCAGGAAGGGCTGATCCATCGTGTGGAATCCCTGAACGCCTATGTCGGTTGCGGCAAACCCGGGCACGTACACCCGGTTCAGCTGTTGGTCTGTCGCTCCTGTGCGGCGGTGGCCGAACTTGCCGACGATGATGTGGCGCGTTTGCTCCAGCACAAGGCCGGGCAGATGGGGTTCCAGACCGATTCCGCAGTGGTGGAGCTTGAAGGTGTATGTCCCCAGTGCAGCCGTTAGCTGGTAGGCAGGCCGCTGACGATCCGCTGATCCGTCTCCAGGAGGTGGCCGTGACCTTCGGCGGGCGATCCATACTCCAGGATGTCCGCCTGGAGGTGGTGCCCGGCCGGATCACCACCCTGGTCGGCAACAATGGCGCCGGCAAGACCACCCTGCTGCGGGTGGTGGTTGGGCTCACGCATACGGCTGCCGGGCGGGTCTGGCGGGCCCCGCAGGTGCGCATCGGCTACGTTCCGCAGCACTTCTCGGTGGACGCCAACCTGCCCATTACGGCACGGCGGTTCATGGCGCTGTCCGGGCGTGCCAACGCGGCGCGTTGGCAAGAGGTGGTGGCCGATACCGGGGTGGAGGAGCTCCTCGATCAGCCCCTACAGGGACTGTCCGGGGGCGAGATGCGCCGGATCCTGCTCGCCCGGGCGCTGCTTCAGCACCCGTCGGTGCTGGCCCTGGACGAGCCGGCTGCCGGCCTGGATGGGCGTAGCCAGGGCGCGCTGTATCGGCTGATCGGTACGCTGCGCCAGCGTTACGGCTGCGCGGTGGTGATCATCTCCCACGACCTGAACCTGGTCATGGCGGCCAGCGACGAGGTGCTCTGCCTGGAGCACGGCCGGATCGCCTGCCGTGGCGCGCCGGCGTCGGTGATCGAGCATCCTGAGTACCAGAAGCTCTTCGGTTCACACCTGGGGCCGGACACCGGGGTGTTTCCCCACGATCACCACGACCATTCGGGCCCTGCCCTGGCAGGAGGTGGCCGTGGATGAGTTTATCCTCACGGCGCTGGCTGCCGGACTGGGGCTGGCCCTGGTGGCCGGGCCGCTGGGCAGCTTCGTGGTCTGGCGGCGCATGGCCTACTTCGGCGAGACCCTGGCGCACTCTGCGCTGCTGGGCGTGGCCCTGGGGTTCCTCTTCGGTATCAACCTGAATCTTGGCATCCTGATGGTCTGCGTCGTGGTGGCCGTTCTGTTGGTGGTCCTGCGTCAGTACCAGCGGCTGGCCAGCGATACGGTCCTCGGTATCCTGGCGCACAGCTCGCTGTCCTTAGGGCTGGTGGCCATCGCCTTCATGGAGGGGCTGCGTGTCGACCTGATGGGCTACCTCTTCGGCGATATCCTGGCGGTGACGCCCACCGACCTCTACTGGATTTACGGCGGTGGGGTCCTGGTGCTGGGGACGCTGATCGGGATCTGGCGCCCGCTGCTGAGTCTCACCCTGCACGAGGAGATGGCCCGGGTGGAGGGGGTCCGCGTGCTGCCGGTTCAGCTCGCCTTCATGGCGCTGGTGGCGGCCACCATTGCCCTGGCCATGCAGATCGTCGGCATCCTGCTGGTGATCTCCATGCTGATCATCCCTGCCGCCGCGGCGCGGGCCTTCGCCCGGACCCCGGAGCAGATGGCGGTGATCGCCGCCTTGATCGGTGCGCTGGCGGTGGTCGGCGGGCTGGCCGGTTCGTTCCGCTGGGATCTGCCCACCGGCCCGGCCATCGTGGTGACGGCCACGGCCATCTTCGCGGTAGTGACCAGTGCGCGGGGGGTGGTGGCGGCGCGTTTTTAGGCCGTCATGGCCCGTAGAGGGTTTGTGGGTCGACCTGAGGCGGTTCGCTGACCACCACCCGGTTACCTTGCAGCACGTTGTAGAAGCAGCTCCTTCGGCCGGTGTGGCAGGCCGGGCCCTGCTGATCCACCCGCAGCAGAAGGGTGTCGCCGTCGCAGTCGAGGCGCAGCTCGTGCAGATGCTGGACCTGCCCCGAAGACTCTCCCTTGCGCCAGAGTGTGCCCCGCGAGCGGGAGTAGTAACAGACCCGGCCTGTCTGTAGGGTCTCCTCCAGGGCCTGGCGGTTCATCCAGGCCAGCATCAGCACCTCGTTGCTGTCGTGCTGCTGTGCGATGGCGGGTAGCAGGCCGTCGCTGTTAAAGGGCAGGGTGTCGAGCACCGCCGACCAGTCTAGTCCGTCGCCCGGGCGAGCTGTTTCATTCTGTTCGATCATAGGGGAGAGGATACAGGCTGGAGCCGGGCGGCTGAAGCCGGCAAGCTGGGCAGGTCGAGCAACAGAAGGAGTGCGCAGCCGTGACGGATCGGATCCCTGACCTGGAGGCCCACCGGGCCCTGGCCGAGGCACTCCAGGCCCCGGAGTGCTACCCGTGGCCGGTGGACACTGTCGAGTGTATCGAGACCCACATCTCCACGGTGCTGCTCGCCGGGGCGTACGTGGTCAAGCTCAAGAAACCGCTGGACCTCGGCTTCCTGGACTTCTCCAGCCTGGAGCGGCGACGCTACTTCTGCGACGAAGAGGTTCGCCTCAACGGCCGCTTGGCTCCGCAGATCTACCTGCGCCGAGTGGCAATCGCCGGTCCGGCGACGGAGCCGCGCATCGACGGCGAAGGGGACGTGCTGGAGTACGCGGTGCTCATGCGCCGCTTCCCCGAGAATGAGCTCATGAGCCGTCTGCTGCGCGAGGGGCGTCTGCCCCATGGAGCCGTCGAGCGCCTGGCTGAGACTGTGGCGCGGTTCCATGCCGGGCTGCCGGCCGCCGGGGAGGATAGTGAATACGGGTCGCCGGAGGCCGTGGCCGATCCCATGCGTGACAACTTCCGCGCCCTGGAGACCCAGTCCGCGGCCGCCTCGATGCGCGGCGAACTGCGTGCCCTGGAGCGCTGGACCGAGGCACAGCTGCAGCGGCTGGAGCCGCTGATCCGCCGGCGACGCGCCGAGGGCGCGGTGCGTGAATGCCACGGGGACCTGCACTTGGGCAATGTCGCCTGGCATGAGGACGACCTGATCATCTTTGATGGCATCGAGTTCAATCCGGCACTGCGCTGGATCGACACGGCCAGCGAGGTCGCCTTCACCGTTATGGATCTGGATTTTGAAGGGGCCCGTCGGCTTCGCCACTGCTTCCTGGACCGCTACCTGGAGCAGAGTGGCGACTACCAGGCGCTGCCGCTGCTGCCCCTGTACGCCGTGTATCGGGCCCTGGTGCGGGCCAAGATCAACGGCCACGAGGTCGAACAGGGGGGTGGCAGTGCAGCCCAGGAGGCGCTCTGCGACCACGTCCAACTGGCCAAGAGCTATACGGTGGCGCAGGTGCCGGAGTTGGTCATTACCTACGGGTTATCGGGATCCGGCAAGAGCGTACGCGCCCGCCGACTGGTCGAGGAGCGCGGGTTTATCCGGCTGCGATCGGATGTCGAGCGCAAGCGGCTGTTCGGTTTGGAGCCCCGCGCGCGCTCGGACTCGACCCTGGATAGCGGGCTCTATTCGCCGGAGGCAACGTGGCGGACTTACGAACGACTGCAGGAGCAGGCCGAGGGCGCCCTGGAAGCCGGCTTTTCGGTGGTGGTGGATGCCGCCTTCCTCAAGGCCGAGCGACGCCGGCCGTTCCTGGAGCTGGCTGCGCGCACCGGATGTCGATTTCGGATCCTGCATGTTCGGGCCGACGAACAGACCCTGCGGGAACGCCTGCGCAAGCGGCTGGCCGAGGGGCGCGATCCCTCCGAGGCCGATGAGACGGTGCTCGATGCTCAGCTGCGTACAGCGCAACCGCCGTCCGGCGAGGAAGCGGCTTTCGTCGAAACCGTCGACGCGGACGGGTAAGATAGCCGGCCTTGCCTTGTGCCGGATCGAGGAGAGCTATGTCAGGAGTCCCCAGCCAACCCGGTGAGCCGGTGACCGATGTCGCGCAGCTGGCAGAGCATCTTGAGCGCGGTTCCCGGCCCCCGGAGCAGTGGCGGATCGGCACCGAACATGAGAAGTTCGTCCACCATCTGGAAGACTTCAGCCCGGTGCCGTACGCGGGGGAGCGCGGCATCGGCGCCTTCCTCGAAGGGCTGGTGCGCTTCGGCTGGCAGCCGGTGCACGAGGATGGACGGGTGATCGCCCTCAAGCGCGAGGGCGGTGCCTCGGTCAGCCTTGAGCCCGGCGGACAGGTGGAGCTCTCCGGGGCGCAGCTCGAGACCCTGCACGAGGCCTGTGTGGAGGTCCGGGAGCATCTGCAGCAGGTGGACACCGTGGCCCGCGAGCTGCAGATCGGGTTCTCAGGGTTCGGTTTTCACCCGGTTTGGCGGCGCGAGCAGATCCCCTGGATGCCCAAGGCGCGTTACGGCGTGATGGGCCGCTACATGCCCAAGGTGGGTCACCTGGGGCTGGATATGATGCTGCGCACCTGCACGGTACAGGTGAATCTGGACTTCTCCAGTGAGGCGGACATGGTCCGCAAGTTCCGGGTCGGCCTGGCCCTGCAGCCGATCGCCACTGCGCTGTTTGCCAACTCGCCGTTCACCAATGGCCAGCCCAACGGCTATCTCAGCTACCGCAGCCGGGTGTGGGAAGACACCGACCCCGATCGCTGCGGCATGCTCGACTTCGTCTTCGAGTCCGGTATGGGGTTCGAGCGCTATGTGGACTACGTGCTCGATGTACCCATGTATTTCGTCTATCGCGATGGCCAGTACATCGACTGCGCCGGCGAGTCGTTCCGCGATTTCATGGCGGGGCGACTGCCGCAGTTGCCGGGAGAGCGGCCGACACTCAGTGACTGGGACGACCATCTGACGACGCTCTTCCCCGAGGTGCGGCTCAAGCAGTTTCTGGAGATGCGCGGGGCGGACGGTGGCCCGTGGCGGGGGTTGTGCGCGCTGCCGGCACTGTGGACGGGGCTGCTCTACGATGACGCGGCCCTGGCTGCGGCCGAGGCGTTGATTCGTGACTGGAGTGTTGAGGAGATGCGCGCCCTGCGCCACGAGGTCCCGCGAACGGCGCTGCACACCCCGTTCCGCGAGACGACTGTGGGGGCATTGGCCCGGGAGGTGCTCACCATCGCCAGCGACGGACTGCGCAACCGCCAGCGTCTGGATCAGCGGGGGCGGGATGAGCGCCGCCACCTGGAGCGGCTCTGGGAGATCGTCGATGCAGGGCGGACCCCCGCCGAGGACCTGCTGAGTGCCTACCACGGGCGCTGGGGCGGATCGCTGGATCCGATCTTCACGGAGTACGCCTACTAGCAGGCTGCTGAAAACCCTTTTCAGCAGCCTGCTTTCACCGCTGACGCGGTGGACCAGGATGAAGCTTTTCCTGGCAAGCCTGGAAAAGCAGTGAGTTCGGTCTTTTTAAAACAAGCGGAACCTGCGGGTTCCGCTTCTACCAGGGTGATGAAAAGACTTTTTCATCACCCTGGTAGATGGGATCAGGGAGAGTGTCCATGGGCACGGACCCGAAGGCGACGGTCGAGCGTTATCTGCAGGCCCTCGAGGACCGGGATTACGAGGCCGCGCGCGCCTGCCTCGCCGGGCAGGGGTTTCGCTACGAGAGTCCCATCGCCAGCTACACTCGGGCCGAAGACCTGCTGGATCACGCCATGGTCGGCGGGTCGATTGTCCAGCAGCGGCAGGTGGTCAAGTGCTTTGTAGACGGTCCCGATGTCTGCCACTTCCTGCGCTACTGCATCCAACTCTCCGACAAGCAACAGATCGACCTGGCCCACTGGGCGCAGGTCGAGCAAGGGCGCATCCTACGCATCGTGGCCATCTTCGACGCCTACGCCTACTGGTCGATGTTCGAGGATTTGGAGCCCCAGGGGAAGCCGTGCAAATCGATTTAGCTGCCGCTCCGGCGGACCCAGGCGTCTACGATGAACGCAAACGCCGCTTGGTCGAGACCTTCACCAAACTCTACCTGCGCGGATCCTGGCGCCCCCTGGAACGACTGATCCGCCGTCTGCACGCCGCCGATGCAGCCGCCGTGCTGGTCGAGCTGCCGGTGCCGCAGGTGGTGGATACGCTCCAGGCGGTGAGCGATCTGCGCCACGCTGCGCAGATCGTCAACAAGATGCCGCTGGCGATACGGCACCAGATCGTTGAGGCGCTACCGCACAAGGACCTGGCCGAGTTGCTGGAAAACTTCCGGCCGGACGACCTGACCGACCTGATCCAGGCTCTGCCCGATGAGCAGCGCGACCATCCGCTGTCCGCCCTGGATGCGGAAAGTCGCAGCGAGCTCGATACCCTGCTGGCCCACGATCCGGGCAGCGCCGGCGGCATCATGACTACGGAGTTTTTCTCGTTGCCCGAGGCGTGCACGGTGCAGGAGGCGATCGAGGCCCTGCGCGGTTACGCCGACGCGGAGATGGTCTTCTACCTGTTCCTGACCGGAGAGGAGGGGCGGCTGACCGGCGTCATCTCGCTGCGTCAACTCCTGCTCGCGCCGAGCGATGCTCAAGTGGCAGATGTGATGAGCGGCCGGGTGATCCGCGTACGCACCGACACCGAGGAGGAGCAGGTCTCCCGGCTCTTCGACAAGTATCGCCTACTGGCTTTGCCCGTGGTCGACGACAACGACGTGCTGGTCGGCATCATCACCGTTGACGACATCATCGATGTGATCGGCGAATCGACCACCGAGGACATGCTGCGCATGGCCGGTACTCGCCAGTCGGAGATGCTGACCGATTCGGTGTTCCGCATTGCCGGCGTGCGGCTGCCGTGGTTGTTCGCCGCCTTCCTCGGTGGGCTCGGTGCCACCGCAGTCATCGGGCAGTACGAGGAGGTGCTTGCCCAGGTTATCATCCTCAGTGCCTTCGTCCCGATTATCATCGGCATGGCGGGCAATGTCGGGGTGCAGTCGGCCACCGTGACGGTGCGCGGTTTGGCTACCGGGGCGATCAACCCCCGCGATACCTTGGTTATGGTCTTCAAGGAGCTACGGGTGGGTCTGCTGCTGGGCGCCTTCTACGGCGTGATCCTGGCTGCCTACGGCTTCTGGGTGTATGACAGCCTTCAACTCGGACAGGTCGTCGGCCTCACCATCCTGACCAATATGACCGGTGCCGCGCTGCTGGCGGTCTCGCTGCCCATGCTATTCGTCCGGTTGAAGGCCGATCCCGCCGTGGCTACGGGCCCCTTCGTGACCACGGCGATCGACGTACTCGGGGTGCTGAACTACTTCGCCATCGCTTCCCTGATCTACGGCCTGTAGGGGCGGCCGCGCCGGTATGACGCGGGTACTAGCTTTGGGCCCCCGCGCCGTAGGAGACTAAGGGATCATGCTCAGGCTCCAAGATGAGCGCCGTTCGGGTCGTGCCGATGTCGGGTCGCAGTCTCTATACCCTGATGTACGTGGTGGCGACCGCCATCTGCGTCGGGATCAGCGTCTACCTCTCTTACTACGGCTACTATAGCCACTTGCAGGAACTGGCCATCTTCTTCGCCATCCTGTTGGGCATCTTCCTGTTCGGGACCGACATGCTGCTGCGCCGCTTTCGGCTCGAGGGGCGCAGTCCGCTCAAGCCTCTGGCGTTCTTTGTCATCGTTGCCTTTTTCAGTGGCGCGAGTAACTACAACTTCCTCTACACCAACTTCATGGAGCGCGACATGGCCGAGCGCGTGGTCAGCGACCAGTTCTCGGTCTTCCGCGACGATCTTACCGCGACGCGCAACGCACTGGCCGATGCGCCGGTCATCGAGCAGGTGGCCGAACAGCGGCGCGAATTGGCCCGCTCGCTCGACAACCTCGACACCCAGATCAACGATCCGCTGCGCCCGGGTTGCGGGGCGCGCTGCCGCGAGCATATCGAGGAGATCCACGACCAGCTTGGTGGGACGCCCACAGAGCTCGCCGTGCCGTCGCCGGACGCCGGCGACGAGGCCAACGAACGCTGGTATGAGCACTTTCGTGCGGCGGTTATCAACGACTTCGAGAACGGCGTCGTGCCCGCCGCGTACCACCGGGCCCGAGAGCTGATCGGGCAGATCGATGGGCTTCTAGATCGTTACGACGATCCCTACCGGGCGCTGGCCGAGGAGCTGGAGCAGCGTGATCGTGCCCTGCTTGAGCATCGGGATTTCGAGATCATCGCCGACCTGCGTACCCATTCGCGCGAGGTGCAGCGTCGCGCCAATGTGCTCCTACCCGAAGAGGCCGTTGTCCAGCACCGTGTCATCCGCTCGGACCTGGACAAGCTCGGTGAAATCCCCATCAGTGTGCGCGACGGCTTTGTGGATCGCCCCAATCCCGGGGTGACGGCGGTGTCGGTGATCCTCGGCGTGTTCGTCGATGTGGCCCCGGTGCTCTTCGCCTGGCTGATCTTTGCACCGGCTGCGGCCGGCGCGCGGGGGGGCAGCGCAGCCGGGCGGGGCCGTAATCGGGTGGCCACGCGCTAGCGGGCAAGGAGGGGAGCAGTGGTCGAACCCAGGGAGTCACGCTGGCAGTTGCGGCGCTATTACGAGCGCCGACCGGAGCAGGAGCAGCCCGTCACCGAGGCCGGTGATGAGGGGCCCACCCCGGCACCTTCGCCTTGGCCGTCCCCCGAGGAGCGTCTGGCCGCCGACGAGGAGCCGGTGCAGCGCGGCGCGCTGCTCGACGACAACATCGACCAGCGCCAGGGCAATTACCTGATCTCCTTCGGCTTCCCGGGGTCCGGCAAGACCACTTTCCAGTCCTTTCTGGCCTACTACGTCACCCACATCGGCCCCTTCGAGGCCCAGCCGCTCATCACCCCGGAGGAGAGCGTCCAGGGTTGGGAGCCGATGGCCATCTTCAACGAATGGATGCGCATTTGGGGGCAGGGGCGCTTCCCGCCGGCGAACCCGGTGGACGAGGGCGACATCCGCGAGCTGAGCTTCCGGGTTCGGCCGCTGCAGGGCGGTGGCGAACCGGTGGATCTGAGTTTCCTCGAGGCCTCCGGCGAGCTCATGACCCAGGTGGTGGCCGACCGGGTGCGCGACCCGGCCATGATCGAGACCCTGAGTCGCTACTTCGCCAACGAGCAGCTGCGGTTGATCCTGGTGCTGGTGGTCGATCCCGAGCAAGGCGAAGAGAACGACATCCTCTTCCAGAACCTGCTCGCCTTCCTCGATCTGCACTTCCCGTCGCTGCGCGAGCGGACTTCGCTGGCGGTGCTGGTCTCCAAGCCGGAACAGGCCCTGCAGCGGCTGCAGGAGCGGGACGAGCGCTACCGCCGTCACGAGGAGCTCAGCGCCGACGCCTGCGAGGCCTTCGTGCAGCGCTTTGCGCCGCGCACCTACCGCATCCTCGACGGCTGGACTCACCAGGATCGGGTGCAGCTCATGGCCCTGCATCTGGGCACGGTGGCCGACGGCGAGCACGGGCCGCGTCTGCAGGAGCCGGACTACGACGATATCCGCGACATCTTCGCCTGGATCTACGGCCAGTTCGGCGGCGGGCGGATGGGGCCGACCTGGTGGCAGCGGATCCTGGAGTGGCTGCGCCTATGACCGAAGGGGCGCCGGCGATCCTCGGTCGGTGCGCCTTCGCCACGGTGCGCGGCTTGACGGTCCACGGTAGTGGCGCCCTGGCGGGGCTGGCCGGGTTCCCCCAGGCGGTGGAGTTCCGCGGCCGCGGCGGCGACGACCATGCGCTGCCGGCGGCCAAGGAGCAAGTGGTCTTCCGCCGCGTGGTGCGCTACCAGGATGGCGCCGATCCCGAGCCCGGTGGTCGGCTGGATCTCATCGGCACGCTGGTCCGCCGCCTCGATGCCAGCCGCCGGGCGGGCTACGCCGGCGCGTGCGTGGCAGTGGCCCACCGCAATCTAGAGGCCTACGCGACGGCGCTGGACGAAGCGCAGGGGCTGATCCGTCAGGTAGACGAGGTCCTTGCCGAGGGCAGTGCCGCGCGCTGGTTGCGGGAGGCCGATAGCGGGCGCGGGGCGGGTCGCCGGCGCTTCGGATTCGAGGGGCGTGGCCCCGGTCGCGTGCTGTGGCTCCACCGCAGCACCGCCGCCGAGGCCGACCCGGAGCTGGTTCCCGAGGCGCTACGCCAGCTGGCCTGGCTGGATGAGCACGCGCTGACCGGGGTGCTGATCTTCCCGGCGGTACGGCCGGGCTCCCGCGCCGTGGACAGCGGCCTGATCGCCGGCTGCCGCCGCGCCAAGCAGCAGGAGATCGAGGGCGTCGAGGCTGGCTTCCGCGCCGAGTTCGAGCGCCGCCTGGCGGAGATCGAGTACGAGTACCAGGCGGCCGCCCGGGCACCGGCGCCACCGGGGCCGCGCGGCGGCGACTAGGGCACCACCAGCACCGGGAGTTGCACCGTCTCGATCAGCGAGCGGGTGTTGTGCTCGGCCAGCAGGGCGCTGCGGCGGCTGATGATCAGCTTGTCCACGGGGGCGTGGCTGAGGTGCCGGGCCAGGGCCGTCGGCGACCCGGCGGGCGTCAGCCACTGGGCGTCGGGGCAGTGTCGGGCCGCCCAGGCGCGGGTCGGGTTGTCGCCAGGGGGTGAGGGGGCAGTGTGGTCGGGGATGATCCGGGCCAGGGTCTCACTCTCGCCGAGCAGGGCGGCGGCACGGGTCAGCGTCTCGACGCCCGGCTCGCCGGGCTCGACGACCACGGCCACGCCGTGTCCCGTCCGGGGCCGCACTGGCCGCTCGAAGACCATCACCGGCCCCGGCGTGCCGAAGACGATGGCGCGGGCCGTGGAGCCGATGCGCAGCCCGCGGGCGCGGGCGTAGCCCACCTTGCCGAGTATCAGCAGGTCATCGCGGTCGACCAGACTGAGGGTCTCGCGGACGACCCCGCCCCGGCAGACCTCCAGGCGGTAGTGCACGCCCCGGCGCTGACCGGTGTACGCCAAGGCGCGGCGGATCTCCTCGGCGCGGGTGCGCATGCGCTGCTCTTCGATGTCGGTCTCCAGGGGGCGGGTGGCCCCGGAGAGGCCCACCTCGCGGGCCCAGGGGTATCCGGCGCAGCGCAGCAGGGCCTCCTCCTCGACGAAGATCGCCAGCAGTTCGGCCCGACGGTGGGCCGCTATCTCGGCGGCGGCCTCGAGGGCCTCCAGGCTGGCGCGCGAGGCATCCAGCAGGACCACGACCCGGCGCGGCGTCCCCCGCTCCGGCGTGTGCTCAGTCATCGTCATCCTCCGCGGTGTCCGGGGTGTCTCCGGCGTCGCCGTCGCCGCGGCGACGCTGGCTCTTGGCGAACTGCACCAGGCGGTCGGCGACAGCGCGGTTCACCGACCCCTGCGGGTACTCGCCGGCGTCGTCGCAGACACCGGCGGGTAGACCGGTGAGCAGCTCCAGGGCCTCGTCCACGCGGCTCAGCGGGTAAATGTGGAACTGCCCGGCGGCCACCGCATCGCGCACCTCCTGGCGCAGCATCAGATGCGGCACGTTGGTTGCCGGCAGCGCCACGCCCTGCTGCCCGGTCAGCCCGCGCCGCCGACAGACCTCGAAGAAGCCCTCAATCTTCTCGTTCACCCCGCCCACGGCCTGGACCTCGCCAAGCTGGTTCAGCGAGCCGGTGACGGCGATGCCGTGATCCAGTGGGACGCGGCCGATGGCCGAGAAGAGTGCACAGAGCTCGGCCACCGACGCGCTGTCGCCGTCGATTCCGCCGTAGGATTGCTCGAAGGCGAGGCTTGCCGACAGCGACAGGTCGCCCTCCGGGGCGAAGCGGCTGGCCAGAAAGCGCGAGAGGATCATCACCCCCTTGGAGTGGATCTTGCCACCGAGCTTGGCCTCGCGCTCGATATCCACCAGCTGCCCGCGCCCGGGGCGGGCGGTGGCGGTGATCCGTGTCGGACGGCCGAAACCGAAATCGCCCAGCTGCAGGACCGAGAGCCCGTTGACCGAGGCGGTGTGGTGCCCCTCGGTGTGGATCACCAGGGTGCCGCGCTCGATGGTCTCCTGGCTGCGATCGCGGATGCGCCCGGCGCGGCGCTCTTGGGCGGCGAGGGCGCGCTCGATGTGATCCTGGCCGATGATCTCGGCGCCGTCGCCGGTGGCGTAGTGATCCGCCTCCTGCAGTAAATCGGTGATGGCCCGCCCGCCGGCGGCCAGCCGCTCGCTGTCATCGGCCATGCGGCTGCCGTGCTCGATCACCCGCGCCACGGCGAAGCGGTCCAGGTGGCGCAGACGGCGCTGCCGAACCAGGGTGGCGAGCATGCGGGCGTAGAGCTGCTGGGTCTCGGTGTCCCGGGGGAGGTCGTCCTCCAGGTCGGCCTCAACCTTGAACAGTTCCGGGAAGTCCGGGTCGTAGGCGGAGAGCAGGTAGTAGACCATCCGGTCGCCGAGCAGCACCACCTTGGTACGCAGCGGCATCGGCTCCGGCTCCAGGGTGACGGTGGTCCAGAAGCCGTGGACCTGCTCCAGGGATTCGATGCGGATCTCTCCGGCAGACAAGGTGCGCTTGAGCGACGGCCAGGCCAGTGGCTGGGTGAGGATGCGGTGGGCGTCCACGACCAGGTAACCGCCATTGGCCTGATGCAGCGAGCCAGGGCGGATCAGATTGAAGTCGGTGAGCAGGGCGCCCTGATGGACGTGGTGCTCCGTTCGACCCACCAGTCTCTGGTGGGTGGGCATGTCCTCGTAGACCACCGGGGCGCCGTCGGCTGGATCGTGGGCGAGTAATAGATTGGCCCGGTAGCGGCCGAGGATGTACTCCACGTGGTCCTGCTCCCCGGAGCGGAAGGCGTCCACGTGCTCGATGATGTCGTTGCGGATGGCGTCCAGATGGGCCGCCGCCACCGGTAGCTCGCCGTAGCGCTGGCGCAGCTCCTGGATGCGCTGACCGACCGCGAGCAGGGTCATCTCCTCGTTGAGCTTGCGGACCTGCTGCTGGATCTCCTTGCGCCACTTGGGGATCTGCTGCACCAC
The DNA here is from genome assembly GCF_000015585.1 of Halorhodospira halophila SL1. NCBI lineage: Bacteria > Pseudomonadati > Pseudomonadota > Gammaproteobacteria > Chromatiales > Ectothiorhodospiraceae > Halorhodospira > Halorhodospira halophila. Next base: position 1,883,122 of record NC_008789.1, on the reverse strand, counting down.
GGACTGCAGTCGTTCCTGCAGGAACTCGATGGCCTCCTGGTAGCGCTTGCGCTCCTCATCGGGTAGCTGCTGGAACTGTTCCGGCTCGATCACCTCGCCATCCTTCACCGGGGCGAAGCTGAATCCCGAGGGCGTCTGCAGCAGGGTGACGTCGTACTGTTCGGCCTCCTTCTGGATGGTCTCGAAGGCCTCACGCTGGCGGCGGTTGAGCTGCTGCTGCAGCTCCTGCAGCCGGTTCTGGTACTCGTCGCTCTCGAAGGTGGCCGGGATGGTGCTGCGCAGCTCCTCGATCAGCTGCTCCAGATCGTGGCGCCAGCGTGCCCCTTGGCCCGGGGGTAGCCGCAGAAGGCGGGGTTGTGTGGGCTCGTCGAAGTTGTTCAGGTAGCACCAGTCCGAGGGCGTCGGCTCGCGAGCGGCGCGTTCGGCCAGTAGGCGCTGGACCATCTCCAGCTTGCCGTCGCCCTCCGGGCCCATGACGAAGAGGTTGAAGCCCGGGGCGCGCATGTTCGCGCCCAGATCCATCGCCTCCAAGGCCCGCTCCTGCCCGGGTGGGCGGTCCATGCCCGCCAGCTCCTCGGTGGTGCGAAAACCGAGCTGCTCCGGATCACAGACCCGGTACAGGCGCTCCAGTGAAAGGGGCTCGGGTGCAGCCATGCTCATCTCCCATCCTTAGCGTGGGCCGTCGCGGATATTGCCATGAGGCCGCAATTATGCGGGTATGGCAAGGCTAGAGACCGTTGACCGAGGATCCAGGATCCGCCCATGCCCCCACCGACTGACCGCCGCCCACTGGACCCCTTACCGATCCCGATCGTAGCGATCGGCGGGTCGGCTGGATCCCTCAAGCCCCTGCAGGCTTTCCTGGCCCACCTGCCGACGGACTCGGGGGCAGCCTACGTCATCATCACTCACCACCCCAGCGGTCAGCGAAGCCTGCTCCCCGAGATCTTGGAGCGGCAGACGGAGCTGCCCGTGCAGATGGTCGAAGAGGGGGAGACCCTGGGCCCGGACCGCATCTACATTGCCCTGCCGGAGGACGGCTGGGCCCTCCGGCAGGGGCAGCTGATCCGGTCGCGAGCAACGGAAACGCGCCCTGGAGGTGGCGCCCCCTATCCCATTGATGCCTTTTTCCGCTCCCTCGCCGAGGAGGCGGGACAGGGTGGACTGGCCGTTGTCCTGTCCGGCACGGGTAGTGACGGCACCCTTGGGGTCAAGGCCATCAAGTCCCAGTCGGGCATGGTTATGGCTCAGGATCCGAAGACCGCTGAGTTCGGCGACATGCCGGCCAATGCCATCGCCACGGGGCAGGTGGACTACGTGCTAGCCCCGGCGGATATGCCTGCGACCCTGGTCGGTTATCTCGGGGCCCGCAGCGAGCGCCAGGGTGCGCCGTCGAGTCGTCGCCGCACGATCCCCGAAGAGGTTCTGGGCCCGATCCTTCGACAAGTCAGGCACTGCACCGGTCACGATTTCTCGGGTTACAAGACCAGCACGCTCGAGCGGCGCCTGGAGCGGCGCATGGACCTCTTGCAGATTTCCGATCCGCGCGCCTACTCGATCCACCTGCAGTCCCATCCCGAGGAACTCAACCGCCTGTTCCAGGATTTCCTGATCAGTGTCACCAATTTCTTCCGGGATCCCCGGGCCTGGGCCACCCTGTCGGAGGAACTGCTACCAGGCATGCTGCGGCGAGCCGCGCACAGGGGGGGCGAGTTCCGGGCCTGGGTGGTGGGCTGTGCCACCGGCGAGGAGGCCTACACCCTGGCCATTCTCATCCGGGAATGCCTAGCGGATTGGGAACAGGCCCCGGAGGTGCGGATCTTCGCCACCGATGTCGATCAGGCTGCCATCGAGACGGCCCGAGTGGGGCGTTATCCGGCCGGCATTGCCGACGACCTCACCCACCAGCGTTTGCGGAGGTATTTCGCCGCTGAGAACGATACCTACCGGATCGTCCGGGAAGTGCGGGACATGGTGATCTTTGCCGACCACAATGCGCTGCAGGATCCGCCGTTCACCCACATGGATCTGATAACCTGCCGTAACCTTCTGATTTACCTGGAACGGGACCATCAGATGCGCCTCCTGGCCCTGTTCCGCTACGCCCTGCGTGACCGCGGGCTCCTCTTCCTGGGGCCTTCCGAGAGTCCGGATCAGGCGAGCGAAGCCTTCGAGGTTGAGGCCAAAGAGGATCGGATCTACCGGGTGGCCGAAGATGCGGCACGGACCAACCTGCTTGACATGCCCGGACCCCGCCGCTTTGCGCGCAGCCTGCCGGTGCAGAGTACAGCCGCGCCCGCGGCGAACAGTGACGGGGAGGGTTTCTCCCACCACGTGGAACGTCTCCTTGCCCTGCGGTTTGCGCCACCGTCAGTGGTGGTCAACGACCGCGGCGAGGTGGCGTACATCCACGGGCGCACCGGTCGCTTCCTGGAGCCCGCTCACGGCCCGGTCCAGAACCAACTGGTGGAGATGGCGCGGCCCGGGCTGCGGGCTCCGCTGAGCCAAGCCCTGGAGGAGGTGGCGCGTGGCCGGGCAGAAGAGGTGGGCCAGAGGGTTCAGATCCAGACCGACGATGATGCCGATCCGGAGTGGCTCCGGTTTGAAGTCCGCCGCATCCACACGCCTGCCGCCTTGAAGGGGTTTCGCCTCGTGACCTTGTATTCGGAGGCGGGTACGGAGGTGGCGTCCCTTGGGGTGGAGCTTGAGCCGAGATCCGAGTCGGAGGCGGAGTCCGAGGGTCCAGGGACTGAGGCCGAGCGGCGTTTGAGGCGAGAGCTGGAAAACGCCCGCCAGGATAAGCAGGTAGCGGTCAATGAGATGCAGTCTACCAATGAAGAGCTCCAATCCATGAATGAGGAGCTTCAGTCGATGAATGAGGAGCTCCAGAGCAGCAACGAGGAACTGGAGGTCGCCAAGGAGGAGGTGGAGTCGCTCAACCAAGAGCTGCGCAGCGTCAACGCCGAACTCCAGGTCCGGGTGGACGACCTGACCGAGACCAACGACGACCTCAAGAACCTTCTGGACAGCACGCACATCGCTACGCTGTTTCTGGACGAAGCCCTGAATATCAAACGCTTTACGACCCCTGTGCAGGAGCTGATCGCCGTGCGCCCGGCGGACATCGGCCGGCCGGTGGCCGATCTGAAGACCAGCTTGCGGTATGACGGCCTAGTGGCGGATGCCGAGTCCGTTCTCGACACCCTGATCCCCCACGAGGTGCAGGTGCAGTCCGATGGCGGCGATTGGTATCTGCTGCGCATCCAGCCCTACCGCAGTACGCGGAACGTGATCCGCGGGGTGGTCTGCACCTTCCAGTCTGCTTGCACCTGAGTACCCGGCGCCTAGACTCGAAAGACAGTGTGGCTCTGATCCCGCTCGACATGGATGTCGCGTAACGGAAGTCCTGACAATGAGATGGCCTTAAAGGAACCCCCTTTGATGGGCGAAGACGAGCGGAGAACCCTTTCACCCGAGGCCCTGCGGGAAGCGGCGCGTCGGCGTCTGGAGCGGAGGGTGACGGACGTCTCCGACTGGAGCCGTGCGGATACCCAGTCCCTGGTGGCGGAGCTGGAACTGCACCAGCAGGAGCTGAGGATCCAGAACGAGGAGCTGCAGCAGGCTCGAGACCGACTGGAAACCGCCCTAGACCGCTACCACGACCTGTTCCAGCGGGCTCCGGTGGGTTATCTCCTGCTGGACGACGAGGGCCGGATCTGGGAGGCCAATCGGGCGGCCGCGGATCTCCTGGCCCCGGGGGGCGATCTGACGGGCCAGCTCCTCTCTGATTTCGTGGCGGTGGATGCCCAGGATGCGCTCTACCTGCACTGGCGCGCTCTGACTGCTGCTCGAGCCCCACAGGCCGTCGAACTGACCCTGGCCTGGGCGGAAGGAGCCTCCTGCGCGGTGCGGATGGAGAGCTCGGTGGAGCCCACCGCCGATCGGAGCCCCTGCCGGTTCCGATGTGCCCTGATGGATATTACGGAGCGTCGGCGCTCGGAGGAGCAGCTTCGGATCGCCGCCCGCGTGTTCGAGGATGCCGGCGACGCGATCGTGGTGACGGACCCAGACGGTCACGTCCAGACCATTAACAACGCCTTTACCCGAATCACGGGGTATACCGAGGGAGAGGCCCTGGGCAACACCGTGTGTGCCCTGCTCGACTCCGGACGGCACAGCGAGGCCTTCCATAAGGAGAAGCAGGAGAGCCTGGACCGTTCAGGCTACTGGCAAGGCGAGATCTGGCACCGCCGCAAAGGCGGCGAGCTCTACCCGGAGTGGCTCACCATCAACCGTATCGATGACGCCACGGGCCAGCCCCAGCACTTCGTGGCGGTCTTTTCGGATATCACTCAGCTTAAGGATGCCCACAGCAGGAGCGAGTACCTGGCCAACCACGACCCCCTGACCGGGTTGCCCAACCGCAGCCTGTTCCAGGACCGGCTTCAGCAGGCTATTGCTCAGACCCAGCGCCATGAGGGGCAAGTGGGTCTGATGTTCCTGGATCTGGATCACTTCAAAACCATCAATGACACCCTCGGGCACGAGGTGGGGGATGAGCTCCTGGTCCAGGTGGCTGAGCGACTGGGCGAACTGGTGCGGGATGTGGATACGGTCGCGCGGATCGGTGGCGACGAGTTCACCGTGGTGCTCACCGATTGCGACCCCGAGGAGGTTGGATCCATTGCGCAGCGCCTAGTGGAGGGCCTCGGTGGTACCTTCGTGGTCGATGGCCGGGAGCTGCAGGCCACGCCCAGTGCCGGGTTGGCCTTGTATCCGCGCGATGGTGAGGATGTGCACACCCTGTGCAAGGCGGCCGATATGGCCATGTACCGGGCCAAGGAGGATGGCCGCAACCGGCTGCGGCTGTGCGAGTCTGGGTTGCACCAGCGTCTCCTTAAGGATACTGCCCTGGAGGAGGCGCTGCGCCGGGCCCTCACGCAAGGTGAGCTGCGCCTCGTCTATCAGCCCCAGTTCGACGCCAGCGACCCCGGCCGGGTGGTGGGGGCGGAGGCCCTGTTGCGTTGGCACGACCCCGCATCCGGACCGATCAGTCCGGGGCGGTTCATCCCCATTGCTGAGCGTTCCGATCTGATCCTGGAGCTGGATCGACGCGTGGAGGAGCTATTGTGTGAACAGCTGAATACATGGTCGGCAGGCCATGCGCCCCCTGCTCCCATCTCGTTCAATGTCTCGGCCAAGAGCTTTCGGCAGGGGCATTGGACCAAGCGGCTCTTCCGGATCCTGTCTCGCTACGGCGTTGCCGCCGAGCAGCTCCAGGTGGAGTTCGCGGAGGGTACGCTCTCTGAGCGTGCCGGGGTCGTCCCGGAGGAGATCCGTCGGCTCCATGAGGGTGGCATCGCCCTGGCCATCGACGATTTCGGGACTGGCTTCACCTCCTTGGTGAACCTCAAGCAACTCCCGCTGGCCGAACTCAAGATCGACCAATCCTTCGTGGCTGGACTGGGTCAGGATGAGGACGCCGAGGCGATCGTCCGGGCCAGCCTCGCCGTGGCCGAGGCGATGGGGCTGAGGACTGTAGCTGAGGGCGTGGAGACCCAGCGGCAGTTGACCTGGTTGCAGGAGCAGGGCTGCCAACGCATCCAGGGCTCCCTCCTGAGCGCCCCCCTCGAAGCCGAGGATTTCGAGGCGCTGATCCGGGGCACACAAAAGCCCCCGCAATCACACTGATACGCCGGCTCGGATGGATCCAAGGGAGGGTCACAGATGGTGCCGGGAGTGGGACTCGAACCCACATGGGCGAAGCCCACTCGATTTTGAGTCGAGCGCGTCTACCAGTTCCGCCATCCCGGCACGGCTCACAAGTGTATCACGCCGAGCCGCGTTAGCCAGGTGCCGGTGTTTCAAGCTCAAGGAAAGCCGCAGGTGGTCGCCACTGGTGATGACGGAGTCAGTCGCGTAGTTTATCGCGCGTTCTGAGGCATGGCTGCGGCGCTGCGGTCGCGGCGGGGTGATAGGGAGAGCAGTATGCGCATCCGATGGAAGCTCGGTACGGGGTTCGGTCTGGTCATCGGTCTGGCCGGTGCTTTGGGTGCCGTGGCGGTATGGCAGTTGGGGACCATTGACGACCACGCTACGGAGCTCCGCGAGGAGGTGTTGCCCGAGCTGCTGGCGGCACGGCAGATCGAGGCATATGTGCAGCAGAGCGCCGAGCGCTGGCAGGAGTACGGTCTGACCCACCAACCCGAGGCTGCGGAGCGGGCCGCAGAGGCCCACGATGCGGCCGTAGCGCAGATCGAGCAGGTGCGAGCCGGCAGTCACGGGCGCATGGCCGAGTTTGCCGAGCGCGCCGAGGCCGCCATGGGGGCCTACCGCGATGCCACCGATGCCACGGAGGATGCCGTGGGGCGGTTGCGGGAGGAGCGGGACGGGCTGATGCGCTCAGCTACCATCGCCCTGGAAGAGACGCAGTACCTGCTGGATGAGCAGCGTGAGCGGGTCGAGGACGCCCAGGCGGCGGATTTCCGGGCGCCCGCCGGGCAGAGCGCTGCCGACGTACGCACCCGCCGGTTGCAGGATCTCTCGCGCCTGAACGAGATCCGCGTGGTTACCGGGGACATCCACCGTGCCGCCCTGCAGTCTCTGGAAACCCGCGATCCGATACGGCTGCAGGGCGCCCTGCCGGGGTTCGGGCAGGTCCAGGTGCACTTCAGTATCCTGCGCGCCAACGCCGCTGACGAGCAGGAGCAACAGATCCTCGAGGAGATCAACGACGCGATTATCGAGTACCAGGATTACGCCACCGGACTGGCCGAGGCGCAGGAGGCGCTGGCCGAGCTGCGCCATGTGCGGGCCGAGACCAGCGAGCAGGCCCTCGGGGCGGTGGTGGATCTGGCCAATCATACCGCCGAGAATGGCGAGCGGGCCAGTGAGGGGGTCGTCGGCGTGGTCCGCGAGGCCGGGGCGACCCTGGGCATCGGGCTGTTTCTGGTCGGCCTCCTGGCCTTCGGTATCGCGGCGTGGACCACGCGATCACTGACCCAGCCGCTGGGCCAGCTGGTCCATGGCCTGCGCGACATCGCCGAGGGTGAGGGCGACTTGACCCGCCGGGTCGACGAGCGCCGGGCCGATGAACTGGGTGACGTTGGCTATTGGTTCAACCGCCTGATGGATCGGATCCACGGCATGATCGTGCAGCTCTCCGGGGCGAGCCGGGATGTCACCGACGGCGTTGCGCGGATTGCCGCTAGCAATGCCCAGATCGAGTCGGGCATGACCGAGCAGTCGGATCAGACGCAGCAGGTCTCCAGCGCCATCGAGGAGATGTCGAGTTCGATCCACGATGTCTCGCGCCAGACCAGCGAGGCGGCTAGTGCGGCGGTGCAGGCCGGGGAGACGGCCGCCGATGGTCGAGAAACGGTCCAAGGTCTGGTGACCCGGATGCAGGAGGTCGCCGCCAGCGTCGAGCGTGCCGGCGAGGCGGTGACCGCCCTTGGACACAGTGGCGAGCAGATCGGCGAGATCATCTCGATGATCGACGGCATCGCCGAACAGACCAACCTGCTCGCTCTCAATGCTGCCATCGAGGCGGCCCGTGCCGGTGAGCAGGGGCGCGGTTTCGCCGTGGTTGCCGACGAAGTACGCTCCCTGTCCCAGCGGACGGTGGATGCCACACAGCAGGTGTCCGAGGCGCTGCAGCAGATCCAGGAGCGCACCGACACCGCCGTGCAGGGTATGCAGCAGAGTTCCGGGCAGGTCAACGACGGTCTGGGGCAGGCCGAGGCCGCCGGGGCGGCCCTGCAACGAATTGTCGAGAAGGCACAGAGCGTCGCCGAGAACGTGCAGTCCATCGCGACGGCCGCCGAGCAACAGTCGAATGTCGCCGCCGAGATCGCGCAGAATGTGGATGCGGTCAATCAGGTCACCCAGCAGACCAGCGGCGGCGTCAACCAGGCCGCGCAGACCGCCCAGCAGCTGCGGCGTGAGGCCGAGGCCCTGCAGGAGTTGGTGCAGCAGTTCAAGGTGACAGAGGGTGGCCCGTCATCGTGACCGAGTGGCGCCGCAGTGACTTTGACTACGCCTTGCCCGAGCGGCTGATCGCCCATCGGCCGGCGGCGCAACGCGCCGCTAGCCGGATGCTGGTGCTGCGCACCGATAGCGGGGCGCTGGCCGATCGGCGCTTCACCGACCTGCCGGCCTATCTGCGCGCCGGGGACCTGCTGGTCCTCAACGACACACGTGTGATCCCGGCCCGGCTCGAGGCGGCCAAGCCCACCGGGGCGCGGGTCGAGGTTTTGATCGAGCGGGTGGAAGATCCGGACGCGGGGCTGATCACTTGTCAGCTGCGTGCCAACCGGACCCCGAAGCCCGGCGGCCGGCTGGGGTTGGCCGACGGGGTGCAGGCCGAGGTGCTCGAGCGCGAGGGCCGCTTCTTCCGTTTGCAGCTGGCTGGGCTGGTCGAAAGCCTGTGGGACTACCTGGAGCGGGTCGGCCACGTGCCGTTGCCGCCGTATATCCGCCGGCCGGACGACGACGAGGATCGCACCCGCTACCAGACCGTTTTCGCCGCCCGCCCGGGGGCCGTCGCCGCGCCGACGGCGGGGCTGCACTTCGATGACGCCCTGCTCGAGCGGTTACGCGCCGACGGGGTGGGGACGGCTCGGGTGACGCTGCACGTGGGTGCCGGGACGTTCGCCCCGGTGGAGAGCGATGATCTGAGTGCCCACACCATGCACGCCGAGTGGCTGGAGGTCAGCGCCGAGACGGTGGCCGCTGTCAACGCTACCCGAGAGCGCGGCGGCCGGGTGGTGGCCGTGGGGACTACGGTGGTGCGGGCCCTGGAGAGTGCCGCGGCGGACGGCCAGCTGGCACCTTACAGTGGCGAGACGCGGCTCTTCATCACTCCGGGGTACTGTTTCCGGGCCGTGGACGGACTGCTCACCAACTTCCACCTGCCCGAGTCGACGCTGCTGATGCTCGTCAGCGCCTTCGGCGGCTACGAATCGGTCATGGCCGCCTACCGTCACGCCGTGGCCGAAGAGTACCGCTTCTTCAGCTACGGCGATGCCATGCTGCTGATCTGATCCGTCTGGGCACGGGTGCGGCTAGTCTTCGGCGCGTTCGAGCTGCCGGTGACAGCGGGCGCAGCGGTAGATCTGCGTGCCGCGCAGGATGCGGTTGTGACGGGTGGTGCTCAGCTGCACCTCGCCGCAGCCGCAGCGGTAGCGCCAGCGGCGCTGGACGCCGGGCAGGCCGGTGACATCCAGGTCGTGAGTGCGCCGTGGCGGGACGCCCATGCGCTCCATCATCCCGCGCCAGGCGGCGTCGTGGCCGCGGCTGTCGTAGAGGTGGAAGGCGGCCAGGTGGGCCAGCTCGTGGACCACGGTATCCGGTAGAATGATGCGGAACCCGTCGTCGCGCCGGAGCATGGGGCGGTTGAACGCGACTACCCAGCGGCGCAGGTCGGCCCGCCCGGCAGTCGAGCCGCGGCGCAGCCACTCGACCTTGGGGGTGGCTACCCGGTTGAGCCGCGGGTAGGTGGTCCCGAACCGGTCCCACCAGGTCCGGGTTTCCCGTTCCACAAACCGCGCGCGCTCGGCTACCGAGGTTGGCATGCTCACGAGGGGGCCTCCGCCGTTCCCCGTTGCGTGGAGGTGGCCAGTGCCCGGGTCGCCGCTGCCCCGTCGCCCTCCGGCGCCAGCCCAGCCTCCAGTTGATCGACCCAGCCCCGAACCTGGCTGGTCGTGACGGTCCCCTCGTGGATCGCCCCGCCGGCGGCGACCAAGGCGCGCTGCAGCCGGTCCTCGCGGCGGCTGGGTGGGCGCGGGTCGAGATAGCCGTGCTGTTCCAGCCAGTCGCGGAGTTCGCCGATCTTGCGCGTCCGGAACCCGGAGACTGCCTTGTTCTGCAATGCCTCGAGGATGGCGGCGGCGTCGCCGCCGTGGGTCTCGGCCAGTTGGGCCACGTCATCACGCAGGGTGCTGCCGGCGATCGGTGTTGCCGCGGCCAGGGTGGCGCGGTCGATGGGGAAGCCGCGACCGATGGTGTAGGCCTCCTGCCACGCCTCGGCGACGACAAGCCGGACCCGCAGATCGTTGGCCTCTTCCTCGGTGAAGAGGGTCCGGGCAGCGTCGCTGCTCAGCAGGCCGCGCAGCGGGCCCAGATACTCGAAACCGGCGTTGAGAATCCGGTGCAATCGCTCGAGGTCGTCACGCAGCAGATGGAACAGGTGGACCTGACCGATGTCCTGCCAGGGGTCGATCCAGGGGGCACCGATGGCGGCTCCGTAGCTTGCAGCGGTGTGGTCCTGGGGCTCCGCGGGCGTCGGACGGGGCGGCAGCGCGAGGCCTTCGGCGGAGGCGCTGCCCCGGGCCAGGCGGCGGACTTCCGCTAGGTCGATCACCGGTGGGTCGATGCCGACTTGATGCCAGAGCTGTGGCTCGGCGGCCTGCGCGCTTAGGTAAAAGACCTGTCGCCGATCCTCCTCGGCCAGGGTGGCCAGCGCCTCGGCCACGGCGCTGAAGCGCTCGCGGTCGGTGGTGGTGAGGGCCTCGTCGAGGAACAGGGGCAGGGGTTCTCGGCCGCGTTCCGCTTCCAGCGCAAAGGCGACCCGGACGGCGAGCAGCAGCTGCATGCGCGTGCCCGTGGACAGTTCGGCGAGGCTGCGGTCGGCGCCGGCATGCTGGTCGTGGGCCAGGAACCGGCCGTTGCCCTCGGCGTCGGGAAGGAAGCGCAGGGTGTACCGGTAGTCGGTGAACCGGTGCAGCCACCCCTCGGCGCGGCGCAGTGCGTCGGGCCGGCGCTCGCTGGTGTGTTCCTGGCGGACGTCGTCCACCAGCCAGCGGCCCGCGCAGGCGATCAGTGCCTCGTCGAGCCGTTCGGCCAGTGCATCGCCGGCCTGCTGGATCTCGGCGCGGGTGTGCTCCAGCGGGCGTGTCTGCTGGACGTAGTGAATCCGCTGGCGGATTGAACCGATGGTCTCGCTGATCTGCTGTGCGTCGCCGGCCCGTGCCAGGCGATCGCTGGCCTCGGCGTGCAGGGTCTCGGCGGAGGTCTGCTCGGCGCGCTGCAGCAGCTCGTTGGCATCGGCCAGGGCGCGGCGGGCCGCTTGTGCCTCGGCCTGCCACTGGTGGCGATGTTCCTGGAGCTGTTGCCAGTCGGGGCGCTGCTCCAGGCGCTGGCGGAGGGTGTCCCGATCCCCGTCGGGCAGGCCGGCCCGGGCGAACAGCTGCTCGATGGCCGCGCGCCGCTCGTCGACTTGCCGCAGGAGGTCGGCTCGCCATCGCTCCACGTCCTGGTGCTGGCGAAGCGCCTCGGTGCGCTGTTGGGCTCGGTTGGCCAATCCGTCGACGGCGGCGATCAGGGCCTCAACGTCGTCGCTGCCGTCCGGGGGTAAGGAGTGCCAGGAGGTGAGAAAGCCGCTGACCTCGGTGCGCAGGCGCTCGGCTTCGCCTTGGCGCGCCTCGCGCCGGGCCTCAGCCTCGGCCCGCTCGGCGGCGGCCTGGTTCCAGTCGCGCAGGCTCTGCAGGTAATGCAGGGTGCTCGCTGCCAACCGGTTGCCGTCGCCGCCGAGCTGGCGGGCGCGGCGCGAGAGATCCTCGCGCAGCCGCTGCAACTCCCGCTTGCACCGTTGCTGTTCGGCGGCGCGCTGGCTGTGCTGCTCGCGCCGCTCGGCAGCGTGGAGCAGGGTATCGAGCTGCTCCAGGCAGGTGCCCACGGGGTCGTGCTCCCAGGCGCTGGGCTGGGGCAGCTCGGTGGGGTAGCGCCGGCGGGCTGCGTCGCGCAGGGCGTCGGCCTGCGGGGCGCGGAGTACGGTGCTGGCCGCGTAGCTCAGGGCAGCGGTGGCACCCAGGCCCGCTGCCACCCAGCCGGGATGCCACTGCCACTGTGGCTCCAGCCACAGTAGGGTGCCGACCAGCGTCGGCGGTGCGGCCATGCCCAGTACCCCGGCGGTACCGCCCAGGATCCCCGGGCGGGGCGGTTTGCGGGCGCTGAGCCAGTGGATGAGTTCGCGGCGGCCGGTCCGCACGGTCTCTGCCCGGGGCAGGCGGGGGTGGTCCGGGTCGGAGAGGCGGGCCAGCTCCCGATCCAGGGCCGTCAGTTCCGCCTCGGCGCGCTGGTATGGTTCGAGCTGCTCCTCCAGGGTGCGCAGCGCCGTCGGGTCGATGCGCACGGCGGCGGGTTCTGGTACGCCCAGGGCCTCGGCGAGTTCCTGCTGCCGCTGCCGGGCGGCCGCGATATCCTCCTCGGCCTGGCGGCACTCCCGCTCGCGCTCGCTGAGTTCGCGCAGCAGCTGGCGGTGGCGCTGCAGGGTCTCGGCATCGGGGGCGGCTTCGGGCAGTCGGGTCTCGGTCAGTTGTCGGGTGGCGGCCCGTTCCGCCTCGGCGAGTTTCTCTTGCTCGGTGCGGAGTCGGGCAAGGGCTGCCTCTTCCTGTTCCAGGCGCTGGAGTTCGTCGCCATGGAGCCGGTTCATCTCGGCCGGGAAATGGGCCAGCCGGTCATCGATCTGTTCCAGTTCGGCCCGGGCCGCCGCCAGCTCGGCGGCCTGACGCAGTTGCTCGGCCTCGTGCCGGGCCTGCTCGGCAGCCCGGTAAGCCGTTTCCAGGTCGGCCAGGCGCTGCTCGTCGGCGATCAGGGCTTCATGTTCCTGCCGCCGCTCCCGCCACTGGCTGCGTGCCTGTTCCAGGGTACGTGCCTCGGTTTCGCCGTGATTGCGCTTGATATGGAACGGGCCGCGCTGGGCGGTCAGCGCGGCCAGATCGTAGCCGCCGGCAAGCTCGCGGACGAGCGCCCGACCGATCTCGGCGTCGGTGGCACCCGGATCGGTGAGCCCTTCCACCTGCAGGGCGTAGCAGTCGAGCAGGTGTGGGGGCGGCAGTGCAGGCGGATCGGCCGGGGCGCCATCCCGATACCAGGTGACTCGGTCGCCGATCCTGACCACCTGCATCGGGCCGGTAGCCGTGTCGATGTCCGCTTCCAGGTGCACCGTGCCGGTCATGCGTCGGCCCGGTTCGAGCAGGGCGTGCAGGGCGCGGATCAGACTGCTCTTGCCCGAGGCGTTGGGGCCGACAATCAACTGCAGCCCGTCGCCCATGCCCTCTACGGTGAAGCCCGGGTCGATCCCGGGCAGACGCAGGATCTGGATCCGGCGCAGTCTCACGGTGCGGTCTCCCGGTCCTGGGTCAGAAGGTGTTCCAGGGCGCGTCGGGCGGCCTGTTCGAGGACCTCGGCGATGCGGGCCTCGCCCAGGTCCGAGGGCTCCAGGCCCCAGTAGGTGCGCTGGCGGGTGACGGCCTCGAGTTCCGGTCGGGCGCGGCGGATCAGTTCGGCACGCTCGCGGTCCCCCGGGTCGCGGCGCAGGATCAGCAGGCGCCGGGCCAGGAGTCCGACCGGGTCGCTGCCCTGGGCTAGGCGCTCCAGGTCGAGCGCCGGCTCCGTCGCCATGCGTACGGCCTCGATGAAGTAGTGCACGCCGTCGCGGACTTCGTGGAGTTCGGCCAGTCCGGTCTCCTGCAGTCGTGCTTCGATGGCGATTCCGGCTGATGGGCGCCCAGTGATCTGCAGCCGGCAGCCGACCGCCTGGGGCTCGGCGCCGGAGCGGCTCAGGGCCAGGTGGAGTTCGTCCAGGGCTGCCATGACCCGGGGGTGGAGGTCATCGGCGTGCTCGACCCCGTCGGCGTTGACCGTCAAGGGCTCCCAGCGCAGGGGGGCCAACGGGATGTGCTCGGCTTCGATGTGCCCGGGGCCGTCGACCCGGATCCACCACGGGCCGCGGGCGCCTGGCTCTCCGGGGTCGAGGCCGAGGACGCTGCCCAGGTAGCCGATGGGGCGCGGTCCGGCCAGGGCGTCCGGGCGGTGGATGTGCCCCAGTAGCCAGGCATCGCTGTCCGCTGCCTGCAGGTCCGCCGAGCGCACCGGGGCGTAACGGCTGCCGGTCTGGTCGCGATCGCAATGGAGCAGCCCGATGCGCGGCTGGTTACCGCCACGTTGCGGGACGGGGGTGGCGAGGGGGCTATCCGGTGCGGTGGTACCGGGGAAAGACCAGCCGAGGATCTCGACCCCGGCCAGCTCGATGGCCTCCCAGGTGCCGCCCTGGCCGATCAGTCGGAAGGCCGGGAGGCTCTCAGCCAGGCGGGGCAGGACGGCACCGTCGTGATTGCCGGAGACGGCGGCAACGGGGATGTTGTGGTCGGCCAGCCGCTCCACGCCGCGGCGCAGATCGGGGAATGCCTCGTAGAGGTCGTCGCTGTCCTCGACCACGTCGCCGGCGAGCACGACGGCGTCCGCGCCTTCGCGGACGGCCCGCTCGACGCACATCGCCCAGGCAGCGGCAGGGGTTAGACGGCCGGCAGGGTCCACGGCCGCCGGGACACGGCTCGGGCGGCGCCCCAGGTGCAGGTCGCCGATGGCAAGGATGCGTACAGGCACGGCTCTCCATGACAGGGTCAATGCATCCTCCATGCTAACACTGGCAGGTGGCAAGGACGGCTTGCCGATGGTCAGATGCAATCCTATGCATAGAATGGCATCTTCCCATCCCCAGGGGGCAGGGGCTCGGGTACCGTTAACCCCGCATTCGGCAAAAGGACGTTGCCGACCCCCGGAAAAACGGAGTGAGAGCCCGATAGGGGTGCGGGATAGGGAGATCCCGCGGCAGTTTCCTTCCCGAATGTAGGGGCAAGGGGCGGGGTGGTCAAGGACGACCGCCCCGCCCAACGCCCGCCTCCTTGCCGAAACCCTTTATACTGGGTGCCTCCCCGGCGTCGGATGCGCGTTGTGCCATCCCGCCCCTGGCCTCGCGAAAGGAGGTGGTTCTATTGAATCGTCAGCGATCCCCGATGCGAGCGCTGCATGGTGCGCTGCTCGCGCTGCTGCTCATGATCCTGGGCGGTTGCGCGCAGCTGGTGAGTTATTCGGTCAATCAGGACGAGGTCCAGGCGCACTTGGATACACGCCTGGAAGCCTTGCAGGACGTGCGCCTGCAGAGTCCGCTGGCGGCCTTCGACTTCTCCGTGCGGACGGCCGATGTGACCCTCGGACCGGAAGAGGCGCCGGACCGGATCCAGCTCGATATCCTCGGGCGGGCCGGCGTGGATCTGTTGATGGGGCAGGAATCGGCTGGTGTGGCCCTGCGACTGCGCGGCTTGCCGGACTACGAGCATGAAGACGGGGCCATCTATATCCGGGAGCTGGAGTTGGTGAGCAGCCGGGTGGAGTCGCGTTGGTTCAACGGTGAGGTGACGGAGCTGGTCGAGCCGGTGGTCGGGCTGGTGGGGGAGCACCTGGAGCGGACCCCGGTCTACGAGATCGAGCGCGAGAGCGCCACCGGACGGGTGCTGGGCCGGGTCCCCGCAGAGGTACGGGTCGAGCCGGGCCGTCTGGTCCTCAGGCCGCGCTAACCCGTGGCTTTAACCCCCGAACAGCGGCAGGTCATCGAGCACCCGGGTGGGCACGCCCGGGTCAGTGCTGCGGCCGGTTCCGGCAAGACAGCGACCCTGGTCGCGCGGGTGGTGGAATTGCTGCGCCGCGGCGCCGATTCGGCGCGCATCCGGGTCCTGATGTTCAATCGCTCGGCCCGCGAAGATTTCGAGCGGCGATTGGCCGTAGCCATCCGGGAGGCCGGCTGCCAGGCCCGGGTTTCGGTACAGACATTCCACAGTGCCGGATATCGGCTGTTGCAGCGACTCGAGGCCGAGGGTGTGGTGCCGCGGCGGCGCTTGGAGAGCGCCGACTGGGTGGCCCGCAAGCTGGCCCGCACGGCGCTGGAGGCGGCGCTGGAGAACCGGGACGAGGCGGAGGCCGTGGAGGACGAGGCCGTCGACGCGTTCCTGGCCTTCGTCGACGTGGTCAAGGCGGACACCCGCGAGGCGGCCGTCATCCACGCCGAGGCGCCCCGCCTGCTGGGAGCGGCACTCCCCGGCCACTACCTGGAGGCGTTCCGCCGCTTCGAGGCGTTGCGCGATGATCAAAACGTGCGTCTGCTCAACGATCTGATCCACGAGCCGGTCCAGGCCCTGCTGGCGGATGATGCCCTGGCGCGGCGGTTCCGGAACCACTTCGACCACGTCATCATCGACGAGTATCAGGACGTTAACGAGGCTCAGCAGCAGCTGATCCGTTGCATCGCCGGTGACCGTGCCGCGGTGATGGTCGTCGGGGATCCGGATCAGTGCGTTTACCAGTGGCGGGGGGCGCGACCGGAGTACATCGTGCGCCGCTTCGACGAGGACTTCCCGGGGGCTGCCAGCTATACCCTGCCGCATACGTTCCGCTTCGGTCATGCGGTGGCGCTGCTGGGTAATCACACGGTGGTCCGCAATCGGCAGCGGGATGGCAAGCTGTGCCTGGCCGCGCCCCGGAATCCGGCCACTGAGGTTCGTCGCTGTACCGACAGCGATCCGGAACTCTATCGGCGCATCCTCGCCGAGCACCGCGCGACCGGAGGTCGGTTGTCCGATGTGGCGGTGCTGGTGCGCCTCTACAGTCTGGCCGCGCCGCTGGAGCTGGAACTCCTCGAGGCCGGCGTGCCATTGCGTCTCGAGGGGCGTGCGGGGCTGTTCCAGCGGCGGGAGGTTCGTGCGTTGCTCGGCTATCTGCGCCATGCCGCGGGGCTCCTGCGTGACCCCCTGCCGGACGGCGCTGGGCCGGCCGAGCTGCTGACCGAGATGCTGATGCTGCCGGTAGCCGGCCTGCGCCGGCCCGAGGCACAGGCGGTCGCTCAGGGGTACGCCGATGCACGGCTGCCGCTGATCCGCAGCCTGTCCCGGGCGGCCGAAGACCTGCCGCGCTGGAAGGGTCGACGGCTGCGCCAACGGGTGGCCTCGCTCGAGTGTCTGGGGGCGTTCCATGGCGACGATCCGGTGGCGGATGTGCTGGATGAGATCGTCTCGGAACTGTCGCTCTACGAGGCCATCGCCAGTGGCTCGCCCAGCGCCGAGGCAGCCACGGATCGCAGCATGATGGTCGATGCCCTGCGCCGTTTTGCTGCCAGCGGAGGATGGGGGCTGACCGAGTTCCTGGAGCGGTGCGACGAACTCATCGCCCGCTCGGCGCAATGGCAGGACGCCCCGCCGGAGCAGGCCGTGCGCGTGACCTCGATCCACCGGGCCAAGGGGCTGGAGTGGCCGGTCGTCATCGTGCCCGGTCTGGCCGAGGGTACCTTCCCCTACGGCGTCGGAGAGGCCACCGCGGCGGATCTGGAGGCAGAGCGCCGCCTGTTCTACGTGGCGGTGACCCGCGCGCAGCACCGGCTGTATCTGGTGCACCCGCAAGATCCGCGGCTGGAGCGGGCCCTGCGCGGTGGGCGGGCCGAGCAGTTTGATCCGCACCGGGCGGTGGCCTCGCGCTTTCTGGCCGAGGCGCAGCCGGAGCACTCGATCGCCGCCGGGGCGGCGCTGCATCGGGGCGAGACGCCCGACAAGCGGCTGCGCACCCGGGTGGTCGGCGACTACCTGGCCGCCTTGCAGGGCCACGAGGTCGTCACCGACTGAATCCGTTTACGCCGCTCGGCGCAGTGCTTAGGCTCAGGGCTCGCGGCGCCGCGTGAAGAGGAGGTGTGGTGGGCAAGCACACAGAGGGTGACCAGGATCCGGTCCGGGCGGTGGCCGAGCGGCTGCAGCGTCGCTACCACGAGCGGATCGCCGGTGAGCTGGTGTTGCCCGCCCGGCCGGCACGCACCGCATCGTTGCCCGAGGACCTTGCCCCGCCCGTGGCCGAGGCGTTGCGACAGCGGGGCATCGAGCAGCTCTATAGCCACCAGCGGCAGGCGTGGGACCGGATCCGCGCCGGCCAGCATACGGTGGTGGTCACCCCGACCGCATCCGGGAAAACGCTCTGCTACAACCTGCCGGTCCTGCACGAGGCGCTAACCGGCAGTGGCAAGGCCCTCTATCTGTTTCCGACCAAGGCCCTGGCCCAGGATCAGGTCGCCGAGCTGCACGAGCTCAACCAGGCCGGCGGGTTGGGCGTACGGGCCTATACCTTCGATGGCGACACGCCCGGGGATGCCCGCAAGGCGGTGCGGACCCGCGGCGACGTCGTCGTCTCCAATCCGGACATGCTCCACCAGGGGGTGCTGCCCCACCACACCAAGTGGGCACAGTTGTTTGAGCAGCTGCGCTACGTGGTGGTCGACGAGATGCACACCTACCGGGGTGTGTTCGGCTCCCACGTCGCCAATCTGTTCCGACGCCTGCGCCGGGTCTGCCGCTTCTACGGCGCTGACCCGGTGTTCATCTTCACCTCGGCGACCATCGCCAACCCCGGGGAGCTGGCCGGACGGCTGATCGGCGAGGCCGGGATCGAGGCGATCACCGAAAGCGGGGCCCCGGCGGGTGAGAAGCGCCTGCTGCTGTGGAACCCGCCGGTGATCGACCCCGACCTGGGCATTCGGGCTTCGGCGCGCTCGCAGACGACACGGATCGCCCGGCTGGCTGTGCGCAGCGGTCTGAAGGCCATCCTCTTCGCGCGCAGCCGCCTGATGGTCGAAGTGCTGACCAAGTACCTCAAGGATGTCTTCGACCGCGATCCGCGCCGGCCTCCGCGGGTGGCCGCCTACCGCGGGGGGTACCTGCCCGCCGAGCGGCGGGAGACCGAGCGGGCCCTGCGGGGTGGCGGTGTCGACTGCGTGGTGGCCACCTCGGCGCTCGAACTCGGGGTGGATATCGGCAGTCTCGATGTGGCCGTGCTCAATGGCTATCCCGGTACCATCGCCGGGACCTGGCAGCGGCTCGGGCGGGCCGGGCGGCGCAATCGCACAGCCCTCGGGGTAGTGGTGGCCACCAGTGAGCCGCTGGATCAGTACATGGTGCGCAATCCGGATTTCTTTCTCGGCGCTTCGCCTGAGCACGCCCGGATCGACCCCGATCAGCTCCTGATCCTCCTCGATCACGTGCGGTGTGCGGCCTTCGAGCTGCCCTTTCGGCAAGGGGAGCAGTTCGGCGGCGAGGATCTCGAAGAGCTGCTCGACTACCTGGTCGAGCAGGGGCTGCTGTACCGGGAGGGGGAGCGGTGGCACTGGGTTGCAGACAGCTACCCGGCCAATGACGTCAGCCTGCGTTCGGTCAGTGACGGCAACTTCGTGGTGATCGATACCACCGACGGCGCCCAGCGGGTGATTGCCGAGGTGGACTACACCGCCGCCCCGATGACCCTCTACGAGGGGGCGATCTACATGATCCAGGCGCGCCCCTATCAGGTGGAGCGCCTCGACTGGGAAGGCCGTAAGGCGTTCGT
Source organism: Halorhodospira halophila SL1 (assembly GCF_000015585.1). NCBI lineage: Bacteria > Pseudomonadati > Pseudomonadota > Gammaproteobacteria > Chromatiales > Ectothiorhodospiraceae > Halorhodospira > Halorhodospira halophila. The sequence goes on along the minus strand of NC_008789.1, from coordinate 1,863,928 downwards.
CCGCGAGACGCGGGCCGATTACTACACCGACGCCATCGATTACACCCGGCTGAAGATCCTGGAACGCTTCGAGGGGCAGCGCGGCGGCGAAGCGGAAGCCGCCCACGGCGAGGTCCACTTGGTCCGGCGCATCGCCGGCTACAAGAAGATTCGCTACTACACGCACGAGAACATCGGCTTCGGGGACATCGAGCTCCCCGACCAGGAGATGCACACCACGGCGGCCTGGTGGACCATCGAGCCCGGCGCCCTGGAGGCGGCCTTTACCGCTCGTCACCAGGCCCTCGACGGGTTCCTCGGTGCGGCCTATGCCCTCCACCACGTGGCCGCCCTGCGCCTGATGTCGGAACCGGGCGATCTGGGCCGGGCGGTCGGCGACGGCGATGCCGAGTGGTTCGCTGTCACCGGCCCTCGCGGTCGCGGCCAGATCCGTGACGCCAGCGGCGTGGAGCGCGGGGTGGAGCATGCGGAGCGTTTCCAGCCGGCGGTTTTCCTCTACGACAACTACCCGGGCGGTGTCGGGCTCTCGGCACCGCTTTTCGATCAGCGCGCCGCGGTGGTTGCCGATGCCCACGAGCTGGTTCAGGGGTGCGAGTGTGGTTTCGGTTGTCCGGCGTGTGTCGGGCCGGTCCTGGCCTCGGAGGAGACCCGGGGGCAGTCGCCCAAGGCGGCGGCGCTGACCGTGCTCGAGCTTTTGATGACCGGCCATCGGGCTGTCCACCTGGGCGCGGGCGAGGCCCTGCAGTAGCGCGTTGCGAGGAGGGAGGGGGGAGAGGGGGAAGGTGCTCAGGAAGTTCGCAAAGGGCGGGGGTGTGCTCTTTCTGCTTTTGATGCCGGAGCAGAACCGCTTCACATTTGCCACGGCCTCGAAGGCTTCCGGACCTTCTCCAACGAGAAGGCGGTCCCGCGCAAGGGGCGCTGGAACAGCGCCCCTTGCGCGGGACCGCCCTACGGCGGCCGGGTGCACCGCTGGGTTCATCGCCTGATGGTGCGCTGAGCGCGGCCAGGCCGGACATCCCGGGGTGTGGCGGGATGGTAGACTCCCGCCTTCACAGTGCCTCCGGAGACCGCTTTGCCCCTGACGCCCCTTGAGCTCTTCCTCGCCTCCCTGCTGGTGGCCACCGGGAGTCTGCTCCAGGGCGCGCTGGGCTTCGGGCTAGCGATCTTCGCGGCCCCGCTGCTGTTCCTGATCGATCCCGCTTTCATACCCGGCCCGGTGCTCTTTGTGGCCATGGTGATCTCGGCGATCATCCTCTGGCGCAACCGTGCCGGGCTGGCGATCGGTGAGCTGGGTGCCGCGGTTGTCGGTCGCATGCCAGGGATGGTGGCGGCGTTCTGGCTGCTCGCGGTGGCCTCGCAGTGGATCCTGTCCCTGATACTCGGTATGGCCGTGCTGCTGGGTGTGGTGGTCAGCCTGCTGCCCGGTGATATCCGCCCCACCCGCAATCGCCTGCTGGGCGCCGGGTTCCTCTCAGGCTTCATGGGCACAGCCACCTCGGTGGGCGGCCCGCCGATGGCGCTACTCTACCAGCACGCCCGCGGGCCGCACATCCGGGCCAATCTGGGGGGGTATTTCCTGGTCGGCTCGGTGGTCTCCCTGTTGGGTATGGTCCTGCTCGGGTATTTCGGCCATGACGAACTGCTGCTCTCCCTGGCGGTGACACCGGCGGCGCTGCTGGGACTGTTGATCTCCGGCTCGATCCTCCACTGGGTGGATGCCGGGCGGATTCGACCGATTCTCCTGATCCTGTGTACGCTATCCGCCATGGCGGTTATCGCGGACGGTGTTCGCGGGCTGGGCTGAGTGAGGCGTTGGCATGGACGGCATGGCTTGGGGTGTGGTGCTGGCGGCTGCGGGCGCCTTTGCCCTCAAGGGCGTTTTGCTGCATGCCGCGCGGTGCCCCCTGGGTCGATTCCGCGACGGCAGCCCAGCGCCTGGGCGCCGCCGGGCCGCTCAACGGCAAGGCAGCGGTGGATCTGATGGAGCACGATAACGCGGAGCAGGGAGCGAAGGGCTGGCCGATCCCCATCGAAGCGATTGCCGATGCAGCCTTCGTTCACGATCGCGATTACCGCATCATCGGGGCCAACACGGCCTACCTCGAGCGGGCCCGTTGCCGGGCCAATCAAGCCCTGGGGCACTACTACTGGGAGGTCTTCCCGATACGGGAGGGGCCGCTGCCCGGATGCGAGGCGAGCATGCAGGCCCAGGCCGCTGGATTCGCGGAGGGCGATGTTCCGCAGCAGGCGCGCTGTGATCGGATTGTGGATGGCAGCGACATTCTGCAGTCGCGGGCCTATCCGGTGGTGGATGAGGCGGGTCGTTACTCCTGTTCCTTGCACATCCTCGAAGACGTCACCGAGCGGGAAGAGGTCCGCAAAGCGCTGCGCGAGCGCGACTGGCAGTACCACCAGCTGCTGGCCAAGACGGCCGAAGGGATCGTCATCGTTGACGGTGACGGCCGTATCCTCTATGCGAACGCCGCGGCCGGGACGTTTCTTGGGCAGGAGCCGCAAGAGCTGGTCGGTGCTTGGTTCGGTCAGGCCATCCCCCGTGAAGTACCGCAGCAGGTTGAGCTGTTTGCCCCCGGCATCGGGGTGCGTACCGTGGAGATGGGCGCCCAGCCCATCGACTGGGAAGGCTTGAATGCCTGGGTGATCAACCTCCACGACGTCACCAACCGCGAGTCGCTCCGGCTGCTCTTCCAGGATCGCCTGGCCCGCACGCTGGACGCCTTGCCGCCGTGGGCGCCGGTGGCGCTGGTGGTCATCGATGTGAATGACTTCCGCACCATCAACGACAGCTTCGGCCACGTAGCCGGTGATGCCGTGCTCAAGCAGCTGGGGCAGCGGCTGAGTCACGTCCGTGTGCCCGCCGAACTCAGCGCTGCGGCCCAGGTTTCGCGGCTCGGCGGCGACGAGTTCGCCGTGGTGCTGCCTCGCCTGCGGAGCCTCGGCGACGCCGCAGAGGTGGCAAGACGATTCCTCGAGGTAACCGAGGCCCCCTTTCGGGTCCAGGGGCATGAGGTGCGCATCCATTTGCGCGTCGGTGTCAGCAGCTATCCCGAGCCGGCCGGATCCGCCGCACAGCTTGTGCAGCAGGCCGATACCGCCATGTACCAGGCGCGTCAGGAGGGGGTCAGTCTGCGCTTCTTCAGCGAAGAACTGACCGCCGATGCGCGCGAACGGCTGGAGCTGGGTTCGCAGCTGCGGCAGGCGATCGACGAGGATGCCCTGGAGCTGCACTTCCAGTTGCAGACGGAGCTGGCCAGCGGACGCTGGATCGGGGCGGAGGCCTTGTTGCGCTGGGCGCACCCGGAGCGGGGCTGGGTCTCGCCGGCCCAGTTCGTTCCGGTGGCCGAGCGTGTGGGACTCATCGGCGAGCTGGGTCGCTGGGTCCTGCGACGGGCCTGTGAGCAGGCCAGGATCTGGCGGGATGCCGGATTGGCGTTCGGCCGTGTCGGGGTGAACGTTTCTGCGCCACAGTTGATCGCCGGGGGCTTGGTCCAGGATGTCGACTACGCCCTGGCGCAGGCTGGTGTCCCGCCCGAGGTGCTCGCCCTGGAGATCACCGAGAGCGTCCTCATGGAGCAGGATCGCCACGTGGTGGCGCAGCTCGAGGCCTTGCGCGCCCGCGGAGTGCAGATTGCGCTGGATGACTTCGGCACGGGGTACTCGTCGCTGAGCTATCTGCGCGGCCTGCCCGTCGACCAGCTCAAGATCGATCGCTCCTTCGTGCAGGGCCTGCCTTCGGATCAGACCCAGATCAAGATCAACCGGGCGATCATCGACCTCGGCCTTAGCCTGGGGTACTCGGTGCTCGCAGAAGGGATCGAGACCCGGGAGCAGCAGGAGGTCCTGCTCCGGGAGGGGTGCCCGCTGGGGCAGGGGTTCTACTTCGCCCGCCCAGAGCCGGCGGCGCAGGTCACGCCGCGCCTTTGCGGTTAGGGCTAGATCAGCCCGTTTGGGGAGAGCATGGGCTGGAGGGTCTGGTATCCTCGGACTCATGGTTGCGGACACCACGGCGATCAACCGACAGCACCGGCCGTTTCCGGGCCAGGACAGCTTCTGGCTGTTCGGTTACGGCTCCCTGATCTACAAAGCCGATTTCCCCTATCTGGCGTGTCGCCCGGCGGTGATTCACGGCTGGAAGCGCCGTTTCTGGCAGGGCTCCCACGATCACCGGGGTACGCCGCAGGCGCCGGGGCGCGTGGCCACGCTGATCGAGGATCCCAGCGTGCGCTGTGTCGGCATGGCCTATCGGATTCGGCCTGAAGCGCTGGGACCCCTGGATCTGCGCGAGAAGAACGGTTATCTCCGTTTCACCACGCCGCTGCGGTTTCTGGATGGCGGTGAGGATCGGGGGCTGGTCTACATTGCCACGGAGGAGAACCCCGCGTTCCTCGGTCCTGCACCGATCCCGGATATGGCCCGGCAGATTGTCAGCTGCAGCGGCCCCAGCGGCTCCAACCGGGACTACCTCCTGGAGCTGGCGCGCGCGCTGCGAGCCCTGGGCGAGGAGGACCCGCACGTTTTCGCCCTGGAGGAGGCCATGGAGGATCTCTTCCCCCGTTCAACCGGAGTTGTCAGCCCATGAGTGCCTTGAATCAGACCGTCGCCTTGGGGCCTTTGGTGCTCTCCATTGGCCAGATCCTGCTCATCCTGGCGCTGGTGGTCGCCCTGATCGCCGGTGGCCTGGCTGCCCGGCGCAGCGGTGTGAGCGTTAGTGACAGCCTGTTCAGCCTGGTGCTGGTGGGTCTGGTGGGGGCGCGGGTGCTGTTCGTGTTCCACTACTGGGAGAGCTTCGAAAGCCTGTGGGGGGTGGTGGATATCCGCGATGGCGGGTTCGACCCTGTCGGCGGCGTCGTGGCCGGCCTGGCCTACCTGGCCTGGCGGTTCTGGCGGTCGCCGCAGCAGCGCCGCGCCCTGGTCACGGCGGTGGTGGCCGGCGGCATCGTCTGGGGGGTGACGGCGGGCCCGCTGCTGGTCATCGACCAGCAGTCCCGTTCCGTGCCGGACGTGGCGGTGAGCACCCTCGAAGGCGAGCATACGGATCTGCCCGCCTTGATTGAGGAGACCGGGAAGCCGGTGGTGGTCAACCTGTGGGCGACCTGGTGTCCGGCGTGCCAGCAGGAGAAGCCGGTCTTCGAGCAGGCGCAGGAGCGCGAGGACGGGGTCAAGTTCGTCTTCGTCAACCAGGGTGAGGACGCCGGGCAGGTCCAGGGGTATCTGGAGGAGCATGCGCCGTCGCTGGACAATATCCTGATGGATCCCCATCAGCGCTGGAGCGACGCCACCGGTACCCGCGGCCTTCCGGCCACCTTTTTCTATGATGAGCAGGGCCAATTGGTGGATTCCCACACCGGCCAGGTTTCCAGCGCCTCGCTGGAGAGCGGTCTGGAACGGCTGCGCTGAACGGAGGGCAACGAGGCGGTGAGCCTGTCCAAGCGGATCGATCGGCTGCGCGCCCAGGCTGGCGGCCGGGCGGTGGCTGCGGTGTCTGAGTCGGCAACGCCGGGTGTGCGTGAGCGCCTGGCGCGTATCGAGACGCGCCAGCGGCGCGCGGCGTGGCGGCCCCGCAGTCAGCGCCCCGACGACCAGGCCGTGGCCGAGCAGGTCGGTGGCTCGGTCCTGGCGCCCGGGCTCATTGAGGTCGAGCGTGTGGTGGGGCTGGATACGGCCTACGGCCGGCAGTCCCTGGCTCCGCTGCGAGGAGCGCTGCAGGGGATGCCCGAGGGCGCCGAGCTGGATCCCCAGCGGGCATTGTGGCTGGATACCGAGACCACCGGGTTGGCCGGCGGGACCGGCACCGTGGTGTTTCTGCTCGGGGTCGGTTGCCTGGCGGGCTCGGACCTGAGAGTTCGGCACTGGCTGCTGACCGGCTTCAGCGGCGAGCCGGCCATGCTGGAGCGACTGAGCGAACTGCTGGGGGGGACGGATGGGCTTGTCACCTACAACGGCAAGTCGTTCGACATCCCGTTGCTCCAGAGCCGGGCCCGGCTCCACGGGGTCGACCTCGGGCTGCAGGGCCGGATGCATCTCGATCTGCTCCATCCGACACGGCGGGTCTTTCGTCGGCACTGGCCCAACTGCCGGCTGACCACGGCCGAACGACGGCTCCTTGGGCGCGAGCGGCTCGACGATCTGCCTGGTGCCGAGGCGCCGGCGGCCTGGCTCGATTTCCTTCAGCGGGGCGACCCCCGGCAACTGCCGGCGGTGGTGCGCCATAACAGCGACGATATCCTGGCCCTTGCGGCCCTCTGGGTGGCCCTGGATCGGGTCTACCGCGAAGGGGGCGCATCGTGACACCGCCGCGGATCTTGGTTGGTGGCCCCGGGGAGCTCCCGCCGGACCGCCACCCTACCGGCTTCTACAAACAGGAGGTCCAGGCGCCCTGCTGGCTGGGTCCAGAGGGGCTGGACGGGGACCACCACGCCGATCGGCGGGTCCACGGTGGGCCCGAGCGGGCGGTGAACCACTATCCGGCCGAGCACCTGCCCGGGTGGGCACACCAGTTCCCGGTCGCGGCGGGCCGTTTCGTTCCCGGGGCGTTCGGCGAGAACCTTTCCACCGAAGGGTGGCTGGAGACCGGGGTCGCGGTGGGGGATCGGTTTCGTCTCGGGGCAGCGCTGATCGAGGTGGCCCAGCCGCGTCTGCCCTGCTGGAAGGTGGACCGCCGTTTCGATGTCGAAGGCATGGCGCGGGCGATGGTCGAGACCGGGCGCACCGGTTGGCTCTATCGGGTCATCGAGCCCGGTACGGTGGAGCCGGGGGCTACGCTGGAGCGCTGCTCCGTGCATCCGCAGCGCCTGACCATCGACGAACTCTGGGGGCTGCACCGCGAGCCCCGGGCGGATCGCCAGCGCATGGCGCTGGCCGCAGAGATGCCGGAGCTGGCGGCGGCGTGGCGCGAGCGGTTTCGGCAGCGGGTGGCTTGGTTGGAGCGCCAGGGGCGAGGCTGATACCTCGGGGGTGAGCGGTGCCTGGTTACGGGTGTGTCGCGCCAAGCGGCACGCAGACAGACAGCTGTATCGAGGAGTTCTTCATGGTGGATCCCACCCAGGCCCTGACGTGGCTGGTCGAAGGCAACCAGCGGTTCATGGCCGATGCCGTCGGCGACCATAACCGATTCAGTGCCGCGCGGCGCGGGGAGCTGCTCGGCGGCCAGGCGCCGTTTGCCGCTGTCCTCTCCTGTGCCGACTCCCGGGTGCCCTCCGAACTGGTCTTTGACCAGGGGCTGGGGGATCTCTTCGTGGTCCGGGTGGCCGGCAACATCGCTGCTCCGTCGCAAATGGGCAGCCTCGAGTTTGCCGCCGAGAAGCTGGGTGTGCGCCTGGTGGTGGTGCTCGGGCACACCTGCTGCGGGGCGATCGATGCCACCGTGGAGGCCCTGCGCGATCCGACCCCAGCGCCCACCGAGGGTCTGCGCAAGATCCTTGAGCGGGTGCGTCCGGCGGTGGAGCCGCTGTTCGCCCAGTCGCTGGATCAGCAGGAGCTGGCCGCACAGGCGGTGCGCGCCAACGTGCGCATGGCCGCGCAGATGCTGCGCGAGGAGTCGCCCATTCTCGCCCGGTTGCGTGCCGAGCAGGGGCTGGCCGTGGTCGGCGCCGAGTACGATCTGCACTCTGGGGCGGTCTGCTTTTTTGACGGGGTTACGGACGCGGGCGAGTTGCCGCCGCCGGATCAGCGCTAGAGGAGGCAGCGGGTGCACGGCGACGGCCGTACCGCTATCCTGCACCGTTTTGGGTGAGCGTGGAGGGTTCGGTGCAACTGGATGGGGCGGTGACGGACACCGGGGCGTTGCGCTTTGAGCGCATGGCGACCGACGGTGCGGCGCGCCGTGGGCGGCTGCATCTGCCCCGCGGGACTATCGAGACCCCGGCCTTCATGCCGGTCGGGACCTACGGTACGGTCAAGGGGCTGACGCCGGAGGAGCTGCGCGAGCTGGGCGCAGAGATCATCCTCGGCAACACCTTCCATCTATGGCTGAGGCCGGGGACCGAGGTGGTTCGCCTGCACGGCGATCTCCACGACTTCATGAACTGGCAGGGGCCGATCCTCACTGACTCGGGCGGCTTCCAGGTCTACAGCCTTGGCGAGCTGCGCAAGGTCACTGAGGAGGGCGTCCACTTCCGTTCGCCGGTGGATGGGGCCCGTGTCTTCATGGGGCCCGAGGAGTCGATGGCGGTTCAGCGCGAGCTGGGTTCGGATATCGTCATGATTTTCGACGAGTGTCCCCCGTATCCGGCGGAGCGTTCGACGGTGCAGCGCTCCATGGAGTTATCGCTGCGCTGGGCTGCGCGCAGTCGCCAGGCCCACGGCGACAACCCAGCGGCGCTGTTCGGGATCGTCCAGGGCGGGGTCTACCCGGAATTGCGCCGGGCCTCGCTGCAGGGACTGATGGACATCGGCTTCGACGGCTACGCCATCGGTGGTCTCTCGGTGGGAGAGCCACGGGAGGAGCGGGATGCCGTGCTGGAAGATCTCGAGCCGCGGCTGCCTGTGGATCGGCCCCGCTACCTGATGGGCGTCGGCAAGCCGGAGGACTTGGTCGAGTGCGTGCGCCGCGGGGTGGACCTGTTCGACTGCGTGATCCCGACGCGCAATGCGCGCAACGGCTTTCTGTTCACCTCCGAGGGTCTCGTCCGGCTTCGCAACAGTCGCTATCGCACCGATACCGCCCCGGTGGATCCGGCCTGCGACTGCTACACCTGCCGCAACTACTCCCGGGCCTACCTCAAGCACCTGGAGCGGTGCAACGAGATGCTGGGGGCGCGGCTGGCCACGCTGCACAATCTCTACTACTACCAGCAGCTGATGGCCGGTCTGCGTGCGGCGATCCGCGACGGCGGCCTGGTGGGCTTTGTGGGCGATTTCTACGCGCGGCGTGGGCAAACGCCGCCGACCCTATGACATAATACGCCGCATCCGGGCCGCCGGAGGGCGGTGTCAATGCGCTAACCGACAGATTCTGAAGGGGGAATGCGCGCATGCTGATGGACTTCTTCATCTCGCCCGCCCACGCCCAGCAAGCAGGCGGTGGGGGCGATATGCTGTTCTTTCTGATCTTCACCGTCCTGTTGGTGGCGGTCTTCTACTTCCTGCTGATCCGGCCGCAGCGCCAGCGCATGAAGCAGCACCAGCAGATGGTCGAGGGTCTTGCCGAGGGCGACGAGGTCGTGACCAGCGGGGGCGAGCTGGGCCGTATCACGCGCCTGGGTGAGCAGTTCGTGCGCGTCGAGGTGGCCAAAGGCGTCGAGTGGAGCGTCAAGCGCGACATGATCGGCCACGTCCTGCCCAAGGGGACCTTGGACGAGGCCCGCGGCGGCAAGGGCCACGCTCCGACCGAATCCACTGAGTGAACACCATGGAGAGCGTTATGGATTTTCTGATTTCCGCCGCGCAGGCTCAGCAGCAGCAGCCGGAGGAGCCCAACGTCTGGTTCAGCATCATCCTGCTGGTGGGCATGATCGCCCTGTTCTACTTCCTGCTGATCCGCCCCCAGACCAAGCGGGCCAAGGAGCATCGGCAGATGGTCGAGGAGCTCTCCAAGGGCGACGAGGTGGTCACCAACGGCGGGACCCTGGGGCGCATCACCGAGGTGGGCGACACCTTCGCCACCATCGAGGTGGCCAACGGCGTGCAACTGCAGATCCAGAAGAACGCCGTGGCCAGCGTCATGCCCAAGGGCACCCTCAAGGAACAGGACAAAAAGGGCAAGTAGCTCTTGAATCGCTATCCGCTCTGGAAATACCTGCTGGTGGTCGCCGTCCTGGTGGTCGGCGGCCTCTTCGCGCTGCCCAACCTCTTCGGTGAGGATCCCTCGGTGGTGATCACCACCGGCGACGACGAGGTACCGAGCGAGGAAGTCCAGTCCGACGTCCTCGGCTTCCTCGAGGAAGAGGGCTACAAGCCGCTCTCCGCCGAGGTACTGGAGGGGCAGTGGGTGCTTCGCTACGGCTCCACCGACGAGCAGATGCGGGCCTCGGACCTGATCTCGGCCAAGCTCGACCGAGAGTACTCCGTGGCCATGACGCTGGTGCCGGCGACCCCGCAGTGGCTGCGCGCCATGGGGGCGGAACCCATGTTCCTCGGCCTTGATCTGCGCGGCGGCGTGCACTTCCTGCTTCAGGTCGATATCGACGCCATGGTCGGCGAGACCATGGAGGGGCACCAGCAGGATATCCGGACGCTGTTCCGGGAGGAGCGGATTCGCTTCTCGGCGCTGGAGGTGACCGACGAGCAGCAGATCCGCATGGCGTTTGCCGACACGGACCTGCGCGCGCGGGCCCTGGAGGCGCTCGAGGAGCATATCGAGGGCCTGAACTACAGCGAGGAAGAGGACGAAGACACCTACACCCTGATCGCCTCCATGGACGAGGAGGAGCTTCAGGAGATGAAGGACCTGGCGGTCCAGCAGAACATCACCACGCTCCGCAACCGCGTGGACGAGCTGGGTGTCGCCGAGCCGGTGATTCAGCGCCAGGGCGCGGATCGCATCGTGGTCCAGCTGCCCGGTATTCAGGACCCCGGGCAGGCCAAGGAGATCCTCGGCGCCACAGCGACCCTGGAGTTTCGGTTTGTCGATCACGCCAACTTCCCCTTCACCGGCGATCCGGACGATCCGCCGGAAGGCTCCGAGGTCTTCCCTCAGCGCGATGGCGGCTATGTCGCGCTCGAGCGCCAGCGCATCCTCTCCGGCGATCGCATCATCGATGCCTCCTCCGGGTTCGATCAGGAGAGTGGTTCGCCCGAGGTGAACATCCGACTGTCCGGAACCGGCGGGCGCATCATGAACCGGGCCACCCGGGACCGGGTCGGCGACCATATGGCGGTGCTCTTCCAGGAGCGGATCTCCGAGACGCAGATGGTCGACGGCGAGCCGGAGCGGGTGATCCGCGAGCTTGAGGAGGTCATCTCGGTCGCGCGGATCCGCGAGGGGCTGGGTAGTCGCTTCCGCATCACCGGGCTCGATTCCAGCCAGGAGGCCAGTAACCTGGCCCTGCTGCTGCGCGCCGGTGCCCTGGCCGCGCCCATCGACATCGTCGAGGAACGCACCATCGGGCCGAGCCTGGGTGCCGAGAACGTCGAGCGGGGCTTCATGGCGGTGGTGATCGGATTCCTGCTGGTGATCGCCTTCATGGCGCTCTACTACCGCACCTTCGGTCTGGTGGCTAACCTGGCGCTGCTCAGCAATCTGGTGATCATCGTCGCCGTGCTCTCCATGCTGCAGGCGACCCTGACGCTGCCGGGCATCGCCGGGATCGTGCTGACCGTGGGGATGGCGGTGGACGCCAACGTGCTCATCTTCCAGCGCATCCGCGAGGAGCTGAAGGCCGGTGCGCCGATCCAGACCGCCATCGATGCCGGCTACGGCAAGGCGCTGTCGACCATCGCCGACGCCAATGTCACCACGCTGATCGCCGCCCTGGTGCTGTTCCTCTTTGGCACCGGACCGGTCCAGGGCTTCGCCGTGACGCTGGCCATCGGTCTGGCCACGTCGATGTTCACCGCCATTGTCGGCACGCGGGCCGTGATCAACCTGATCTACGGCGGGCGCAAGGTCTCGGAGCTCAAGATCTAGCCATGGAGATCTTCAAGAACGATCCCAATATCGACTTCCTCGGCCGGCGCCGCATCGGCTTCGGGCTCTCGGCGGTGCTGCTGGTGCTCTCCATCGGCTCCCTGCTCTGGCAGGGCCTCAACCTGGGCATCGACTTCACCGGCGGGACCCTGGTCGAGGTCGGCTACGAGGAGTCCGTGGAGGTCGCCGAGGTCGAGGCGGCGCTGCAGGGCACCGATTACGCCGACGCCCAGGTCCTGCACTTCGGCTCGCCGCGGGAGATCATGGTCCGTATCCCGCCCATGGAGGGCGTGGAACAGGCCGCGATCTCCGAAGAGGTCCTCGCCAAGCTGCGCGAGGCCCACGACGGCGTCGACCTCCGGCGGGTCGAGTTCGTCGGCCCGCAGATCGGTCGCGAGCTCACCGAACAGGGTCTGCTGGCGCTGCTCTACGCCCTGGGCGGGGTGCTGGTCTACGTGGCCTTCCGCTTCGAGTACCGCTTCGCCCTCGGTGCGGTGGCGGCGCTGGTCCACGATATCGTGCTGATCCTCGGGTTCTTCTCGCTCACCCGGCTGACCTTCGATCTCACCGTGCTGGCGGCGTTGCTGGCGACCATCGGCTACTCGCTGAACGACACCATTGTCATTTCCGACCGGATCCGTGAGAACTTCCTCAAGGTCCGGAAGGGCACCACCGAGTACGTCATGAACCTGGCCATCAACCAGACCCTTTCCCGGACCCTGGTGACCTCCTTGACCACGCTGCTGGTGGTCGGATCACTGCTATTCCTCGGCGGCGAGATCATCCACGGGTTCGCCATGGCCCTGCTGGTTGGCGTACTGGTGGGTACCTACTCGTCGATCTTCGTCGCCAGCGCCTCCTCGCTGGCCATGGGCGTGAGCAAGCAGGACCTTATGCCGCCTGAGAAGGAGGGGCAGGACCAGGAGGATCACGAGTCGGTGATTCCCCCTGGCGAACGCCCTTAAGCTCAGGCGCCTCCGGGGGCATGCGCCCCCCGGGGGCTAGCCGCGAGACTTCCTTGCCAACCTCCCGCTGATTTCCGAGACGACTCCGCGCTATGCTGTCTTCTCGCGCCCTGGGGATTGGGCTATGTCAAGCAAGCGGGAGTCGAGCATGTCGATCTGCGATGGATTCGTCGGCGCGATCGGGAACACGCCGCTGATTCGCCTGCCGCGGCTGAGCGAGGAGACCGGCTGCGAGATCCTCGGCAAGGCCGAGTTCATGAACCCCGGCGGGTCTGTGAAGGATCGGGCCGCGCTGGCCATCGTCCAGGCCGCGGAACGCAGTGGCGAGCTGCGTCCTGGTGGAACGGTGGTGGAGGGCACCGCCGGCAACACCGGCATCGGGTTGGCCCATATCTGTAATGCGCGCGGCTACCGCTGCGTGATTGTGATCCCGGAGACCCAGAGCCAGGAGAAGATCGACCTGCTCCGCACCCTCGGTGCCGAGGTCCATGCGGTTCCTGCCGCGCCCTACCGCGACCCGGGGAACTACCAGAAGGTGGCCGGCCGCATGGCGGCGGAGATGGACAACGCGGTCTGGGCCAACCAGTTCGATAACACCGCCAACCGCCTTGGCCACTACCGCACCACTGGGCCGGAGGTCTGGGCGCAGACCGGCGGTCGGGTCGACGCGTTCGTTGCCGCCACCGGCACGGGCGGCACGCTGGCCGGGGTCTCTCGGGCGCTCAAGGAGCGCTCCCCGGATACCCGCATCTACCTGGCCGACCCTTCGGGCAGCGCCCTCTATAACTTCGTGCGCGATGGCGAGCCGGCGCCCACTGCGGGCAATTCCATCACCGAAGGGATTGGCAGCAGCCGTGTAACAGCTAATCTTCAGGGTACGGACATCGATGACGCGTTTTGCATATCGGACGCCGAATCGGTGCCGATGGTCTACCGGCTCCTGAGGGAAGAGGGGCTATTCCTGGGCAGTTCTTCGGGGGTCAATGTGTGCGGGGCCGTGCGTGCCGCCGAGGAATTGGGGCCCGGGCACACGGTGGTGACGATCCTCTGCGATGGAGGGGGCCGCTATTACTCGAGACTCTTCAATGAAGCCTGGCTGGCGGAGCGGGGACTCGCCTGATCCCGTCCGCCGGCCGGGGCCGGCCGCCTCCCGCTCGGGCGCGCGCCCGGACGTTCCCGCCGACGGAGTGCGACCCGCTTTGCCTTTCTTCCGGAACATTGATGCGCATTTTTGCGTCCAATCAATAGGAGCTGCCTTCGCTCTTTCGCGACTTCACCTCAAGACTCCGTGAGGGGGGTGCTGCATATGGATACCGCCGAAGACCTGATTGCCCGCTACGCCCGCAGCTACGAACGCCGCCAGGAGCAGCAGCTGACCCTGGCCGAGTACCTGGAACTCTGCCGGGACGACCCGACGGCCTACGCGTCTCCGGCGGAGCGGCTGGTCGCGGCAATCGGTGAGCCGCAGGTCTACGACACCTCGAAGGACGAGCGGCTGGGGCGCATCTTTCTCAACCGCACCCTGAAGATCTACCCCGCCTTCGAGGACTTCTACGGCATGGAGGAAACCATCGAGCGGCTGGTCGGTTTCCTCAACTACGCGGCCCAGGGGCTGGAGGAGCGCAAGCAGATCCTTTATCTCCTCGGGCCGGTCGGGGGTGGCAAGTCCTCGCTGGCCGAGCGGCTCAAGCAGTTGATGGAGCGCTACCCCATCTACGTGCTCAAGGCGGGCGAGGAGGTCAGTCCGATCTTCGAAAGCCCGCTGGGGCTGTTCGATCCGGACCAGCATGGGCCGGAACTGGAGGAACGCTTCGGCATCCCGCGGCGCAAGCTGAGCGGACTGCTCTCGCCCTGGGCGGTGAAGCGACTGGACGAGTTCGGCGGTGATCTGAACCGCTTCCGGGTGGTGCGGATCTACCCCTCGAAGCTGCGGCAGATCGGCGTGGCGAAGACCGAACCCGGTGACGAGAACAATCAGGACATCTCGTCGCTGGTCGGTAAGGTGGACATCCGCAAGCTGGAGCTCTACAGCCAGAACGACACCGACGCGTACAGCTACTCTGGGGGGCTCAATCGCGCCAACCAGGGCATCCTCGAGTTCGTCGAGATGTTCAAGGCGCCGATCAAGATGCTCCACCCTCTGCTCACCGCCACCCAGGAGGGCAACTACGTCGGCTCCGAGAACATTGGTGCCATCCCGTTCCACGGGCTGGTCATGGCGCACTCGAACGAGTCGGAGTGGCAGAGCTTCCGGAACAACAAGAATAACGAGGCGTTCCTCGACCGCATCTCGGTGATCAAGGTGCCGTACTGCCTGCGCGTCAGCGAGGAGCGGCAGATCTACGACAAGCTCATCCGTGAGAGCGAGCTCGCCGACGCCCCGTGCGCACCCTGGACCCTGGAGATCATGGCCCGTTTCTCCGTGCTCACCCGGCTCAAGGAGCATGAGAACTCCAGCCTCTATTCCAAGATGCGCATCTACGACGGCGAGAGCCTGAAGGAGACCGACCCGAAGGCCAAGTCCATGCAGGAGTACCGCGACCAGGCCGGGGTCAACGAGGGTATGGACGGGATCTCCACGCGCTTCGCCTTCAAGGTTCTGTCGCAGACTTTCAACTACGAGACCGCGGAGGTGGCGGCCGATCCGGTCCACCTGCTCTATCTGCTCGAGCAGAACATCAAGCGCGAGCAGTTTCCCGAGGAGACCGAACGCAAGTATCTGGAGATCATCAAGGCGGAGCTGGCACCGCGCTACGCCGAGTTCATCGGCAACGAGATCCAGAAGGCGTACCTGGAGTCCTACGACGACTTCGGTCAGAACCTCTTCGAGCGCTACGTGGGCTACGCCGACGCGTGGATCGAGGACCAGGACTTCAAGGATCCCGACACCGGGCAGCTGATGGACCGGCAGGCGCTGAACCAGGAGCTGACGAAGATCGAAAAGCCGGCGGGTATCGCCAACCCCAAGGACTTCCGCAACGAGGTGGTCAAGTTCGCCCTGCGCGCTAAGGCCCAGCAGGGTGGTCACATGCCCAGCTGGACCTCCTACGAGAAGATCCGCGAAGTCATCGAGAAGCGGATGTTCAGCCAGGTGGAGGATCTGCTCCCGGTGATCAGCTTTACCACGAAGGGCGACTCCGAGACCGAGCGCAAGCACAGTGAGTTTGTCCGCCGCATGGTCGAGCGGGGGTATACCGAGCGCCAGGTGCGACGTCTGGTGGAGTGGTACATGCGCGTCAAGCAGGCCGGCTGATCCGGTAATAGGGGGGGTGCGTCCTTGGTCAATATCATCGACCGGCGCCGCAATCCGAAGGGCAAGAGCCTGGCCAACCGCCAGCGTTTTCTCCGGCGTGCCAAGCGCCAGGTTCTCGATGCAGTCAACGAGGCCTCCGGCCGGCGCAAGGTGACCGACGTGGCCGGCGGGGAGCAGATCACGATCCCCGCCGACGGGCTCCACGAGCCGAGCTTTCGCAAGGCGCCCGATCGCGGGGTGCGTGAGCACGTGGTCCCTGGTAACAAGGAGTACGTGGTCGGCGATACCATCTCGCGCCCCGAGGGGCAGGGGGGTAGCGGGGGGCGCGAGGGTAGCCCCGATGGCGAGGGGGAGGACGAGTTCACCTTCGCCGTCAGTCGCGACGAGTTCCTCGATCTCTTCTTCGAGGGGCTGGAGTTGCCGGATCTGGTCAAGCGCCAGGTGAAGAAGACCGAGCAGTACACCCAGCAGCGGGCAGGGTACTCGGTCAGCGGCTCCCCTTCGAACCTCAACGTCGAGCGGACCATGCGCAATTCCCTGTCGCGGCGCATCGCCCTGCGTCGGCCGAAGGGGGAGGACCTGCAGGCACTGGATGAGGAGATCGACCGCCTGGAGCGTTCCGGAGCTGAGCCCGAGCGGCTGCGTGAGCTCATCGAGCTACGCCGGAACAAGCAGGAGCGGTCCCGGGCCATCCCGTACATCGATCCGGTGGATATCCGTTACAACCGCTTCGACCACGTCCCGCAGCCGATCTCCCAGGCGGTCATGTTCTGCCTGATGGACGTCTCGGGCTCCATGACTGAAGAGATGAAGGATCTGGCCAAACGGTTCTTCATGCTCCTCTACCTCTTCCTCGAACGCCGCTATCGGCATGTGGATATCGTCTTTATCCGCCACACCCATATCGCCCAGGAGGTTGACGAGGACACCTTCTTCTACTCCCGCGAGACCGGTGGGACGCTGGTCTCCCCGGCGCTGGCGATGATGCGCGACATCGTTGACGATCGTTATCCGGTCCAGGACTGGAATATCTACGGAGCGCAGGCCTCGGACGGCGACAACACCCCGGCGGACAATCCGGCCACCACGCGGTTGATGGCCGACGGCATCCTCCCGCTGTGCCAGTACTTTGCCTACATCGAGGTGGGGGGTGGGCAAGCCTTCCACGTGCCGTCCGATTTGTGGCGAGCCTACGATCGCTTGGCTCGGGGGGAGTCGCCCCTGGCCATGCGGCGGGTACAGACCCGTGGCGACATCTTCCCGGTCTTCCGGGATCTCTTTACGCCGGCTGAGCTGAAGGCCTGAGCGCTGAGCCCTGAATCCTCGAGCGACGGAGGGGACCCCGATGGCACCGAACGCGGCGGTTCAGCAGCAACCCCTGTTCACCGGTCTGGACTGGGACTATCGCGATGTGATGCGCGTCTACGATGCCGTCGAGCAGATCGCACAGGACGAGCTGAAACTCGATATCTACCCCAATCAGATCGAGGTCATTAGCTCCGAGCAGATGCTCGATGCCTACGCCTCGATGGGCATGCCGCTGTTCTATCGGCACTGGTCGTTCGGCAAGCACTTCGCCCGGGACGAGATGCTCTACCGCAAGGGGTACACCGGCCTCGCCTACGAGATCGTCATCAACTCCAAGCCGTGTATCTCCTACATCATGGAGGAGAACACGCTCACCATGCAGACGCTGGTGGTGGCCCACGCTGCCTTCGGCCACAACCACTTCTTCAAGAACAACCGGCTCTTCCGGGAGTGGACCGATGCTGAGGGCATCCTCGACTACCTGGATTTCGCCAAGGGGTACATCGCAGAGTGTGAAGAGCGCTACGGGGTGGAGGCGGTCGAGCGGGTACTCGACGCCGCCCACGCTTTGATGAGCCAGGGGGTGCACCGCTACCCCAAGCCGCAGACGCGTAGCCTGCGGGAGGAGCGCGACCGCGAGATCGAGCGGATTCGCTACGAAGAGCAGACCTACAACGATCTCTGGCGCACGGTGCCCACGGATCCGGACGGAGAAAGGCCCGGTGGGGCTGATCCGGTGGAAATGCGGATGCAGCGGCTCGGATTGCCGGAAGAGAACCTCCTGTACTTCTTGGAGAAGCGGGCCCCGCGCCTAGAGCACTGGCAGCGGGAGGTGCTGCGCATCGTGCGTAATGTGGCGCAGTACTTCTATCCGCAGAAACAGACCAAGGTGATGAACGAAGGCTGCGCGACGGCGGTGCACTACTACATCATGAACCGGCTGCACGAAAACGGGCAGCTGACCGACGGGGCTTTCCTGGAGTTCCTGCACAGCCACACCAGCGTCGTATTCCAGCCGGAGTTCGATGATCCGCGTTACTCCGGCATCAACCCCTACGCCCTCGGGTTCGCCATCCTCGAGGATCTACGCCGCATGGCCACCGACCCGACCGCGGAGGATCGGCGCTGGTTCCCCGAGGTGGCTGGCAGCGGGGACTGGCTGAGCGTGTGGCACCACGCGTGGCAGGAGTACCGGGACGAGAGCTTCATCCTGCAGTTCCTCAGCCCCAAGGTGATCCGAGACTTCCGCCTTTTCCGGGTCCACGACGACGCCGACGACCCGGAGCTGTTGGTGGATGCCATCCACGACGACGCCGGGTATCGGGCGGTGCGGCGCTCCTTGGCGCAGCGACACGATGTGGCCCGGCTGGAACCGGATATCCAGGTGGTGGACGTGGATCTGGCCGGTGATCGCACCCTGGTGCTCGAACACCGGGTTACGGACGGGGTCACGCTGGACAAGGGCCAGGCGACGGCGGTGTTGCGCCATCTAGCCAACCTCTGGGGATACGATGTCAAGCTTTACGAGGTCGATCCGGAGACCGAGCGGGTGATCAACGAGTTCCCCCAGGTGTCACCGGCGGACCCGGTCGCCTGAGGTCAGCGGCGCAGGCAATTGGGGCGGCCCTTGCAGGGTGGTATGCTCAGAGCGACGCTATCGACTGTTTAGGAGTGACTCATGCGGCGAACCGTACTGAGGGGCGTGACCGTGGCAGCCCTGGCCCTGGGTTGCGCCGGCACCGCCCAGGCTACTGGCGGGATCCTGGGTATCTCCGGCGGCGCGAACCTCTGGTTCCACGATCCGGATGGTGAGATCCTCGGGAGAGACGTCGAAGGGGGTGACATTGATCTCGACGGCGACCGGGACTGGAACCTGTGGTTCGAGTGGGATCACATCCTGCCGGGCATCCCGAGCGTCCGCCTTGAGCGGACCAACCTCGAGCAGGAGGGGACCGGGAGCACCGTCGTCAACCTGGATCACACCGACCTGACGCTCTTCTGGTCGCCGATCCCGCTGCCCATGGTGGGGATCGACGTGGGCTTTACTGCGCGGAACTTCGACGGCGAGGTGCGGACACCGGGGCTTGCGGCTGACGACCCGGACACCTCACTCTCCGGCACCCGGCCGATGTTCTTCGGCCGGGTGGGGGTCAACATCCCGGGGTCGCGGATCGGCTTCGAGGGCACCCTGCAGACCCTGCCGGTGGGTGACCACTCGGTCACGGACTTCCGCGCCCACATGGTCTACCGGCGCTGGTACACGGGGGCCATGATCGGTTATCGGGAGTTCTCGGTGGACCTGGACGACTTCAGTGATGTGACCCTGGATGTGGACTTCAGCGGTCCGTACGCCGGGGCCTTCCTGCGCTTCTAGGCGCGGTCGCCGTAGGCCGGCATAGAAAAGCCCCCGGGGCGCTGGCCGCCCCGGGGGCTTTTTCCTGCAACGGTCGATGTCAGGCGGCCGAGCGGGTGCGCCCGAGCCGCGCCTCCAGGTCGTCGGCACCGCCGACCAGGCGCCCGTCGATGAGCACCTGCGGGACCATGCCCGAGCCGGTGGCCGCCCGGACCGAGCGGGTGGTGATCCCCTCGCCCAGGCAGATCTCTTCGTAATCGTAGCCGTGCTCCTCGAGCAGGGCCTTGGCCCGGGCGCAATGCGGGCAGCCAGGCTTGCTGAACAGGGTCACGAAGGACGGGTGCGGGGCCTCCGGGTTGATGTGACGCAGCATGGTGTCGGCGTCGGAGACCTCGAAGGGGTCGCCGGGCTTCTCGGGCTCGACGAACATCTGCTCGATAACGCCGTCCCGGACCACCATGGCGTAGCGCCAGGAGCGCTTGCCGAAGCCCAGGTCGTTCTTGTCCACCAGCATGCCCATGCCCTCGGTGAACTCGCCGTTGCCGTCGGGGATGAAGGTGACGTTCTCGGCGTGCTGATCCCGTCGCCACTCCTCCATGACGAAGGCGTCGTTGACCGACAGGCAGACGATGTCGTCTACACCGTTATCCCAGAACACCGGCGCCAGCTCATTGTAGCGGGGCAGGTGGGTCGAGGAGCAGGTCGGGGTGAAGGCCCCCGGCAGGGCGAACACGACCACCGTTTTGCCCTTGAAGAGCTCGTCGGTGGTGACGTCCTGCCACTGCCCGTTGACGCGGGTCCGGAAAGTGACGCGTGGGACGGGTTGGCCTTCCTTCGGGTGCGACATGGTTTATCTCCGTTGGGTTGGAATAAGAAGAAGTCAAAGATATCCACATTTTGTCGGTGTGCTTCCGGGGGGTGCAATAAGAAAAACTGATCAGCTAAAGCAGGGTTCCTGATAAATGCCCGGGTGGTGGACGTCTGCGCACATTCGTCGCGGATCCGGGCGGGTCGGCTCCGCGGGGGTCCGGAACCATTTGCCCCTGGGCGCTGTCTTCCGGGGTAAGGCCGTTGCGACGGTTTGAACGCACCGAACTGGTTTGACGAGGAGTCGTTTATGTACCGCAAGACTGCCGCTTCCGCGATTGTCCTGATGCTCGCCACCTCAGGTGCCTACGCTCAGATGGCCCCCGATGAGGGACAGGGCATGCAGCCGCAGATGTCCGAGGGCCAGCAGCGCATGCAGGAGATCCAGCAGCAGCTGGGCCAGATGCAGCAGGACACCCTCGAGTCCAACCCGGAGCTGGAAGAGCGCGCCGAGGAGCTGGATGACCGGCTGCTGGACCAGATGGAAGACATGGGCTACGACAATGTCCGCCAGGACATCGAGCGCCTGGAAGAGACCATGGAGGCGATGCACTCCGGCGAGATGTCCCAGGAGGAGGTCCAGCAGCGCATGCAGGAGGATCAGCAGATCCACATGGAGCTGCAGCAGGCCCAGCAGGAGGCCATGCAGGATGAGGACTTTGTCCAGCCGTGGCAGGAGGACCGCCAGCAGCTGGAGCAGGACCTAATCGACACCATGTACGACGAGAATCCTCAGGCCGAGGACCTGATGCAGGAGATGGAGGAACTGCAGGCTGAGATGCAGCAGGGCATGGGCGGTCAGCAGCAGATGCCCGAGGGGGAGATGCCCCAGTAAACCCCAAAACCTGGGATAGAGGTGCGCCGTCGGCGTCGGGTGCTAACATAGGCCGGCGCGGTAGCGACCTGGCCGCTTCCGTGGTGGGAATAGCTAAGGGAGTTCACCAATGATTCGCACGACGACGGCGGCGCTCCTCGCGCTGCTCATTGCCGCAGCCCCGCTGCAGGTCTCGCTGGCTCAGGATGGCGAGCAGCAGGCCCCCGGGGCCCAGGACGCGGAGTTGATGGAGGCGCAGCAGCGGCTCCAGGAGCTGCAAAGGCAGCTGGGGCAGATCCAGCAGGAAACCTTCGAGGCCAGTGACGAACTGCAGGAGAAGCAGCGTCGGCTGGAGGAGCGCGCTACCGCCAAGATGGAAGATCTTGGCTACGACCCTGAGCGCCACTATGCGCGCATGCAGGAGATCTACGAGCGCTTCGACGCCGGGGATGTCTCTGAAGAGGAACAGCAGGAGCTGGCCGAGGAGTTCCACGAGGCGCAGATGCAGCTCCAGCAGGAGCAGCAGGAAGCCATGCGCGATGACGACTTCCGCGAGAGCATGGAGCGCGACATGCGCGAGTTCCAAGAGGACCTGCTGGCCGCAATGGAGGAAGACTATCCGGAGACGGCCGAGCTCATGTCCGAACTGGAGGCGCTCCAGCAGCGGGTGCAGGAAGGTATGCAGCAACAGGTCCCTGAGGGCCTGGAGTAGCCGGGGGGTTCAGTCCCCGGACGGAGCGGGCGGGGTGACCGGGTGCGGTCACTCCGCCTTTTTTGTTTGGGCCATGGCGGCGCGATGGCCGCCCGGGAGAGGGCAATGGGCTTGCTGGTCGATGGGCAATGGACGCAAGAGTCGTACAAGCGCGATGAGGCCGGGCGCTTTCAGCGTGACACGAGTCGTTTCCGGGACTGGATCGAGCCGGGCGGGCGCTTCGCGCCTGAGGCGGGGCGTTACCACGTCTACGTCTCACTGGCGTGTCCCTGGGCTCATCGGGTGCTGATCGCCCGCCGGCTGAAGGGCCTGGAGCCGGTGATCTCGGTGTCGGTGGTCCATCCGCTGATGCTGGACAACGGTTGGGAACTGAGCGACGACTTCCCCGGTGCCACCGGTGACCCAATCCACGGGGCCCGTTACCTCCACCAGATCTATACCGCTGCCGAGCCCCGAGCCAATGGTCGAGTCACCGTGCCGGCCCTGTGGGACTGTCGGGAGGGCACGCTGGTCAACAACGAGTCCCGCGACCTCCTGCGGATGTTCAATCACCATTTCAGCCCGCTGGCAGGCACGGACCTGGACCTGGCCCCGGCAGATGATATCGAGGCGGTGGATGCGACCATCGACGCGATCTACGAGCCGATCAACAACGGCGTCTACCGCTGCGGTTTTGCCGGCAGTCAGCAGGCGTACGAAGAGGCCGCCGATACCCTCTACGCCGCCCTGGATCACTGGGAGGCGGTGTTGGGCGGGCAGCGCTATCTATGCGGCGATCGTCTCACCGAGGCGGATATCTGCCTCTATACCACGCTGATCCGCTTCGATGCCGTCTACGCCGTGCACTTCAAGTGCTCGCAACGCCAGATCCGCGAGTATCCGAACCTGATGGGGTATCTGCGCGAGCTCTACCAGATGCCGGCTTTCCGGGAGACCACCGACTTCGTGCATATCCGCCACCACTATTTCCGCAGTCACGCCTTCCTGAACCCTGCGGGGCTGGTCGCTCGGATGCCGCAGTTGGATCTCGATGCACCCCACGGTCGGGACGCCCTGTGATCGGGCAGGGGGAGTCTGGAGAGGGCCCCCGGCGCGGTCGCGTCGGGGGCGGCCGTGGCTCGGGTAGGCAGGGCCTCCCATGCTGCCTACGCGATGAGGGGCAGCGCTTAGACCCGTTCGATCGCCAGGGCCACGCCCTGGCCGCCGCCGATGCACATGGTGACCACGCCCTTGTCCACGCCGTCTCGCTGCATGGCGTGGATTAGCCGGGTGGTGAGCACTGCGCCGGTTGCGCCGATCGGGTGGCCGTGGGCGACAGCGCCCCCCTCGACGTTGACCCGCTCCGGGTCCAGGCCCAAGTCGCGGGTGACGGCGATGGCGATCGCTGCAAACGCCTCGTTGATCTCCCAGCGCCCCACCTCGTCGGCGGACCAGCCGGCGCGCTGGAGGCACTGCCTGACCGCGGGCACGGGGCCGATCCCGAACATCCCCGGCTCGACACCGCCGACGCCGTAGGCGACCAGGCGCGCTGCCGGCGTGAGCCCGTGCTTGCGGGCGGCCTCTTCCTCGGCGACCACCATGGCGGCTGCACCCGTGTTGACCCCGGGGGCGTTGCCGGCGGTGATGGTGCCCTCCTTGCGGAATGCCGGGCGCAGCTTCTGCAGCCCCTCCAGCGTGGTGTCGCCGCGGTTATGCTCATCGGCCTCGAAGCGCGTGGGCCCCTTGCGGCCGGGCACGTCCACCGGAGTGATCTCCGCCTCGAAGTGGCCGGTGGACTGGGCGGCGCTGAACCGTTGCTGGGAACGGAGTGCCCACTCGTCCTGTTCCTGGCGGCTGATCTGATACTGCTCGGCCAGATCCTCGGTATGCCAGCCGGAGTGCTGGTCGGAGAAGGCGTCATTGAGGCCGTCGCTGAGTACGGCGTCGAGGATCTGCTGGTGGCCGAGGCGGTACCCGTAGCGCCCCTGCATGAGCAAGTACGGCGCCCGGTCCATGTTCTCCATGCCGCCGGCAACAGCGGTGTCGGCAAAGCCGAGGGCCACCTCCTGGAAGGCGTTGGCGATGGCCTGGGCGCCAGAGCCGCAGACCCGGTTGACGGTCAGTGCCGGCGTTTCCGCGGGGACGCCGCCGTTGATCGAGGCCTGGCGGGCCGGGTTCATCTTGCAGCCGGCCTGGATCACGTTGCCCATGACCACGGTATCCACGGCTGCCGGATCGAGGCCGGAGCGCTCCAGGGTGCCGCGGATGGCGGTGGCACCGAGGTCGGGGGCCGGTACGGTCTTGAGGGACCCGCCAAACGTCCCGATGGGCGTGCGTGTGGGTGAGCAGATGACGACTCGGCGCTGGGACATGATGCCTCCTTTCTGGGTCGTGTCTTGTCCTAGAGGAATAGGTTGGGGTCTACGGTGTTGCCGTTGAGGATAACGCTCAGGTGCAGATGAGGCCCGGTGACCCGTCCGGTCTCGCCGACGGTGCCGATCGGTTCTCCGCGTTCCACCCACTGCCCGGTGTCGACGTCGATCTCGTCCAGATGGCAGTACATGGTGACCAGTCCGGCGCCGTGATCGATGAACACAGTCTTGCCGTTGAAGTAGTAATCCCCGGTCTCGACCACCCGGCCGGCCTCGGCCGCCTCGATGGGGGTGCCGGTGGGGGCGGCCATATCGAGCCCGTTGTGCGGATTGCGGGGTTCGCCGTTGAGAAAGCGCTGCAAGCCGAAGGTGGCCGAGATCCGGTGCTCGGCCACGGGGGTGTGCAGGCGCAGGTGTGGCTGCGCGTCGACCTCTCGGCTGCGGAAGGCGGCGCGGATCTCGCGCTGTTCCGCCCAGATCCGCTCGAGGGTCTCCTCCGGCGGTGAGACCATGTCTTCGTCGTCGATGGTCAGGTGCTGTTCTTCGTAGTCGATGGGCTGGACCTCAAAGGCGAGGGGCTCGCCGTCGACCTTCAGGGTGTGGGTGCCCGGCTCGGCGTCCAGGTCGATCCCCACCAGGGCCTGCCAGCCTTCCGGGGTCGATCGCACCATGACCGGTTCGTCGTCGTAGCGCACTTCGTCCGGACGGCTGTCGGTATCCAGGGCGACCCGGGCCACGCCGCCGGGGACGGGCCAGTCGGGCAGGGGCGCGGCGTCGAGCGGATCGGTGAGAAGCAGCCCGGCTGCCGTGGCCAAGGCGATGAGCGCTTTCCGGGGGGCGCAGCACGGTGGTTCAGTCGGCATCGGGCAGCGATTCCTCCGCGTTACGCAGTGCCTCAACCCGACAGTCTAGCGCGCCGTGGGCCAGGCGGGCACGGATGCGCTCCCCCACCCGGACGGCGTCGGCCCGGCGCAGGATCGCGCTGTCCTCCTCCCGCTGTACCACGGCGTAGCCGCGTTCCAGTGTGGCCAGCGGGCTCACGGCGTGCAGGGCACGCGAGGCATTGCCCAGTCGTTGTTGCGATGTCTCCAGCCGGCCGCGGACGGTGTGGTGCAGGCGCTGCGCCAGCTCCGCCACACGCTGCCGCTCGTTGGTCGTGCGTCGGCGAGGGTCTTGGACCTGCAGGCGCTGTTCGGCCGTGTGAAGGCGTCTACGGCGGGATTCGACGGCCTGGTGGCCGAGCCGGTGCAAGCGCCCCTCGAGCTCGTCAAGTCGCTGTGCGCGATCACGCAGGCGCCGCCCGGGATGCTGGGCGGCCAGCCGGCGCTGCAGGCCGGATAGCTGGTCACCCGCCCGGCCCAGGCGCCTGCCGGCGGCCACCTCCAGGCGGTGGCCGAGGCGCTCGAGCTGCTCCTGCCAGGCCTGGCCGTCGGGCGACAGGGTCTCGGCCGCCGCAGAGGGCGTGGGCGCCCGCAGATCCGCAGCCAGATCGGCGATGGTGAGGTCCACCTCATGGCCGACGGCGCTGACGACCGGGATCGGGCAGGCGCGGATGGCCCGCGCGACCGCTTCCTCATTGAAGGGCCAGAGGTCCTCCAGCGAACCGCCACCGCGGGTGAGCAGCAAGGCGTCGACCTCGGCCCGATGCCCGGCGAGTTCCAGGGCTCGGACGATCGCCGGGGCGGCGGCTTCGCCCTGGACCGGTACCGGGTAGATCAGCACCGGCAGCGCCGCGAAGCGCCGCTCCAAGACCTGCAGGACATCGCGGATAGCGGCCCCCGTCGGCGAGGTGATCACCCCGAGCCGGCGGGGCATCTTCGGCACCGGGCGCTTGCTCGCAGCATCGAACAGGCCCTCGGCCTGCAGGCGCTGCTTGAGCGCCTCGAAGGCGCGCTGCAGGGCACCTTCTCCGGAGGGTTCCAGGTGTTCGACGATGAGCTGAAACTCGCCGCGGGCCGGGTAGAGGCTGGCCTTGGCGCGGATGCGGACCTGATCGCCGTCGGCGGGGCGGTGGCGCAGGGCCGAGGCCCGGCCGCGGAACAGGGCGCAGCGGACCTGGGCGCCGGGGTCCTTGAGGGTGAAATACATGTGCCCTGACGAGGGGCGGGCGAGGTTCGAGATCTCGCCCTCAACCCAGACGGACGGGAGCACCGTCTCGAGCATGCCCCGCACCTCCTGATTGAGCTGCGAGGGGGTGTAGACGGCGGTATCGTCTCTACTGCGCTCCATACTCGGCGGCGGCTCGCTCCGGTTGGCTGATTACAAGCTACACGCCGCCATCGCCCATGGGAAGTTTGTTGAGTGGGGGGCGCCCTGCACCGTAAAATACCGTGCTCTTTTCCATATTCAGACAGCGTCTCCGCCCGAGGTCCCGATACCATGCGAATCGCCCAGGAAGCCCTGACCTTCGATGATGTTCTCCTCCTTCCCGCTGAATCGCACGTGCTCCCTCGGGATGTGGATCTGTCCACGCCCCTGACGCGGCGGATCCAGGTTAACGTCCCGCTGGTGTCGGCGGCCATGGATACCGTGACGGAGGCGCGGTTGGCCATCGCCCTGGCCGAGCAGGGCGGGATGGGGATCATCCACAAGAACATGACCGTCGAGCAACAGGCTGCCGAGGTGCGTCGGGTCAAGAAGTTCGAGAGCGGGATCATCAAGGAGCCGATCACCGTCTCGCCCTTCATGACCATCGGCGAGGTGCTCAAGCTCACGCGCCAGCACGGTATCTCTGGTGTCCCGGTGGTGGACGGCCAGGAACTGGTCGGCATCGTCACCGGCCGCGACCTGCGCTTCGAGAATCGGGTCAGCGAGCCGGTCTCCGTGGCCATGACGCCCAAGGAGCGGCTGGTCACGGTGCGTGAGGGGGCCGAGCGCGATGAGGTGCTGAGCAAGCTCCATCAGCACCGGATCGAGAAGATCCTGGTGGTTGATGACGCCTTCCATCTGCGCGGCATGATCACCGTCAAAGACATCCAGAAGAGCCAGGACTTCCCCAACGCCTGCAAGGACGAGCACGGTCGTCTGCGTGCCGGTGCCGCCGTGGGGGTGGGCGAAGGCACTGAAGAGCGCGCCGAGGCGCTGGGTGCGGCGGGCGTCGATGTGCTCGTGGTCGATACCGCCCACGGGCACTCTCGCGGGGTGATGGATCGGGTCCGCTGGGTCAAGCGCCACTACCCCGACGTGGAAGTGGTGGCCGGCAATATCGCCACCGGTGATGCGGCGAGGGCGCTTGCCGAGGCCGGTGCCGACGCCGTCAAGGTGGGCATCGGGCCCGGGTCGATCTGCACCACCCGCGTCGTCGCCGGTGTCGGCGTCCCCCAGGTGACGGCGATCTCCAACGTGGCCCAGGCCCTGGCCGGTACCGATGTGCCGCTGATCGCCGACGGTGGGATCCGGTTCTCCGGGGATGCCGCAAAGGCCCTAGCCAGCGGGGCCCATACGGTGATGGTGGGTAGCCTGCTCGCTGGCACCGAGGAGGCGCCGGGCGAGGTGGAGCTCTATCAGGGACGCTCCTACAAGGCCTACCGCGGCATGGGATCGCTGGGGGCCATGTCCGGCAGCCAGGGGAGCGCCGACCGCTACTTCCAGGAAGGCTCCCAGTCGGTGGACAAGCTGGTCCCCGAGGGGATCGAGGGCCGCGTCCCCTACAAGGGCAGTATGGTGACCATCGTCAACCAGATGATCGGGGGGATCCGCGCCAGTATGGGCTACGTGGGTTGCGCCACCATGGAGGAGATGCGCACCCGGCCGCAGTTTGCCCGCATCACCGGTGCCGGCATGCGAGAGAGTCACGTGCACGACGTGACCATCACCAAGGAAGCGCCCAACTACCGCGTCGAGTAATCATCTGGAGCCGTTGCCAGTGAGCGATCAGTCCGGGGCGGATATTCACGCCCACCGTATCCTTATTCTCGATTTCGGCTCGCAGTACACCCAGCTCATCGCCCGCCGCGTGCGCGAGTGCGGGGTGTACTGCGAGATCCGCGCCTGCGATGTCGCAGACCAGGCCGTGCGCGATTTCGCCCCGTCCGGGGTCATCCTGTCTGGCGGCCCCGAGACAGTGACCGACGCAGAAACCCCGCGCATCCCGGCAGCGGTCTTCGAGGTGGGCGTGCCGCTGCTCGGGATCTGCTACGGCATGCAGGCCATGGCCGCCCAGCTCGGGGGACGGGTCGCGCCCTCCGAGCACAAGGAGTTCGGATACGCCCAGGTGCGTGCCCGCGGCCATTCGCGGCTGCTGCGCGATATCGAGGATCACGCCAGCGCCGACGGCTACGGGTTGCTCGACGTCTGGATGAGCCACGGCGATCGGGTGGAGGCGCCGCCGGAGGGGTTCCTGGTGATCGCCGAGACCGAGGCCGCCCCGGTGGCCGGCATCGGAGACGATGATCGCGGCTGGTACGGGTTGCAGTTCCACCCGGAGGTCACCCATACCGCGCAGGGAGGGCGCATCCTCGAGCGTTTCGTCCGCGAGATCTGCGGCTGTCCGGGGGACTGGACTCCGGGGAATATCGTCGAGGACAGCATTGCCCGGGTGCGCGAGCAGGTCGGCGACCGCCACGTCGTCCTCGGGCTCTCCGGCGGAGTGGATTCGTCGGTGACCGCCGCTCTGCTGCACCGAGCGATCGGCGACCAGCTGACGTGCGTGTTCGTCGATAACGGCCTGCTGCGCCAGGGGGAGGCCGACCAGGTGATGGCCACCTTCGCCCGTCACATGGGCGTGCGGGTGATCCATATCGATGCTGAGGACCGTTTCCTAACCGCCCTGTCCGGGGTCGAGGATCCTGAGGAGAAGCGGCGGATCATCGGCAACCTGTTCGTCGAGATCTTTGACGAGGAGGCCGGAAAGCTCCAGGGCGTCGATTTCCTCGCCCAGGGTACGATCTACCCCGACGTGGTGGAGTCGGCGGGCAACGCCGGAGGTAAGTCTCACGTCATCAAGTCCCACCACAACGTGGGCGGACTGCCCGAGACCATGAAGCTCAAACTCGTCGAGCCGCTGCGCGAGCTGTTCAAAGACGAGGTGCGGCGGGTTGGGCTGGAGCTGGGGCTGCCGGCAGACATGCTCTACCGTCACCCCTTCCCGGGGCCGGGGCTGGGGGTGCGCATCCTGGGCGAGGTCCACAAGCGCTACGCCGATCTGCTGCGACGGGCAGATGCGATCTTCATCGAGGAGCTGCGTCGGTGGGACTGGTACGACCGTACCAGTCAGGCCTTTGCGGTCTTCCTGCCGGTGCGCTCGGTGGGCGTGACCGGGGACGGGCGGCGCTATGAGTACGTGGTCGCCCTGCGCGCCGTGGAGACCGTGGATTTCATGACCGCGCGTTGGGCGCAGCTGCCGTACGAGTTCCTCGATCACGTCTCCCGGCGGATCATCAACGAGATCGACGGCATCTCCCGCGTTGTCTACGACATCTCGGGCAAACCTCCGGCGACCATCGAGTGGGAGTGAGTGGGGCGCGCGCCGATGCGGCCTGGATGGCGCGAGCGCTGGAGTTGGCGCGATATGCCGCGGACCAGGGCGAGGTGCCCGTGGGGGCGGTGGTGGTCCGCGACGGGGTACTGCTCGGCGAAGGGAGGAACCAGCCGATCGTCAGCCGCGATCCAACCGCCCATGCCGAGATCAACGCGCTGCGCGCGGCCGGTCAGGCCGCGGGGGCGTATCGCCTCCCCGGGGCAACGCTCTACGTCACCCTCGAGCCGTGCTTCATGTGTGCCGGGGCATTGATCCACGCCCGCATCGAGCGCCTGGTCTACGGCGCCGCGGATCCCAAAACCGGTGCCTGTGGGGGGCAGTTCGACCTGCTCGGTCTGCCCGGGCATAACCATCGGGTGGAGGTGACCGCTGGCGTCTCCGGCGAGGCGGCCGCCGGGCTGCTGCGTGAATTCTTTCGCGCCCGGCGTTAACCCCGGCCGCGTCGACGGTCTGGCTCCGGCGCGGCTATAGTCAGAACATGCACGACGACGCCACGACCATCGTTCCGTTCCGTGGGGGCGCGCTGGAGCGCGCCGCCTGGGATCGGCTTTGGGATGCCGCCGATGGTGGCTGCGTGCGCCGGGCCCTCGGCGAGCGGCGTACGCGCTACCAGCGGCGCGTCGAGCAGGAGATGGCAGCCTTTGCACGCCTGGGTCTGGAGCCGGGGGTGCTGCTGGAACTCTCCTGGGTGGTGCAGGATCTGCGGGGCCGTGGAGTCACCTTCGGGCCGGGGTACGGCCCGCAGAGCGGGTCGCTGCTGCTGCACCTGCTGGGTCTCAACGGTATCGATCCCATCGATCACGGGTTGCCGTTCCTCGGCTTCGGGCGCGAGCTGGAGGCCCGGCGTCTGCACTTGCGCGTCGCCACCCGCGCCGAGCAGGCGGAACTGGGCTCGGCGTTGCGCCAGGGGGGTGCGGCCGCTGCGGCGCTGCCGGAACAGGGGATCGAGGTCGTGGTGGGGCGCGACCCGACGCTCGCCTTGACCTGCGAGATGGTCCGCCTGGCCCGTGCACTCAACGACAACCGCGACTGCGATCCCCTGCGTTGGGCCTATCCGTGGGATGATCCGGATACCCTGCGCCTGATCGCCCGCGGGGAGACCGCCGGGATCCCGCTGCTGGAGGATGCGCAGTTGCAGGAGCGCATGCGGGAGGCGGCGCCGCGCAGTCTCGAGGAAGTGACACAGGTCGTGGTGGCGGCCCGAGATGGGGCGCCGCACGGTCTGCTCGAGCGGTATCGGGCGGCGCGCACGGGCGCGAGCCGTCCGCCATTGCCCCATCCCGAGCTCGAGGACATCCTCGCCCCCACGGGATACATCTGGCTCTACCGCGAGCAGGTGGTCGCGGCACTGGCCCGGTTGCTCGGTTGTGAGCTGGCCGAGGCGGTCGGACTCGCACAACGGCTAAGCGAGGAGGGGGGCGATGCCCACGAGGGGGAGCTTTCCCGGCAGCTCGGCGAGCGCATCGCTGCCCGTTGCCAGCTTCCCTACGCGCGGGGGCTTTATCTGCTTCGTGCCCTGCGCCAGGGCCTGGCCCAGGTGGTGGATCGGGCGGCCACGCTGGTCGAGGTCACCGAGGCTTACCGTCAGGCCTACTACAAGGCACGCTACCCGGCGGTTTTCCAGGCTGCGCGGCTGAACCGGGCGCTGCGGCGGGTGACGCCTCGGGGCGGTGTGCGTTATGGGGTGGGAGGCGGGCCGGATGGCGTCTGTCCGCATCGGGAGATTCTCATTCGCCTCTGCAAGGAGGCGTTGAGTGACGGTGTGACCGTGCTGCCACCGGATATCAATCGCAGCGACTGGGGGTTTCGCCCCCTGGATCGGAACACGGTGATCTACGGCCTCGGGGCGATTGCGCAGATCGACCGGCAGACCGCCGACCGACTGGTGCTGCGCCGCCGCGGGGGTGAGTACCGCAGCCTGATGGATCTCATCATCCGGGGGTTCGGAGGCACCGCGCCGGCGATACAGGTTGAGCCGCTGATCTTCTCCGGTGCGCTGGACGAGTTCGGCCGCGATCGCTGGCACTTGCGCAGGGAGCTCGATGAGGCGCAGGCCGTCCGAGGGTGGCAATACGCCGCGGATGGGCGGACAACCCACTCTCTGGCGGGCGGTTTGGATGCCTGGCAGGCCGTTCATCCCGGGGAGGGATGGGCCTTCCAGCGGGAACTTGATGTGCTCGCCTGTGTCCCGTCACGTCAGTACTTTCCGGAACCTGCCCCGGCCGAACGGCGCTTGCGCCCGGTCCGGTGACCCTGTGGGGCCGGGGCTTGAATTCGCCGCCGATCTCCCGCACAGTATGTCCACGCTGACGGCCGACGCGGTCGTATAGGCATGTAAAGGAAGGTGCCGAGACCCGGAGTCGCTCGACGGCCCGCGGCTGGCTCGGCATCGTCAAATGGGCCTAGGCCCCTGTCCGAGACACGCCCCGCACGGTGCGAGGGCGCATGCCGCACAAGAACCATCGGAAGCAGTAGAGAGGCGAACAATCGCAATCTGCCCAAGCGGTCCCGGTGACGCGGAGTCTCCGATCCGAAGTGGGGCACTGTATCCATGGCGCGCGTGCGCCGATAGGGAACATCGCCAGACAGAGGTGACCTATGAAGGTTCAGACTGAGCAGGACTTCGGGACGGACCCGACCAAGGTGCGGGATACCGATCACTACACGGAGGAGTATGTCGACGGGTTCGTGGACAAGTGGGACGACCTGATCGACTGGGACAGCCGGGCCCAGAGCGAGGGTGATTTTTTCATCCAAGAGCTCAAGAAGCGG
The DNA here is from genome assembly GCF_000015585.1 of Halorhodospira halophila SL1. Classification (NCBI taxonomy): domain Bacteria; kingdom Pseudomonadati; phylum Pseudomonadota; class Gammaproteobacteria; order Chromatiales; family Ectothiorhodospiraceae; genus Halorhodospira; species Halorhodospira halophila. Next base: position 1,831,470 of record NC_008789.1, on the reverse strand, counting down.
GGCGCCAAACGGGTGCTCGACGTCGCAACCGGCACGGGTTTTCACTCGGTTCGCCTGCGCGAGGCCGGTTTCGAGGTCGTCAGTGCCGACGGCAGTGCGGAAATGCTGGCCAAGGCCTTCGAGAACGGTCGAAAACGGGGCCATATCCTGCGCACCGTCCAGGTCGACTGGCGGTGGCTGAATCAGGACATTCACGGTCGCTACGACGCTATCATTTGCCTCGGCAACTCCTTTACCCACCTGTTCAACGAGTGCGACCGCCGCAAGACCCTCGCCGAGTTCTACTCCGCCCTCAACCACGACGGTGTCCTGATCCTGGATCAGCGGAACTACGACAGCATCCTGGATCACGGCTACGACTCCAGCCACACCTACTACTACTGCGGGGATGACGTCTCGGTCTATCCCGAGCATGTGGACGACGGGCTGGCGCGGTTCAAGTACGCGTTCTCCGACGGGTCGACCTACTACCTGAACATGTTCCCGCTGCGAAAGGACTACACGCGGCGGCTGATGCAGGAGGTCGGCTTCCAGAAAATCGAGACCTACGGCGATTTCAAGGAGACGTATCGGGATGCCGATCCCGACTTCTTCATCCATGTCGCCGAGAAGGCCTATCGGGAGGAGGAATAACCTGATGAGTCAGTATGATGACGAGGCCATTGAGGTGGCCCGCCAGTATTACAACAGTCGCGATGCAGACAACTTCTACTTCCACATCTGGGGGGGTGAGGATCTGCACGTCGGCATCTACGAAGACGAGGATGAGCCGATCTTCGACGCCAGTCGTCGGACGGTCGAGCGGATGGCCGCGAAGCTGAATAACCTGAGCGCCGACAGCTACGTGCTGGACGTGGGCGCCGGTTACGGCGGCGTGGCCCGCTACCTGGCGCACACCTACGGGTGCCGCGTGGTCGCGCTGAATCTCTCCGAGCGCGAGAATGAGCGCGACCGGCAGATGAACAAGGAGCAGGGCGTCGATCACCTGATCGAGGTGGTGGACGGGGCCTTTGAGGACATCCCCTTCGACGCCGAGACGTTCGATATCGTCTGGTGCCAGGACTCGTTCCTGCACAGCGGTGATCGGCCCCGGGTGATGAGCGAGGTGACTCGCGTGCTGAAGAAGGGCGGTGAGTTCATCTTTACGGACCCGATGCAGGCCGACGACTGCCCCGAGGGTGTCCTCCAGCCGATCCTCGATCGCATCCACCTCTCGACTATGGGTACGCCGGGCTTCTACCGTGAGGAGCTCAAGAAGAACGGCATGACGGAGCTCGAGTTCGATGACAATACGCCGCAGCTCCCGCGCCACTATGGCCGTGTTCATAAGGAGCTGGAGCGGCGCGGTCACGAGCTTGACGGGATCGTCTCCGACGACTACGTCGCCCGCATGAAAAAGGGCCTGCAGCACTGGGTCGAGGGCGGCAACAACGGCTACCTGTCCTGGGGCATCTTCCACTTCCGGAAGGACTAACCCCCGCGTATTCACCCATGGATTCCGGGCCGCGCGCGGCTGCGGCCGCGCCGCCGGAGTTGTATAACCTGAGAATCCTTAGCGAGAAGGAGTAACCATGAGCAAGCGCTACCTCTTTACGTCTGAGTCGGTGTCCGAGGGCCACCCGGACAAGATGGCCGACGCGATCTCCGATGCCCTGCTGGACGAGTTCCTGCGCCAGGATCCGAAGTCCCGCGTGGCGGCTGAGACCATGATCCAGACCGGCATGGTCGTGGTAGCTGGCGAGATCAAGAGCACGGCCAAGGTCAACGTTGAGCCGCTGGTTCGCGACGTGGTCCGTGAGATCGGCTACACCAGCTCGGACATGGGCTTCGACGCCGACACCTGCGCGGTGCTCAACGCGCTGGGCGAGCAGTCCCCGGACATCAACCAGGGCGTCGATCGCGAGGAGGAAGAGGAGCAGGGCGCTGGTGACCAGGGCCTGATGTTCGGCTACGCCACCAATGAGACCGATGTGCTCATGCCGGCGGCCATCCACTACTCCCACCTGCTGGTCAAGCGCCAGGCCGAGGTGCGCAAGAACGGCAAGCTGCCGTGGCTGCGCCCCGACGCGAAGAGCCAGGTCACCTTCCAGTACGAAGGCGACAAGATCGTTGGCTGTGACGCCGTGGTGCTCTCCACCCAGCACGACGAGACCGTGGATCAGAAGACGGTCCACGAGGGCGTGATGGAGGAGATCATCAAGCCCGTACTGGGTGACACCGGCTGGCTGACCAACGACACCAAGTATCACATCAACCCGACCGGGCGCTTCGTCACCGGCGGCCCGCTGGGTGATTGCGGCCTGACCGGCCGGAAGATCATCGTCGACACCTACGGCGGCATGGGCCGTCACGGCGGTGGTGCCTTCTCCGGCAAGGATCCGTCCAAGGTCGACCGCTCGGCTGCGTACGTCGGTCGCTACGTCGCCAAGAACGTGGTCGCCGCCGGCCTGGCTGACCGCTGCGAGGTGCAGCTCTCCTACGCCATCGGCGTTGCCGAGCCGACCTCCGTCAACGTCGAGACCTTCGGCACCGGCAAGATCGACGAGGAAGTGATCAACAAGGTGGTCCGCGAGAACTTCGACCTGCGTCCGTACGGCATCCTGAAGATGCTGGGCCTGGAGCAGCCGATCTACCGCCCGACCGCCGCCTACGGCCACTTTGGCCGCGAGGACATCGACGTGCCGTGGGAGCGCACCGACCGTGCTGCCGCCCTCAAGGACGCCGCTGGCCTCAAGTAACCGAATACGCAAGGAGTAACCCGAAAGCATGAGTAATCAAGACTACAAGGTTGCGGATATCTCCCTGGCCGACTGGGGCCGTAAGGAGATCAAGATCGCCGAGAGCGAGATGCCGGGTCTGATGGAGACCCGGCGCGAGTTCGCCGCGCAGAAGCCCCTCAAGGGCGCGCGTATCGCCGGCTGCCTGCACATGACCATCCAGACTGCGGTCCTCATCGAGACCCTGCAGGAGCTGGGCGCAGAGGTCCGCTGGTCCTCCTGCAACATCTTCTCCACGCAGGACCAGGCAGCCGCCGCCGTCGCGGCTAACGGCACCCCGGTCTTCGCCTGGAAGGGCGAGACCGAGGAGGAGTACTGGTGGTGCATCGAGCAGACCATCAACGGTCCGGACGGCTGGAAGCCGAACATGCTGCTCGACGACGGTGGTGACCTGACCGCCGTGATCCACGAGCAGTACCCGGACATGATGAAGGACATCTACGGTGTCTCCGAGGAGACCACCACCGGCGTGCACCGTCTCTACGAGATGAGCCGTAAGGGCGAGCTCGGCATGCCGGCGTTCAACGTCAACGACTCGGTCACCAAGTCGAAGTTCGACAACCTCTACGGCTGCCGTGAGTCGCTGGTCGACAGCATCAAGCGCGCCACCGACGTCATGATCGCCGGCAAGGTGGCCGTCGTGGCCGGCTTCGGCGACGTCGGCAAGGGCTCGGCCCAGTCCCTGCGTGGCCTGGGTGCCCAGGTGTGGGTCACCGAGGTCGACCCGATCTGTGCCCTGCAGGCCTCCATGGACGGCTACAAGGTCGTCACCATGGAAGAGGCTGCCCCGGTGGCCGACATCTTCGTCACCGCCACGGGCAACTACAACGTGATCACCCACGATCACATGAAGGCGATGAAGGACGAGGCCATCGTCTGCAACATCGGCCACTTCGACAACGAGATCGACGTGGCGAGCCTTAAGCAGTACAAGTGGGACGAGATCAAGCCGCAGGTCGACCATGTCGAGTTCCCCGACGGCAAGAAGATCACCCTGCTCGCCGAGGGCCGCCTGGTGAACCTGGGCTGCGCCACCGGCCACCCGTCCTTCGTGATGTCCAACTCGTTCACCAACCAGGTGATGGCTCAGATGGAGCTGTACAACAACCCTGGCAAGTACGAGAAGGACGTCTACGTGCTGCCCAAGCACCTGGACGAGAAGGTTGCGGCGCTGCACCTCGGCCGCGTCGGCGCCAACCTGACCCGTCTCAGCGAGGAGCAGGCCGGGTACATCGGCGTCTCCGTCGACGGGCCGTTCAAGCCGGAGTGGTACCGCTACTAAGCCGGTACGCCACCACGGCTTGACCGACAGACCCGGGGGCCGCGCAGCGGCCTCCGGGGTTTCGGTTGAGCGCCCAGAGCGTTCAGCGTTCAGCGTTCGGGCCGGGCGGTCCGAACGTTGAACACTGAGCACTGAACGCTTCGAGTCAATCGGAGGGGTTCAATGGAAAGTCAAAAGAAACACCCCCGCGTCTTCAGTTTCGAGTTCTTCCCGCCCAAGACCGACGAGGGCGCGGAGAACCTGAAGGGCACGCGGGAGCGCCTGGAGCGGCTGAACCCGGCTTACTTTTCGGTGACCTTCGGCGCCGGGGGGTCGACCCAGGATCGCACCTTCGAGACGGTGATCGACATCCAGCGCAACAGCACCGCCGACGCTGCGCCGCACCTGTCGTGCATCGACGCCAGTCGGGATCGGCTCAAGCAGATGATCCTCGACTACAAAGAGCAGGGTGTGAAGTACATCGTCGCCCTGCGCGGCGATCGGCCGTCCGGCTCCGGGTCCATGGGGCAGGGCGAGCTGAGTTACGCCAACGAGCTCGTCGAGCTGATCCGCGAGGTCACCGGTGACCACTTCTACATCGAGGTGGGCGCCTATCCGGAGTTCCACCCGGAGGCCCCGGACGCACTGACCGATATCGAGAACTTCGTCCGCAAGGCCAAGGCCGGCGCGGACTCGGCCATCACGCAGTTCTTCTACAACGCGGACTGCTACTACCGCTTTGTCGAGGATTGCGAGAAGCGCGGGGTGGACATCCCGATCGTCCCCGGCATCATGCCGCTGATGAACTTCGAGCAGCAGGCGCGATTCGCCGCGGCCTGCAAGGCCGACATGCCGCGCTGGCTGGCACAGCGGATGGAGGCCTGGAAAGATGACCCACAGTCGCGGATGGAGTACGGCATCGACGTCGTGACGCGGCTTTGCGAGGACCTGCTGGACAATGGTGCGCCCGGCATCCACTTCTACGCCTTGAACAAGGCGCCGGTGGTCGAGCGCATCTGGCACAACCTTGGGCTGTCGGAGCAGACCGGCGGCGAGGTGCGCAAGCCGGACGAGGTCGAGGTGCCGGCGCAGCCGTAAGGTCGGCGTCGGCGCCACAGATGCGCGCGTTCCGCGTTTGCCATCAAGACAACCCCCGGTGGGGCGTGGCCCCACCGGGGGTTTTTTGATGAGCACTTCTAGGTGCGGACGGCGTCTTGGCCTAGAGGTTCGCCTCCAGCCACTCCAGCTCGCGCCAGAGCTGTGCCGGGAGACGATCGCCGAACTGTGCGTAGTGTTCCCGGATCAGCGCGATCTCCCGTCGCCAGCCCGGGCCATCCACCGCCAGGAGATCGGTGAGGGTCTCCGGGCCGATTTCCAGGCCGCTGAGGTCGATGTCTCCAGGCCTCGGCAGGCGCCCGATGGGGCTATCAATGGCATCCATCTCGCCGCGATTGCGCTGGAAGATCCACTTGAGGACCCGCGCGTTGTCGGAGAATCCGGGCCAGATGAATCGGCCGTTGTCGTCCTTACGGAACCAGTTCACGTGGTAGATGCGCGGTAGGACGTGCCCGGTCTGCTCGCCCAGCCGCAGCCAGTGGGCGAAATAGTCAGCCATGTTGTACCCGCAGAACGGCAGCATCGCCATGGGGTCGCGGCGCAGGGCCCCGAGGTTGCCGGTGGCGGCGGCGGTCTTCTCGCTGCCCATGACCGAACCGAGGAAGACCCCGTGTTGCCAGTCGCGGGCCTCCTGAACCAGCGGGATGGTCTCGCCCCGGCGACCGCCGAAGATGATGGCGTCGATGGGCACACCCGCCGGGTCGTTCCACTCGGGGGCAATGGCAGGACACTGGTGGGCCGGTGTCGTGAAGCGGGCGTTGGGGTGGGCTGCCGGTTCGCCGCTCTCCGGCGTCCAGGGGCGCCCCTTCCAGTCGGTGAGTTGCGCCGGCGGCTCGTCGGTCATCTCCTCCCACCAGACATCGCCCTCGGGGGTTTCGCCGACGTTGGTGAAGATCGCGTTGCCGTGGAGGCTCTCCATGGCGTTGGCGTTGGATTTGTACGACGTACCCGGGGCGACGCCGAAGAAGCCGGCCTCGGGGTTGATGGCGTAGAGGCGCCCATCCGAACCGAACTTCATCCAGGCGATGTCGTCCCCGATGGTCTCGACTTTCCAGCCCGGCATGGGTGGGCGCAGCATGGCCAGGTTGGTCTTGCCACAGGCCGAGGGGAAGGCGCCGGCCATGTACTGGACGTCGCCGTCCGGGCTGGTGAGCTTGAGGATCAGCATGTGCTCAGCCAGCCAGCCCTCGTCTCGGGCCATGGCCGAGGCGATGCGCAGCGCGAAGCACTTCTTGCCGAGCAGGGCGTTGCCACCGTAGCCCGAACCGTAGGACCAGATCTCCCGGGACTCCGGGAAGTGGACGATATAGCGGTTTTCCGGGTCGCAGGGCCACGGGACACCGGGGTCGTCACCGCGCAACGGATAGCCCACCGAGTGCAGGCAGGGCACAAAGCGTCCGTCGCGGCCGAGTACATCGAGCACCGGCTGGCCCACGCGGGTCATGATGTGCATATTGGCCACGACGTACGGGGAGTCGGTGAGCTGGACCCCGATGTGGGCGATCGGTGAGCCAACCGGCCCCATCGAGAAGGGGATGACGAAGAGGGTTCGCCCCTCCATGCACCCCTCGAACAGGCCGCGCAGGTGGTTGCGCATCTCCTCCGGGTCGGCCCAGTTGTTGGTGGGACCGGCATCGTCGGGGTCGGTTGAGCAGATAAAGGTGCTGTCCTCGACCCGCGCCACATCGGCCGGGTCGGAGCGGATGAGCAGGCTGTTGGGGCGTAGCTCGGGGTTCAGCCATTGGGCGGTCCCGTCAGCGACCATGAGCTGGCACATGGCCTGATACTCGTCGCTCGAACCGTCACACCAGTGGATGTTGCTCGGTCGGCAGAGCTGGCGGATCTCCTCGACCCAACGAAGCAGCTGCTGGTGTTCCGTCATGTCTCCTCCCGGGGTGCGGTGTCGGTCGTGGCGTTGACCTATCAATAAATATGATGGGTCAAGGTATCCCAATTGTTAAGGATCAGCCTACCACGGTGTCCGCGTTTGCGGTCGTAACGGGGTGCGTTATGGTTAGGGTATGAGTCAGAGACGGACGTCCACCGCCGGAACCCCCATCCACCCGGGAGAGGTGCTGCTCGAGCAGTTCCTTGAGCCGGCCGGGCTGTCCCAGTATCGATTGGCCCGGGCCATCGGTGTCCCGCCGCGGCGCATCAATGAGCTGGTGTTGGGCAAGCGCGGCATCTCCGCGGACACCGCGCTGCGGCTGGCCCGGTTCTTCGGTACGGCCCCGGAGCTGTGGTTGCAGCTGCAGAACCAGTACGACCTGGATCGCGCCCAGCTTGCCCTGCAGGGCAAGCTGGAGGCCATCCAGCCGCTGGTCACCAGGGAAGGACTTCCCGATTAGGCGCGTGCCAGAAGCGCCCTGAGTCTTCCAGACTGACCTGGCCCATACGCTCGATGATACCGGCGGCGGACTCCGGTGGGTCGATCAGTCCGTTGTGGCTGGTCATGTCGGTACGCACCCAGCCGGGATGCAGCAGTGCCACGGCGATGCCGCGCGGGCGCAGGTCGTGGGCGAGCGACACAGCCGCCATGTTCACCGCTGCCTTGCTCATCCGGTACCCGTAGCTATTCCCGGAGGTGTTGTCGGCGATGGACCCCATGCGGCTGGTGACGATGCCGAGCGTGCCGCCGTCGTTGAGCAGCGGGTGGAGTGCCTCGGCGGCCATCAGCGGGCCCAGGGCGTTGGTCTCGAACTGGGCGCGGATGCCGGCCACCGCGGTCTCATCCAGGGCCCCCAGGCGCTGGACCCGCATCAGCCCCGAAACCACCAGGACCCACTCCAGGGGTTCCCCGGACAGCCGGTCGGCCAGGGCGTGGAGGGTGTCGTGGCGGGTGATGTCGACCCCCTCTTGGATCTGCGCCCCGGTACTGCGCAGTTCCTCGGAGGCGTTGCGCGCGGTCGCGATTACGTCGTCGCCGCGGGCGCGCAACTGCCGTGTGGTCTCCAGGCCGATGCCTCGATTGGCGCCGATGATCAGCTTCGCCATCTTGTTCCCTCCTCGTGGTGATCCCCTTCGCCCTGACGCCATAGCAGGTGGAGGATCGGGGCGGTGTCAGGGCCAGCGGCCCGCTCCTGCCAGTGGTCCCCCGCGTTCGCGGCCATGGTCATCCAGCGCGCCACGCATCGGGCCTCGGCGGCTCCGCCCGGGTGGCCTCGATAGGCCACTACGCTGAGCAGGCCGCCGGGCCGAAGCAGGCGCCGAGCGGCGTCCAGGGCCGCCTCGGTGTGCTCGGGCTGCGTGGTGACCGCCCGATCGCCTCCGGGGAGATAGCCGAGGTTGAACGTCACCGTATCGACGCTGCCGTGCCAGTCTGCCGGCGTCAAGGTGGCCAGGTGCCGGTGATTGGCCTGGACCAGGTAACAAGGGGTCAGGTTTCCGGCCGCCTCCAGACGTGTACGGGTGTTGTGCAGGGCGCCCCACTGCAGATCGACCACCAGGACGCTGCCCCCGGGGCCGGTTTGTTCGGCCAGGAATCGGGCGTCGTGGCCGTTACCGGCCGTGGCGTCGATCGCCCGCCCGTTGCGGCCGAGCACCCGGGCCACGTGGCGGTGCGCGGTCTGCGTCAGCGGCTCACTCATTCCGGGCGAGGGGTCAGGCAGCCCTCCGGCAGCGGCGCGTCCTCGAGCAGATGCTCGGCCAGCCGTTCGGCCAGGTAGGGGGCCTGGAGCATGGCGCGGGCGCCGAGCCCGTTGAGTACGGCAGCCGGTTTCCCCGGTATGCGGCCGAGTACCGGGCAGCGCTGGGGCGTTGCCGGGCGCGTACCGGCCCGGTGGTCGACGACCTCCATCCGCGGCGGACGCGAGAGCAGCCGGGGCAGCTGGGCGAGCAAGGTGTCGCGGCCGGCCTCGGTGGGGGCTGCCGGTGTATCCGGGGTGCCGTAGGTGGCGCCGAGTCGGAAGAGTCCGTGTTGCCCGGGCTGCGGGGCCAGGTAACCGGCGCGGCCGTGGTAGATGTGGCTGGGGATCGGGTGCGCGGGGCTGACGGTGAGGACCTCACCGGGGACGCGCTGGAGTCCGACGCCTGCCAACCATGGGTTGGCCGAACCGGCGGGGCCGTCGCAGAAGATCACCTCGCGGTAGCGCTGACCCTGCCAGCTCAGGCCGTCGGCATCGATGTGTAGATCCGCGGTGTTCACCACCCCGTCGCGCAGGGCGTCTTGGGCGCGCAGGGCCGCAGCGGCGTGGCTGAGCAGGGCGGGGACATTGACCTGCCCGCCGCGGATCTCGAATCCCCCCCAGGGGTCGGCGAGTACACCATCGTGATCGCCGGGGGAGAACTGTCGGCCGAGCCAGTGCGCAAACGCCGGGTCCAGGCTGCGCTTCTGGAATTGACGCAATTCCTCGCGGCCGCCCGCCATGTGCAGGATGTCGTGGGACTGCAGCAGGCGCTGCCCGAACAACCGCTCTAGGCGGCGGTAGCGTTGCCATGAGCCGGCGGCAGTCGCGGCTCCGCTGGGGGGGAAGGTCAGACGAGGACCGGCGATGGGGGTGGCCAGTCCCGGGGTGACCCGCGAGGGGGCGTCCGCCGCGCCGTCATCCACGACGGTCACCGCCGCGCCGCGTTCGAGCAGGCTCAGGGCGACCAGGCTGCCGGCCAGGCCCTGGCCGACGATCAGGAAAGGGGGGTGGCTCATTGCAGACTCCTCACAGAGGTCACAGGTTGATGTTGCGGTCTTCGATCTCCGGTAAGTCGGGCTGGTTGCCCTGGGCGCAGCCACGCAACCAGTCGATCTCCTGCGCCCAGCCCTCCGGCCCGGCGGGCGTCTCAAGCATCTGTGGTAGAGACGCGGTGCGCGGATCCGTGACCGCGCGCCTGAAGGCCTCCGGGCCGATTTCGCCACGGCCGATGAGTGCGTGCCGGTCCTTGCGGCTGCCGCAGGGTGGACGCGAGTCGTTCAGATGCAGGGCCACCAGTCGGTTCAGGCCGATATGGTCGTCGAAGGCTGCCCACATGGCGTCCCAGCCGGCGGCGGTGTGCAGCTCGTAGCCGGCGGCGAAGGCGTGGGCGGTGTCGACGCAGACCCCGAAGCGTTCGGGGGTCTCAAGCCGCTCCAGGATAGCCGCCAGCTCCGCGAAGTCGGCACCCACCGTGGAGCCCTGCCCAGCGACATTCTCCAGTACCAGGCAGACATCCGTCTTGTCCGGGTGGTTGCGACAGATGGCATTGAGCGTGGCCGCGATGGTCTCGATCCCGGCTTCGATCCCCGCCTCCAGGTGGGCGCCGGGATGGAAATTGAGCAGCTCGATGCCGAGCTGGTGGCAGCGCTCCAGCTCAGCCTCCAGTGCCGTCTGCGACTTGGCGTGCTTTTCCGGGTCGGTGGCTGCCAGGTTGATCAGGTAGGAAGCGTGGCTCATCACTGCGCCGATACCATGCTCGGCGCGAGCACGACGGAAGGCATCGGCCTCGCCGGGGGCAATGGGCTTGACCTTCCAGCTCCGCTGGTTACGGGTGAACAGCTGCATGCAGTCGCAGCCGATCTCCCCGCCGCGCTCGGGGGCGCGTTGGGGCCCTCCGGCCGCCGAGACGTGGGCGCCGATTTCCGGCATGGCTTGTCCTCCTCGGGGAACGGGGCGCAGTCTACTAAGCTTGAGAGAGGTGCGCATTGGGTTATGGCATCTGTGCAAGGAGGTCGTAACATGTCGAAAGTGTGGGTGGTGGCAGCCGACGCAGCCCGGGCACGGGTCTTTTCCACCGAGCACCGTTCGGGGCAGTCCCTGCAGGAGGTCGAGACTTGGGTCAATCCGGAGTTGCGCATCCCGGCGCACGAGTTGGTCACGGATCGACCGGGGCGCATCGCTGAATCTGCGGGGGGCGGGCGGCACGCCATGGATCCCCCGACCGACGTCAAGGAGGTGGAGTCGGATCGCTTTGCCCGCGAGCTGGTGCGGTGGCTGGAGCAGGCCCATCAGCAGCGGCGCTTCGAGCACCTGGTGGTGGCGGCGGCGCCGCACTTCTTGGGGCAGTTTCGCCACCACCTGGGGACCGGGCTGAAAGCGGCGATCAGCCACGAGGTGGATAAGGACGTCTGCCACCTGGAGCGGCCCGAGCAAGTCCGTAAGCACCTGCCCGATTTCCTCTATTGAGTGGCCGGCGCCACGCCCAGTAAAACAGAGGCCGCCCTGCGGGGCGGCCTCTGCGTTTCGGTCAGCGGCGGGCCAGGCTCCATCGCAGGGCCGGCCAGCGACACGCTTAGGCGCGGGCGCTCTGGCGCTGATCGCGGCCCGTTGAGGCCATGCCCAGCAGGTATTGAATCGGCGGGAAGACCGCGGCGGCTGCGGCCAAGCCGAGTCCGATGGAGATGCCGAGCAGACCCAGGTAGTCAGTCGCCCCGTGCAGGTTGGCCCAGCTGGCCCCGGTGTGGGCCGGGAGCAGGAATACCGAGATCAGAGCGACGACACCGCCGACGCCCAGTGCGCTGCCCAGGGCCCGGCCGAAGTTGCGGAAGCTGCTGCCCACGCGGCCGATGAGCAGCGCGAGCAGGATGAGGTCGACAATGGCCAGGATGATGATCGCGGGCAGGGTGCCCCCGAGGAACTGAATGGCCACGGTGATAGTTTCCATGATCATGCTTGACTACCCCTCTCGCTGGTTCAGGACATGCGCCCGTGGAGCATGGCGTTGTAGGCCGGGAGCAGCAGGTGCTCCTTCATCACCCAGGCCATCCAGTGCTCGCGATAGGGGCTGATGAAGCCGAACGAGGGCACCATCTCCAAGTCGTAGTTGAACTCCACCAGGATGGCCTGGCCGATCTCGGTGATCAGCGGGCACGAGGTGTAGCCGTCGAACTCGGCGGTGGGCTCCCCGTCTTGGATGACGCTGATCAGGTTCTCGACCATCACCGGCGTCATGTTCTTGACCGTGGCCGAGGTCTTGCCGATCGGCACACCGCAGCAGTCGCCGGCCCCAAAGACGTTCGGGTAGCGCTTGTGCTGCAGGGTGTACTGATCCACCTCCAGCCAGCCGCCGTCGGCGTGGGGGCCTTCCTGCGCCGCCAGTTCGCTCTCGCGCAACGGCTTGGGGGCGCTCATGGAAGGCGGTAGGTGGATGAAGTCGTAGGACTCGGTGAACTCGCCGTCTTCATCCGACTCGAAGGTGACCCGCTTCTCTTCCGGTTCAATGCCCTTGACCCGGTGGTGCCAGTGGACATCGATATCCCGCTCCTCGGGGAAGTGGCGCTTGAGGAAGTCGTCGATATCCGGCTGGGAGAACAGGCCGTCGCCCGGGGCGTAGTAGTGGAGGTCGGCATTGCCGCGCATCTCCCGCTGGCGCAGGCGGTGCTCGGTGATCATGGTCATCTTGAGCGGTGCACCGGCGCACTTGATCGCCCCCGGCGGTCGGACGAACAGCCCCTTGCCGCCCTGCTGCAGGTAATCCTCGAGGGCGTCCCAGGTGGCGCACGCGTTGCTGGGGGTGTCGTAGACGCAGCCGATGCCGTGGGTGCCGATCAGATCGGCGCTCATGCCTTCGATGCGATCGAAACGCAGCTCCAGACCCGTGGTGACCAGCAGGTAGTCGTACTCGAGGGTTTCGCCCTCGTCGGTGATGATGCGGTTGTTCTCCGGGTCGTACTCCTCGACCATCGCCTGGACCCAGTTGACGCCCCTGGGGATATAACGCTCGTTCCGGTCCTCGGTCTTGTCCCGCGTCCAGTAGCCGGTTGCCACCAACGTTAGCCCGGGCTGGTAGTAGTGGTCCTCGCGGCGGTCCACGAGGGTGATCTCGGCGCCGTCCAGCGCCCGGCGCAGTCGATTCGCCGCGTTGAGGCCGCCCGATCCGGCGCCGACGATGACGATGCGGGCATTGGTCTGCACGGCTCGCGCCGGCTGGCTATGGAGCAGAGTGCCTGCGCCCAGGGCGCCGGCCGCGATGGCCCCGGTGCTCATGCCGGAGAGCTTGAGGAAGTCACGCCGGCTGCAGGCTTCCACCAGGCGCTTCAGGTCGATTCCTTCGGACCCGGATGGGTTGTGATCGGTCATTTCGCTCCTCCTGACTGCATCGTCTTGCAGCTGTTCTTTTGGCCCATCTGCTTTCGTCCGGTTCGCGCCTCGGGCCCTGGTCCAGCGGGGTGCGCTGACGGCCTTGGCTGACTCGGACCTCGTTCGCGACGGTGCCTCGACACCGCAGATCGTTTATATCGATATCTTGCGATGTTTGCTCAATGTATACGAGTCGTGGGCGCTGTCAAAGCGCGGTTTTGATATCCATTATTGGCATGGCCGCTCCCTGCCCCTGCCGTGGATCAGTCGCGGTCGCCGCACAACCGGGATAGCCCCTCCTGATGCCCCACCTCGTGGCTCGACGGCAGGCGCGCCCCTTCCGGATCCAGGAACCAGGCGAGCAGGTCGGCATGCACGCGTTCGCGCTGCAGGTCGCGGGTCAGCAGGTGGTGGCCATCGGGATAGAGGACCAGGCGCCACTGTCCGGGTGGGCGTTCAGGCAAGCGGTGCAGCATCAAACAGGTGGGCTCCCGCGGGATGACCTCATCCTGCTCGCCGTAGAGGATCAGGGTCGGGGCCTCCAACTCCTCACTGGCCTCCAGGGCGCGGTCCATGAGGTCGGTCACCCCGGCCAGTGCGCGGGCGCTGACCTCCCGCTGAATCAGTGGATCGTCATGCCACTCCTCGAGAACCTCCGGGTTGTCCGTCGGGTCGACCCCCAGATCCTCTCCGCTCAGGCGCAGGCCGGGTGTCAGGCGCGAGGAGAGCCAGAGGCCCGTGCGCTGGTACCACGGCATGGCCTCGCGCCCCCAGACCGCCGGGGCCAGCAGGGCGCTGCCGGAGACCGCCTCGGGCGACTGCTCGGTGGCCAGGATCATGGCAATGGCCCCACCCATGCTGTGCCCCATGAGGTAGAGCGGGGTGTCGGGGTAGCGCTCGGCGAGGCGTTCCACCGCCGTGGCGGCGTCGTCGACCAGCGCCTGGCCACCGGGCCAGGTACCCGCATCGGCGGTATCGCCGAAACCTCGGTGATCGTAGGCGTAGGTGGCGATGCCGCCCTCGGCTAGGTGTTCAGCCGCGAACCGCATACCGCGGCTGTAGTCGTTCAGCCCGTGCAGCGCCAGCACCACGGCCTCAGGGGAGGCGTCGCGTTCTGGTCCCCAGCGCCGATAGGGCAAGCGGTAGCCGTCTTCGGCGATGAGGTGGTTGTCCTCCAGCGCCGGCGCATCCTCGGGTGGAGAGGTCGGCCCGTCGACTGAGGCCCGGCTGCAACCGACCGCCAGGGCGGCGAGCCAAAGCGGTGCGAGGGCAAGAGTCAGTGCGCGCAAGGGATCCCCAATGGTTGCCTACTGATCCCGCCGGCGCATGAACAACCGCATCTGCGCCTCGAGGCTATCGGCAAAGGAGCGGGCCTCGATCTCTCGGTCGATGGCTTGGTGGAGTTCGCGCAGCTGGTTGAGGGAGAGTTCCCGCAGTCGCTGCTTGATTTCGGGTTGTTTCTGTGCCGGGTCTCGATTCATCCGTCCTGAGTCAGTTAGCGCCTGGTGGGTGGCCTTTCCGGGGGCGAGGCCCGTGGCGGGTCAGGCCGCCTGGGCCTCGGCGGCAAGCTCATGGATGCGGTCGACCATGGCGAAGAAGCCGTCGCGGCGATTGGGGCTGAGGTTGCGCTCCAGGCCCAGCTGGCGGAAGACCTCGCGAATGTCGGTGCGCTGAATCTCTTCCGGCGTGGCACCGGAATAGGCCATCAGGACCAGCGCGATCAGCCCTTTGACGATGAAGGCGTCGCTGTCAGCGAGGAAGATCAGCCGCTGCGGATCGGTTTCGTCGCGTCGGCAGACCAGCCAGACGTTGCTGGTGCAGCCCTCCACACGATTGGCCTCGGTGCGTTCTGCCTCCGGGAACTCCGGCAATTGTCGACCAAGGTCGATCAGGATGCGGTAACGCTCCTCCCAGTCCTCGATGAACTCGAAGGTCTCCTTTAGTTCGTTGAGATCCATAGGCTTTCGTCGTGATCGGGTTGATGCCGGCGCTGCGGATCCAGCGCCGGGCGGAACCGGGCATGGTCCGATAGGATAATACGTTAGGGTCGATTCCGCGAGGCCATCCGGCGTGCGTAGACGGTGATCTCCTCCCGGTCATGGTAGAGCTGAGCGGCGTGCGCCCGCGCGCCGGTGGTGCGGACCGCGTCCAGGGCTTGGCGTACCGTCTCCAGCGGGCGACGCATGGGCAGCTTGAGATTGAAGATCGCTGCCCGTGCCCATTCCTCGCGCAGCCATTGGGTCATCAGGCGGGCGATCCCCTGGGGCCGGTCGACGACGTCGCAGACCAGCCAATCCACCTCTGTCCGTGGGCGGAAGCGGAAGGCGTCGGTGCGCTGGTGTTCGACACCGGGGTCATCGGCCAGCGCCGGGGCCAGCGGGCCATTGTCGATGGCGGTTACGGTCAGTCCGCGTTCACGCAGGAGCCAGGTCCAGCCGCCCGGGGCCGCGCCTAGATCCACGGCGTGTTCACCGGGGTAGGGCCGCTCGTTCTCCGGTACCAGACGGTGGAGGGCCTCCTCGAGCTTGAGGACCGAGCGGCTCGGGGCGTTGCGCGGCATGCGCAGACGGGGGATGCCGCTCGGCCATCCTTCGCGTGGGCCGATGCCGGCGAAGCAGTGGCGAGAGTCGGGGAAAAGCAGACGCAGACGCCGTTGCGGATCGCCGCTGGTCACCCCGGTCTGTGTCAGCGCGTGCCGGAGCGGACCGGTGAAGCGTCGGCAGAAGCGGGCCAGAGGGCGGCCGGCGTCGCTGTCCGGGTGTTCCACCCAGGGGGTGGCGCTGCCCACGGCCGGCGGCAGCGCAGCGGCGATGGCTTCGGCGCGGCCGCCCTCGGGCAATCCCTGCAGCTCGCCGATTAGTCCGGCTCCGGCTCGAGCGAAGACCAGCTGCGGCGGCAACGGCGCGTCGCCGGCCGGAGCGTGGAAGACCACGTAAGCGCTCTGTGCCCGCGCCCGGCAATAGCCGTGCACGTCACGCTCATGCGCCGCCATGGTGGCCTCGGAGGCGAGGGTCTGCTCGTAGCCGGCGCGGCAGTGGAGGATCCAGCCTTGCAATTCCATGTCGCCATTATACGGGTGGCGAGGCTCGGTCGGGGGCGACTATGCTGGGCAGAGGTGAACACGCCGTGCTAAGGGGGTTGGACCCATGGAAACCGTTCTGATCGTCGTCCTCGCCGTCCTGCTGGCGATCGCCGTCTCGGCGATTCGCGTCCTACGCGAGTACGAACGAGGCGTCATCTTCCAGCTCGGGCGTTTCTGGAGCGTCAAGGGCCCGGGCCTGATCCTGGTCATTCCCTTTATCCAGCAGATGGTCCGGGTCGACCTGCGCACGGTGGTGATGGATGTGCCGAGCCAGGACGTCATCTCCCGGGACAACGTCTCAGTGGGTGTCAATGCGGTTCTCTACTTCCGCGTCATCGACCCGCAGCGGGCCATCATCAATGTCGAGGACTTCCTCTCGGCGGTCAGCCAGCTGGCTCAGACGACACTGCGTTCCGTGCTCGGTCAGCATGAACTGGATGAGATGCTGGCCGAGCGTGACAAGCTCAACGCCCATATCCAGGAGATCCTCGACCAGCAGACGGACTACTGGGGCGTGAAGGTGGCGAATGTGGAGATCAAGCACGTCGACATCGACGAGTCGATGATTCGCGCCATCGCCCAGCAGGCCGAGGCCGAGCGCGCTCGCCGGGCCAAGGTGATCCATGCCGAGGGCGAGATGCAGGCGGCCGAGAAACTCCGTGATGCGGCCGAGGTGCTCGGTCAGAGTCCGGCCTCGCTGCAGCTGCGCTACCTGCAGACGCTGGTTACCGTGGCCAACGAGAACGAAAGTTCCTCGATCGTCTTCCCGCTGCCGCTGGAGCTGCTGCGTGCCTTCGGCTATAGCGAGAGCCACGGGCCGGTAGCCGGTCCGCAGAGCGGCGGTACGGCCGAGACCGGTGGTGGAGGTACGCGCTGACGCGGCGGCAACGCACCGGGGCAGAGGGAGGCGAGCGCCGGGGGCGGGCGCGGGAGCGGCCGCCCCCGGCGCCGGCGGATGCCGCCCAGATCGAGGGGTTTCTCGATGCCCTGTGGGCCGAACAGGGCCTGTCTGCAGCGACCCTCTCGGCCTATCGCTCGGACCTGGAGGGGTTCGCGGCGTTCCTTCAGGGGCGCGGCGTGGACGGGCTTGTCGCCGCGGGTCGCGGCGATGTCTTCGCCTACCTGGCCGAGCGGGTCGCTGCGGGGGCGCGGCCGCGCACAACGGCGCGTCTGCTGAGCAGCCTCCGACGCTTCTACCGTCGGCTGGTATCCACGGGGGAGCGCAGCGACGATCCCACCGCCGAAGTCGAGGCGCCCCGTCTCGGCCAGCCCCTGCCCGGCGCGCTGACCGAACGTCAGGTTGAGGCCCTGCTTGCGGCACCGGATACCGGTGATCCGCTGGGGCTGCGGGACCGGTGCCTGCTCGAGGTGCTCTACGCCACCGGGCTTCGCGTCTCGGAGTTGGTGGCCTTGCGCGTGGATGGAGTGAGTCTGCGTCAGGGGGTCGTGCGAGTGATCGGCAAGGGCGATCGGGAACGCCTGGTCCCGCTTGGCGAAGAGGCTGTCGACTGGGTGCGTCGATACCTTGAGGAGGTGAGGCCGCTGCTGCTCGACGGTCGAGCCGCGGAGGCGCTATTCGTGACGCGCCGTGGTGAGGGGCTGACGCGTCAGGCGTTCTGGTACCGGGTCAAGCGCTACGCGGCCGCGGCGGGGATTGACCCGGCGATCTCGCCGCATACGCTGCGCCACTCGTTCGCCACCCACCTGATCAACCACGGGGCGGATCTGCGTGTTGTACAGATGCTGCTGGGCCACGCCGATCTGTCCACCACCCAGATCTATACCCACGTGGCCCGGCAGCGTCTGCAGCAACTTCACGCCGCGCACCATCCGCGCGGCTGATATCTGCCGGAGGCTCAGCGCTCTAGGTGCTGGAGCTTGTCCGGCTTGCCGTCCCACTCCTCGGCGTCCGGCGGCGGATCCTTCTTCTCGGTGATGAGTGGCCACTTCTGGGCGAGCTCGGCGTTGAGCTCGAGGAAGTGCTCCATGGACGGCGGCAGGTCGTCCTCGGAGTAGATGGCCTCGGCCGGGCACTCCGGCTCGCAGAGGGTGCAGTCGATGCACTCATCCGGGTCGATGACCAGGAAGTTCGGCCCTTCGTGGAAGCAGTCCACGGGGCAGACCTCCACGCAGTCGGTGTACTTGCACTTGATGCAGTTCTCGGTGACGACGTAGGTCATGTAACTGGCTCCGTTGCCGTTTCAGGTCCTTCACCTGGAGGTGACGATGCCCAACCGGGCACCATACCCGCGGCGAGCATTCTAACGACTCATGCACCGCGCTCCTACTCCTTGCACTGTGCCTTGAGCCAATAGATGGTCTCGAGGGCGTCCCGCGGGGTCAGCCCATCGGGATCGAGGTTTTCGACCGCTTCACGGATCGGGTCGGGCTCGGGCTCCGGCTGCGCCGGTGGCGGGAACACCGGCTCGGGGCCGAACAGCGGCAG
The DNA here is from genome assembly GCF_000015585.1 of Halorhodospira halophila SL1. NCBI lineage: Bacteria > Pseudomonadati > Pseudomonadota > Gammaproteobacteria > Chromatiales > Ectothiorhodospiraceae > Halorhodospira > Halorhodospira halophila. The sequence goes on along the minus strand of NC_008789.1, from coordinate 1,812,803 downwards.
CTGTGCCGAGCCGGTGTCGCCGCCATCCCCGGACTCCAGGCTGCGCAGCTTCTCCCGGGCGGCCTTGAGGACCTCTTGCGGCACACCGGCCAGCGCGGCGACCTGGAGGCCGTAGCTCTGGTTGGCGGGGCCATCGCGCACGGCGTGAAGGAAGACGATGCGTTCGCCATGTTCCGCCGCCTCGAGGTGGACGTTGACCACGCCGGGGTGGATCTGTTCGAGGGCGGTCATCTCAAAGTAGTGGGTGGCAAACAGCGTGAAGGCCCGGATGCGCGTGGCCAGCCGCTCGGCGGTGGCCCAGGCCAGGGCCAGGCCGTCGAAGGTGCTGGTGCCCCGGCCGATTTCATCCATCAGTACCAGGCTCTCGGCGGTGGCGTTGTGGAGGATGTTGGCCGTTTCGGTCATCTCCACCATGAAGGTGGAGCGGCCGGAGGCGAGGTCGTCGGCCGCCCCGATGCGCGTGAAGATGCGGTCGATGGGGCCGAGCACTGCGCGCTGGGCCGGCACGAAAGCGCCGGCGTAGGCGAGGAGGGCAATCAGAGCGGTCTGGCGCATGTACGTCGATTTGCCCCCCATGTTCGGCCCGGTGATCAGGAGCATCCGCCGGCGGTTGTCCAGGCGCACATCGTTGGGCACAAAGGGGGCGTCCAGGGCCTGCTCGACCACGGGGTGGCGACCGCCCTCGATCCGCACACCAGGGGTGTCGGCCAGCTCGGGCTGGACGTAGTCGAGGCTGCGCGCCCGTTCGGCAAAGGCGGCCAGGGCGTCTAGCTCGGCCAGGGCTGAGGCGCTGCGCTGCAGTGGGGTCAGTTCGGAGGCGAGGTCGGCGACGAGCTGCTCGTAGAGGGCCTTCTCGCGGGCCAGGGCGCGCTCGCGCGCGGAGAGGACCTGCTCCTCGAAGCGTTTGAGCTCCGGGGTGATGAATCGCTCCGCGGCCTTCAGGGTCTGGCGGCGCGTGTAGCGTTCCGGCATATGGCCGCTCTGGCTGCGGCTGACTTCAATGTAGTAGCCGTGGACCCGGTTGAAGCCCACCTTGAGCGTCGGGATCCCTGTCGCTGCGCGCTCCTCGGCCTCCAGGGCGGCCAGGTAGTCGTCGGCGTTGCGCGACATTGAGCGCAGTTCGTCGAGCTCGCCGTCGAAGCCGTCGGCGATGACCCCACCGTCGCGCACGGTCGCGGGCGGGGTATCGATGATCGCCCGCTGCAGCAGGTCGACGGTTTGCGGGTGCTCATCGAGTTCGACGCCCAGTGCCTGCAGGCGGTGGCTGTTGAGTTGTCCGAGCAGGATCTGCAGCTGCGGCAGGCGCTCGAGGGCGTCGCGCAGGCCGGTCAGATCCCGCGGGCGGGCGGTGCCGAGGGCGACCCGGGCGAGGATGCGTTCGACATCGGCGCAGCCTTCCAGGGTGCTGCGGACGTCGGCGAAGGCGCCGTCGGCCAGCGCGGCCACCGCGGCATGGCGGGCGGCGATGGTCTCGCGCCGGCGCAAGGGGCGCTGTAGCCAGCGGCGCAGCAGTCGGCCGCCCATGGCGGTGACGCTGGTATCGATCACCGAGGCCAGGGTGTGTTCGGTGCCGCCGGAGAGATTGTGTTCAATCTCCAGATTGCGTCGGCTGGCGGCATCGATGGTGATGGCCTCATCCCGCGACTCGACGGTCAGTGCGCCAACATGCGGCAGCGCGGCCCGCTGGGTCTCGTTGAGATATTGCAGGAGCGCCCCGGCTGCGGTGACCGGGGCGTGCAACTCTTCGGCGCCGAAGCCGGAGAGGTCGTGGGTGCCGAGTTGGCGCAGGAGCAGGCGCCGGGCCGAATCGTATTCGAAGTGCCACGAAGGGCGGCGCTGCGCCACACACCCCCCTTCCGGTGCGGGCGTCTGGTCGTCATCCGGGAGGATCAGTTCGGCGGGGCGCAGGCGTTCGAGCTCTGCGGTGAGGGCCTCCTGATCGGGGGCCTCGAGCACGGAGAAACGCCCCGAGGAGAGCTCCAGCGAGGCGACACCAAAACGGCCTTTCGGCCCCGGAGCCACAGCGGTGAGCAGGTTGGCGCTGCGCTCCTCGAGCAGCGCATCCTCGGTCAGGGTGCCGGGGGTAACCACCCGGACCACCTGGCGCTCCACGGGCCCCTTGGTGGTGTTGGGGTCACCGATCTGCTCGCAGATGGCCACCGATTCGCCGAGGCGGACCAGCCGCGCCAGATAGCTTTCCACCGACTGGACGGGTACACCGGCCATGGGGATGGGCGCGCCCGCCGACTCCCCTCGAGTGGTCAGGGTGATGTCGAGGAGTTTCGCGGCACGCTCGGCGTCCTCATAGAATAGCTCGTAGAAATCACCCATCCGGTAGAACAGCAGGGTCTCGGGGTACTCGGCCTTGATGCGCAGGAACTGCCGCATCATCGGGGTATGCCCGGCGCCATTGGTGGCGGTTTCAGCCTCTTGGGTCGCTGCCATGGGGGTGGTTCCGGTGCCGCGTTGAATGAGGGGGAGATATGGTACACGACGACCGGTCACTGCAAGAGTCTGCGCTCAGGGTTGGCGAGGCCCTGCAGCGGGGGGGGCTGAGCCTGGCCGTGGCCGAGTCTTGCACGGGCGGCCTGCTCGCTAAGATCCTGACCGATGGCGGCGGGGCGTCGAACTGGTTTGAGCGTGGTCTGGTGGTCTATAGCAATGCAGCCAAGCGCGACCTGGCCGGGGTCCCGGAGCGGCTGATCGAGGAACACGGTGCAGTCAGCCAGGTGGTGGCCGAGGCCCTGGCCTTGGGGGTGCTGGGGCGCGCCCCGGTGACCCACAGTGTGGCGATCACCGGTGTCGCCGGTCCCGACGGCGGCACGGTGAGCAAGCCGGTGGGAACGGTCTGGATCGCCTGGGGGTCGCCGGCCGGGGTCGATGCGCGGCCGTGTCGGTTCGCGGGCGACCGGGATACCGTGCGTCGGGCGAGCGTGGCCGAGGCGCTGAACGGGGTACTGGATCGTTGTCCGGGGGCGTGACGGCGGCAAGCTCTTCCCGCAGGCTGTTAGAATCGTTCGACAGTGCCGGGTGAAAGACTCGGTTGGGTTGTGGAATAATCCGCGAGCTTGGCGGCGGGCCGGTGGCAGGGACGCAGACCGGGTCGAAAAGGCGCCGGAGCCCGTCATTAGAGGGCAATCATGCGACGAGGTGGAACCGCAATGGACGACGATCGCAAAAAGGCGCTTGGCGCCGCGTTGGGACAGATCGAGAAGCAGTTTGGCAAGGGCGCCGTGATGCGCATGGGCGATGCTCGTGCCGTACGTGGCGATGTCAAGAGCATCTCCACCGGGTCCCTGGCCCTGGACGTGGCGTTGGGTATTGGTGGCCTGCCGCGGGGACGGGTGGTGGAGATCTACGGGCCGGAGTCGTCCGGGAAGACGACCCTGACCCTGCACATCATCGCCGAGGCGCAGAAGGCGGGTGGGGCAGCGGCGTTCGTCGATGCCGAGCACGCCCTGGACCCGGATTACGCCGAGGCGGTCGGGGTCGATATCAACGACCTGCTCGTCTCCCAGCCGGATACCGGCGAGCAGGCGCTGGAGATCGCCGACATGCTCGTCCGCTCGGGCGGGCTCGATGTGGTGGTGGTCGACTCGGTGGCTGCCCTGACGCCCAAGGCCGAGATCGAGGGCGAGATGGGTGATTCGCACGTTGGCCTGCAGGCGCGGCTGATGTCCCAGGCGCTGCGCAAGCTCACCGGCAGCATCCAGCGCTCCAATACCCTGGTGGTGTTCATCAACCAGATCCGCATGAAGATCGGCGTGATGTTTGGCAGTCCGGAGACCACCACCGGCGGCAATGCGCTGAAGTTCTACTCCTCGGTGCGGATGGACATCCGCCGCCTCGGTGCCATCAAGAAGGGCGACGAGGTCCTCGGCAACGAAACCCGGGTCAAGGTGGTCAAGAACAAGATGGCGCCGCCGTTCAAGCAGGCGGAGTTCGAGATCCTCTACGGAGAGGGCATTTCCCGCGAGGGCGAGATCATCGATATGGGCGTGGCCCAGGGCTTTGTGGATAAATCCGGTGCCTGGTACAGCTACAACGGGGACCGGATCGGGCAGGGTAAGGACAATGCGCGGCAGTTCCTGCGCAACAACCCGCAGATCGCCGCGGATATCGAGGCTCGCATCCGCGAGAAGGTCTTGGGTACCGCCTTGCCGGAAGCCGAACCGACCGAGGATGCCGCCTCCGACACCGAGCAGAAGTCCGGCAAGGGGTCATGAGCGAGGCCGGGGCGGCATCCGAGGCGGTACGTGATGCCGCCCTGCGTTTGTTGGCCCGGCGCGAGCACACGCGGCGTGAGCTGGCTCAGAAGCTGGCCCGGCGTGGCCACGACCCCGGGTATGTGCACCCGGTGCTCGAGGCACTGGCCGAGGAGGGGCTGCTGGATGAAGGGCGGTTCGCGGAGGTCTTTGTGCGCAGTCGCGTGGAGCGCGGCCAGGGACCGGTGCGCATCGCCCAGGAGCTGCGTCAGCGCGGCGTGGCGGACGGAGTGATCGACGAGGTACTGGAGGACGCCGAAGTCGACTGGCTGGCACAGGCCCGTGCGGTCCGTGAGCGCCGCTTCGGCGCGGGCGTGCCGGCGGATCGGCGAGAGGCGCTGCGGCAGGCACAATTCCTGCAGCGGCGAGGGTTCACAGCGGATCAGGTGCGCGCGGCTGCGGCCGCCGCGGACGAAGACGACGAAAGGGGCCCGTATGGGTGAGAACATGACATCGGCGCAGTTGCGCGCCGCCTTCCTGGACTTCTTCAGGGAGCGGGGGCACGAGGTCGTGCCGAGTTCGCCGTTGGTGCCGGCCAACGACCCGACGCTGCTCTTTACCAACGCCGGGATGGTCCCGTTCAAAGAGGTCTTCCTGGGGCGGGAGCAGCGCGGCTACCAGCGGGCCACCAGTAGCCAGCGCTGCGTGCGCGCCGGCGGTAAGCACAACGACCTGGAGAACGTCGGCTACACGGCCCGGCACCACACCTTCTTCGAGATGCTGGGCAACTTCTCTTTCGGCGACTACTTCAAGCGGGATGCCATCCGCTACGCCTGGTCGTTCTTGACCGAGGTGGTGGAGCTTCCGCCCGAACGGCTCTGGGTGACGGTCTACGAGGATGACGACGAGGCCGCGCAGATCTGGCTGGAAGAGATTGGCGTGGATCCGGCGCGGTTCCGCCGGATCGGTGCCCACGACAATTTCTGGTCCATGGGGGATACCGGGCCGTGCGGGCCGTGCTCGGAGGTCTTCTACGACCACGGTCCCGAGGTGCCGGGCGGGCCGCCGGGTTCCGATGAAGAGGATGGTGACCGGTACATCGAGGTCTGGAACCTGGTGTTCATGCAGTACGACCGCGATGCCGAGGGCAACCTGAACCCGCTGCCGAGTCCTTCCATCGACACCGGGATGGGCCTGGAGCGCCTGGCCGCGGTCCTGCAGGGCGTCCACGACAATTTCGAGACGGACCTGTTCACCCCGCTGATCGATGCCGCCGGCGAGATCGCCGGGGTCAGCGATCGGCGCAAGCCCTCGCTCAAGGTAGTTGCCGACCATATCCGCGCTTGTTCGTTCCTGATCGTTGATGGGGTGTTGCCCTCGACGGAGGGGCGCGGGTACGTGTTGCGCCGGATCATCCGGCGGGCGGTACGCCACGGATATCAGTTGGGCATCGATGAGCCGTTCTTCTACCGCCTGGTCGATCCGCTCGATGCGGTCATGGGCGAGGCATTCCCGGAGCTGCGTGACCGCCGTGAATTCGTCGAAAAGATCCTCTTCCAGGAGGAGAAGCGGTTCCGCGAGACGCTGGAAGACGGACTCGCGCTGCTTGACGAGTACCTCGGCGGGAACGACAGCGGGGTGATCGATGGCGAGGTGGTGTTCAAGCTCTACGATACCCATGGCTTCCCGGTGGACCTGACCGCGGATATCGCCCGCGAGCGCAACCTTGAGGTGGACTATCAGGGCTTCGAGGCGCGCATGGCCGAGCAACGGGAGCGCGCGCGCGCGGCTAGCCGGTTTGGCGGGGCGCGTGAGGAAGTGGTTGACGCGGGCGAGAGCCGCTTCACCGGCTACGAGACCCTCGAGGATGTCGGCTCGGTGATCGGGCTGTATCAGGACGGCCGCTCGGTACAGCGGTTGCAGCCCGGCGAAGAGGGGATGGTGGTCCTCGACCGGACTCCGTTCTACGCCGAGTCGGGTGGTCAGGTGGGCGATCGCGGCGAAATCCTCGCCAACGGTCTACGCTTCCGGGTAGCGGACACCGTGAAGCAGGGCGAGGCCCATGGTCACCTGGGGCGTCTGGAATCGGGCGAGCTGGGTGTCGGCGATCAGGTTACCGCGCGGGTGGATCGTGGCACCCGCGAGGCAACGGTCCGCAACCACTCCGCCACGCACCTGCTGCACGCCGCGCTGCGCGAGATCCTGGGGGATCATGTTCAGCAGAAGGGATCCCTGGTGGCGCCGGATCGCCTGCGTTTCGACTTCTCCCACTACGAGGCGCCGTCGCGGGAAGACCTGGAACGGATCGAGGCGCGCGTGAATCAGGAGATCCTCACCAATCACCCCGTCGAGGCGGCGCACATGGCCTACGAAGAAGCAGTCCAGGTCGGAGCTATGGCGTTGTTCGGCGAGAAGTACGGGGATACGGTGCGGGTGATCTCCCTGGGGGACTATTCCCAGGAGCTCTGTGGTGGCACCCACGCCGCCCGGACTGGGGACATCGGGTTGTTCAAAATCATCGACGAGACGGGTGTGGCCGGCGGCGTGCGGCGCATCGAAGCGATCACTGGTGAGCGGGCCATCGGCTGGGTCCAAGAGGCGGAAGGGCGGTTGAATCGGTTGGCAGATCTCCTGCGTGTCGGGCCGGACAACCTGGTGATGAAGGTCGAGCAGCTCAGCGAGCGCACCCGCGAGCAGGAGAAAGAGATTGAGCGCCTCAAGCAGAAGCTCGCTACGCAGGCCGGGCGTTCGCTGTTGGATGATGCCGGTGAGGTTGCCGGTGTCCGCTTCTTGGCCACCTGCGTTGAAGGGGGTGGCAAGGGGTTGCGGGATACCCTGGATCAGCTCAAGAACCAACTCGGCAGTGGCGTGATCGTGCTGGCGGCGGTTCAGGGCGAAAAGGTCCAGCTGGTAGCGGGTGTAACCAAGGATCTGACCGATCGATTGGCCGCCGGCGATCTGGTCAATCATGTCGCCGCCCAGGTTGGGGGGCGCGGCGGAGGGCGGGCGGACTTCGCCCAGGCAGGGGGTAAAGACCCAAGCCACGTCAATGATGCGTTGGCTTCAGTCGAAGCTTGGATTAAGGATAACTTGACTTAATGGCGTCTCATACTCATCCTAGCATGCTTTCAATAGGAGGCTGAGACGCCCCTGCTAGCTGAGGAATGCCCATGGGGCTGGTAGTCAAAAAATTCGGTGGGACATCGGTCGGGACGACCGAGCGCATCCAGGCAGTGGCCGAGCAGGTCAAGGCAAGTCGTGAGGCCGGAGACGATGTGGTCGTGGTCGTCTCCGCTATGAGCGGCGAGACCAATCGCCTGGTTGAGCTTGCCGAGTCGATTCACCCAAATCCGCCAGCACGCGAGGTGGATGTCCTGTTGTCCACCGGTGAGCAGGTCACCATCGCGCTGCTTACGATGGCGCTGGAGCAGATCGATTGCCCCGCGCGCTGCTACACCGGTGCGCAGGTGCGGATTCTGACCGATAGTTCATTCAGCAGGGCGCGAATCCTCGATATCGATGCCGAGCCGTTGCAAGAGGATCTGCAGCGGGGACGTGTCGTGGTGGTTGCGGGCTTTCAGGGTGTCGACGAGGAAGGCGCGCTCACCACGCTGGGCCGTGGTGGTTCCGATACTACGGCCGTGGCGCTGGCAGCCGCACTGGAAGCGAGCGAGTGCCAGATTTATACCGACGTGGATGGGGTCTACACCACCGACCCGCGCGTCGTACCCGAGGCGAGGCGGTTGGACCGTATAACGGTCGACGAGATGCTGGAACTCTCCAGTCTGGGCTCCAAGGTCCTGCAGATCCGGGCGGTAGAGTTTGCCGGCAAGTACCGCGTGCCCCTGCGGGTGCTGTCTAGCTTCGAAGAAGGGCCTGGAACGCTCATCACCTACGAGGAAGAAGGAATGGAAGAGCCGCTGATTTCCGGTATTGCGTTCAACCGCGACGAGGCGAAGATCTCCGTCATCGGTGTGCCGGACACGCCAGGGATCGCGGCCAAGATCCTCGGGGCGGTTGCCGAGGCGAACATCGAAGTGGACATGATCATCCAGAACATCAGCCAGCAGGGGCTGACGGATTTCACCTTTACGGTCCACAAGCGCGATTATCAGGCCACCCTGGATCTGGTCCGGGACAACGCTGAGCAACTCGGAGCCCGGGAAGTCTATGGCGACGACAAGATTGTCAAGCTCTCCCTGGTCGGGGTCGGGATGCGTTCCCACGCCGGCGTGGCGAACACCATGTTCCGTGCGTTGTCCAACGAGGGGATCAACATTCAAATGATCTCGACTTCGGAGATTAAGATCTCGGTGGTTGTCGAAGAGAAATACTTGGAGCTTGGCGTGCGCGCCTTGCACAAGGCCTTCGAGTTGGATGTACAGCCCGTGGCCGAGCTTGAGGGTCTCTCCGACGAGTAGCGCAGTTTCCGCCCTTTGGGGATCAGGCCTGAGGGTGCTTCAGGAGTCGGGTCGCTCCGAAGGGCGAAGCGGCCGCCCGCTCAAAAGGCGCCGGTGGCGGTGGCATAATCAAGGAGTAAAGTTCGATGCTGATACTCACGAGGAGAGTGGGCGAGACGCTGATGATCGGTGACGACGTCAGTGTCACGGTGCTCGGGGTCAAGGGTAACCAGGTACGGATCGGCGTGAATGCCCCGCGGGATGTCTCCGTGCACCGCGAAGAGATCTATGAGCGGATCCGGCATGAGAAGGACGGTGACGTCCCGGAGGCGGCGCCCGGGCAGGGTGCGGATCCGCAGTAGCTCGAGGGTTTACTCGGAGGGGGTCTATCCCTTAAGGTACGCACCTTAACGGAGAGATGGCCGAGTGGCTGAAGGCGCTCCCCTGCTAAGGGAGTAAGGGCGAAAGCCCTTCGAGGGTTCGAATCCCTCTCTCTCCGCCAGAACAAGGGTTGACGCAAAACGCGTTAAACGGCAAAATAAAGCGCTTTATAGCGCCGGTAGCTCAACTGGATAGAGCATCTGACTACGGATCAGAAGGTTGGGGGTTCGAATCCTCCCCGGCGCGCCAGACTCGAAAGCCCGGCCTAAGGCCGGGCTTTTTTGTGTGCGTCACAGTGACTCGTCCAGCGCCTGCCGCCCGACCCAGTCCCGGGCGAACTGCCAGGCCACCCGTCCGCTGCGCGAGCCCCGGTCCAGGGCGAAGGCTAGCGCCGCCTGGCGGACGGACTCGCTGTCGCCATCCGATCCACCGAGATACTCGATCCAGCCGCGCACGATCTCCAGGTAGCGCTCCTGGGCGAAGGGGTGGAACGACAGGCGAATCCCGAAGCGTTCGGACAGCGAGATGCGTTCTTCGACGCCGTCGCCGTGATGCAGCTCGCCTTCGCTGAAGTGGGCCTGCCGGTTGTCTGCCATCTGCTCGGGGATCAGGTGGCGGCGGTTGGAGGTGGCGTAGAGCAGGGCATTGTCAGTGCGACTGGTCAGGGAGCCGTCTAGGACGGCCTTGAGTGCCCGGTACTGTTGATCGCTGGCGTCAAAGGAGAGGTCGTCGCAGAAGACGATGAACCGCTCGGGACGCCGGGCAAGCAGCGACAGCAGGTCGGGCAGGTCGATCAGGTGCTCCGGTTCGATCTCGACCAGGCGCAGTCCCTGCTCGGCGTAGGCCGTGTGCAGGGCCTGGATCAGTGACGACTTGCCGGTGCCGCGGGCGCCCCAGAGCAGGGCATTGTTCGCCGGCAGTCCGGCCAGGTGCTGCCGGGTGTTGCGGATGAGGGTCTCCTTCTGGCGGTCGATGCCGCGCAGCTGCTGGAACGGCACCTGCGGGGAGGCGCCGATGGGTTCCAGCCATCCGCTGCCGGCGCGGTGGCGCCACCGGAACGCCGTGGCGGCATTCCAGTCCGGGGTCGGGTCGCCGGGCGGTAATAGCGGCTCAATGCGCTCGAGGAGCTGCTCGGCACGATCCAGAAACTGTTCGAGGCGGTCCATGGCCCTCCCTTCTTCGTTGGCGTTGAGCCCGTCCCCTCGGACCCAGTTGTTACGATGGTGGCTATGATTCATTTCAACGATATCACCCTGCGGCGTGGTGCTGATCCCCTCTTGGAGGGGGCGAGCGCGACCATCTATCCGGGCCACAAGGTCGGGCTGATCGGTGCGAACGGCTCGGGCAAGAGCAGTCTCCTGGCCCTGCTCCGCGGCGAGCTGGCCACCGATCGTGGCGCGGCCGAGTGGCCCGATGGCTGGCGGATTGCCTGGATGGCCCAGGAGACGCCAGCCCTGGAGCAGTCAGCGCTGGACTTTGTCCTCGATGGCGATGGCGCCCTGCGGGCGGCCGAACAGGAAGTGGCGGCCGCGGAGCGGTCCGGGGATGGGCATCGGATCGCCTCCGCCCACGCCCGGTTTGAGGCCGCGGACGGGTACAGCGCGCCGGCGCGGGCCGAGGAGCTGCTGCACGGCCTGGGGTTTGAGCCCGCCGACTCCCGGCGGCCGGTGTCGGCATTCTCCGGTGGTTGGCGGGTGCGTCTCAGTCTGGCTCAGGCGTTGATGACGCCATCGGATCTGTTGCTGCTGGACGAGCCGACCAACCACCTCGATCTCGAGGCCGTCCTCTGGCTGGAGCAGTGGCTGCGGGGCTACGCCGGCACCCTGTTGGTGATCTCCCACGACCGGGTGTTGCTCGACCGAGTCGTCGACGAAGTGCTGCACATCGAGCAGCGGCAACTGACCCTCTATAGGGGTGGCTACAGCGATTTCGAGCGCCAGCGTGCAGAGCGCCTGGCCCGGCAGCAGGCACTCTACGAGAAGCAGCAGCGCGAGATCGCGCACATGCAGCGGTTCATCGATCGGTTCCGGGCGAAGGCGAGCAAGGCCCGGGCGGCGCAGAGCCGGATCAAGGCGCTTGAGCGCATGGAGCGGGTCGCCCCGGCGCATGCAGACTCACCCTTTCAGTTCGACTTTACCGGCTCGCCTGCGGTCGCCAACCCGCTGATGACCCTGGATCGGGTGGACCTGGGTTATGCCACGGATCCGGTACTCCGCGGCGTTACCCTAGGTCTGGCGAAAGAGGACCGTGTCGGCCTGCTGGGCCCCAATGGCGCCGGCAAGTCGACCCTGGTGCGGGCCCTGGCTGGGGATTTGGTCCCGCTGGCTGGGGAGCTTGCGCAGGCGTCGGGTCTGCGGGTCGGCTACTTTGCCCAGCACCAGCTTGAGCAGCTAGACCTGTCAAGCAGCCCCCTGGAGCACCTCCAGCGCCTGGCGCCGGAGGCGTCGCGGCAGCGGCTGCGCGATTTCCTGGGTGGTTTCGCCTTCATGGGTGATCAGGCCACCGAGCCGGTCGCCCGGCTCTCCGGTGGGGAGAAGGCCCGGCTGGTGTTGGCGCTGCTGGTCTGGCAGCAACCGAATCTGTTGCTCCTCGATGAGCCGACGAACCACCTGGATCTGGAGATGCGTCATGCGCTCACCCGGGCCTTGCAGGGGTTTGCGGGAGCGGTGGTGGTGGTGTCCCACGACCGCAGTCTGTTGGCGGCGACCGTGGAGCGCTATTGGCTGGTTGCCGATGGCGCCGTTCGTGAGTTCGACGGTGACCTGGATGACTACCACCGTTGGCTGGTCGAGCGCCGTCGAGCGGAGGGGGCGAGTGGGCGTGGCGGTGGTGACGTCACGCAGGGCCCAGCGTCCGAGCCCGTCCGTACGGCGGAGCACCGCAAGGCGGAGCGGCGTCGCCAGGCTCAGCAGCGAGCGGCGCTCAGGCCGCTGCGTGAGCGCGCCCAGGACCTGCTCGAGCAGATCGAGGCGTGCGATCAGGCGTTGGCGCGCCTGGAGGCGCAACTCGCCGATACGGAGCTCTACAGCGGAGACCATGAGGAGCTGACCGGACTGCTACAGGAGCAGGGCCGTCTGCAGCGCGAGCGTGATGCACTGGAGGTTCAGTGGGTCCAGGCCGAGGAGGCGGTGGAGGCAGCCCAGGCTGCGGGGCAGTAGCCGAGAGGAGTGCGGGCGGCGTCGTTGGGACGGTGAAGCCGGCCGGGCGCTGGGCGCCCGCCCGGCCGGGGTGCCCAGCGCTTCAGGCGCTCAGATCGCTGCGGATCTGCTCCCGGATCCGGTGGATCCAGATCAGCGCGCCGACGATCAGTGCCGCGCCGATGCCCAAGACCGTGAGCTGCTCGGGGTTGGACAGCAGCTCGATCTGCTTGCCTGGCGCGAGGTCCGTCAGCACCTTGCGGCTGGCGTCGTCTGCAGTGGCGCACACCTGGCCGAAGACGAACCCGCAGTAGAGGATGGCGGTGCCGAGAAACCCCAGCAGTGCCGCCTGTCGGATGCCCTCGCACTGCTGGTAGCCGCGCTCGTAGTCCCAATAACCCAGGGCTGTACGCTGGAACTCGAACTCCGCGGCGCGGAGTTTGCCGCCGATCTTCTCGTAGAGGAAGAAACTGATGCCGATCAGCACCGCGGCGATGGCGACCCACGGGGTGACCGCAAGGTGCTCGCTCCAGAACTGCTCCACCAGGTAGGCAGTGACCAGGTGCGCTACCAGGAGGATCGCCAGAACGCTGCCCCAGAGCAGTGGGATCCGGCGATTGGTGTAGGTTCGTAGCGCTTCAATAATCTCTTCGTTGCGTTTCATAAGCCAATCCTTTCCGTTGTCCGCTCCGGTGCGTGGGGCGAGGGCGCCCGGGGCTTCGCGCGGAGCAATCCGCTAGCAGCGCGGCATTAACCTACTCGCCGGTGTCTGTGGCTGCAAGCAGTCAGGGTATTTTTCTGCGTCCAGGATATCGGATTCTTGGGCCGCGCTGGTTACCCGTGGCTGACGTTGCCCAGCCGCTCCTGGAGTGTGTTGAACAGCTGGCGGGCCGGTTCGCTGGGCCGCCCGGCCCCGCGGTGGAGCGCCAGCTCGATGCTGGGCAATTCCGGCAACCCGCTCTCGGGTCCGAGTGTACGCAGATCCGGGTCAAGCATGGACGGCGTTAGAACGGTCACGGCCAGCCCGGAGCGCACTGCCGCGCGCAGCCCGGCCAGGCTGGTGCTGGTGTAGGCAATGCGCCACGGGAAATCGGCTGCCTCGAGGGCCTCCACGGCCTGCTCCCGGAAGGTGCACACGCCCTGTCGGGAGAGGGCGAGGGGTAGCGGGTCGCGTTCCTCGGCAGCGTAGTCGGCTGCAGCTGCCCAGATCAGAGGCTCGCGGCGCAGCACTTCGCCCCCCGGGCTCTTGGGCTGGCGCGTGACCACGGCCAGGTCGAGCTGCCCCGACTGGACCTGTTCGATCAGTTCGACGCTAAGGCCGCCGCTGACCTCGAGTTCGATGCCAGGGTAGCGGGCCTCGAAGTCGCTCAAGCTCTCAGGCAAGAACATGATGTAGTCGTCCGGGATCCCCAGTCGCACCCGCCCCCCCAGTCGCTCTTCCTGGAGTTCTTGCCAGGCGAGGGCATTTTGCTGCAACAGCCGGCGGGCGTGGGCAAGGAGTCGCTCGCCCTTGGTGGTTGTCGCTAGACGGCGCTGATCGCGGCGCAGCAACCGGTGTCCGGCCATTTCCTCGAGCCGCGTAATGTGCGCGCTGACAGTGGATTGGGCAAGGTGGAGCTGCTCGCCGGCGGCTGTGAAGCCGCCTTGTTCGACCACCGTGACGAAGGTCTGCAGGAGCGTCAGGTCGAGGATGCGTGTCTTCATAGGCTATCGAGATACATGATCGGATGATTACGAAGATTCGTTTGGAAGATCGCGGGATGGTCCCTATATTACGCAGCCCGTTCAGGCCCATCAAAAGGTTAGAGGAGGTTATGCGTTGCTGAATCGTGCGCTGCTTTCGGGTCTTGTGGCTGGCATTTTCTCGGTAAGCCTATGGGGCAGTCTGCCGCTATTGCGCCAACTTACCGAGTTGCCGGCCATGATGACGACGGTGGTGGCCCTCGCGGCGGCCGCCGCTGTCGCCTGGTGCTCGGCAATTTTTGTGCGCGAGCCCCACAGTCGAATGCCGGACCCGGATCTGAGCTATTGGCTCGGCGGCGTGCTCTCGCTTGTGGCAGCGCTGTACCTCTACTTTGCCGCTCTGGCCTGGGGAGAGCCGGCGCGGGTGACGCTGGTGACGTACCTGTGGCCGGTCGTCTTCGTGCTCGTCGCCAACTGGCTCGCCGGGTGCGGGGTGCAGCTGCGGGTGCTTCTCGGGATGGGGGTGGCGTTCATCGGTGTGGCGCCGCTGATCCTCGGCGACGCGCCTGCCGGGGCCGAGACGCCGCTGGTGGCCTACGTCTTTGGGGTGATCAGTGGCTGTGCCTGGGCGGCGTTCTCGGTCTATCTGACCCAGGCGGGTACGATCCCGTTCCGCGGCTACGCACGCATGTTTGCACAGGCCGCAGTGATCGCCGTGGTGCTCGCCGTGCTGTTCGGCGAGAGCGTCGGTACGCCCCAGAGTACGGACTGGTTGGCGGCTGCGCTGATCGGGGTCGGGCCCTACGGCATCGCCTTTATGACCTGGGGGTTTGCCCTGCGTAAGGGGCCCACCGGGTTGCTGGGTGTCCTGACCTACATGGTGCCGGTGATCTCCGCCGTGGTGCTGGTCCTCACCGGTTTCACCGAGCCGGAGCTCGCCCTGCTGGTTGCGGGCCTGGCCGTGGTGGGCGGCGCGCTGCTGGCCCAGAGTGCCGAGGCTCAGTCCGAGTCCGGCGCCGCCGAGCGAGATCCGGATGCGGTCGAGGATGCCTCAGCCCGCCGGGCGATGGACCGGGCCAGCCCCGAGAATATCAGGGAGTGAGCCGGGGCCAGGGCGTACCAGTAAAGGAGGCCCCAGACCCCGGCCGGGTGCCAGTGGTTGGCAACCGTGATCTTGGTCCCGCCCTCGGCTTGCGGTGTGAGTTCGATCTCCAGCACGCCGGAGCCGGGGGCCCGCATACCGAACCAGAGGGTGAGCCGGCGTTCGGGCTCTAGCCCGATGACCCGCCAGGAGTCGACCACATCACCTACCCGAAGCTCTGTGGGGTGGCGGCGGCCGTAATTCCTCCCCGGGCCGCCGACCATCCAGTCCAAGGTTTCGCGGATCTTCCACAGCGCATTGGCATAGTAGTAGCGGCTGTCGCCGCCGATGGCGGTGACAACCGGCCAGACGGTTTGGGGGTCGGCGGTGGTGATCGCCGACCCCTGGGCCTTCTTGGCGTAGTAGCTGTAGTCGATCCGGTAGTTGCGGAACATAAAGGCGCCTTCGGTCCAGCGCGCGGCCACGGTCTGCTCGCGCTCGGCGCGGAATACGTCCTGTACGGCGCTGCGGAAATCGCGTAGCTGCTGCGGTACCAGGTGGCGAATCTGGCTGTCATCGGCCCGGTAGTCCTCACGCAGGCCTTCGATGAGTGCCCGTGCGATGGGCGTGGGGACTGCAGTGACCAGGCGGAGCCAGTATGAAGAGAGCTTCGGAGTCAGCAGGGGGACCGGGATCACCGTGGGTGGGCGCCGCCCGGCCTCCTCGGCGAGGATGCGCATCATCTGGGCGTAGGTCAGGTGTTCCGGTCCGGCCACATCGAAGATCGCCCCGGCGGTTTCCCCGCATTGCGGGGCCCGGCGCAGGTACTCCAATAGATCCTGGAGCGCGATGGGCGGGGATTCGGCAAAGACCCAGCGCGGGGTAACCATCACCGGAAGATGGAGCACCAGGTCGCGCATGATCTCGAATGCCGCCGACCCTGGGCCGACGATGATCCCGGCGCGCAGCTCGGTAACCGGCACCGAGCCTTCTCGCAGGGTGTCGCCGGTCTGGCGGCGAGAGAGGATGTGCGCCGAGCGGGCCGACTCGGGCACGAGCCCGCCGAGGTAGACGATGCGGCGCACTCCGGCCTCGGCGGCGGCGGCCGCGAAGTTGCGGGCTGCCTCGACGTCCAGCGTGCCGAAGGTCTTGCCGGCCCCCATGGAGTGGACCAGGTAGTAGGCCACGTCGGCCCCCCGGAGGGCAGGCACCAGGGTCTCCGGTTTCAGAGCGTCCGCTGCGGCCAGCTCGGCCCCCTCCCAGCCGCGGGCCTCCAGGACCTCCCGGTTGCGCGCGACGGCCCTGACCCGACAGCCGGCGCCGAGCAGTTCGGGGACCAGGTGCGAGCCGATGTACCCGCTTGCGCCGAAGACCGCGAACAGGGGTGACTCGCTCGCTGCGGCGTCGGGGTTGGGGTGGTCTTGATCCATCATCCGGGTCGTCCCCTGCGTGTGAACTACTATGCAGTAGGATGGCTGATCGGGGCGAGAAGTTCATGGGTTGATTCGGACCTGTGACACCATGACTCGCAGAGAGTCGGGTAGAGGGGGATCGATGACAGGCGCAGCGAGGATGTTCCCGGGCATCCGGGTGGCGCTTCTGGCCACCGCGGGAGGGCTGATGCTCGCGGGTTGCACCGGGGCGCCCTCGGGGGTCGACCCCGTGGAGGGGTTCGACGCGGATCGTTATATGGGCGAGTGGTATTCAGTCAAGCGCCTCGATCATCGCTTTGAGCGCGGGCTGACCGATGTCAGCGCGGAGTACTGGAGCCGGGAAGACGGACGGGTCGGGGTGCGTAATCACGGCTACGATCCGGACGCCGGTGAGTGGCAGGAGATCGAGGGGACGGCCCGGTTCCAGGGGGAGCCGGAAGTGGCCAGTCTTACAGTGACCTTCACGTGGCCCATTCGCGGCGGTTACCACGTCATCGCTCTGGATGAGGCTGAGTATCAGTGGGCGATGGTCTCTGGCCCGACGCGCGGGTACCTGTGGATCCTCTCCCGAGAGCCGGATCTTGAGCAGGTGGTCCTGGACGACCTGATCCAGAAGGCCGGAGCGCTCGGCTTCGAGGTCGAAGAGCTGCAGCGCGTCGAGCACGGGGTGGCGCCATCAAGGTGAACATCGTGGCCCGCGTAGTCTGCGCCCGGGCGGGTCTCATGCCGGGGCGAAGCGGGCGATCAGGGCGTCCAGATCGGCCAGCCGGAACGGCTTGAGCAGGTAGCCGTCCAGGGTGCCGTCGGCGGTTTCCAGGGTTTCGTTGGCGGCGTCCGCGCTCAGGGCCACGACCGGGAGGTGAGTCAGTACCGGGTCGGCGCGGATCTCGCGCAGCACCTGCCGGCCGTGCATGTCGGGCAGGTGCATGTCCAGCAGAACCAGGTCGGGTGGGCCCTGGCGGATTCGCGCCAGCCCCTCGGCGCCGGTCCAGGCTTCGTCTAGGGTGACGGTCGTTTTCCGGCGGATCAGACCGCGCACCACCATCATGTTGAGCTCATTGTCCTCGATGTAGCAGATGCGCATGGGCGCGGCGGGCGCGGCTTCGCTTAGGCTGACGGGCGGCGTGCTAGTCGCTGAGTGGTCATCGCTGTAGCGAGGCAGGGTCAGTCGCATGGTGGTCCCGCGATCGGGGCTGCTGTGAAGCAGCTGCAGATCCCCGCTCATCATCCGGGCGAGTCGTTGGGACAATGACAGACCGATGCCGCTGCCCTCGATGGAGCCGGCTTCACGACCGAGTCGCTCGAAGGGCTCGAAGAGACGATCGCGGCGACCGTGCGGGATGCCGCTGCCCGTATCGGCGACGTCTACCTGAACACTGCCACCGGCGGTGGACCAGGTAACGGTGATTGTGCCGTGCGGGTTGTTGTACTTGACGGCGTTGGAGAGCAGGTTAAGCAGCACTTGTCGGCTGCGAACCGGGTCGGCGCGGGCCCAAGGGGGCGCAATGGGGTCGCTCTGGCAGTGCACTGTGAGACCACGCCGACGCGCCTGCTCGGTGATCATCGCCACGCTGTTGCGGGCGAGGGCGTCGATGGCCATGGGCTCCGCATGAACCGCCAGTTGACCGGTCTCGATCTGGGCGAAGTCGATCACGTCGCCGATCAGGTCCCGCAGGTGCCAGCCGGCCGAGAGGATCTGCTCAAGGTGCTGATCGCGGTCTTGCGTTTCGTCGGGCGGGGTTTGGTGGAGCAGTTGCGCAAAGCCGGTGATGGCGTTCAGCGGAGTGCGCAGCTCGTGGCTCATCGCGGCGAGGAATTCCGACTTGGCTCGGCTGGCCTGTTCGGCGCGTTCCCGGGCCTGGTGTAGCTCTTCGTTCAGCTGGGCCATCTCCGCTTCCGCCTGTTTGCGTTGGCTGATGTCGCGGAAGTAGACCGCAAGTCCCTCGTCCGATGGGTAGGCCCGGGCCTCGAACCAGGTCTCGACGGGCGCGAAGTACGCCTCGAAGACCACGGGCTCCTGCTGCGCCAAGGCATATCGGTAGTGCTCCTCGAAGGCGGTCCCCAGCGCCTCCGGGAAGACCTCCCAGGCCACGCGGCCGAGCACGTCCTCGCGCTGACAGTTGAGCTGGCGCTCCGCCTCGCGATTGAGGAACGTGAAACGCCAGGCCGGGTCGACCAAGAAGAACGCGTCGGTGATGCTCTCCAGGGTGGTCTCCAGGCGCTGGGACAGGCGGCGGGCTTGGCGCTCGGCGGTCTTGATCTCGGTCAGGTCCTGCAGCGCGCCGCGCAGACCCAGGACATTGCCGTAGTCGTCCATCAGCGGCTTGCCGAGTTTGCGCACGTGGAGCCGTTTGCCGGTGGCGGTGTGGATGTCGACGTCGAGCTGGAAGGGGCGGGCGTGGTGGAGGGTGGTGTGGATAGCGCGGGTGACGATCGGCCGATACTCGGGTGGGTAGAGGCCGAGTCCGGTGCGCAGATCCATCCGGTGCTCCGGGGGTAGTTCAAGTAGCCGCCGGGTCTCTGTGGAGAGGTGTACCGCCTGGGTGGAGCGGTCGAGCATCCAGCCGCCGATGGCGGTGGTGGCCCGGGCGACCTCGAGCAGGGTCTGTTGTTCGGTCACCATGGCATGCAGCCTTCCTTAGCTGTGGCGTTTTGTCCTCTACCCTTTACCGCGGACCAGCCTTTTTTGCAAGCCCGGCCTGTCTAGCCGGCGGCGGCGTGTCGCGCCTGGTCAGCTTCCCCCCGTGGCCGGGCGCGGCTACCATAGCCGGCGTTCTGATCTGGGCCAGCGCGAGAGCCAACCATGAGTGAGACCGTCAAGTATGTCCTCGATGAGGCGCGGATCCCGCGCGCCTGGTACAACATCAGCGCCGATCTGCCCGCCCCGCTGGCGCCGGTGCTCCACCCGGCAACCCGGGAGCCGGTTTCGGCGGACGACCTGGCGCCGCTCTTCCCGCGCGGAGTGATTGAGCAGGAGCTGACTACGGAGCGGGAGGTCGAGATCCCGGAGCCGGTTCGCAACGCCTATCGGCAGTGGCGGCCGGCGCCGCTTTACCGGGCCCGGCGCCTGGAGAAGGCCCTCGATACCCCGGCGCGCATCTATTACAAGTACGAGGGCGTCAGCCCGGCCGGGAGTCACAAGCCGAATACCGCGCTCCCGCAGGCCTTCTACAACCACGCCGAGGGGGTGCGCCGCATCACCACCGAGACTGGGGCCGGTCAGTGGGGGTCGTCCCTGGCGCTGGCCGGCGCCATGTTCGATCTCGACATCGAGGTCTTCATGGTGGGGGTCAGTTATAAGCAGAAACCCTACCGGCGTGCGTTCATGGAGAGCTTCGGTGCGCGGTGCATTGCCAGCCCGAGCCAAGAGACCGCCTTTGGCCGCTCGGTCTTGGCGGACAACCCGGCCAGCACCGGGAGTCTGGGCATCGCCATCGGCGAGGCGGTGGAGCTGGCCGCGCAGCGCGACGACACCAAGTACGCGCTGGGCAGCGTGCTCAACCACGTCCTGCTACATCAGACCGTGACGGGTGTCGAGGCGATGGAGCAGATGGCCATGGCCGACGATTACCCCGACACGGTCATTGCCTGTACCGGGGGTGGCAGCAACTTCGCGGGGATCGTTTTCCCGTTCCTCGGCGCCGCCCTGCGCGGCGGCCCGAGCGTCGAGGCCATCGCCGTGGAGCCGCTGGCCTGTCCGACCCTAACCCGGGGGCAGTTTGCCTACGATTACGGTGACTCGGCGCAGTTGACGCCGCTGACCAAGATGCACACCCTTGGCTCCGGTTTCATGCCCCCGGGGTTTCACGCCGGGGGGCTGCGTTACCACGGCATGGCCCCCCAGATCAGCCATTTGAAGGACCTCGGCTACCTCGACGCGCGGGCCTACGATCAGCTCGACTGCTTTGCTGCCGGTCTGGAATTTGCGCGGGCCGAGGGCATCATCCCCGCCCCCGAGGCCAATCACGCGGTCAAGGCGGTGATCGAGGAGGCCCAGGGGTGCCGCGAACGTGGCGAGTCGAAGGCGATCCTGTTCAACCTTTGCGGCCACGGTAATTTTGACATGCAGGCCTATACGGATTACCTGGCGGGCAACCTCAGCGACCTCGGCGGCAGCCAGGTCGAGGCGGCCATGGCGCTGTCCGGACTGCCGTCGGTGGAGCGTTGACGGCGGCTTGCCCATCCCACTTGCAGAGTTAAGGAGCGCAGCATGACCAACGAGATCCTCGAGGAGCGACAGCGGTTACTCAAGGAACTCACCAAGTCGACCTGGCTGTCCGCCGGGATCAGTTTCCCGCTGGCGGCGGTTGTTGGCGTGATTGCCTACTTGATCGGTATCCAGCGCGACCTGCTCCCCGGCGCGGAACAGACGCTGGCGGTGATGATCATCGCCATTGCCCTCCCGGCGGCGGTCTTCGTGCTTGTCGGTCTGCGCAAGATGTTCTGGATCAAAGCGATCAGTGCCGAGACCGATCGGCTGCAGTCGCAGCAGTTCCTCACCCGCTATGTCGAGGCCGTGGGGCCCGTGGGCATGCGCAGTCTGTCGGTCATCGCCAAGGCCCAGGTCGACCGGGCCCTGGAGCGCGAGAAGAATGGCGAGAAGGCCACGGCGCGGGAGTACGCTGAGGCACTGCGCTACGTGCTGCTAATCGACCCGGTTTGACGGCGTCGCGCTCCGGGCCCCGTCGTGCCGGGGTTCGGAGCGTTCCACGCTGGGGATTCGGTAGCCCTCCACCAGCCTGTAGACATGCTCGGGGACCATCGCCCGGGCACGGCGCGGGGCTTGGTGCTGGAGGTGGATGAGGGTTTCGGCGGCCTTCATTTCCAGGCGTGCGCGCGCCAGCTCCAGCCCCCGCGGGCCGACGAAGGGCATGAGCCGGCCGATGATCGGGCGCAGCCAGTTCGGCATGCCCCGACTGGGCATCCCCCCGGCCGCGCGCTCAGTATTGTCGATGAACCCCTGGACCGGGCCGTCGCGCCTGCCTCCTGAGCTGGGTGCACCCAGCCGCACCTCGTCGCCGAGCAACTCCAGCATCGCCTCGCCGCGTTCATTGCGAACGAGGATCCACTGCTCGCCCCGCCCAGCCATGTAGCCGACCGTGATATCCGCCAGCGCGTTCGTGTAGTCGACGCAGGTCCGGCAGGTCAGTGGCCAGAAGTCGGCCGGCAGCCGGGAGATCGGTAGTTGAAGGAAGGGGATCTCGCGCTTGCTGCCGTCCTGGAAGCGCAGCTCGACGTAGTAGTCGGCGCGAAACTCCAGGTAGGTGACCGCTTCGGGCGAAGGGGTGAGCAACTCGAGGAACCGGTGGAAGTGTGCCGTGGGGGTGTTGTCCGAGCAGGGTGTCCCGATGATCTCCAGGCGCTCCAGACCGAGCTCCTCCTCCAAGGCGCGAAGCGGGTACGTTTGGCATGGCAAGGCGATCACCCCAAGCCGCTTGTAGCCTTGTGCCAATGCCGGTTCAAGCAGGGCGAGCAAGGGGGCGTAGCCCATGCGCATGCCGCGGCACTGAGAGAGCTTTGCCGGGTCGGTGACGAGCACGGGCTGAGGGTGCCAGGGGTCTTCGCTAGCGCCGGTGACGGTCAGGACCGCGTCGACGCGCCCGCTCTCCAGCAACCGCTCGGCCAACCGAGTGGTGATGCCGGTCCACTGTGCGCCGGCCCGCGGCGTTCGCAGGGCGGCTTGGTGCATGCGCCGGAAGGGGCCAAAGTGGAGCTCGTCGGGGCGTTCGGGGTCCCGGCTACGCCCGTGGGTGCGGCGCTCCAGCGCGGCATAGTCTGGACGGATGAACTGGCAGGCGCGGCCGCAGCGCTTCGGGTCGGAGCTGCGCGAGAGCCCGCAATCGGTGCAAAGATCCCGCGGGGCCGGGGTGGCCAGGGACGGTGTCTGCACGGTGGCTGAATCCATGGGGCCCTCGCTTGGTCGGCCAATGGCAAGAGGCTCAAGCTAGAGGGGCGTGCAGGGCGGGTCAAGGGTGGCGGGGCCGCGGCTACTCGGCGTCGTTGTGGGAGGTCATCAGCCCGTGACGGCGTAGCTTGGAGTAGAGGCTCTGCCGGCTGAGGCCGAGCAGTTCGGCGGCAGAGGCCCGGTTGTCGTGGGTGATGCTGAGGGCCGTCTCGATACACATGCGTTCGATCAGGTCGGTGGCTTCACGGACCAGGTCACGCAGCGGGACCTGGCCGACCAGGGCCGTGGTCTGCTCGATGGAACGCAGCCGGTTGTGCTCGCGCGGTTGCTGGCGCAGTGCGGCACAGGGGCGCAGATCCCTGCCCAGCGCAGCGAATCGTTGGCCGTCCAGGGCGACGACTCGGTAGCGCACCGGGATCGGGTTGCCGCGCGCGTCGATGTGCTGCAACGTCGTGCCCGCGGGCGCCGTCTCTGGCTCGATGAGCAGCTGGTCGACGGTCTGTTGCTCCGTGGTGCCAACCACTTCGCGCCAGCGCCGCCCTTTCCAGCCTGCGGCAGCGCGAACGCCCGGGTCGTCGCTGCCGACCGCCACGTCGTGGATCGTGCCCTCGGTATCCACGATCAGTGCGATATCCGCGGCAGCTTCAAGCAGCCGTGCGACCGTCTCCGCCGACAGATCGCTCAGCGACTGTTGCGGGGCGTTCATGGATTTCAACTTCGGCCGTCCTCTGGGGCTTTCGTTACGATTGACGGGGATTGGGCCGTTTAATTCGGACCAATTTCATCGAGAATAGTCGCACCCCCGATATTGACGGCATTCCAACGGAATAGTTCAAGGGCGAGAAGCGGGGTTGCGACGATCTGCCCGTCCGCGCGCTCGAATGCTAACCCCCTGTATTGAAAGCTTGTGTCAATCGTGGCCCACGTCCAGCTAGCTTGACACACCCGGGGGGGCGCTTTAGATTCGCCGAGAAGTCACTCCCGAAAATGGGGATGCAGCGCAATGCAGCATCAGGGTTCCATGAAATCACCTCCAGCCGGTCTGTATACCGAGGAAGAGCGTCGACGCCGGGACGCGTCGCCATGGACACTTGTCCAGGGGATTCTGGCCCCGACGCAGTTCATCGTCTTTCTGGTCAGCCTGGGCCTGGTCCTGTGGTATCTCGCCACCGGTGATCTGCTCGAGTGGGCG
Organism: Halorhodospira halophila SL1; assembly: GCF_000015585.1. Taxonomy (NCBI): domain Bacteria; kingdom Pseudomonadati; phylum Pseudomonadota; class Gammaproteobacteria; order Chromatiales; family Ectothiorhodospiraceae; genus Halorhodospira; species Halorhodospira halophila. The sequence continues at coordinate 1,789,386 of NC_008789.1, read as the reverse complement.
GCCTGGTCGATCATCATCAAGACCTTGATTCTCTACACGATCATGGTGACCGGGGCGATCTGGGAGAAAGAAGTCTTCGGACATTACCTGTTTGCCCCTGCGTTCTTCTGGGAAGACGTGGTCAGCATGGGGGTGATCGTCTTACACACCGCCTACCTGGTGGTTTGGTTCGGCGACTTCCTCACTCCGGTGCAGCAGATGCTCATCGCGTTGGCCGCCTATGCCGCCTACGTGGTCAACGCGATGCAGTTTCTCCTCAAGCTGCGTGCCGCGCGCCTCCAGGAGGAGCAGATGCGCGCCGCCGAGGAGGGAGGGGCGCAATGACGGAGTCTGCGAGCTGTCATGGGGGCGGGGTGTGCGGCGGGTTGGCCCAGGAAGAGGGGCAGCGCCAAGTCTTCTGTGGCCTGACCAGTATCGTCTGGCTGCATCGGAAGATGCGCGACGCCTTCTTCCTGGTGGTCGGTTCGCGCACCTGCGCCCACCTGCTACAGTCCGCCGCGGGGGTGATGATCTTCGCCGAGCCCCGCTTCGCCACCGCGGTGCTCGGTGAGCGCGACCTGGCCGGGATGGCCGACTGCAACGAGGAGCTCGACCGGGTCGTCCACGAACTCCTCGCCCGCCGCCCGGAGATCCGTACCCTGTTCCTCGTCGGCTCCTGCCCCTCCGAAGTCATCAAGCTCGATCTGGGCAAGGCTGCGGAGCGGCTGACCGCTGCCCACGAGGGGCGCGTGCGGGTGCTGCCGTATTCCGGCAGTGGGCTGGAGACCACCTTTACTCAGGGCGAGGACCAGTTCCTGACCACCCTGGCCCACGAGCTGCCGGCCAGCCCGGAGGGCGCGCCGTCGCTGATCGTCCTTGGTACCCTGGCCGACGTCGTCGAGGATCAATTCCGACGCCTGTTCGATCAGTTGGGCATCGGCCCGGTTCATTTCCTGCCGCCGCGCACCGGGGCGGATCTGCCGCCGGTGGGGCCGGGGACACGGGTCCTCCAGGCCCAGCCCTTTACCGGCGAGGCAACGCGTGCGCTCATTCGCCGCGGCGCAGAGCGCCTGGATGCCCCGTACCCTCTGGGGGTCGAGGGAACGCGCAGCTGGCTCCAGGCGGCCACCCGCTCCTTCGGGGTGCCGGACGAGCAGCTGGAGGCTGTCATCGAAGCGCCGATCGCCCGGGCGCAAGCAGCGCTGGAGCGCCAGCGGGGGGTGCTGAGCGGCAAGCGCATCACCTTCCTGCCGGATTCGCAGCTCGAGCTGCCGCTGGCGCGTTTCCTCAGCGAGGAGTGCGGCATGCAGCCGGTGGAAGTGGCTACGCCGTACTTCGACCGGGAGTTCCATGGCCGGGAACGCGACGCCCTGGGCGAAGAGGTCCGCCTGGTCGAGGGGCAGGATGTGGACGCCCAGCTGGATCGTTTGCGCGCCGACCGTCCCGATTTGACGGTCTGCGGGCTGGGGCTTGCGAACCCGCTGGAGGCCGAAGGTCTGCGGACCAAGTGGTCCATCGAGCTGGTCTTCTCGCCCATCCAGGGGTTCGAGCAGGCCGGCGACCTTGCCGAGCTCTTTGCCCGGCCACTGGTCCGCCACGAGACGCTGAAGGTGTAGAGGATGCAGCTGACGCTCTGGACTTACGAAGGCCCACCCCACGTCGGCGCGATGCGCATCGCCGCGTCGATGAAGGGAGTGCACTGCGTCCTCCACGCGCCCCAGGGCGATACCTACGCCGACCTGCTGTTCACGATGATCGAGCGGCGCCCGGGGCGGCCGCCGGTCAGCTATAGCACGTTCAACGCCCGGCATCTCGGGCGGGACACCGCCGAGCTGGTGCGTGAGACGGTCACCGCGGCCTACGAGCGCTACCAGCCCGAGGCCCTGCTGGTCGGGGACTCGTGCACGGCGGAGCTGCTCCAGGATCAGCCCGGCGACCTGGCCCAGGGCATGGATCTGCCCGTACCGGTCATCGGGCTTGAACTCTCGGCGTACTCCCGCAAGGAGGGCTACGGCGCCAGCGAGGCGTTCTATCAACTGGTCCGCGGCCTCCTTGAGACCAATGGTGCGAGTGCGGGCGCGCAGCCGGACGCAAGCCGCGCCCCCCGTGCCAATCTGCTCGGTCCGACATCGCTGGGCTTTCGCTGCCGGGACGATGTGCAGGAGGTCACCCGGCTGCTGGAGTCCGTCGGGGTCGAGGTCAACGTGGTCGCACCGCTCGGGGCCAGCCCCGAGGATCTGCGTCGCATCCCCGAAGCCGATTTCAACGTCTGTCTCTATCCCGAGGTGGCGCGCTCCACCTGCGAGTGGCTGCAGCGCCGCTTCGGCCAGCCGACCGTTACCACGGTGCCGCTGGGCCTCGGCGCGACCCGCGATTTCCTCGCCGAGGTCGGTCGGGTGACCGGACTGGACGTCAGCCAGGGGGTGGCCGATGCCAACGCCCGCATGGCTTGGTACAGCCGATCCGTCGACTCCAACTACTTGACCGGAAAACGGGTCTTCATCTTTGGCGACGGCACCCACGCGGTGGCTGCCGCGCGCATCGCCAGTGAGGAACTGGGTTTCGAGGTGGTCGGGTTGGGCACCTACGCCCGTGAAGAGGCGCGGGAGGTTCGCCGGGCCGCCAAGGCCTACGGGGTCGAGCCGTTGATCACCGATGATTATCTGGAGGTCGAGCGTGCCGCCACCGAGGCCAGCCCCGAGCTGGTCCTCGGTACCCAGATGGAGCGGCACATCGCCAAGCGCCTGGGGGTGCCGTGCGCGGTCATCTCGGCTCCGGTCCATGTTCAGGACTTCCCGGCCCGCTATGCGCCGAATATGGGCCTGGAAGGGGCCAACGTCATCTTCGATACCTGGGTCCACCCGCTGATGATGGGCCTGGAAGAGCATCTGCTCGGGATGTTCAAGGAAGACTTCGAGTTCACGGCTGACGCCCCCTCTCATCTGGAGGCCGGCGCGGCGCCTTCTCCCGGGGGGGCGGCTCGAGAAGAGGGGCAGGCCGAGACGGCGGTCGCCGTCGCCGAGTCGGAGGAAGGCGCTGAGGTGCGCTGGACGCCGGAGGCCGAAGCCGAACTGAAAAAGATCCCGTTCTTCGTGCGGGGCAAGGCCCGGCGCAATACCGAGCGCTTCGCCGCCGACCGAGGCATTGCGACAATAACAGTGGAGACGATCTACGATGCCAAAGCCCACTTCAGTCGCTGACCCGACGCCGGTGCGCGTCGCCATCATCACGCTGGACAGCCACATGGCAGGCGCCGTGGAGCGCGCGCGGCCGGCTCTGCAACGCGATATCCCCGGCCTGGAGCTGAGCTACCACGCCGCCTCGGACTGGAACAACAACCCGGCGGCGCTGGAGCGTGCCCGGGAGCGGATCGCCTCGGCGGACATCATCGTCGCGACGATGCTGTTCATGGAGGAGCACATCGAGCCCGTGCGCCAGGATCTGGAGGCGCGTCGGGAGGACTGCGATGCGCTGGTCGGCATCATGTCGGCTGGCGAGGTGATGAAGCTCACGCGGATGGGCAAGTTCACCATGGACGGCAGCACGCGCGGTCCGATGTCCCTGCTCAAAAAGCTGCGCGGGAAGAAGGGCAAGGCGGAGCAGCAGGACGATGACGACAGCACCTCGGGGGAGAAGCAGGCTGCAATGCTGCGCCGCATCCCCCGAATCCTGCGTTTCATCCCCGGCACGGCTCAGGATGTGCGGGCCTACTTCCTGACCTGGCAGTACTTCCTGGCCAGTTCCGACGAGAACGTCGAGAACATGGTCCGGTTCCTCGTGAACCGTTACGCAGCAGGGCCGCGCAGCGGCCTGCGCGGCTCTTTGGAGGTGCAGGACCCCATCGAGTACCCCGATGTCGGCGTCTATCACCCCCGCATGGAGCGGCGCATCGGCGATGACCCCAACGATCTTCCGGAACCGGAGGGTGGTGCCTCGCGCGGGACGGTGGGCCTTCTGCTGATGCGCTCCTATGTGCTCGCCGGCGACTCGGCGCACTACGACGGCGTCATCGAGGCCCTGGAAAGCCGGGGGTATCGTGTCGTCCCGGCATTCGCCAGCGGTCTCGACAACCGTCCGGCCGTCGAGCGGTTCTTCATGGCGGACGGTCGTGCCTGCGTCGATGCGGTGATCTCGCTGACCAGCTTCTCGCTGGTGGGGGGGCCGGCCTACAACAATTCCGGGGCCGCCGAGCGGCTGCTGAGAAGGCTCGATGTGCCCTACCTGAATGCCCAGGCCCTGGAGTTCCAGTCCCTGGAGCAGTGGGAGGGGTCCGATCGTGGGCTCACCCCGGTGGAGACGACCATGATGGTCGCCATCCCCGAACTCGATGGTGCGACCGGGCCGGTGGTCTTCGGCGGCCGTGCCGCGGTGCCTGGCCCCGACGGGGTGTGCCGGATGGAGGTGCACCCGGAGCGGGCGAAGATGCTGGCCTCGCGGGTCGATCGGCTGATCCGTCTGCGGCGCAGCGCGCGCAGCGAGCGCAAGCTGAGCATCGTGATCTTCAGCTTCCCGCCCGAGGCCGGCGCGCTGGGGTCTGCGGCCTATCTCTCGGTGTTCGCCTCGCTCTATAACACCCTGGTGGAACTGGACGACGCCGGCTATCGGGTGGAATTGCCTGAGTCCGTCGATGACCTGCGTGATCGCATCATCAAGGGCAATGCGGCCAACTACGGTGCGCACGCCAACGTGCACCACCGAGTGACGGTCGACGACTACGTGGCCCGCGAGCCCTACCTCAAGGAGATCGAGGAGCAGTGGGGGCCGGCGCCGGGCAAGGCGCAGAGCGACGGGCAGTCCATCCATGTCCTCGGCGCGCAGTTCGGCAACGTCTTCATCGGCGTGCAGCCGGGCTTCGGCTACGAGGGCGACCCGATGCGGCTGCTCTTTGAGAAGGGGCTGACGCCGACCCATGCCATGTGCGCCTTCTACCGGTACATCCGCGAGGATTTCGGGGCGGATGCCGTGCTCCACTTCGGTACGCACGGCGCCCTGGAGTTCATGCCGGGCAAGCAGTGCGGCATGAGCGCCGGCTGCTGGCCGGATCGACTGATCGGCGACCTGCCCAACTACTATCTGTACGCGGCCAACAACCCCTCTGAGGGGTCGATCGCCAAGCGTCGCTCGGCCGCCACGCTGATCAGCTACCTGACGCCGCCGGTTGGCAAGGCCGGCCTCTACAAGGGCCTGCTGGAGCTCAAGGCTTCCGTGGAGCGCTACCGCTCGGCCCCGCCGGATAACGTGGAGGAGCGCACCGAGCTGGCCCGCCTGATCCAGGCCCAGGCCGCCGAGGTCGACCTCGCTGAGCTGGAGCCAGAATGGGGCGAAGAAGAGGCTGAACAGCGGATCGCTCAGCTCAGCGAAGACATCCTGGAGATGGAGTACACCCTCATCCCCGAGGGGCTCCATGTGGTTGGGCAGCCCCCGTCCCGCGAGGGCCGGATCGACCAGCTGGTGACCATGGCCGAGACGACCCACGGAGTGGCGGTGGACCGGGCCTGCGTCGAGGCGCTGGTGGACGGACACTCGCCTCGCGAGGCCCTGGCCCAGTCCGAGAGCGTCGACCCCGAGATGACCGAGGAGGCCCTCGAAGGGTTGGCTGATACCGCGCAGAAGCTGGCGGAGAACCAGGAGCTGCAGGGCATCATCCATGCCCTCGACGCCCGTTTCGTGCCTCCGGTCTCGGGCGGCGACCTGCTGCGGAGTCCGCAGATTCTGCCGACGGGCCGGAACATGCACGGGTTCGACCCCTACCGTCTGCCCAGTGCCTTTGCCGTTCAGGACGGCGCGCGGCAGGCTGAGCGCCTGCTCGACAAGCACCGCGAAGAGGGGCAGGAACTGCCCGACTCGATCGCGATGGTCCTGTGGGGCACGGACAACCTGAAGAGCGAGGGGGCGCCGATCGGTCAGGCCCTCTACCTCATCGGTGCCCGGCCACGCTTCGACAGCTTCGGCAAGCTGGCCGGGGCGGAACTCATCCCCTTGGACGAGCTCGGTCGCAAGCGCATCGACGTGGTGATCACGCTCTCCGGGATCTTCCGCGATCTACTGCCGCTGCAGACCCGGGTGCTGGCTGAGGCGGCCTACTTGTCCGCGTGCGCCGAGGATGAGCCGCTGGAGATGAACCCGATCCGTCGCAACGCCCTGGCGTATCAGGAGAAGCATGGCTGCGACTTCGAGACCGCGGCGCTGCGGGTTTTCTCTAACGCCGATGGTGCCTACGGCTCCAACGTTGGCTCGATGATCGACCAAGGGGCCTGGGAGGACGAGGACGAGTTGGCCGATACCTATACCCGGCGCAAGTGCTACGCCTACGGGCGCAGTGGTGAACCGGTGCGTCAGGAGGAGCTGCTCGGCAGCATGCTCTCCGGCGTCGAGTTGACCTATCAAAACCTGGAGTCGGTCGAGCTTGGCGTCACCACCGTCGACCACTACTTCGACACGCTCGGCGGCATCAGCCGGGCCGTGGCCCGCTCCCGGGGCGGCGAGCACGTGCCGGTGTATATCGGCGACCAGACCCGGGGCGAGGGCAAGGTGCGGACCCTCTCGGACCAGGTGGCGCTTGAGACGCGGACCCGGATGCTCAATCCGAAGTGGTACGAAGGGCTGCTGGAGCACGGCTACGAGGGGGTGCACCAGATCGAGGTGCACCTGACCAACACCATGGGGTGGTCCGCAACCACCGGCCAGGTCCAGCCGTGGGTCTATCAGCAGTTCACGCAGACCTTCATGCTCGACGACGAAATGCGCGAGCGCATGGCGCAACTCAACCCGGCGGCGTCGGCGAAGCTGGCCAACCGGCTGCTTGAGGCTCACGAGCGCAACTACTGGAATCCCGATGAGGAGACGCTCGAGGCGCTGCGGCGTGCCGGGGACGAGCTCGAGGATTACTACGAGGGTGTCAACGAGGAGGAGCAGGCCGCATGAGCAATGGCTCGGTGCCGGTGTCCGGGATCGGAGGCCGAGGCGATGGCGAGGGAAGCTCGCAGGTCCACATGGAATCCACCGGCGGTATGGACCGGGCCAAGGTCTTTGCCGTCTATGGCAAGGGCGGTATCGGCAAGAGCACGACCTCGTCGAACCTTGCCGTGGCCTTTAGCCAGCTGGGCAAGCGAGTGCTGCAGATCGGCTGTGACCCGAAGCACGACTCGACCTTCACCCTGACCAAACGCCTGGTGCCGACCGTCATCGACAGCCTCGAGGAGGTGGACTTCCACATGGAGGAGCTCCGCCCCGAGGATTACGTGTACGAAGGCTACAACGGCGTCCTCTGTGTCGAGGCGGGCGGACCGCCGGCCGGAACCGGCTGCGGCGGATACGTGGTGGGACAGACGGTCAAGCTGCTCAAGCAGCACCACCTCCTGGAAGAGACCGATGTGGTCATCTTCGACGTGCTCGGCGACGTGGTCTGCGGTGGCTTTGCAGCGCCTCTGCAGCACGCTGATCAGGCCCTGATCGTCACCGCCAACGACTTCGACTCGATCTTCGCCATGAACCGGATCGCCGGCGCGATCCAGGCGAAGGCGAAAAACTACAAGGTGCGCCTGGGTGGGGTGATCGCCAACCGTAGCGAGCGCACGGACCAGATCGACCGGATCAACGAGCGGATCGGTCTGCGCACGCTGGCGCACGTGCCCAATTATGATGTCGTGCGTCGCAGTCGGCTCCACAAGTCAACTCTGTTCGAACTCGAGGAGCAGTCCGAGGAGCTTGAGCGCGTGCGTGACGAGTACCTCAGCCTGGCGGCCGCGCTCTGGAACGGTGTCGATCCGCTAAGCCCCTCACCGCTGAAAGATCGTGAGGTCTTCGATCTGCTGGGGTTTGATTGATGCCGACGGAGTCCTACCAACAGCGCCGCAGCCGCGTGACCACCTATTTTGACCGCACGGCCACCAAGGCCTGGGAGCGGCTCACCTCGGATGCCCCGGTCAGCGGTGTTCGGGCGACGGTACGCGCCGGCCGGGGCGAGATGCGACAGACGCTGCTCGACTGGCTCCCGGCCGATCTAACGGGCGAGCGGGTCCTGGATGCCGGATGCGGACCGGGCGAGTTGAGCGTCGAGGCGGCTCGTCGGGGTGCCCACGTGGTGGGCGTGGATGTCTCGCAGAACCTGATCGACATCGCCCACCAGCGGAGGCCAGCGGACCTGGGCACCGGCGAGCTGGAATACCACGTCGGCGATATGCTCGACCCAGACTGGGGTGAATTCGATCGCGTGGTCTCGATGGATGTCCTCATCCACTATCCCTGTGCGGATGCCGTGGCGGCACTGGCCGGCTTGGCCAAACGTACCCGGCGGCAGATGGTGTTTACGTTCGCGCCGCGGACGCCGCTGCTGGCCACGATGCACGCGGTCGGCCAGCTCTTCCCGCAGGGGGATCGCTCGCCGGCGATCGAGCCGGTTGCCGAGCGGCGCCTGCGTCGGGCCATCGGAGAGGATGCCACGCTCGGGAGCGGGTGGGAGATCGGCCGCACACGGAAGATCGCGCGGGGCTTCTACATTTCTCAGGCACTAGAGCTGCAGCGACCATGACGGATTCCGCGTCTCTGCTCAAGGCGCGTCTGCGCCGTTTAGCTGTCCCGTTTGCCGAGGTCGGCACCCGGGAACTCCCCATGACGCAAATCCTGCGTCTGTCCCTGTTCCAGGTCACCGTGGGCATGATTTACGTCATGTTCACGGGGACCCTCAACCGTGTGATGATCCACGAGCTGGGTATCGCAGCGTCCCTGCTTGGCGCGGTGATCGCCTTGCCGATCCTGTTCGCGCCCCTGCGCCTGCTCATCGGGCACCGTTCGGACCATCGCCGCTCGGCCCTGGGGTGGCGTCGGGTACCGTATCTGTGGATTGGCACGCTATTGATGTTCGGCGGCCTGGCGGTGATGCCCTTCGGCCTGTTGGTACAGTCCGAGTATGGCGCTGATGCGCCGTTCCTCGCCTCCCTGGGGGCGGCGCTGGCCTTCTTCCTGTCCGGCCTGGGTGTGCACGTCACCCAGACGACCGGTCTGGCACTGACGAACGATCTGGCCCCCGAGGGGAAGCTGCCCCAGGTGGTCGGCGTGATGTACGTCATGCTGCTGGTCGGCATGGTGATCTCCACCGGTGTGTTCTATGTGCTGCTCGCCGATTTCAGCCACGAGCGCTTGGTGCAGGTGCTCCAGGGCGCGGCGCTGGTGATCTGGGCGCTGAATGTGTTTGCGCTGTGGCGGCAGGAGCCGCGGGACCCGGAACGCAGCCGCGTCGATCGACCGCGTCCACCGCTAAGCGAGTCGTGGCAAAGTTTCATGCAGAGGGGTCCGGTGGTTCGCCTGCTGGTGGTAACCGGCATCGGTGCGGCCGGCTTCGGGATGCAGGACATCATCATCGAGCCCTACGGGGCTGCGGTCCTGGGTCTGGAGGTCGCCGGCACCACGCTGCTGACCGGGTTGTGGGCGATCGGCATGCTCATCGGCTTCTGGTTCGCCAAGATGGCCCTTGAGCGCGGACTCAACGCCTACGGCGCGGCGACCATCGGTGCCCTGGTTGGCGTGCTGGCGTTTTCGCTGGTGATCGTCTCGGCACCCCTCGACTCGCCGACGATCTTCCGGGTCGGGCAGGTCGGGATCGGGGTCGGAGGGGCCCTGTTCTACGTCGGGACGCTCGCCGCAACGATGTCGATGGCGACGCGCGAGCAGAGCGGCATTGCCATCGGCGCGTGGGGTGCAGTGCAGGCGACCGTGCTCGGTGCCGCACTGGCCATCGGGGCCGGGATCTCCGATCTGGTTCCGGCTCTGGCCGAGGCCGGCAGATTGCCGGAGTTGTTCCTGCACCCGGCGGCAGGGTACAGCGTGGTCTATTCGGCGGAGATCGTGCTGCTGCTCGCCATGGTCGTCGCGGCGTGGCCGCTGGCGCGGTTTACAAGAGAGGGGGAGAGTAACGTATCGCCGTCGACAGCAACGTCCAACGAGTCGGGTTACTAGCGACTACGGTCGCACCACGGGCCCTTGGCGCGCCAAGCGTGGCAGGGTTAGGCAAACGTCATCGTCGTCTCGTACAGGCCAAGCCGTTGAATCGGTAAGGCCCTTTCGAGTGGAGGTTCGTTATGGAAGGAACTGGCGCTCTTACTGACTACATGAACGTAGCTCAGATGACGCTCTATGCGTTCTGGCTCTTTCTGGCCGGCTTGATCGTCTATCTTCGGATGGAGGACAAGCGCGAGGGGTATCCGCTGCAGGCGGAAGCGAACGAAAACTGCAACCGGACTCCGGAGAAGAAGCTGGGATTCCCGGCCCCGCCGAGTCCCAAGACCTTCAAGCTGGCGGATGGCCGCAGCATTCAGGTCCCGCGTGCTGAGAAGACCGACTACGAGCTCAACACCCAGCTGCGTGCGGCCCCGACCGCGCCTTGGGATGGTGCGCCCCTTGAGCCGACGGGCAACCCGATGGTCGACGGCGTCGGTCCCGCCGCCTGGGCCAAGCGTGAGGACGAGCCGGAGGTCACCCACGCCGGCAACCAGAAGATTGCCCCGCTGCGGGTGGCCACCGAGTTTGAGGTGGGCATGAGCCGTGATGTCCGGCGCTTCTGGCCGCAGCTCGACCCCGATCCGCGTGGTGATCAGGTGCTTGGTTGTGACGGCACGGTCGCCGGCAAGATCGTCGATATCTGGGTCGATCGTGGCGAGCTGCGCCCGATGTACCTGGAAATGGACCTCTCCGGTGTGGGCTCCAGCAGTGATCGGGTCCTGCTGCCCATCAACTTCGCGCGGGTCGGCTACGACGGCAAGGTACGCGTGAACGCCATCACCGGTAAGCAGTTCACCGATGTGCCGCGACTGCGCGAGTCGGATCGCATCTCGCCGCAGGAAGAGGACTTCATCACCGGTTACTACGGTGGCGGTGTCCTGTACGCGGTGCCTGGCCGCACGGAGCCGTTCCTTTGAGGACGCACGAGTTCGAACCCATCCCGGGGCTCCCTGAGGAGCTCCCGGATGGGGAAGAGATCCTGTGGCAGGGTAAGCCCGCTTGGTGGACGCTCGCCAAGCGGGCGCTTCACGTCCGCAAGGTCGGCGCTTATTTCGTCATCGTTGGCGCCTGGTTCGCTACCGATGCCCTAATCCAGGGGGAAGGGGTGCTGGCCGCGGGCGGCTACGCCGTGAACCAACTACTGATCGGTGCGGTGGCGGTAGGGCTGCTGATGGCGCTGGCCCGATGGATGGCTACCACCACACTCTACTCGATCACCAATCGCCGAGTGGTCATGCGCATCGGAGCGTCGCTGCCGACGACGGTCAACCTGCCCTTTGACCGGATCGAGGCGGCGAATCTCGCCAGGCACCGGGATGGCACCAGTGACGTCTCTGTGCGGCTTGAAGAGGGCGAGAAGGTCCGTTTTCTGCTATTTTGGCCCCACGTTCGGCCCTGGCGGCTGAGCCCCCCCGAGCCGACGCTCCGGGTTGTACCGGATGGCGACGAGGCGGCGCGGATCCTGGCCGAGGCGCTGGAGGCCCACCGGGCACGGGAGAAGGGCACGCAGACCGCTTCCGGGGTTGATCAGGAAGCCGCCGCGCACTCCTGAGCGTGGCGGCGTTGACCTATGCCGGAGAGACGATCTGACCATGGCATCTTCCGAAAAAGACGAGCATCTCAAGGCGGGACCGATCTCCAAGGTCATCATGCCGGTGACCGCGCTCGGCCTCATCCTGATGCTGACCGTTTACGTCCTATACACCGAACTGGTCCTCGGGACAACGGGGTCGGATTTCCAACCGCCGGTCGCCGAGCGCGCGCTCTCGTTCAGCGATGAGGACGGTGAGATCGTCGTGCGGGATGGCCGTTCGGGCGACGTGCTGATGACGGCCGGCGAGGGCGAAGAGTCCTTTATGCGCCAGACGGTCCGGCAGCTCGCGCGGTCTCGGGTCCGCACGGGCGGCAGTGATCAGGTCCCGTTTGTACTCCAGGGCAAAGCAGACGGGCGGCTGATCCTCGAGGATCCAGTCACTGGCCAGGGCGTGGATCTCGCGGCGTTCGGCGAGGACAACGCCGGCGCCTTCGCCCGGTTCCTGGAGACTGAGGACGACGAGAACAGCGTCGAGGGGCCGTAATGGTCGAGTACCTTCTTCCGGCGCTTTTCGCGCTGTTCCTCTGGTGGTTCAGCACGGGCGTGGTGATCTACCTGGACAACCTCCCGGTGCACACGTTCCGCTGGAGCATGCTCGGCGGCACAGTCGGCCTGGCGCTCGGCTTGTACGGGGTGGCGGCGACCAGCACGGACACCTCCGTAGGAGGCGCCTACCTCGCCTTTACCAGCGCACTCCTCGTCTGGGCCTGGGTCGAGCTGAGCTACTATACCAACTACCTGACCGGACCTAGGCAGGTTCGGTGCCCGCAGGACTGCTCAGGTTGGCGTCACTTCGGCCACGCCCTGCAAAGCAACGTCTACCACGAGGTGGCAATTGTCGTGCTCGGCGTGGTCCTGGCGATCCTGACCTGGGGAGACGGCAATCTGGTGGCGCTGTGGACATTCCTGGTGCTGGCCTGGATGCACGAGAGCGCGCGGGTCAACGTGTTCCTGGGGGTGCGTAACCTCAACGAGGAATTCGTCCCGGATCATATGCATTTCCTCCGCGGCTTCATGCGCCGGCGTCCGATGAATCTCTTCTTCCCGTTCTCGGTGAGCATCTCCACGGTGGCGCTGGTGCTCTTGGTGCAGGCGGCCATGGCGCCGGGGATCGACGCGTTCACCGCGGTGGGATTGACCCTCGTTGCGACGCTGATGGCGCTGGCTATCCTCGAGCACTGGTTCCTGGTCATCCCGATGCCCACGGCGTTCCTGTGGCAGTGGGGGCTCAAAGCACGCAATCGCGGTGATCAAGGGGTGGCGACGAAGACCGCCGACGCGGACGCGTCCTCCTCCTGAGGGCAAGGGCGAATCATGCTCGGGGGTCGAGGCACGGCGTGGCGGGACTTGGGACTAGCAGGGATCGCCCTGGCGGCGATTGGCTTGGCCCTGTACCAGCTGCTGAGCGACGAGGCCGGGATCGAGCGCGAGGCGCTGACGATCGATCAGACTCCGGCCACCATCTATCGCCCCGCGGCCGAAGAGGCGGGACCGGTGGTGCTGGTTTCCCACGGTTTCGCCGGTTCGCGGCCGCTCATGGAACCGTTCGCCCTGACGTTGGCCGGCAACGGCTACACCGTGGTGAGTTTTGATTACCTTGGCCACGGCCGCAATCCGCGGCCTCTGCACGGAGACATTACCGCGCAGGACGGCGCGGCCCAGGCACTGGTGGATCAGACCGAGCGGGTCGCCGAGTATGTTCGTGCCGAGTTGATGGGCGAGGACGATAAGCTGGCGGTGCTCGGCCACTCCATGGCCTCGAATATCATCGTGCGTTTTGCCCAGCAGCGGGACGATGTGCTGGCCACGGTGGGAGTGTCGATGTTCGCGCCGACCGTGGACGCTGAGACGCCTGGCAACCTGATGAGTGTTGTCGGGGGGTTCGAGCGCCGTCTGCAGGAAGAGGGCCAACGCGTGGTGGCCATGGCCTTTGACGATCTGCAGCCCGAAGAGGTGGAGATCGGCCGGACCTATGGCGACTTCCCCGATGGTACGGCGCGGCGTATTGCTGTGGCCCCCGGGGTGGAGCACGTCGCGGTGCTCTACAGTCAGGTCAGCCTGGAAGAGGCCGTGTCTTGGCTGGACCAGGCGTTCGGGCGCGATAGCGAGCGCTGGGTCGCTGCGCGCGGTCCATGGGTCGCGCTCCTGTTGGCGGCAGTGATTGCCCTGGCGCGGCCGGGGGCGCGCCTGTTGCCGCGGGTTTCAGCGGCGGGGCGGGGCGCTGGCGCGGGGTGGCGTCGGTTGGCGGTTGTCGCCGGTATCCCGGCGCTTGCTACGCCACTGCTCCTTGCTCCCGTGCCGACGGATTTCCTGCCGGTGGTGATCGGGGACTACGTCGCTATCCACTTCGCGCTGTTCGGGGCGTTGAGCGCCGCACTGCTGTGGTGGACCGCTGGGCGGCCGGGTCCGCGCGGCATCGCGGCGGCCATCGCGTTGGGTGGCGGAGCGGGGCGGCGCTGGTTGCTCGGGGCTGCAGCGGTGATCGGTTACTGCCTGCTGGTGCTCGGCGCGGTGCTGGATCAGTTCGTGACGGTCTTCTATCCAGCCGTGGAACGGTTGCCGCTGTTGTTGGCGATGGTGGCGGGTACGCTGCCGTACTTCCTGGCCGACGAGTGGCTGACCCGCGGGCAGGGGATGCGTCGCGGTGTCTATCCCGCCACCAAGGTGCTCTTCCTGGTTTCTCTGGGGCTGGCCGTGGCGCTGGACCCGGATGGGCTCTTCTTCCTGCTGTTGATCGTCCCGGTCGTGTTGGTGTTCTTTCTGGTCTACGGGCTGTTCAGCCGGTGGGTCTACCGGCATACGGGGCATCCGCTGGTTGCCGGGTTGGCCAACGCGGTGGCGTTCGCTTGGGCACTGGGCGTGACATTCCCGATGCTGGGAGGGGCTGCCGGCTGATACCACGACTCATCCAGGTCGGGCCCAAGACGGGGCTGTGGGCCAGCGAGGCGAGGGTCAGGTCGGAGTCGGCCGACGGTGGTCAGTGTCAGCGGTAGTGCAGTTCGAATCGGCAGGATTCGTCGCCGGCTGCGGCGCACTGGGTCTCGCGGATCGTCGAACGATCATTGACCAGCGACCGGAACAGCTGCTCGAAGGCGGCTGCGTGCCAGTGGCACACCGGGCCTTCGGCCTGCTCATCGGCAATCACCGGGTTGTGGGCCAGATCCAGCAGGCACGGCTGGCCTCGCCGAATGGTCAGCTGTCCCGAGCCGACGAACGTCCACGCGTGCTGGGAAATGGCTTTAAGCAGAAGCGGCCCGGCCAAGAGTGGCGGGAGTACCCGCAGCAGAGTGCGGATGGGAGCCGGGATCCGGTTGTTCAGGACATACTCGCCCGTGCGCTCGCCGGCATCGAGCATGACCCGCTCCGCGCGCTCCGGCCCGAGTTCCCGTCGCACCCGCTGATGGAGAGCGGCGACCGTCGTCTCGGGGACCATCTCTTCGGGCGGGTGCTCGAACCACCGGGACAGCCCGGCAGCGTCGAAGCACCGCCGGGCTGTCTCTTCGTCTTCCAGGGCGCGTAGCGCCGCAGCAACCTGCAGGATCGCGTTGGGCCCGATGCGGGCCTCATGGTGTTGCTCGGCCACTGCGTTCCCCCCTGAGCGCCTCAGACTTCGTCGGTCTCGGCAGCCTTCTGCTGCTTGCCCTTGCCAGGGACCCCGTCTCGGTGGACCTGCACAGGTGCCTCGGTCGGAGTGCGCTCGGTCTCGGTACCGGCCTTATGCGACCGGGCGGCCTTGATCTCTTCCTTGGAGGCCTGCTCCTCGTACTCCGCCCGCTGGGCCTCGGAGAGCGTGCGCGATTTGTCGAAGCTCTTCTCGATGTTCTCGCTGACCTTCTTGCGGGTCTGCGGCCCCCAGTACCCGTGCTTGCCCAAGTCGTAGAACTTGCGCTGGAAGCCGGCCTTCAGGAACGCCTTGAGACACCCGAACAGGTACTTGCGTCGATCGCCGGTGCCCGCCCAGGGGTAGGAGAAGAGGGCCTTGCGCATGTAGAAGCGCCGGTAATTGCTCATGGTGCGATCGAGCAGCTCGCCCCGGTCCATCGCCTGCGGCTTGATGATGGGGGTGACAAAGTTGTACTTCTCGAAGTCGTAGACCTCGACGGTGTCCTTGAGCTCCCGGAACAGATCGGAGAACGGCCACGGGGTATACATGGCCCAGTTGGCGAGGTCCGGTTTCCAGTCCTGGGCCATCTGGTAGGTCTCTTCAAGCGTCTCGGCGGTCTCGTTCTCCAGGCCGACGATGAACTGGGCCTCGACCACGATGCCCGCGTTGCGCAGGAGCTCGATCGCCTTCTTGTTCTGGGCGACGGTCGTCTCCTTGTTGAAGCGGTCGAGCTTGAGCTGCGCAGCCGCCTCAGTCCCCAGGGAGACGTGGATCAGCCCGGCCTTGCGATAGAAGGAGAGGAGCTCTTCGTCGCGCAGAACGTCCGTGACGCGCGTGTTGATCCCCCAGAGGATGCCGCGATCGGGGAGGCCGCGGTCGATCAGCTCCTGGCAGAACTCGATGAACTTCTTCCGGTTGATGGTCGGCTCTTCGTCGGCAAGGATGAAGAAACCGACATCGTGCTCGTCGGCGAGCTTCTCAATCTCGTCGACCACCTTCTTCGGATCCCGAATCCGGTAATCCCGCCAGAATTTCCACTGCGAGCAGAAGGAGCAGGTGAACGGGCAGCCGCGGGCCATGTTGGGGATGGCGACGCGGGTATTGAGCGGTATGTAGGTGTACTTCTCCCACTCCAGAATGCCCCAGTCCGGCTCGATGCTGTCGAGATCCTTGATCGTCGGTGCGGCCGGGGTGGCGACAATCTGCTCGCCGTCGCGGTAGGCGATGCCGAGGATGGACTCACGGTCGCTAGGCCAGCGCCCCTCATCGATCGCACGGGCGAGGTTGACCATGATCTCCTCGCCTTCGCCGCGGACCACCGCGTCAATCCAGGGCGCCTCGCTGAGCACCTGCTTATACATGAAGGTCGGGTGGATGCCGCCAATGAGAGTAACGACGTTGGGGTCGACCTCCTTGGCGATTTCCAGGCTCCGCTCGGCGACGTAGATCGACGGCGTGATCGCGGTGGTGGCCACGACGTCCGGCTTCTCCTTCTCCAGCTCCTCGCGGATGTACTCGTCGGAGAAGTCGTTGGTCATCGCGTCGATGAACCGGATGTTGTCGTAGCCAGCGCGTTTAAGGTGGCCGGCCAGGTAGGCGACCCATGCCGGGGGCCAATTGCCCGCGATTTCCGCACCGCCCGAGGAGTAGTTGGGATGGATGAAGACGATACGCATGGGTCGAGCCTCCGCGACTGCCTTGGTAACTGCGTGATTCGGTCTATCCGCGTAACTTGCACGGCTAGACCGCCTGCTGTCTAGGGTCCTTGACGCTGGATCTTCGATAACGTGTGAGCGCGGTGATCAGTCAAGCCAATAAGACGTCGCCGGGCGCCTGTACCAGGCAGCCCGGCGGTCTCTGGCGCAGCAACCGGGGGCGCTCCCGCCCGGCTGGTTCACCCCGTACCTGAGGCGGTGGGCGTCAGCCCCGCCGCAGCTGATCCTCGGGGACGTCGCGGGGGCCGATCTCGGCCGCATCACCGGCATCTTCCCAGGCCCAGCACCAACCGCTGGCATTGACGAGACGCTTCTCATCCATGCCGAAGGCGGCGCAGTAACCGTGGTCGCCGTCCTCCTCGTGGGGGACGTAGAGCAGGCAGTTGGCGCAGAACTGGTGGCTCTCGAAGCGGGGATGATCCATGTCGGCGTCGGCCTGGTTGTGCACGTAGCCGATGCCCTTGGCCTCGGGCGCATCCTCGCTGATGATCTCCCACGTCTGGTCGTTGCCGTTGTTGTTATTGCCGTTGTCGGCCATGGCCTTGGAGCCGAACAGGCTAGCGGCCGGGATCGCGGCCGTGCTCATCAGGCCCAGGCGCAGGAACTTGCGGCGGGAGCGGTCACACGGTTTGTTGCTCATCATTCTGGCTCCTCTCACGTCAGGGTCGAGGTGACCTTCAAATACTCCACCACCGCCGGTTCAGGGGCCGGTGATGGATCTTCCCAGTATACGGTTCTGTGCGACGTAACGGCGCATTTGCCAGCGTTTAGAGAATGGTCGTACTATCGCGCCAGGCGCAAGGGGGGCGCGACGATGTTGCCCAATGTGCGCCCGACGTCTCAGCGGGGAGGACACGATGGAACACGTGGTGATCGTCGACCCGGAGGGGCAGCGCGTCGGCACCGAGGAGAAGATTCGCGCCCACGCCGACGGCGGGACCCTGCACCTGGCGTTCTGCGTGTTCGTCTTCAATCCCCGAGGGGAGCTGCTCCTGCAGCGCCGTGCCGATAGTAAGTACCACTTCTCGGGCCTCTGGTCGAACACCTGCTGTGGCCACCCGCGGCCCGGCGAGGGCGTGACCGAGGCGGCCGAGCGCCGATTAGGCGAGGAGTTCGGATTCGTCACTCGCCTGCACCCGGTTGCGCAGTTTACCTACCACGCGGAGGATCATCACACCGGGCTTGCCGAGTATGAATACGCCCATGTGCTGATTGGCCGCGCCCCGACGGATCAGCCGGCCCCCGATCCGCTTGAGATCGGTGCCTGGGAGTGGGCTGCCCCGTTGCGGATCCAGGCCGACACGCAGCAGTATCCCCTGCGGTATACGCCGTGGTTCCGGCGCCTGATTCAAGAACAACCGGTTGCTGACTGGGCGACGGGTTAGGGCTGTACCGACCGGGTCGCTCTGTTAATCTGCGCGCGGGCCGGGCGGCCCGCTTCCGCAAGGTCACTGATTTTCAAAACTGGGACGGCACAATCCATGGCACCAGCGTTTCCCTTCTCGGCGATCGCCGGGCAAGACGAGATGAAGCTCGCGATGACCATCGCTGCGGTGGACGGCTCCATCGGCGGTGTTCTGGTCTTCGGTGATCGCGGCACCGGCAAGTCGACGGTGGTCCGCGCTCTGGCCGGGCTTTTGCCGACGATTCGCGCAGCTGACTGCCCGTATCACTGCAATCCGGATAAGGAGGACACCCTCTGCGACCACTGCCGTGAGCAGATCCAGTCGGGCAAGGCGCTGAACGTGCGAGAGATGAACGTGCCAGTGGTGGATCTGCCGCTGGGCGTGACCGAGGATCGCGTGGTCGGCGCGCTCGATCTGGAACAGGCGCTAACTCGGGGCGAAAAGGCGTTCGAGCCGGGCCTGCTGGCGCGCGCTAACCGCGGCTTCCTCTACATCGACGAGGTCAACCTGCTTGAGGACCACATCGTCGATCTCCTGCTTGATGTGGCCGCTAGTGGCGAGAACGTCGTCGAGCGCGAAGGTTTGAGCGTCCGCCACCCGGCCAAGTTCGTCCTCATCGGTAGCGGCAACCCGGAAGAGGGCGAGCTGCGCCCGCAGTTGCTCGACCGCTTCGGACTGTCGGTGGAGGTCTCGACTCCCGAGGAACTGCACACCCGCATGCAGGTGGTGCGCAGGCGGGATGAGTACGAATCCGATCCGAAGGCGTTCGTGCAGAAGTGGGCGGAGCAGGACACCGAGGTGCGCGAGCGGATCGAGAAGGGGCGCGAGAAGCTGCCGCATGTGGAGGTCACCGACGAGATCCTCGAGCGCACTTCGACGCTCTGTATCGCGCTCGGGACCGATGGTCTGCGCGGCGAATTGACGCTGATCCGGGCTGCTCGGGCCGCCGCTGCGCTTGAGCAGGCGGATCAGGTCGAGCTCAAGCATCTGCGTCAGGTGGCTAGCGTGGCCTTGCGCCACCGGCTTCGCCGCGATCCCCTCGACGAGTCCGGGTCCACCACCCGGGTCCAGCGAGCCGTGGAGGAGCACCTGCCTGCATGAGCGCTGCGCTCGATTACAACAGTGCCGAGTCGGCCTGGGAGGATGCGGCGACTGCGGCGGCGTTGCTGGCGATCGACCCGCCCGGTGTGGGGGGCGTCTGCCTGCGTTCACTGCCCGGGCCGGTGCGCGACCGCTGGGTCCAGATCGCGCGTGAGCTGCTGCCCGCAGAGACGCCGTGGCGCCGCATCCCGATCAATATCTCAGATAGTCGCCTGCTTGGTGGCCTGGATTTGACGGCCACGCTCCGCTCCGGCCGGCCGGTGGTGGAGCGGGGTGTGCTGGCCGAGGTCGATGGCGGCGTGGCCGTTTTGGCCATGGCCGAGCGCATCGCCCCGGCCACCGCTGGCAAGCTCGGGGCGGTGCTCGATAACGGCGAGGTCCGGCTGGAGAGGGACGGCCTGGCCGAGCGGATGACGAGCCGCTTCGGGGTGATCGCCCTGGATGAGGGCGCCGAAGAAGACGAGCGGCCGGTGGGGCCGCTTCGCGATCGGCTGGGGTGCCACCTCGATCTCAACGGGATCCCGGTGCATGTCGCCGGCGGCTGTGAGTACACGGCCGATGACGTGGCGGCGGCGCGGGACCGTCTGGACCAGGTCCATTGCTCCGATGAGTTGGCCGAGGCCCTGTGTGCCGGTGGGCTGGCGCTGGGTATCGGCTCATTGCGGGCCCCGCTGCAGGCATTGCGTGCTGCCCGGGCGGCAGCTGCACTGGCCGGGCGGACGGAAGTGACCCAGGAGGACGTGGCGCTCGCAACGCGACTGATCCTGGTGCCGCGGGCCACCCGCATCCCGGAGATGCAACAGCCGGAAGAAGAACAGCCCGAGGAGCAGCAGGAGACCCAGGAGACTGAGCAGCAGGAGCAGGAAGAGCCGCCCCCGCCGCCGGAGCAGGAGGACGACGAGCGTCCTGATGAGGAGGATGGCGGTGAGCAAGACGAAGACGATCAGGGGCAGGACGAGGATGAGGACGAGGAGCAGGCGCCGGCGGAAATCCCGGCAGAGCTCGTGCTGGATGCTGCAAGAGCGGTGCTCCCCGATAACCTGCTCCAGCAGATGAAAATTCGCGAGCTGGCTCAGCGCAACCGGTCGCAGACGCCGGGGCGTGCCGGTGCCCTGCAGCAGGGGGGCGGGCGCGGCCGCCCGGCCGGGGTGCGAGCAGGCAACCCGGGTGGGGGTGCGCGACTGAATGTGGTTGAGACGCTGCGCACGGCGGCTCCTTGGCAGCCGCTGCGGCGGGAGCACGATCAGACGGGGCGGCGGGTCATTGTCCGCCCCGAGGATTTCCGGGTTACCCGCTTCAAGCAGCGCAGTCAGACGACGACGATCTTCGCGGTGGATGCCTCGGGATCTTCGGCCATGCACCGGCTTTCGGAGGCCAAGGGTGCGGTGGAGCTGCTGTTGGCCGAGTGCTATGTGCGCCGGGATGAGGTGGCGCTGGTTGCCTTCCGGGGGCGGGGGGCCGAAGTGCTGCTGCCTCCGACGCGTTCCCTGACCCGGGCCAAGAAGGGGCTTGCCGGGTTGCCGGGGGGAGGCGGGACGCCACTGGCTGCGGGCATCGATACCGCGCGGCAGCTCACCGGCGAAGTGCGCCGCAAGGGAGCCACCCCGGTGTTGATCCTGCTCACCGACGGCCGTGCCAATGTCACCCGGGAAGGCCTCGGTGGCCGCGACAAGGCGCAGCAGGAGGCCACCGAGGCCGCCCGTGCCATCCGCGTGATGGGGATCCGGGCATTGGTGGTGGATACCTCGCCGCGACCGCGTCCGATGGGCCGTGAGTTAGCCGAAGCGATGGGAGCAGACTATCTGCCGCTGCCGCGAGCTGATGCCTCTTCGATCAGTTCGGCAGTGCAGGCAGTGACCGGTACGGGGCGCTAGACCGGGAGGAAGGTCATGGGAGCGGCGTTGGCCTGGGAGCGGGACGCTGCCGGGTGGCCGAACCACGAGGCCAGTCGGTTCGTCCAAGCGGGCGGGTTGCGTTGGCACGTGCAAGTCTACGGCGAGGGGCCGCCCGCGCTGCTGCTCCACGGCAGTGCCGCCTCGGTGCACTCCTGGCGCGACTTCGGGCCGCGGCTTGCCGAGCACTACACCGTGGTGGCCCTGGATCTGCCCGGACACGGGTTCAGTGCAGCGCCGTCGCGCCGCCTGCAGACCCTCTCCGGTGCGGGCGAGGGGATTGCCGAGCTTCTGGACGCACTGGGGGTCGCGCCCCGGGTGGCCATTGGCCATTCGGTGGGTGCGGCCCTGTTGGCCCGCATGGCCCTCGATGGTCGCATCCAGCCCGATGTGCTGATCAGCATCAATGGGGCCTTCCTGCCGTTCTCGGGTATCGCCGGTCACCTGTTTCCCACCACGGCGCGCCTGCTGACCTACAACCCACTGGTCCCCTTCTGGCTCGCCTTCCGGGCCCGTAACCGCGTATTCCTGGCCGATGTCCTGGCGCGTACCGGCTCGCGGATCGACGAGGCCGGCATCGATCTCTATCAGCGATTGGCAACCCATCCGGGTCACGTCGCCGCGGCGCTGGGCATGATGGCGCGCACCCACGACGGCCTTTACGCCCTGATGGAGGATCTGCCGCAGCTGACTGTGCCGCTGGTCCTGTTCGCGGCCAGCGGGGATCGCACCGTACCTCCGGCGCAGGCCGAGCGGGTGCGCCTGCGGCTGCCGTCGGCGCGCCTGGAAATCCTCCAGGGTCTCGGGCACCTGGCCCACGAGGAAGCGCCGGATCGGGTGACCGAGCAGGTCCTGGCCGCCATCCGCGCCACCGCGCCAAAAGGTCGCGGTGGCGCGGATATTCGTTGACATAGTCCCGACCGTACTTAAGGTGAAACCCATGCGAATGAATCCTGATGCCCCTGCTCCCGCTGTCGGTGGCCAGTCGCCCCACGCCGTGGTTATCGGTGCCGGCTTCGGGGGGCTGGCAGCTGCGATCCGCCTCGGTGCGCGTGGTTACCGCGTCACCGTGGTGGATCGGCTCGATGGCCCCGGTGGCCGGGCCTACGTGCACCAGCAAGACGGTTTTACCTTCGATGCGGGGCCAACGATCGTCACGGCACCGTTCCTTTTCCGTGAGCTCTGGGAACTGGCCGGGCGGCGTTTCGAGGACGACATCGACCTGCGCCTGATGGATCCCTTCTACCGGGTGCGCTTCGACGACGGCAGCCACTTTGACTACACCGGTGATCCGGAGCGGATGCGGGCCGAAGTCGAGCGCTTCGCCCCGGGGGATCTCGACGGCTATCACCGCTACATGGCGGCCAGCGAGGAGATCTTCCGGATCGGCTTCGAGCAGCTCAGCTATAAGCCGTTCAACCGGTTTACGGACATGCTGCGCGTGGTCCCCGACCTGATCCGGTTGCAGAGCTACTACAGCGTTCACGGCCTGGTCTCGCGCTACGTCAAGGATGAGCGGCTGCGCCAGGTGCTGAGCTTCCATCCGCTGCTCATCGGTGGCAACCCCTTCTCGGTCACCTCGGTCTACTGCCTGATCGAGTACCTTGAGCAGCACTGGGGCGTCCACTACGTCATGGGCGGCACCGGGAAGCTCGCCAGCGGCATGGCGGATCTGGTCGCCGGGCAGGGGGGTGAGATCCGCTACAACGCCGATGTGGAAGCGATCACCGTGGATCAGGGGCGTGCCACCGGTGTGGAGCTGGCCAACGGTGAGCGCATCGATGCCGATGTCGTGGTCTCCAACGCCGACGCCGCCTGGACCTACCGCAAGCTCGTCCCGGCGAGCGCCCGCAGTCGCTGGACCGATCGTCGCCTGGATCGGGCGCGCTACTCCATGGGGCTTTACGTCTGGTACTTCGGTACCCGTCGCCAGTACCACGACGTACCGCACCACACCATTCTCATGGGGCCGCGGTACAAGGAACTCATCCAGGATATTTTCGAGCGCAAGGTGCTGGCGGACGACTTCAGCCTCTACCTGCACCGTCCGACGGCCACCGATCCGTCGCTGGCGCCCGAGGGCTGTGACGCCTTCTATGTGCTCTCGCCGGTGCCGCACCTCGGCAGCGACGTGGACTGGGAGACGCAGGCCGAGCCTTATCGGCAGGCGATCTCCAAGTATCTCAGTCAGACCGTTCTGCCCGGCCTGGAGGATGAGCTGGCGACCTCGCTGGTGGCTACGCCGCTCGACTTCCGTCACCGGTTGAAGTCCTGGCTCGGTACCGGTTTCAGCCTGGAGCCGGTGCTGCAGCAAAGCGCCTGGTTCCGCCCCCACAATCGCAGTGAAGATGTCCAGCACCTCTACCTGGTCGGCGCCGGTACCCACCCCGGTGCCGGTCTGCCCGGAGTGGTTTCTTCTGCCAAGATCCTCGACGAGGTAGTCCCTGATGCTCGTACCTTCGCCTGATCCAAGCCTGGCACCGGAGCCATATCTGCTCCACACGGATCGCCGAGCTTGTCGGGCCCTGCTTAGCACCGGGTCGCGGACTTTCATGGCCGCGTCCTGGCTGCTCCCGCGGGAGCGCCGTGATGCCGCCACTGCCCTCTACGCCTTCTGCCGCGAGGCAGACGATGCCGTGGATGAGGGGCCAGGCGATGCGGCGGCACTGGCGGCGCTGCATGAGCGCCTGGATGCGGTCTACGCCGGTCGGCCGCAGGCCCATCCTGCGGATCGTGCCTTCGCCTGCGTGGCCCACTACTACAATGTCCCGCAGACCCTGCCGGGGGCGTTGATCGAGGGGTTTCGCTGGGACGCCGAGGGGCGCCGTTACGAGACCATCGAAGAACTCTACGAGTACGCCGTGCGTGTCGCGGGCACAGTCGGGGTGATGATGTCGCTGCTCATGGATGTGCGTAGCCCCTCAGCACTGGCCCGGGCGTGCGACCTCGGGGTCGGTATGCAGTTGACCAACATCGCCCGCGATGTCGGCGAGGATGCACGGCGCGGCCGGCTTTATCTGCCGCGGCAGTGGATGTACGAGGCCGGTGTCGACCCGGACGCATTCCTAGCCCGGCCGCAATTCTCGCCGGAGCTCGGCAGGGTCATTCAGCGCCTTCTGTGTGACGCCGATCGCCACTACGAACGGGCCATGCCGGGCTTCCACGCGCTGCCGCGGCGGGTACGCCCGGGGCTGTGTGCCGCCCGGCTCCTCTACGCTGAGATCGGCCGCGAACTCGAGCGCCGGGACTGCGACTCGGTCAATCAGCGGGCCGTAGTCGGCGCGCAGCGCAAGCTGCGCGTCCTCTCCCAGGTGGCCTCGACCCTGGCCGCCGCTCCGCGGGACGACTCGGCGCCGGCCTTACCACAGGGGCAGTACCTGATCGATGCCGTCCGGCAGGCACCCGAGGCTGTGGGTCCGCCGGGGCGCCTCGAGGGGCAGGTCGCTTGGGTGCTGGGCCTGTTCGAGCGCCTCGAGCGGATGGATGCGGAGCGCCTGGAGCGTATGGATGCCGCCCGATCCGGGCGCCAGGTCTCCGGCTGATTCCGGCGGTTCTACTGACGGGCACGCCTTCCAGGGCTCGCCGGTTCGGCTGGGGATACGAGCCGCGGTGTGGCGAGCCGCGCCGGGTGTTCCGGCCAGCGTCGGTCATGCACTCCCCGATTGCGTTCGCCTTGAGTGGGCGCATATCTACCTCCGATTGTCAGCGGCCACCGCCTGGCCGCCTTCCCCCGCCCTCAGTCGGCTCACACGCAAAACCCAGCCCAAGTCCGCTAAAACGGGCCGCCCGACAATCCATAATCGTCCAAACGGGTCGTCACCCGGAACCTGCCTGCCCGCCCACCCGCCCGCTACGCCGTCGGCGACGATCAGCGAGTAGTTGCTAAAGAGGTCGCACATGAGCTTCCACACCCTACCGCCGAAACAGGATCTCTACGATCCAGCCCTAGAGCACGATTCCTGCGGAATCGGATTTGTCTGTCACATCCGCAACCAGAAGAGTCACCGCATCATTGAACAGGGGCTGGAGATCCTCGAACGCCTCCACCACCGCGGGGCAGTAGGCGCCGATCCAAAGGCCGGAGATGGGGCCGGGATGCTGATGCAGATCCCCGACGCATTCTTCCGCGCCAAAGTGGATTTCGAGTTGCCGGCGGCGGGCGATTACGGCGTGGCCATGGTCTTTTTCAGCCGTGACGAGGTGCAGCGCACCCAGTTGCAAGCAACCATCGAGAGCCATGTCCGCGATGGTGGTCAGCGGGTCCTTGGTTGGCGCGATGTACCGGTGGATAACAGCGACCTGGGTGAGACGGTTCTGCCTACGGAGCCGATCGTCAAACAGCTATTCATCGGCCGTGGCGCAAACTGCCCCGACCAAGAAGCGTTCGAGCGCAAGCTATTCGTCATTCGCAAGCGCATGGATAACGCCATCAACGCCGCTGGCTACGATGTCAGCGATAACTATGTCACCTCGATGTCCTCGCGGACGATCACCTACAAGGGCATGCTGCTCGCCGGGCAGGTCGGAGGTTACTACCGCGATCTGCAGGATGAGCGCTTTGTCAGCGCCCTGGCTCTGGTCCACCAGCGCTTCTCCACCAATACCTTTCCAACCTGGGATCTGGCGCAGCCGTTTCGCATGATCTGCCATAACGGCGAGATCAATACCCTACGTGGCAACGTCAACTGGATGGCTGCCCGCCGACATACGATGAGTTCCAAGGTGCTTGGGGATGATCTCGACACCATCTGGCCCTTGATCCCTGAGGGCCAATCCGACTCGGCATGCTTTGATAACGCCCTGGAGTTGCTGGTTCGGGGTGGGTACTCGCTGGCCCATGCGATGATGCTTCTCATCCCCGAGGCGTGGTCGGATAACATCCTGATGGATGAGAAGCGACGCGCATTCTATGAGTATCACGAGGCCCTCATGGAACCGTGGGACGGTCCAGCGGCGATTGCCTTCACCGATGGCCGCCAGATCGGTGCCACGCTGGATCGCAACGGCCTGCGTCCGGCCCGTTACCTCGTTACGGATGACGACCTGGTCATCCTCGGCTCGGAAATGGGTGTCCTGGATATCCCGGAGGAACGGATCATCCAGAAATGGCGCCTTCAGCCGGGGCTGATGCTGCTGATCGACCTTGAAGAGGGGCGCATTATCAGTGATCAGGAGATCAAGACCCAGCTGGCCGAGGCCCATCCCTATGCCGATTGGTTGCGTCGCACCCAGATCCGCCTTGAGGATTTGCCGACCAGCGTCGGTCCCATGGCCCCTGACGACACCACGTTGCTCGACCAGCAGCAGGCCTTCGGCTACACCCAGGAAGACATCAAATTCCTGCTCAAGCCGATGGTGGCCTCCGGGGCCGAGGCGGTGGGGTCTATGGGGGCCGACAATCCACTGGCGGTGCTGTCCAGCCGGCCCAAGCACCTGTCGAGCTACTTCAAGCAGAACTTCGCCCAGGTGACCAACCCGGCCATCGATCCGATCCGCGAAGAGCTGGTGATGTCACTGGTGTGCATGATCGGACCACGCCCCAACTTGCTTGGCTTCGACGAGGCCGGTCAGAACTGGCGCCTGGAAACCCCCCAGCCGGTCCTCACCAACGAGGACCTGGAACGCATCCGGCATATCGAATACAGCTCCTCAGGCACCTTCCGCACCCGGACAGTCGATATCTGTTATCCCAGCAGTGAAGGTGCCGAGGGTATGCACAACGCCCTCGACCGGGTGTGTCAGAAGGCCAAGCAGGCGGTGCTTGACGGCTACAACATCCTCATCCTGTCGGATCGCAATACCAACCTGGATCACATCCCGATCCCGATGCTGCTTGCCACCTCGGCGGTCCACCACCATCTGACCCGTCACGGCCTGCGCACCAGTTCGGGACTGGTTGTGGAGACCGGTGCAGCGCTTGAAGTGCACCACTTCGCAACCCTCTGCGGCTACGGCGCCGAGGCAGTGAACCCCTACCTGGCTTTCGACACCATCCAGTCGATCCTGTCGAGCCTGCCGGAGCCAATGGACTTCGAGGCGGCCCAGCGGAGCTATATCAAAGCCGTCGATAAGGGGCTGCTCAAGGTCATGTCGAAGATGGGCATCTCCACCCTGGAATCCTATTGCGGTGCGCAGATCTTCGACGCAGTCGGCCTGAACAGCGAATTCGTCGATCAGTACTTCACCGGTACCCCGACCCGAATCGAGGGCGTCGGGCTCCAGGAGGTCGCCGAAGAGGCGGTGCGCTGGCACGGTTCAGCCTACGGTAGCGCCGAAATCTACCGTACGCACCTGGATGTGGGCGGTGATTACGAATACCGGCTGCGTGGTGAGGATCACGTTTGGACCCCGGATACGATCGCCAAGCTCCAGCACGCCACCCGCGCCAACGACGCCCAGACCTACGCTCAGTTTACTCAGCTGATCAACGACCAGAGCGAGCGGTTGCTCACGCTGCGCGGTTTGATGGACTTCAAGTACGCCGATCAGGGGATACCGCTTGAAGAGGTCGAGCCAGCGAGCGAGATCGTCAAACGCTTTTCAACCGGCGCGATCTCCTTTGGTGCGATCTCCTACGAGGCACACTCGGGCCTCGCCAGGGCCATGAATGCCCTGGGGGGCAAATCCAACACGGGTGAGGGCGGCGAGGAACCAGAGCGTTTCGCGCCGCTCGAGGACGGTTCGATGAACCCCGAGCGCTCGGCCATTAAACAGGTCGCCTCGGGGCGTTTCGGTGTGACCACCGAGTATCTGGCCAACTCCGACGACATCCAGATCAAGATCGCTCAGGGCGCCAAGCCGGGCGAGGGCGGGCAGCTGCCTGGTCAAAAGGTCGATCGCAGCATCGCCAGGGTGCGCCACTCGACCCCTGGCGTGGGCCTGATCTCTCCGCCGCCGCACCACGACATCTACTCCATTGAGGATCTCGCGCAGCTGATCCACGATCTGAAGAACGTCCAGCCGCGCGCGCGGATCTCGGTCAAGCTGGTCTCCGAGGTCGGCGTTGGTACCGTGGCCGCGGGTGTATCCAAGGCGCACGCTGATCAGATTACCATCGCCGGCTATGACGGCGGCACCGGCGCCAGCCCGTTGACCTCCATCAAGCATGCCGGAAGCGCCTGGGAGATCGGCCTGGCCGAGACGCACCAGACGCTGGTCCACAACCGTCTGCGCGGACGCGTCTCGGTCCAGGTCGACGGCGGCATGCGGACTGGCCGCGATGTGGTCATCGGTGCCTTGCTCGGGGCTGACGAGTTCGGCTTTGCGACCGCACCGCTGATCGTTCAGGGCTGCATCATGATGCGCAAGTGCCACCTGAACACCTGCCCGGTCGGGGTGGCAACCCAGGACCCCGAGCTCCGCCGACGTTTCCGGGGGCAGCCCGAACACCTGATCAACTACTTCTTCTTCGTCGCCGAAGAGGTGCGGCAGATCATGGCCAAGCTTGGCTTCCGCACCGTCAATGAGATGATCGGGCAGTCTGATCGGCTTGAAAAGCGCTCGGCGATCGACCACTGGAAGGCGAAGGGTCTGGACTTCTCAAGCATGCTGGCCAAGCCGGAAGCCGCCCCGGGCGTCTCGATCTACAACAGCGAACAGCAGGACCACGGGCTGGAGCAGGCCCTCGACCACTTCCTGATCGAGCAGGCGCAGCCGGCGCTGCAGGACGGCACCCCGGTGCGCATGGAAACCCCGGTCTACAACTACCATCGCACCGTAGGCACCATGCTCTCGGGGCGTATAGCGGAACGGTACGGTCATTCGGGGCTGGCCGATGACACGATCTATATCAAGGCCGCAGGGACTGGTGGGCAGTCGTTTGGCGCCTGGCTCGCACGGGGGGTGACCATTGAGCTGGCCGGCGATGCCAACGACTATGTCGGGAAAGGCCTATCCGGTGGGCGCCTGATCGTGTACCCACCCGAGCACGCCGGGATCGCCGCCGCCGAAGACAACATCATCGTCGGCAATACGGTCCTTTACGGTGCGATAAGCGGTGAGTGCTTCTTCCGCGGGGTCGGCGGAGAGCGATTCTGTGTTCGCAACTCCGGCGCGACCGCCGTGGTTGAAGGGGTCGGCGATCACGGCTGTGAATACATGACGGGCGGGGTCATGGTTTGCCTCGGCTCCACCGGGCGCAACTTCGCTGCAGGGATGTCTGGCGGCATCGCCTACGTCCTCGATGAGGAGGGCACCTTCGCCGAGCGCTGCAACCCGGCCATGGTAGCGCTACAGTCCGTTGATCCGGAGCAGGCGTACCAGGAGCGCATTGAGGAGGTCGAACGGGGCGGGCCAATCAACATCGATGAGGATCCGCGCCGTCACGACGTCAAACGGCTGCGCACGCTGATCGAGCGCCACCTGGGCTACACAGGGTCGCACCGGGCCCGGGAGATCCTCGACAACTGGGAGTTCTATCTACCCAGGTTCGTGAAGGTCATGCCGCTTGAGTTCCGCCGCGCACTCGACGAGATCGAGGCGCAACGGGCACAGCCACCGTCGCCGACCCGGCCGGCGAAGTTTCATCAGGCTCTCCAGGGGAGCGTTGATCATGGGTAAACAAACTGGATTCTTGGAACACGAGCGCCAAGAGTACGGCTATCAGCCGGCCTGTAAGCGCGTCTTCCACTACGGGGAGTTCCTGATCCCGCTCAGCCGGGAGCAAGTCGGCCAACAGGGGGCTCGCTGTATGGACTGCGGCATCCCCTTCTGCCACAGCGGCTGTCCGGTGGACAACCTGATCCCGAACTGGAACGACATGGTCTACCGCGGTGAATGGGAGCGGGCCGTCGAAGAGTTGCACGCCACCAACAACTTCCCTGAATTCACCGGCAGGGTCTGCCCGGCACCCTGTGAGGCCTCCTGTACCCTGAACCTCGATGACAGTCCTGTATCCATCAAGACCATCGAATGCAGCATCGTCGATCGGGCGTGGGAAGCGGGGCTGATCCGTCCCCGGGTGGCCCGCCGCCGGACGGGTAAGCGGATTGCCGTCGTTGGTTCCGGGCCGGCGGGCCTGGCCTGCGCCCAACAACTCGCGCGGGTTGGCCATAACGTTGATGTCTACGAGAAAGCCGACGCAATCGGCGGGCTCCTGCGATACGGCATCCCCGATTTCAAGCTTGAGAAGAGGCACATCGACCGGCGTATCGCACAGATGCGCACCGAAGGGGTGCAGTTCCACACGTTGACCCATGTCGGGGTGGACATACCGATCGCCCAACTGCGTGATGAGTTTGATTCGGTGGTCCTCGCCGGTGGCAGTGAGCAGCCTCGTGACCTGCCTGTGCCCGGTCGCGAACTCAACGGCGTCCACTTCGCCATGGAATTTTTGACCGCCAACAGCAAGCGGGTCCAGGGCGTGTATGTGCCCGACGACGCGTTCATTGACGCCCAGGGCAAGCACGTGGTGGTCATCGGTGGCGGCGATACGGGCTCCGACTGTGTGGGGACCTCGTGTCGTCATGGGGCACGCTCTGTGACCCAGGTGGAAATCCTCAATAAGCCGCCGGAAAAAGAGGATAAAGAGCTGACCTGGCCCTACTGGCCGGAGAAACTCAACACATCGACCTCCCACCAAGAGGGGTGCGAGCGGATGTGGAACTTCCTGACCAAGGAGTTCGTCGGCGATGGCAGCGGCCATGTCCGCGCGATCCGTTACGCCAAGGTTGAGTGGCACAAGGACCAGCAGGGCCGCTGGCAGATGAGCGAGATCCCCGGTAGCGAGGCCGAGATGCCGGCCGATCGGGTCTTTCTGGCTATGGGGTTTCTCCACCCGGTCCGTGCGGGGATGATCGCTGAACTGGAGGAGAAGGGGGGGCTGGAACTCGATGACCGCGGCAATGTACGCGGCGATACTGAAGGAGCGGATGCCTACAAGACCAGTACGGATGGCGTCTTCGTCGCCGGAGACATGCGTCGGGGCCAGTCACTCGTGGTCTGGGCAATCCGCGAAGGCCGGCAGTGCGCTCATGCGGTCGACAAGTGGCTGCAGGGCACGAGCGATCTGCCCCGCTGATCGAAGATCGCTGGAAGAGGATACGCCCACCATGGATTTGCCTGGTTTCATCATCTTCAAGCTAGCGCTCGTGGCGCTGGCCATGGGCTACGCAGTGCGAGAGATCGTGATCATGCGCCGCGATCTGCGTCAGATTCGCGAAGAGCGCGAGCGCGGCCGGGACGACGAACGCTAGATCGCCACAGGCGGCAGTGCCGCCCGTGGCGGTGTTCACCGGGGTCAGGTCGCCCGCGTCTTACGCCGCGGCATCCGGAACGGTAGCAGCGGTTTGACCCAGGCGCTGGCGAAGCGGTCCAGGTTGAGACTCTCGTGGACCGCATGCAGCGGACGGCCATCGACCTCGGTGGCGACCAGCGATCGGGCGTAGAACGGCGTATCCTCAAAGGTTTCGATCAGCCGTGCCTTCTCCGGCGTGTCGGAGGGGATCCGTCTGCGGATGCCCCATAGGGCGGTGGGCAGGGGCGCCGGGTCCGGCGCGGGGGTCTCTTGGACGGTCCCCTGATGATCGAAGTGGATCGCCTTGCGGTAGGGGGCTCCCTGGCGGGGGGTGACATCGTAGAGCACGGTTGTCCCGTCCGTGTCACTGGCCCGCGACCAGTGCCAGCCGCTGAACCCATCTTCCAGGGGCTCATCGCCGGCATTGCTGTCAAGGTAGCCTTCGCCTTGCCAGCGGACCCGCGGCTTTTCCATCTCCACCTCGACCCGAGCACAGGGCGCCAGGGCGCACCAGCGGTGGCGTCCTGCAGCGTCCAGGACCAACGACTGGTCGTTGGCGACCCGCGGGGTCAGGCGGATGCGGCCACGCAGATAGGCGGGGCGTGGGAAGGTGATCTCATCGATATCCAGCAGGAGTTCTCCATCAACCCAGCGTGCCTGGCTGGGGCCGACGATGAGGGTGTCGCGGTCCCGTTGTAGCGCGTGCCGGTCCCGCTCAGTCATGGACCAGTGGCCGCGCTTCTCGCCGTAGAGGGCGACATTGAAGGCGCAGTGGTCCTCCGGGTTCGGGGTCCCGCGTTGTCGAGCCCAGGCGTAATAGGGCGAGAACACGCTGCCGACGAACAGGATGACGGTCAGCCCGTGGCGGCCGTCATCGCTCAGGGCGTCGAGGTACCACCAGACGTAGCCGCCCGACGGAACCGCGTGTCGGAAGTCAGGTCGGCCAGCACCTGCTCCGCCGCCAGGCGCCCCGACATCATCGCCATCGGCAGCCCCGCCCCGGGGTGTGTACTGCCCCCCGCCAGATAGAGGCCCGGTACTCGTGTGCGAGCCGCCGGCCGCTGAAAGGAGGCCCGCCAGCCGTGGCTGGCCATCCCGTACAGGGCCCCTCCGGTGGCCGGATAGCGCCGCTCGAAGTCGGTCGGCGTGTGGATCACCGGGGGCTCCTCGGTGGGCTGGAGGCTGAGGCCACAGCGTTCCAGGAGCGAGAGGGTCTGGTGTTGGCATCGATGGATCTCCGTGTCGCTGAAGCTTTTCACGTCACCGTGGGCCGGGGCGTTGATCAGGCAGAGCAGGCGCTCGGGGCCCGTCACCGACTGCTGATCGTGGCGATCCTGGGCGCAGATGTAGACCGTCGGTTCCGGTGGCGGTTCGCCGCGGCGGAAGACGGCGTCGAACTCGTCGGCGTAATCGCTGCTGAAGAAGACCGAGTGGTGGTGGAGGGGAAAACCCCGGGTCTCGGCTCGCCAGTTCCAGGTGATAGCGGACTGTGAGCGGACCCGCGGGGGCTGCCGGCGGACGGCCGGGCGCAGGTGATCGCCGAACAGTCCCTGCGCCAGAGCGGCAGCGTCGCTGTTGCTGACCACCACGTCCGCCGGCAGGATCTCGCCGGTGGCCAGCTCGACCCCGCTGGCCCGGCCCCGGGTGGTGTGGATTCGTTGCGCCTGCGTCGCGCAGCGCAGCTCGACCCCGCAGCGCTCGGCGAGGCCGGCCAGCGCGGCCGCCAGCTGATGCATGCCGCCATCCACCTGCCAGACCCCCTCCGACTCCACATGGGCGATCAGCATCAGTGTGGCCGGCGCGGCAAAGGGGGACGAGCCGCAGTAGGTTGCGTAGCGACCGTAGAGTTGGCGCAGGCGCGGGTCCTTGAAATACCGGCCGAGGGCCTGCCAGAGGGTGGTAAATGGACTGATGCGCAGCATGGCGCCCAGGTTGCGGTAACCCACCCGGTGGAATAGCCCGAGCGGGGTGGTGCGCTGGGCGCGCATGAAGGTGGCGTCCAGGGTGTCGTGAATCTCGGCGGCACGTCGGCAGAAAGCGCGGAAGCGGCGGGCCTCTTCGGGGCCGGCGAATTCGCCAATAGCCTCCGCGGAGCGGCGCGGATCAGCGAACAGGTCCAGCTGGCCGCCATCCGCCCAGGCGTGTCGCGCCAGGCGCTCAACCGGGCGCAGGCGCAAATGGTCCTCAAGCCGTTCTCCGGCGTTGGCGAAGAGCTCTTCGAAGGCCCCTCGCATGGTGAAGACCGTCGGTCCGGCGTCGAGCCAGGCGTCGCCGACGCAGACCGGGCGCAGCTTGCCTCCGGGGCTGGGGGCTTGTTCCAGCAGGGTGACGCGCAGGCCGGCAGAGGCCAGATCGATGGCGGCGGCAAGCCCCCCGACTCCGGCCCCGATCACCACGGCTTGTTGTTCTCCTGCGGTTGGGCATCGCAGCGACGTTGACATGGGGTGGGTCCCTGACTAGCGTACTCGACGACTCATATCTTCCCTGGAACGCAAGCCTACACGCCGCCGGCGGGAGGGGGCTACATGGAACCGAGCAAGAGAATCGAAAGCGCCCTAGAGGCTGCAGTGGCCCGGGCAACGGCGGCCCCTGCCCCGCCGCAGCTAGCGCACGCCGTCCGCCACGCCGTGTTCGCTGGCGGTGCCCGGGTGCGGCCGCGCCTGTGCCTGACGGTCGCCGCCGCCTGCGGCGACGATCATCCCGAGCTGGCCGACGCGGCGGCCACCGCCATCGAGCTGATGCATTGTGCCTCGCTGGTCCACGACGACCTGCCGTGTTTCGACGACGCGGCGACCCGGCGCGGGCAGCCTTCGGTACACGCCGCTTACGGCGAGCGGTTGGCCGTGCTGGCTGGCGATGCGCTCATCGTCCACGCGCTGGAGACGCTGGCGTTGACGGTGCCGCAGGCCCCGCAGCGGGCCGGCGCCCTGCTGACCACGGTGACCCGAGCGACCGGCATGCCCTACGGCATTACCGCCGGACAGGCCTGGGAGTCCGAGCCGGAGATCCCGGTGGCGGAGTACCATCAGGCCAAGACCGGGTCGCTGTTTGCCGCCGCGACCGTCGCGGGCGCCATCGCCGCGGGCGCCGAGGACCAGGCGGACCGTTGGCGGATCGTGGGTGAGCGGCTGGGCGAGGCGTACCAGGTTGCCGACGACCTGCGCGACGCCGTTGGCGCAGAGGATGAGTTGGGCAAGCCCACTGGTCAGGACTCCTCCCACGGCCTTGCCAATGCGGTCTCCGAGCACGGTCTGCAGGGTGCCAAGGAGCGCCTGGATCGGCTGGTTCAGGAAGCCGTCGATGCCGTGCCGGAATGCGCCGGGGCCGAGCAGCTGCGCGCGGGGATCCTCCAGGAGATGGAACGGGTGCTGCCCGAGAGCTTGGGCCGTAGCGCGGCGTGATCCGCACCTGGCGAAATAGTCCGTGGCGGGACCGCCTGCACGACTGGCGGGACCGCCTGCTGGCTAGCTCCCGCTTCCACCGGCTGGCCGCGCGCTTCCCGCTGACCCGACCCATCGCCCGGCGACGCTCCAGCGAGCTGTTCGACCTGTGCGCCGGCTTCATCTACTCGCAGGTCGTCCTGGCCAGTGTGCGCAGCGGCCTGCTGGATCTGCTCAATGAGGGGGCGCAGCCGCCCGACCGGTTGTTGAGCCGTCTCGGATTGCCCGAGATGGCCGGCCAGCGGCTGCTCGAGGCGGCCGTGGCCTTGCGCCTGGCCGAGGTTCGAAGCGCCGGGCGCTACGGCCTCGGCGACCTGGGGGCCGTGCTGGTGGCGGCGCCCGGGGTCCGCGCCATGGTCGAGCACCACGCCCTGCTCTACGAGGATCTCCAAGATCCGTTGGCCCTGCTACAGGGTGAGCGCGGCGCCACGGCCCTTGGGCGTTACTGGGCCTACGCCGGCAACCAGGCGCCGGATACCCTGACCGGCATCGAAGTCGGGGCGTACAGCGGTCTGATGGCCGCATCACAGCCGATGGTGGCCGCGGAGGTACTCGACGCCTATTCGCTGCGTCGCCACCGACGCCTGATGGATGTCGGCGGCGGTGAGGGGGCCTTCCTGATGGCGGCTGCCCGCCGCTGGCCGCACCTGCAGGGGCGGGTGGTGGATCTCCCCGCCGTGGCGGAGCGGGCGCAGGGGCGCATCGACGAGGAGGGGCTCAATGGGCGCCTCGAGTCCCTGGGGCTCGACTTCTTCCGGGATCCCCTGCCCGGCGATGTCGACGTCGTCACGCTGGTGCGCATCCTGCATGATCACGATGATCAGGAGGCGGCTCGGTTGCTTGACAACCTCCACCGCAGCCTGGAGCCCGGGACCACGGTGCTGGTCGCCGAGCCGATGGCGGGAACCCCGGGGGCAGAGCGGGTGGGGGGCGCCTACTTCGGCATCTACCTCTTCGCCATGGGTCGGGGGCGCCCCCGTACCGTCGCCGAGAACCGCGGGCTTCTCGAGGCCGCCGGCTTCGAACAGGTTCGGCTGCTGCCAGGCTGCAATCCGCTCCAGGCCCGTGTGATTGCGGCTAAAAGCCGCAGTCTATCCCGGTGATCGACCAGCTTGACACACGGGGAAGTCAAGTTAGGCTGACACCATGTCTGACCCAAGCCCTGCATCGAGTGTCGATCCGGGTGGGCCGGGTTCCGGTCCCCGCTCGGCTCGTGCGGTCGTCTTCGAGGCCCCTGAACGCCTCGCCCTCCAGGATGTAGCCCTGATCGACCCCGGCCCGGGGGATGTCGTCGTCGACATCGAGTTCAGCGGCATCAGCACCGGCACCGAGCGCCTGCTCTGGAAGGGCACGATGCCCCAGTTCCCGGGGCTCGCCTATCCGCTGGTCCCCGGCTACGAGTCGGTGGGGCGTGTCGTCACAGCCGGTGCTGAGTCCGGCAGGCGGGAAGGCGAGGTCGTCTTCGTCCCCGGCGCGCGCTGCTACCAAGAGGTCAGCGGGCTCTTCGGCGGGGCTGCATCGCGTGTCGTGGTCTCCGGTGAGCGGGTCATACCGCTGCCTGACGGGCTGGGCGAGCGGGGGGTGTTGCTCGCCCTGGCGGCTACGGCGTGGCACGCGGTGGCCGAGGCGCCACCGGATCTGGTGGTCGGGCACGGCGTCCTGGGTCGGCTGATCGCCCGGATCGGGGTGCTGGTCGACCATCCCCCCACGGTTTGGGAAACCAATGCGGACCGCCGGGCCGGCGCCGAGGGGTATACGGTGGTGGACCCGGACAGCGATGAGCGCCACGACTATCCGCGGATCTGCGATGTCAGTGGCGATGCTGGCCTCCTCGATACCCTCATCGGCCGTCTCGGTCACGGCGGAGAGGTCGTGCTCGCCGGTTTCTACAGTGATCGGCTGTCCTTCGCGTTCCCCTCGGCCTTCATGCGGGAAGCCCGGTTGCGGGTGGCTGCCGAGTGGCAGCGGTCTGACCTCGAGGCCGTGACCGGCAAGATCGAGACGGGGGCGCTGAGCCTCGACGGTTTGATCACCCACTGCCTCGATGCCGCTGAGGCGGCATCGGCCTACCGGATCGCCTTCGGCGATCCCGATTGCCTCAAGATGGTCCTCGACTGGAGAAACAGCTGATGAGCAGCGAGCAGCCGGCGAAAGAGACCCAGATCATCGCCATCTACGGCAAGGGGGGGATCGGCAAGAGCTTCACGCTCTCCAACCTCTCCTACATGATGGCGCAGCAGGGCAAGAAGGTCCTGCTCATCGGCTGCGACCCCAAGAGTGACACCACCTCGCTGCTCTTCGGCGGGCGGGCCTGCCCGACGATCATCGACACCTCCTCGCGCAAGAAGGCAGCCGGCGAGACGCTCAGCATCGGCGATGTCTGCTTCAAGCGCGACGGAGTCTTCGCCATGGAGCTTGGCGGGCCGGAGGTCGGCCGGGGCTGTGGCGGGCGCGGGATCATCCACGGCTTCGAGATCCTCGAGAACCTGGGCTTCCACGAGTGGGACTTCGACTACGTTCTGCTCGACTTTCTCGGCGACGTGGTCTGTGGTGGCTTCGGTCTGCCCATTGCCCGCGATCTCTGTCAGAAGGTGATCCTGGTGGGGGCCAACGACCTGCAGTCGCTGTATGTGGTCAACAATGTCTGCTCGGCGGTGGAGTACTTCAGCCGGCTGGGCGGGAGCGTTGGCGTCGCCGGTCTGGTGGTCAACAAGGACGATGGCACCGGCGAGGCGCAGGCGCTGGCTGGGCAGGCCGGCATCCCGGTGCTCTCGAGCATCCCCGCCGATGACGAGATCCGCCGCAAGAGTGCCAATTACGAGATTATCGGGTATCCCGGTGGTCCCTGGGGGCCCCTGTTCGAGCAGCTGGCGCAGAACATCGCCGGTGCTCCGCCGGTCATGCCTCAGCCGTTGAGCCACGATCAGCTGCTCGGGCTGTTCAAGAGTGACGAGGTTGGCGGCGAGGTGGAGCTTGTGCCCGCCACTCCGGAGGACATGTGCCCGCAGGGGGCGACCAGGAAGCCTTCCCTGGAGATCGTCTACGACGATACCTGAGACAGACCCCGGAGAAAGGGCCATGAGTGAGCGAGCGGGACCCCATGATCAACCCCAGACCATGTGCCCGGCCTTCGGGTCGCTGCGCGTGGGACTGCGCATGCGCCGTACCGCCACGGTGGTGGCGGGATCGGCCTGCTGTGTCTACGGTCTGACCTTCACCTCCCATTTTTACGGCGCCCGGCGGAGTGTCGGTTATGTACCCTTCGATTCCGAATCGTTGGTGACCGGCGGCCTGTTCGAGGATGTCCATCAGGCGGTCCACGATCTGGCGGATCCCGAGCGTTACGACGCCATCGTGGTGATCAACCTGTGCGTCCCGACGGCTTCGGGTGTGCCGCTGCGGCTGTTGCCAGAGGCGATCAACGGGGTTCGGGTGGTGCCGCTGGAGGTGCCCGGGTTCGGCGTACCCACTCACGCCGAGGCCAAGGACAAGCTCGCCGCTGCCATGCTGCGCTACGCCCGGCAAGAGGCGGAACAAGGCCCTGTGGCGGCGCCGCGCAGCGGGCGGGGAGAACGGCCCACGGTGGCGCTGCTTGGCGAGATGTTTCCGGGGGACCCGGTCAGCATCAGCCGACTGCTCGAACCGATGGGGTTGGCCGCGGGCCAGGTGGTCCCGACGCGGGAGTGGCGCGAGCTCTATGCGGCACTCGACTGCCGCGCGGCCGCTGCGATCCACCCGTTCTATACGGCGTCGCTGGCCGAATTCGAGGCAGCCGGTCGGGCCCTGGTGCCCTCGGCCCCGGTCGGGTGTGACGGCACAGCCGCCTGGCTGGAGGCGGTCGGGGCCGCCTGCGACGTCGGGCGTGCGGAGATCGACGCCGCGAAGGCGGCCGCTCTGCCGGCCCTCCAGGAGGCCGTGGCTGCCGCACCGGTCCGAGGTCGGATCACGGTCTCCGGTTATGAAGGCTCGGAACTGCTGGTCGCCCGTCTGCTGGTGGAGTGCGGTGCCGATGTCCGCTACGTGGGGACGGCAGTGGGGCAGACGCCGTGGTCCGATCCGGATCGCGAATGGCTGGCGGCACGGGGCATCCCGGTCCGGTTCCGAGCCAGCCTGGAGGATGACACCGGGGCGGTCGATGAACACCAGCCCGACCTGGCCATCGGCACCACACCCGTGGTCCAGCACGCCAAGGAGCAGGCCATTCCCGGCCTTTACTTCACCAATCTGATCTCAGCGCGGCCGCTTATGGGGCCGTCCGGCCCCGCGGCGTTGGCACAGGTCATCAACGCCGCCATCGGGAACAAGGAGCGCTTCGACGCCATGAATGCATTCTTTGCCGGCGTGGGAACGGGTGAAACCGGGGGCGTGTGGAGCGAACCACCGCAGATTCCGCCGCGGGTCGAGATCCGCGGCGGTGGCGCCCGGCGGTGCGGGGAGGAGGGCTGATGCTCATCCCGGATCTCGACCGTGCGGGGGGCTACTGGGGGGCCGTATACGCGTTCACGGCGGTTAAGGGGCTCCAGGTGATCATCGACGG
Source organism: Halorhodospira halophila SL1 (assembly GCF_000015585.1). Taxonomy (NCBI): domain Bacteria; kingdom Pseudomonadati; phylum Pseudomonadota; class Gammaproteobacteria; order Chromatiales; family Ectothiorhodospiraceae; genus Halorhodospira; species Halorhodospira halophila. The sequence continues at coordinate 1,749,888 of NC_008789.1, read as the reverse complement.
CCCGGTTGGTTGCGAGAACCTCCCGGTCACTGCCGTACTGCATTACACCGACGCCCTGCCGCCCGAGGAGCTCCCGGTCGTCGTCACCGGCCTCTCGGAGGAAGAGCTGAACCGCGAGGGCACCGAGGGTGCCATGAAGCGCGCCCACGGGACCCTCGACCCACAGCAGCCGAGCGTCGTTGTCACTGGCTCCATCGCCGAGATGATCGGCGGCGGCGTTACTCCGGAGGGAACCGGTATCCGCCGCTTCCTGCCCCGGACCATCGACGAAGACCAGTGGCAGGCCTCGGACCGGGCGCTACGCTGGCTCTGGGAGCAGTTCGGGATGCGCCGGGGGCGCCCGCCTCGTCCGCGGGAGCGGGAGGCCGGCGCTCCGCCTCGAGTCAACATCATCGGCCCCGCCTACGGCATGTTCAACATGCCTTCGGATCTTGCCGAGGTCAGGCGGCTGGTCGAAGGGATCGGCGCCGAGGTCAATCTGGTCTTCCCTCTCAGTTGCCACGTGGACCAGATTCCGCGGCTCATCGATGCCGACGTCAACATCTGCATGTATCGGGAGTACGGCCGTGGGCTGTGTGAAGCCCTCGGGCGCCCGTATCTGCAGGCGCCGGTCGGTCTGCACAGCACCACGCGTTTCCTGCGCGCGTTGGGTGAGCAGCTTGGGCTCGATCCGGAGCCGTTTATCGAAAAAGAGAAACACACCACGCTAAAACCGCTTTGGGATTTGTGGCGTTCTGTCACGCAGGATTTTTACGCCACGGCGAGTTTTGGCATTGTTGCCGCGCAAACCCATGCCCAGGGTATTCAGAAATTTCTTGAGAATGATCTGGGTATGCCCTGCAATTTCGCCTTCTCTCGGGCGCCCGGCGTCAAGATTGATAACGACGCCATTCGTGCCGCAATCCGCGGCAACCCGCCACTTGTGCTTTTCGGAAGTTACAACGAGCGGATGTATCTAGCGGAAGTTGGGGGACACGCCAGATATATCCCTGCCTCCTTCCCTGGTGCGGTCATACGCCGCCACACGGGGACCCCGTTCATGGGGTACGGTGGAGCCTGTTACATCGTGCAGGAGGTTTGTAACGCGCTCTTCGACGCCCTGTTCCACATCCTGCCGTTAGGTACGGAAATGGATCAGGTGGAGGCCACTCTGGCCCGCGGTTCGCAAGCAGAGAAAACGGCGCAAAATGTCGCAGCCGACTCGCGAGCCGTCCAGAGCGAGGCCTCCGAAACCTTGACCTGGGATGAAGAGGCTCGAGCGGTCCTCGACCGCTGGGTACAGGAGCAACCGGTCTTGGTCCGCATATCCGCCACCAAACGGTTGCGTGATGCCGCGGAGCAGCGAGCCAAGCAAGCCGGTGAGACACGAGTCACCGCGGATCGGGTCAAGGGGTGCAGCGACGTGCTGCCAGGGGCAGGGCCGGGGCGCGGCAACTGAAGCACAAATAGGGCGCGGCGAAAGCGCGCTGTCCCGTTGAAGCCTTACGCGTTGTGCTTTGTTATAGACGGGTAGAGGCGCAGCGGAGAGTTCGACGAGAGGAGGCACTCCGATGGCACACGCAGTCAAAGCACGGCCGAACTCAGCGCGAGCCCGCCGCAAGGAAGAGACACAGTACCGCCTGCTGATGGCCGTCAGCTTCGCGATCTTCCTGATCGGCGCGGTCCTGTCTCGGCTCGTCCCGGCACGCTGGCGTGCCGCGCCGCGCCAGGGCGAGCGGCAGTCGGTGATTGCCGAGGCTCGCGCGGCGGCTCAGACGTCAGTCCCTTTCGCCTTCATGAGCTGATGCGCGGCATCAAGTCGCAGCTCGCGGGCGTGGAGCGAACGAACAACCGATTTTTCTGATCGAGGATCGGTCCTCGGTCGGGAAAAACACCACCAAGCGTGGTGACCAACCCGAGCCGCGCGGGGGCGCGCGGCGCAGGCGAAAAGTCGAACGGAGGAAGTAATTATGGCTGACGAGATGCGGAACGTTAGCGACGAGGAAGCCAAAGAGTTTCACGCGATGTTCTCTCAGGCCTTCACGGTCTATGTCGGTGTCGCCGTCGTGGCGCACATCCTGGCCTGGGCGTGGCGTCCGTGGATCCCGGGTGACGAGGGCTTCGGTGCTGCTCTGATCGAGGGTGCCAACGCCGTCACCGCCGCTGTTCAATCCATCGCGCCCATCGCTGCTTAAGGAGACGTAATCATGTGGAGAATGTGGAAGATCCTCGACTATCGCCGTACGGTGGTTCTGGCCCACGTGGGCATGGCCGTCCTGGCTCTGCTTATTCACTTTATCCTCCTGAGCACGGAGTCCTTCAACTGGCTCGAGGGTAACCCCTACGGCAACGCCGAGTCGGCTGCCGAGGTCGCCGAGGCTGCGGTTATGCCGCAGCAGCGGGAGGTCTAAGCACCCGAGCCCCCGGCTCTTCGGGAGGACCGCCCCGGTGTGACTCACACTCGGGGCGGTCGCTCGCCGAAGGCTCCGGGATCCCTGAGGCGCCGTGTTGCCCGTGATGTGAGGACCCAGCCATGGCGATGCTCGACTTTGAAAAAAAATACCGTGTCCGAGGAGGTACACTCCTCGGAGGGGACTTGTTTGACTTTTGGATTGGGCCGTTCTACGTGGGCATCTTCGGGGTGCTTACGGCGATCTTCGCGGTCCTTGGCACCGTCCTGATCATCTACGGTGCTTCGCAAGACACCTTCAATCTGTGGCAGATCTCCATTGCCCCACCTGACCTGAGCTATGGGCTGGCCCTTGCGCCCATGATGGAGGGCGGCCTCTGGCAGATCATCACCGTCTGCGCCCTGGGCGCCTTCATTGCGTGGGCCCTGCGTCAGGCGGAGATCTCCAAGAAGCTCGGCATGGGCTATCACGTGCCGGTGGCCTTCGCGGTCGCGATCCTGGCCTACGCGACGCTGGTGGTCTTCCGGCCGCTTCTGATGGGCGCCTGGGGGCATGGGTTCCCGTACGGGATCCTGAGCCACCTGGATTGGGTGTCGAACGTGGGGTACCAGTACCTCCACTTCCACTACAACCCGGCCCACATGCTGGCCGTGACCTTCTTCTTCACCACCACCCTGGCCCTGGCCCTGCACGGTGGCTTGATCCTGTCGGTCACCAACCCGAAGAAGGGCGAGTCGGTGAAGACCGCGGAGCATGAGAATACCTTCTTCCGCGACGTCGTCGGCTACTCGATCGGCAGCCTGGGTATCCACCGTCTCGGCCTGTTCCTGGCCCTGAACGCCGCTTTCTGGAGTGCCGTGTGCATCATCATTAGCGGCCCGTTCTGGACCCGCGGTTGGCCCGAGTGGTGGAACTGGTGGCTCAACGTCCCGATCTGGTCCTGGGGGGGGTAATCAGAAATGGCTGAGTATCAGAATATCTTTACCCGTGTTCAGGTCCGGGGCCCGACGGATCCGGGCGTAGAGCTCCCGGCCGCCGACTGGCCGCGGACCAAGGGGTCGACGCACTCCTGGTTGCTCGGGAAGATCGGCGACGCACAGGTCGGCCCGATCTACCTCGGCACCACCGGTGTGATGTCGATCCTCTTCGGTCTCCTGTCCATCGTCATCATTGGCATGAACATGCTGGCGTCCGTGGACTGGAGCCCGATTGAGTGGATTCGTCAGTTCTTCTGGGTGGCGCTGGAGCCGCCGCCGCCGGAGTACGGCCTTAGCCTCCCGCCGCTTAACGACGGTGGCTGGTGGCTGATCGCCGGCTTCACGCTGACCCTGTCGATCCTGCTGTGGTGGGTGCGGACCTATAACCGGGCGCGTGCGCTCGGGCTGGGGACGCACGTGGCTTGGGCCTTCGCTGCTGCGATCTTCCTGTTCCTCGCCATCGGCTTCATCTGGCCGGTGCTGATGGGCAGCTGGGCGAAGAGCGTGCCGTTCGGCATCTTCCCGCACCTCGATTGGACCACGGCCTTCTCGCTGCGGTACGGGAACCTCTACTACAACCCGTTCCACATGCTGTCGATCGTGTTCCTGTTCGGCTCGGCTCTGCTGTTCGCGATGCACGGCGCCACCATTCTGGCGGCGGGTCGCTACAACGCGGAGCGTGAGATCGATCAGATCACTGACCGCGGTACCGCTGCGGAGCGTTCGGCGCTGTTCTGGCGCTGGACCATGGGCTTCAACGCCACGATGGAGTCCATCCACCGGTGGGGTTACTGGTTCGCCATCCTCTGCGTGATTACGGGTGGCATCGGTATCCTGCTGACCGGCACCGTGGTTGAGAACTGGTACCTGTGGGGTGTCCACCACGGCATTGCCCCCGAGTATCCGGAGTTCTTCACACCGGCAGTGGATCCGGCAGCAGGGGGGACGGAGTGATGAGCAGTAAAATGTATCTGAACCGATCCTTGGCAGTTGGTGCCCTGTCCGCCGGCCTCGCGGTCGTCGTGGGGTGCGAGCGCCCCCCGGTGGACTCCGAGCAGAAGGGGTACCGTGGCACCGGCATGGAAGAGGTCACCAACCCGCGGCTGCGGGACGATGACCTCCACCTGGCGCCGGAGGCGGCGGACCCGGTCTCGGCCGAGGGCCCCAAGGCTGGCGAGATCTACCAGAACGTCGAGGTGCTCACCGACCTGAGCGTCGCCGAGTTTACCCGGCTCATGCAGAGCATGACCGACTGGGTGGCGCCGGATGAGGGATGCACTTATTGCCACGACGGCAACGACTTCGCCAGCGAGGAGCTGTACACGTACCAAGTCTCTCGGCAGATGATCGAGATGAATCGGTACGTGAACGCCAACTGGGAAAGCCACATGGATGACACGGGCGTGACCTGCTACACGTGTCACCGTGGCGAGAATCTGCCGGAGGAGAGCTGGTTCGCCGAGCCTGAGCTGGATTTCAACGTCCATGGGCTTGGCAACGACCAGATGCAGAACCTGGCCAGCGAGAAGGTGGGGTTCACCTCGCTGCCGCGGAACGTGTTCGAGCGCTATCTGCTTGGCCACGACGATCTGCGGGTCGAGGGTGACACGATTCTCCCCAACCTGGACGAGTGGGACGTCTCGCTGCAGGACACCGAGGCCTCCTACGGCCTGATGATGCATATGTCCGACGCGACCGGCTCCAACTGCACCACGTGCCACAATACCGGCCGTCTGGGGCAGTGGGACGAGAGCCCGGTGGAGCGGGAGATCTCCTGGCACGGCATCCGGATGACGCGTGACATCAACGCCAACTGGATGGAGCCGCTGGAGGCTGGTCAGCCCGACGTCCGCCTGGGGCCGACTGGTGACATCGCCAAGGTCCAGTGCGCCACCTGCCACTACGGTGAGCAGCTGCCGCTGGACGGGGCCAAGATGGTCGATGACTATCCGGGCCTGATGGGCGAGGAGGACGAGGACTTCGACTTCCTGCAGTTCGGTGATCTCGGCACGGAGGGTCTCCGCGACCGCGACGCCGAGTAAGCGCAGGGATCGAACCGGTGGCCGTTTCGGCCTCCGGGTACCGTCCTTTAAAACGGCGCCTCCGGGCGCCGTTTTTTTGTGCGTTTGTAGACGGAAGTGTACGGTCCGCTGGGGGGGCATGGCGGCGGGTCAGGGAGACGGGGCCATGCAGGCAGGGGGGGTGGGGTTTGAAGCGCCGGGGGCAGTCGCACGGCCCGGGGAGGCCGAAGACTGCCCCGAGGTGGGTTAGCGGACCGGGGCAAGCCCGGTCAGGTGAGCGATGTTCTTGAAGAAGATCCGCATGTGCGCGAGCGGACGAGCGCGAACGAGGCGCTTGTTCATGTAGGCGTCCCAGGTCAGGGCCTGAACGTCGGGGTCGGCGCAGATCCGCACGAAGCGCTCCCGGCGGTTATTGTTGGTGTACCAGAAGCGTTGCATCACCCCTAGAACGCGGAAGACCTGGCCGTGATCCCGGGTGAAGGCCTTCTCGGCTTGGGCGAGGGCAGCGCCGTCCCCGGTGGCGAGGGCCCGCTCCACGGCCTCGGCAGCATACTGGCCGCCGACCATGGCGTAGTAGATCCCCTCGCCGGAGGCTGGGGCCACCGTACCGGCGGCGTCCCCCGCCAGGACCACGTTTCGACCATTGTCCCAGCGCTTGAGGGGGTGCATAGGGATGGGTGCCCCTTCGCGGCGCAGAGTCTTCGCTTGGTCGAGTCCGGCGTCTTGACGCAGCTTCTCCACCGCAGAGCGCAGGGAGAACCCCTTGACCGCGCTGCCGGCGCCGACACTGACGGTGTCGCCGTGGGGGAAGATCCAGCCGTAGAAATCCGGTGAGATCGAGCCGCGGTAGTAAACATCCGCCCGCCGGGGGTCGAAGCGGTCGTCCTCGCCGGCGGCTGGGGCCTCGATAATCTCATGGTAGGCCGCGACCTGGGGGATCTCGGTAGCGCCCTCGATGGCCTGGCGCCCGACGGCGGAGTTGGCGCCATCCGCTCCGATCACCACCCGCGCCCAGACCTGCCGGGTTTCGGCGTCGGCGCCGCCCCGGCCTTGGGCATAGCGGATATACACGCCGCCGTCGCCTTCTTCAAGGTGCTTGAACGTGGCATCGCGACGTTGGGCGCCCGCTTCGGCAGCCCGGCTGCGCAGCCACTCATCAAATACCTCGCGATCGACCATGCCGACATACCCGTCCTGGATCGGCATGTCCACGTGGCGATCCGACGGCGAGACCATGCGGGCGGAGCCCACTGTCGCGCAGATCATGTCGTCCGGGATCTCGAAGTCCTGCACGGCCCGCGGCGGGATCGCACCGCCACACGGTTTAATACGGCCGGGGCGATCGAGGAGCAGTACCTCGTGCCCCTGCTGGGCGAGATGGCGGGCCGCGGTAGCACCTGCAGGGCCACCACCGACCACGGCGACATCGAAGCGCTCGGCGTTCTGCGAATGGTTCATGAGCATCAGCTCCCTGCTGTGGCGGTGCCGTATTTCTGGTCAGTCTCGCGCACGCGGTCCACCCGGGCGGCGAGCCAGGCCGAGACCAGGAAGAGGAGGGCGGCGAGCCCGAAGACCATGGAGTAACCGGCCGTTTCGTCACCGGCCAGATAGCGGATGGCGTCGACGCCCACGGTGCCCAGGAAGCCACCGAGGCCGAAGGCGATCGCCTGTGCCGCGCCCCAGAGGCCGACTCGGACACCCTCCCGTCGCTCCCGGCCTTCGCTGGCTAGACGCATCATGGAGCCGATGGCAGCTACGGCGAAGGCGCCATTGGCCGCCCCCAGGGCCAGCACGGGGAGCCCGACGCGCCAGAGGCCGCTGTCGGAGACGCTCTCCCACCACAGATCCTGCAGCCCGGCGACGACGATCAGGTTGGCCAGGGCAATGGCCGAGGCGATACAGCCGCCGATGGTCCAGGCCCGCAAGCTGCCCAGTTTGCCGCGACCCGCGAGAGCAGCCAGGAGCATGCCGGCGAGGACACCGCCGTTCTGAAAGCCGCCCAGTTGCGTCGATTGCCCCGGGGTCAGGCCGAAGACCAGACCGGCGAAGGGCTCGAGGATCAGATCCTGGGAGTTGTAGGCGAGCATGGAGAAGAACACGAAGATGGTGAATCGCCGTGCCTTCGGTTCGTCCCAGATCTGGCCGAGGGCCTGGAAGAAGGGGGTGGTCGGTGTGTTCGGCGCGTTGTTGCCGACGCTCTGCCGGCCCTCGCCCTCGACGCCCCAGACGGCCACGAAGGCCAGAAGGACCGCCAGGGCGCAGACGACGCTCGTGACAGCCACCAGGCGTTCCATGGAGAAGGGATCGAGGAAGTGCCCGGCGGTGCCGGCGGTTACGGCAAAGCCGGCGATCATCATCACCCAGGTGACCATCGCAGCCGGGGCGCGGCGCTCCGGGGCCACCCGGGTGGCGAGGAGCGCCAGCAATGCGGTGCCGGCGCTGCTGACGCCGGCACCGATCATGAGAAACGCGACCGTTGCCAGCGCAACACCGCCTGCGGTGTTGGTCTCCATCATGGCGGTCGCAAACGAGGCGGTGACACCGCCGGCGGCGAGGACCAGAATCCCGCCGAGGATCCAGGGGGTTCGCCGTCCGCCCACATCGGACCCGTAGCCCAGGCGCGGACGAAGGATCTGCACCGCATAGTGGAAGCCGACCAGCATGCCGGGGAGCATCGCCGGCAGGGCCAGCTCAACGATCATGACGCGATTGAGGGTGGTGGTGGTGAGGACCACCACGGCGCCCAGAGCAGTCTGGACGAGGCCGAGCCGGAGGATCCCCAGCCAGCCGATGTCGGGTGCGCTCATGCGCTGCCTCCGAGCATGCCGCCCAGCGCGAACGCCGAAGCCAGCATACCGAGCACGTAGAGGGTGGTGCCGGTGGCGTTGTACCAGGGGGCGTACGCCTTGGGATCACGCAGCAAGCGGACCATGAGCAGCAACTGAGCGGCGAGCAGGCCACCGACAATCAGGGCGTGCCAGGGTTGATCCCAGGCAAGCAGCAGGCTGATCACTGCCACTTGCGGCAGGGCCATGACCACACAGGCCAGGCGTGCGGCGTTCTGCGCCCCGAGGTGGACGGGCACGGTCTTGAGCCCCATCTGCCGGTCGCCGTCGATCGCCTTGAAATCGTTGAGGGTCATGATGCCGTGGGCGCCGATGCTGTAGAGCAGGGCCACGATCAGGATCCGCCAGTCGGGCAGGCCCGTGGCCATGATCGCCGCGCCGGTGACCCAGGGCAGCCCCTCGTAGGAAAGACCCACGGCGGCATTGCTGATCCAGCCGTTGCGCTTGAGACGCAGCGGTGGTGCGCTGTAGGCCCAGGCCAGAAAGAGGCCGACGCAGGCGGCCAGGAAGACCACCGGTCCGAGGGCCGCTGCGACCAGCAGCGCGAGGCCCGTCGTGGCGATCCCTAGGTAGAGGCCCCATTGCCCGGGCATTCGCCCCGAAGGGATCGGGCGGTCGGGTTCGTTGAGGGCGTCCACGTGGCGGTCGTACCAGTCGTTCACGATCTGGCTGGTACCACAGACCAGCGGACCGGCTAGCAGGACGCCAGCGGCGATCATGAGCCAGTGGATTCCCTCGGGCGCGACACCCGCCGAGATGACGCCGCAAGCGAATGCCCACATCGGCGCGAACCAGGTGATCGGATGCATGATCTCGAACACCGTGGCGAGACGCGGCCGCGTGCGCGCGGACTGAGGATGAGCTGCCCCGGACATGACGGTACAGTAAGGAGGCCTGATCCCTGGCGTCAAGCGGGCGTGACAGTCGGCCGCGCCCATTCGCCGCGCCAGGTCAGAACGCCTCGCCCAGGTTGAAATAGACGGCCAGGCCGTCGCCATCCTCGGCCGCCCCCCGGGCGTACCCGCGGGCGAAGTCGAGACGCAGGTGGATGCCCGCGTCCGGTACGAGCACGTATCGCAGACCGCCGCCGAGGCCGTACTTCAGGTGCTCGGTCGAGGCGTCGGACAGACTCGGGAAGACCTCACCGGCGCCCACGAAGGCGGCACCCTGCCAGCGCCGGGCGATGGGGAATCGCCACTCGGCCTGTCCGGCGAGCAACACGTTGTCGGTGTATCGGCCCTCGTAGAATCCTCGCAGGCTGGTTCCGCCGAGCCGGGGCTGGAAGGGCAGGGGGGCGTCATCGCCGGCGTATTCGCCGACGAACTGCAGCGCTACCGCGTGCCGTTCGCCGATGCCGAGATAGTGGCGGTGGTCGAGCTCCAGGGTGCTGAATGACTGATCGGCCCCGAAGCCTTCGGGGAAGGCCACTGCGGCGAGTTCCGTGCGGCTGCCGGCGGTGGGGAAGAACGGGCCGCTGCGGGTATCCTGGGAGAGGACGGCACCGAGCCCGTGCAGGCGGTTCTCCTCCGGGAGTCGGCGGTCCTCGTAATACGCCTCCACCTCGCCGCCTGCCTCCACGTCTTCCAGGTCGTAACGACCGGCGTCCCAGCGCACACCGGCGTACCAGGGGCCGCCGATCCACCGCTGCAGGCGCAGGCTGTTGCTGCGCCGAAGCGGGGTGTACGACTCTTCGTCAGCCTCGCTGCTGAGGCGGCCCTGCCCGTAGTAATCCCGGGGAAACTCGCTGAGGGTCGTGCTGTTGGCGACCAGCCACCGCCCATCCGCGAAGTAGGCGCGGCCGCTGACGGCGGCCAGATACTGGCGTTCTGCTGTATAGAACCCGACCAGACTGAGCGTGTCGCTGCCCTCGGCACCCGTAGTCAGTGTGCGCTGGCGGAAGGCAACCGCCGTGGCGCCGCCGGCTACGCCGGTCTCCGGGGTGTAGAAGACCAACGGCACGACCACGCCCCCCGGCGAGCCGGCGGACAGGGGGCCGGGCGCGCAGACCAGACCGATGACCAGAGCAGCCAGGAGGCGGCGAGCGCGGTGCGCCATGGGGTCTCCGTCGGCGATGGATGGCAGCAACCACGGCCACTATAGCCCCCGAGGTGCGCCCGCCGGAAGGCCGCACCGGGGTCACGGGCTGGCGGCCTCAGGCCGGGGTGTCGGTGTCTTTGATACCCATCAGGTACAGCGTGCCGTCGAGGCCGAGGGTGGAGATCGATTGCCGTGCGCTCTCCTGGACCACCGGCTTGGCGTGGAAGGCGATCCCAAGCCCGGCCAGGCGCAGCATGGGCAGGTCGTTGGCGCCGTCGCCGACGGCAATGACCTGCTCCAAGGCCAGGCCCTCGTCTTCGGCGATCTTGCGCAGCAACTCGGCCTTGCGCGGCCCATCGACGATCTCGCCTTGCACCCGCCCGGTTAGCCGCCCGTCAACGATCTCCAGGTCGTTGGCGTAGACGTAATCGATGCCCAAGTGCTTTTGCAGGTGGCGCCCGAAGTAGGTGAAGCCGCCGGAGATGATCGCGGTGACGTAGCCGAACGCCTTCAGGGTGCGCATGAGCCGCTCGGCGCCCTCGGTCAGCGTCAGGCTCTGCGCCACCCGCTCCAGGGTGTCTTCGGGCAGCCCCTCCAGGAGCTGGACGCGCTGGCGCAAGCTCTCGCGGAAATCGATCTCGCCGCGCATGGCCTGTTCGGTGACCCGCGCGCACTCGTCGCCAACGCCGGCCGCCTTGGCCATCTCGTCGATGACCTCCTGCTGGATGAGCGTCGAGTCCATATCGAAGGCGACCATGCGCCGGTTGCGCCGGTACAGATTGTCTTCCTGGAAGCTGATGTCGATCCCGAGGTGCTGGGAGATCTCCATGAAGTCCCGCTTCATAACATCGGTGTCGACGGGCTGACCGCGCACCGTTAGCTCCACGCACGCTCGTGACCGGCGCCCCTCGAGGTGCAGCGGGCGGCGCCCGGAGAGGCGCACGATGTCCTCAATGTTCAGCCCCTGGGCCGTGACCACGCTGGAGATGCGGGCAATCTGTTCGGCGCTCACGCTGCGGCCGAGCAGGGTGATGATGTGCCGCGGTTTGCCGGCGCCGCGCACCCAATGTTCGTACTGCTCCTGCGCCACCGGGGTAAAGCGCACCTGCATCCCCGCGTCGTGGAGGTGGAAGAGCACATCCTTGAGCACCGGGGAGACGTCCTTCTGCTCGGGGACCTCGATCAGGATGCCGAGGGACAGGGTGTCGTGGATCATGGCCTGCCCGATGTCCAGGATGTCGACGTCGTACTCGGCCAGGATGCCCATCAGCGAAGAGGTCAGTCCGGGCTGATCCTCGCCGGACACGTTGATCAGGATGATCTCGCTCATAGCGTCTACCATTCCGGGGTGAGCGCGTCATTGTAGGGGATCTGGCCCCGACGGTGGTGGACACCCGCGGCTCTTGTCGAATCGGAGGGAGCGTCGCAGACTACACCACTTGCGCGACCTTTTCCCTGATGGCTGGTGAGGAAATCGCACGTGACGCATATTGAAAAGCGGCTGAGGCAGGTGCTTCACCGGGCGCAGCGGATTGTCGCCCTGACCGGAGCCGGCATCTCGGCCGAGAGCGGCGTCCCCACCTTTCGAGATGCGCAGACCGGGTACTGGGAGCAGTTCGACCCCGGCGAACTGGCCACGCCCGAGGCCTTCCGGCGCAATCCCCGTCGAGTCTGGGCGTGGTATGCGCAGCGTCGGCGCCTGGCTGAGCAGGCCCAGCCCAACGCCGGGCACCGCGCCCTCGTCGACTGGGAGCGCCAGCTTGGCGGTCTGCGGGTCGTCACACAAAACGTGGACGGTCTGCACCAGCGCGCTGGTAGCCAGCAGGTTACCGAGCTGCACGGCAATATCCACCGCGATCGTGTCTTCGAGGGAGCGGTGGATGGGGCCAGCGATGCCCCCGAGCTCCCGCGTTGCCCGTGTAGCGGCGGGTTGCTTCGCCCTGATGTGGTCTGGTTCGGCGAGGCTCTGCCTGAAGGCACGGTGGAGGCCGCGGTGGCGGCCGTACGGGAGGCGGACCTGGTGCTGTCCGTCGGCACCTCGTCGCTGGTTCAGCCGGCCGCATCCCTGCCCCTCGAGGCCCTGGAGCGGGACATCCCGGTGCTGGAGGTTAACCGCGAGCCGACGCCGCTGACCCCGGTGGCGGACTGGAGTCTGCGCGGCAGCGCCGGCGAGATCCTGCCGGCGCTGGTCGGCGCGGCGACCGAGGCGGTCTGAGCCTCCCGGTGGGGCGCGGGTATCCGGGGATCTAGAGGAAGGCCCGCGGCACCCGTTCATCCCAGGTCTTGGCGAAGACGCGCAGCCCGTTCTCGTAGGCGTCGAGGGTCGCGTGGATGCGGAAGTGGCCCTCGTCGCAGATGAGCAGGGTGCGGGTTTCGGTGTAGATCGACCAGTCGCCGCGGCGCAGCCGGCGTCGATGGATGACTTCGCCGCTCAGCGAGGTGAAGTCGTCGCCCCGGGCCCGGTACCACTCGTCCGCCGAGCGTTCGATCTCCAGGTCGACGTCTTCCAGGTACGCCCGGCCGTCGTCCTCGATGACGTGCAGCGTCGATTCGTCCCGGGCCAGGTCGCGGGAGACGATCCAGTTGCCGTGGCCGTGTTCCAGGGCCGTCGACGCCGGAGGCGGTGCCGCCTCGGCCTCATCAAAGGCGGGCAGTCCGCGATCCTCTTCTCGCGGCGGTCGCACGGGCAGCTCCAGGTGGCATCGATCCGGGTAGAGGGTGAGGCGCACCGCTTGCGGCGGTGGCCAGGCCAGGGGCCAGTAGGAAGTCGAAACGGCCAGGCGGATGCGGTGGCCGCGCGGGAACGATTGCGCAATATGGTCCAGTGGGACCCGTACCCGTTCGCGCACGCCCGGCTCCAGATACGCGGGTTGGTCGTGCCCGTGGCGGTGGCAGAGGTTGAGGACGCCATAGGTGACGCGGGTGGCCTTGCCGTCCGGCGCCTCGTCGGAGAGCCGCACGGCGACCTGGGCCACTGGCCGGCTGGATTCGAGCTCCAGCTCGACCATCGGCGCACCGAGGATCTCCACCGCCTGTTCCAGCGGTTGTGTATCGAAGATCAGGGCGCCGCCGTCCTCCTCGCGTTGATCGTAGGGTAGGTCGGGGCCGTTGTTGTAGGAGCACCACTTCCCGCCGAACAGCCCCAATGACAGGGGGGACTGGATGGAGACCGGCTTGTCCGCGTCGGTCTCCGGCGGGGCCTCACCGGGCCATTGCATGTGCCGCGGCGAGAGCTGCAACCGGGTCCAGTGGATATTGGGAGAGGGCCAACCCGGTTCGGCCACCCAGCGGCCGGGGCGACTGGCGTACTGGGTGCGCGGGCGCACGCTATCCTGCATCCAGACCCGCAGGGGTGGCTCCTCCAGAATGCCCCGCTCTTCGCCGAGCAGCCATTGATCCCACCAGCGCAAGGCCTCCTGTAGGAAGCCGATCTGCGGGCCGGGCAGCCCCATGTGCGGGTAGATGTGGCTCCAAGGGCCCACCAGTCCCTTACACGGGGCTTGCAGGTTTTCCACCAATCGGAAGACCGGGTTGGGATAGCCGTCCGCCCAGCCGGAGACGATCATCACCGGGACCTGGATGGCGCTGTAGTTTTCGCAGACGGAGCCGTGCCGCCAGTAATCGTCCCGCTGCGGGTGGCTCATCCAGCGTTTCACCCACAGGCCGCTGTCTTCCAGGCGCTGCATCCACATCTCCCGCCAGCGTTCGCCAACGATCTTCGGGTCCGGGGGCATGGAGTTGAAGGCGAGCATCACCGATGCCCACGACAGGTTGTCGTTGAGCAGGCACCCGCCCTTGTAGTGGACATCGTCGGCGTAGCGGTCGTCTGTCGCGGCTACAGCGATCACCGCCTTGAGCTGCGGCGGGCGTCGGGCAGCCACCTGGAGGGCGTTGAAGCCGCCCCAGGAGATACCCATCATGCCCACGTCCCCGGTGCACCAAGGCTGCTCGTCGAGCCAGCTCAGGATGTCCTCAGCGTCCTCCTGCTCCTGGAGCAGGTACTCGTCGGTCAGTACCCCCTCGGAGTCTCCGCTGCCGCGCAGATCAACCCGTACCCCGGCGTGGCCGTGGGCGGCGAAGTAGTGGTGGATCTGGGTGTCGCGCATACGCTTGATATCGCGCTTGCGGTAAGGGATGAACTCGAGCACGGCCGGAACGGGGGTCTGTTCGGCGCCCACTGGTCTCCAGATGCGCGCCGAGAGGCGGGTGCCGTCGCGCATGGGGATCCACTGGTGCTCGATGACCTCGACTTCATTCGGCAGATCATGAACCGCTTTGGCTGCCATTGGGCGCTGCTCCTGTGCGGATGTTCTGCCTTTAATATAGCCCCATGCCTGCGCGGATGGCATCCGGGTGGCTGATCGTCCTATCCACGGTTATGTTGAGGGGATAGGGTGGGGCGAGGTCGCCCCATTCAGGGGTCTGCCTGGCTTTCGAAAAGGGGTGGTGTGTGGCCAAGATCGAGAAGAGTGAGGCGCAGTGGCGGGAAGTGCTCACGCCGGAGCAGTTCGCGGTGACGCGGCAGGGCAGCACCGAGACGCCGTTCAGCGGGGCTTACTACCACTGTGATCGCAGCGGTGTGTACCGCTGCGTTTGCTGCAACTCGGCCCTGTTCTCCTCCCGTACCAAGTTCGAGTCCGGAACCGGCTGGCCGAGTTTCTGGGCGCCCGTCGACGACGACCAGGTGGTCATCCGCGAGGACCGCTCCCTGGGCATGGTGCGCGAGGAGGTGCTCTGTGCGACCTGTGATGCCCACCTGGGGCACGTTTTTGCGGACGGTCCGCCGCCGACTCAGCTGCGCTACTGCATCAATTCGGTGGCACTGCAGCTCGATGAGGAATCCGCCCCGGAGTGATCGCTGCCCGGGCGGGGCCCGACTAGGTTGGTCCTCGGGCGGAGGTGTCCTTGCTGAACAGGGATATGGGCGCGTACCATTTCAGGTCCGCCGGTGTGCGTTCCCCGCGGCGGTCGCGTCGGGCGGCGCGTCCGCCCCGCAGTGTTCGTGGAGCAATCGAGAGGCCGAAGAGCCGTGAGGAAAATGGATACCGCAATCGTTAACCCCCAGGCAGAGACTGAAGCAACCAGCCACCCGCTTGCCGGCAAGACCATGAGTGGCGGGGAGATTATTGTCGAGGTCCTGGCCCAGGAGGGGGTCGATACGCTCTTTGGCTATAGCGGCGGTGCCATCCTTCCTACCTACGACGCCATCTTCAAGTACAACGAGCGTCACCGGAAAGAGCAGGCCGTCGAGGAAGAGGATCCGATCCGGCTGATCGTGCCGGCCAACGAGCAGGGCGCCGGATTCATGGCAGCCGGCTACGCCCGGGCCACCGGCAAGGTCGGCTGCTTCCTGGTGACCTCCGGGCCGGGGGCGACCAACACGGTCACCCCCATCCGCGACTGCATGGCCGATTCGGTGCCGGTGGTGGCCATCACGGGGCAGGTGCCGACGCACGCCATGGGCACGGATGCGTTCCAAGAGGCGCCCATCGTCAACATCATGGGGAGCTGCGCCAAGCACGTCTTCCTGGTGACCGATCCGGAGCAGCTTGAGGCGACCGTGCGGACGGCCTTCGAGGTGGCTCGTTCCGGGCGTCCGGGCCCCGTGGTGGTCGACGTGCCCAAGAACATGCAGAACTGGATCGGGGAGTTCCGCGGCGAGGGGGTGCTGGAGGTGCGCGGCTATCGCCAGCGCATGGAATCCCTCCGCTCCGCCAAGCTCTCCGATCGCAAATGCCGGGCGTTCATGGAGATGCTCGAGCGCTCCCGCCGGCCTCTGCTCTACGTCGGCGGCGGCGTGGTCAGTGGCGAGGCCCACCAGGAGTTGCGCGACTTCGCCCACACCTTCGGGATCCCCGTGGTCAGTACCCTGATGGGCCTGGGGGCGGTGGATACGACCGATGACCTTTACCTGGGCATGCTCGGTATGCACGGCACGGCCTACGCCAACTACGCCGTGGAGGACTGTGATTTCCTCATCGCGGTCGGTGCCCGTTTCGATGACCGGGTCGCCGGTAAGGTGGAGGAGTTCGCGCCGCTGGCCGAGCAGATCGCCCACATCGACATCGATGCTGCTGAGATCGGCAAGGTCAAGGGCGTCGACTGGGCGCATGTCGGCGAGGCCGGGCGCAGCCTGCGCCAGCTGTTGCGCTACGGCGAATCCATGGGCTTCGAGCCCCGCTTCGATGCCTGGCTTGAGCACGTGCGCGGGCTGCGTGAGCGCCACCCCATGGATTACGACCGCGACAGCGCGCTGATCCAGCCCCACTACGTGCTCGAAAAACTCAACGAACTGACTGCCGGCGAGGCGATCATTGCCACCGGCGTCGGGCAGCACCAGATGTGGGCGGCACAGTACTGCGACTTCCGCGGTCCGCGGCAGTGGCTCACCTCCGGCGGACTCGGCACCATGGGCTTCGGGCTGCCAGCGGCCATCGGCGCCTACCTGGGGCGTCCGGACCGGGTGGTCATCGACGTCGATGGCGACGGTTCGCTGCGAATGAACCTCGGTGAGCTAGAGACAGCCACAACCTACAACCTGCCGGTCAAGATCCTGTCGCTGAACAACGTCGGCGACGGCATGGTCCGGCAGTGGCAGAAGCTCTACTTCGGGGATCGCTTCTCCGGGTCGGACAAGTCACTGCACCGCAAGGACTTCATCAAGGCGGCCGAGGCCGATGGCTACGAATTTGCCCGCCGCGTCGCGGACAAGGAGGAACTCGAGGAGGCCCTGCGCGCGTTTGTCGAGTTCCCTGGGCCCGCCTTCCTGGAGGTTATGATCGATCCGGATGCGGGGGTCTTCCCGATGGTCGGTCCGGGCAGCAGCTACAAGGAGATGGTCACCGGCGATCACATCCCGAGCCGGGATATGGCCCTGCGCCCGCGTACCAAGCTCGAGGACGGCGAGTCGCCGGATCTGTTCTGAGCAGCCGTCCGGGGTCGGGTCTGTGGGCGGCGATTCGGCGCCGCACGGGGTAGCGCGGCTGGCCGGTGTCTTCCTGGGGGTGTCCCTGGACGGCGAGGGGTGTGTCGCCCGTATCCGGATCTCGTTACGGCTGCCTACGGCCGCGTCCGGGCCGGCCGACCGGCAGGTGCACGACGTGGTGCGCTGTCTGGAGGCCTGGGAGCGGGATCCGTTGGCTCCGGCGCGGCTCCCCCGGGCACCGGCTGCTTCCCCGTTTCAGGCCCGCCTGAGAGAGGCGCTGCTGGCCTTGGAGCCGGGGCAGACGGTTTCCTATGGGGAGCTGGCTCGGCATCTGGGCACATCCCCTCGGGCGGTCGGCGCCGGGTGTCGCGCCAATCCGCTGCCCCTGCTGGTCCCGTGCCATCGAGTGGTCGGGAGCCGGGGCGCCGGCGGCTATGCCGGTACGGCCGGAGGCAGTCTGACCCGGTTCAAGGCGTGGCTGCTGGCGCAGGAACAGCGATGATCGCCCTCCCGCGGACCCTCCCCTTGAAAAGCCGGTCAGGCGTTCCCACATCCGGTCGACACAACCCGCCGCCGGGATCCGGCGAGCGAGCCCACGTGTTCAACGAGAGGAGCAGGGGATCCCATCCATGAGCGCAGATACGCAGAGCGAGACCCTCGAATTCCAGGCCGAGGTTCAGCAGCTGCTGAGCCTGATGATTCACTCGGTGTACTCGAACCGGGAGGTCTTCCTCCGCGAGCTCATCTCCAACGCCTCGGATGCCATCGATAAGCTGCGCTTCGAGGCGCTTCAGCAGGAATCCCTCTACGAAGACGATCCGGAACTCAAGATCCGCGTCGAGGCCGATCCAGAGGCCCGCACCGTCACCGTGATCGACAACGGCATCGGCATGAGTCGCGAGGATGTGATCGAAAACCTCGGGACCATCGCCCACTCGGGGACCCGCCGTTTCCTTGAGCAGCTGACGGGTGATCAGCACAAGGATGCGCAGCTGATCGGCCAGTTCGGTGTCGGATTTTATTCGGCCTTTGTGGTCGCCGACCGGGTTGAGGTCTACACCCGCAAGGCCGGCGCCGCTGCAGCTGAGGGCGTGCGCTGGAGTTCTGATGGCCAGGGGGCCTACACCGTCGACACCGTCGAGCGCGCCGAGCGCGGCACCGCCGTGGTGCTGCACCTCCCCGAGGCGCAGCAGGAGTTCTGCGACGACATGCGCCTGCGCCAGATCATCCGCAAGTACTCCGACCATATCTCGGTCCCCATCGAGATGCCGGTGCGCAACGCGGACCAGGGTGATGACGCGGACAGTGAGGCCGAGGCCCCGCAGTGGGAGATCGTCAACCGCGCCTCGGCGCTGTGGATGCGGCCGAAGAGCGAGATCTCCGAGGAAGATTATCAAGAGCTGTACAAGCACGTCGCCCACGACTTCGACGATCCCCTGACCTGGATCCACAACCATGTCGAGGGGCGCCAGTCCTATGTCTCGTTGCTCTACATCCCCAAGCGCCCTCCGTTCGATCTCTACGAGCAGAAGCCGGCCCACGGGGTCAAGCTCTATGTGCGGCGCGTCTTCATCACCGAGGATACGGAGCACCTGCTGCCGCGCTACCTGCGTTTCGTCCGGGGCGTCATCGACTCGGACGATCTGCCGCTGAACATCTCCCGGGAGATGTTGCAGCACAACCCGATGATCAGCTCGCTGCGTTCGGCCTCGGTCAAGCGCATCCTCGACCGGCTCGAGTGCATGGCGAAGAACGAGCCGGAGGACTACGCCACCTTCTGGCAGGCCTTTGGGCGGGTCTTCAAGGAGGGCATCGCCGAGGATCCGGGCAACCGGGAGCGCATCGCGCGGCTGCTGCGCTTCTCCTCGACCCACGAAGAGAAGGAGACGCCGGACGTCAGTCTGGACGACTACGTCGCCCGGATGAAGGACGGCCAGGAGAAGATCTACTACGTAACGGCGGAGAGCTTCAACGCCGCGCGGAATAGCCCGCATCTGGAGATCTTCCGTCGCCACGGCATCGAGGTCCTGCTGCTCCCGGATCCCGTCGACGAGTGGTTGGTGGCCCATCTGCACGAGTACGATGGCAAGCAGCTGGCGTCGGTGGCCAAGGGTGAGCTCGATCTGGAGGCCCTCGGCGAAGAGGACGACAAGCAGGCGCGGCAGGAGAAGGAGCAGGCCTACGAAGACCTCTGTAAGCGTCTGGGTGAGACCCTGGGTGAGCGGGTCAGCGAGGTCCGGGTCAGCCACCGCCTGACCGATTCGCCGGCCTGCCTGGTCGTCGGCGAGTACGATTTCGGCATGGGCATGCAGCGCCTGTTGCAGGCTGCCGGGCATCAGCTTCCTGCAGGTCAACCGGCGCTGGAGGTTAATCCGGATCACTCCGTGATTGAGCGATTGGCGACGGAGTCGGGACAGCGCTTCGAAGACTGGGCCTTGACGCTCTACGAGCAGTCGCTGCTCGCCGAGGGAGGGCAGCTGGAGGATCCAGCCGCGTATGTCCGACGTGTTAATAACCTCCTGGCTGGCTAGGGGAGTGTGAGGATGGCATCGAGACCTCCGGACGAGCCGTCGACGGCGGCCTTTGAACTCAAGGGCCGCATGGCGACGCTGACCGTGGTCCGGGTCCTGACCACCGATGTCGATGCCCTGATCGGGCAGCTGACCGAAAAGCTTGAGGAAGCGCCCCGTCTGCTGCGTGGGGCGCCGATGATCCTCGATCTGGAAGGGGTTGACGGCGGTGGACTAGATCTGCAGCGTCTGACCCGCGAGATGCGGGCCCTGGGTGCGGCCCCGGTCGCGGTGCGCGGCAACGGCGTGGCTTCCACCCGGCTGGGAGAGGCCGGACTCGGGGTATTGCCGGCCGACGAGGATCGGGAAGCCGCCGGGCAGGGCAGCAGCCGCGCTGCACGGCGCGAGGCCCCTGCCGCCGCACCGCCGGCCGGGCCTGCACCCACGCGAGTGATCGAGAACCCCGTGCGTTCGGGGCAGCAGATCTACGCCCGCGGGGGGAGCCTGGTGGTGCTCGGTTCCGTGGGGCCGGGCGCCGAGATTCTGGCCGATGGCGACGTCCACATCTATGGTGCGCTGCGAGGCCGCGCGCTGGCCGGGGTGCAAGGCAACGGCGGGGCGAGTATCTTTTGTCTGGGGCTGGAAGCAGAGCTGGTCTCCGTGGCCGGAGAATACCAGGTCAGTGAGCGCTTCGCCGCCGAGCTGAATGGGCGCCCGGCTCGCGTCTACCTGGACGAGCACTCGGGCCTTTGCATCGAGGCTTTCGGAAAATCGTAATCACGACGGGGGAGCACGCGTGTCGAGGATTGTCGTCATAACATCGGGCAAGGGCGGGGTCGGCAAGACGACCACAGCGGCCTCGCTGGCGGCCGGGCTCGCCAAGGCCGGTCATCGGACCGCAGTGATCGATTTCGACGTCGGGCTGCGCAATCTGGATCTGGTGATGGGGTGCGAGCGCCGGGTGGTGTTCGATTTCGTCAACGTCATCAATGGGGACGCCCGGCTGAACCAGGCCCTGATCAAGGACAAGCGCCTTTCGAACCTGTCGATCCTGCCGGCGTCGCAGACGCGCGACAAGGACGCGCTGACCGCCGACGGGGTGGAGCGCGTGCTGGAAGAGCTGCGTTCGGAGTTCGATTACATCATCTGTGATTCGCCGGCTGGTATCGAACGCGGGGCGCACCTTGCTTCGTACCACGCGGACGACGCGATTGTAGTGACCAACCCGGAGGTCTCCTCGGTACGCGACTCGGATCGCGTGTTGGGGCTGCTGGCCAGCCGGACACGCCGGGCTGAGCAGGGGGATGACCCGGTCCGGGAACACCTGCTGCTGACCCGGTACGATCCGCATCGGGTGAAGAAGGGTGACATGCTCAGCGTCGAGGATGTCCAGGAAATCCTCGCCATCAACCTGCTCGGTGTGATCCCCGAGTCCCAGGCGGTGCTCAATGCCTCGAACGCCGGGATCCCGGTGGTCCTAGAAGAGGAAGAAGACGCCGGGCAGGCCTACGACGACGCCATCGCTCGCTTCTTGGGCGAGGATCGGCCCCACCGGTTCCTGCAGGCCGAGCGTCGGGGGCTGTTCGGCCGGATGTTTGGAGGTTAATCAAGGTTATGGGGATCGCCGACTACTTTCGTGAGCGGCGGCGGAGCCGGCGCGGCAGCGCCAGCGTCGCCAAGGAGCGGCTGCAGATCATCGTCTCCCACGAGCGAGCGGAGCGGGGTGGGCCGGATTACCTGCCCATGCTCCGCCAGGAGCTGCTCGAGGTGGTGCGCCGTTATGTGACGGTGGATCCGGACGCGGTTCGGGTGGACGTGGAGCGCGATGGACCACACGAGGTTCTGGAGCTGAACATCACCCTCCCGGAGCGTGAGGAGGAAGGGGCGCAGCGCTGACGGCGGCTGCGCCGTTTTGCCCGAAGCCTCAAAGCTCTAGCTAGCGTCTGGCCTGCAGGCAATCACCTGCCCTGTCGTGCTGCTACAGGCTGCTGCTTTGCTGCGTGACGTCGACTTCCAGCCTCAGCTGGTCCCCGGGATGTAGATAAGAGCCTTCCGAAATCCCGTTCCAGTGCTTGATATCCCGCACATCGACATTGAAGCGTTGGGCGATGCGGGCTAGGGAGTCGCCCTGGCGGACGGTGTAGGTGACCGACTGGGTGCGGTCGCTAGGGCCGCCGGAGGCCTGCATGGCGTCTCCTTCCACCCAGACCACGAGCTCCTGGCTGCGGCGCAGGGTATCGCCGGGTGCCATGCCGTTCCAGCGTGCCAGCTCCTTGACGCCGACGCTGTAGGTGCGGGCGATGTCCCACAGGGTCTCGCCGGCCTGAACGGTGTGCTCACGCCGCTCACCCTGGCGCTCGCGGTTTTGCAGGGCCTGCAGGCGGTTGGCCGCGCTCAGTGAGTATTCGCTGGGTGGGCGGCTCGAGACCGGGACGTAGAGGTGGTCGCCGGCGCGAACCGTGTCATCGCGAAGCCCGTTGATATCCCGCAGTAGATCCACCGTGACGTTGTGCTGGTTGGCGACGTGGGTCAGGGTCTCGCCAGAGTTGACCTCGTGGCGCCGCCACTCCACAAAGTCCTCCGGATCCATGGAGGCGAGCTCCTGTTGGAACCGGTCGGCGTTCTCCTTGGGCAGCACGAGCCGGTGCGGCCCCTCGGGCGCGGTCGCCCAGCGGTTGAGCCCGGGGTTGAGGATGTAGAGCCGGTCGATGGACAGATCAGCGAGTTCTGCGGCCAGGGCGAGGTCGATCTGGCGGTCGGCCTCGACCACGCGGATACGTGGTTGATTCGGGATGTTGGGCAGGGCGACCTGATGGGCCTCGGGGTCCTGGAGGATGTCCCGGATCGCCAGGATGCGCGGAACATAGCGCATGGTCTCGGCGGGGAGTTGCAGGTTCCAGTAGTTGGGATCCTTCCCCTCGGCTCGGGCCCGTTGTATGGCAGCGCGCACATTGCCCTGGCCAGCGTTGTAGGCGGCCATGGCGAGCAGCCAGTCACCGTCGAACGCTTCGTTGAGCCGCTCCAGGTAGTCCAGGGCGGCGTCGGTGGAGGCGATCAGATCCCGCCGTCCGTCGTACCAGTAGTTCATGTCCAGGCCGAAGAAACGGCCCGTGCTCGGGATGAACTGCCAGATACCGGCCGCGCGGCCGTGGGAGTACGCGAAGGGGCGGAATCCGCTTTCGACGATGGCTAGAGCGATCAGCTCGGCAGGCAGATCGCGCTCTTCCAGTTCGTCCAGGATGTAGTAGAGATACGGCTCGGCACGACGGCCAACGGCGTCGAAATAGGCGTCCCGCCCGGAGAAGAGTTCGAGCTCCCGTTCGACCCGGTCGTTCTCGTAGGTACCCAGCTGGAAGGATTGCCGCATCCGGTCCCATACTTCGAGGGGGTAGTCGGGCACGGTCTGTGTGTAGTGTCCGGGCTGATACTCGTAATCCGGTGCCAGATCGAACGGCCGCCCCAGCCCGGTTTCCAGGGTCTCGGTATCGAGATCCTGGACCCACACCGGTACGTCGCGCCCGTTCCGCTCCGGGCCGTGTAGATCGTGGACAAAGGTGCGTGAATCAAAGCTTGTGCAGGCGGTGACAGAAAGAGCGGTCAACGCTCCGGCAGCTGTCCGTTTCACGTCCACGGTTATGCCCCCAAGTCAGGGTTGTTGTTCTTGGTCGCTCGATGCCGGTGGCGGCCGAGTTTCAGGTCGTGTCTTTCCAGCGCCGCAGCGTGGCGAAGACCTCGTACGCCTGATCCAGATCCCTGCCGCACCAGTCCTGGGCAGCCCGGCGAAGCTCGGGGCAATCGGTCCGAAGGAAGGGATTGGTCGCCAGCTCTTCGGCCAGGGTGGACGGGACGGTTGGCTGTCCCGCGGCGCGAGCGTCGCGCGCCGCCTGGAGTCGTTGTGCGAGCCGATCATTCTTCGGGTCAGCACAGTGGGCGAATTCCAGGTTCTTGACCGTGTACTCGTGGCCACAGCAGACCCGCGTGTCGGCCGGGAGTGCGGCCAGATGCTGCAGTGAGGCGTGCATCTGCCCGGCGGTCCCCTCGAAGACCCGGCCGCACCCCCCGGCGAAGAGGGCGTCGCCGCTGAACAGGTGGCCTTCCCAGAGGTACGCGATGTGCCCCGCCGTATGGCCAGGGCAGTCTAGCACCCGGAATTCGCCGAAGCCCTCCAGGGAGAAGTGCTCCCCGCCGGTGATCGGGTGATCCACGGTGGGGATCGTCTCGGTGGCCGGGCCGAAGACCGGTACCCGGTGTCGCTCGGCGAGTTCCGCTACACCTCCGGTATGGTCCCCATGGTGGTGGGTGACCAGGACCGCCGCGAGCCGCAGCTGGTGGTCATGCAGCCACGCCTCGACGACGGCCGCGTCGCCGGGGTCGACCGCGAACGCGGTGGTGCCCGAGGCGTCCCGAGCCATCCAGATGTAGTTATCGGCGAGTGCCGCGAGGGGATCGGCGCTAGTCATCGCCGGGCATCGTACCGTGTCAAGCCTGCGCGGCAAACCCCCGACGGGGTGTTCCCACGTGGCTGCGGTGGTGGGTGGGTGAGTTCGGTGCGGCGCTCGGGTAAGGTTGGGCGGGGAGCGTCTAAAACGGGGGGCGCATGCAACACCTTCACGCCTGGTACGGCACGCCCCTGGGGCAGCGGGTCGGCCGTGCCGAACAAAGCGCGGTGGCCGATTCCCTGGCGCACTTGGGGATTGGGGACGTGCTATGTCTGGGCCCGGTGGCCGCTCCCCTGCCCTTGGCACCGACCGTTCGCCAGTGGCGGGTCGGAGCTGGACGGGACCTTGTGGCGGCCCCGCAGCAGCTGCCTTTCCGCGGTCAGAGCATCGATGCCCTGATCCTCAGCCACGTCCTTGAGTTCAATGCGGAGCCGGGGGCCGTGTTATCCGAGGCCTATCAGGTGTTGGCTCCGGAAGGCCGACTGATGGTCCTGACCTTCAACCCCCTGGGGCTGTGGGGGGCACGTCGGTTGTGGGGGCGGTGGCGCTCGGCCCCGGTACCCTGGGGCGGCCGCCAGTGGCTTGCCTCCACCGTCGGGGTGCATCTGCGACGCTGCGGCTTTGAGACCGTGGCTCGGCACGATCTCTGTTTTCGGCCACCTATCCAGGGAGAGCGCCTGCAAAAGCGTCTGGATCCATGGGAGGATAGGCTCCGCCGGCTCGGCCGCTTCGCCGCCGGCGTACAGATCACCGTAGCGATCCGGCGTGAGCCAGGGTCACTGCGAGGGAAAACCCGGGTCGAGCGCTTAGGTCGAGGCGTCCCCGTCGGGGCTGCGCACCCGGTGGGCCGGATCTGCGCGCAGGCCCAGAAGCGAGGAGGTAGTGCGTGACCGAGCAGCGCGGCGTGGTGGAGGCATTCACGGATGGGGCCTGTCGAGGTAATCCGGGCCCCGGAGGGTGGGGCGTGCTGCTACGCTACGGCGAGCATGAGCGAGAGCTCTACGGTGGGGAGCCGGAGACCACCAACAACCGCATGGAACTAACCGCGGCGATCCGCGCCCTGGAGGCCTTGGATCGGCCCTGCCGGGTGGTGCTGACCACCGACTCCCAGTACGTACGTCGCGGGATCACCGAGTGGCTGGAGGGCTGGAAGCGCCGGGGCTGGCGCACCGCATCGCGCAAGCCGGTGCTCAACCAGGACCTGTGGCAACGGCTCGATGAGCTGGCCGCGTACCACCAGGTCGACTGGCACTGGGTGCGTGGCCACGCCGGTCATGCGGAGAATGAGCGTGCCGATGCTCTGGCCAACCAGGGGATCGACGAGCTGGTTGCCTAGGCTCGCTGCCCGTCCCTGGCGGGCCTGGGATAGAATCGGGACGGCCAACCTAGAACCTGAAACAAATCGGAGAGTAGCGCATGAACAAAGCCGATCTGGCTGAAAAGGTCGCAGCCGAAACCGGGGTCTCCAAGCGTGTCGCAACGGACGCGGTGAGTGCTGTTTTCACGGGCATCGAGGAGAGCCTGGCCAGCGGGGAGGATGTCTCGATCCCCGGTTTTGGCAAGTTTGCCGTGGTCGCCCGCCCCGAGCGGCAGGGCCGCAACCCGCAGACGGGCGAACTGATCGACATTCCCGCCGGCATGAACGTCCGGTTCAAGCCGGGCGCGCCGCTCAAGCGCTCCGTGGATCAGTAGCAGGAGGCTGCCATGTTCCGTCGGCTGCGTAGTTGGGTCGGGGTCGGGATCCTGGGTGGCACAGGCGCCCTGATAGCGGGGTGTGGCGGCGGCGACGCCGGCACCCTGGCGGCCGACTACTGCGACTACATTCGTCACGCCGACGACATGAGCTTCGAGGAGCAGCAGGAGACTATCACGGCACTCGACGAGCGTTACCAGCGCAAGGGCATCCGGGAGAGCAGCATTCGCGTGGCGATCCAGCGCGAGTGTCCGGACGCCCTCGCCGAGCATGATGTCCGCATGCTTGGCCTGCTCGGTGAGACGCTGCGCGAGATGCGTGACGAGCTGCAGGAGCTGCGATAGCCCCGGCCCCGGGAAGCGGATCCTCCCGGGGTCGCACCGTGTTAGTGCGAACGCGCTCCCGGCTGCATCAATATGGTGCGCCCAGCCCCCGATGTGTGCCGCTGCACCATCGTAAGACCCCGTCTAGCCGAAATCCCAGAAGCTGGCACAGGGATTGCTACCACCTCCGTGAGCCCCGACTGGGGAACATTGATTAGCCGTTTCGGAGGTGGAACCCCATGGCTGCAACCGGTAAGGACGTACTCAAGCTCATCAAGGATGAGGACGTGAAGTTCGTCGACCTGCGCTTCACCGACACGCGCGGGAAAGAGATGCACGTAACCCTGCCCGTCTCCCAGGTCGATGAGGACCTGTTCGAGCACGGCAAGATGTTCGACGGCTCTTCCATCGACGGCTGGAAGGGGATCCAGGAGTCGGACATGATCATGCTCCCGGATGCCGAGAGCGCCGTCCTCGACCCCTTCACCGATGAGCCGACCCTCAAGCTGGTCTGTGACATCCTCGAGCCGAGCACTCTGCAGGGCTACGACCGCGATCCGCGCTCGGCCGCCAAGCGGGCCGAGGCGTATCTGGCCTCCACGGGTATTGGAGATAGTGCCCTGTTCGGTCCCGAGCCGGAGTTCTTCGTCTTCGACGACGTCCGCTGGGGCGCCGACATGAGCGGCTGCTTCTATAAGGTGGACTCCGAGGAGGCCGGCTGGAACTCCGAGCGGGTCTACCCAGACGGTAATATCGGTCACCGCCCCGGCGTGAAGGGCGGCTACTTCCCGGTCCCGCCGGTGGATTCGCTGCACAACATCCGCGGCGCCATGTGTCAGGCCCTGGCCGATATGGGCCTAGAGCCGGAGGTCCACCACCACGAGGTGGCCACTGCCGGTCAGGGGGAGATCGGTACCGCGGCCCGTACCCTGGTCAAGAAGGCCGACGAGCTGCAGACGCTCAAGTACTGCGTGCACAACGTCGCCCACGCCTACGGCAAGACCGCCACCTTTATGCCCAAGCCGCTAGTGGGCGACAACGGCAACGGCATGCACGTGCACCAGTCGGTCTCCAAAGGCGGCAACAATATCTTCACCGGGGACCAGTACGGCGGGCTCTCCGAGGAGGCGCTCTACTACATCGGCGGCATCATCAAGCACGCCAAGGCGATCAACGCCTTCGCCAACGCCTCCACCAACAGCTACAAGCGCCTGGTGCCCGGCTTCGAGGCGCCGGTGCTGCTCGCCTACTCGGCGCGCAATCGCTCCGCCTCGGTGCGGGTGCCCTATGTGGCCAACCCCAAGGCGCGGCGGATCGAGGTCCGCTTCCCGGACTCCACCGGCAACCCGTACCTGACCTTCGCCGCTATGCTGATGGCCGGTCTCGACGGCATCCGCAACAAGATCCACCCCGGCGAGGCGATGGACAAGGACCTCTACGACCTGCCGCCGGAGGAGGAGAAGGAGATCCCCAAGGTCGCCTTCCAGCTCGACGAGGCGCTCGAGGCCCTGGACAACGACCGCGAGTTCCTCAAGCAGGGCGGGGTCTTCTCCGACGACCTGATCGACGCCTACATCGAACTGAAGATGGAGGAGGTCACCCGCCTTCGCATGACCACCCATCCGGTGGAGTTCGACCTGTATTACAGCGTCTGACCTTGGTGCCTCGGCTGGGGCGGGGGTTCCCCCCCGCCCCAGCGGCTCCATTCTGGTCGGATCGCCCGACGGCAACCAACGTTCCGCTCCGCGTCAGGATGAATTGACGCCAAGCGACTGGGTGCATAAAATGCGCGCCAACAGTTGCGGGGTGGAGCAGTCAGGTAGCTCGTCGGGCTCATAACCCGAAGGTCGCAGGTTCAAATCCTGCCCCCGCTACCAAATTCGAGCCGAGCCCCCGCTCAGCGTGCACGTCAGTGTCCGCCGACGGGGGTTTTTTCGTTTTAGGGAGCGCGTATCCGATGGCGGAATCTGCTGCGAGACGGGGATCGGTGCCCACCTGGCTGATGGTGGTTGCCTATCTGAGCGCCGTGCTGCTGCCCACCCTGGGGTTGCTGCTCGGCATGTACCTGGGCTATCGCCGGGTGCTGCTCCACGCTTTCCTGGTGGTTGGTTTGAGCACCATCATCGGCTTCGTGTGGTACCCGATGGTCTTCGGCTAGAGATCGGTCACCCTGAGGCCACCGCCCAAAACGGTGGCCTCACTCGGTGGCTAATAGAGCACCAAGTCCTGCCCCCAGCCGCCGAAGACCTCCAGCACATCCTCCAGCTCTTCGTCGATCCGCTCCTCCAGGCCGCTCTGGCTACCGAAGGCCTCTCGGACTACGTCTGGGCAGGTGACGATCTCGTAGGGGAAGCTCCCTTCTCCGGGGCGGCCGAAGTAGAGGGAGACCCCTTCCAGGTCCCCGTCGAGGAACTCGATGTAGTCCAGCGTATCCAGCTCATCCAGGTAGAACCGGTAACTGTGCTCCGACCACACCACGTATCCTCGCTCCCAGTCGTCCTGGGGGGTGGGTGGTGGTGCGGCGGCGCCGGCCAGGTTCGGGTTCTTTAGCTGGCGCAGATACTGGCGGAGGGCGCGTAGATCACCGAGCCGGACCTCGCGGTCGCAGGTCTCGCGCAGAGCGCGGAAGTAGCCGGTCGCTGCCTGGTTGATGAGCGCCGCTACGATCAGCAGGCGGCGATAATCGGGCACATCGGGGTCAATCACCTCCAGGTCGCCGCGTGCCCCCAGGACATCACCGAAGATCGGGTCCATGAGCTGGTGCAGGGTGTAGCCCCAGAGGACGATGGCTCCGATCGTCAGGCCCAGCAGCGCGACCCCGACCGCCTCTGCACTGGCGTTCATGAACTCAGCGATCTGGGGCTCGTGGCGCGTTGCCAGCACCAGGACGGCGGCAACCCCCAGCGCGCCAAGGAACAGCAGCGTACGCTCCCGGGCCCGGAAGCGCATGCGCTCCTGGAACGCCCCCAGCTCTTCCTGCTCGGGGGGATCGCTATCGGCCACGCGGTCGGCGTTGAAGGGGCCTTCCGGGTGCGGGGGGCGATCGTAGCGGTTGGCCATGGGGGGCTCCTTGGTACCTGCAACGGGCGACATTCTACAGCCTGGGCGCACGGAGGCCGATGCGGGCAGCCTGTCTGCGGCGCGTTCAAGCCGTAGCAGAAAACCAGAAAGGTCTGCACGAAAGAGGCAGCGGTGGGCAATAGTGAGTATTGTCGCGGATGAGACGCCGCAGCTGCGCCTGTCTGCCCCGAGGGCTTAGGAGAAAGCGGGGGCGTTAGTGCAGGGCGCGGTTCACGCGGGTGGTGAACGGTAGCGGGTGATTCGGTTGCGTCCCCCGCGCTTGGCCTCGTACAGAGCGAAATCCGCACTGCGCAACCAGTCCCGGGGTGATTCCTCCGGTTGGTAGGCCGAGATCCCGATGCTCACGGTAATTGCCCCCGGGCCCGGTTGGAGCGTCTCGACCTGGTCACGGATGCGCTCCGCAACGTGATAAGCGGCCTCTTCCGAGGTCTCCGGAAGGATTACGAGGAACTCGTCACCACCCCAGCGCCCGAGGTGATCGATGGTGCGCAGGCACGGGCGGAAACAACAGTGCACGAGATCGTGAAGAAGTTCATCGCCGGCCTCGTGCCCGTAGTTGTCGTTGATAGCCTTAAAACCGTCCGCGTCGATGAGCATGGCCGTCAGCTGCTGGCGGTACCGAATCGCCCGCTCGCGCTCCTGGTGGAGGAGGTTGTCCATCTTTCGGCGGTTATAGGTGCCAGTCAGCCCATCCTGCTGGGCTTGCCGCTCCAGTTCCTGCTCAAGGGCCACGCGGTCGGTGACGTCTTCCTCAAACCCGACAAAGTATACGGACTGGTCGTTCGGGATCGGTTCAAGTCGACCCTCGGAGCGGATGTGCCGCACCTGTTGGTCTGGGCGGATGGCACGGAACTGCAGGCGCCAGGGTAAAGCTAACTCGGCGGCGCGCCAGAAACCCTGCTGAACCCGTGGTTGGTCCTCTGGATGGACATACTTACGCCAAGTCCTCAGTTCGATCCCCAGGTTGTTCTCTCCGGGAGAGAGGCCGTAGATCTCCTGTAAACGGCCATCGAGCCAGACATGACCGGTTTTCAGGTCAAGCTCCCAGAAGCCGATGCCGGCGACTTGCTGGAGTATATCCAGCTTTCTCTGCGGGCAAGTTCCACTGCAAGCGGTATTGGTGATCCTTACTGGATTGTGGAGCATGAGTCTGTCGCCGAGTTCCATCTGCTGTACCGGGTCCATGGGTGACCTCGTGCGGCCTGCGCGCCCTGAACTCAACCTAGACAAAAACGCGTGCACTGCAAGTACGATTTTGCTATCAGCTGTCCAGAATAATTGACGGCTGGGTGCGGCATCCACACAGGCCTTGTGGAATTTCGCCAGTATGGGGGTGCCACCAAAACCGGATTGTTTGCAACCGGGTTTTGTTCGATAGCAGACAGACGAGAAGCCGAAGTCCCCCCTAGGCTGGTTCCTCCGAAAGGGGTGTTTCCGATTCTGAAGGTGGAAAAACCAGGAGAGTAATCATGATGAAATATCTAAAAGCAATCGGTATCGCGTTGGTGATGGGACTGTTCCTCGTCGCGCTAAGTGGCTGCAACAGCGGGCCGGCGGAGGACGCAGGCGAGGAAGTGGATGATGCGGTCGAAGAGGCGGGTGACTCCCTCGAAGAGGCTGGCGAGGATGCTGAGGATGCCGGCGAGGACGCCGGTTATTGAGTCCAGTGCATCTTCTCAAGGGGGTGCCCTGAAAAAAATCAGGTTAAGGGTCGGATCGCCGGTGCCCACGCTGCTGTTCCCCACAAGGGGCTAGCGTGAACCGAGCGCTGGCTTCTCCCTTGCCAAGTGCTATTTTTACCATAGCTGTTTAACCCCAGCGGTCCACGGGGTTCCGTCCCGCGCCTCCGGGTCCCGCTGGGGTTTTACCGGGCTGCCGAGCCGCCCAGTGCCATTCCCCTAGTATCTAGCGCGGGTTCTTGGCTCCGTTAACCGGGGACGTATTCCGGAGTGCGGACCGCCAGGGAGGTCTCAAAGCGATGGCCGTAGCGGAAAGTACCGAGGCCAGCTCCAGGGTCTGGTACCTCATTGAAGAGGGGCAGGGGTTGCGGGTGGGAAGAGCGCGGTCGGCTGGTGCGACTTCGATCCCCCTTGAGGCGGGTTTCTACGTGGAGCCGGAAGCCGCCGCACCGCTGATCCGGGCTGTGGAAAGGGCGCTTTCCGAAGGGGCGGATCCGGACCGGTATGAAGAGTCTGACGCACCGCTGGGCCGGGGGCGGAGCCCATCTGGCGATGCGGGGCCACGCCGGCTGGGCTTGGTGACCGGTGACCCGCGCATGATCCAGCTTTGTCGGGATACGGAGCGGCTCGCTCCCTCGGATGCTACCGTCCTGCTTCTCGGTGAGAGTGGCACCGGGAAGGAGCTCTTTGCGAAGGCTCTGCATGGGCTGAACCGAGTGCGATCCGCTGCTCCGCTGGAGGCGATTAACTGCGCCGCGATCCCTTCGGAACTGCTTGAGAGTGAGCTGTTCGGGTTTGAGCGTGGCGCCTTTACGGGGGCCTACCGGGCCCGGGTGGGGCGGATCGAGCGTGCCAATGGGGGAACCCTATTCCTCGACGAGATCGGAGAGTTGCCCCTGGAGGTTCAGGCGAAGCTGCTGCGCTTCCTGCAACAGCGGACGGTTCAGCGCTTGGGGGGGCGACGAGAGATCCCGGTGGACGTCCGGGTGGTTTGCGCGACCAACCGGGACTTGGTCGAGCGGATGGGAGAGGGAGCGTTCCGTGACGACTTCTATTACCGGGTTGCCGAGGTTCAACTGCGGCTTCCGCCCCTGCGCGAGCGGCCAGGAGATCCCGCACTGATTGCCCACGCGCTTCTCAAAGGAATGGTCCGGCAGCACAAGGCCCGAGCGCGGAAGCTGGGCAGTGATGCCTTGGCCGTGATCGCCGCCTATCGCTGGCCTGGCAACGTTCGTGAACTGGAAAACGCGCTCCGGCGAGCGGTGATCCTCTCGGAGGGAGGTGCCATTCGTGCCGAAGACCTCGGGCTGCCGCTGCCGCGTTCTCTGACCGTTCAGCGGGATCTGCCCAGGTTGCGCGAGGTGCGCGATGAGGCGGAGCGACGCGTCGTCGCCGAGGCCTTGGGCCGGTGCAACGGGAACATCTCGCGCGCAGCGACGGAACTGGGAGTTACGCGGCCAACGATCTACGAGCTGCTGGCTAAGCACGGGATGCGCTAAATCCATTGGCCCACACATGCTCCCGAGCGGCAGGCTGCGTAGGCTGATACCCTCCGGCCGAAACATGCAAATGACTGGAGTTTGCCTATGGGCAACCGCTGCGCTTTGGTGACCGCGCTGACATTGCTCGGGGGGCTCGTGCCCGGGATGGCGCTGGCCCTGACCCCCGAGCGAGTCGAGCAGTGGCAGGAGGCCGTCGGCGCCCTGCATGACCACGCGGCGGAGCAGGGCATGGAAGATTGGCACCCGGCGAGTGAGCTGCGCGGTGTGGGCAAGAGCGAGACGGCTTTCCGAGAGGCAGCCAAGACGCTGGAAGATCCGGCGTCAGCGCTCGAACTATACGGCTATGAAGGGGCTGCGGCCTGGGCGGAAGAGGGCGCGCGGATCTACCGCGCGCTGATCGCTTTGGAGGCCGGCGACCCGCGGGAATTACAAGCCCAGTTGGAGGGGGCCATCGAGCAGATCGAGGAGAATCCGCATCTCGGCGATGCCGCCAAGGGCGAAATCATTGCCGACATCAAGGCGCAGCGGGAGCGGGTGACGGACTTCCTCGCTTCGGTGCCCGATGCCGATCGAGAAGCCGTGGCGACCCGGCAGGAGCGGCTGATGGAACTGCTCCGGCCTTGATCGACCCCTGCGGCGGGGTATCGATCGGCGCGCCGCCGCCTTCAACGAACCAGCAGGTCAGAGCGCATGAGAAAGCTTGTCATCACGGTGCTGCTTCTCTTGGGTCTGGTCGCCGGGACCGTCTACGCCGTCGGCCATATCCCCGCGGGGTCAGCCTGGAACGCCGCCGAACGCCACCTCCCGGTTCCGGCTGCCTGGGGCAGAGCGGAGGTGGAGGGCAGCTTGCGCGCAGGACGGGTGCAGCGGCTTGAAATCCCCCGGCTCTGGGGGGTGGACCCCGGCACCCTGGATGTCGCCTGGGAGGTTCAGG
Organism: Halorhodospira halophila SL1; assembly: GCF_000015585.1. NCBI lineage: Bacteria > Pseudomonadati > Pseudomonadota > Gammaproteobacteria > Chromatiales > Ectothiorhodospiraceae > Halorhodospira > Halorhodospira halophila. Next base: position 1,716,531 of record NC_008789.1, on the reverse strand, counting down.
GTCGCTCCCTGGTCGCTGGTCGGCTGAAGGTGGACCTGGACGGTAGTCTCGACGACGCCCGTTTCCAGGGGGTGGCCACTCGCTCGGCTGGCGGCTGGCAAGTCTCTGAGGGGAGCGGCGAGGTCTCTATGGATCGCCTGCGCCAGATGGCAAGCCAGCGCGGGGTCGAACTGCCGCCGGTTAGCGGTACGGTCGCCTACCAGATCGATCGCCTGTCCTTGAGCAACGACGGCGAGCTCCGGTCGGTTGAGGGGCGCGTCACAGGCCGTGATTTGACTGTCACCCACGAAGGCGAACGGTTGGATCTGGGCAGTGTGGTGTCGTCGGTCAGCAGCTCGGACAACCGTGCCTACGGAGAGGTCCACGACCAGGGCGGCCCCGTCGCACTGGACGGCCAATGGCAGGTCTCGCGAGACGGCAGCTACCATCTCGATGCCACGGTGACGACCCGCGAAGGTGCCGACCCGGCGTTACGCGATTGGCTTGCGCAGTACGCCGAGCCGGACGGTGACGGGTTCCGGGTTCGCGAATCGGGGCGGCGTTAAGAGGGCGCGCTAGTAAGAGGTGGGGGGGGACATCTCTTAACGGAGGGGAGGGCTTAGTCTGTTCTGAGCCCGTTAGATGTCGGAGCAGTTCCTGCAGGCAGGCGACGATTTGCAAGAAGCAGGCCTCGGTCTGGCGCCTACCTTGCCCATAGGGGTCGCGGATTTCCGCTCCGTACTCGGCCAAACGACCTGCCTCCGGGTCCAGGCTGCCGAGTAGCCAGGTCTTCCCGTTCGCCTCCGGGAAGTGCCGCATGAGGCGCACCCAGTTCAGGTAGTCCATCACGAAGATGGCGTCGGTCGCAGCCACATGGGCGGCGGTGACGCGACGGGCCCGGTGGGACTCAAGCGAGATGCCAAAGCAGGGCGCTGCCCCGGCGGCATCCGGATCGGCGCCCTTGCCATCCGATGCTGAGACCCCGGCTGATTCCACTGTCACGTGCTCCGCGCCCCGCTCCTGCAGCGCGCTGCGCAGCCATGCAGCGCTCATGGCACTCCGGGCGATATTGCCGTGGCAGATGAACAGGATCGTGCGTACCTTTCGTAGCTCTTGTGGCTCCGGCGGGGTCGGTGGACTGCTGCGGCTTAGCCGCCCGTATTGCCACGCTCCGCGCGGCCCGAGGGCAATCATCCGGTCCAAGGACTGGTACCCGCGCTGCGGCAGGGTCAGCTTGCCGAATTTCCGCAACACCTTGGTGCCGACCTGGCGTAAGGCCCGGTTGAGCTCGTCCAGCGCGGGGAGCGGATCTCGGAATCGCCATAGGGCATCGTGGGTGCAGGGCGCCAGGAAGTCGGTGAAGAGGGTGAGGGTATCGTGGGCCGCCTGCCGGATCGGAATCTCCCCGGCGACGACTGCCCCCGCGGCCTCCGGCAGGCGCTGCAGATCCCCGGCCAGCCACCGCAGCCGTCGCCCTGGCCGGTAACCCGCAGGCTGCGGGTGTTGCCCGTGAGCGAGCTGCCACTCGTACCAGGGCAGGTTGACCCCGCAATGGAGCGGGAGGGCCACGGACTCCTGGTAGTGGCCGTTGACTTCAATAAGCACGTTGCGGTCGGTCATCGGATTGTAGCGGTACTCGACCATGGCTATGCCCTGCCAACGGAGGGCGCCCAGCAGTTCAATCGTCTGCTCTCGAAGCCCGGGATCGACCGGTTGGGCAACACAGCGTGTGGCCACCCCGCCGGTGATCGGGTACTCCTTAAGCCGGCTGTGCTGGAACAGGGTCAGCGGCTCGCCGTCGTGCATCAACGCCGCGATCCCCAAGCCGTAACCGCTAACGTGCTCTTGGATCAGCCACGGCTCCTCCGCCCGGGCGTATCGGGCAACGAAGCGTTTGAGGGCGCTCGGTTCGTCGAAGCTGCGCAGGCGCAGCTGGTTGCTCCGAGTTTTGTCAGCGGGCTTGATGATGACCGGGAAGGGGAAGTCATTGGGCAGGTGCTCGATATCCTCGGACCGACGGACGAGCAGGCTGCGCGGACACGCCATGCCACGTTCCTCGGCCAGCCGTGCAATCTCTGCCTTGTCCAGGGCCTGCCGGGCGACCGCCCAGCGGGGGCTGCAGACGTGGAGGCGCTGGCGCCAAAAGGCTTCTTCGCGGGCCAGCGCGGTCAGCACCTCGTCGCCGGTGGGGATCAGGGTGTCGACGTTGTGGTCGACGATCAGCCGATTCAACTCCTCCCGGAACGTGTCCTGGCACAGCGAGGGTGGCGTAAGCCGCCGAAACTCGCGCAGGGTGCGGCTGCGGATGGCCGGTCTGCCTGGCAACAGTGAGCCGGCCACGACGGGAATCCCGCGCTGGCGCAGGCAGTGCCCGATCGGGACGACAATGCGTGGGCAGGCGCCGAGGATCAGCGTGGAAGCGACGGGCGGTTTCATCCTTGGGGTGCTCCTTTGCCCCGTGGCCGTGGCTTAGGCGGGAGTCGACGCTGTGGCCATCGCGCGGGTTTGTTCGAGAACGCCTGAAAAGTCATCCAAAACCCGTTTGGGGTGAATCTCCGGCCGGTCGGCGTGGTCCAGGGCGGCACGGCTTAGCCTTGCGTAGACCGTCCTATCGTCCCAAAGCCTGCCGAGGGCCTCGACCCACTGCTCCAAAGGCGCTTCGGGATCCAGCAGCGTTCCGCCCGGACCCACCGACTCGGGCAGGCCGCCGCGTGTGCTGGCCAAGACCGGGATGCCGCTGATATGAGCCTCTGTAGCAATGCGACCCCAAGTCTCCGGCCAGATACTCGGCGCCAGGACGACCCGGGTGCGCCCGTAATAGGCTCGCATATCCCTTTGAGTCGGGACGACACGCACGTTGGGCAATTCGGCGGCACGGCGGCGGTAGTGCTCGCGCAGCTCGCGCGCCAGACTCCAGGTTTCGACCAGCAGGAACGGGATGTCCAGGCGAGCCTCGGCCAGATTCAGCGTGATGTCGATGCCTTTCTTCGGGGAGGGGTTGATGTGGAGTGCGACTTCGCGCGTTGAATTCACGCGGTAATACTCCGGGTGAACCAGCGGGCGGATAATCTGACACTGGAGGTCGCGGTGCTGTGCATAGGCTGAGGCAGTGAACTGAGAATTGGCGATGAAGCTCACCTGTGGATCAGTGACGGGGTGATCCGAGAACGTCTCCGGTTCCAGGTCGCGTAGATAGGCCACTGTGGGGACTCTGCGCGCCCGTAGCGCTTCAGCGATACGGCTGGTCTTTCCGACATCAGCAACGGCAATGTCGGGCCGGAAGTCACCCAAGGCCTCATCGAGATCTTTCAGGGGAGCATAACCGCGGTAGGTCAGGTAGCCGCATGCCCGGTCCGGTGGGAGGTTCTGCCCCGGTGTCAGGTGGTGCCGTAGGCGGTTCCACCAAGCGAGTCGGTCTCCACCTCTCAGACTCGATAGGACAGCCACGTGGTGCCCCCTCGATGAGAGTCCGCGGCAGAGCTGATCGGTTGAGCTATTGGCCCCGCTCGCTCGCTGTGGGATGTGACTGAGCGTGGAGACAAACAGGATCCTCATGCCGAGGGGACCGTCCCTTGTGCGGTTAGGCAGGATACTGAAGAAGGCCGAAGAGACCTGGTTACATGGAAGCGGGGTGCCAACCTGGCGGCTGCTAGCTGCCTATCTCGGTAAAAGAACATGGTCATGTTCGCCAATACGTCCTTCCTTGAGTCGTCGATCCGACCGCAACGCGTTCAAGGTGCTGGCTGCGGCGCGACCGAGAGCCTATCCTCGCGTCTGGTGCCCTCAGTGTAGTCACTCTTGAGCTGCGCTCCAGGCGACCGCGAGATCGCGTTGGCCCGCTTGGTGTCTGGTAGACGTCCTTCAAGCCCGAGCAGGGTGCTTGAGGATGCTACGCTTGGCTTAAAGTGTCCCTGAACAGCTTGGGGTTTGCCGGAACGAATTGATGGAGAGTGGAGTTCGCATGTCGAGTATTGAGGAAGTCAAAGGGATCTTGGACGCTACGCTAAGCTTAGGTGGGCGTGCTAAGCGTTTTGATCGTGACACCGCGCTGTTGGGAGCGTTGCCGGAGTTGGATTCCATGGCGGTTGTCTCAGTGCTTACGGCCTGCGAGGAGCGCTTTGGTTTCATCATTGAGGATGACGAGGTCAGTGGTGAGACCTTCGCCACTTTAGGTAGCTTGGCAGACTTTGTTGATGGGAAGATCAACGAACTCTAGTGCGGCAATGCACCCTAGGTTTCGGGCGGGTCGCCAGGGCTCCCTCTTCGAGGTTTTGTTTCTGCCTCAAGATCGCCAGCCTCGCGGGGTTGTTCTCCACACTCCGCCGTTCGCGGAAGAGCTGAACAAATCGCGGCGCATGATCGCGCAACAAGCCCGCGCCCTGGCTCGCGAGGGGTGGGCGGTGCTTGTGCCTGATTGTTACGGCTGCGGTGATAGCGGCGGTGACTTCGCCGACGGTCGTTGGGAACTATGGGTCGACGACTTGGCCGACGGCCTTTCTGAGGTCATGGACTGCTACCCAGGGCCGGTAACCTTATGGGGCTTGCGCGCGGGATGTCTGCTGGCGGTTGACTTGGCCGAACGGCTGCCTTTTTCGCTGCGGGGCGTCATACTCTGGCAGCCGGTGGTCAATGGTCAGCACTTTTTGACTCAATTCTTACGCCTGAGGATGGCTTCTGGCATGCTCAACGGCGAGGCGGCCGAGACTACGCGAGCGTTGCGAGAGCGGTTGGAACAGGGCGAGCCCCTGGAGATTGCCGGCTACACTCTGCACCCGCAGTTAGCTGCAGCCCTTAATCGTGCGCGCCTTCAGCCGCCGGCTGATTCAGTTCTGTGGTTGGAGGTGTCCGGCTCTAGTGAGGAGGAGGGAAGCGGGGCTTCGCTCTCTCCGGCTAGCCAGCGGATCGTTCAGGGCTGGCGCAGTCAAGAAGTGCGGGTGGAGGCACAAGCCCTCCCCGGGGAGCCGTTTTGGGCAACCCAGGAGATTGGTACGGCACCTGCCTTGATTGAGGAAACCACGCGATGGCAAGTGCAACACGGCTAGCCTGTGCTGAGGCACTGGAGGAGGCGACCGTCTTCCGCATTGAAGGGGAAGAGTTGCCCGGCATCCTCCACCGCCCGTTGCAAAGCGCTGAGCGTGGTCTTCTGTTGGTCGTCGGTGGTCCGCAGTATCGGATCGGTAGTCACCGACAGTTTCTCCTGCTCGCCCGCTACCTAGCGGAGCACGGGGTTCCGGTCTTTCGTTTTGACTATCGAGGCATGGGAGATGCGGGTGGCGAGCAGCGCGGCTACGACGCTGTAGAGACGGATATCGGCTGCGCGATCGATGAGTTTCAGCGGCTTACTCCAGCGGTTCGCGAGGTTGTGGTTTGGGGGTTGTGTGATGCGGCCTCCGCGGCATTGCTCTATGCGTCGCAGGATCGCCGAATCAGCGGGCTTGTGCTCCTCAATCCTTGGGTGCGCACTGAGGCCGGGATTGCCAGTGCTTATCTGCGCCACTACTACTGGCGGCAACTGTTCAGTGGGGACTTCTGGATGCGCCTCCTCACGGGGCGACTCAGTCTGACGAGATCTGCCCGCGGGCTAATGGAAAAGGTAGCTGTTGTCCTGCGGGCGAATGCGCGGCGTGGCCATTGGCCGGAGGGTCAGTCAGCAGGTTTGGCCCCTGGGGATCCTCTCCCGGTGCGCATGGCAGCCGGCTGGCGCCGCTTCGACGGGCCGATCCTGCTCGTGCTTAGCGGAGACGACCTGACTGCGGCCGAGTTTGTCGATACGGCGACACGAAACGACTCGTGGCTTGGGCTGCTTGATCAGGAACGAGTTACTACCCGCCGCCTGGAGGGAGCGGATCACACCTTCTCTCGTGCCGTCTGGCGCAATCAGGTGGCGGAATGGACGCTGCAGTGGCTTGAAGCGAGCCGTCGTGATGGGTGCTGAATGAAGATTGACAGACCGCCTGCCACCCTGCTGCTGGGGCATTTCCCGCGGATTGTGGTGCCCGTCGCGCGTTGTCTGAGTGGCAAGGGAATCCCAGTCTATGGGGCTTGTTTTTCCGGCGAGGGAGCGTCAATCAAAACGAAAGCCCTCGAAGGATATCTGACGCTCGAGCATCCAGATGACTCGCTTGATGCTTTCTGTGAGAGCCTCCTTGGGGCTGTTGATCGCTACGGTATCGATACCGTAGTGCCAGTCGGCGATGGTGCTCTTAGCGCTTTAGCGGCTTGTGATGACGTACTCGGTGAGCGCATTCTGCGCATGTACCCGGACAAAGAGCGGGCGCGAAGCGTTCTGGATAAGTCGGGAACCCTAGCTGTAGCCGAGCGTCTCGGGGTGCCTATGCCGCGGACCCTTTACATTCGCGCCGATGAAGAGCCAGAGAGCTGGATTGAAAATCTGCATTTCCCGGTTGTGGTTAAACCCTCAGATCGTGGCAGGCCCAGTCCGGTACGCATCCGCTATTTTAATCGACACAGCGAGCTGCAGGATTTTCTGAACGCCCACAGCGCGTGGGGTACCGAGTGGATGGTCCAGGAGTACGTTCCGGGAAGTGGGGTCGGTGTTGAGGTGCTGATGGACCGGGGTAGACCGGTGACGATATTTCAGCATCGCCGTCTCAAGGAGCTCCCACGCAGCGGTGGTGTTGCGGTGCGTTGCGTTAGTGAAAGGCCGGATCCAGTGTTGCGCAGTTACGCTGTGGAACTGCTGAAGGCGCTGGAGTGGCAGGGGCTGGCGATGGTGGAGATGCGCTATGATGCAGCATCTGGACGGGCCGCTTTGATGGAGATCAACGGCCGCTGCTGGGGGTCGATTGGGTTGCCGATCCAGTGCGGAGTTGCTTTCCCTTACTATGCCTGGCAACTACTTCATGGCAAGGAGCCGGAGATTCCGGATTCCTACCCGGTTGGCCAACGTATGCGGTGGCTAGGGGGAGACCTGAGGCGGTTGCCTGAGCTCTTCTCGGGCGTGACCCAAGGCGAAGTATCACTAGCCAGTGCGGCAAAGGATGTGGGCACCTTCGGGGCGGATTTTGTGAATTCCACCCGGGACGCCTTATGGGCGTGGCGAGACGTCCAGCCAGCGTGGCAGAATTTGTCCACCTCCTCTGCGTTGGTGGCCCGCCAAGTGGGGCGGAAGGCACTCAAGGTTTTCGCTTCCAAACGGCCTGGATCTGCCTGAATACCTGGTTTGCCCGGCGTGCCGCCGCACGTGACCGCTGTACGGCCTGGTGGCGGTAAAAATTGAGGTGCTCGATCGAACGGCTATCCGTCGCCCACTCCAGTTGATCCGCATTGGCATTCGTGTAGAACTCTATGCTTTGGACGCCATCGATCTTAAACAACTCCTCCAAGGTCTCAACTAGGAGGACTCGACCCACTGAGTACTTGGCAAGGGATTCATCATAGGCGGTTTTTAGCATCGAGATCATGCCACCGCCTCGGATGACCAGCCAAGTGGCGGCAATGCTGCCGTCGACGTTTAGACAATAAACCCACCCCTTACCCTCATATGCATGATCTTTCATCAAGTCACGATAAAATCGTCCTTGAGAGTTGTCCGGGCGCATGGCCGTGCCGATTTCACCCTTCCATCCGGAACTCTCCAATCTGCCGTGCTCATCGACTGTCTCTGCTACCGCCTGCGGGTCGGTCAGGCACTTCAGTTCGATTTGCATGCCTGCCTCTTCGAGTCGGCGCCGGTAGCGTCGCAGGTTGGAGCGTAACTTGCGCGGTCGGTTGCTTAAGTATGTTTCGAAGCTGCCCTCAGGGGATACCGCCATAGTCGTGACATAGTGGATCCTCTCGACTCGATTCGAGTCGAACGCCACAGGGAAAAAAGTGGGATCTAGCTGAGTTAAATCCAGTTGCAGGGTCTGCCCCGGTAGGGTATCGAGGAGGTCTGCCAGGGCGCGATCGGGATCCACTTGTGACGAATCGAGCAGGATGGGTCCCAAAGGGGCCTGGCTCGGATGGTAGAGTGCCCAGCGCATCGCGGTGAGGGGGGTTAACAGCGCCATAGCGATCGGTAGCTCGCGATCATGCAGCGCGGCTAGGTAGACGTCTTCGCCAGGAAAGTGGCGGAGCAGAGCGGTGAAGAAATCGGCGGATAACAGCGGGTGGGCGCCACAACAGCGTTGATTGAGTCGCTGCCAGTCATCGGGGAGAAGCTCGTTGGAGTTCAAGTCGAGTCGCTCGACAGTCCACGGGTATCTGGTGCTCATGGTTGTTCCATCTCCGCTGATCGGCCGTAATCCCGGGGCGAGGGGGTACCGGATGGGGTGTTGAGCAGGATTGCTCGCACGCGTCTTGCGATCGAGTCGACCTCCGCGGTGGTCAAGCTTGGGTGGCACGGAAACTGGAATACGCAAGCGGATAGCATGGGCGCATTCGTGCATGTCTGCGGGGGCGTTCGTGGCCACAGTTGCCCACCGAACCGGATAACCGGTATGCCCTCGGAAAGCAGCGCCGCCGCGAAGTCCCGGGGGTTCCGCGTGGTTAAGGGTACGACCTGAGGAACGACATGGTCGGGTAATCGTCTGTGGAGGAGGGTGGCCCCCGGCAGGTCGCGCCAGGCCTCGGCCAGGCGCAGGTAGTATTCACGCCTCAGTTCGCACTGAGCCATTCGGTCGCTATGTTGTAGCAACCAACGACCGACGCGACTCAGGGGTGCCGGGGGCGGGTCAGCCCAAGCGATTGATTCGTCCAATGGGCGTGAATCGGCTTCTACCCCCTGAGTGGAGTGGCGGCGGCGCGAGAGCGCTTCGCTTAGCGACAGGATAGGCCGCAAGAAGGGGTTGAGCAGGGGCAGTCGCCCATAGTCCATGGAACGTTCAAGGGTGTTGAGGCCGTCCTTAAGTTCGGCGCGGGCCGTTGGTCCGGCGGGCATCTTGGGGGCCGGATGGGTGACGGGATCATTCACGACCAGGCAGCCGCCCCGAGTCACGGGTAGGAATTTCCAAGGGCTGGCCACTGCGTAGTGACCGATTGAGCCAACGGGTTGGCCCCCCGGTGTGCCGTACAGGGCGTGGGCGCAGTCTTCGATCAAGGTCACTCCGGATCGATCACAGAGTTCCCTAATGGCGCTCATGGGTTGGTCGAAACCGAAGAAGTAGGGAGCTATGACGACGCGGGTCCGCGCTGTAATGTGGCGACTGAGTTCAGAGACTTCGATGCGTGTATCGGCTTGGACCGGGTAGAAGGTTGGCTGACCGCCGGCGCGCAGTACCGGCGTAATCATGGATAAACAGTGGTAGGCGGGCAGCAGCACTTCATCGTTCGGTTTGAGACCCAAAGCGCGGAGGGCCATTTCGAGTCCTTCCCGCGCCCAGTTAAAGTGGTACAGGTTAGGTCGATCAAGCACCGACGGATAATGCAGTTTGTCCCGGCCTGTGCCGCGCCATAGCGTTTGTGTGAGTAGCGGCATCTTTGGAATGGGATCGATGGCGGGCATGCCTACTCTCCGTGCCGGCGCTCGCCCCCGCTCGGAGGTTTCTGGTTCCGGGGGGTGGGGACGAAAAGACCGCGTACTGCTGATGCGCTGGCATAGGCCCACGCACGCCAGGCTCTCGGGTTGGTGCGGATCGAGTGATAGAATTCTTTTGCTGCAATGCGCGGGTCTCCAGCCCAGAAATGCTGATACCCCATACGGAAATGCATTCGTGCAAATCTCTTCTTGATTTGTTTCTTATCAGCAGCTTGGCCATCGGGGCCATGCCTTCCCCAGCGATCGAGCGCTCTTTGAACCACTTCTAGTTCAAAGTTCCGGTTGCGCGGTTTATTGGTGGAATTGTTGGCGTGTTGTCGGTAGAGGGCTAGCACTTTCGCCACGCGTAAAATTTGGGTTTCGCGGGAGCAGCGAAGCCAATACTCGTAGTCCTGGCCTAAGCGCAAAGACTCGTCAAACTCACCGACCTTCTCCACCAGTTCTCGGCGCATTACCACTGTAGAGGTCCACACCCAGGCTGGTCGCAGCAAAAGCATGTGGTAAATCCAGCCGGCGGGGTAGAAGTCAGTTGGTTCCGAGGTGGCATCGGCAGTGATGAAGCGTTGATGGGCTTGTTCATAGGATTCGTTGTCCGGTTCCCATCTTCCGCCGCGAGTGCAGACGAGTGCTACGTCGGGGTGGTTCTCCAATGTGCTGGTCTGCAGTGCTAGCTTCCCGGGTAACCAGACATCGTCTCCGTCCAGGAAGGCTATGAGGCGGCCGTGTGCGTGGCGCAGCCCCACGTTTCTGGCGGCAGCAGCGCCGGATCGAGGTGTCTGCGTGCGGAGCAGATGCACGGGGCTTGGATAGCTCCGGACGATATTTGCGGTCTCGTCCGTAGATCCGTCGTCAATGACAAGTACCTCTAGCTGATCACCACCCTGTTTGAGGACGCTCTCGATCGCGGCACTAATAAAAGGCGCACAGTTCAGCGCGGGGATGATGACGGAGACGCTTGGGGTGCTGGCCATTTTCGAGCTGCCTTCGTGTTTTTGATTCTTGGATTCTGTTTCTAAACTTTTATTTTATTACGATTGGCTAAGGGCTGGGCAAGCGCCCTGGATGAAGCGCTCTGGGCTGACAGGAAAGTCCGGCGGGAGCAGGTCTCACGCAGCAATGCAGTGACTTGGTCCGGGGTCAAACAAGTAATTCCGCTGCCTTAGGGTGGTTAAGAAAATAGGTTGGGCTCGCACTCAGACCGTAAGCGCCGGACTGGAACACCACGATCAGATCCCCGGGCTTCGCGTAGGGGAGAGGGACGCGACTACCCAGAACATCTAGCGGCGTGCACAACGGACCGACAACAGACACGTCCTCCGCGGCGGGGTGGTCCATCGCCGTGGCAAGGGCGATGGGGTAGTCGCGGCGTATGGTTTGGCCAAGATTCCCCGAGGCTGCAAGGTGGTGGTGCATGCCGCCATCGGTGACCAGGAAGACCTGCCCGCGCGAAACCTTACGATCGATAACGCGAACGACATAAACTCCGGCCTCACCCACCAGGTAGCGGCCGAGCTCAAGCACGATCTGGACATTCGGGAACCTCTGGCGACAAGCCGCGACATGGCGGTGCAGGTGTTCCCCGTAGCGGTCTAAGTCCAGGGGTCTATCGTTGGCGAAGTAGGGAATGCCAAGCCCTCCCCCCATGTTGAGCAGAGTGACCGGAGCGGGAGCCTCGTCGGCAAGGCGGTTGAAGAGTTCGAAGATGCCGTTCTGAGCAGTGATGAGGGCGTCCGTGTTCAGGTTCTGGGAACCTGCGAAGATCTGGAAACCTCGAAAATCGAAAGAGAGTTCGCCGATTCGATGCAGAACTGCCGGGGCCTGCTCGGTATCAATCCCGAACTGCTTGGGGCCGCCGCCCATCTGCATACCAGACGTCTTGAGCGTGAAATCGGGATTGATCCGGATCGCCACAGAGGGGGTGCGCCCGTGCCGGTTGGCCAGCTCGGCCAGGCGCTCCAGCTCGCCGGGAGACTCCAAGTTGATGGTGACGCCGGATTCCAATGCCCGAGCAAGCTCGTGATCCTGTTTCCCCGGCCCCGCAATGGAGATATCGGCCGGGGCGGTCTCGGTTTCAAGTGCCAGCGCCAGCTCCCCAGCGGACGCCACGTCCAAGCCGTCGACCATTCGGGCGAGGTGCTGGACGAGTTCCGGCATAGGATTGGCCTTGATCGCGTAGTGAAGATGGATCTCGGGCGGGAGCGTAGCGCGCAATGCCGCCACGCGGTGGTCGATCATGGCTCGATCATAAGCAAAGAACGGCGTCTGTCCGGCGCTCTCGGCCAACTGTGTGACCGGGACGCCTTGTAGCGTTAATTCACCGTCCTGTATGGAGAAGACCTCCATACAGGGCAAGTGAGCGACGTGCGGGTTCATGGTTCCTCCGTCTCGGCAAAGAACTCCGCGTGACGATGGCGAAGGCCTGCTCGATCGACCTTACCGTTGGGATTGCGTGGCAGTGGTTGCGTCCAAAGGAGGAAGGCTGATGGCACCATGAAGGGGGGGAGTTGTTGGCGGCACCTCGCCCGCAAATCGTCCTCACATGCACCGGCTGGCCCCTCCTCTACGGTAGCGAGGACTAGTATTGCCTCTCCTAAGCGGTGATGCGGAACACCGATGGCGACTGCCTCCGTGAGTCCAGGCGTTCCGTCGAGGACGTTCTCGATCTCTTGGGGGCTGATTCGGTAGCCGGAACTCTTGATCATCTCATCGTTCCGGCCTACGAAATAGAGGTAGCCATCTTCGTCAGCGTAAACCGTATCTCCCGACCAGACCGCGATCTCCGGCAGTGGGAGTCCAGCAGGTTGTCCGGGTGCTGGGCGGAAGCGTTTAGCGGTCGTGTCGGGGGCCTGCCAGTATCCCAGACTAACCAAAGGACCCCGATGAACGAGCTCGCCGGGCTCATTGGGGGCGCAGGGCGAACCATCTTCTCGCACGACCTGCACCTCGGCGTTGGGGATAGCCTTGCCGATCGACCCGGGTCGCCGATCGATCTCCTCTGGGGGTAGGTAAGTGGAACGGAACCCTTCTGTGAGCCCGTACATCAGATAGGGTGCCGTTCCGGGTAATTGGTCGCGGAGTTTTTGAAGCGTTGAAGGTGGCATCGCGCCACCCGAATTGGTGATATAACGCAGGGTACTGCGGGCAGCGTCGGGCCAATCAAGATTGGCCAATTCAATCCACAGCGGAGGCACGGCCGCCAGCCCGGTAACCTCGTAACGCGACACAGCGCGGGGGACATCCTGGGGTAGCAGGTAGTTGAGGAGGATAACCTCGGCGCCTGTGGCAAAGCCTGTCGTAATCTGGCTCAGGCCATAGTCGAAACTCAGTGGTAGGACACTGAGGATCCGGTCTGAGGCGGCGTTCTGGAGGTACTCGCTGACGCTGATGGCGCCGGTAACGAGGTTGCGGTGGGAGAGCACCACCCCCTTGGGTAGGCCGGTGCTGCCTGAGGTATACAGGATTGCCGCCATATCGGAGTCGATTCGCCGCGGGGTGGGGGGGGATGTCACCCGAGGCCACGCGCCCCACGGGATGGGTTGATTTGGCCGGTGCTCTCCAGCATCCGAGTCGCCTACCACGATGGCCTTGAAGGGCTGTGCTCCGTCTAGAGCATCCCAAAGTTGTTGTAAGCGAGGACCGGAGGTGATCAGCACAGTTGCCCCGGAATCGTCGAGGATGTGTGCGACCTGGTGCGGTCTCAGCGCTGGGTTGACTGGAATCGCGACGCCGCCAGCTGCGCTAGCACCGAAAAGTGCCATAACGGCCTCTGGGCGCTTCTCCAAATAGATTGCGACCCGTTCGTTGGCTTCAAGGCCGAAACCGCGAAGGGCGGTAGCTAATGATGCGACTTCCTCCGCAACCTGTTGATAGCTCCAGCGCTGATCAGCTTGAGTTAGCGCGATGTTTTCGGGGCGCGTCCTGGCGGAAGCGAAAACAAGGTCTGGGAAAAGGCGTAGCATCGATTGATCGGCCTCACATGTATAGGGATCCCACTCACAATTTGAGCGTAGTTGCTGACCGGGGGGGGCGCAAGCTCAACGCTCTGCCTAGTTGCACCATTTCTCCATCGCCTGCTCGGGGCGGGCGCGTGCGGGCAACTAATCGATGGAACGTGCCGGTCGAGTGCGGTGGTGCTCCGGGCGGGCGAAGGGCAGCCCCGGTGCACCCGGATCCTGGAAGGTGGGGTTCTCCAACGCTTCGTTTGTGGCGGTCGCTGTCTATCATCGCTATTCCCGATGGTGGAGAACCTTGCTATTTGGTCCTGAAAAAACTATAAAGGCTCTGATCCGGCCTATTTAAAAGAAACCCCTCCGGCGCTATGATGGAGTCCGTGCCGTCGCAGCCTATTTGAGTTGTTACAGTTTGGGCATCAAGTGCGAATAGATCAATACCGTTTGGGATGGCGGCGGTGGGCGGCCCGGAAAATGGTCTTTATTGTAAACGAGGTTTCGCAGCCCTGTCGCTGCCAGCATTCATGTTCAAGTGTTTTTCGAAGCTATGCGAAGACCTCGGGCGTACAGCTGGGCAGTCCGTGGTCGCGGGTTTTTTCCCAGTGGCAAGTTGCCCGCGCTTGGGTGAGGCGTGGGTGCGGAAGAGAAGCGTTTAAAAAAGGTCAAGGGATAGTGCCGATATGCTTTTAAAGACAAGATTTACGTCTGTGCGTGTTTTTTTTTTCAAAAACAGCCCTCGAGGAATTTAATTTAAAAACCATTGTCCGACCCGTGAAGGTTCAATCACCTCCTCGATCCATTTCAATTGCGTGTTAGTCATTTCGTTACGCCATCTCTCGATCTGAGGTTCTGGGGCTCTCTGGACGTCGAAAAAGCCGGAGGAAGCGGTTTTCGCGCGCAGGGAGCGAATGAAATGCGCCGTCTGCTCGTTCCAGTCGATCCCGATGTGGGCAAGTATTGACTGAGTGGTCTTTTCAGTTGAGCGAGAAAGAGCTTCGTGGGTCACGCAGATGTATTGTTCGTGGTTCCGAAGTGACCGGTAGACGGTTTCATTGAGCGTCATCCATTCGAAGGCAAATTGCTTCTCTAGAGGCCATTCTTGTACTTGTTCACGTTTCAGCCCTGATGCCTCCGCATACCCCGCGTCGAATAGGCTGTCAATGTAGGTTTTAGAGCCCATCAAGCCTCGGTTAGCCCCCCGGAGTCGGGAGGCGACGACGCCGGCGGGGTGCCGGATAATATGCACAATCGGTGTGTTGGGAAGCGCATGAGCGAATAGGGGCGCTCGAGCAAGGGAGTTTACGCTCTTGATGACGGTTACCAGGTCATCGGTGGCGTCCTTTTGCACCATGTCCCACACGAGGTCGCGTTTCTTAGCGATCCCCAAGGAGTCGAGGACGTGGCCTATGGCGAGGTTCAGACGGTGGGCGGCCTCTCTCGGGCCCGAACGATAAGACTTTCGGAAAAGCGGTGTCTTGCCGGTGACCTTCACCGCTCGAACCTCCGCAAGGCGGCGGAAGTATTGCGCTGCCTGATGCCGGTAAGCGTCTTGTTCTGTTGGACGTGGTAGGAACGGAAGTGAAGGGTCGACATAGGCCCAATCCGGTTCATGTCGGTACCGGACTCGAGGATGGCTATCGAGAAGCTTGCCTAAAAAGGTGGTCCCGGAGCGTCCAGTGCCCACGATGAGCACGAGAGGCGGCTTTTGATCCATAGTGGCTATCTACCCGTTGGTCTTGGTACCAAGTGCCAGGTGGCTTCATTTGAAAGACCAAGCCCCGTATCGGCGGAGGTGCCGGCAGCAATGATCGGCCTTCCCCTCAAGTCCTATAGCAGAAAGCATTCGATGGCGGAAGGGTGGCGTGGTTGCGTAGCCGCAGCTGAGGGCCCGGAGCCCTCTAGGTTGGGTTGACTATGACCGCGTGCTCAGCCAGGTGGCTAGGGGCGGCAATGGGTGCCTTCGCTGACTAGACGGATGACGGGCTCGGCACACGGTCTACACTGTCAGTGGTGGTGTACAGGGGTCTAAGGCCCAATACAGACATGGGGTTGTTTCGTCCGGTGATAGCCGTCGTCGGAGTTAGCCGCAAAAATCGCCGACACCGAGGATGTCTCCTGCAATGATCCTGCGCTCCTTTGTTGAGGTTCCCCGCAAGACACTCAGCCTGCTGACCCGACGCGAGAAGTATATGACGGCTGGACTCGTCGTGCTGATGGTCGTCAACGCTTTCGTCCAGACGGTGGGTATCGCCTCGGTTATGCCGTTCCTCTCCGTCCTGGGCGATCCATCGGTCGTTCACGAACACCGCTGGCTAAGCGCGGCGTATGAGGTGCTGCCCTTCGAGACGGCCCGTTCGTTCCTCTTCTTTCTTGGTGGGGCCGCCTTCGCCCTGATCGTCATCGGCAATGCGGTTCAAGCGGCGACGAAATGGACCGAAACCCGCTTTACGCACATGCGCCGATACAGTGTTTCCTGCCGCTTGATGGCCGACTATCTCCGGCGCCCCTACACGTTCTACCTCAACCGCAACTCCGCGGATCTGTCCAAGTCGATCTTGGAGGAGACCAATCACGCTATCCGGGGCGGGCTGATGCCCCTTTTAAAGCTGCTCAGCAACGGGATCCTGGCTTTGGCCATTTTGGGCTTGCTCCTTCTCGTAGAGCCCTGGTTGACGCTGCTTGCTGCCAGCGTGCTGGGTTTGACCTACGGCGTGATCTACCTGGTTGCCCGGGTATGGTTGGCTCGGATCGGTGCCGAGCGAGTCTCCGCCAACGAGAAGCGCTTTGCTGCGGTCGGGGAGGCCTTCGCGGGGGCGAAGGAGATCCGCCTGCTTGGCCGAGAGCGTCCTTACCTGGAGCGGTACAAAGGGGCGGCCCATCAGTTCGCGCGGCACCAGGCCAATTCGCAGATCCTTGAGAACTTACCCCAGTACGCCATCGAGGCGATCGCCTTCGGTGGTGTACTGCTCCTTGTTCTTTACCTGATGGCCGATGGGGGAGGGGTTGCGCAGGCGCTGCCGATCATTGGTCTCTACGCCTTGGCTGTAAAGCGTCTGATTCCGGCATTCCAGAGCCTCTTTGGAGCGTTCGCTCAGCTACGGTTCAACATGCCCGCGGTGGAGACGCTCTTGAAGGATCTCAATGATCGCTCGGAAGTGGTGCCCCTAGTTCACCAGCGACGACAGCCCGAGCCCATGGTGCCGCGCCAGGCCATTGAGCTAGACCAGGTATCGTTCCGGTACCCGGGCGCCGAGATGCACGCTGTGCAGCAACTGTCATTGGCGATCCCGGCCAATACCACAGTGGGGATCGTGGGGCCCTCGGGGGCAGGGAAGAGCACCGTGGTCGATCTGCTGCTGGGACTGCTGGCGCCTGACTCCGGCGAGATGCGCGTCGATGGGGTCACGCTGCGTCAACAGACTCTGCGCGATTGGCAAGCCGGCATCGGGTATGTGCCACAGCATATCTTTCTGGCGGACGACACGGTCCGCGGAAATATCGCCCTGGGGCTTAAAGCCTCGGAGATCGATGAGCTTGCTGTGGAACGAGCCGCCCGGCTGGCGAATCTGGATGGCTTTGTTAGAACGCAGTTACCCAGTGGTTACGATACGCCGATCGGAGAGCGAGGGGTCCGGTTGTCCGGTGGGCAGAGGCAGCGAATCGGTATCGCACGAGCCCTGTACCGGGATCCGGCGGTACTCATCTTTGATGAGGCGACCAGCGCGCTGGATACCGCAACCGAGAAGTCCGTCATGAGTGCCGTGCACAACCTGGCTGGCCAGAAAACGATCATCCTGATCGCCCACCGTCTGACAACGGTCAAGAACTGCGACCGGCTCTTCGTCCTGGAGCAGGGGCGTTTGGTGGAAGAAGGCTCCTGGGACGATTTGATCGCACAGGATGGGCGCTTAACGCAGCTCGCAGCAGGGATGGCCTAGCGTATGTCTCTCTGCTCCAAGAAGGCTGCTCTTGCGAAGGTGGATGAACGCAATGGCAGCCATCGTCTGGCTCGGCTGGCCCGAGGTTGAGCGTATGCGCCCAAGGTGAATGACCGGGGTAGTAGGGGTGTTCTACCGTGACTGAAGGCGATTACACCGACCAGCAGCGGCAGTGGCTCCGCGAAGCAAAGGGGAACTGGGATGTGTTTCCGGCAAGCCGGGTCGCCGAGATCGAGGCGTGCTCCCAGCAGTGGCGGGAACAGCTGCGGGGGGTTGCGAAACCTTGGCTGTGTTGGAATGTCGATCCCGACTGGTGTCGAGTCCAGCAGCGACTGGTTAAGTCCGTCGATTGGACCCCGGTCGTAGGGGGTGACCCGCGCTCCGGCGAGCCACCGCTAGAGGAGGGTGCGGTGAGGGTGGATTTCAACGCCGGATTCAACTATCCCATCATGCACTTCCTGTTTCCCGTGGAATTTTCCCATCTGTTCTGCGGGCGGCTGGCGTTCTGGCATTCAGACTTGTTGGTGCGACAATCGGTCCTGCAGGATTTGGCCGAGTGGTTTGAGGCTTTACCGGACGGGCACATAAGTGCACTAGACAGTCGTCGGCCATGGTACAAAAGGTGGTACGGAAAACGTGATCGGTTCTGGGAACTCATCGGCTGCACGACGGCTGGGGCAAGCCGCTCACAATTCGAAGTCGGTGCCGGTTGGTGGAGGAACGTCTGGAGGCATCCGAATTGCCCGGATTCTCTGCGTGCTCGGTTGCGGCGTCAATATGACTACGATCACGGGGGCGGTATTCTAGCGTGGCATGAGATCCATGGGGGTAAGGTTCATCCTATTGATCTGAAGAGGGTCAGGGAGGGGCATTGTACACGAATCGGACGAAAAGACTACGTGCCACAATCGCCCCAGGATGACCGCCGTGATTTAAGTAAGGATTTGTCTTATAATTATGATCTCGAAACTGTCTGCTCGCAGCTCGGCCTGCGGGAGTGCTATAAAAACTGAAACAGAGGTAGATCGTGGCTGATGCCATATCAGCGCGCGCTTCCACACCGGCGACGACCAAGCTATTGCTGCCTGAGAATATGCTGAGTATGAGTGGCCTTTGTTTTGGAAAGCCCGAATTACGTTATGTTGTGATTGAGACCGGCAGGTTATGGGAGTCTGTAAATGATTAACAAAAATAAAATATCCAAAAGCCATTGGCTCGGACGGTTATGGTCAAAGGCGCAGCCCTACTACTGGAGGGGTGCATTTATTTGCAGAAATATCCGGCCACTAATTCGTCTGGCTAGGAGCAACCCCCGCGGCCATTGTTATCAGGAGCGGAAGCCGTTGCCCCGTCGGTTTTTCGAGCTCTTGTACGCGACCGTCATTTTTAAGAATACACCGGACGCTTACCTAGCGTTTAACTGTGATTTGCGACGGCGACGTATACGTATCCTCCGGCCCGCCTATTTCCACAGTGTCCGTGATTCGTACGGGCAGGGGACCTGCTATGCGGACACCTCTTCCAGAAATGGCCAAGAGCACGCCCAAAGCCTAACTGACAAACTCGACTTCTACTTTAAGGTGGCTGAGCAGGGGGTGCCCACCGCGCCGGTTATAGGAACGCTCCATCGTGGGGCGTTTGTACCGGATGGTCAGCATGCCAAAGAACCATTTTTCAAAAATGATCCCGATGTGCTCTCGGGTGAAGAAATTATTGCCAAGCCGCAGTTCGGTCAGCAAGGGAAGCAAATATTCTGCATCGGTGTGCGCTCTGATTATGGCCAGCCTTCTTTTGACATCCCGAATGAGTTAGAAATGGCCTCTTACGATAGCCCATTTGTTGTGCAGAGGAAAATTTATAATCACCCCGTCCTCGAGCGAATCCATAAAAACTCCCTGAATACGCTGCGCATCGTCACCGGAATCGATGGCAGCCGTAATGTGGTCCCGCTTGTTGCCGTTCTAAGGATCGGGGCGCGGGGGGCGATAACAGACAATGCCCGGGATGGGCGGGTAATAATAGGCGTTGACCTAGTCGGGGGAGCCACGCGGGATACTGGGTTCTGGATTCACGGTTTTGAGGTGACCGCATGTGAAAGACACCCGGATAGCGGTGCAGTGCTCGGGGGGGTTAAGATCCCCTTCTGGACCAGCGTGCTGCAGGTGGCGGAGGCCGCGCACCGCGACGTGTTTCCAGGTGTTCGAACGATCGGTTGGGATATCGCTATTTCACCACAAGGGCCTTACCTTATCGAAGGAAACTGGGATTGGGGGTGCCACCGCGCGGCCTGGGTTGAGCCCGAGATCATCGGTCGGGTACGGGATTTTGCAGAGAACGTAGTGGCTGCGGAAGCCCTGGGAGAAAGTTATGCCTCGGTCTGACCAATCGATGAGCATTCAATCAGTCGGGAGGATGGGGTATAAAACTAGAGTGGTGGCTATGGTGATGGTTCTGCGTTCGATAAGCACTGGTTCTGTGCTTGGCCACGTTGGCGTGCATCGTCAGCCATGCTAATAGACCGGGCGCGACGCCGCATTCCGTCACCGGGGTGAGACGGTGATTGCGAGGGCCTAAGGTAGTCGGCATTACATTCGTACAGCGGTATGCTCTAACAGTTGTTCTAGGGGGTGCAGTGGACGAAACGGCCATGAGATAGGACGGTCGTGTCCCGTAATGAAGGATTCGAGCAAATATGGCAGACACCCGTGGCCGACTAAATGCCCATGGCGGTAAAGATCAAACGCAGCGCGAAGTTGCTGGTGATAAGCGCGAGAGCGCTTGATGCGAGCCCAGCGTTGTCCCGTGGCTTTTTTTTTCGTGGCATAGGGGAGCTGGGAGGCTTTTGGATAGGTGGTAGCTAGTACCTCATCATGGAAACCTGGTTCTCCAAAGTCCTCAGCCGGGAGGGAAAGGAAAAAGTCCAGCAGGGAGGCGTCGAGATACGGCAAGGCGACGTCTGCCCGCGGTGCGATTAGGGTCAAGGGGATAAGCGCCACCTCACGACGAGTGCGATTCCAGAATAGGAAGGAAGCGACTGGGTTGGGCGCCTTTGCATGCCTTGCGAGCTCTGCATGCAACCTATTCATTGCGACTGTCCGAGACCACTGGTCGCGGTAGAAGGGTTTCAGGACTTTGGTGCTCGCTGTGGATGGAAGCAAGAACGACGCGGCTTCGCTTAGTCGGTTGTCTGCCATCAGGGAGGCCAGTCGACGCTTGAAACCATAACCGTTGGACAGGACATCGCCGCCCAACCCGTCTAGTACGGTTCCCTGGAGGTGTTGCGCAATAGGCAGGTACCAGGCGTTCTCATCGGTCAGGAAATGGTTGCGTCGGTTTTTCTCCTTTTCGAGGGCGAAGAAGTCTTCTGGTTGGGTGACCAGGTCGATGTCAAGGTCCAAGTATTTCGCCAAAGTGACAGCGCGATCTGTGTCGTCCGTTCCGCTTCTAGCACTGATCACGGCCCTTTCAGGTCGGCGGCCCAAGCGATCCAGTTCCAGTAGGATGTGCCTGGAGTCGCGCCCCCCGGATAATGGGAGGGTCTTTAGCTGAGTGCCGACGGATCGTGCACGAATGGCCTCCGAAAAAAGGGAATCGTACTCCCTGATTGCCGCGTCTCGAGGTAACGCTCGCGGCGCCATGATGGGTAAATCTGGAACATGCCGTGTGAGCCTTCGCGGTGTGAAATGGATGCGCTCTCCGGGGGCTAGAACCCGGAGCGCCCTGAAGGGGGTATCCTCCCCCAGGTAGTAGCCCAACCGGAGGAAAACGGCGATCGCCGCATGGTCAAGATCCAGCGGTTGCCCGGCGAGAGAGCAAGCCTCGAGCAGTGAGTCCGAGACGACGTAGCCTCCCGTCGGTAACACGCCATGGAAGAGTGGGATGACGCCGAGGCGGTCAGCCTGGATCTGCAGACACTCGCCATCAAAAGCCCACCAGGCCAACAGTGTGGGCTCGTCATCGGCCTTATCAAAGGCCAATTGATGGGAGGGGTGTCCGGACATCGCACCGTGCTGATCGATCAGGCAGTACATGCAAACTCCCGTTATGCAGGGGGGCGTCGATAGAGGGCACGCGGCGGAGTACCCGGACGATAGCCGACTTCGCCCACCGGCGTTTGTTGTGGTGCTGTGGCGGTGGTCGGGCTGGGGTACCGTACCGCGACCCGGACATCCTCAAATTCTCGGCGCAGGATGATGGCTAGGGCGATAAAGGCGTACATCAGGTCGAAGTACGCGAGGCTCAAGAAGGCCCCCGCGACGCAGTAACCGATCAGGCCGATGGCGAGGGCCCACGACCACTCGCTGATCCAGAGCGTATCCGGGTGCTGAGCGGCGTCGCGACGCAGACGGTTCAGGGTGAGCAGCGTAAAGCCAAGTAGTGCCAGGAACAGCCCGAGCCCCAGGAATCCGTTCTCGGCCAGCGTCTGGAAGTAGATGCTGTGCTGTGCGAGCGGGCTGCCATCACCATCGCTACTGTAGGAGCGCCATAGCTCGGCGTCGATGCGTTGGGCACCAAAGCCGGCACCGGTCAGCGGGTGCTCCACCCCAATGTTCCAAGCCACATCCCACGCGTGGAATCGGCCCTGTGCGGACCCGTCGTCCTCGTATTCGACAAGGGTCTGCCACTCGTGGGCCACGCGGTCCGGGACCGTGACTCCGATGACCCCAACCGCGAGGACGACGGCGGCGACCAGGGCCCACTTGAAGCGCAGGCGCCAGAAGATGAACGGCCAGGTGCATGCCAGGGCTACCCAGGCACCGCGGGACTGGGTCCCAATGATCGAGATCAGGGTCATCCAGAAGCCGCCGTAGAGGGCGAGCCCAATCAGCCGGTGCCAGGTTTCGAAGCCGGGGATGCGGATCGGGAGTTCGAAACGCCCGTGATAGACCTGGCGGGCGAGGATTAAGGTGAGAGGCAGGATCATCACCAGAGCCAGGCCGATATCGGTATTGCCGCCGATGAACGTTCCCTGTGGCCCGAGTACCATCCCCCCGAATCCGGTGCTGAGCGTATAGGGGCCGCCCTTGAAGCCGAAGTAGGCGATGGACAGGGTGATCATGGCCAGCAGCGCCATGACGCGCTGCTTCCCGTAGATCAGTATTACCGTGATGACGGTCATCAAGATGATGCGCATCCGCTGATCCCAGAGCCCGAACGCGTCATCCGGGAGCCAGGCGAAGCCGAACGTAATCACCGTGAACAGGATGACCTGAAGGAAGACCAGCCACATCTCCCGAGTCATCGGTGGCCAGCGCTTCTCCTGGGTATAGGCGGTGGCTGCGAGGGTCGCGATAGCGACGGGGAGTGCGACCTGAGCACCGGCAAAGAACCCCCACGCCTGCTGGTGCGGATTAAAAAAGCCCACCCAGTACCACATCAGCGGCCCGATCCAGGGCCTGTATAAGATCAGCGGCAGGCTGGAGATCAGGATGGTGCCGAAGACGATGTCACGAAGGTCCATAAGCGGATTCGGCGTCAGGCCGCCTCAGCCTCCTCGCGACTGCAACGTATCAGTTGGGTCATGAAGCGCATGGGCGTGCGGCCGTGAGGGGTGTAACGAGGTAGTTGATAGGGATCGCGACCCCGGTTGGCCCCGCCGGGAGCAGTGCACACCGCCGCTTTGAAGCCGAGTTCCTGCAGGAGGCCCGGTTCGCGGGGGCCGTAGTCCTGCCCCGGCTTGCCGTTGGGGTAGGCGAACAGGCCAACGGGTGCACCGAGCAGTGTCTGCAGGTAGTCTCGACTCTGCGCGAGCTCATCGCGTGCCGAGGCCTCATCCAGGGTTCGTAGGATGGGGTGGGTAACGGTGTGGGCGCCAATCTCCATGCCCTGTTCGTACAGCGCCTTGACCTGTGCATCCGTCATCATGGGGGATTGGCCGCAATCGGGACGCCCCAGGCGGTCTAGGATCAGCTCCACCGAGGCTGCTCGCTCCGGCGGGGGGAGGTGCTTGATGCCCTTGGTGACCTGCCGGCTCGCTTGGCAGCGTGCCTCGACCCCGTCAAGGGGAAGGTGCGGCAGTCCCAACTCGGGCAGTTCGACAGCCAGCTGTTCCGTGTTCGCGAACGCCTCCATGAGCGTATCGTTGAACATCCGCCCGCCGTTAAGAAATCCGGTCGCGATGAAGAAGGTTGCGGGGACGCCCTGCCGGAGCAACACAGGTAAGGCGTAGTCATGGTTGTCCGCGTAGCCGTCGTCAAAAGTTATGGCCACGGACCCGCGGGGCAGGGTGCCGGCGTACAAGTGGCGGATGGCCTCCTTCAAAGGCCAAACGTGGCAGGCGTGACGCAGCCAGGCAATCTGCTCCTCAAACCGCTGAACATCCGGATCATCGGGGCGCATCGGATCCGGTGCGGGACGGACGCGGTGGTATATGAGAATCGATAGTCGGGGCTGAGCCTGAAAGGCAAACCACGCCGCGCGGGCCGGTAATCGAGCCATGACCATGTACGGTGCCATCCTTGCCGCGCTCAGAGGGGCGAATCCCGCGTTTGTGCTACGCTCTAAGGCAGAATAGCAGAGGGATTAAGGAATGCCCGGTTGCAGGAGGAACCATTCGGGATCGGGCATTCGGTAGCGCTATTACGCCTAAGGTAAGCGCCTGGTGAGGTGGCATGGAGCCCTCGGTTCAGCGACAGCCTTTCGCGCAAGTGGCCTCTGCCTGGGATCGCCTGGCGCAAGATGCTCTCCCGAATCCGTTCCTGACGACGGCCTGGCACCGAACCCTCCACAAATTAGCTCCAGACGACCCGGTCCCCCCGGCCCTGGAAACCGTCCTGTACCAGTGGGGCGGCGAGCCGAGAGCCTTGGCCACGCTCGGCAGGGCCAGGGTTCGTCGGGCCCTTGTTTTCAGCAGTCGGATGCTCTTTCTCAACGAGACGGGCGATCCGCGCCTTGACTACTTGACGGTCGAGCACAACGCGCCGCTGGCCCCGGTGGGGGCCGAGGCGAAGGCGTTCGCCGGCATGGTCGAGGGTCTGCTCACGGACACAGACTGGGACGAACTCTGCCTGGGGTGGGTCGAGGCGGATCGTTGGCGGGCGTGCTGGTTGGAGTGTTCCCACTTGCCGCTGATGCCGGTGGTGATAGATCGTCGACCCTACTATTTTCGCGGGTTGCAGTCTCGGGATGCCAGGCCGGATCAACTCCTCAGCAGTCTCAGCAGCAACACGCGGCAACAGATTCGGCGGTCGATCCGGCAGTACGGTGGGCTCGACGCCCTCGCCTTTGAGGTCGCCACGGACCCGGCCATGGCCGTGCGGTGGTTCGAGCATATGGTCGAGCTGCATCAAGCGCGCTGGCAGGCGCAGGGCAAGGTCGGCGCTTTCGCCGATCCGTTCATGCGTGCATTCCATGAGCACCTAATCGAGGCGGGCGCCCAGGATGGTAGCGCTCGCATGATCCGGGTGCAGACCTCGGAGCGGGTGATTGGCTATCTCTACAACCTGCGGGCGGGGGGCTATGAGTGCAATTACCAGAGTGGCCTCGCTTATGAGGCAGATCCCCGCAGCAAGCCGGGGCTCGTGAGCCATATCCTCGCCATGGCGGCCGCGGCGGAGACCGGGGTCCACTGCTACGATTTCCTCGTTGGTGAGAGCCAGTACAAGCGCAGCCTGGCTAGCGGGAAGGGAGAGATGCTGCGGGTCTCCCTGCAGAGGCGGCGACCGATGCTGTGGTTGGAGCGGCAACTTCGCGCAGCCCGGGATCGGATCCTGCAAAAGAGGGGGCGCGAACGAAAGGAGGCGTGGTAATGGATTTCGCGGGACGGACTTCGTTGTGGGCCTGGGGGCCCTTGGCCGTGGTGTTGGGTCTGGCAGCAGGGTTGCCTGCGCTGCTACCGCCGGATCGCTGGTTCTGGTTCGATGAGATGTTCCAGGCGACCTACGCCTCTCAGTCCATGCTGGATGCCATCCTGGCAACGCTCCGCTTTGATCTGCACCCGCCCCTGCACTCCATGCAGATGGTGGTCTGGGGTTGGATCCACGACTCCGATACTTGGTTGCGCCTGAACTCCGTTTTCTGGGGCGTGCTGACGGTCGCGCTGGTCTACTTCTGTGGACGCCGGCGCATCGGTGAGCGGGAGGCATTGGTCGCTGCGCTGTTGCTCGCAGTCCTGCCCGCGGCCGTTGCCGCTGGTCAGACGCTGCGGATGTATCCCATGTTGGCTGCGCTGGCGGTGCTGACCTGGCACTTCAGCACGGCGTGGCTGAGCGAAGCGGCCAGTCGCAAGGCGCTGTGGGGACTGGGGGCGGCTGGCGTTGCGGCAATCTACACCCACGCGACGGGGATCTTTATCCCGGTGACGGCAGGGTTCTTCGGGTTGGTCCTGATCGCCGCTTACCGGCCCGACTGGTCGCGGATCCGTGCGTGGGGGTTGACTCAGATCGTCATCGTGGTGCTGGCGCTGCCGGCGATGGGGGATACGCTGGTTCGCAGCATCGGCCATACGGCGGTCGCGGAGCTGGCGGACATATGGATAGGCTTGACCGATCTGGTGATGTCCAGCATCGGTGTCCGTGAGGGTTTGATGATGGGGCTGGCCTTCGCGATCTGGGCGTTGGCCTTGGCGGCAATCGCCCCGATGCGCTCCCGTTGGCTCGTCATTGCGTACGTGGTGTTCCCGGTCCTGCTGGTGCTTGGCCTGAGTTACGGCTTGCGTCCGGTCTGGCACCCCCGTGCCCTTTTCTACATCCTGCCGTTTATCGCTTTGGGCGCCGGGACGACCCTGGTTTGGCTCGCGGATCGGCTAGGGGGGCTCGCACCCCGTCACGGTCCGATGCTAAAAGGCGCCCTGGTCGGGGGGGGTGAGCGTGGTCCTGATGGCGGCCACGCTCTGGAATAACGAGATCCGCTCCAAGGGTCAGGATTTTCCCAGTGCGGTGGCCTGGATGCAGGAGGATGCGGAGCCGGGGGATGTGATTATCGCGCCGCATCATACCTACTTCTGGGGCGTGAGCCGATACTGGATCGGTCCGCGCTGGGGGTCGGTCATGGAGGTTCAGGGGTGGCCGGGCAGCGAGCGTTGGGAGCAGATCTATGAGCAGCTCGGGGCGACCTGGCGCGAGCGTCTACGACTGGAAGGGAAAACCCGCTCCGTGGCCGCCAACGGCCGGGAGATCTTCATCGGCCACCGGAAGCACAGCCGCTTCGAAGAGGCAAACCGAATCTGGATCGTGGGCGACGGCTCCGAGGAGCTGGACTGGCTGCCGGAACTGGGGTTCGAAGAGGAACGTCATCGGGATTTTCGGGACCTTTCGGTGCGGCTTTACACGCGGGACTGAGCGCCGCATGGTCGCGGTGGGGCGATCAGCGAGGTTGCTTCGAGTCCCGTGCAGCTGGCGTTGCGAAGGAGAGGTACTTGTGCCCGAGGAAACTGGAGAAGACCGGTACCGCGATGCCGACGGCGTGGGCGATCTCCTCGCGGAATGCTTCCACGCCGGCCGCCGGTAGGAGGTAGTAGGCGAGGGCGACACTGACGGCCCAGGTCTGGGCGACGGCGGCGACGTTGACCAGTGTGAACCAGACCGCCGAGCGCACCGTACGCACCTGGGGGGAGCGGAAGACGAAAAGGCGCGCCAGCACGTAGGCGGTGATCATGCCGGTGATGTAGGCGGTAACGATCGCCGCCGAATACCCCATGAACAGGCTGTAGACGATCCGGCTGCCGAAATTGACGACGGCCGCGATCCCCCCGGTCAGCAGGAAGAGCAGGAACTGCTGCGAGAAGAAGTCGCGCACGGTGTTACTCCAGGAATCGAGCCATGGCGCGGCCGTACCGCACGCTCTCGGAGATCCCGCGGTCCTCGGGGTAGTAGTAGTAGGAGGTGTCCGCCGCGTAGAGCCCCGCAATGGGCAGGTCCACCGGAGGGAGCCGCTGCAGGTGGCCGGGTTCGCAGACCGGCTGGGAGTACCGGTACCGACTGGCGTAGGCGTCGAGGCGATCCGCCTCCTGCAGGGTCGGGTTGATCATCTGCAGGTAGCGCCAGGCGCGGTCGATGAAAGCCTGGTTGTTGTCCTGGTATTTGGGGTTGTCGCCCGGCATGTAGTAAGGCACATAGACGATATGGGCATCCATCGGGCGTAGGTTGGTGTACTCTACGATCCCGGGGATATCCATGCGCTGGTCGTTGATATTGACCCAGAACTTATCGCTGACCGGCCGGCGGAGCTTGAAGATCACGCACACCACGGCAAGGTTCTCCAGCGCCTGGATTTGTTCCCGGACGGAGGCCGGCAGATCCGGAATCATGCTTGGTAGCAGCGGCAGGGGCACGGTGCTGAAAACGGTGGAGTACGGGCTCGCCTCACCGGCGATGCGCAGCCCCTGAACGGCCCCGTCGCGTAGCACCACCTCCTCGACCGGCCTGTTGAGATGGATACGGCCGCCCCGCGCTTCGATCTGCGCTTGCAGTGCATCGAGCAGCGTCTGTGAGCCGCCCTCCAAGTAACCGAGCTTTTCCTGCATCAAGTTGTACCGGGAGGTGCCCACCCGTTTGATCCGTGTCCAGATCCAGGCGGCGGAGAGCCGGTCGGTGTGTTCGTAGAATTTCAACTCGAAGAGTTTCCGCCAGAGCAGATCGTACGCGCGGTCCCCGACCCAGCGACGCAGCCAGCGTGTGGCCTCGAGCCGATCCAGGGATGCCCAGTTGCGTCGTTGAGTGCTCAGGTACGCGTGGACGCCGTAACGGAATTTCGAGATCAGATCGAGGTGCGGCAGTTTGAGCAGGGCAACGGGATTACCCCAGTCGTGCAGTTCGCCGTCAATGAAGTACCCCATCTCGGTCGGCTGCCAGTGCAGGGCCTCCTCCAGGTCGAGTTCTCGCAGCAGGGCGAACATCGACTCATCAGTGGCACAAATAAAATGGTAGTAGCGTTCGATCGCCGTGCCCGAGAACTCGAATGCAGCCGACATGCCGCCCAGCACGGGGCCGGCCTCGTAGATATCCACAGGGTGGCCGCGGAGCAGCAGCTCATAGGCGACGGCAAGGCCCATCGGGCCGCCGCCGATGATCGCCACCCGGGGGCGGGTGTGTTGCGTGTTCTCGGCCATAGTCAAAAGCTCAGCTCGACGTCGCTGTACCGCGGATCATTGAAGGTCTCTTCCAGCGCGTCCCGAAGCGGTGTCGGTTGGACCCCAAAGCGCGTCGGCCAGTCGATGACCGCGAACTCATCCCCGGCGGTCAGCGCGTGAAGCTGATCCACGGTAAAGGGTGGATTGCTGGAGAAGACCGCGTAGAGCCGCAGGAGTGCGGCGAAGAGCGTATAGGGCAGGTGGACGATCCGACACCGTGCGCCGGTTGCTCGGCGTAATTCGCGAATGAGGTCCACGTAGTCGACGTACTCCAGCCCGGAGATGTCGTAGCATCCGCCGACCGGGCGCTGCTCCAGGCAGCGCGCGATAATCGCGCAGAAGTCGCCGACGTAGAGCGGTTGGCGCGGGTAGCGGCCGTGCCCCGAGATCGGGAAGATCGGCATTCGCCGCACGAACCGGGCGAGCCAGCCGAGGTGCTTGCGGTCGAACCAGCCGAACATCAGCGTTGGGCGCAGAACGATCCCCGTGACGCCGCTGTCGAGGAACAACCGCTCCTGCTCGGTCTTGGTGCGGGCGTAGGCGTCTTCGGCGACGGACTGCACCACCGAGGAACTGACATGGACGGTGTACGGCACCTGGTGGTGCTGGATCGCCTCGAGGACCCGCTCGGTGCTCGTCAGGTTGTTGCGCCGAAAGGGGGGCTCGTCCTTGGCGCTGATCTGGGCCTGGAGCATGACCACAGCATCCGCACCCCGGAAATGCTCGGTCCAGGCGCCAAGGCTCGGCCAGGTCGGCCTCCTCGATGGTCAAATCGGGATGAAGGCGGCGCATGGTGGCGACATTCGCTTTGTGCTTGTCGAGGACCACCAGATCGCTGTAGCCCTGCGCCTTCAAGCGCACCACCAGGTTCTGACCGACGAGGCCCGCTCCGCCGGGCAGGACGATCCGGGCGGGTGGGTCCGTGTCTGGCCGGTTCATAGCGACAGCCTCTTAAAAAGTGGCTCCGGGATACTCCGGATGATCAACAGGATCCAGCGCCAGAACCAAGGGGTATAGAGCGTGCTTCGGCGCCGTTGAATGGCCTTGCGCAAGTCGGCGGCGACCCGTTCCGGGGTGGTCAGCAGCACCCGCGGCAGGGCCAGGCCCTGGGTCATCGGGGTGTCCACGAATCCCGGTTTGATGGTGAGCACGTGGACGCCGCTCTTGTGCAACCGGGCCCGGAGTCCGGAGAGGAAGATCGAGACCGCCCCTTTGGCGGCCCCGTAGACGGCGTTCGAGGGGCGGCCCCGGTCCCTCGCCACGGAGCTGAAGACGGCGATGGACCCGTGGTCTTGCCCTTCAAAATGGCGGGCGAGGGCGAGCAGCAGCACGATGACGGAGACCCCGTTTGTCGCCAGGGCCTGGGCCGCCTGGTCGGGTTCGCGCTCGCACGCTGCTTGATCG
Organism: Halorhodospira halophila SL1; assembly: GCF_000015585.1. Classification (NCBI taxonomy): domain Bacteria; kingdom Pseudomonadati; phylum Pseudomonadota; class Gammaproteobacteria; order Chromatiales; family Ectothiorhodospiraceae; genus Halorhodospira; species Halorhodospira halophila. Next base: position 1,686,714 of record NC_008789.1, on the reverse strand, counting down.
GGAAGGGTCCCGTACCCGATGATCGCCAGATCCACCGGCGCCGATTCGCGCCAGCATCGATCCACGACGGCTGTCAGCTGCTGCGGGTCGTCGGCATCGAAGCGCAGGATCGTCGTGTCGGCGGCACCGCGAGCCCGCAGGTCCGCGGCGACTTCCTGAAGGCGCTCCTCGTTCCGCCCGAGCAGGGTGAGGGCGGCGCCGCTCTCGGCATAGTGCCGAGCGAGGGCCTGGGTGATCGCCGATGTAGCGCCGAAGATGACAATCCGCGGTCTGCTCATGGTAGAACGCGCTCCCAGAATCGGGACATCAGGGCCGGATCGCGCAGGGCTTCGACTCGCTCGCACTGGGGATAGCCGGTACGGAAATCGGCCCCGCTCATGTGGGCGTCTTTCGCCGGGTAGAGGCGTCCGCCAGCTTCTCGGATGATGGCGTCAAGCCTTGGAAGCGTCCTGTGCGTCAGGCTCTTGGTGTTGGGAAAGTCCAGCGCCAGGGTGATCCCGGGTGCCGGGAAGGAGAGGAAACCGGGGGACGGGGCATCCCCGCAGCGTTTGAGAACGGCCAGGGGCGAGCCGCTACCGCTGGTTGCGATGGTCTGCAGGATTTCGCGCAAGGCGTCGTGGGCCTGCGGCTCCGGCAGCAGGCACTGGAACTGCTGGAAGCCGCGGCGCCCGTAGACGCGGTTCCACTCGAGGATGGCGTCCAGCGGGAAGAAATACGGCTGGTAGTCGACGCGCGTTGCCTGTTCCCTGCCGTGCCCGCGCCGGTAGAACAGGGTGTTGAACCAGCGAACGCTCCACCGATTGATCAGAGAGATCGGCGGGTCAACCGGGAATCGGCGCTGGCGAATGGGCGGCAGGGAGAGGTCCCCGTCTTCGGCGTGATCGCCGACCCTATAAAGCCCACGGCCAAGCGCGTCTCCCGCGGGTGCTGCCGATCGTCTTTGAGGTCGACCAGATCGTTGATCAGATAGACCGCCGACGCGACCAGGCTAAAGACCAAGAACGCAGTGAGGGCCTGGAGTACCCGCTCCGGTTCGAGGAACTGATGGGAGGTAGCCAGGGGTACGAAGAGCAACAGGTTCTTCGCCCACTGGTGCGGCCTCAGGGCGCGGGGTGCGCAGGTAACCGGGGCGCGTTCGCAGTACGGTCTCTGCGTTGCCGAGTCGGCGAACCCCGCGTTCGGCGCGCCGGCTAGGGTTTACGGCCCAGCTTGTTGCGGCTGCCTCCCAGATGGGTAGATCCCGCGTTTCGTTACCCACGTAGTCGAAGCCGCCTTTCCCAAAGCGCTGCTCTAGGGCGTCGCGCTTGTAGGCGCCTGTCAAGTTGAGGCCGTCCTGGGTACCGATCACCCCGTCGAAGAGGTTGATGTGCTGGGCAATCGCCTCGGCGAGTGTCTGATCGGAAGCAGTGGCCAGCCAGATGGGGCGCCCTGTGCGGCGTTCATCCTCTAACTTTGCCAGGAGTTCACCGTTGTACGGGAGAGCTTGGACGTCGAGGTCGACCTCTCGGGCCAGGCGGGTCTTCAAATAGGCCCTTCCCCGCAGCAACCACAGCAGGAGGGAGAAAAACCGCAGGGGGTTGTAGCGCAGATAGGCGAATGCACACTCGACGAGCAGGTCGGAGTCGAGCAAAGTGCCGTCGAGGTCCACAACTAGGGGCTGTCCCTCCTCGGAGCTGCCCGTTTCCTGGGTCCGTGGCGGCATTTTTACTGTCGAATCCCTTGAGCGCATGGAGCCGTCGGTCAGCTATGCTGATCGCGTGTAAGTACCAAGACGAACCTCCTGGCAGCTCACCCGAAAGTTGAGCCTTTACTGTCGCAACGGCTTGCCTCGGGGTGGATTTCTAGGAACGATCCTATGCCGTCAACCCCAACACCCGATCACCCCCTGAGCTACCGTGCCTGTGTCTTGGGCGCATCGCTGAGTCTAGCAGTCATTGCCTATGCCACCCTCCTGCCGTTCGAATTCCGGGATGTCAGCCTCGCTCAGGCCTGGGAAGCCTATACCGGGATTCGGTTTGCGGGGCTCACCGGGGGCAACTACGCCCAATGGGTGGCCAACATCCTCCTGTACACCCCCCTGGGGTTCTTCTGGGCGGCCTGGCTAACGCGCAGCGTCGGCAGCCGATCCGGGCAGGTTGTGATGGGCCTGCTGGCGGCCCTGGTGGCCCTGGCAACCACGATGACCATCGAGTTCCTGCAGATCTGGCTGCCCTTTCGGTACCCGGCCATCGCCGATATGTCCGGGAACTTTCTGGGTGGAGTGATCGGGGTGGTGGTCTGGTTGACCCTACGCGGTCGTCTGGGCGTCTGGCTTGCGGAGATACGTCAGGGTGGCCCGGTGGCCGTCGGGATCGCTCTATCGGCGTATGCCGTAGCGTATATCGGGATCGTCCTGCTGCCTTTCGATCTCGTGGTCAGCCCCTGGGCGCTCGCCGACCGGTTGACTTCGAGCGCGTTAAACCCCTGGGCGCAGGCTGGGGGATGCCTGGGGGATCTCTCCTGTGTGGGATTCCGTGGCGCCGAAGTGGCGGCCAGTCTGCCGCTGGGCGTGTTGCTGGCGTGGACGGTGCCGCAGGTTCGAGACGACCCGTGGCGGTTCGGCCTGGCTGCAGTAGTCGGTTGGGCGGTCAGCCTGGAGTTGCTCAATCTTTTCGTGGCCTCCGGGGTCGTAGAGGGTCGTTCAGCGCTGATGCGCGCCATTGGCATTGGCCTGGGGCTCGGGGTTGCAGGCTTGTTGTTGGCCGATCCGAGCCGGCTTTTGGCCCGGTTGCGACAATGGGGGCCGCTCCTGGTAGCCGGAGTGGCCGTTCCGTACCTCCTGCTCTTGCTCCTGGGCAACCACGAGTTCGGTCCCTACCGCTGGGATGGGCAGCGGGCGATCGAGACGCTGCAGGCCACTCGGTTACTCCCCTTCTACTACCACTATCACATCGCCGAGGTGGCGGCCCTGCGCAGCATGCTTTTCCATATGCTCATGTATGCGCCGGTGGGGCTGTTCGCCTGGATCCTGGCGCTGCGTGTGCGGGTCTCGCGTAATCAGGTTGTGGCCTGGGCGGCTGGCGCGGCGGTGGGGCTGGCGTTGTTGGTGGAAATCGGTAAGTTGCTGACGGAAGAGGGGCGGCCGGATTCCAGTACCTTGGTTTTGGCAGGCATCGCAGCCGCGACCACCGTCACTCTGCTCGAATGGTTGGCCTTCGCCCTCACGCGCAAGGGGCCGGGTGACTCCGCCGGCGAGCTGGCAAGTCCGCCGCCGGGTCCGATTCAGCCGGGGCAGGACCCCGGCTTGGCCCAAGCGGTTCCGCCCTATGCAGGGACGAGTCCGACGAATGAGAGGAGATGGACCGCGGGAGAGGTGGTGCGCCGCAGCAGTGGCGGCTTGCTCGCGGTGGCGATTTGGCTCGCCGCTTGGGCCTGGCCGGCCTGGCCCGGCTGGTTGGCCGCCGGGCTTTTGATCTACGCAGTGCTACTCTGGCGCTACCCGCTGGCGTGGCTGTGGGTGTTGCCGCCCCTGGTGCCTGTTCTCGACTGGGGGGTATGGACCGGCTGGGTGCATATCGGGGAGGTCGATCTCTTCATCGGCATGACCGTGGCGGTCACCCTGGCTGCGGGGCGGTGGCCGGGGCGTCCTGGCCGCTGGCTTCCCGGAACAGTCCGTGCCGCCTGGGCCTTGTTGCTGGTGTCAACGGTGCTCGCTCTCGCAGTGGCCCTCTGGCCGCTGGCGCCGCTTGAGCGCGGGCTGCTAAGCCACTATGCCACCGGCTGGAACGCCCTGCGCGTGGGTTCCGGGGTTCTATTCGCTGCGCTGCTCTGGTGGGTGGTTCGTGCCAGTCCGTATTCACCCAGTGAGCAATTCGAGCGCGGCCTGGTGCCCGGCATGGCGCTGAGTTGGTTGGCTGCCGCCTTGGTGATCCTGCGCGAGCGGATCGTCTACCCGGGGCTGCTGGACTTCGACAGTGCCTATCGCATCTCCGGCTGGTTCTCGGATATGCAGGTCGGCGGCCCCAGTGTCGAGGCGTTCCTGGTGATCAGCCTGCCGTTCGCCATCCTCGCGGCCTGGCGTGTGAGCGGGCGCTGGCTCGCGGTGCCCGCTGCCGGCGTCGTCGCGGTACTGGGCAGCTACTTGGTCGTGGTGACCTACTCCCGGGCCGGTTGGTTGGGGTTGGTGGTGGCCCTCGGCGTGCTAGGGCTTTCGCTCCTCTGGGCCTCTCGTCGCCCCGTTGCGGGGCGAGGCCTTTGGGCAGTGCACCAGGCGTTGATTGCGCTTCCGTTCCTGGTGGCCGGAGGTGCCGGTTTTGCATTGGTCATGGAGGGCACGGCGGTGGAGCGGTGGTCAGCCGTCGAGCGGGATCTGCAATCGCGCATCGACCACTGGCAGGAGACGTGGTCCCTTGCCGGGCAGGGGGGCAGTCCGGTCTGGGGGCGGGGAATGGGTGCCTTCCCGGCCTACTATCGATACGCTGCGGTGGGCCAGGAGGGGGTGCCCGCCAACTTCGAGTTCGCGCGTACCGGCAGCGATGAAGGGGTTTTGCGCATTGGCGCGGGGTCGTCCCTGTTCGTGAATCAGCGCCTCTTTGGCCCGTTCCACGGGGAGCGCCCGGAGGCCCTGCAGCTTGAGCTCGAGGTTCGAGGGCCGCCCGGTGCCCGACTGGATGCCAGCATCTGCGAAAAGCCCATCCGTCACTCCTTTGATTGTCAGTGGGAACGCTTCCGCCTGGATGCGGGTGAAGGGGTACAAGCCCTCTCCTGGGACGTCCGCCTCGACGATCTGGCGTCGGGCCTCCCGGGCCTGCGCCGGGGGTTGGTCTTTGCCCTGTCCCTCGGTGGGGGCGAGGAGGCCATGCTGGAGATCCAGTCGGCGAAGCTGACTGGGCCGGACGGCGCGGCCTACCTGCGCAACCCCGAATTCGAGCAGGCCGGCCGCCACTGGTACTTCACCACCGACTATCTTTGGCCCTACCGGACGGAGAACCAGTGGCTGGAGATCTATTTCGATCAGGGGGTATTCGGACTGCTGGCCTTTACCCTGTTCCTGCTCGCCGTCGTCGGGGTCCTGCTGCGGCGCGTGAGTCAGGGCAAGGTCGGCGCAGCAGCGGCGCTGGCCGCCCTGCTCGGAGTCTTGGCCATCGGAGTGTTCAGTACGGTGTTCTTTAACCCGAAGATCGCCTTGCTGTTCTATCTGGTGGCTTTGCTGGGCGTCTCGGGCCGTGCGCGCAGGCGCAGCGGGCGCCGTGCCCCGATTGGGCAACCGTAGACCATCCGCCGGGGTTCAGTCGGCAATCCCGGGCGGTGAGGCAAGCGCATCACATCCAGCCGGAATGCACGAGGTGGGTATGACCCCGGCCAAGCCAATCGAATCCAGGAGGCGTCCGGCCAGCGGCCCCTCATCTCGTTCCCTTGCGCGGGCCGGTGCCAGCGCCGGAATCGCCTTTGCATTGATCCTGTTGTCCGGCTCAGTAGCAGCCGACTCCAACGTGGTTGGCGATGCTCTCCCAGCGGCAGGGCGGACCGTCGAGGTGGATCCCGGCAACTACCGGGAGGCTGTCCGCGGTCTGCGCCCGGGTGATCGGTTGGAGCTGGCTCCGGGGGTGTATCGAGGCGGCTTGGACCTACGCGGTATCCAGGGCACCGAAAAGCAGCCGATTGTCATCGCCGGGCCACGGGGCGAAGCGGGTTCCGCGACCTTTGTGGGGCAGGATGGTCGCAACACGGTGCGTTTTGAGGACTCGGCCCACATTGAGCTGCGACGCCTGGAGCTGGACGGGCGCAGCGCCAACGCCAATGGGATCGTGGCGGAGGCGGAGGGCACGTTCACGCACAACATCACGCTCGCCAACCTGCGCATCCGCAACTACGACATCAGCCAGGGCAGCACGGCTGTAACCACACGCTCCGCCGCCTGGGACTGGACCATCCGCGACAACGAGATCCGTGGTGTTGGCACCGGCTTGTACCTCGGGCAACCAGACGGTGAGGCGCCCTTTATTGGCGGAGTCATCGAGGGCAATCACATCGCGGAGACCCTCGGCTACAACGCCCAGATCAAGCACCAGAACGAGAGAGCGATGGTTGAAGGCATGCCGACCAATCGGCGGGACACCGTGATTCGGGACAACACCTTCAGCAAGGCGGAGGGTGGCAATAGCGGTGATGGCGCCCGACCGAACCTGCTGGTGGGCCATTGGCCGGAGCGCGGTCCGGGCGCCAACGACCGCTACCTGATCTACGGCAACCTCTTCTACGAGAACCCGCACGAGCGATTGTTCCAGGGCGAGGGTCATGTCGCCCTCTATAACAATGCCTTCGTGAACCGCGATGGAGATGGGGTCGTCCTTGGGCCGCATAACGACGTGCCTAAGGAAATCCGGATCTTGCGCAATACGGTGGTCGCCCGCGGCTTCGGTATCCGCCTGCGGGGTGCGGATCGAGGCTACCAGCAGGTTGTCTCTGGCAACGCGGTCTTCGCCGACCCGCCGCTGGACCTCGAGGCCACCGAGGATGACGATAACTTCACCGCCGGATTCGCTGAGGCGCCCGATCGGTTACGCGCTCCGGATGCTGGTCTGGACGATCTGGATCTGAGGCCGCAGGGCGACGCCTTGCGCAAGGATCGCCCCTTGGCCTTGCCGGAGGATCCCCCCGGTCTAGGCCATGACCGGAATGGGCAACTGCGTACAGAGCCGTTCTGGGGCGCCTATCAGCCGGAGTAGTTGGGGGGTGGACCGTGATGGCCGGTGCTGTTCCCTTGGGGCGGCTCCAGCTGAAGAAGGGTGGGCGGTTGGAGAAGAGTAGCTCCAGTGGGCCGATTTGGACGTATTGTAGAGTTCCCACGATCCGGGCCCCGAGGCGCTGATGGGCGCCTAGCGAGGGAAGATTGAACGCGGAGATGCGACTCAGGCTCCATTGGATCTGGCGGCTTGCTAGGGTTTGGTTCGCCGCTTGCCACAGCTGGGCGAAGACCAGGCTGCCCCGGGAGCCGGGTTGCACATAGACATCGACATCCAAGGCGCACGGCGGATTGTTGGGTGGACGCAGCACGCAACGGTGCTCCGGTTCGCGGTACGGGCCGAAGAGTAGCCAGATAAAACCGAGGACTTCGTCTCCTCTCGGCCGGAAGGCCGCCAGGCAAATTCCCCCGCTTGCAAATCGCTCGGCGATCTGCTCGCGGGTCCGCGGTAGCTGTTCGAGCTCCGGATCCCCTGGGAAGAGTTGGCGAATCGCCTGCCTGCCCTGATGGTGTTGCGGGAGAAGTGGGGCATCGGTGACCGGCTGTGCCAGCAAGTAGTAGCGGGGGCAGCCGCAACCTGTCCGAAGTCGACGCAGAAGCGCATCGATCGCTTCCATCGTGGCGGCGACCCCGCCGAGGTCCTGACACCGCTTGCGAAAGGCCTGGATGAACAAGATGGCTGGTGCTCCTTTCGCTGTACGATCAGGCTATGGGGAAGCCGGCGGTTGAGCAGGCGAGCGGTCTGCTCTCGACGACCGCCTGGAGCGATGATCCGTAAAGGCCGCCCGGATGATGCAGCGGCAGATTGTCCGGTGGCCGGGGCATACTCCCTCACCAACAAAGGCGTGTGGTCGTCTTTAGGTGTGCACGGACGCTGTTCAGCGTAGACGCCGGATTGGGTTCTGCAACCCTCGGACATGATGCGGTGAAGCGGCTGGCCAAGGCCGATACCATAAACGACCGTGGCCGCTCCGTGGCCACGGTCGTGGGAAGTTCACTGCCTGAGGTGGACGAGGCCGTAAACTGCCAGGCGCCGGTTCCTTGTCGATGGTCATCACGCCCCGGTTGGCCCCTCGCGGTTGTCAGGTTTTGCGTCGTTGGCCTATGACGACCAATGCGATTAGCCCTGCCAGGCCTGCGGCGAAGCTCTTAAGTGTAGCCGGCTCCGGGACGTCCGTTGGCTCCTCGGTTGGCTCGGTTCCAAGAGTGATGGAGTCATACGCTACTCTGTCAATAGTGCCGCCGAAGTCCACGGATTGTGCGGTGCCATCGAGTTCAACCCCTACGTCATCGAAGTTGCAGTAACTGGTTGCCGCGGCGGCATCGCAACCGTCGTCTTGCCAGTTTTCCGATAGCTCGACGGACTGCAACAACTCCCCCTCGCCATGAGGCTCACTATAAACATTAACGAACGCAGTCTCAGAGGATGAGTAATAGAATGAAAATTCTGTTTCAAACCCGCCGGGAACATTCATTGTTGCGATATCGTGATCAGGGAAAAAAAGGACGTTATTGCCGGCTGGGTTGTTTTCAAAATTTCCGATGGCTAATGGGTGGTTCGTTGTTTGCGAGGTCAAGGCCCGGGCACTATCTGAAAAATTGATGCCGTAGTCAGGACCGGAGAAGCCAGCATCGTTGGTGCCGCCCGCGTAAAAGTCTTGAATGGGTTCGGTCCCGTTTACGATGCCAAACTCTTCAAAGTCCAATGCGATGATGTCTGCCTGAGTCGGCAGGCTGTAAGCGGCAATCAAAAGCCAGCTGAAGGCTAGCGGTGCCTTGGTCCCGGTTCTCATGCATCCCTCCGCGCGCTTTTTTGTATTCGCGACTGCTAAGCAAGGGCTATGCCGACAGGGGGGATAGGCCAGCACCTGTGGGCGGTACAGGGAGGTACGGAGAGTGCGGTGCGCCTCGTGATAGAGGTGGCGGCGGGTTGAGTGTAAACGATCTCGACGCCTTCAATCCCGATGTCGCGCTGCTATCCTTCGGGACTCGCGCTGTGGGGCGTCGCTGGCCAGAGGGCGTGCACGGTGGCCGTTTGCAGGGCGGGAGAGATGAACAGGGAGTGGCTCGTGACCGATTCGGACTTCGCCCGGCGCTGGCAGCGCCGTTTCGTACAGCGGGGGGCGACGCTGGAGGACGATGCCGGGATTGCCGGGTGGACGCCGACGGGTTTGGCCTCGCGATTCCGGCAGTTCCGCCAACTCTGGGAGAACGTCGAGCCGCCGCCCGGACATTGGCTGGATCTTGGCTGTGGGGCCGGAACCTACACGCGCTACCTCCACGAGGGCGGGCGCAAGGCGGTGGGCCTCGACTACTCGCAACCGTCGCTGCACAAGGCCCGGCAGCGAACATCCGTCGATATTCCTTGGGTGGCTGGGGATGCGCAACGACTGCCGTTTGGCGATGACCGGTTCGATGGGGTTCTGTGCCTGGGGGTCCTCCAGGCGTTGCCCGAGGCTCGGCCGGCGCTGGCAGAAATGGCGCGGGTGGTGCGTCCTGGCGGGGAAATCTGGGTGGATGCGCTCAACGCCCGGTGTCTGCCCAACGCCCTCGGTGAATGGCGTCGCAAGAGGGCTGGGCGGCCGGCACACCTGCGGTATGACGACTATACTACCGTCACCGGCGAGCTGGAGGCGCTGGGGCTGGAGGTAAGGCAGGTCGCTTGGCTGCTTTTGTTACCGGGGCGTCTCGGGCGACTGCAGCTATGGGCCGAAGGTGGCCTCGTTCGCAGCGCAATGCGCATCTTGCCCGGCGCGGAAGGGCGCTTCTGCCACTCCTTCCTGGTTCAGGGGCGGGTGAGGGAGAGTTCCCGGGGGTGGTCGAGTGAGTGAGTCCGGGTGGGGCCGGTGTAGAGAGCCTTTACACCGGCGGAGACCGTGGCAGTGACGGATTGTCACCGCCTCGTTCAACGCCCTGAGCGGGATAGGGGCTGGGGTGAAGCCTGCCTATCGGCGCGAAACTTGCTAAGCGTTCTGCTAGGCAGCAAATCGACTAGACATTGAACACAATCTTGAGGGGTTGCCGCGATGACGGAACACGAGCGGAACCAAGCACCCGAGCCGCACGAAATCGCGGAAGGGCAAGGCAAACACCCCCCGAGCCGGGGGATGTCGCGCCGGCGCTTCGGGCAAGCGGCCCTGGGCAGCGTGCCGGTACTGCTGGCCTTCCATAGCAATCCGCTTCGGGCCGGCTCGATCGAAGGTGGGAACTGTCATCCATCGGGCTGGGTGTCTGGGGGGTCTCAGCACGGCGACGCTAAAGACTGTGGTGGCCGTTCTCCCGGTTACTGGGGATCGAACAACGGTGCGATGAGTGAAGAGGACCAGGAAAGATTATTTGTGGCAGCCTTTGAGTACTCGGGAAACGTATACTACGAAGATGAAGATCTTAGTCAGGAGCTTCGTCTGAAGTATGCGGTCTGGTCGAATGCCAACGGCGGCCCGTATGCTGTCTACCAATCAACTGGGTCTCTTGTCTCCCGAACGGATCGTACAGTGATTTACTACGGTACGGCGGCGTTGCTGAATAGTGAGGCCGGTTTTTATAACGGCAGCCCCACCGCAGAGGAGATTAAGGATCTAGTTCGAACGGCCCTTAACGGAGAGAATTACGAAACGAGCACCGGTGAGGTGCCCTTGGGGCCCGAGGAGGTCGCCCTGTTTCTCGAGAATATAACGGCCGATCCTTTTTTCCTTCATGAGGCTTAAATGAGCGACTCTGAACCCCGTATACAGGAGTCGCCTCAGCCTGGGGAGAGGAGTTCGCGGCGCTGGTCATTGCGCTCCAACGATCTCGCTTGGCGCCTTGTCGGGGCGTATGGTTTCGTCTACCACCGCGGCTCAGGCTCCACCTACGCCATGCCCCGCCTCTCGACAGAGATCCTGGCCCGGATCAGCGAGCGTACCTCGGTGACGGAGCGGGAGTTGCTTAAGGCGGTGGCTGAGGACGATGGTGGGCTCGTGGAGGCGGGCACGCAGCCAGGTTCTCGGGAGGATCTTCTGGGCTGGGCCCTGCAGCCGCTCATGGATGCGCGTCTAATCCGGGAGTGCACGTGACGACGATCGCTGGGCTGGGCTACAGCAGCGTCGTGGATCGTCTATCCAGCGGGGAGCTTGCCGTTCAGACCGGTCCCTTCCGCTTTGCCCTCCGCAGCCGTTTAGCCTCTGTGGCGCAAGGGATCTGGCAGCTCTACGCCGATCACCCGGTTCTTGAGTCAGAGCACGGCTGTGATTTTCACTGTGAGGTCGTGTCCGGCCGCGGGGTGCGCCGCTACTACAGGCCCCAGGCGCTCTTCTACGCGGACGCTAAACGCATTTTCAAGCCGCTCCCCCGCAATCAGGCGTTCCCGATGCTTGAGTGGGGCCTGAACTGGTGCGTGGGGATGCAGACCAAGCATTTCCTGCTCTTTCACGCGGCCTGCCTGGAAAAGAATGGCCGCGCGGTGATCTTGCCGGCGCCGCCGGAAGCGGGGAAGAGCACCCTGTGTGCCGCGCTGGCCAACCGCGGTTGGCGGTTGCTGAGCGACGAGGTGGCCGCAGTCGAGCTGGCCGGCCCTCAGCCGCTGCTCTACGGGTTGGCAAGGCCGGTTAGTCTGAAGAACGCCTCCATCGAGGTGATCCAGCGCTTTGCGCCCGAGGCGGTGATTAGCACGCCGTGCTGCGACACTCGCAAGGGTTCAGTCGCGCATATGCGGCCGCCAGCGGCGAGTGTTGCGCGGGCGAGCGAGCCCACCCCGCCGGGCTGGGTGGTGTTCCCTCGCTACCGTCCCTACGGGCCCGTGAGCTGGCGAGAGCGCTCCCCGGCGGATACGCTGATGGGGCTGATTGCCCAATCGTTCAACTATGCCGCCCTCGGAAGGCGTGCCTTCCACAGAACGGTGGACCTTGTGGAGCAGGCACCGGGCTATGACTTCGGTTACAGCCGGCTGGAGGAGGCCGTCGAGAGCTTTGACGCGCTGGCCGCTTAATCCTGCTCACGCGCTCGGACAAGGCCTGGCCTGGCCTGAGACCCTGGCCGGCTTTCCGGAGTCGCTGTGGACGGGGATCCTGGCCGTGGGGCGTGAGAACCTCTTGCTCGGGGCGTTGTGGCACCGTGCGGTGAGCTGTGGGGTCGAAGGGCAGTTGCCGGAGTGGGTGGCCGGGCATCTGTGGGGTGCGGCAGCAACTGCCGAGACCAACGCCGCGGCGCTTCGGTGGGAGTTGCAACAGCTCGACCGCGGGGTGTTGCGGCGGTTCACTGCTCCGGTCGCCTTGAAGGGGGGCGCCTACCTGCTGGCGGGATTGCCGAATGCGGCCGGGAGGATCGTGGCGGATATCGATCTGTTGGCACAAAAGGCGGAGGTCGAGCGAGTCGAGTCGGCCCTGTTCTATGAAGGGTGGGCGGGGACCCACCACGACGCCTACGATCAGCGTTACTACCGGCAGTGGATGCACGAGCTCCCGCCTCTGCAACACCGCAAACGCGGGACCACGCTGGATCTGCACCATAACATCTTGCCCGAGACCTTCGCCGTGGTCGTCGATCCGGCCCCCATCTTTGAGCACGCCGCCCCCGCTCCGGGGCTGCACTGGCTGCGGCTGCCGGCGCCCCGGCACTTGGTACTCCACGCCATCGTCCACCTGTTCTCGGAAACCGATTGGGACCGCGGATTGCGGGATCTTTACGACATCCATAGCCTGCTTGAGCACTTCCATCAGCAGCACGGCGACCGGTTCTGGGAGGCGCTGCTCGACGAGGCCGAGGCCATGCGGCTGCTCTGGCTGGTGGAGCCGGCCGTCTGGTGCTGCCGGCGGCGCTTCGGTACCCCAGTCCCGCAGGCGGCAGTGGAGCGCCTGAGTCACCACACCCCCGGGTTTTTGGGCAAGCGTATTGTGCGGCCTGCGTTCGAGCACGCGCTGAACGGCCATCTCTCCACGACGCCGAGAGCCGATGCCCTGGCGCGAGGCCTGATGCTTGTCCGTGGCCACTGGCTGAAGATGCCGCCTTGGCTACTGGTTCGTCACCTGTTCTACAAGGCCTTCCGCGCACCCCGGGATCTGGATGCCGAGGCGGCGCAGATGGATCCACAACAGCACGGATGATGCCCCTATGGCCGATGATGCCTACACCCCGTCGCAAGCAGCGCCTGATTCGCAAGACGTGTTCGAGCGTGCCGCCCGCCGCCACGCGGTGATCCTTGCCGGCGGGTCCGGGACCCGTCTGTGGCCGCTGTCCCGGCGCAACATGCCCAAGCAGCTGCTGGCCCTGACCAGTGCCGACACGCTTCTCCAGGAGACGGCGGCGCGGTTGCTACCGGCCTTGCCGGCCCAGCGGATGAGCACGGTCACGCACGTGGACCACCGCTTCGAGGTCAAGGGCCAGCTGCATGAGGTTGATCCGCAGCTGGCCGAGGGCGTGTTGGTGGAGCCGTCAGCCCGCAATACCCTGCCGGCCATCGCCTGGGCGGTGGCCCGTATCGCCCACGAGCGGCCCGATGCGCTCGTCGGGGTCTTCCCCTCCGACCACCAGATCGCCGACGCCGAGGCATTGCGCGGGGCCTGGGCCCGGGCTGAGGTGGCGGCGGACGCCGGCAAGCTGGTGCTCTTCGGCATCCAGCCCACCGAGCCGGCCACCGGTTTCGGCTACATCCAGGCCGGCCCTGCGCTGGAGGTCGGCGTGGAGCAGGTCCAGCGCTTCGTGGAGAAACCCGATGGGCAGACGGCTCAGCGCTACCTCGAGCAGGGCGGTTACTACTGGAACAGCGGCATGTTCGTCTTTCGGGCGGATCGTTTTCTGGAGCTACTCGCCGCACATCAGCCGGAGATTGCCGACGCCGTAGCCGAGTGGGCTGAGCCGGATTGCCCGCCGGACTCTGATCGCTACGGCCAGCTGCCCGAACTCTCCATTGATTACGGCCTGCTGGAGAGGGCCGACTCGGTAGCGGTGGTCCCGGTGGACCTGGGCTGGAGCGATCTGGGCAGTTGGGAGGCGCTCTATCAAGAGCGGATCAAGGATGATCACGGCAATGTCTGCCAAGGACCTGCGCTACCTGTCGATAGTCAGGACAACCTCCTTTGGAGTGCCGACGGCGGTCTGCTCGCTGCCTACGGCGTGGAAAACTTGGCACTGGTTCAGACTCGCGATGCCACCCTGGTCTGCCCGCGGGATCGCCTGGGCGACCTCAAGCCGCTCGTCGCCGAGGTCGCTGCGTACAAACCGGAGCTTGCCGAGTACCACGTCACCGTGGCACGCCCCTGGGGGAGCTACACCACGCTGGAGAGCGGTCACCGCTACAAGCTCAAGCGGATCGTGGTGAAACCCGGTTGTCAGCTCTCGTTACAGATGCACTACCACCGCTCGGAGCACTGGGTGGTGATCGCTGGTACCGCCAAGGTGGTCAATGGGGACGAAGAGATCTACCTCGAGGAGAACCAGTCGACGTACGTGCCGGCCACTCGACCGCACCGTCTGTCGAATCCGGGGCGAATCCCGCTGCAGATCATCGAGATCCAGACCGGTCCCTATCTGGAGGAGGACGATCTGGTCCGTTTCGAGGACCTCTACGGCCGTATGGATGATGCTTCCGAATCCCGATAGCCGAGCCCCTGTATAGGGGTGATCATGCCCCGTATAGGGGTAATCATGCCCCTGTCGATTCAGGAAGCTGTCTCGGTATCCGAGCCCTGACGCTGCCAGCGCCAGGCATCCTCCATCATCGTGGCCAGGCCTCGCTCGGCGCGCCAGCCGAGCTCCCGCTCGGCCTTGCTTGGGTCGGCCCAGCACTCGGCGACATCGCCGGGGCGCCGCTCCGTAACCCGGTACGGGATGGAGCACCCGCTCGCTTGCTCGAAGGCACGCACGGCCTCCAAGACCGAGTGCCCCTCGCCGCGGCCGAGGTTCCAGGCGTGCTGACCCGGTTGGGCGTCAAGGTACTCCAGCGCGCGTACATGCCCGGCCGCCAGATCGACGACGTGGATGTAGTCCCGCACCCCCGTGCCGTCCCGGGTCGGGTAGTCGTCGCCGAAGACCTGCAGGTGCTCGCGCTCCCCGGCGGCCACCTGAGCGATATACGGCACGAGATTGTTGGGGATGCCGGACGGCGATTCGCCGATCAGCGCACTCTTATGGGCTCCGACGGGATTGAAGTAGCGTAGGATCCCGATGCACCAGCCCGGGTTGGCTGTGCTCAGGTCGGTGAGCATCCGCTCGACCATGTGCTTGCTAGTGCCGTAGGGGTTGGTCGTCCCGCCGGTAGGGGCGTCCTCGCGGATTGGTACGCGATCCGGGTCGCCGTATACGGTGGCCGAGGAGCTGAAAATCAGCTTGCGGACTCCGGCGGCTTCCATCGCCTGGCAGAGGCGAATGGTACCGCCGACATTGGTTTCGTAGTAGTCGAGCGGTCGCTGCACGCTCTCGCCCACGGCCTTGAGCCCGGCAAAGTGCATCACCGCGTCGATGCGCCGGGCGCTGAATAACTCCGCCAGCATCGAGGCATCCCGTACATCGCCTCGGATCAGTTCCGGCGATGTGCGGGTGATCCGGCCGATGCGAGATGCGACAGCGCCGGTGCTGTTGTGCTGATTGTCTAGGAGCACCGCCTCATGGCCCGCCTCGATGAGCGCCACCGCCGCGTGGCTGCCGATGTACCCGGTGCCGCCGGTGACCAGGACTCGCATTGCGCGGACTTCCTTTTCAACTACAGTCTTATTGGAGTGTAGCACCTGTCTGTGGAGGGATCGGATTGTCACTGTCTCAGTTTCGAGCCGTGGAAGTCACTCGTCGCTTTTGGTTAACTGCGATGGTATCCAACCCACGCGCCAGCATGAGCAAGGAGTCGCCCATGGAGCCTGCGCGCGCGGCTACCGTCGCTGGGAGTCTGATCGTCGCGGCCATCCTCTCTCTTGTGGTTGGCTGTGGTGCCCCACCCTCCGCGCCAAGCACGGTGGATGACCCGGAAATCGAGCAGTACGTCATCGGCCCCGGCGACACCCTGAACGTTCAGGTCTGGAATAACCCCGAGCTCTCAATCAGCGTTCCCGTCCGGCCGGATGGGCAGATTTCGACTCCCCTGGTCGAGGATGTGCAAGCCAGCGGCGTTACGCCCACCGAATTGGCGCGGGTGATGGAGGATGAGCTGAGCCTCTACCTCCGCGATCCGGTCGTCACCGTGATCGTGACCGGTTTTGCCGGACCGTACGATCGCCAAGTGCGGGTCATCGGTCAGGCCACCGAGCCGCGCGCCCTGCAGTACCGAGAGGATATGTCCGTCATGGATGTGATGATTGAAGTGGGGGGGATGACGGATGTTGCTGCCGGTAATCGCACGGTTCTGGTTCGCCACGAGGACGGCGAGCGCAATCAGTATCGGGTTCGGCTTCACGACCTGATCAATCGCGGTGAAATCGAGGCCAACATCGATATCAAGCCCGGCGACGTGCTGATTATACCGGAACGATTTTTCTGATATCGGCTCGGCCATGGATTGGGGGTGCAGGGAACTGCGCCCCCTTGGAGGCGCGCAGTGCGGTTTTTCGGTCATTATATCCCGCGCAAGGTTCTTTTACTCGCTGGATTTGAAGGGGTGCTGGTATTCCTCGGCTTGACGGCTATCCTCCCGCTGCAGGCCGGCCTGGTGGGGCCGTATGGCCTCGAGCAGCTGCCATTGCAGCTGGAGATGGTGGTTGTAGCCCTGGCCGTGCTTCTGAGCATGGCGAGTCTGGGTCTTTACGACACCGGGCAGATGGCGATGCGCGATGGGCAGCTGATGTTAGGGGTCCGGCTGCTGTTGGCCATGGTTGCGACCGGGGTCGGCATGTGGGTCCTACTGGCACTGATGCCGGCGCTGGCGATCGAGCCGAGCGTGCTGGTGCTTGGCCTGGTGGTGGCATTCTTCCTACTGCTAATGGGCCGATTGCTGTCCAGCCGAGTTGTTACTGCGAATAAGCTCAAGCCCCGCGTCTTGGTGCTGGGTGTGGGCTCACGCGCGACGGCGGTGACCGAGCTCCAGGGCGAGCGCGGCCGTGAGGAACTGCCGTACGTCATGGTCGGCTATGTGGCCCCGCCGGGAACCGACCATGTTGACGTCCCCGCCGATGAGGTCATCGAGCAAGAGCAAGGGACGTGTCTGCTTGAGCTGTGTCGGCGCCATGGGATCAACGAACTAGTTGTGGGGGTTCGCGACCGTCGCGGGCAGCTTCCGGTGCGCGATCTGCTGGAATGCAAACTCCACGAGATCTCGGTGATCGACCTCACCCGATTCCTCGAGCGCGAGCGTCGGCAGGTCCGGTTGGACTCCCTGAATACCAGTTCGTTGATCTTTGGCGAGGGGTTCCGTCAGGACGGGGTGCGCGTCACCGTCAAACGAGCCTTTGATCTGATGGTTAGTCTCGCCCTTCTGTTGGTTACCTTGCCGATCATGCTGATTACGGCACTCGCCATTAAGCTGGAGAGTCCGGGGTCGGTGTTCTTCGGCCAGGAGCGGGTCGGCATCGGCAACAAGCCGTACCGGCTGTTTAAGTTCCGCAGTATGCGCGAGGACGCTGAGCAGGACGGTGTGCCGCAGTGGGCGCAGCAGGGAGATGATCGCATCACACGGGTGGGTGCTGTGATCCGCAAACTTCGCATCGACGAGCTGCCGCAGATCCTGAACGTCCTCAAGGGCGAGATGTCTTTCGTCGGGCCGCGCCCCGAGCGGCCGCTGTTTGTTGAACGTCTAGGTGGGGAGATTCCGCTTTACCGGTTTCGGCACACGGTGGCGCCGGGGATTACCGGTTGGGCGCAGGTCTGTTATCCCTACGGCGCATCGATCCAGGATGCACGAGAAAAGCTCCAGTACGATTTGTACTACCTGAAGAACCATACCCTGTTTCTGGATCTGGTTATCCTGATCCGCACCGTGGCCGTGGTGCTCTTCGGTCAGGGCGCCCGCTAGGCGCTGCGGAGGCGCGATGCTATCGGCTGCGAGTTTTGCCGCTGCTTTGGCGGCGTTCCTGGTGCTGGCTGTTCTGACACTCACACTGTGGCGGGATCGGCCCGGCGCCCTGTCGGTGGTGGTGGCCTCGCTGCTGACTGCGGGGTGGGCGGCCGACTTGAGCAGTCTCCCGCTGCACGACGACGCCCGCGAGTTGATCCTTGCCAGCGGTAGCTGGGAGCTTATGCGGGCCGCGGGGTGGTTCGTGGTCTTGCTGGCGATCCTGCACCGCATGCACGGGCATACACAGCGTGGGAAGCGCACACTACGGCTTTGGGCCATCGTCCTGAGCGGTTTTCTGCTGCTGATGTTGGTCCCGGTTGTCGGGCCCGAACTCGGTTTGGATGGCGTTTACGGCCTGGCGCTATTGCTGATGACGATCGCCGGGTTGGTGTTGGTTGAGCAAGTCTACCGGAACACCCCGGAGCAGGAGCGCTGGGGGATCAAACTGCTCTGCTTGGGTGTAGGTGGGCTGTTCGCCTTCGACCTGTTCGTGCTCGCTGATCTGGTGCTCTTCCAGGCAGTGGAGGCGACCACCGCGCAGGCACGGGGCCTGATCAACGCCTTGGTCGTGCCGCTAGTGGCGGTCTCTCTGCGTCGCCAGCTCCCGCGGGGCCTGGCACCGACCGTTTCGAGGCACCTGGTCTTCCACACCGCAGCATTGACCGGCGCTGGCTTGTATCTGCTTGCGGTGGGGGCGGCTAGCTACCTCTTGCGCGAGTTCGGTGGTGACTGGGGTGCGTTGTTGCAGTCAGCGCTGCTCTTCGGGGCGGGGCTGCTCCTGGTTCTTGTGCTCTTTTCGGGGTCGTTCCAGGCGCGGTTGCGGGTACTCATCAATAAGCACTTCTTCAATTACAAGTATGACTACCACGACGAATGGCTGCGTTTTACCGCGACCCTCTCCAAGGAGCACGACGAACTGCCTTTTCGTCAGCGGGCTATTTACGCCGTCGCCGAGCTGGTAGACAGTCCCGGGGGGGTGCTTTGGGTTCAGAATCCCCAGGGTGATTACGACCTAGAGGGGGTGCTCAACCTCGGCGAGCCCAACCACCCCCCAGAGCCGCAGACGGGCTCGCTGGCGCAATACCTGTTCGAGAGTGGATGGGTGATCGATGTCGATGAATACCGGGATGACCCTGCCGCCTATCCCGAGCTGGCGTTGCCGGAGTGGTTGTTAGCGAATCCCCGCTATTGGCTGGTGGTGCCGCTGCTCCAAGGTTCGGAGTTGACCGGCTTCGTGGTCCTTGCCCAGCCGCGGGCCCCGCGGCCCATTGAGTGGGAGGATCGGGATTTGCTCAAGATCGCTGGGCGGCAGCTGGCGGTCTACGTGGCGCTGACGCAGGTGGGCGAGGCGCTGGCGGAGGCACGGCAGTTCGAGACCTTCCACCGCCTCGCCGCCTTCCTGGTGCACGATCTCAAGAACGTCTCCGGGCAATTATCGCTGGTGCTCGCCAACGCCGAGCGCCACCGCGACAACCCGGAGTTTCTCGAGAACGCCTTCCGAACCGTTGGCCACGCCCGTGAACGCCTCGATCGGACCCTGGCGCAACTGCGCAATGCCCAACCGGAGCAGGCGGCGCCGGCACAGCGGGTTGAGTTGGGGGCAGTTCTGCGCCAAGTCTTGCAGGCCTTGCACGGTGAGCCGCAGCCGGAGTTGACCGTGGAGCAGGAGGTCCAGGTGATTGCCGATCAGGAGCGGCTGGCCAATGTCGTTGCTCACCTGGTGCGGAACGCCCAGGACGCCACACCTGCGGATGGCTGGATTCGGCTCCGCCTCAGCCAGCGGGAAGAATGGGGCTATATTGTGATTGAGGACACCGGCCAGGGTATGGATGAGGCGTTCCTGCGCGAGCGGTTGTTCCGACCGTTCCAGACGACCAAAGGCAACGCCGGCATGGGTATCGGTGTGTATGAAGCCCGGGAGTACATTGCCAGTTTAGGGGGGCGCATCGAGGTCTCTAGCAGGCCCGGAGCCGGTACACGCTTTACGGTCCAGCTACTTGCTCGCGGCAGCGCGGAATCGTCGTTGGCCGCGGCGGGATGATGAGGGAGGCATAAAGACGTTGGGGCACGCGAACCACCTGCTGATCGTCGAGGATGACAAGGGGCTCCAGGAACAGCTGCGCTGGTGTTTCGACGGCTATGAGATCGTTCCGGCCTTCGACCGCGCGGAGGCTGTTGCTTTGGCGCGGCGTTACGAGCCCGAGCTCGTCCTGCTTGATCTCGGGCTCCCCCCGGATCCGGCCAATGCCAGCGAGGGGCTGGCGGCCCTGCAAGAGGTGCTCGCCGAGGCGCCCGAGAGCAAGGTGATCGTGGTCACCGGTAACGATGACCGGGAGAATGCGCTCAAGGCCGTCGCGCTCGGCGCCTACGACTTCTACGGGAAACCGGTGGATCCGGATACCCTGCGACTGCTAGTGGATCGAGCCGCACAGCTTTATAGCCTCGAGGCGGAGAACCGTCGTCTGGCACAACAATCGGCATCGCCGCTGGAGGGGTTCCTTAGCTCGGACCCGGGGGCGCTGCAGGTCTGCCGGATGGTCGAGCGCGTCGCCCCGGCGGATGCTACGGTCCTGCTGCGCGGGGAGAGCGGTACCGGCAAGGAGATCCTCGCCCGTGCGGTTCATCGGCTCAGTGGCCGCCGTGAGCAGCGTTTCGTTGCCATCAACTGCGCCGCGATCCCGGAGAATCTCCTCGAGAGTGAGCTCTTCGGGTATGAGAAGGGTGCTTTTACCGGGGCCAACCGCCAGACCATTGGCAAGATCGAATACGCCAGTGGCGGGACGCTGTTCCTCGACGAGATCGGCGACTTGCCCTTGAGTCTTCAGGCCAAGCTGCTTCGCTTTCTGCAAGAGCGGACCATCGAGCGCCTCGGGGGCCGGCAATCGATCGAGGTGGACGTGCGGGTGGTTTGTGCCACCCATCGCGATCTGGCGGAGATGATTCGCGACGGCGGCTTCCGCGAGGATCTTTTCTACCGCGTTGCCGAGATCGAGCTGACCATACCGCCGCTGCGCGAGCGTCCTGGTGACGCCGTTCTCGTGGCCCACGCCCTGCTCGATCGCTTCGCCCGCGAGCAGCGCCAGCCGCGTCGCCTGTTGACCCCGGAGGCTATCGACGCCATCGAGGCCTACCCGTGGCCCGGCAACGTGCGGGAGATGGAGAACGTCATCCGCCGGGCGGTGATTATGGCCGATGGCAAAAAGATTGCTGCGGAGGATCTCGCGCTGGAAGTACCGGAGGGTGGTGGCGAGGACCGGCTGCGCCTCAAGGATGCCCGGGAGCAGGCCGAGTACCAGGCGGTCGTCCGTGCGCTAAGCCGCTCGAATGGGAATATCGCGCAGGCCGCCGGTCTGCTGGGGATTACTCGGCCGACCTTGTACACCCTCATGGATAAATTCGCCCTGCGCTGACCGCTTGTAAGTGGGGTGAGTGGTCATCGCGTGTTCGTTGGAGCGCTGCCGGAAGGAAAAGAGGAGGGGGCATTTGCCCCCTCCTCAGGCCTGCCGCGCTGTCCGTTGACAGCTCAGCGGGGCCAGGCGACGTAACAGGGGGTCCCTGTTAGGCAGCCAGCTGCCCCGTCTCGTTTTGACGCCGGCGCAGGCTACCGGTGGCGGCGAGCGCGACCAGCACGAGCGACCCGCCCATGAGCATCAGTGTGCTCGGCTCGGGCACCTCGAACTCCATCGAGCCCCGCCGGCCCCCCGCGTAGTGGGTGTAGAGCTCGATATCGGGATCGGTGAAAGCGTTTTCATCGTCGTTAAGAACCGTGTTTCTCTGTATGGCACCGCCGGCCTCACCGAAAACCGAGAGCCCCATCTCCATCGCGAGTAGCTCTGCGAAAGACTCTCCACCCGCTATCGCCCAGAAATCTTCATCGGCGTCGGTAACGTCAAAGAAGAGGTCGAACTGGGTGGCGTCAATCCCCGTGAGGTTGCCGTCCTCGTCGGTTATGACCCTGGCGAGTGCATCGCCGTCTGTCAGCTCCATGGAAAGGACGTTCTCGCCGGTGCCAGCGGATTGCCACTCATCGCTGGTCGTGTCGAAATCTTCGCTGCTCCGAAGGGCGTCCGACCCGATTTGGCCGTCCCCGCCAAAGTAGAAATCGATGGTTCCGCTGTCGTAGTCCAGCTCGCCATCTTCACCGATAGTCCCGGTGATGTCGTCCCACCTCAAGGTCATATCCCGTTGACCAAGCCCTCGGAGTTCGTCGTCACCGATATCGAACGGATTGTAGGCGTCGATGCGTCCGAATCCGCGGTCCACGAAAGTCGATCCGACGTCGGGGATGTAAGTCCCACCCTGACCATCATCGTTCGGATCCTCGACCGGGATGCCCACCCCGCTGGTACCGAACTGCTGGGTGGCCGTTCGCAGTTCCCAGCCGAGGGAGTTGAGGGGTTCGGTCGGGCCCTCGTCGTAACCGTCGAACCCCGCCCCATCGGGGTCGACCGTAAAGTCCGTGCCGTGGGCGGGCGCGGCGACCAGGCCCAGCACCACCGCTGAGGATGCCGCGAGGCCTAGCATCGATTGCTTCTTCATTAGTTGGATCTTCATGGGTTGGGTCTCCTTCCTTCGTGTCCTTGGAGCGGTTACTGGAACCGGGGCCAAATGCGGCCTCGCCAGGACCGATGCATCGGGCGTGCCAGTGGTGGCAGGTGGTGAGCGAGGGCCGCGTGTGCGGCCCCTTGAGGGGGATGGCCCCGGGTGCGGGTGCCCTGCAGGCGGGCTTGGCCGGGGAGGGGCGTAAAGAAAGTCGACGGCGGTTCGGGCGCGGTTGCAGGGGCAATGGAGGGGACGGCTGCGCCACAGCCAGGTGCTGGGCCTTCGTCAGAGTGGTGCCGGCTGACCGGCGTGCGCCCGGTTGTCGCTGGGGGATCGGGCGGGGGCGCTGCCGCAGGGGGCGGCCCCAGCCGGGGACCTGTAAAGTCAAGTGAACGACCCGCTTGGGGTGGAGCACAGCCTAATCCGGGTGTCCGCCTTCGCTGGACCAGAAGAGCTGACGACTACCTGGATCAGGCCGTAACTCGGGCTAGGCCTTGGCGTGCCAGGCCCTGACTAAGCTGAAGCGGGCGTTCCGCTCTCGCCTCGCCGCCGGCGCAGGCCACCGGTGGTGGCGAGGGCGATCAGCACGAGCGACCCGCCCATGAGCACCAGCGTGCTCGGCTCGGGTACCTGGAAGTTCATTTTGCCTTCCCGGCCCCCGGCGTAGTGGGTGTAAAGCTCGACCTCGGAATCTTCTGCAACTGCAACACCGTTATCGCTGTACGCGTCCTCGTTGATGACCGTGCTTCTTTCTGTAGCGCCACCGGCCTCACCGAACGCCGTGATTAGTTGTAACCCGATGAGTTCTTCAAAGGCACGACCATCTGCGGTGGCCCAAAAGCCGTCCAGCGCATCAGTGACCTCAAAATCGAGGTCAAACTGGGTCGCTTCAATCCCCTGGAGGTTGCCGTCGTCGTCGAGCTCGAAACCACCCAGTGCGCTGCCGCCTGTCAGTTTCAACTCGAGGACTTTTTTGCCACTACCAGCCTGGTTCCAGATATCGTCGCCCGTGTGCCACGGCTCGGGGGTCTCCAGGTCTCGCAGCTCCTGATCGTCGTCTCCGGCAAAGAAGAACTCGATGGTCCCGCTGTCATAGATCAGAGACCGGCCATTACCTACCTCATCAACAGGCAGGTCATTATCGGCCTCGTCCAGTAGTTCCTGGGTCTCGAGCGCCTCGCCGGTCCGGCCTTTAATATTATTCCATCTGAGGGTCATGTCCCTTGCACCGATACTGCCCAGTTCCACATCCTCGCCGGTATCGAATGGGTTGTAGTCTTGGATGCGTCCGACGCCGCGGTCGATAAACGAAGACCCTCGATCCGGGACCCAGTTTTCGTTTTCGCTAGGCCCGAATTGCTGGGTTGCGGTTCGTAGTTCCCAGCTGAGCGAGTCAAGGGGGGCGGTTGCTCCCCCCTCGTAGCCATCAAAACCGTCGAATTCGCTGGGGTCGATGGTGAACTGAGTCGCATGGGCAGGCGTGGCGAGCACGCTGAGCATCACCGCCGAAGATGTCGCGAGACTTAGAATCGGTTGGGTCCTCATCGGTTGGGTCTCCTTTCCTTGGTTTCCTTGAAGTGGCTATTGACACTGAGCGCATGGGTGACGTTCGCCAGCGCGCTGATGCATCGGGCGTGCCAGTGGGGGTGCGCGGTGGGCGAGGGCGGCGCGTGCGGCCCGCAGATTTAGCCTGGTCTTCGGCGCCGGATGCCGGTGGGCGAGTGGGCAGCCATGGGTGTAAAGAAACTCAACGTCCGATCGCAGTCGTTGAGTGCCCCGGAGCCGATCAGCCGGGCGGGTATCACTGCAGGAAAAAACGCCTAGAGTTACGGGATAGGAGGTGGCCGGCCGCGTAGACCCCGGCTCGGTCGTTAGCTTGTGGCACACCCGGTCGGTGCGGCGCATAAAAGGAGGTGACTTGTGAGGAAAGGATCTGGGCTGAGAAGGGTACAGGGCGATCGGCCCCGCAATCCGTTGCTGGGGGCGGCGGCGTGGCCGCACGTCGCCGCCCTGGGGGTGTTCGCGCTTTGGATGGTTGGTTGTGAAGCGTGGCAAGGGTTGTCCGAAGAGGAGTATCTGGAGCGCGCGGCGGAGCAACTAGAGGCTGGGGAGTACCGTGCGGCGGTTCTTGACTATAGGAATGCCCTTCAAAAAGTAGAGACGCCCGAGACCCGCGGTCAGCTCGGGTTGGCGTACGCCGGCGATGGCGATACCGACGCAGCGATTAATCACCTCACCCGCGCGCTGGAGCAGGGGGCGGAGCCCAAGCGCTACGCCCCGACCCTCGCCCGCCTTTATCACGAGACAAGGCAACACGGCGAGCTGGTCGACTTCGAATACGAAGCGCTTGAGGGGGAGGCCAAGGCCCGGGTATTTGCCTACCGCGCAGTGGCGGCCTACCACCGGGGGGATGACGAAGCGGGTAGCGAGTTGTTGACGGCCGCGGTGAGCGAAGCAGCGGACCTTCCGGAGCTGGAGTTGGCAAAGGCCTTTGGTGCCCTCGTTGCCGGTGATCGGGCGCAAGCTGCGAGCCACCTGGAGGCCGCTGTGGCGCTCGATGAAGACTACTATCCGGCATGGACGCTTCGCGGCAGCCTGGCTGAGGTCGTTGGTGAAAGGCAGAGCGCACGGGAGGCCTTCGATCGAGCCGTCGATCTACGACCCGACTATGTGAGCGATCGTTTCTCGCGAGCGATGGTTCGGCTTCGCGAAGAAGACTTTGAAGGGGCCCGAGCTGACGCCGAGCAACTGGTCGAAGGGGCGCCGGGTTTTGCCGGCGGCTACTTCTTGATGGGGCTCGTAGAACTCGAGGGTGATTCCCCCGATGAAGCCCGAACGCAGTTCGAGGAAGCGCTGGCACGCCAACGGGAATATCGCCCGGCGCGCCCCTATCTCGCAGGGCTGGAGCTTGAGCGTGGGAACCTTGCCCAGGCCGAGCACCACCTGAATCGATACCACGCGAGTGGTCCGGGGTCTGTGACCAGCTACACCTTGCGGGCAAGGTTGTACATGGCGCAAGATCAGCCCGAGGAGGCGCGGGAGGTCCTCAGTGAGGCGCTCGCGGAACGGCCGGAATGGGTTTCTGAGCTGGGCGATCGGCTAGGTGCGCTCTATCTGGATACCGGCGATGTGGAGTCCGGTATCCAGACCCTGAGGCGTGTTTTGGACGCGCAACCCGATGCCCTGGAGACGCGCGAGGTGCTCGGAACGGCGCTGCTGCTGGCCGGAGACGAAGAGAAGGGCCTTGAGGAGTTAGAAGCCGTGGCGTCCGCTGATGGGGCCCTGCGTGCAGCGGATTTGACATTGGTGCAGGCTTATATCGAGGCTGGGCGTTTCGAGGCGGCGGCGGTCGCTGCTGAGCGGACCCAGGATAAGGCCCCGGAGGATCCCGTAGGATATAACCTCCGTGCCGCGGTCCTCCTGGGTCAAGGGGATCGCCCGGGGGCGCGGCGTGTGTTGCGAGAAGGGCTGGAGGCGGTTCCGGACAGTGCCGATCTGGCGATGAATCTTAGCAGCCTCGAGCGCGCCCGCGGTGAGGCCGAGGCGGGGATCGAAGTGCTTCGTGGGGTGCATCAAGCAGTACCCGATGAGCCGCGGGTGGCGATGCGGCTGGCTGAGTGGCTGATCCAGATGGATTCCGCAGCCGAGGGGCTGTCCGTGCTTGAGCAAACCCTGGAAGAACGTCCGGAGGATGCACAGTTTCTAGGCGAGGCCGCACGGATCTACGGCATGGCCGGTGAGGACCGAGAGGCGCGGAGGCTGCTCGAGCGCGCCACGGAGTTGGACCCGGATGCCGCCGACCTGCATTACCTGCTCGCGCTGGCGCGTGCGGCCGCGGGGGATGAGCAAGGGTCGGTGGAGGCCTTGGAGTCGGCGCTTTCGGCTGATCCCAGCCACTACTCGGCGGCCCATGCCCGGTCACGGCAGTTGGCTCGCCAGGGGCAAAGGGAGGAGGCTGAAGAGGTTTTCGCACCGGTGGCCGAAGCCAACCCGGATGCACCGGAGGTGCACGCCCATCAGGGTTGGTTGGCGTATCGCGATGGCCGGTTTGCGCGTGCGGCCGAGCATTATGGACACGCCCTCTCAGGTCGTATGGAGCGGTCCTGGGTGCTCGAGGGCTACACCGCCAAGCGCGCCGCAGATGACCTGGATGCCGGTATCGATCGTCTAAACGACTGGCTGAGCGCCAATCCGGCAGATGCGCAGATGCGCCATGTGCTGGGCTCTGCACTACTGGAAGCAGGTCGCGACGAGGATGCCATCCAGGTTTATACGCACCTGTTACAGCAGCGTGAGCAGGACCCGCTGGCCTTGAATAACCTGGCGTGGCTTCTGCGCGAGGACGCGCCGGACCAAGCGCTGGAATACGCCCGGCGCGCCTATGACCTGGCCCCGGGGGAGGCTGCCGTGCTGGACACCCTCGGCGTGGTGCTCCTTCGCAACGACCGGACGTCCGATGCGGTTGAGTATCTCGATCAGGCCGTGGCCCTTGCCGGCGGCGATCCGGACGTGCAACTCAATCTTGCCAGGGCGCTTCGTGCTGACGGTCAGGTGAGCCAAGCCCGTGATATCCTCGAGCAGTTGCTGGAGGCGCATGCGGACTTTTCGGGGCGCCAGGACGCAGAGGAAATGTTGACGAACCTCGGCGATTGAGTGCTTGAGAGCTTCTGGTGCACCAAAAAACAAGGAGGGGGAAAGTCCCCCTCCTTGTGCCTTTTCGTGTCGTATAAGGCGTAAGGCACCCGAGGTGCTTGCGGTGGACTACGAGGCCGCTAGTCCTCCGGACTCGCTTTGACGCCGACGAAAGCCACCGGTGGCGAGGGCGAGCAGGATCAGCGATCCCCCCATGAGCATCAGCGTGCTCGGCTCGGGCACCTGGAACTCCAGCGAACCGCGCCGAACGCCAGCGTAGTGGGTGTAGAGCGCGATATCGGCATCGGTGAAAGCGTTTTCATCGTCGTTAAGAACCGTGTTTCTCTGTGTGGCACCGCCGGCCTCACCGAACGCCGAAATCAGTTGCAACCCGATCAGTTCTTCAAAGGGGCGGCTATCGGTCAGAGCCCAGAAGCCCTCTCGTGCAAAAGTAATATCAAAGAAGAGGTCAAACTGGGTGGCGTCAATCGCCTCTAGATTGCCATCGTCGTCAGTAATGAGTCTGGCGAGTGCGTCCCCCCTACTCAGTTCCATCGAGAGGACGTGCTCGCCGGAGCCGGCGGCCTGCCACTCAGCACTGTTGGTATCGAAAGGATCGCTGCTCCGAAGATCCCCCGATCCAATGCCGTCCCCGCCAAAGTAGAAATCAATGGTCCCACTCTCGTAGCTTAGCTGCCCATCGGCACCGAGGGTGCCGGCGATGTTGTCCCATCTGAGGGTCATATCCCGCTGGCGGATGCCAGCGATTTGGTCATCCCCGATATCGTATGGATTGTAAGCGTCGATTCGCCCGAATCCGATATCCAAAAAGCGTGACCCCCCGTCCGGGAGCCAGTTTTCTCCGGAGCTGGTTCCGAACTGGGTCGTAGCCGTTCGAAGCTCCCAGCCAAGGGAATTAAGAGGGGCGGTGGGGCCGTCATCAAAACCGGCAAAGTCCCTCGGGTCAATGGTGAACTGGGCGGCGTAGGCGGGCGCTGATAGCATTCCAAGTACCAGCGCGGACGCGAAAAGGCCTAGCATGGGTTGGGTTTTCATCGTTGTCATTCTCCAGCCGTGATGTGCCTGTGCTTCGTTCGTTGGGGGCCATTAATCGAGCCATCTCGGGAGGCTGCGCCGATCTGGAGCGATCTGCCCTTGACCTTTTTAGTAGCACGATTGGGGCCACCCTATGGGGTAGACCCAGTGGGGGTGGAAAAGGCAAAAGGAAATAGCGGGTTAGGAGATCGACTGGTCGCGGCGGTGAGGCCGTTGTGAGCCTCGTTGTAAGGAAAAAAGACGCTGTTTTTGTAGGGGAGCTTGCGCAATTCCGATCAGTACAGGAGAGTAGGACGGATGTGGTTCGTGTGTCTCTGAATGGGGAGAGTCGTCTATGTCGGCCGTGGGCAGGATGTTACGGGCAAGTCCTTTTTCGGGGGTCTTGGGGGGCGTGATACTCCTGACCGCGGGGTTGGTGTCGCTGGTGGCGGCGAATGAGGAGCCAGCCGATGGCGAGGAGCTGGCCCAGTGGGTCTATGACCGCCCCGAAGGGGATGATGCCGTGCAACAGGGGCGTATGGTGCTCGATGGCCCCGGTCGCTCCGAGCGGGAGCGTTCGTTCTACGAGTACCGTCTACAGATTGACGATGAGGAGGTCTGGAACCTGGTCCGGTTCACGGCCCCATCGGATGTTGCCGATACGGCGATGCTCACACGGGACTATCCAGACGGCAGCACAGATCAATGGCTTTACCTGCCGGCACTGGACCGGGTTCGAAGGGTGGCCTCGGAGCGGATGGGCGGTCGCTTCGTGGACAGCGACTTCTTCTTTGAGGATTTGCGCGATCGTAAAGTCCGGCAGGACGAACACGAATACGTGGGTCGGGATGAGTTGGAGGGCCTTCCGGTTTTCCGCCTGGAGAGTCGCCCTGTCGAGGGCGACAACTCCGTGTATACCCTGCGCGATCAGTGGGTTCATGAAGAGTCGCTGGTTCCCCTGCGAATCGACTACTACCAGGGCGATGACGAGCCGGCGAAGCGATTAACGGTGCAGGCCTTGGAGCAGCACCAGGGCTACTGGACGGTTGTCGAGAGCACCATGGAAGACCTGGATAGTGGTCACCAAACTCGCTTCCTTGTCGAGCAGGTGGTCTATGACCAGGGGTTGCCGCAAGATCTCTTCTCCCGCGCGGCGTTGTCGGATCCGGGGGGCGAACGTGCCTACCGCCCTTGACCGGCCCATTCCGCGGTGTCGGACGCTGCTGGTGGTGCTAGGGCTCGGGTCGGCGTCCATCGGGGTTAATGGGGTGGCCTTGGCCTCAATAGGTGATCGTGGCGATGCGGCCGGTGACTCGGTGGAGCCGGTCCGGGGGGAGTTTGAGGCTTTGGAGCCGTCGCGGCGGCTCGCGGAAAACGGGGCCGAGGGCGACGGCGGTATACGCATCGGCGATCCGTCGCCGGAGGCCGTCGACGAGGACAAGCCACAACCGGAGGCATGGCTCCCGGAGGACTGGGCGTTCGGAGTCGAAAGTGTGCGTCTGGACGCGGGTTGGCTGCCGCGCAGTGCCTCTTACGCCGACCTGGTCTACCACGGGCACCTGCTAGGACGTGCGGACTGGCAACCCCGGGGCCCCTGGAGCGCTCGCGTGGAGAGCCGCGTGGACGGTCATTACCAGCGCGGGGGCCCACGTGTCGAGGAGATCGATGTCGACTACGGGGAGGTGTACCTCCGCTACCGGGGTCGCGGATGGCGTCTGACCGCTGGTGCGCAACAGGTGGTCTGGGGCCGGATCGATGAGGTCTCGCCGACCGACCGACTGAGCGTCGAGGACCTGTCACGCTTTGTCCTGGACGACCTCAGTGAGCGGCGTCGCGCCGCTCCCGCGGTTCGTGGGCAGCTCTTCACCAACGGTTGGGAGTTCGACGCCGTGGTGGTGCCGTGGTTCCGGGAGGCGGAAATGCCGGATCGCGATAGCGTCTGGCATCCGGTTGATCGCCAGCGTGGGCGTTTTCTGGGCCTGCCGTCGGAGCCCCAATTCCAGGATCTGGTGCGAGACGGGCGGTTTGTCGAAGAGACCGACGGCGAGGGCGGCGCCGGGCTTCGGGTCAGCCGAGGCGGACGTGGCTGGGACGCTGCTGCGACGTTCAAGCGTTTCCGGCATTCCGCGCCGTACTACGAGTTGAGCGATGAGGCACGCGGAGCCCTCGATGATCCGGAGGAGGCCGTGCAGGCCGGCGATTACACCTTTCGTGCGGTCCATCCGCGCAGTTATCTGGTCGGCGTGGACGGTGCAATCGACGCTGGCGGAGTCACCTACCGCGCCGAAGCGGTATGGCTCAGCGACGTGCCGGGGACCCGGCAGGAAGATTTCGTGCGCGAGGATTTCGAGGCCTTCAATTGGGGTGTGGGGGCCGAGGTGTTTCCAGGGGACGGGGATTTGCGAGTGAACGTGCAGCTGGTTGGCAGCCACTACCTTGATGCGCCGTCCCTACTGGAACGTGCCGATGAAGTCACCCTCAATGGCGAGATCGAGGGGCGGCCCTGGCAGCGGCGTCTCCGGGCGAGGCTTCGTTATGCGATCGGGCTCGATGAGCGGGACATCTACCTGAATCCGGAGGTGGCCTGGGTGGACTGGGAACCCCATGAACTCTACGTGTCGGCGCACTATTTCGAAGGTGCGGAAGAGACGGCCGGCGGGTTCCACCAGGATAACGACGTCATCATGACAGGCTGGAGGGGACGGTTTTGAGGCGTATGACTTTGCCGCGGTGGTTGGCGGCGACCTTGTTTGCGTTGCTGCTGCTGGCGCCAGGCCCGCTCGTGCTCAACCTGACCTTCGACAATGCGCCGGAGTCGTACTTTCCCAAGGAGGCACCGGCCGTCCTTTTCGACGCTTCGGTGCGCGAGGAGTTCCCGGAGGAGCAGGTCCTGGTCGGCCTGTTCGGCGGCGAGGAGATCTACGAGCCCGAGAATCTTAGCGCGCTCCATGAGCTTATCCAACACCTGGAGGAGAACCGGCAGGTCGAGCGAGTGCTGGGTGTAACGTCATTCGATCAGATTCGGGCCGTCGACGATGGCTTCACGGTCGAGAAGATCGTCCCCCCGGGCGCCATTCCAGAACGGAGCGGGAGTCAGTGGCAGGAGCACGTCCGGGCAGATCGTTTTGCACCGGGGTTGCTGGCTGCGCGGGATAGTTCGGCCCTGGCGATCATCGTGCGCCCGACTGAACTGGAAGACAGTCTGCAGCGGCTGGAGCTTGAGCGGGCCTTCCGCGAGGCGGTGGCCGAGGCCGGCCTGGATGAGCGGCTACAGGCGGTTGCCGGCCACGTCGCGCTGGATGTCTGGCAACTGCGCTCCATGCTGCGGGATAGCGCCGTCTTTATTCCGGCCACCACAGCGGTAGGCCTCGGACTGCTGTTCTGGATGTTCCGGCGATGGCTGGTGGTGGTTGCCGGAGGGGCGGCGATTGGTGCGGTCGTCTCGCCTGCGCTGGCGCTGATGGTGCTGCTGGGTCATCCGTATACCCTGGTGACGTCCATATTGCCACCGTTGCTGGCCGCGCTGACGGTGGCAATGCTGATGCACCTGTTCAACGCGCTGAGCCACGCGCATCGACGCGGCTACACCGAGGAAAGCGCGCTGGCCTATAGCTTGGAAAGGGTCTCTAGGCCGGCATTGTTTACCGCTCTGACAACGGCTGCGGGGCTGTTGTCGCTCACACTGAGTCCGATCCGTCCCATCGAGAGCCTGGGGTATACCGCAGCGTTCGGCGTACTCCTAGCCTACTGTGTCGTTATGGTGCTTTTGCCACCATTGCTCGCGCGTTTCGACCGCGGCAATTGGTCGCTGCCGCGCCGCGGGATCGGTGGCCTCGACGCGATCCTTAAGGCGGCTCGTGGATTCGCGCTGCGTCGGGCGGGCTGGATCGTCGCAGTCAGCGCGTTGGCGATTGCAGCGACGGCGCCGCTGATCACGAAGATCGAAGTCGAGAGTGATCTCTACGAGTTCTTCCCGGCGGGCCATCCCATCACCCAAGACACCCGCAAGGTCGAAGACGCGCTCTCCGGTGTGATGGTGGTGGAGGCGGTTTTCGACGCCGAGGCTATCGACGGGCTGCAGGATCCGGCTGCCTTGCAGGAGATTCGGGACTTCCAGCGCTGGGCCGAACAGCGGGAGGAGGTGGACTACGCCCTATCGATGGTGGATATGCTCGAGGAGATGCACTGGGCGTTCCACGACGAGGATCCGGAGTTCCGGACCCTGCCCGGTCGGCAAGATCTGATTGCCCAGTACCTGTTCGTATACGACGGGCGAGATCTCTACGACCTGGTCAATCGGGATTTCACGCGGGCCATCGTCCTGATGAACCTGAACGTCACCGGCGCTCGCGAAATCGGTCAGACTCTTGAGGCGTTTCGGGGGGAGCTTGACTCGAGCGTTGAGGTTCTGGATTGGGAGCTCTCCGGGATGGGGCGGCTCTTTGCCGAACAGGAAGAACTGCTCATAGAGGGGCAGCTTCGTAGCCTCATTGCCGTGGCCGTGATGATCTCGGTGTTGATGTTGGTCCTCTGGCGCTCGGCGGCGGCGGCTTCTGTGACCATGCTGACGAATCTATCTCCGTTGCTGGTCATCTTCATTGTCATGGGGGCCTTCGGCGTCTGGCTCGATATGGCGACGGCCATGGTGGCGAGTGTGGCAATCGGCATCGCGGTGGACGATACCATCCACACCTACCACGGGTTCCTCTTCTATCGGCGCAGAGGGAGCAGTGTCGTTGCTGCATTGGCCCGGGCGTTGCAGCATACGGGCCGGGCGGTAACGGCGACGACTATTGTCCTGTGTGCGCAGTTCCTGGTTCTGGCTGCTTCAGACTTCCAGCCAACCGCGGCCTTTGGTCTGCTTACGGCCATCGGTCTGGTCGCGGCACTGCTCTTCGACTTGCTCCTCATGCCGGCGATAGTCACGGTGCTTGCGAAGCGCTTTCCGAGGCTTAGTCTGGGGCGGGTATCCGCTTAGAGGGAATCAGGGGCAAAAGAAGGAGGGGCGCAGCGCACCAGCACAATGGATCATTGCCCGAGCAGGCGGCGCCTTGCCAGCCAAAGGCCCAGGCGTTGGACGGGGTGGGCGTTGCCGCCGGGCCGCCAAGTGCGCCGCACCCTCATCCGGTAGGCATCGAATTGCACCGCCCAAGGGGCCCAGTAGGTGGTACCTCGCTGGAGGAGCCATTTGAGGACCTCGGTGCCCATGACCCCGGCGCAGAGTTCACAGGCCATGGGGGTGGATGGCCCCGACTGCCCTTTGAGGTCAATGGCGGAGGGGTTGATCAAGGAAGCCGCGTGGAGTCCTGAAGGGGCAAGGCCCAGCATGAACCGCAAAGCCTTTTCGTCCTCTTCGAGTTCCGGGTCGAGCTGGAAATAGCGCTCGAAGGAGATCCCGCCGGGGTGGAACGCCAGGAACGCGACGCTCATGCCCAGCGGCGCTGCGGTGAAGGCAGGGATATGGCGAGTGGCCGCCTGCCGAAAGACCAGCTGCCGTATATCGTAGACAAAGAAGTCGAGGCCATCGACGTAGACGTCAGCGCCATCAAGGAACCGATCCACATTGCCTGCGTCAATCCCGTTCGGGAATCGCTCGATCTCCAGCTCTGGGTTGATGTCGAGCGCTTTTTCGCAGAGCACATCGACTTTTGGCCGACCCAGCGCGCTGATGGTTGCGCCGGCCTGGCGGTTCATGTTGTGCAGTTCAAAGACGTCGTAATCCGCGACGGCAAAGCGTCCGATGCCAAGCCGCGCTAGGGTCAGTAGGTGGCTCCCTCCCACACCCCCTAGCCCTGCGATAGCCACAGTGGCTTTGCGAAGCGTGTCCTGCTCCTGCTCGGTGATCCACCCGAGTGTTCTCTTGAATGCGGTCTGGTATTCGAAGAGGGCCATGTCAGCTTACCTTGTTGTCCGGCCTACGGCCACACGAGTGCTCGTTTGAATGGCTCCGAAGCCGCTCAAGCCAGACCGTCAAGCCTGGTGCAAGCTGGTTTTCCCCCATCCGATAGAGTGGTCTCAGCAGCGGGGAGGCAACGGTCTCCACAACGAATTTTTCCAGTGAGTTGTAGTATGCTGCGCGCTCCTCGCCATGGTATTCCATGACATCGCCAATCTGCTGGAAGCGTATCCCTTCCCGGGTAAGTAGACGAGCCAGACGTGGTTCCATTACCGCGAAGATGTGATCTCGTCCCAGCCGTCCACAGGTGTATGCGACGGCGGAGAACAGGCTGGAACCAAGGAGCGGGAAGGTCCTTAGGTGTGCAAGGCGCTGGTCCTCGGGCAGGTCAAGCCAGTCAACGGCACCCATTCGTGTCTGCTTTTCGCCGGGGCGTTTGCGGAAGTCGGTGTGGATAGCAAGGCGGGATACTTCACAAACCGAATCGCGTCGGAGATTCTTTGGGTGCCGCCCCGAGTCTAATCGACCATTTGTGTACAGGGTTTCGGTGCAGTCCACCTCCATTTGAAGCCTTTCAGGCTCAGACGGTTCCATTCCGGGTAGGATAATCCGGAAGCACCCGGCCAAGCGGCCGGTCTGAGTGTGCCGTACGGTACAAATTAACGCGCTCTCGTCGAAGTCATCCTGCTCTTGCCCATCCGGGTGGTCCGACGGGTCTTCGTAGCCGTATTCCATGCAGTAGACATCGTAGCGGAGCTGGAACGCCTCCCTGCGCTGTTCCGGTGTCAGCGCTACTTGATACTCGAAATAGGCTTGGAATTGATTCACTAGCTCGTTTCGATCCATGGGTTTTGGTTCTCTTGTTGGCCTGGCGGGAGTCGATGTAATCCATGCTGTCGTCCTTATATCGCCTTTTTGGGTTCCGGCATTCCCTTCGTCTGCAGGCAGCCGTTCGGAACCATGTCAGAAAGTCTATTAGGATGTTGGTAGGCGTGGAGGGTTTCAGTTTTACTTGATGGGGCTAATTTCTGTTTTATGAGTTTCTTTTCCCACCGCGCTAACCCCCGAGCAAAGCCATTTACGTCCATCGCGTACGGTATGCGGCGGCCGCGGTGATAGCAAGGCGAACCAGCCTGCTCGAAGGGTAAATGGTTACGGGTTAGATGTCGGGCCAGCGCCGGTCGAGCGAGGAAGTATAGCCGTGATATCCCACACCCCCTGGCGTGGTGCTGTGCAGCACGGCAGAGGATAAACAGCGGGAGGGTGTCGTGGCCTGAAGGCACTTCATGGATAGCGAGTCGCGAGAGCTCGCCACTATATTCATTCGTGAATTCATTGCTGTTCAGGTCGGAGATGTTCTCGATCGGAAGAGGTTTGTTTCCGCCTTTTATTAGACGAATCGTGCCCACGTTTCGATTCGTCTGGGATCCCGGTGGTGTGTATTTTAGAAGCAGGTGGAGCGCGTGACTGTCGTGGTCGTCACGTTCATATCCATCCGGGAAAAGGCTTGAAGATTCATATTGCTTCTTTTCGCAATAAACCATGTATCGTAACTGGAAATGGGCGCACCGCGCCTGATCTTCGGTCGCCAGGATGACCTTGTAGCGGGAGTAGGGGGATGACATCGCGAACTCCAATTGTCCTCATCCTCATGACGTTTGGGGTTGAACGTGAATCGGACCGATGAATATGCTACAGCATCGTCACGGCAGCGTGGTGGGTCATTTAAGGTAAAAACGATATTATCGGTGGGGTAAAGGACTCGCGCTCGCGACGAGTCTCGGAGCGATGGCCGGTGTTCTCGCGAGGTCTCCTTTATGCGCAGAACAGGATGCCACAGCCATGATCGGAAACCCGCGCCACCTGACCGTTTATCGGCTGGTCGCGAGATCGCAGCGTCAGGTGAACCTCATCGCTTGGTTGAAGCATTAAATGTAGGGTAATTAGGGCTCCGGACTTTGAGATATTGTGGATCCGACACGTGATCTTGGTACGGGCGGCTTCGATGCCTGCTTCGGCGGTTAGGCGGTGTCGCGGGGCGGCCCGTCGGTCCAGGGGGTTGTTACGGGGGTGGCCGCGCCACGCAGGGCGTGAGTGGACCTCGGGGAAGCGTTCCAGGGCCATTGCGCGGTGCTTCGGATCGGCCGACTGGATGTAGATCCGTGCCTGCGCCTGGCTGGCGACCGGCTCATCGGCCGCAAGGCGATCGATCGCGGTCGCCAGGAAAAACGCGACCAGGCGGCGGTAGAGCATGGGGTCGGGGGTGTCGTCCGCCAACTGCCCAAGGATCTGCTCCAGCATGTCGGCACGCACCTCCCAGGAGCGCTTCGCCAGTACCGGGAGCCAGAAATCGGCCAACTCCTCTGCCAGGTCGAGGGCGTTCACGTTAAGTTCTCCGAGGGTCGTGGATGTTCTCCGAGGTTCATGGATGTTCGTGGTTATGCGTCCAGGGCAACGGCGATCTTACGAATGCCTATTGCCGGGGGCCGGTCTGCATGTGCCGTGCCAAGCGGTCGTCGTCATCCCCTTCAGCCCCTGTGTGCAAGTGTCCCGGCAAAGCCTCGCGTTTTCCGTGCAAAGCTTGCGTCAATAACGCTGACACCGGGTGTTGTCCTGGTTTTGTAAAGGGTTACGAACCGAACTTGCGGACTCGTAGGACACTGCTAGCCTTGCCCCAGAGTGGTTCCGGCACGAAAGCTGGGGGAGTCAGATACCCATGGGGCAGATGGAGCAGGTCGTCCAGGAAGTGCTGCACCAACTGCGAGCGACCTGGCGTCGACGGTGGTGGATCCTTCCCATCGCTTGGCTGGTCTGTATACCCGGGTGGGCGTACATCCACGCCCTCCCCGACACCTACGAGGCGTCGAGCGAGGTCTACGTCGATACGGATTCGGTGCTCGGTCCACTGCTCGGCGGCATGACGGTGCGACCGGACGCTGAGCAGCGGATGAACATGATTACCAGCACGCTGCTGAGCCGGGATAACCTGCGTGAGATCGCGCGGCAGGCGGACCTCGACATTCTCCTCGGCTACGACGACATCGACCGCGCCGTCGATAGCCTGCAGGACATCGATCTGCGCGGGGGTGACGAAAGTGGGGCTGGGGACAATATCTATACGATCAGTTTTTCCGATGAGGACCCGGAGGTGGCCTATCGCGTGGTGCGTCAGACCGGTGACCTCTTCATGGAGCGGGGCCTCGGTGACCCGCGGACGGATCTGACGGCCTCGCGCGATTTTATCGAGAATCAGCTCGACCGTTACGGCACTCGGCTGCGGGCGAAGGAAGAGCAGCTTGAGGATTTTCGCCGTGAGCACTCGGAGGTTCTGTTGGCCGGCGGCGATTTTTATAGCCGCTTGCGGGCCGAGCGTGAGCGGTTAGCTGAGGCGGAGTTGGAGTTTGAGCAGGCTCAAAGCCATTATGAGAGCCTCATCGCACAGCTTGAGGGCGATGGCGATCACCCCGGATTAGTGCAGCCTCCGGAGTTCGAGAATCCGGAGCTAGACGCTCGCATCAGTAACCTGGAATCCGAGCTTGATGAGCTGCGCCGCCAGTATACCGATCAGCATCCGGACGTGGCGCATACGCAGCGCGTCCTTGAGGATCTGCGCGAGGAGCGGGAGGAGCAGGCGGTGGAGTTCAGCGAGAGCCTGATGGCCTCCCCGGTAGATCGCGTTGGTCTAGGTCAGCCCGATCATCCGCTGCAGCTGGAGTTGGCCGAATCGGAAAGCCGTGTGGCCTCGCTGGAGACTCGGGTTGAGGAGCAGCGCCTGCGGGTCCAGGAACTTGAGGCGGTCTCCGACGACGTGCCGGAGATCGAGTCGGAATACAGTCGGCTCACACGGGACTACGAAGTCCTGCAGAACAGCTACTCTGAGTTACGGGATCGGCTTGAGCAGGCTGTGCTGACCGGCGAAGTGGAGTCAGGCGCGGACTCGGTGGACTTTCGCGTCCTGCAGCCACCGGAGCAGCCAAGTGAGGCGGCAGCGCCGAACCGCCCCCTGCTGGGCAGCGCGGTTCTGGTCCTGGGGCTGGGGGCCGGCACGGGATTCGCCTTCCTGCTGGCCCAGATTCGCGGCACGGTGGCCGCGCCCGGCCAGCTCGGCGAGCTCACCGGGCGGCCCGTCATGGGGCAGATCTCGCGGGTGCGAACGCCGGCCCACCGGCGCCGCAGGCGCATGGAGATGCTCGTCTTCTTCAGCGCAACCGGAGCCTTGTTGGTTGCCTATGGGGTGGTGGTTGGGGTCTTTTTTGCCTAGTCGGACGAGGGGCGTATGAGCATTATCGAGCGGGCGCTGGAGAAGCGCCGAGGCAACCAGGCACCCGGTGCACAAGCGCAAGGTTCGGTCCAGGGGGCCGGACAACAGGAGGCCGATCCGGCGGGCGAGACGACCCAGACGGAATATGCGCAGGCCAGGCCCTCCACGCCGCAGTTCGGACGCGCGCCGCGCACCGTCGAACGACCGGCCGACGTCCGGATTGATTACGGGTGGTTGCGCCATCAGGGGATCCAGGTTCCAGGAGAGGCGCGCAGCGGGCTTGAAGAGGAGTTCCGCTTGATGAAGCGCCCGCTGCTCGATAACGCCTTCGGGCGCCATGGCATGCCGGTAGTGGATAAAGGGCGGTTGATCATGGTGACCAGTGCCGTCCCCGGGGAGGGTAAGACCTTCTCCACGATCAACCTCGCGCTGAGCATCGCCATGGAGGTGGATCGCACGGTTCTGGTCGTCGATGCCGACGTGGCACGTCCGAGCGTCCCGCGAACACTTGGATTCGCGGCCGACAGGGGGCTCATGGACCTGTTGACCGACTCTGATCTTCGTCTGCCGGACGTGCTCCTGCGCACCGATATCCCTGATCTCAGTGTGTTGCCAGCCGGACGTCCCCACGGTCGTTCGACGGAGTTACTGGCCAGTCAGGGTATGACCGATCTGCTGGAGGAGATCCACGAGCGCTACCCGGATCGGGTGATCCTCTTCGATTCCCCCCCGCTGCTCTCGACCAGTGAACCGAGTGTGCTGGCCCGGGAGATGGGGCAGGTGCTCCTCGTGATCGAGGCTGAGGGTACGGCGCAAACGGCGGTGATGCGGGCCGCGGAGCTGCTGGAGGGGTGCGACGTGGTGCTGACCATGCTCAACAAAGCGACCGGTCATGGAGGGCTGGGATACAGCGGTTACGGCTACGGCTACGGTTACGGTTACGGTAAATACGGTGGGGAGCCCCGGAGCAGCGCCGCCAAGGAAGCGGATGGCCGTGTCGCCGAGGGTAGCTAGGGCGCGGGCGCTGCCGGGCGCCGCGGCCGCCTTGGGGCTTCTGCTGATTTCCGGGGCCAGTATCGCTTCGACACAGTGGACCTTCACCCCGCGCATGACCGTTGGTCAGGAGTGGACCGACAACGCCGATTTTTCCCCGCGGGGTGCAGAGGAGAGTGACCTGGTTACGCTCTTGCGGCCGAGCTTGACCCTGAGTGGAGAGGGCGCGCGTGCCGAACTCGACCTCAATTACTCGTGGGACAACCGGCTTTACTGGCGCGATAGCGACCGGGACCGAAGTACCCACAATCTGCGCGGAAGTGGCAACGCCGAGTTGGTGCGGGAGTCGATCTTCGTGGAGGGCTCCATCCGCCGCAGTGTGCGGGCGGAATCGATCTTCGATCCGGTAACCGCGCGGGATCAGCAGGAGACGACCCGCTACCGCATCAGCCCTTACTGGGTGTGGCGGCAGGGTCGCTTCTCGGAGCAAGAGGTGCGTTACGTCTTCGACGAGGCCCGTTACCACCGATCGGATCGCCAGCCGCAACAGGTGCATCGCGCCCAATACCAGCTGGATAGCGGCCCGCAGTTCGGTCGCACCTTCTGGCAGTTCCGCTCCGAACGCAACTGGGATCGCTTCGACGATCCGGAGCGCGCCGAGATTGATCGTTTCTCCAACCAGGCCACCTTGGGGTACCGGTTCGGCCGGTCGTTGCGCCTGAGCCTATCCGGATCGGATGGCTGGATTCGGGTCGAGGATCGGCGCCGCGACACCCAGAGCTGGCGGGTCAACGCCGACTGGGACATCACCCGGAATACGCAGATATCTGGGAGTTACGGCCAGTTCAAGGACCAGATCGACGACACGGATCAGACGAATCGCCGAGATCAGCGATCGTTGGGCTTGGTCCACCAGGCGCCGCGCTCCACCTGGCGGCTCTCCTACGCCGAGGGGCGGACGGACGGCTTGGGACGCGCCCTTGATCCCGAGGCAACCGAGTTTGATCGGCTTCTGGCCGAGTTCGGCTTTCTCGACGCGGATGACTTGCTCGTCGATGAGGACCGAATCACCTTTGCCGAGACCTGGCGTGGCAGCTGGGACTATACCACCGGCCCCCACAGCTTCCGGTTGGAGTTCATCCAGAGGGACAGCGACGAGGAGTTTGGGATTGGTGACGACCGGTTCGAGGACGCGGTGGAGCGCGAGCGCCGCGTCGTTGGGCGGTGGGGCTGGTCCTTCGGAGCGCGGACGGATGCCACGCTGCGGGGGGTCTACCGCTGGATCGAGGGGCGAGATGTCGACGATCAGGAGCGCGAGAGCGAGGAGTACCGTCTTTCCTTGGGTCTTTCGCGCAGCCTGGGGCGGCGGACCTCGGGCGATTTGGATCTGATCCACCGGCAGCGCGTCGAGGGGCGTGAGGACCTCGCTTTGGACGAGCGCCGTCGCGAGAACCGCATCAGTGCCCGCCTGACCATGGAATTCTAAGCCGCCTATGTATGAAGACTTCTACGGCCTGCGCGACAAGCCATTCGCGCTGAGCCCCGATCCACGTTTCTTCTACGCCAGCAAAGGCCACCGCCGGGCGATGGCCTACCTGGAGTATGGGGTGCAGCAGGGCGAGGGCTTTATCGTCATCACCGGAGAGGTCGGTGCCGGTAAGACGACCATGGCGCGGAGTCTACTCAGCGGCATCGTTGATCGCCCGCTGCTCGCGGCCCACCTGGTCAGCACCCGACTGAGCGCGGATAACCTGCTGCGGCTGGTCTGTCTCGCCTTCGGGATCGAGAACCCACCGCAGAACAAGGCCGATCAGTTGCGGGAGTTGGAGCGATTTCTTGTTCGGATTCGATCCCGTGGCCAGCGTGCGCTGCTCGTAGTGGACGAGGCGCAGAACCTCAACGATGAAGCCGTCGAGGAGTTGCGCATGCTCTCGAACTTTCAGGGCGACGAGGGTGGCCCACTGCTGCAGAGCTTTCTGTTGGGTCAGCCGGAGTTTCGGCGACTCCTGCGCAGTGAGCATATGCAGCAGTTGCGTCAGCGGGTGATCGCCACCTATCACCTCGGCCCGATGGATGCTGAAGATACCCGGGCCTACATCGAGCACCGGCTCGCCCAGGTGGGTTGGGAGGCGGATCCGAGCTTCTCAGAGGGGGCGTGGCAGCGGATCTACGACTACACTCAGGGAACCCCGAGGCGGATCAATACGCTCTGCGACCGGTTGCTTCTGATGGGGTACTTGGAGGAGTGCCACGAGTTTACTGTCCGTGAGGTGCAGTCGGTTATCGACGAGGTGGAGGCCGATCTGGGCGAGGCGGATAACGGGGATGCAGCCCCGAGTTCTCCTTCGGAGCAGGATCCGGAAAACGCCCGGGAGGGGCTCGGTACCGACCGACAAACTCTAGAGCAGCGGCTGCAGCGGATCGAGCGTTACCTCGGTTTCACCTATAAGCGGGTACAGCAGCTGGTCAATGTTCAGCGTGAAGACCAGGAACGGCTGAATCAGCGCTTGGAGCGGGTTGAGCGTTATCTGATTTCCGGCTACCGCCTGACGCGTCAGGTGAGTGGCTCGCTCAAGCGGGCACTGGAGGTAAACCGCGGGGAACCGTGACTGCCGCGTGGGGATGACGGGGGCGGAAAGGCCCCAAAGGGGGATGGGCCATGGAGGAGCGCAGCTGGGCGCGGTGCAATGCGCTGACAGTGGATGTCGAGGATTACTTTCAAGTCCTGGCCATGGCGCCGTATGTGGGGCGGGACGCATGGGAGCGCTGGCCTTGTCGCATCGAGGCAAGCATGGATCGGCTTCTGCAGATCTGTGCCGACCGCTGTGTTTGCGGCACGTTCTTTACCCTCGGCTGGGTGGCGAAGCGCTATCCGCAGGTTGTCCGCCGCATCGTGGCTGCCGGTCACGAGTTGGCGAGCCACGGATACGGGCATGAGCGCGTCTGGGAGATCGGGCCGCGCGCATTCCGCGAGGATTTGATCCGGGCTAAGGGGCTGTTGGAAGACACCGGCGGGGTGCCGGTGGTCGGTTATCGGGCGCCGGCCTTTTCCATCGGGCCGCGAACGCCCTGGGCGCGAGAGATCCTGCAGGAGACCGGTCACCGCTACAGCTCAAGCGTCTACCCGGTCCGGCATGACCACTACGGCACCCCTGAGGCACCACGACACGCCCATCGTCCGGATGGGCAAGGCGGCCTCCTAGAGTTGCCCCCGGCGACGCTTCGGCTCCTTGGTCGGAATCTTCCGGCGGGTGGCGGCGGCTATTTTCGACTTCTGCCCTACCGGGTCT
Organism: Halorhodospira halophila SL1; assembly: GCF_000015585.1. Taxonomy (NCBI): domain Bacteria; kingdom Pseudomonadati; phylum Pseudomonadota; class Gammaproteobacteria; order Chromatiales; family Ectothiorhodospiraceae; genus Halorhodospira; species Halorhodospira halophila. The sequence continues at coordinate 1,644,390 of NC_008789.1, read as the reverse complement.
CGTGGGCAGCTCTGCGCTGGATCGCCCAAGCGGAGGGGCAGCCGGCGGTGTTCTATATTCACCCCTGGGAGCTCGATCCCGAGCAGCCGCGGGTCCCGGGCATCGATCTCCGCACCCGCGTTCGTCACTACGTGAACCTGCATCGCACGGAGCAGCGGCTCAGTCGGTTGCTCCAGGATCTGGACTGGGATCGGATCGATCGCGTCTTTGCGCCGGAGTTGGCCGGTGTCAGCGACTGGCAGGCCGGGCAGGCGGTTTCAGCCCAGGCATTCTGAAAGTTAGCCGCTTTGGAGCGCCAGCAGACAGGGAGAAGCGGTACAGGAATGGATCTACGCGTAGCGAGACTGGAAGCGGCGGACGAGGCCCGCTGGGACGCTTTCGTTCAGCAGTCGCCGGAGGCCACCTTTTTCCACCGCAGCGGCTGGGCGCGGGTCCTGCGCGAGGCGTTCGGTCACGTAACGGAGTATCTCTACGCCGAGCGTGACGGGGTGATCGTGGGGGTGCTTCCGCTGGCACGCAGCAAGAGCTGGTTGTTCAGCGATGCCCTGATTTCCACCCCCTTCTGCGTCTATGGCGGGGTGGTCGCTGCCGATGAATCGGCGCGGAAGGCGCTCGACCATGCGGCTCAGGAGCGTGCCCGGGCGCTGGGTGTAGAGTTTCTGGAGTATCGCCACCGCGCGCCGGTGCATACGGAGTGGCCGCGCCAGGATGCGTTGTACGCCACCTTCCGGAAATCCCTGGCGGCTGACGAGGACGCGAACTTCCAAGCCATCCCGCGCAAGCAGCGGCGAATGGTGCGCCAGGGGATCAAGGCCGGTTTGGAAGCGACCTGGGAGGCCGATCTCGACCGCTTTCACGACCTCTATGCGCGAAGTGTCCACCGTCTGGGTACGCCGGTCTTTCCACGCTGTTACTTCCACCTACTGGCGGAGACCTTCGGTGACGACTGCCGCGTACTGATGGTGTCCCACGACGGGAAGCCGGTTACGAGTGTCCTGACGTTCTATTTCCGGGATGAGATTCTGCCCTATTACGGCGGCGGATTGCCTGCGGCGCGCGAGGTGGCGGGCTACGATTTCCTCTACTGGGAGTTGATGCGCCGGGGGTGTGAGGAGGGGTACCGGCTGTTTGATTTCGGGCGGAGCAAGAAGGGGACCGGTGCCTACCACTTCAAGCGCAACTGGGGGTTCGAGCCGCAGCCGCTGGCCTACGAATACCAGCTCTACAAGCGCAGCACGATCCCCGAGCACAATCCGCTCAATCCGCGGTACCGGCAAGCAATCCGCATCTGGCAGCGGTTGCCGCTTTCGGTGGTGAATCGATTGGGACCCATCGTGGTCCGGGGTCTGGGGTAGGAGGGAGCGTGGCCGAGATCCTGTTCCTGGTGCATCGCGTGCCGTGGCCGCCGAACAAGGGCGATAAGATCCGCTCTTACCATATCCTCCGTCACTTGACGGAGCGCCACCGGGTCCACCTCGGGACCTTTGTCGATGACCCGGACGATTGGCGTTTCCTCCCCGACCTGGAAGCGGTTTGCGCGAGCGTGTGCGCGCGTCCACTGCCGCGGCGGCGGGCGCAGCTGCGCGCGCTTGGCGGTTTTCTCACTGGAGAGCCGCTGACCCTGCCCTGGTACCGGGACCGGCACCTGGCGCAGTGGGTTCGCCAGGTGTGCCAAGCGCAGCCAATCGATGTCGCGATGTGCTTCTCCTCGTCGATGGGGCCGTACGTGCCGGATCGGCCACCTTCGCTACTGCGGGTGGTGGATTTCGTCGACATCGACTCCGATAAGTGGGGTCAGTACGCGCGCCATCGTCCCTGGCCCCTGCGGGCGGTCTTTGCCCGCGAGGCACGCCGGCTATTGGCCTACGAACGACACCTGGCGGCGTCGAGCGACGCCAGCTTGTTTGTTTCTACGGACGAGGCGGCGGCGTTCCGGAGTCTCGCGCCGGAGTCGGCGCAAAGCGTCTCGGCAATGAGTAACGGCGTGGATACGGACTACTTCGACCCGAGGCTTCTTGGGCCGAGCCCTTACGCCGCCGACGAGCGGCCGGTGGTCCTGACGGGCGCCATGGATTATTGGCCGAACGCCGATGCGGCCTGCTGGTTCGCTGAGGAGGCCTTTCCCCAGGTCCGGGCCCGGGAGCCAGCGGCTCGGTTCTACGTGGTCGGTAATCGGCCGACGCCGGCAGTGGCTGCGCTGGCAAACCGCCCCGGGGTGACCGTCACCGGCTTTGTGGACGACGTCCGCCCCTGGGTTGGTCACGCAGCCGTGGCCGTGGCGCCGCTGCGTGTGGCCCGAGGGATCCAGAACAAGGTACTCGAGGCGATGGCCCTCGGCCGGCCGATCGTCGCTTCGCCGGAGGCCCTGGAAGGACTGCAGGTCGCCCTAGGGGTGGAAGTGGAAAGCGCCGAGGCGCAGCCGGAAGCAATGGTCGAAGCGGTCTGCCGGTGCCTGGACGGGGGCGATGGTATGGGGGCAGCTGCGCGAAGGCGCGTCGTGCAGGACTACAGTTGGGCCCGGCATCTTGGCCGGCTCGACCGGCTGCTCGCTGGCACGACCGAACGGATTGATGACGATGAGGGACACGCGTTGAGTGAGGCAGCTGATGGCCAGTAACCCGGATGCGATTGTCGGCGGTGGGCTCGGGGATCGAGCGCCGTGGTACCTGCACGGGGCGGCATTGGCACTGCTCGGCGTGGTGCTGGCGATCGCCTTCCTGCCAACCTATCAGGCTATTGTGGGTATTTGGTCACGCTCAGAGACCTTCGCCCACGGTTTCCTGATCGTGCCCATCGTCCTCTTCCTGGTTTATCGGCTGCGTCACCCCCTGGCGGATCAACAGCCCAGAGTGCAACCACTGGCCCTGGTGCCGGTCGCCGGACTGGTCCTGCTCTGGGTGCTCGGCGCGTTGGTGGACGTCGACTCCGTGCGCCACTTCGCGGCGGTGCTCCTGATCCCGGCTGTCGTCTGGCTGAGCCTGGGCAACGCCGTCGCCTGGACGCTGCTCTTCCCGCTGGCCTACCTGATCTCTGCCGTCCCATTCGGTGAGTTCCTGGTCCCGCCGCTGATGGACTGGACTGCCGACTTCACGGTATGGGCAGTGCAGCAAACCGGCGTGCCGGTCTATCGCGAAGGACTGAACTTCGAGTTGCCGACCGGCCGCTGGTCCGTGGTCGAGGCGTGCAGTGGCGTGCGTTACCTCATCGCTACCGTCGCCCTGGGCACGCTGTACGCCTACCTGGTTTACCGAAGCTGGATGCGCCGGCTGGTTTTCGTGGCCTTCTCGTTCCTGGTGCCGATCCTCGCCAACGGTCTGCGCGCCTATGCGATCGTGATGATCGGACATCTCAGTGGCATGGAGTTGGCCGCGGGGGTCGATCATCTGATCTATGGCTGGGTGTTCTTCGGTGCGGTGATCGCGCTGATGTTCTGGATCGGGACCTACTGGCGCGAGGATCGGCCGATCTCCGAGGGGGCAGCGCCCGGTCCAGGCGGCGGTGGCATGGCGGAGCGGCTTAGCGACAGTACAGGGCTTGGATCGCGTTCGGTTGCTGCGGTTGCCGGGGTGGCGTTGACGGGGGGAGTACTGGTCGCTTCCGGGCCGCTCTACGCCGGATGGATGAATCAGCGGGATCTCGGCCCTGTTGCCGGGTTGGAGGAGGCGGAGCTGCCCCTCAATGACTGGGAGGCGATCGAGGCCGATCCCTGGGAGCCGGGGTATCGCAACGCGCGCGCGGCCTTCCACCGGCACTATGTCGATGGGCAAGGGGTTCCGGTGGGGGTCTACGTGGGCTACTACCGGGAGCAATTCCGGCACGGGAATATGATCACTTGGGATAATACCATGGCCGGCCGGGATCGGGACGCCTGGCGGCAACGCTCGGCCGGGCGGGCGGAGATCGATGATTGGACCCGCCCGGCACGATTCGAGCTCACCGGGCCGAATCGACAGATCCTGGCCTGGCGTTGGTACTGGGTGACGGACCGGCTGACCACCAGCCCCCACGAAGTGAAGGCGCGGGAGTCGCTGTCCCGCTTGCTCGGGGGGCGCGACGATGCAGCGCTGGTGGTGCTCTATGCGCTTTATCCCGATGATCCAGAGGAGGTTGAGCCGGCCCTGCGTCGTTTTGCGGAGGCTGCGCTGCCCGAGTTGTTGGGGACCCTGGAGGAGGTTCGGGGACGTTGACGATCGACCATGATCGCCGGCGCCCCCGGGATGGGCAGGGCTCGCGCCCGCTGATTGCCCATATCCTCTATCGTCTGGATGTCGGGGGGCTGGAGAACATCCTCGTCGAGCTGGTCCGCGGCAGCGTCCACCATGGTTTCCGGCATGTCGTCGTCTGTCTGGCGGATTACGATGAAGCGTTCCGTCGCCGGCTACCGGATGGAGTGCCCGTCCATGCCCTCCACAAGCCCCCCGGGTGGGGGTTGGGTACCCAGTGGCGTCTTTATCGGTTGTTGTGTCAGCTGCGGCCGGATGTGGTGCATACGTCGAACCTGGCCGCTTTGGAGTGCCAGCCGGTGGCCGCGCTGAGCGGCGTGCCGGGCCGCGTCCACGCGGAGCACGGTTGGGACATGGCCGATCTCGACGGGACCCGCTGGCGGTACCGCTGGCTGCGGCGGGCCCTCAGTCCCTGGGTGCAACGGCACGTGACGGTCTCCCGCCACTTGGCCGAGTATCTCACCGAGCGGGTGCGGATCCCCAAGCGCCGGGTGCGCCACATCTACAACGGCGTCGATACAAAGCGTTATCGGGCCGCGAGGCGATCATCGGAGGAGGATTCGGGGCAAGGGGGCGTCCTGGTGATTGGCACCGTCGGGCGGCTGACGGCGGTGAAGGACCAGGCGACGCTTATCCGGGCTTTCGCCCGTCTTCGCGAGCGGTTCTCGGCCAAGCGCGGGGATCTGCGATTGGTAGTGATTGGCAGTGGTCCTGAAGAGCAGTCGCTTCGGGCGTTGGCGGCGGAGTTGGATGTGGCCGATGCCGTGGAACTCACGGGCAACTGCACCGATGTCGCGACCCGGTTGGCGGCGTTCGATGTCTTTGCGTTGCCCTCCCTCGCCGAAGGGATCCCGGTGACGGTCCTTGAGGCCATGGCCAGTGGCCTTCCGGTGGTGGCATCGCGGGTCGGCGGGTTGCCGGAGCTGGTTGAGGAGGGGGTGACCGGGACGCTGGTGCCTGCGGGTGATCCCGAGCAGCTGTGTGATGGGCTGGCCGGCTACCTTCAGGAGCCGCACCGTCGGTCGTTGGAAGGGGCTGCAGGGCGCCGGCGAGCGGTGGAGCATTTCTCGGTCGAGGCCATGGTCGGGGCTTACGAAAGTCTTTATCGCGAGCTATTGGCGCCACCGGCGCGGAGCGGCTCCGTGGCAAGGAAGGGATAACTGCCAGTGTGCGGGTTAGTCGGAATCCTGGATCACGCCCTGGAAGGCGGGCGCGCCGGCGACGAGGCGCTTTTGCGGCGCATGACCGAGAGCCTGGCCCACCGGGGACCGGACGATTCGAGTATCCATCAGGAGGCCGGGGTCGGGCTCGGCCACCGTCGCTTGTCAATCATCGATCGCGCGGGGGGGCAGCAGCCGCTTGCCAATGAAGATGGCCGGGTGATCACCGTCTTCAACGGCGAGATCTACAACCATGCCGAGCTGCGGTCGACACTGGAGCAGCGCGGGCACGACTTCGCCACGCGCTGTGATACCGAGGTCATTGTGCACGCCTGGGAGGAGTGGGGCGAGCGTTGCGTCGAGCACTTCCGCGGGATGTTCAGCCTGGCGGTCTGGGATCGCAATGAGCAGGCGTTATTCCTGGCCCGCGATCGGCTCGGGATCAAGCCCCTGTGCTACGCCGAACTCCCCGACGGACGGGTGCTGTTCGCGTCCGAGATCAAGGCCCTGCTGGCCTGCGCCGAGGTGCCGAGAGACCTCGATCCGAGGGCGATCGAGGATTACTTCGCCTACGGTTATGTGCCGGATCCGCGGAGCATCTTTGCGGCCGTACGCAAGCTGCCGCCGGGGCATACGTTATTGCTACGCCGCGGTGAACCGATGGGGCCCCCGCGACAGTATTGGGACGCTACGTTCGATAGCAGCTCAGATCGCTCGTTGTCGGCGGAGCAGGCCGGCGAGGCGTTGGTCGCGCAGCTACGCGAGGCGGTGGACATCCGTCTTGAGGCCGAGGTCCCTCTGGGCGCTTTCCTCTCCGGCGGGGTCGACTCCAGTGTCGTGGTGGCGTTGATGAGCGAACTCAGTGACCGTCCGGTGGATGCGTGCTCCATTGCCTTCCGCGATCCGCATTACGACGAGGCGGAGCACGCCGGGAAGGTGGCCGGGCACCTGGGCCTCAACCACCACATCCACAAGGTGGATTCGGAGCGTTTCGACCTGATCGACGAGTTGGCGCTGCTCTTCGACGAGCCCTTCGCCGACCCGTCGGCTCTTCCTACCTACGAGGTCAGCCGGATCGCGCGGCAGCACGTTACGGTGGCGCTATCCGGGGACGGGGGCGATGAGGTGCTGGCGGGGTACCGACGCTACCGCGGTTATCAGCGGGAGGCCCGGCTGCGGGGGCGGCTACCGGATGGCCTTCGACGAGGTCTGTTCGGGTCGCTGGCCCGCTGGTACCCGAAGGCCGACTGGGCACCTAAGTACCTGCGTGGCAAGGCGACTTTCCAGGCGCTGGCGGCGGATCCGGTGGCCGGGTATCTGCGCAGCGTCGCGGTGGTCGATGACGATCAGCGCGCCCGGCTGTTCTCGCAGCGGTTTCAGCGCGAACTGCAGGGGTACCACGCCGCCGAGGTGCTGCGTGGCCACGCCGCCGAGGCACCGACCCACGACCCGCTCGCCTTTGTGCAGTACCTGGATCTCAAAACCTGGTTGCCGGGCGACATCCTGACCAAGGTGGATCGGGCAAGCATGGCCCACGGGCTGGAGGTGCGGGTGCCGCTGCTCGATCACCGGTTCATGGAGTGGGCGGGGCGGTTGCCTACGGATCTCAAGGTCCGCAATCAGCAGGGCAAGTGGCTCCTCAAGCGGGCCTTCGAGGATCGCCTGCCCCACGATGTCCTCTACCGCACCAAGCAGGGGTTCAATATGCCCATCGCGGAGTGGTTTCGCGGACCGCTGCGCCAGCGGCTCCGCGAAGCCGTGCTCGGCAAACGGCTGATGGACAGCGGTTACTTCGATGCGAGCCGGTTGCGCACCCTGGTCGATGAACACCAGTCCGGGCGAAGCAATCACGCCCGTCCGCTGTGGGCCCTGCTGATGCTGGAGTCCTTCCTGCGCCGCTGTGTGGAGGGGGCGCGGTGACCCCCTGGCTGGTCCGTGGGCTCCTGTTGCCCGCCCATGAGCGGCTGCGTGGCCGGGCAACCCTCGCCGAACTGGCGGCCCTGCGTCGGGGCGAGCAGCACCCCGACGCGGTGTACCGGCTGCGTCGCGAGAAGCTGGCGGCCCTCCTGGAGCACTGTCGGGATCGGGTGCCGTTCTATCGGGCGCGGCTGCCCGCTAACGGGGCCCTGGAGGTCACCGATTTCCCAGTGCTCGAGCGGGATACCGTGCGCGAGCACGGCGATGCGCTGTGTAGCGATCACTACCCGGGCAGGCTCCTGCCCTCGTCCACCGGCGGATCTTCGGGGCGTCCGCTCACGTTCTGGACCGATCCGGTCAAGGAGACCCGGCATAACGCCCATAAGCTGCGTTTTCGCACTTGGTTCGGGGTGCGCCCAGGGGATCGGCAAGTGGATTTCTGGGGATCCCCCGTCGAGTTGAACAAGTCGTCGCGGTTTCGCCGGTTCAAGGATCAGTATCTGCTCAACCAGGCGCTGTGTTCGGCGCACGATCTGAGCCCGGATCGGTTGGAGGCTTATTTGCGCTTCCTCGGCCGGTTCCGCCCCCACCTTGTTTACGGCTACCCGACGGTCATCGCCCGGGTGGCACGCCATGCGGCGGATCACCCGCGACTGCTAGGGGGGTGGCGACCCGATTTGGTCGTCTGCACCTCCGAGATGCTCTATCCGCAGCTGCGCGAGGCGATTACAGCGGGCTTGGGAGCGCCGCCGGTGGCCAATGAGTACGGGTCTAGGGATGCCGGGCTGACCGCCCATGAGTGTCGTGAGGGGCGACTGCACATCGCCGCCGAGCACGTATGGGTGGAGGTGGACGCGCCGGACGCCTCCGGGGTGGGCGATCTGCTGATCACCAACCTGGACGGTTTCGGCATGCCCCTGATCCGCTACCGCGTCGGGGATCGAGGCCGGGTCAGCGCTGGAGCCTGTCCCTGCGGCTCGCCGCTGCCGGTGCTCGACCGGTTAGAGGGGCGTCGCAATGATTTCCTCGTGGGGGCGGAGGGACGTCGGATCCACGGCTCAGCGGCGAACTATGTGCTCCGGGAAGTGCCGCAGGTGGTGCAATACCGGCTTGTGCAGCGAACGGACCGGAGCCTGGATATCCAGGTGGTTGCCGATGCCGATTGGGGGGAGGCCGAGGCGCGTCAGGTGGCAGAGGGCCTGCGTCGGACCCTCGGGATGGAGGTGCCGGTGCGTTTCGAGCGGGTTTCCGTGATACCGCCGAGTGCGTCCGGGAAGTATCGCTGGGTGGAAAGCGAGGCGCTTGAGCCGTGAGGATTCTCTACCACCATCGCACCCGGGCCGAGGACGCGCAGGGCGTGCACATCCGCGCGCTGGTCGATGCGTTTCGCGCGCTTGGCCATACCGTGGATATCGTCGAGCCGCGATCGTTGCGGCGAACACCGGGAAGAGCACGAGGGTCGCGCTCTGAGCGCATCGAAAAGGATGGGCAGGGGGAGGGGGCCGGGCAACGGGAAGCGGCCGCCGAAGCCGGTCCGACCCTGGCCGGTCGGGCGATCCCGCACTGGCTCTATGAGCTGCTGGCACTGGCCTACAACGGCCCGGCGTTCGCCCTGCTCCTCGCGCGTGTGCTGGCACGGCGCCCCGATCTGATCTACGAACGGTATTCGCTGTTCTCCTTCGCGGGACTGTTGGTGGCCCGGCTGATCCGTCGCCCCTTCATCCTCGAGGTCAATGCGCCGCTCAGCCTCGAGCTTGAGGCCCACGGGGGGCTGGTCTGGCGCCGGGCGGCGCAGTGGATCGAAGACTGGCTCTGTCGATCGGCAACCCGCACGGTGGTGGTTAGTCACGCCATGGCGCGGATCTTTATCGAGCGTGGCGTGCCGGAAGGGCGGCTGCTGGTGTTGCCCAACGGGGTGGACGGCTCGGTCTTCCATCCCGGGGTCGATGGCGATGCCATCCGGGCACGCTACGGGCTGACGGGCTGCCAGGTGGTGGGCTTCGTCGGCTGGATCCGCCCATGGCACGGCGTGGATGGGTTGCTGGAGGCGATGGCGCCGCGGCTGCACGGCGGGAGTGCGGCGCGGTTGTTGATTGTTGGCGACGGCCCCGCGGTACCGGCGCTGCAGCGACAGGCCGAAGCGCTGGGGATTACCAAGCGGGTGGTCTTCACTGGGCCGGTCGAGCGCTCGGAGATCCCGGCACACATCGCTGCCTTGGATGTTGCCGTGCAGCCCGACGTGACCGCCTACGCCTCACCGATCAAGCTCTTCGAGTATCTGGGTGTCGGCCGAGCGGTGGTTGCCCCGGATCGGCCCAATATCCGCGAAGTCGTCGAGGACGGGGTGACCGCACGCCTCTTCCCGCCCAACAACTGGCAGGCCCTTGCGGACCGCCTGGTCGAACTGCTCGAAGACCCTGCGGCCCGAGAGACCCTGGCCGGGAACGGCGCCCACCGGATCCACCAGCACGGCTACACCTGGCTCGAGAATGCACGACGCGTGATCACGGCGGCCGAGGCTGCTAACGGTCGGCGCGTTCCCGAGGGGGTGTCGTAGCCGTGACGGGCGGCCAAGTATCGGATCGCCGGCAAGGGCCGCGCGTGGTGGTCTTCACCCGCGTTTACCCCAACGAGGCGCAGCCCACCTTCGGGGTCTTCGTGCGCGAGCGTATGACCCGGGTGGCCGATTCCCTGCCGGTGGTTGTGGTGGCACCGGTACCTTGGTTTCCGGGGGAGGGTATCGTCCGGCGCTGGAGGCCGTGGTATCGGCCCTCTGTGGCGTATTGCGAGGAACAAGCCGGGACGACCGTCTACCACCCGCGTTTCCTCTGCCTGCCGGGTGTGCTGAAAAGCCTCGACGGTCTGTTCCAGGCCCTCGGGGCGTTGCCCACCCTGCGGCGGCTGCGCCGAAGGGGTCAGCTCGATTTGCTCGACGCGCATTTCATCTACCCGGACGGGGTGGCCGCCTGGCTCGCCGCTTGGTGGCTGGGCTGCCCTTACACGGTGACCCTGCGGGGGACCATCGTGCGGATCTCGCGCACCCGGGTGCGCCGTTTCCTGGCGCGGCGAGCGCTACGCCATGCCGCGCGGGTCTTCTCGGTTTCGGAGTCGCTGCGCAGTGTGGCGCTGGGGATGGAGCCGCAGCGGTCCGTGGAGGTCGTTCCGAACGGGATCAACCTGGCGCTATTCGGGCCTGAGGATCGGATGGCCTGCCGGCGAGCGCTCGGGATCCCGGAGCGTGCCCAAGTGTTGATTACGGTCGGGACGCTGAACGAGCGCAAGGGGTTTCATCGGGTGATCGAGCTGATGCCGTCCCTGGACGAGCAGATCGGCGACCTCCACTACCTGGCTGTGGGAGGGGGGAGCCCCGACGGCAATGACGAACAGCGCCTGCGGGATCTGGCAAAAGATCTGGGGGTGGCGGAGCGTGTGCACTTTGCCGGTGCGGTGGCCTCGGAGCGCCTTCGCTTTTACTACGCGGCGGCGGACCTTTTCGTGCTCCCCACCCGTTTCGAAGGGTGGGCGAATGTCTTCCTCGAGGCGGCCGCCTGCGGGCTGCCTACGGTGACCACCGATGTCGGGGGTAACGCCGAGGTGATCGCTCACGACCAGCTCGGGACGCTGGTGCCGTTCGGGGATACGGAGGCGCTGCGCCGGGCCATTGTTGAGGCCCTGGCGTATGACTGGGATCGGCAGGTGATCCTGGACTACGCGCAGGCGAACGCCTGGCAGACCCGGATCCCCTCCTTGGTGGACAAGCTCGAGGCCGCCGCTGACGGCGCCGGGCAGGGTGCGCGTCGGCCTGCCGGCGGGGGCGGGGAGGGTCCGTGCCGGTGATCGAGCGGGCTTGGCTGGAGCCTTGGGTTGGCGGTCTGGCTGCCTATCTGGAGCCGGACGGCCGGTTGCGCGAGCCGGACACCCTGGACGGCTGGACACCGACCGATCATTATGCGCCGATCTTCGCCGCACTCGCACTACACGTGCACCCGCAGTTCGGGGATTGGCGGCGGCCGCTGGATGCCTGGACGGCGCTACCGGTTGCGCAGCGCGGCCACGAGCCCTTCAATCGCCTTGGGCTTCGGCTGCTGGAGAGTCGGCTTGAGCGCGAAGGCGCGCAGCAGGCCGATCGGGATCGCGTACGCCGCGCGCTTCGCGGATGCCGCTTGCGCAGGCGCTATCCGTCGAACAACTGGACCCTGCTCGCCGCTACGGTTCGCCTCCTTGAGGCGGAGACGCCGTTTCTTCGTCAACGCCGCGCGGAACGGTTGGCTGCCCTGACCGAGCGCTGGATGACCTCGGCCGGGGGCTTCGTGGATTTTCCGGCTGGGAGCGGTGGTCGGGTTGCGACCCCGGTGGCCTACCATGTGAAAGCGCTGCTCTGCCTCTGGCTGGCGGTGTGCCGGGTCGATCACCCGCGGCTCCGCGCCCTGCTCGAGCGCGGATGGTCCTGGCTGGATCTGGTAGCGACGCGAGGGGGGTATTGCGGTGGCCTCGGACGGAGCAATCACGCCCTCTTCGGGGACGCCTGCCTGATGGCGGTGCTCGGCGGCGTTTTGTCGTCCGGCGGCGATGGCCTGGAGAGGGGCCACTCCGGGGTGGTGCTGCTCGAAGCCCTGCGCCAGCGTCTGGAGCGCCAAAGGCGGGAGGATGGACTTCTGTGGCTGACGCCGGCGTGTCGCAGCGGCGCTGAAGGGGGGTGGGACCGGTATATGCACTTGAGCGTCTACAACGCTTGGACGGCCGGCTTACTCAGCCTGGTGGCCGACGGCGATGAGGCGCTGGTCGCCGGTCGCGCACCGGTGTGCGAGTTCAATCTCGGTGGTTCGGCAGAGCGAGCGCCCCGGGAAGACCGGGCGGCGGGGCTTCTGCGGGCCGATGGCGATGACTGGACCGTCTGTGTGAACCTCAAGGGTCAGGCGGTGCAGGGCTATAGCCGGGGCGAAGGGGATCTGCGATCGGCGGCGGGGCAGGCCTTTCACCTGGAGGTAGCGGGGCAGCCGGTCCTTCCAAGCGCGACGCGGCGCCCTCGATCCGACTGGCTGGCCGAGCCGCGGCAGGCCGGGTGGGTGCCGCTGGTGCTCGATGGGGGCGAGCTGTACGGTCCCCTGCTTTTTGAACGCACCGGGTGGGCATCGACGGCTGTGGGGCTGCGTTGGTGGGGCGAGGGTGCCCCCGTAGCGCTGTGCCGGCCGCGCGCCGGCTCCTGGAGGGAACGGATCCGGGACGCCATCGATTGGCGGCTCCTCGGTGGTGCCTGGCAGCGGCGCCAGGGCGCCTCACCGCCTCGTCTGGCGGGTCACAGCTGGCGCGTGGAGATGGTCTGGGATGGGGACAACCGTCACCTGATTGCGCGTTGGACCTTGTTGGGCCAGCCGGACTCAGGTGCACGGGTGTTGAACCCGGGGGGCTGGTCCTTGACGCCGTGCCCCTCGGCGTCTGCTCCGTTAGACGGAGAGGCGGCGGGGGGCGAGGCCCATTGCAGTCTGGGTCGCGCCGTGGCCGGCTGCGATCCTGAGCCCCTGCGCTGGCCGGCCCGCGATTACAGCTGGCAGATCGTCCGCACCCTGGCCTAGAACGGCCACAACCCCCCGCCGCCGTAGTACGCCAACACCATCAGATAGGCCACAAAGAGGGTTCCGAGGATCCCTGCAAAGATCATGAGCTCGAGCCGTTGACGCCGCCGCCGGTTCGGGGTCGGGACCCGGGTGACCGAGCCCAGTACGGGGCGACGGGTGATCTCCGCCAGGCGTGCGGTGGAGGTGACGGTGCCGCGCAACTGAGCGAGCAGGTAGGCCAGTCCGGAGCCGGCGCCGAGGCCTAGCAGGAGGACACCGCTCGCAAGCAGGGGGCGATCGGGTGCGGACGGCGAACTCGGCCGTGTCGGCGGCTCCAGGACCCGGAAATCGACGGCAGCCGTCTCGGTCTCGACGGACCCGGTCATGGCGGCCCGCTCGCGGGTGGTCAGCAGTTGGCGATAGCTTTGCTGCAGCACCTCGTGGTCGCGCTTTAAGGCATTGAATCGGGATTCGATGGCAGGAACCTGATCGACAAGCGCGGCGATGTTCTCCACGCGCCGCTTATGCTCTTGAACGCGGGTTTCCAGCGAAGCAGCATGGCTTTCTGCGTCAACCAATGCCAACCGGAGCGGGCTGCCGACAACGCCCTCGACGGACCGAGCGGGATCTGCGAGAGCCATGCGGGTTTCTTCACGGCGCCGCTCCTCAAGCTCCTTGAGGATGCGTCGAGTTTGGGCGACGTCCGGGTGGGCATCCGTGAAGTGGCGCCGCATCTCATCGAGCTGGGATTCCAGCCGGCTGATCCGTTGGTCCAGCCGGGGGTTACTCAAATGCGCGTCCTCGGCAATGGGGGATTGTCTGTCTTTTTCGAGCCTGGCCTGCAGAGTTTCTAAACGTTGGGCGTGTTCGTCCCGCTCGAGCTGTGCCTGCTCAAGGGCGTCGCGAGCGCGCTCCAGCCGGGTGTAATAGTTGCCGCCAGCGCTGAGCAGCGAATGGTTCTCACGCTTGAAGGATTCAAGCTCAGCCTCCTTGTTCTGCAGCTGACTGGCGTAACGTTGGAGCTGTCGCTCGATGAACGTCTGCGAGGAGGCGAGATCAACCCGCGAGTCGCCAAGGCCGCGCTCCATGAACAGATTGGAGGTCTCGCGGACGACCCGATAGGCGACCTCGGGATCCCGGTGGGAAAAGGCGATGGTGTAGATGTTATCGCGCCGGCCACCGTCCAATTGAATGCCGCCGCGCAAGGTGCCGATCAACGCTTGTTCATTATCCTGGTTGAGCAGGACATCGAGATCCGCTTGGCGAGCGATCTCCCTGAGGTTGTCGTTGCTGAGAAGGGTTACAGTCATCATGCGGACGCGCTGCTCTGTGTCCGGACGGACGGTCATACCGCGTAACAGGGGTTCGAGCACGGTCTGAGAGTTTACGTAGACGCGGCTTGAAGACTGATAGACATCGGGTAAGGTGTTGATGTAAGCCCAGCCGACCAGGCAGACCGCCCACGCGACCGGGATCAGCCACCACCGGCGCCGCCAGGAGGCGCGCAGCTGCTGGATAATGTGCTGATAGAGTTGCTCTAAACCCACTTGCCAACCTCCGCGGCTCGCGCCTTTCGAAAAAATCCCACCGGATCTGAATATCGACCTAAACGCTGGCCAGTGGCTGCGATACTGGACCGTCACCAGTCAAGTGTAGTGGAGGTTCGAGCGGGGGAAGTGGCAGGGGACAAAAAACCCGACTTGCCAGCCGCTCGGGGTGGGGCCGGCAAGTCGGGGTCGTTGGCTTAGCTTGTGGGTCGCGGGAAGACCGTTAGTCGGTCTTGTCCTCAGGCGACACCTTGTCGGAGAGCTTCTGCGAGTACTCGCCGAGGACCGGAACCTCCCAGTCCTTGCTCTGGAACGCGTTGAAGGCCATGAACAGCAGGCCGATCAGACCCACCCAGAACACCAGGGGCATCCCGGCGAAGGCGGCGTTGAGGATTGCCACGCAGATCCAGATCACGGCAATGACGGCGGAAATCGCCAGCGACTGTGCGGCGTGGAAACGCACGAACGGGTCGGCGCGATCGAGCAGCAGGAAGATGGCACCCGTAATGGGCCCGCCGACATAGGACAGACCGGCGGCGAAGTGACGCGGTAGCCCGGAATTGCCGAGGAAGGCCTCGCCGCTGTCGCTGCTGCTCTTGCTGGAGCCGGAAGCCGCAGAGCCCGAGGCCGTGGAGCTGCTGGTCGAGGCGGAGCTGCTCGCCTTGCCGGTCGTGCTGCTGGTGCCCTTGCTGGCACTGCCCTGCTCAGCGGCGGTCTCCACCGTGCCCGACTTGGCAGCCTCGGACTTGGCGCTCTCGGACTTGGTGGCGCCGGCCTTGGCCGTGCTTCCCGTGGATTTGGTGGTGCTGCTCTTGGTGCTCGTTTCCGAGGTTTTCTTGGTCGACTTGTCGTTCATGTCCTCGCTCATTCTGGACACCTCCATGGAAAAGCCCCATCAGGGCGAATCATACCCCCGGCCCGTCGTCACAGTACCGAGGAGCGATAACCTCCGCAAACCGCTAGTCTGGGCCGCCCTCAGTTGTTCCCCGTGGGTAACCATGAATTCGCGCGGCCCATGGGTTGCTCCGAAAACAATGTGTCAAGCGAACCCCGGAGGGTTCCACTGGTCCATCATGCGCTGTCTTGCCACATCTAATCGTTCCGACATCAGCGCCGAAAAGCGTTTCAGGATCTGGTATCCAAAAGCCGGATCCGCCTCACAGCGGGCGATAACCGCCGCGCCGTCAAACACCAGCAATTCGGTGGTGTCCTCGGCGCGGGCGTTGAAGTTCCAGCGGTACGGAGGAATCAACCAGGACCAACCGATGATCTGATCCGCCCCCAGGCGCTGAACCTCCAGCGTGGGCCCGCTGATGGCGGGGACCTCGAGGACGACGCCGCCGGAGCGGATCAGGTAGAAGGCGTCCGCGGCGTCGCCGTTGCGGAACAGGACCTCGTCCTGCTCCAAGGAGCGCGCAGCCGCGCATTCGGCCAGGAACTCGACGTGGGCACGCTCCAACCCTGAGAAGAACTCCTGATCGGACAGGATGTTGGCGATGGATGCGGGCATGGTGCGTGTCTCCTGGGGCGGATGATCCGCCGCCGCCGGCTCCGTGCCCGGCCGCTCGACGGGTACGGCTTAACTTGCAATGCGTGACGGCTCCGGCCATCGACGCTCTTCGCGCTCCCCACTGTAAAGGTAATCGCGTGTCAAAGGCACTGCGTCTTGCTGCCGCGCCAGCTGCAGCTGCAGGACCATCATCCCGCGCCAGCGGAAGGCGGCCTCGCTGACCGCGAGGTAGAACTCCCACATGCGGCAAAAGGACTCGCTCTTGGCCTCGGCCACTCGCCCGCGGATGCGCTGAAAGCGCTTCTGCCAGTGGGCCAGGGTGTAGGCGTAGTGCAACCGCAGCACCTCGATGTCGGTGGTGCGGATTCCCACCCGCTCTACCGACTCCATGACCTCGGAGGTGGCGGGGATGTAGCCGCCCGGGAAGATATAGCGCCGGATCCATGGGTTGGTGACCCCCGGCGGATTGAAACGTCCGATGCTGTGGACCAGGGCCACGCCGTCCTCGGTCAGCAGTCGGCGGATGGTGTCGAAGTAGGTGTCGTAGAAGGGAACGCCCACGTGCTCGAACATGCCGACGCTAACGATGCGCTCGAACGGTCCGGTGACGTCCCGGTAGTCTTGCAGCCGGATCTCGACGCGATCGGCCACGCCAGCCTGCCGGACCCGCTCCTGGGCCAGACGCTGCTGCTCGCGGGAGAGGGTCAGGCCCACCACCTGCACCTGTTCGTGCCGGGCCAGATGGATGGCCATCGACCCCCAGCCGCAGCCGATGTCCAGAACTCGGTCCCCCGGGCGCAGGCAGAGCTTGTGACGAATGTGGGCGGCCTTGGCCCGCTGGGCCGATTCCAGATCCATCTCGGGATCCCGGAAATAGGCGCAGGAGTAGTGCATGTCGGTGTCCAGGAAGTTCTGGAACAGCCAGTCGTCCAGGTCGTAATGGGAGGCGACGTTGCGCCGCGCGGCTGCTGCGCGGTTCCACTGCTGCAGCGGGCGCGAGGCCCAGATCAGCCAGCCCTTGAGGCCCCCGTTCCGCGGCGGCGGAAAGTTGTGCAGGAGGACCTCCAGTACAGACAGGAGCCCGCCTTCACCAGGGCTCCAGTCGCCGTCCATGTAGGTCTGACCGAGCATGAACTCCGGATCGAGTGCGATCCGCCGCAGGGTGCGACGGCGGTGGAGACGCATGACGCCGTGCGGTGGGCCACCGTCGCCGTAGACCCGCTGCTCGCCGTCATCGTAATGCAGCTCCAGGGTTCCGCGGCGGATGCGTTGGCCAAGTCGTTGCTCCACCCATTCCATAGAGACGACTCCATCATGCCTGCCTGGTGGGCCCGGCCCGGGGGCCGGACAAAAAGACACTTCCATCAGTGTGGCTCAAGAAACCGGCGGTGTTGGAGGGGGGTGGGCGGGACTCAGGCGCGCACCCCGTGCGCTTTATCGCCGCGGTTAGCGCCGAAGTGAGCGCCGGGCGCGGACCAGGCTGCGGTACCAGTCGCGGCGGGGCAGGGGGACCGGTGTCGGGCGTCGGCTCAGTAGGCTCACCTGGCTGGCCTGCTCACTGAGTTGCTGGCCGCGGGAGATGGTCGCCAGGACCCGTTCACGGGCGCCGTAGGTCTCGGTCAGGAACTGCCGGCCGTCTTCGGTGAGTTCCACGTGGTAGTGGCGCACCAGCGCCAGGGCCAGCTGTTCAGCGGAGCGACTCAGGTCCTCCTCGACGCTGGCCGCCATGGCCTCGCCGAGGTCGCGTTTCTCCCGGGCGCTCATGCCCGGTTCAAGCCCACCAAGGTAGCTGGCGTTGGTGGCCCCCAGGCCGCGCTGCACCTCCGGGCGCGAAAGCTGGATATGGGGCTCCAGGGCCAGTGCGGTCTCAACGGCCAGGTGGCGGGCGCGCTGGGGGGTCAGGTTGCGCAGGTGTTCCCTGTTGTGGCGACCCTGCGGATCTGAGCGCAGCCACTCCAGCCCCTCGTCCCTGAGGTGGCGCATAAGTTGTTGGCAGACGGTCTGTTTGGCGTCCTCTTCCAGGGAGATGGTCCGCTCGACAATGCGCAATCCACGGCCGCCTCGGTCGGTGCGCAGCCGTTGTGGATCGCCGGGCAGGGCGCTGGCGAGGTCGTTCCAGCGTTCGGTGGCCTTGAGCAGTTCGGCGTGGGCGTTGCCCAGGGTCACCAGGGCCTCGCGGGCCGAGCGATACAGAGATAAGGCGGTGCTTAGGGTGTCGGCCGTGCGCGCCAGCCGTTCGCGGCTGGCGCGGTCCAGGGCGCGGCGCTGCTCCAGGGCCTGGAGCCGGTCGATGCGCATCTGCAGGTCATCCATGGCCGCTATGACGCGTTCCAGCAGCTTGTTCGGGGGAAGCTCCTCGGGGACCAGCTCGTAGGGCAGGGCGTTGGCCTCGATCAGCCAGGCCGCCAGGGCGCGGATTCGGTTGTCGCTGGCCGCCTGGGCTAGACGATAGCGACTGCGGGTGGTCTCCAGGGCTTCCAGCGCGCGGGCGAGCTGCCAGCGGCCACGGTAGGTAAAGGTGAGGATGGGAATCTCGCGCCCATTGATCAGTTCGAAGGCGAGACCGAGCATATCCTCGACGTCGCCCATGGTGATCAGCAGCGGATTGTCTTCCTCGAAGCCGGCCAGCACGCGCTCGATGAACGCCTCATTGCGCTGGATGCCCGCGCGCAGCTGGGGGACTTCGCCGAGGAACCGTTCGCGCAGCGCGTTCGCTGCCAGCGGCGCCTCGCCACGGATCTGCTGGTAGGCGGCATCGAAGAGCTCCTCGTGCTGGGCGTTGAGATCCCGGATGCGGGTGAAAAGGCCCGAGCGGCGGTAGCTCTCGATGCGTGCCAGGATCTCGCCGAGCTGGCGGTCCCCGGTGAGATCCTGGCAGGCCAGGCCGATCCCGGCCGGGGAGAGGTCGACGCGGCGCAGAAGCTGGCGCGCCGCCTCGCTGCGTCGCGCGTGGCCGCTCAGGCCGGCGACGTGAAGATCGCGGCTGGCCAGGATCAGGTCGCCGAGGTGGTCGATGGCGCTGGATACCTCGGCCTCGGCGCGTTCCTGGGCGGGCCCCCAGGTGCTGTCGTAGACGATCTTGGCGAGCAGACCGATCAGCCCGGAGAGCACCGTGAAGGTGGTGAAATAGATCAGCAGCTGGGTGTGGGGTGGCTGGCCATAGGCAACCCAGTAGCCGCCGGTCAAGCCGAGCCCCGTCACCGGGCCGGCGGTCCAGGCCAGGCTCAGCAGTGAGCGGGAGACGCGTACCCGACGTACCGCCCGGGACCACTGCTCTAGGCGCTCGTTGGCTTCGCGGTCCAGCGATACGCCCTGTGAACTGGGCTCGTCCGCAGCGGGGGCGGGCGATTGCCTTTTCCAGCTTAGGAAGCGCACCGGGACCGGTTAACGGAATTCGTGCTCGTACTCTTCGACCAGCGACTCGGCTAGATCGAGTGGAATCGCGTAGCTGATACCACTCGGTTCGCGCACGGCCGCTTCACGCCCACCCTGAACAAATACCTTGTTTAGCACGGCATAGACCTGTCCGGTGCTGATGTCGTAAACCGGGCTGCCGCTGTTGCCCGGATAGGCGGTGCCGTCGAGCTGGAACACCATCGGCGGCTCTTCCCGGCGAAGCCGCGCCACCTGTCCGGGGTCCAGTTGATCGTCTCGTTGTGCCGGCAATGCCAAGGGGGTGCGCGCAGAGATGATCGCGGTGTGCGTCACCGGATAGAAACCGATCACCATGCCAATCGGGAAGCCGGTGTAGGCCACCTGGTTGCCGGGGCGCAAGTCGTTCGGGTCGCCGATGTTCAGAGCCGGGAGTGGATCGCCTTCGATGCGCAGGATGGCCAGATCGTGGGCCCTGGAACGGGCCACGGGCTCTGCGGTGCGTATATCGGGCGACCCCGGCTCACCGACCAGAACGATCAGGCTTTCCCGGCGCTCTTCATCCAGGGTCTCGGGGAGGACGTGTTGGTTGGTCAGCACTGCATTGCCGTCTGCGATGACAAAGCCGGTCCCCCGGAAATCAACGCGGGGATTGCGCGTCGGGGCATGGGTGCCAACCCCCACTACGGAAGGTGTGATCGATTCGATCGTGTCAGCTAGGTCATCCTTGGCAAACGCCGAGGTCGCTGTAGATTTCGCGATCAGGAGTAGAGCGCCGAGCCCCAGTAGCCAACATGTGAGAGAACGGGGATGTCGGGTCATCCGTGCCGGCTCCAGGTGAGTGCGACTAGGTGGTGATGGATCTGATGACCATTCGACCATAACCGTTAAGAGCATAACACTTGCTGTGGACCGTGCGAGCGCCTGCTAGGTTTAGCAAAGGGCGCGCCGCGCGCCTTTCTGGCTGTTTGGAGCGTGCCCACTGTGAATGTACCCGCCCCCCTGCGCCTCGGTGTTCTCTTTGGCGACCCGCGTCTGCCCTACGCCTACGGTCCCTACGGGCGGATCGGCCCCCAGGAGCTGGAGGCAGCCGCGGAGGCCCGGCGGGTGCTGGCGGCGCTGCCCGGGGTGACCCTGCGCGTATTCGACGACCACGAGCGGCTGATCGACGATCTGCGCGCCGACCCCCCAGAGCTGGCCGTAAATCTGTGCGATAACGGCTACTGCAATCGACTGGAACTCGAGGCGAATATCCCGGCGTTGCTGGAGCTGTTCGAGATCCCCTACACCGGTACCGGGGGGGCTGCTATGGGCCTGAGCCGGGACAAGGCGGCGGTCCGTGCCCTGGCCGCCTCGCTGGGGGTAGCGGTGCCGGAGGAGCGCACCATCGACCTCAGCGACCCAACCCCGGCTCTACCCGAGCGTTATCCGGCGGTGATCAAGCCGAACGACGGCTGCGGCAGCATCGGCATGGAGCCGGATTGCGTGGTCGAGGACGCCCACCAGGCGCAGGCCTACCTGCGTCGGCTGGCAGGCTCGGGGGCCGCCTGGGTGCTTGCTCAAGAGTACTTGCCTGGCGCCGAGTACACGGTGGGGTTGGTCGGCAATCCGGCTACCGGGTTGCTGGTGTTACCGGCCCTGGTGGTCGACTACACAGCGCTGCCGCCGGAGCTGCCGCCGATCCTCTCCTACGGCTCCAAGGTCGATCCCGCCTCCCCGTATTACCAGGCCTTGCGCTTTGCCCCGGCGCAACTGAGCGAAGAGAAACGCTCCGCTATGGAGGTCGCGGCCCGGCGCCTGTTTGCCCGGGTTGGAGCCCGGGACTACGCCCGGGTGGACTTCCGCGAGGACCTGCGGGGCGTGCCCCGCCTGCTCGATTTCAACAACCACCCCTCCTGGGGACCGGACGGCAAGTTGGCGATGATGGCTGGGTATGCAGGCTACTCCTACGCCGACTTGCTGGAACGGATTGTCCGGGCTGCCCTGGACCGCTATGCGGCCAGTGGCCGGGTAATCGGCCGTCGCGACTAAAGCAGCTGCCGCGGGATCCATTCATCGTAGTGGCGGTGGAAGATGCGTTCCCCATTCTCGAACACCTCCAGCTCAGCGCTGACCCGAAAGTGCTCGACAGTTGCGCTCATACGGGTCTGGCATTCGATGCGCACGTCCCAGCCCGTGCGGTGCAGGCGGGCGTCCAGCTCGATCAGGGCCTGAGCCGAAAGGGGGTCGGACTCGTTGATGCGGAAGGACCTGCGGATGGTGTGGCCCACGGCCAGGTCGATCTCCTCGAGCCGGGCGAGGGCGGCCCCCTCCAGGTCGGCGGCGTCGCCAAAGGTGGTGTAGATCGTCTCGTTGGTGGTCAGGTCTTGGGCCACCGTACGGTGGGGATCGACCCACTCCAGGGCCGTGGGTTCTGCCCCCGGCCCGCGTTCGGGCGGTGCGAACGGGGGCAGTGCCTCGTCTGCCGGGTCGGGCGGCCGTTCTGGGAGTGTCAGGGTGCTGGCGCCGGTATGGACGGTCAGGGCGACGGACTCGGGCGACGGCCAGATCAGCGGCCAGTAAGCGGTTGAGATGCTGATCCGGACCGTGTGGCCAGCGGGGAAGGCGTAGGCGATGTCGTTCAGCGGGATGCGTACCCGGTACCGTGTGCCCGGCTGGAGGGGGCGGGGGTTGGCGTGGCCTTCCCGGTGGCAGAGATTGAGCGCACCGTAGGTCACCCGGGCGGACGTGCCGTCCGGCGCCACGTCGTTGAGACGCACGACGGCCATCGCCACCGGGCGGTCCACGGTGAACGCCAGGTTGACCTCGGGGCTGCCGAGGATCTCTAGCCGCTGGGATAGCGGATCGGAGTCGAAGACCAGGGATTTGCCGTCGTCCTCGCGCTGATCCAGCGGCCCTTCGCCCTCGGCGCCGTAGCCGTAGAACTCGCCGCCCTTGAGTCCGGTGGTCTGCGGCGAGCGCACGCGCACCGCGTCCTCGGGGGTATCGGGGGCCTCTCCCAGGGCGCCGACGTTCAGGTGCCAACGCCGCGGTCGGATGCGCCGGGAGGGCCACTGCGCCTCGGCGACCCAGCGCCCGGGCCGGTAGGCGAGGTGCGGCGAAGGGCGAACCCACTCCTCCAACCAGACTCGGAGCATGGGTTCATCCATGATCCCGGTCTCTGCGTCCTTGAGCCAGTGGTCCCACCAGCGCACGGCCTCCTGGAACATGCCGATGCGCGGCCCGGGCACCGCGGCGTGGGGGAAAGCGTGGGGCCAGGGGCCGATCAGCCCCTTGCGCGGGCAGGTCAAACCGGCCATCAGGCGCGGGATGGCGTTCACGTAGCCGTCGGACCAGCCGCCCACCGCATAGACGGCGCACTCGATGGCAGCGTAGTCCTCACAGACCGAGCCGTGGCGCCAGTAGTCATCGCGGTGCGGGTGTCGCATCCACACCGCCGGGAACAGGCGCAGGTGATCGAGCCTTTGCTGCCATATGGCCCGCCAGTCGGCGCCGGCAATGGCCGGGTCCGGGGGCCAGGCTGCCAGGCTGAAGAAGCTCGATCCCCAGGTCAGGTTCTCATTGAGCAGGCAGCCGCCCTTGTAGTGGGCGTCGTCGGCGTACCGGTCGTCGGTGGAGCACAGGGTCAGGATGGCCCGGAGCCCGGCCGGGCGTCGTGCGGCGACCTGCAAGGCGTTGAAACCGCCCCAGGAGAGGCCCATCATGCCGACGCCGCCGTCGCACCAGGGCTGCTCGCGGATCCAGGCGATGGCGTCCACCGCATCGTCCTGCTCCTGCGCCAGGTACTCATCCAGCACCACGCCTTCGGAGTCGCCGGTGCCGCGCAGATCCAGCCGTATCGAGGCGTAGCCGTGCCCAGCGAAGTAGTGGTGCAGCGGCTCATCGCGCAGTCGGGTGAAATCGCGCTTGCGGTACGGCATGTACTCGAGGATCGCCGGTACCGGCGTCTGTTCGGCCCCTTCGGGCAGCCATACGCGGGCCGCCAGGCGGATCCCGTCGCGCATCGGGATCCATAGGTTCTCGATCACCCGGATCGCCTCTGGGAAGTCCTCGACGATGCGCATGGGTCAGTCGTGACTCCGGTTGTGTCCGGGGGCAGCCGGTTCGGGGTGGCCCGTTGAGCCCAGGCCCTCGACACCGGCCTCAAGGAGTCGTTCGGTGGTGCGCACCAGGGTGCGAGCGACCCGGCAGGTCGTCTCAAGGGAGACGGATTCGTTGGGCGCGTGGGCCTCGTCGATGTCGCCGGGGCCGTAAATGACCGTCGGCACCCCGGCCAGGCGGACCCAGCCGGACATGTCACAGCCGTAGGGGGCTGCGGCGATGCGCGGCTCCTGACGGAACTCCTCCTCGGCGGCTTCGGCCAGGGTGCGGACCAGGGTGTGGTTCGGGTCGATCTGCGCCGAGCCGAACCCCGAAGCCAGGCGGCGGATCTCGGGCGGGTTGCGGGATAGCCAAGGGTCGTCGCGGATCGCCTCGGCGATGGCACGGCGAAAGCGGGCCTCGGCCTCCTCGATGGTTGTGCCCAAGGGGACACCGACGCGGACGAGGGCCTCCAGCGAGTCCATCACTGACGATGACCACAGTCCGCCGCGGATCGTGCCTACGTTGGTGGCGTAGGGCAGCGGGTGCACAGTCATCAGGGGGTGCTGCTCGGCGGCGTTCAGGGCCTGCTCATCCGCCCGCATGGCCTGATAGAGGGTGAAAAAGTGATCCAGCGCGCTCTCCCCCTGAAGGCGTTTGCTGGCGTGCGCCGCTTGACCGGGTACCCGGATCCGCAGAGACATGGCGCCGGCGTGGGCGACGACCAGCTCCGGGACGCCGTGCTGCACCGTTGGCTCGGGGATGATACAGGCATCGGCGCGCCAGTTGCCGCGGATGGCGGCCAGGGTGCCCAGGCCACTGTCCTCTTCGGCTGGGACGGCGGCGAAAATGACCCGACCGGGGAAATGGCGGTTGCCCTCGGCGAAGGCCTCGAAGGCGGCCAGCGCGGCCACCAGGCCGGCCTTCATGTCCGAGGCGCCGCAGCCAAAGACACGGTCGCCACGGGTGACCCCGGAGAAGGGTTCGTCCTGCCACAAACTGTAATCGCCCGGGGGTACGACATCGACGTGGCCGGTCAGCAGGACGCTCGGCCCCGGCTGCTCGCCGCGGACCACCCCGACCACCACCGGGGCCCAGGCGCGTTCCACCTCATGGCCGGGATAGCGCGGGTCCCGCTGTAGCGAGGCGATGCCGTCGTTCCAGTAATCGATCTCGGCGTCGTGCTGCTGAAGCCAGTTGGCGATGCGGGCCACCGCTGCATCCTCTTCTCCGGTGATGGAGGGGATGCGGATCAGGGAGACGAGCCGCTCGTGGATGCGCTCTTCATCGATATAGGCGGTACGTCGGACCATGCGTGCTCCACGGGTTCAGGGGCTACCATGGAGTATATGCAGCTGAGACCGACTTCACCCGAAGACTTGGATTTCGTGCGTGCCGTGGAGAGCGCCCCGGAGAACGCCGAATTCGTCGAGCAGTGGACGCTTGCCGAGCACCAGGCCTGCCTCCGTGCGTCCAGTTGCGCCCACTTCATCCTGGAAACGGGCCGGCCGCTACGGGCGGTGGGCTACGCGATCCTCCAGGACGTGGATCACCCCGACGGGACGGTGCTTCTTCGCCGAATCGCCATCGCCGGCAAGGGGCGCGGATACGGTCGCCGGGCGGTGCGGGCATTGGTCGAGTATGTCTTCACCGAACTCGGCGGGCAGCGCCTCTGGCTCAGTGTGCTCACCAGGAATCGCCGGGCGCTGCGCCTATATCGCGATCTGGGTTTTGCCGACGACCCACAGGCACCGCCGACGCACGGCTCGCGCATCCTGCTCCTTGAGCGCCGGGCCGAACGTCAGTAGTTGGTTGGCAGCGGCGCGGAGAAGCGGAAGTCGAGCTGCCTCATGATCGTCCGGAACTTGTCGTGGAGGTGCTGTTCGTCCTCGCCGCCGATAAACAGCTCGGCGATCTCGTAGCTGTAGCTGTCCTGGCCCCGTAGTTCGGAGAGCTGCATACCCTCGGCCACTGCAATGTGGATGGAGAGTTCCGGGTGGGTGAGCTGCAGAGCGTGGATCTGCGCCGGGTCGGGTATGCGCAGGACCCGAGCGTCGCCGTACACCCGCGGCATGAATTTCGCCGCCATGGGGAAGCGCCCCTCGGCGCGAGGAAATTGGGGTCGACGGCCCAGGCTTACGTCGATGGCGACCTCGTGGTGGGAGCTGCCCGTGGCGATCTCGAAGATCGGGCAGTGCGACTTGGAGATCCGTGGGTTGACCTCAAGCAACCAGATCTTGTCGACATCCTCGTCCCAGAAGAACTCCATGTTGAACGCGGTCTGATCGAGGCCGATGTGCGTCAGCAGGCGGCGCGCGTAGTCCTTCATCCGCTCCTGGACTGGTATCGGCAGGCTGGACGGGTACTGGTAGCTGACGAAGCTGACCTGGTTGGCCCCGCGCAGGGAGTCGAGGATGGCGTAGGTCACCACCTCGCCGTTGTAGACGTAGCCTTCGAGCGTGCAGAGGCGGCCCTGGATGATGCCCTCGGCCAGGGCCGTGGCGCCGCTCCCCGTCCGCGGCAGGCGTTTCGGGTTTTCAACAAGGTCGGTGAACGCCTGGAACGGCTCGGCGAAGGTGGGGATGCCCTGGGCGATGGCAGCGATGGCATCCTGGAACTGCGCGTCGTCCTCGACGCGGAAACCGAGCAGGGACGAGAAGGCCACCGCGGGTTTCAGCCAGAACGGGTAGCCGAGCTTGAGGGCGCCGAGCGGATCCTCGCCGTAGGGATCGATGGCCTGGAACGGAGGGGTGCACTCCGGCACGGACGCTTCACAGGCCAGGCGGTTCCAATACTTGTTCTCGCAAAGCAGGATGCTCTCCAGGGACGGCGTGGGAAGGCCGTACTCCCGGCGTAGGACGGGGACGATTGAAGTCGTGGGAAAGTCCCAGTGGCCGATGATCGCGTCCACGCGCGGGGCCAGATCGAGCGTTTGACGCGCATGATCGAGGATGGCCGGGATATCGTAGCGCTCAGGGAGCACGATGGCGCTGTATTCGGCCAGGGGATGGAATAGGTACCCCTCGCTGCCGCGCACGGTCTTGAGGTGTTCAAGGTGGAAATCGTCGAGTCCGACGACGTAGATATGCTTGCGATCGTCCATGGCGGCCCTCAACCGGACTTGCCGAAGGGCACGGTGCCCTAAGGAGGGAGCGTAGCTCAGAACGGCCGCGCTGCACGGATTAGCCGTCGCCGGTTGCCTCGATGCGCTCGAGCCGGGTGCGTTGGGCATGACGTTCGCTGCGGCGGTCAACAGTGCGGACGGGCAGCCCGGCCCAACCCTCGGCCATGTACCAGCGCACTGCCCGCTGCTGCCCTGGCTGCTGGCGGGTCAGGCGCACCGTGCGGAAGGTGCCGGGGTGGGCGCGCACGGTCTGTCGGCCTTCCACGCGGAAGACGACCTCCGAGATCTCGCCCTCTTCATCGACCACCTGGTGGGTGATCTCCGTATGGCGTGTCCCTTCCAGGGCCTCCTGCATCACCTGCCAGCGGTGGGTGAGCGGATCGAGTGCGTTGGCAGGCACGGCGATCTCGTCCTCTTCCAGCGCGGCCTCGTCGTCGGTAAAGCGTGCCGCGAGGGTGGTCTCCTCTTCGATGTCGTCGAAGGCGGTCTCGAGGTCGTAGTCCGCGCTCGGCTGGAAGACCGTCGCCGTGCGGACCTCGTAGGTTTCGGGGCGGGCGACGTCGCCCTCTAGATTGCCTTCACTGATCTCACGGGTGCGGCGGATGCGCCGATCCCCCCCGTGCTCGGCCTCGGCCGGGCGCTGGCGGTGTTCGCGGATGCGTTCCAGCCGGAAGGTGTCATCGGCCTCGAAGTCCCAGGTCACGGTCTCGTAGCCGCGCCACTCGCCCCCCTCCTGGATCCAGTAGCGGGCGCTGCCACTCTCGGGTAGCTCACCCGCCGCGGTCAGAGCCGGACCGAGGCCGATTAGCAACGCGATGGCGGCGCTGCGCGGGCGAAGCGGCAAAACGGACGATCGATGGGTCATGGTCCGGTCAACGTGGTTTTACGTGCCCTTGATATCGGCAGGTAGCCGAACGGCAAAAGGGGGTGTGAGTTGACGCCGCGGTCAGGAGTGCGCACAGTCGACCGGGATGTTGCACCGCGGCGCGCGGACCGCGCGCCGATCACTAGCGAGGAAGGCATGAAGATCCTGGTGACAGCTAAGCGGGT
Source organism: Halorhodospira halophila SL1 (assembly GCF_000015585.1). Lineage (NCBI taxonomy): Bacteria > Pseudomonadati > Pseudomonadota > Gammaproteobacteria > Chromatiales > Ectothiorhodospiraceae > Halorhodospira > Halorhodospira halophila. The sequence goes on along the minus strand of NC_008789.1, from coordinate 1,616,852 downwards.
GATCGACTCCACCGTACGGGTGCGCGTGCGCCCCGACGGATCGGGTGTCGACAAGGCCCACGCCAAGATGGCGATGAATCCCTTTGACGAGACCGCCGTCGAGGAGGCAGTGCGCCTCAAGGAGGCCGGCAAGGCCAGCGAAGTGGTGGCCGTCACCCTCGGCGATGCCGGCAGCGAGGAAGTGCTGCGCACTGCTTTGGCCTTCGGTGTCGATCGGGCCCTGCGCGTGGAGAGCGACGAACCGCTGGAGCCCCTGGCGGTCAGCAAGGCCCTGGCCGCGCTGGTGGAGCGCGAGCAGCCGGATCTGGTGCTGATGGGCAAGCAGGCCATCGACGACGATAGCAATCAGGTCGGCCAGATGCTGGCGCAGCACCTGGGCTGGGGCCAGGCCACATTTGCGTGCGCCCTGGCGGTCGGCGGCGAGGAGCTGCAGGTCACCCGCGAGGTCGACGGCGGGCGGCACACGGTGGCGGTGCGCCTGCCCGCGGTGGTCACCACCGAGCTGGATCTCAACCAGCCGCGCTACATTAAGCTGCCGAACATCATGAAAGCCAAGAAGAAGCCCATCGACCGGGTGCCGCTGGCCGATCTGGGCGTGGACGGGGCGCCGCGCCTGGAACTGCTCGGGGTCTCGGAGCCGCCGCCGCGTGCGGCCGGTGAGCGGGTCGAGAGCGTGGCCGAACTGGTTGACCGTCTGAAGAACGACGCGCAGGTGATTTGAGATGAGTGTCCTGGTCTTTGCGGAACATGATGGCGCCCGGGTCACCGAGGCGACGCGACGGGCGATCAGCGCCGCCACCACCCTGGGCACGCCGGTCGATGTGGTGGTCGCTGGCGGCGAAGAGGCAGCCAGTGTCGCGGAATCGCTGGCCGTTGCCGGCGTCAATCGGGTGTGGCTGTGCCTTGGGGCGATCTATGCGGATCAGCTGGCCGAGCCGCTGGCCGAGCGGGTATCGAGGCTGATCCAGGATGAGGGTTATCAGGCGCTGGTTGCTGCCACCAGCACCCAGGCGCGGGACCTACTGCCCCGTATCGCGGCGGCGCTCGACGTCCAGATGCTCTCGGATGTCATTGCCATCGAGGACACCGAGACCTTCGTGCGCCCCATCCACGGGGGCAGCGTCCTGGCCCGCCTGCGCTGTCGAGAGCCGGTCAAGGTGCTCACCGTGCGGGCCACCCGGTTCGAGCGGCCGGAGGCGGGGGATCTGCCGGCCGTGGAGCGCCTCGAGGCGGGGACGGAGTCGGGGCCGACCCGCCTGCTGGAAGAGCACGGCAGCGCTTCGGACCGTCCCGATCTGGCCTCGGCTCGAGTGGTGGTCGCCGGCGGACGCGGGGTCGCCGATGTCGGGATCGAAGAGCTGGAGGCGCTGGCGGATCAGCTCGGTGCGGCCATCGGGGCCTCGCGCGGGGCCGTCGAGGCCGGCCTGCTGCCCAACGAGGCGCAGGTGGGGCTAACTGCCAAGGTAGTGGCTCCGGAGCTTTACATCGCCGCGGGCATCTCCGGTGCGATCTACCACGTGTCCGGGATGAAGGACAGTGGGGTCATCGTGGCGATCAACAAGGATCCCGAGGCGCCCATCTTCGAGGTGGCCGACTACGGCCTGGTTGCCGACCTGCGGGAAGCCCTTCCCGCGCTGCGCACTGCACTGGAGCAGGCATGAGCATGTACCGCGCACCGACTCGCGATCTGCGTTTCGTCATCGAAGAACTGATCGGCCTGGAGCGTTTTTCCGGGCTGCAGGATCTGGAAGAGATCACCCCGGATCTGCTGGAGGCGGTCCTCGAGGAGGCCGATCGGCTGGCCAGTGAGGTTTGGGCTCCGCTGAACCAGGTCGGCGACCGCCAAGGGTGCCGGATGGAGGGGGGCGAGATGCGTTTGCCCGAGGGCTTCACCGAGGCCTACCAGGCGTTTGTCGAGGGGGGGTGGAACGGCATCAACGCCCATCCGGAGCACGGCGGCCAGGGATTGCCCGAGGTCGTCGCTACGGCGACCCAAGAGATGTGGCACGGCGCCAATATGGCGTTGGCCCTGGCCCCCATGCTCTCGGCGGGGGCGACCGAACTGCTCCACCGCCACGGGGACGAGGCCCTGCGCGCTCGCTATCTGGGCAAGCTGGTCAGCGGGGAGTGGACCGGTACCATGGACCTGACCGAGCCCCAGGCCGGTTCCGATCTGGGGCAGGTCAAGTGCCGTGCGGTACCGGACGGCGACGCCTATCGCCTCTACGGTCAGAAGACCTACATCACCTGGGGGGAGCACGAGGCCGCCGAGAACATCATCCACCTGGTCTTGGCCCGGACCCCGGATGCCCCCGAGGGGCATCGCGGCATCTCCTTGTTCCTGGTGCCCAAGTACCGGGTGGCCGAGGACGGTTCCCTGGGGGTGCGCAACGACGTCCACTGCACCGCGCTGGAGCACAAGCTCGGCATCCACGGTTCGCCGACCTGCACCATCAGCTACGGGGACAGCGAGGGGGCGGTGGGCTACCTCGTCGGTGAGCCCTGCCGCGGCCTCAACCACATGTTCACGATGATGAACGAGGCGCGCCACAAGGTCGGGGTACAAAGCGTCGGCGTGGCCGAGCGGGCCTATCAGCAGGCGCTGGCCTTCGCCCGGGACCGAGTGCAGGGCCGCCGCCCCGGGGGCAAGGCGTCGGTGCCGATCCTCCAGCACCCGGATGTCCGCCGCAGCCTGATGACCATGCGGGCTCAGACCGAGGCCATGCGCGCGCTGGCGCTGCTGACCGCGGCAGAGATGGACGTTGCCGGGCACGCCGCCGACGCGGCGGCGCGCCAGAGCGCCCAGCGCCGGGTGGATCTGTTCACGCCGGTGGTCAAGGCGGTTGCCAGCGATCAGGCCGTGGAGATCACCTCGGTGGGCATTCAGGTCCACGGCGGTATGGGGTATATCGAGGAGGTGGAGGCCCCGCAGCTGTTGCGCGACGTGCGTGTTGCGGCGATTTACGAGGGCACCAACGGCATCCAGGCGCAAGACTTCACGCTGCGCAAGGTGCTCAAGGATGGCGGTGAAACCCTGGAAGCGGTGCTCGGCGAGGCCGACGAAACCGTTGAGGCGTTGCGTCGCGACCCCGACGTCGCCCCCCTGGCCGACGGGCTGGCGGAGGGGGTCGCCACGCTGCGGGAGAGTACGGCGCGGCTCCTGCAAGACGGCGCCGAGGATCCGCTGGTGCCCTTGACGGCGGCCACACCCTACCTGATGCAGGCGGGCTTGGTGCTGGGCGGCTGGCTGATGGGCCGGGCCGCCCTGGCGGCCCAGGCGGGGATCCGTGCGGGCTCCGGCGACGCCGACTTCTATGCAGGCAAGCTGCACACCGCGCGCTTCTACATGCGCCACATCCTGCCGCGGCTCCACGGCTATACACCGGCCATCCGGGGTGGCAGCGATGAGCTCGAGGCGATTGACGACGGCCATTGGTGAGGAGGCTCCGGTTTGGATCAGGAGGAACTTGAGCGCGAAACGCTGACCTACGACGTTGTCGTGGTCGGTGCCGGGCCGGCGGGGTTGGCGGCCGCCCTGGAGCTTGTGCGCGGCACCGATGACGGCTCGCCACCGTCGGTCTGCGTCCTGGAGAAGGGCGCGGCGGTCGGCGCCCACCTGATATCCGGTGCCGCCATCGATCCCCGCGGCCTCAACGAACTCTTGCCCGACTGGGCGGATCGCGGCGCTCCGCTCCGGGTGTCTGCCACTGAAGACAGCCTCCGCTACCTGACGCCGCGGCGTGCCGTGAAGTTGCCCACCCCCCCGCAGATGGAGAATCGTGGCAACTACGTCGGCAGCCTCGGCGAACTCGGGCAGTGGCTCGCCGAGCAGGCCGAGGCGGCCGGCGTCGAGATCTACCCCGGTTTCCCGGCCGCGGAGGTGCTCTACGATGACAACGGTGCGGTCTGCGGGGTGGCAACCCCGGATATGGGGCGACAGCCCGATGGCACGCCGGGGCCCGGGTTCGAGCCGGGCGTGGAGGTGCGGGCGCGGCAGACGGTCTTCGCCGAGGGGGCTCACGGGTCGCTGACCCAGCAGGTGATCGGACACTTCGACTTGCGGGCCGATGCCCAGCCGCAGACCTACGGCCTGGGGCTCAAGGAGATCTGGGAGGTTGCCCCGGAGCGCCACGCGCCGGGGCGGATCGACCATACGATCGGCTGGCCACTGGATCAGTTCACGTACGGCGGTAGTTTCCTCTACCACCTGGATGATCGCCGTGTTGCGATCGGCCTGGTGGTGGGGTTGGATTATGAAAACCCGTATCTGTCGCCGTTCGGAGAGTTCCAGCGTTTCAAGACCCATCCCTCCATCCGCCCCCTGCTCGAGGGCGGTCGGCGCATCGGCTACGGGGCCCGGGTCCTGCCCGAGGGCGGCTGGCAGAGCCTGCCACGGTTGAGTTTCCCGGGGGGCGTGCTGGCCGGTGACGCAGCCGGTTTCGTCAATGTGCCCCGGATCAAGGGCATCCACACCGCCATCAAGTCCGGCATGCTCGCCGCAGAGGCCGTTCGTGCCGCCCTGGAGGCGACCCGTGTCGAGGCCGAGGACCTGGATCGACGGGTCCGGGAGAGCTGGCTGCGGGACGAGCTCTACGCGGTGCGCAACATCCGTCCGGCGTTCCGCTGGGGGGTGCTGCCCGGTCTGGCCTACTCAGCCCTGGATACCTATCTCCTCAGGGGGCGTGCCCCCTGGACCCTGGGCCACGAACCGGACCACCAAAGCCTGCGGCCGGCGGCGCAGTGTCGACCCAAGGATGATCCCAAGCCGGACGGGGTGGTGACCTTCGATCGTACGGCCTCGGTGTTCCTCTCCGGCACCAACCACGAAGAGGGGCAGCCCTGCCATCTGGTGTTGCAGGACGCCGATCGGCTTGCCCGGGTGAACTGGGCGATCTATGCGGGGCCTGAGGTGAGGTACTGCCCGGCCGCCGTCTACGATTATGAGCTCGATGAGGCCGGGCAGCATCGCCTGCGCATCGACGCCATTAATTGCCTGCACTGCAAGGCTTGCGACATCAAGGACCCGACGCAGAATATCCGGTGGGTGGTGCCGCAGGGCGGGGACGGACCCAACTACCAGGGGATGTGACGTCGCTCGGGCTCCGGCAGTGGGGGGCGGCATCTCGATCGTGGATCGCTGCTTTCCGCGGCTACTCCTGTTGGGGTGAAAGGGATAGACTGCAGGGTAGCCCGTGATGTCATTGCGGATGTCAGCCCGCCTGCCTCCGGCTTTGCTCGACGGGCCCCTCGATCACCCGCAATCGGAGCACCCCGCCGTATGAGTACTGAGAAGGACCCGAGCAAAGGCTATGTGGCGATCCTCGGTTGGAGCATCAACTGCATCGACGCCCTGGACCGTTTCGATCGCCGCTACGTCATCGTCGCCCCGGAGTGGGCCGAGGAGTACGCCCGGGAGCACGATATCCCGTTTATTCCCTGGGATTTCGAGCGGCTGAATGACCGCTCCATGGAGATTGCCGAACGCCTGCGTGACGAGGGGGTGGATGTTGCCATCCCGCTGTTCGAGGAGACGGTGGAGTGGGCCGGGGCCATCAATGCGGTCCTCATGGGGGATCCGCGACTGCACGGGCAGGCCGTGCTGTTCCGCGACAAAGCGTTGATGAAGCGCCGCGCGCAGCTCGGGGGCATTCGTGTCGGCATCTTCGAAGAGGCCCACGACAAGGACGACGTGATCCGCTTCCTCAAGCGGGTGAACCAGACCCTGCTCAAGCTGGACGGGGATCCTAACGACCCCATTCACCTGAAGGCCTTCGACAAGGCAGGTTGCCTCGGGCACCGCGTCATCCGCACCCCGGATGAGGTGGATCTGATCCCTGAAGAGGAGTTCCCGGTGCTCATGGAGAGCCACCTGGACGGCTGGGAGTTCGCCGTGGAGGCGTGGATCCACGATGGCAAGATCCGCTTCCTGAATATCTCCGAGTACGTCACGCTCGGCTACTCGGTCTTCGTCCCGGCCACGCCGGAGCTGGAAAGCTGGCGGGAGCTGATCACCCGCGAGATCGAGAAACTGATCAAGACCTTCGATATCCGCTTCGGCTTCATCCACCCCGAGTACTTCGTGACCAGTGACGGGACCATGTACTTCGGCGAGGTGGCTTACCGGCCGCCCGGTTTTAAGGTCTTTGAGCTGCTCGAGCGTGCTTACGGCTTCAATGCCTATCAGGGTATGGTTCTGGCCTTCGATCCGAAAACCACCGAGGAAGAGATCACCGCCTTCTTCCCGCGCGAGGTGGTCGGCGCCAAGGGCTATGCGGGCTGTTTCGGGGTCTATCCGCGGCGGCGGGTGGTCAGCCGTCTGGAGATCCCGGAGGAGACTGAGCAGCACGAATACTTCGAGTACCACGAACTCACCCCGCCTCAGGAGGAGGTGGTCACCAAACGGACCGCCTTCGGTACCCACTGGGGGCTTGTTTACTTCTTCGGAGACAATCCGCACCGGCTCCGGGATCTGCTCAAACACCAGGAGGAGCTGGACTACTACGTCTGATTGGCGCCGTGCGCGCTCCCGGGCGGGGCGCGCACGATGGTGGTGCGGTGTGCGCAGCCGGCCTATCGGCCGGACGGCCTCAGTGGATCTCGCGCCCGGCAGCCCAGCTGGTGCGGGCGCGCCCGATGACCTCGCTGATGGCCTCCACCGGAACGGGTGGGTCGACGGCCTCCTCGCGCGGGTCGTAGTGGAAGATGTACAACCGTGAGAGGAACTGCGCGAAGGGCAGGGACGATTCCCCGTGGCGTTCGCCGTTGCCCTCGGTGGAGACCGTCACCCCGTCGCCCCAGTCCTGGGTACTGTCGTTATTGGGGTTGAAGAAGTAGACGCGTACCACGCCCTCCGGGTCCATGGAGACCCGTTCGATGGTGATGGCGTGCCACCCGACGAAGGCGGCGGTTGCATTGGTGACGGCGACCCCGGCCGGTTGTGGGTGGATCACCGGATTGTTGCCGTTGTAGCTCGGGTGGTAGCACCCGTAGAAGCGGCGGGCGAAGCTCGCCAGGTCGGGTAGGCTACCGGTGGCCACATCGACGGCGATGGAGAAGCCGCGGCCGACCCACCAGCCGTGGAACTCCGGGTTCACCCAGCGGTGGGGATCCTCCCCCCGGCCGACGCAGCGCCGTCCCATCTCGTGATAGATGGCGTCCAGGTGGGGTACGGCGACCGCCGAGACCGCATCGACATCCTCCAGCGAAGCCTCCGGGTAGCGCGCGAGGAGCGCCTGGGAAGACAGAGCCTCGCCCTCGAAGTGCGCCACGACGTCGTCGTCGCGCGCGGACCAGGCCACGATCTGCAGGAGGTAATCGGGATCGTTGCTCGACCACATGGACAGCGCCCGCGCCGACTGGCAGGTGGGGCTGTTGCCCTGTCCCAGCCCGCGCGGCTGCCCCAGGACGTTGATGGCCCCGGCTAGCAGGAAGGCCTCCGGGGCGTTCGCCGCGCCGGGGATGCGTTCGGTCAGGCGTCGACGGGCGGCGGCGGAGAGGGGCAGATGGATCTGTCGCCACAGGGCCGGGGCCACCGGTCCACTATAAAGGATGCCTCGTTCCAGCAGTCCGGCCAGGCCGTAAACCGCCTGGGCGGTTTCCGACCAGATCGCCCGGCGGATGAGGGTATGAACCAGTTCAGGGTAGCAGCCCAGCGCGTCGACGCCCGTGCTGCTCAGCCCCAGCGCGGCAGGCAGGAGTTCGGGAGCCTGATCGAGTGCGAAATGGAGGAAGACCGGGTGGTAGGGCGAGACCAGGCCGGTGTCGTGCATGGCGCGGCCGAACCCCAGGGCCTCGTTGCGCAAGGTGGTCTCGTCCATGCTGGCCAGGCGTTCCCGGTAGACCGCCAGCCCGGGGTCTTCCTGGCAGCCCCGCGTCGGACCGTAGAGGGCGCTGATCAGGCGCTCTGCCCCGCGCGCACGGGCGGCGGGGACCCCCGGCTCATCGCTGTCGAGGTAGACCGCGACACTGGTAATCATCTGTTTGACGTGGTCGACCACCACAGGGCGTTGCGCCAGGATGCGCCAGATCTCGCCGATCAGCTCCTCGATGACCTCGCCGAAACCGACCTGCTCGGCAATGAAGCGTTGATGGCGCTGCACCATGCCCAGGTTGCGTCCCAGGTGCACCCGCTCGGCCTCGCTGACCGGCCCGAAGATCAGCCGCAGGTTCAGGGCTAGGACCCGAGCCAGGAACTGCTGTGCCGCGTCGGCGTCGACTGTCGGGTTGGTGATCGTGCCATTGGCAATCGCCACCAGGCGGAGTTCACTCAAGCACTCAAGGATCAGGGTGTGGTCTTGAGCCAGCTTCAGGGTGTTGGCGGACAGGGCCGGTTGGAGGTGTTCAGGGTGTTCCCAGTCGCTTCCGGAGAAGATGCCGGCGTCGGTTAACGCCCCGATCCGCTCATAGGCCGCCGGGACGCCCTGGGGGTGGGTCATCAGGCGCCGCACCGATTCCAGAACTTGTGCCGAGTGGGTGAATTTGGCGAAGTGAGCCGTGCGTGCCAAGCGCTCGCAGGCGTCATCCACCCGTTGAGTCAGGCGCTCCAGCGCCTGCTCGGTGTCAGCGCGGGTATTTTCCATGGGGAAATAGTGAACTGCGCCCGCCGGTTTGTCCAACCGTCACCGGGCCAGGGCGACTGGCCCGGGCGGTTCGTGCGTGTCTGGCCGGTGCCCACGCCATGTGGCCGGGGGGCGCGGTGCAGCAGGGCTCAGTGCGCGATCCGCAGCTCCTCGCGGCTGCCGCCCTGCTGCTCCCACTCCTGGATCCAGCGCGGGGTGCGGCCCCGGCCGGACCAAGTCGTGTCGGGGTCGTGCGGGTGGCGGTATTTTGGGGGAACGCGGCGGCGTGAGGGCCCCGTACGACCGTTCAGATCGCTAAGCGCCTCCTCTAGCTTGATGCCGTATTTGGCGGCTACCAGGCGGATTTCTCTCTCGGCTTCCTCGATCCGGCTTCGGTCGCGCCTTTTGCGCTCTTTGGCCACGCGCTTTTCGAGGGTGTCGAGCTCTTGGTCCGTGAATGCCTCCAGATTGATGGCTTCAAGCTGCTTGCTGGTCATGGGGGTGTCGGCTCCTGGTTGGAGAATGCCCGAGGGCTGTCCGGGTCCGTCCCTTGACCGTTTATGCGACTTCCGGATTGTGGTATTTATCCGGAAACACTCATTTATATCTAACAAGATAACAGATCCTTTTCAAGAAGCAATTCATTGGGTCTGCGGGCCCCCAATTCTCCGATCTCTCTTTGATAAACCTGGGGATTCAATTGGCCCCGATCTGCAACACGCCCCCCGCTCGTTTCAGGTTGGATACGGGGCCGATGAGGCGTAGGCTCAAACTCGCAACGTAAACCGAGCGGAAAAGAGGTGACTAGCATGAGCGGAATCGACAAGAGTCGTCGGACCTTCCTCAAGGGCAGCGCTGCGGCGCTGGCGGCCCTGCCGTTATCGACCCTGCTCCATCACGGCAGCGTCCGGGCCGAGTCTCGCGCCGAAGACGGCCACGCCCACGATTACGTTAACGATGCGGCGGATGCCTCCGATCATGCGAGGTTCGAGGAGGGTCAGCTCTGCGAGAACTGTGTCTTTTGGGGGGAGGGGGTCGAGAACGGCTGGGGGCGTTGCACCCATCCGGACTTCGACGACGTGCTCGTCCGGGCTGAAGGGTGGTGCTCGGTTTACGCACCGGCGTCCTGAGAGGCGTGATCGGCTCACCCGCCGGGTTGGCCTAGAAGCGCCTGATTCGGCTTCTGCAAACCCAAGACTGCGCCGCCCGATCCCTCCGCAGAGGGACCAGGTGGCGCACGGTTCGTTTGGCCCCTGCTCGGGTCCAGAAAGGGACGTTCCCCTGAGTCGCTATGCCAGTTCGACGCCGCTTCGATCCCATGACCCTCGTTTTCCTGCTCCTGGCACTGCTTGCCGGCACCGCCGTTTACGTCCTCCACGGGCCGGCGGTCTGGGCGGAGGCACTGGCTCGGGCCGCCGAGCTGATGCTTCAGGTAGCGCCGATCATCCTGGCGGCGGTGCTCATGTCCGGGTATGTTCAGACCCTGATTCCCCGCCACGCGATCGAGCGTTGGCTGGGCCGGCGCAGTGGTGCCCGGGGGCTGGTGCTGGCTACCGCTGCCGGTGCGCTCACCCCGGGGGGGCCGTTCGCCGCATTCCCGCTGGTTGTGGCGTTGTTGCGCACCGGGGCCGCCTTCGAGGTGTGCGTGGCCTACCTGACAGCCTGGTCGGTGCTTGGCCTCAATCGGGCGCTGGTCTGGGAAGTGCCGTTCTTCGGCCTGGACTTCGTGGCGCTGAAGATGCTGGTTTCCTTGCCGCTGCCCTTCCTCGCTGCCTTGCTGGTTCGTCCTCTGGCCCGTCGTCTGATGCCGACGCCATGCTGACTGCCTTTCTGATCATCCTGGCCCTGCTGGCGGCTTCCGTGCTGCTGGCCCACTTTCTGCCCCATGCAAGCCATCGTGCCGCGGTGCAGGAGGGGGGACGTCAGCTTCGGCCGCTGCTTGCGCGCCTACCGGCGGCGTTGCTCGCTGCGGCGTTTCTGGCGGTGTTGATCCCGGAGCAGGCGATCGCTTCGCTCTTCGGTACAGGCTCGGGGTGGCTCGGCGTGCTCTTGGCCTCGGTGCTGGGAGGGTTCCTGCCCGGTGGGCCGGTGGTGGCCTTCCCGCTGGTAGTGGTGCTCCTGGAAGCCGGGGCTGACACCCCGCAGTTAATCGCTTTGCTCACGGCCTGGTCGGTGCTCGCCTTTCACCGGGTCGCCGCTTTCGAGTTGCCGATGCTCGGCGGCCGCGCCACCGGGGTTCGGTTGCTCGCCTCTCTACCCTTGCCGGTGATCGCCGGTGCGGGCGCTGGTGGTGTGGTCCAGGGCCTGGGCGCCTGGTAGTGCCTCTGCGCGTCGGGTGCGGTGATTGATAATAGGGCGGTCGCTCGACTGTGTGCCGTGCCGCCCGGGGGGGGGCGGCGCGTATCGGTAGGTCTTGCGATCGGAGAAGCGCCCGCCTTGGCGGGCGTTTCAGGTGATGTGCGGGGATGACTCGTCAAGGTCTGGTGGAGGCGGCGGGAATCGAACCCGCGTCCGCAGGAGCTACACCGTCGGTCCTACATGCTTAGCCGGTCTATTCTATTTAACGGCTGGGCGCCCGACCGGCAGGGCGTCCCATCCGCGAGCCCGTTGAGTTTCACGATGCCGGACCGGGCCGATCCGTGCATCGCTATCCTGCGTCTATGACTGCTCGTCAGCCGGCACAGGCACCGACTGGGAGCAGCTGGCGGGTGTTACGCCGCCAGGGCGTAGTTGTCGTCGTTGGCAACTATCTTTAAGTACAGCCTGTTTTACGAGGTTGACTGTAACCTCGGCATGCACCTCGGGTTTCGCGACCTGCGTCGAAGCCATGTCGCCCCCGTTGCAACTGAGTAGACAGTGTAAGGTCGCTGGAGTTCCACAGCAAGGCAGCGATCAGGCCGGCCGGGGCGACTCGGATCTCCGCCGCTCCGGTCAGCTGACCTTGTGCTTGAGCAGGCGTTCGCGTTGACGCTGCCAGTCCTGCTCCTTCTTATCCGCCCGCTTGTCCTGCTTCTTCTTGCCCTTGGCGACGCCGATCTCGATCTTGGCGCGGCCGCGTTTCCAGTAGAGCTTGAGCGGGACCACGGTGTAACCATCGCGATCGACGGCGCCGATCAGGCGATTGATCTCGCGGCGGTGAAGCAGCAGCTTGCGCGTTCGGGTGGGGTCCGGGTGGATGTGGGTCGAGGCAGTACTCAGCGGGGTGATGTTGCACCCGATCAGCCAGGCCTCGCCGCGTCGAACGAGGACATGGCTCTCGGTCAGGTTCACCCGCTTGGCCCGCAGCGCCTTGACTTCCCACCCCTCCAGCGCCAGCCCGGCCTCCAGGCGCTCTTCGACGAAAAAGTCGAAGCCCGCCTTGCGATTGAGGGCGATGACGTTGCCTTCGGTCTTTTTGCTTTTTCCGGCTTTCTTGCTCACGGGGCGCATTGTATCGACGCCGGCCCGCCGCGCAAAGCGCTCGTGCCGGGGCGATGGTTGTCGGGGGCGATACGGATCGTGACAATGGCCGGTCAAGGTCCGGAACGCTGGAGAACGGGAAGCCCCATGCCGAGTATCAGCCGAAGTGAGCTGGTCCCCTATACCGCGGTCGAGATCTACGACCTGGTCAATGACGTTGCCCGCTACCCGGAGTTCATCCCGTGGTGCAAGGAGTGCGAGATCCTCGAAACCAGTGAGGACACGACCCGCGCCCGGATGACCTTTGCCAAGGGCGGGATGGAGAAGTCGTTCGTCACTGCCAATCGCCACCAGCGGGGCAAGATGATCGACATCCGGCTCGTGGAGGGGCCGTTCCAGCGCCTGGAAGGGTACTGGCGATTCCGGGATCTGGGCGAGAGCGCGTCGAAGGTGACCCTGGATATGGAGTTCGAGTTCTCCAACCGGATCGTGGCCTACGCGTTCGGCAAGGTCTTCACCCAGGTCGCCAACACGCTGGTGGATAGCTTCGCCCGGAGGGCCCGCGAGGTCTATGGAGAGCGCGATGTCCTCTGAGGGGGAGCTGGGGATCGAGGTCGTCTACGCGCTGCCGGGGCAGCAGACGGTGTTGCGGGTCGAGTTGCCGGCCGGCAGCACGGCGGGAGACGCCCTGAACGCCTCCGGAGTGCTGGAGCGCCACCCGGAGATCGATCTGACGCGGCAGTCGGTCGGCGTGTTCGGGCAGATCGTCGGTCTTGATACCCCGTTGCACAATGGTGACCGCGTAGAGGTGTACCGGCCGCTGCAGGTGGATCCGAAAGAGGCCCGCAAGCGGCGTGCCGCCCGCAAGGCCTCCTGAATGACCAGGGGCTAGCGGGATGTCCAGTGGTCTTCGATCTCGACGAGCTCATCGCCATCGAAGTGGAGCGTCAGTCGCTTGCGGGCCTCCTGGCTGCCTCGGCGCTCGTAGAGGTAGTCCCAGCGATCGTCCTCGAAGGCGTGCTCCAGAACGGGGGTGCCGAGCCGCTGGCGGACTTGGTTCCGGCTCATGCCGACGGTGATCTGCTCGATGTCCTCTTCCTCAAGCAGGTTCCCCTGCTCGATCTCCAGTGGCTGCGCCAGCGGGAACTGACCGCCGCAGCCGTTAGCGACGGAGGCGCCGAGAACGCATAATAAGAATAACTTGCATTTGGATGGTGTCATCATAGAAGAGATGGTAGCCTAATGACCGAATCGACGAACAGTGGGCGAGGGGAAGCTGTGGACGCTGGTGGCTTGCGCAAGGCGGGGCTTAAGGTCACGTTGCCGCGGATGAAGATCCTGGAGGTGCTGCAGCAGAGCCGGCAGCGCCACGTCTCGGCCGAGGAGGTCTATCGGGCCCTGCTGGATGCCGGAGAGGACATCGGCTTGGCCACGGTCTACCGGGTTCTGACGCAGTTCGAGACGGCAGGCATCCTGGTCCGTCATAACTTCCAGGGCAGTCACTCCGTCTTTGAGTTGAACGACACCGCCCACCACGATCACATCGTCTGCGTGGAGTGTGGTCGGGTCGAGGAGTTCGTGGACGATACCATCGAGCAGCGGCAGCGGGAGACCGCCCAAGAGTATGCCTTTCGCATGACCGGTCACTCCCTCGTGCTCTACGGCGTATGCGCCGAATGCGCCGGTGACTCCGAATCCTGACAGCGCGGGCGGCGGCCGACCGTGCTCGCGTCGCCCGTGCCCGCTAGCTGCCGCCGCGCTCGAGCATCCGCTCGGCCGCGGCGCGCTCGTGATCGGTGATCTCCAGGCCACCGAGCATGCGGGCGATCTCCTCGATCCGCTGGGTGGTTGAGAGGGGGTCGACCTCAGTGCGGGTACTGCCCTCTGCCTCGGACTTGCGGACCAGGAAGTGGTGCCCGCCCTGGGCAGCCACCTGAGGCAGGTGAGTTACGCACAGGACTTGGTAGCGCTGGCCCAGTGTGCGCAGCATCCGCCCGACGACCTCGGCGACGGCGCCGCCGATGCCGGTGTCGGCCTCATCGAAGACCAGCGTCGGGACCCCGCTGGCGCGGTTGACCGTGGCGACCTGAATGGCCAAACCGAGGCGAGAGAGCTCGCCTCCTGAGGCGACCTTGGCGAGGGGGCCGGCGGCTTGGCCGGCATTCGTTCGGACCTGGAGTTCGATCCGATCCAGGCCGTGCCCGCTCGGGGTGGCCTCCGCCTCGAACTCGATCACCGGGATCAGTGCGGCGCCCGCCATGCCGAGCTCCGAGAGCAGCTGATTGACCTCGGTGGCCAGGCGATCCCCCGCCTCCTGACGCTGCCGGGAGAGTTGCCGGGCCGCCTCCTGGTAGCGCTCGACGGCCGCCCTACGTTCCTGGCGCAGGATCTCCAGACGCTGACCGGCGTTTTCCAGGCGTTCCAGTTGGGCCTGTAACGCTTCGAGGGTCTCGGGCAGCTGCTCGACCTCAACCCGATGCTTGCGCGCAAGATCCCGTAGGTCACTGATCCGTTGGTCGAGCGCAGCCAGCCGCTGCGGGTCGATCTCAAGCCCGTCGGCGAAGGCGCGCAGGGTCTGACAGCCCTCTTCGAGATGGGCCAGGGCGTTTTGGAACAGATCCGCCGCCTCGCCCAGAGCCGGGGCGAGGTCACGCCGTTCTTCAAGTTCGCGGACGGCCCGGCCGAGCAGGGCCTGGGCTGCGTGGTCGTCATCGGATAGGGCCTGGAGCTGGGTCTGGGCCAGCGTGATCAGGGATTCGGCGTGGGCCAGCCGTTGGTGCTCGTTCTCCAGCTCTGTCAGGCCGTCCGGGGAAGGGGCGGCCGCCTCCAGTTCATCGACCTGATGGCGCAGCAGGGCGAGGCGGTCTTCGTAGTCGTTGTCCTGGCCCTCAAGGTCGGTGAGTTCACGGTCGAGATCGCGCAGCTCGCGGAAGCGCTCGGCGACCTCGCGGCGGGCCTCGGTGGCCTCGGCGTAGGCGTCGAGCAGTTCTCGCTGAGTAGCGGGGCGGAGCAACGACTGGTGGGCGTGCTGGCCGTGGATGTCGACCAGCTGCTCACCGAGCTCACGGAGCATCTGCAGCGCAACCGGCGTGCCGTTGATGAACCCGCGGGAGCGTCCGTTGCTCTGGATGACGCGCCGGACAATGACTTCATCCTCGCCCTCAAGCTCGCGCTCGGCCAGCCAGCGGGCAATCCGCGTGGACGGGGGATCGAACACGGCGCTGACCTCGGCGCGGTCGGTGCCGGGGCGGACGATCTCCGCCTTGGCCCGGTCGCCCAGGCACAGGCCGAGGGCGTCGAGGAGGATCGACTTGCCGGCGCCCGTCTCGCCGGTGAGCACATGCATACCCTCGCCGAACTCCAGGTCGAGTCGCTCGACGATGGCGAAATCGCGGATGTGGATTTCCCTGAGCACAGCGCTTCTCCCTATGCGCCGAACGGTTCGATGTTGCACAGCGGCCCGCCCCAGCCGAGCTTGGCGCGGAGCAGGTTGAAGTAGCTGTAGCCCGGCGGGTGCACGAGGCGGACCGGGCTCGGATGGGCCCGTACGACGAGCCGGCTGCCCGCCTGCAGGGTCAGGTCGTTCTGGCTATCGCAGCTGACCCGGACATGTTCGATGAACCGCGGATGGACGTCGATCTCGATGCGGCTGCTGCCGTCGACGACCAGTGGACGGTTGCTCAGTGTGTGCGGGCAGACGGGGACCAGCAGCATGGCGTGCAGGTTGGGGTGCACGATGGGGCCGCCACCGGCCATGGCGTAGGCGGTTGAGCCGGTCGGGGTAGCCAGGATCAGTCCATCGGAGCGGTGGTCGCTGAGCGGCTCGCCGTCGATCCGCGTGACCAGCTCGATCATCCGTGCGGTGTTCCAGCGGTGCAGGACGACCTCGTTGATGGCCACGTCTTCGCGCAGCAGGGTGTCATCCTCGTTCGAGCGGATCTCGGCGTGGAGGAGCAGGCGCTCGTCGACGACGTGCTGACCGTCGAGAATCTGTGCGACCTCGTCCAGGTGCTCCGGGGCGATGTCCACCAGGAAGCCGAGGCGGCCGCGATTGATCCCCATCAGCGCCACGTCCCGGCGACCGGCCACGGCCCGGGCGATATGGATCAGGGTGCCGTCCCCTCCGATGGCGATGATCAGGTCGCAGGCATCGAGCAGGGTCTCGCGGGAAACCCGCTGCGGATGGCGGTCGTCGCCGGTCTCCGGCATGGACTGCTCATCGAGCAGTGCCGTACAGCCTCGCGCCTCGAGCATGGGAAGCAACCGCTCGACCAGTCCGGCGATGGCCGGGTCGCCCGGTTTGCCGATGATGCCGACGGTGGGGAAGGGCGGTGGTGGATGTTCGTCCATGGTCGGGAACGGTACCACGTCGCCCAGAAGGCGCCAATTGGCTGCCAGACAACGCGTTGACGGTCGCTTGTGGGGCTTGCTAGCCTCACCTGGCACTCGCTAGGGGTGAGTGCAAACCCTCCGCGAAATCGCGCAACCAGTGGTGCATGAGCCATGAGCCCGCCGCACGATCTGGAGCTGGGCGACCGCGCGCGTATCCTGCTCCGCACGCTGGTGCGTCGCTACATCGACAGCGGCAGACCGGTCGGCTCGCGGAGCCTTGCCCGCGATGCGGGGCTCTCCGTTAGCCCGGCGACCATCCGCAACGTCATGGCCGATCTCGAAGAGCTCGGGTACCTGGTTGCGCCGCACACCTCGGCCGGGCGGGTGCCCACCGACCGCGGCTTGCGCTTCTATGTTGACTGCCTGTTGCAGGTGCAGCCCATCGGGGGGGATACCGTCGAGCGGCTGCGCCAGCGCCTGGCCCGTGACCGGGACGAGGGCGCGGAAGAGCTAGCGGACTCCGCCTCGGATCTGCTCTCGCAGCTGACCCGCCTGGCCGGGGTCGTGACTCTGCCGCGCTGCGACTGGGCGGTACTGCGCCACGTGGAGTTCCTGCCTTTATCCGATTGCCGAGTGCTGGCGATCCTGGTGATCAACGAACGGGATGTGCAGAATCGCGTCATTCGTACCGAGCGCGATTTCTCCGAAGCGGAGCTTCAGCGCATCGCCAACTACCTCAATGCCGAGTTCGCCGGTTTGGAGCTGCCGCGGGTGCGCCAAAGCCTGCTGGCGGCCATGCAGGCGGATCAACAGCGGCTCGATGAGTTGATGCGCTCGGCGGTGGAGGTCGGCGAGAAGGCCCTGGCCGAAGAGCAGGATGACGAGGGCTACGTCGTGGCCGGCCAGACCAACCTGATGGAGTTTGAAGAGCTCTCCGATGTCGATCGGCTGCGACAGCTGTTCGAGGCTTTCACGCAGAAGCGCGATATCCTGCATCTCCTCGATCGCTGTGCACGGGCCGACGGTGTCCAGATCTACATCGGCCAGGAGGCCGGTTACGAGGTCTTTGACGGCCTCTCGCTGGTGACCGCGCGCTACGGGGTCGCCGGCGAAGCCGCCGGGGTGCTCGGTGTCATCGGTCCGACCCGCATGGCCTACGATCGGATCATCCCGATCGTCGATGTCACCGCCCGTTTGGTGGGGTCGGCCTTGAATCCGCCCCGTTAGATCCCCACACCTGTGTCCAGGCAGGAGACAGCGCACCCGGCCGAGGCGCCCGAGCCGTCGGGCGGTGCGCTGCGTGTTGACCGTTTTCTGGCTCAATCCAGCGGAGCAGCCATATGACTGATAACCAGCGACAGAGCACGACCGACGGGCAGCCCGAGACGCGCGATCCGGCGCAGGCGACGGCCGAGGCCGCTGAACAGACCCAGGCCACCCAGGCCTCGGCGGCCGTCGAGGGCGAGCTCCAGGACGGGAGCGCGGATTCCGCCACGGGTGCCAGCTTGTCGGCCGATGACGGCGCGGATCCCGAAGCCCTGCGACAACGCGTCGAGGAGCTCGAGAAGGCCCTGGCCGATGCCGAGCAGAAGGCCGAGGAGCACTGGGACCAGGTGCTGCGCATGCGAGCCGAGCTGGAGAACGCGCGGCGCCGCGCCGAGAAAGACGTCGACCAGGCCAAGCGGCAGGGACTGGAGAAGGTCTGCGGGGATCTGCTGCAGGTCAAGGACAGCCTGGAGATGGGCGTGCAGGCGGCCGAAGACGCCGAGGCGGATCGCGAGAAGCTCCTCGAGGGCTCGCAGCTAACGCTCAAGATGCTCAACCAGGTCTTTGAGCGCTTCGAGATCGAGGAGATCAACCCGCAGGGCGAGCGTTTCAATCCCGACTACCACGAGGCCATGGCGGCGCAGCCCAGCGACGAGCAGGAGCCGAATACCGTGCTCCAGGTGGTTCAGAAGGGCTACCGCCTGCAGGATCGCCTGCTGCGCCCGGCGCTGGTGGTGGTCGCCAAGAAGGGCGACGGCGGCGCGGGCAGTGGCGGATCCGTGGATGAGACTGCCTGAGAGCCGGCGGATCGGTCGGTTTGAGTCCCGGCCCTTGAAAAAGCCGATCGGGCACCGCACTTAAGGGGCAGTAGGCAATCAGGCCCGGACAGATTCAACGATTAGCAGGAGCGAATTATGGGTAAGATCATCGGCATCGACCTGGGCACCACCAACTCGTGCGTGGCGGTCATGGAGGGCAACAAGACCCGCGTGATCGAGAACGCGGAGGGGGATCGTACCACCCCGTCGGTGGTGGCCTTCGCCGAGGACGGCGAGGTGCTCACCGGTGCGCCGGCCAAGCGGCAGTCGGTCACCAACCCGGAGAACACCATCCACGCGGTGAAGCGCCTGATCGGTCGGCGCTTCGACGAGGATGTCGTCCAGCGCGACATCAAGGAGATGCCGTACAAGATCGTCAAGGCGGACAACGGAGACGCCTGGGTCGAGGCCCAGGGCAAGAAGATGGCGCCGCCGGAGGTCTCCGCGCGCACCCTGCAGAAGATGAAGAGCACCGCCGAGGACTACCTGGGTGAGGAGGTCACCGAGGCGGTGATCACCGTGCCGGCGTACTTCAATGACTCCCAGCGTCAGGCCACCAAGGATGCCGGCAAGATCGCCGGTCTGGAGGTCAAGCGCATCATCAACGAGCCGACTGCGGCGGCGTTGGCCTACGGCCTGGACAAGGAGGGCGGCGACAAGAAGGTCGCGGTCTACGACCTGGGCGGCGGCACCTTCGACGTCTCGATCATCGAGATCGCCGAGGTCGACGGCGAGAAGCAGTTCGAGGTGCTCTCCACCTCCGGCGACACCTTCCTTGGCGGTGAGGACTTCGACAAGCGGATCATTGACTACCTGATCCAGGAGTTCAAGAAGGATCAGGGCATCGATCTCGCGCAGGACCATCTGGCCCTGCAGCGTCTGCGTGAGGCCGCCGAGAAGGCCAAGGTGGAGCTCTCCTCGAGCCAGCAGACCGAGATCAACCTGCCCTACATCACCGCGGATCAGAGCGGTCCCAAGCACATGGCCATCAAGCTCACCCGGGCCAAGCTGGAGTCCCTCGTCGAGGATCTGGTTGAGCGCACCATCGAGCCGTGCAAAACCGCGCTCAAGGACGCAGGCCTTGCAGCCGGCGACATCCAGGACGTGATCCTCGTCGGTGGCCAGACGCGGATGCCGAAGGTCCAGGAGAAGGTCAAGGAGTACTTCGGCCAAGATCCGCGCAAGGACGTCAACCCGGACGAGGCCGTGGCCGTCGGCGCGGCGATCCAGGCCGGTGTGCTCGGGGGCGACGTCAAGGACGTCCTGCTGCTCGACGTCACGCCGCTGTCGCTGGGTATCGAGACCCTGGGCGGGGTGATGACCAAGATCATCGAGAAGAACACCACCATCCCCACCAAGGGGACGCAGACCTTCTCCACCGCCGAGGACAACCAGACCGCCGTAACGGTCCACGTCCTCCAGGGCGAGCGGGAGATGGCCAAGGACAACAAGTCCCTGGGTCGTTTCGACCTGACCGATATCCCGCCGTCGCCGCGGGGCGTGCCGCAGATTGAGGTCGCCTTCGACATCGACGCCAACGGCATCCTCAACGTCTCGGCCAAGGACAAGGCCACCGGCAAGGAGACCGGCATCGAGATCAAGGCCTCCTCCGGGCTGACCGAGGACGAGATCGAGCGTATGGTCAAGGAGGCCGAGGAGAATGCCGAGGAGGATCGGCGTCAGCGGGAGCTGGTCGAGGCCCGCAACCAGGCCGAGAACATGATCCACTCGACGCGCAAGTCGCTGTCCGATCTCGGTGAGCAGGTGGGTGACGCCGAAAAGCAAGAGATCGAGAGCGCGATCAGCGAGCTCGAGCAGGTCAAGGATGGCGAAGACAAGGACGCCATCGAACAGAAGACCCAAGAGTTGGCGACCAAGGCCGGTGAGCTGGCGCAGAAGGCGTATCAGCAGGCCGGTGGTGGCGACGAGGCCTCCGCGGATGCGGGCGCCGGTGAGACGGCGTCCGGCGAGCAGAAGGAGGACGTCGTGGACGCCGACTTCGAGGAGGTCAAGGACGAGGACGGCAACTCCCGTAAGTGAGCCGCAGCCGGCGGTCCGCCGTGGGGTGGGCCGCCGCCACAGCGGAGGCGCAGGGTGGGATACCCTCCTGCGCCTTTGTCGTTACCGGGTGCTGAAACGCGGAGCAGCCTATGGCGAAGCGTGACTACTACGAGGTGTTGGGGGTCAACAAGAATGCCTCCGATGCCGAGATCAAGAAGGCCTACCGGCGCATGGCCCAGAAGTTCCACCCGGACCGCAACCCGGGGGATGAGGAATCGGCCGAGCGCTTTAAGGAGGTCAAAGAGGCCTACGAGGTCCTCTCCGACGCGCAGAAGCGCGCCGCCTACGATCAGTTCGGCCACGCCGGAGTGGATCCGTCGGCTGGCGGCGGGCCGCGTGGCTACGGTGGCGGGGCCGGTCCGGGCGGTCCCGATTTCTCGGATATCTTCTCCGATGTCTTCGGCGATATCTTCGGGTCGGGGGGTGGTCGCGGCGGTGGCCGCAGCCGCGCCTTCCGCGGCGCCGATCTGCGCTACACCCTGGAGCTGAGCCTCGAGGACGCCGTGCGGGGTACCGAGGAGCAGATCCAGGTGCCGACCCACGTCGAGTGCGACGCCTGCAAGGGCTCGGGTTCGCGGGCCGGCTCCAAGCCGCAGACCTGCCCGACGTGTAAGGGCCACGGCGATGTGCGCGTCCAACAGGGCTTCTTCTCGATCCAGCAGACCTGCCCGCGCTGTGGTGGTGAAGGGACCATGGTGACCGATCCGTGTCCCAAGTGCCGGGGACGGGGTCGGGTCGAGGATCGCAAGACGCTCAATGTGCGCATCCCCGCCGGTGTCGATACCGGCGACCGAATCCGCCTCTCCGGTGAAGGTGAGCCGGGTGAGCGGGGGGGGCCGCCCGGTGATCTTTACGTGCAGGTGGCCGTGCGCGAGCACGAGTTCTTCGAGCGCGACGGCGCGGATCTGCACTGTCAGGTGCCGGTGGATATCGTCACCGCGGCCCTGGGTGGTGAGGTGGAGGTCCCCACCCTCGACGGTCGCGTCAACCTGCGCATCCCGCCGGGGACGCAGCCCAACCAAGTCTTCCGTCTGCGCGGCAAGGGCGTGAAGCCGGTGCGCGGCAACCGTCAGGGTGATCTGCTCTGCCGGATCCACGTCGAGACACCGGTCAACCTGACCAAGCGCCAGCGTGAGCTGCTTGAGGAGTTCCAGGCGACCCTGCAGGACACCGGCGGCAAGCACCATCCGCACACCTCGTCGTGGCTGGACAAGGTCAAGCGCTTCATCGAGGAGTGGCGGATATGAGCCTGGGCATCGGCATCATCGGGGCCGGTGGTCGTATGGGCCGTATGCTGATCGAGGTCGTGCACCGGCAGCCGGGGGTCCATGTGGCGGCAGCCACCGATCGGACCGGCGGCGAGGCCGTTGGCCGAGATGCCGGCGAGTTGGCCGGGCAGGGCTCCTTGGGGGTGCCGATCGGTGACGATATCCCGGCCGCCGTGGCCGCCAGTGACGCGGTTATCGATTTCAGCCTGCCGGAGGCGACCGAGACGGTGGCCGCCGCGTGTGCGGAGGCGGGTCGTCCGCTGGTGCTGGGGACCACCGGCCTGGGCGAGACCCAGCGCGAGGCGGTCCACCGACTGGCGGAGCAAGTCGCCGTGATGCATGCGGCCAACTACTCCACTGGGGTCACGCTGCTGACCGCGCTGGTGGAGCAGGCGGCGCGCGCCATTGGCGTATACAGCGATATCGAGATCATCGAGGCCCACCACCGCCACAAGGTGGACGCGCCGTCCGGGACCGCCCTGCGCCTGGGCGAGGCGGTGGCCGACGCCCTGGGGCGCGACCTGAGTCAGTGTGCCGTCTACGGTCGCGAGGGACACACCGGCGAACGGGATCCCCAGACCATCGGCTTCGAGACCATCCGCGCCGGCGACATCGTCGGTGATCACACGGTGCTCTTCGGTGGGGATGGCGAACGCGTCGAGCTGACCCACAAGGCCTCAAGCCGCACCACCTTCGCCTCCGGCGCCGTGCGGGCCGCCGCCTGGGTGGTCGAGCAGCCGCCGGGGCTCTACGACATGCGCGACATGATCGGCGTCTGAAGCCGCGGTGCGGTGTGGGGGCTGCCCCGCACCGCCCGCTGCTCAGGCGGCCGAACGTCCAGCGGGCAGGTCGGCCTGGTAGCGCTGCAGGAAGTAGTCGATGGTCTCGGTGCGGATCTGGATCGACCCCCCGGGCCGGTTCTCATCGAGGTCCTTGAAGCAGAAGTAGGGCGTGCCGGATTGCTCGATGATCGCCTCGATCACCGAGTAGATTGGGGCGTCATGGCCGCACTTGAAGTTCGACAGCTCCACGGCAACCAGATTGGGGTGGCGGGCGATGAATTTAGCCGCCCAGAGTTTGCGTGAGCTGTGCTCCGAGAAATCGTGTTTCCATACGTCATCGATGGCCAGGGCCGAGCGCATGGCGCCGGCGCGGACTTCGGCGCCAAACAGCTGCTCGAGGGTGGCTGGATCCCGGGGCAGGGCGTCCTGCCAGAGGATCGGGTAGCCCTTGCGCTGCAGGTCGTCGAGGATGCCGTGGTTGATGCCCGGGTCATTGTGGTAGGGGCGCCCGAGCACCCCGATGCCGACCCGCCCCTCCTGCTCCAGTCGCTGCAACGTCTGGCGCTGTTCGTCCTCCATTCGCTGGTGGAAGGCGTGCAGTGCCGCCAGGCCCTGTTCCGCGGCACGCCGTGACTCCGCTGGGCTGATGCCCAGTTCTGCCCCCCAGTCGGCCCGCATCTGCTCGGCACACAGCGCTGGATCGTCCAGGCTGACCAGGGTTTTCCTGAAGCGGATCCCGTGCTCGGCGAATACGTCCCCTTCCCGCCGGAAGGCGGCGTGGGTGGCCTCGGCGGTGCCCGGAACGGTGGGGCACGCCTGGGCAGCCAGCACGCCGTCGAGGGCCCCTGGCAGGCTCTTGATCATCGGAAAGAAGATGTGGGTGAGCGGGCGCCGGCGGTGTTTCCGGGTGAGCAGGTTGTGGACGTGGGGAATGCCCAACTTGCTGGGGAAGCAGGGATCGATGCTGCCGCGGTTGGCCCCCCGGCGGTAGAGCTCCGGGTCCGTGTAGTCCGAGAAGACCAGCGCGCGCTCAGGGACGCCGAGCGCGGTGAAGTAACCGAGGAAGAAGGGGGCACAGCTGTAGAGGTTCAGGACCCGGGGCAGCCCGATACGGACCTGTCGGCGGTACTCCATGGCAGCCCGACGGCGCACGCTGGTTCGGCCCAGCAGGCCGGGTAGGCGCGTCTGCGGCAGTGGATCGGCCACCGACTCGACCTCCGGCGTGCGGAAGACCTCGCGGGCGGCGCGATCTAGGTGGTTCGGGGTGCGCTCGGCGTCGCGGTCGAGGACGGCCTTAATGCGCTGCATGGCCGCCTTGTCCTCCACCTCGCCCTGCTCGCAAGAGGCGATGATCAGACGCCGAAAGCCGGGGGCCAGGGGGACGGACGTCTGTGCCGGCGTGTTGGCCTCTGCCGCGGGATCGGTGACGTCGCCGGTGGCGACGTCGATGAAGGTGCGCAGGCACAGGTTGCGGCAGAATCGGCAGCGTGTGCGCTCGTCGCGGACGGTATGGTGCTGGAGGCGGCGGGCCCGTTCGAAGCCAATGAAGGTGGACCGGCGGTGCTCGCTGCGGTGGAGTCGGCGGGCCTCCAACCCGGCCCCAATGGCCCCGGACTCGCCGCAGTGGCGGTGGACGCGGATGTCGCACTCCGCGCCGATCTGGCTGAAACGCTCGCGCAGGTAGTCCACCTGGGCTTTGACGGCCGCCAGATTGTGCTGTGTCCCGCCCTGCAGAACAAAGCGTTCCCCGAGGTCGGCGGGGTTCGGCAGTTGCGCCACGTAGAGCCAGATGTTCTTGGGCAGGACGGC
Source organism: Halorhodospira halophila SL1 (assembly GCF_000015585.1). Classification (NCBI taxonomy): domain Bacteria; kingdom Pseudomonadati; phylum Pseudomonadota; class Gammaproteobacteria; order Chromatiales; family Ectothiorhodospiraceae; genus Halorhodospira; species Halorhodospira halophila. The sequence goes on along the minus strand of NC_008789.1, from coordinate 1,592,559 downwards.
GGCCAGGCCGGCGAGGATCTCGTGGCGCTGCCAGCCCTTGCGCTGGAAGTCGACGATGTCCGATTGCAGGAAGACGGCGCAGCCGTGGTTGAACTCTGGCATCGCTTCGGCGCTGAGTGCCGCCTCGGCGTAGTCGTCGAGTTCCATGCCGAAGGCACGCGCGGTGGCTTGCAGGAAGTAGCCGTTACCCGCCGAGCACTGGGTGTTGAGCCGGAAGTCGCGGACCCGCCCGTCGCGCAGGAACATCAGCTTGATGTCCTGGCCGCCGACATCCACGATGCAGTCGGTCCCGGGGTGTTCGTGTTCGCAGGCGTGGGCGTGGGCCACGGTCTCGACCACGGCGGTGTCGGCGTGGAGCACGTCGCGCAGGATGTCCTTGGCGTAGCCTGTGGTTCCCACGCCGAGCACTTCGAGTTCAGCCCCCTGACGCAGCACCGCCGTCTCGAGCTCGGCGAGCAGGGCCACGGCGTCTTCGATGGGGTTGCCTCCGGAGAGTCGGTAGGCCTTGGCAAGGACCTCGCCGTCCGGATCCAGCAGGACGCCCTTGGTGGAGGTGGACCCGGCGTCGATCCCCAGATAGCCGGCCACCTGTTCGCCGGGGGAGAAGCGGGCCGGCTGCCAGGGCTGGGGCTGGAACTCGCGCAGGAAACGCGCCAGCTCGGCGTGATCGCGGACCAGCGGTGGCGCGCCGCCCGGCCGGTGGCCGCCAGTACGCTGCCCCGCCAGCCACTGATCGAGGCCGCCCGGACCGGGGTAGCGCCCGGCTTCCGGGTCATCGGCCAGTTCGCTCCGTCCGAAGGCGACTGCCCCGATGGCGGCGAAGTACTGCGCCTGTTCGGGGACGTGGACAGCCGTCTCCAGCGGGGTGTCCCAGTCGACGCCCCGCTCCTCCCAGAGGGCGTGGATATGGGTTCGCCAGCACTCCTGTAGGCCGCGGATGTAGGTGTTCGGGCCGCCGAGCAGGAGGACCCGGGGCTGCAGGGTATGACCCCGGGTCAGGACCGACAGGTTCTGTTGCACGATGGCCTCGAACAGCGAGGCCATCAGATCCTCGGCGGCGACGCCCTGCTTCTGCAGCGAGTTGATATCGGTCTCGGCGAAGACTCCGCACTTCCCGGCGACCGGGTGGATGGTGTGGCCGAGATACCCCGTGTCGCCAAGTTGATCCGGTGCGATGGCCAGCTTGGCGGCGATTTTGTCGATCACGGCGCCGGTGCCACCGGCGCATTTGTCGTTCATGGCCGGGATCTTGCGCTTGCTGCCATCCTCCAGCGTCTTGAAGACGATGATTTTGGCATCCTGGCCACCGAGTTCCACCACGCTGCCGACGTCGGGGAAGCGTGCCTCGACGGCCAGGGAGACGGCGTGGACTTCCTGCACGAACCGCGTCTCCAGGGCTTCGGCGACACTGCCTCCACCGGAGCCGGTGGCAAACAGGCGCAGATCGCCGCGCCGTGCCGCCGGCACAGCGGCCTCGATTCGCGCCAGGAAGTCGCGCACGGTCTCCAGCTGTCGCGTCTCGTGCCGGCGGTAATCGTGCCAGAGCAGGGTATCGTCGGCGCTGTCGATGACCACGGCCTTGACCGTGGTCGAGCCGACATCCAGGCCGACGAGCAGCGGTGCGTGCTCACCGGGGGTCGACATGGCGGATCTCCCGCTGCTTGCCTTCGGTGCCGGCGGGGCGGGGTCCCTCCGCACGGGTGGGCATGCGCTCCGCCAGGTGGTGGACGAACCGCGCTGCCCGGCTGATCGCCGCATCGCTCTGCGGGATCGGGTAGAGCGGGCTGCGCAGCTGTGGTCTCTCGGCGATGTAGGCGCGCAGGGTAGCCAGATCGTGGCCGCTTCGGGCGAGTGCATCGCGGAACTCGCTGCGGGCGGACTCGCGGGCCTCGCCGAGGGCCATCTGGGCCCGCGAGTAGGCGTTGATCTCGCCCTCGCCGGAGGTCTCGATGGGCAGGAAGCGGATATCCGGGTCGTCCGCCTGCACCGCCGCCTGTGCCCCGTCGGACTGGGTGGAGGGCATGCACCCGAAGGGTTTGAGCGACAGGGTCATGTGGGCCAGTCGATGGCGGTGGTAGTAGAGCGTCTTGGCCACCTCCAGATGTCCCTCGCCACCGGTGATTCTTGGATGGTAGTAGGGACGGCCGAGACGCTCCAGGGTGCGTTGATCGGCCAGTGGGGCCGGGCAGTCGCGCAGGGCGGCACGCATGCGGTCGTACTCGCGGTGGAGGAGCCGGCCGGTCTGCTTGATCAGCCAGTGGCGTACCCGCGTGGTGGCCACCCGCAACAGGGCCTGGCCGGACCGGGCGCCGGCGGGCGGGTCCTCGGCCGCCCGGGCTTCTTCGAGCTGGCCGTGGAGGCCGTAGCGCATGTAATCGACCCATCCGGCGACCGGCTCCACCTGGATCTCGGCCCCTTCGGCCTCAAGGAACTCGAACATGCGGAAGTTGCCGTCGCCCTCAGTGGTCTGGGCCCAGAATTCGCCGGTGATCTTGATCAGGGGGCGCGGGCGCAGATAGTCCACCTCGAAGCCCTCTTCGATGATCCGGCGACACCGGGCGAGGGCGTCCGTGCAGGTCCGGTCACGGAGTCGGGCGAGCAGGCGGGCGGCGTCTGCCGCGCTGGGTAGCGGTGTCACGGCCGCGAGTAGCCGGGCGGTCACGGTGACCCGGGGATCCGGGCGCGGACGCCCGAGCGCCTGCTCACACTCGGTCAGGCAGGTCTCGAAGGTCCGGTCGGCCGCGGCGGCGTCGGTGGCGTAGGGGCGGGCGCGGTAGAAGGTGGCGTTCAGCACATCAGCCATGAACAGTGCGTCGAGCACGGCGATGTAGAGCCCTAGATCGACGGCCAGCCCGTCGCCGTAGCCCTCGTCGGGGTGGCCGTCGCCGCCGCCCTTCTTGTCGAAAGCGATCACCCGGAACCCGGGGTACCCGGCCTTGGCGAGGGCTTGACGATACTGGGCTTCGTACATGCCGAAACGGCAGGGGCCGCACGACCCCGGGGTGACAAACACGTAGCGATCCGCGACTTCGTCACGATCGAGGCCGCGCTCGCTGCGCCGCCGCTCCAGGTGATTGATCAGCGCGCCAGCGACGAAGTAGACCGGATTGCACTGACCGCTGTTACACAGCTCCCGGCCGGTCTGCAGGTCCCTGCGGCGTGGCGTGGGGATCGCCTCCGCGTGGTAACCGAGCCCCCGGATGGCGGCGGTGAGCAGACGGTCGTGGGCGACGCTGAGACTGCCGAAGAGCAGGGTGACCCGGTCGCGCTCGGCACGGGTGAACGGTCGCTCGACCGGGCGCCGGTAGTGGCGCCCCGGCCGAGCGGCATCCTGCGTGTTCATCGCTGGGCTCGGGTCCATGGGCCAGTCGGGTGCCGTCGCTCCGGTCAGCGTTCCAATCTAATCCGGTTGCCCGGGCGCATCAAATCAGCCAGGGCCGCCTCCCCGCATGCAGCTCAGTCGGCCGGGGCCAGCAGGTGCTGCAGGATGTCGAAGTAGATCGCCTCCAGGGCCTCCAGGTCGGCGACCGCGACGTGCTCGTTGGCCTTGTGGATGGTGGCGTTCAGCGGACCAAGCTCGACCACCTGCGCCCCGGTCGGACCCATGAAACGGCCATCGGAGGTGCCGCCGGAGGTCGATCGTCGTGGACACTGCCCGGTGTGCGCTGTGACTGCCTGTTCAACGGCATCGATGAGTGCGCCCTCGCGGGTGGCGAAGGGGGCGCCGGAGTGCCGCCAGTGCAGGGTGTGGTGCACCCCGTGACGGTGCAGGATGGATTCGATCCGTTCCTGAAGCTCCTCGGCGGAGACCGCCGGGGCGTAGCGCAGGTTGAACACGACCTCCATGGCTCCGGGGATGACGTTGTCGGCGCCGGTGCCCGCCTGGATGTTGGAGATCTGGAAGCTCGTCGGCGGGAAGTCGGCATCGCCCTGGTCCCACTCGGTGGCGACCAGCTCCTGGAGTGCCGGGGCGAACGCGTGGATGGGATTGTCCGCCTGGTGCGGGTAGGCGACGTGCCCCTGTTCGCCGTGCACGGTGAGGTGCCCCGTTAGGGACCCGCGGCGGCCGACCTTGTACTCGTCGCCGAGCCGTGCCTGGCTGCTGGGTTCGCCCACCAGGCAGTAGTCGATGGCCGCCCCCCGCGCTGCCAGGGTCTCGACCACGCGTCGGGTGCCATCCACCGCGGGGCCTTCCTCGTCGCTGGTCAGCAGCACGGCGATGGCGCCCGCGTGGTCCGGGTGGCGGGCGACGAAGCGCTCCACCGCAGCGACGAAGGCCGCCACACTGCCCTTCATGTCGGCCGCGCCTCGGCCATAGAGACAGCCGTTCTCGACGATGGGCTGGAACGGCGGGTGTTGCCAGGCCGACTCTGGACCGCTGGGGACCACGTCGGTGTGGCCGAGAAAGCAGAACAGGGGGCGCTCGGTGCCGCGCTGCGCCCACAGGTTGGTGACCCCGGCGGCGTTCAGCCACTCGGCGCCGAACCCGGCCGCGGCCAGGCGCTCGGCGACGAGGGTCTGGCATCCGGCGTCCTCGGGAGTTACCGACGGGCGCTGGATCAGCTCCCGGGCGAGCTCGAGCGTGGCGCTCATGGGCGCAGCAGCTCGTTGATACCGACCTTGGCGCGGGTCTTTTCGTCGGCGTACTTGATGATCACCGCGCAGTAAAGGCTGTGGCTGCCGTCGGCGGCCGGGAGATTGCCGGGAACGACCACCGCCCCCTCCGGTACATGTCCGAAGTGGACCTCGCCGGTGGTGCGGTCGTAGATCTTGGTGCTCTGACCGACATAGACGCCCATGGAGATCACTGCGCCTCGGCCGACGGTCACGCCCTCAACGATCTCCGAGCGGGCGCCGATGAAGCAATCGTCCTCGATGATGGTCGGGTTGGCCTGCAGCGGCTCGAGCACCCCGCCGATCCCCACGCCCCCGGAGAGGTGGACGTTCTTGCCGATCTGGGCGCAGGAACCCACCGTGGCCCAGGTGTCGACCATGGTCCCTTCGTCGACGTAGGCGCCGATGTTCACGTAGGAGGGCATCAGCACCACCCCCGGCGCGATGTAGCTGCCCCGCCGTGCGGCGGCCGGCGGCACCACGCGCACACCGGATTCGCGCAGGGCGTCCTCGCCCCAGCCCGCAAACTTCATCGGCACCTTGTCGAAGAAGTTGGTGACGCCGCCGCGCATCAGGCGATTGTCGTTGAGGCGGAACGAGAGCAGGACGGCCTTCTTCAGCCACTCGTTGACCTGCCAGCCGTCGGCGCCCGGCTCGGCCACCCGGGCCTGGCCGCTATCCAGGCGCCGCAGGGCTTCCTCGACCGCCTCTCGGATCTCGGCCGGGGCTTCGTTCGGGTTGAGTTGGGCGCGTTGCTCAAACGCCTCATCGATCACCTTCTGGATCTGTGCAGCCATGCTGGGCTCCCTATTGGAAGTTTCGATGGACAAACCGCCGGATCCGCTCTGCCGCCTCGATGCAGGTGGCTAGATCCGGAACCAGCGCCATGCGTATGCGTCCCGCGCCGGGGGGCGTGCCGTCGCCACCGGGGCGGGAGAGGAAGCTGCCCGGCAACACCGTGACGTTCTCCTCCTCCCACAGCCGGCGGGTGAAAGTCTGGTCGTCGATGGGCGTACGTGGCCAGAGGTAGAAGGTCGCCGGCGGCGGGGCTACCTCGTCGAGTGCTTCGGCGAGGATGGTACACACCTCCTCGTAGCGCTCGCGATAGCGTGCCCGATTCTCGATGACGTGCGCTTCATCCCTCCAGGCTGCGGCGCTGGCAGCCTGAACGTGCAGGGGCAGGGCGCAGCCCTGGTAGGTGCGGTAGCGCAGAAAGGCGTGAATCAGGCCGGGATCCCCGGCCACGAACCCGGAGCGCAGGCCAGGGGCGTTGGAGCGCTTGGAGAGGCTGTGGAAGACCAGGCACCGATGGAAATCCGCGCGCCCCTCGGCCTGGCAGACTTGTAATAGACCGGGCGGGGGATTGGCCTCATCGGCGTAGATCTCGCTATAACACTCGTCGGCGGCGATGATGAAGCCGTAGCGATCGCACAGCTCCAGAACGCGCCGGTAGTAATCGGAGTCGGCTACGGCGCCGGTCGGGTTGGCCGGGCTGTTGAGGTAAAGCAGTTGCACCCGTTGCCAGGTCCTGGGCTCGATGGCGTCGAGATCGGGCAGGCCACTGCCGGGCTCAATCGGCAGGTAGAGCGGGCGGGCACCGCTGAGCAGCGCCGCGCCCTCGTAGATCTGATAGAAGGGGTTGGGCATCGCCACATAGGGCCGCCCCCGGCCAATGACGGTCTGGGCGATGGCGAACAGCGCCTCGCGGGTGCCCGCCACCGGCAGCACATGCTCATCCGGGTTGATCGCCGCCTCGGGGAGGCGGTATCTGCGGCGCAGCCATCCGGCGATCGCCTCACGCAGTGACTCCAGGCCCCGGGTGGCCGGATAGCGAGCCACCTGATCCAGGTTGTCCCGGAGCACCCGGGTGAGCAACTCGGGAGGCGGGTCCTGGGGCTCACCAATGCCTAGGCGGATCGGGGCGGCAGGCCCCGCTCGGCGCCCGGTCAGGAGCCGCTCCATGCGCTCGAAGGGGTAGGGCTGCAGCTCGGAGAGACCGCGATTCATGCGTTGGTGGCCTCCTCGTCGAGAAGCTCATACAGGGCCTCGCGTACGCAGCGGTACTGCACCGGGAGACGCAATGGCTGGCCCTGGTCATCGGTGATGAAAAACACGTCCTCGGCCCGTTCTCCCATGGTGGCGATCTTGGCGTTCTTGACCCGCACCCCGCACCCCGAGAAGGCCTTCCCCACGCGGGCCAAGAGCCCGGGACGGTCGGCGGTGATCAGCTCCACCACCGTGCGGTGGTTATCCGGGTCGTCTGTGAAGTGGATCTGGGTCTCGGTCCGGAAGTGCTGGAGCTGTCGCGGGATATGGCGCGCCACCGGGGCCGGTGGCGGCCCCTGCTCGGCGGCGGCTGCCGCTAGCGCCTGGCGGACCTCCTCAAGTCGTTGCTCTTCACTCGGCGGCGCGCCGTGTTGTTCGAGCACCCGATAGCTATCCAGGGTAAAGCCGCCGTCGGTGGTGATCACCCGGGCATCCTGGATGCTCAGTCCGAGCCGGTCCAGGGCCCACACGCAGCGGGCGAAGAGGTCGCGGCTGTCGGGGGCGTAGAGGAAGATCCGCGCGCCCCCCCCGGTCTCCTGGCTGGCGGCGAGGACCAGCGGCAATTGTGCCGGTGCGGTCTCGGCGATGGCCTCGGTATGCCAGGCGATCTCCTCGGCGCTATGGCGCAGGAAATAGTCTTCTGGCAGTTGGCGCCAGACGCCCCGGATGCGCCCCGGTCCGTAGCCCCGCTGGCGCAGGATCCGCCGCGCATCCCGCTGGGTATCGCGGATCAGCTCGCGCTTGTCCAGCGGCTTGCTGAGGCCGCGGCGGATGGCGGCCCGTGCCAGCACGTAGAGCTCATTGAGCAGCGCTGCGCGCCAGGCGTTCCAGAGGTCTGGGTTGGTCGCCCGAATGTCGGCGACGGTGAGCAGATAGAGGTAGTCCAGATGGAGCTGGTCGCCCATGGTGCGGGCGAAATCGGTGATCACTGCCGGGTCGGAGAGATCCTTGCGCTGTGCAGTGACCGACATATCCAGATGGTGGCGCACCAGCCAGGCCACCAGGCGGGCGTCGTAGGCCCCGAGCCCATGCTGGATGCAGAATTCGTAGGCATCGCCGGCCCCGAGTTCGGAGTGGTCGCCGCCGCGCCCCTTGGCGATATCGTGGAACAGGGCGGCCAAGAAGAGCAGCTCGGGCTTGGGGAGCTGCTGCATGATGTCGTGGGCTAAGGGGAGTTCCGTGCGGTGCTCCGCGAGGGCCATGCGGCGCAGGTTGCGGACCACGAACAGGGTGTGGGAGTCAACGGTGTAGACGTGGAACAGGTCGTACTGCATGCGTCCGCTGATACGCCCGAAGGCCGGGATGTACCGCCCGAGGACGCCGTAGCGGTGCATGCGGCGCAGGGCGTGGGTGATCCCCTGGGGTTGCCGGAGGATCTCCATAAACAGGCTGCGGCACCGCAGATCACGCCGAAAGCTCTCATCGATCAGCGTTCGGTGCTGGCGGATGAGCCGGATGGTCGAGGCACGGACCCCCTTGAGCTGCGGGTGCTGCTGCAGGATCAGAAAGACCTCCAGCAGGGCGAAAGGGTAACGCCGAAAGACCGAGGGGTCGGTGACCTCCAGGAAGTCGCGACGGATCTGGAAGCGCCGGTTGATCGGTGTCGGCTCAGCCCCCGAACTCGTATACAGGATGGCCTCCTGAAAGTGTTGCAGGAGCATCTCGTTGAGGCGGGAGATGTCCATGGCGGTCCGGAAGTAACGCTGCATGAACTGTTCGACGGCCAGGGTTTGGTCGTCATCCACGTAGCCGAACAGCTCCGCCAGGCCGACCTGGTGATCGAAGAGCAGTCGGTCCTCGCGTCGGCCGGCGATCAGGTGCAGGCCGAACCGCACATCCCAGAGGAAACACTGGCCAGCGTGCAGGGCTTGGTACTCGGCTTCGGTGAGGAACCCTCCGGCGACCCGTTCGTGCAGGTGCTCCGCCCCGAAGTGGCGCTTGGCTACCCAGCCCACCATCTGGATATCGCGCAGCCCGCCCGGGCTCGACTTGATATTCGGCTCCAGGTTGTAAGCCGTGTCGTGGAATTTGGCGTGGCGGGCCTGCTGTTCGGCCAGCTTGGCCTCGAAAAAGGCCGGACTCGGCCAGATCCGATTTGCCGTCAAGGCCTGTCGCAATGCCTGGCCGAGATCAGGGGTGCCGCAGAGCTGGCGCGACTCCATCAGGTTGGTGGCGATGGTGATATCATCCGCGGCGGCAGCGATGCACTCATCCACGCTGCGCACGCTGTGGCCCACCTCCAGCCCGAGGTCCCACAGTCCGGCGATGAACGCCTCCAGGAGTGGGGCGAGGGCATCTCGGTGCTCGGGGTCGACCAGCACCAGGACGTCAATATCCGAACCGGGATGCAGCTCGCCACGCCCGTAGCCGCCTACCGCCAGCAGGGCACACCCTTGTGGCTCGTCGCCGCCCAGGCTGCTTCGCCACAGCTGCTTGACCACTTCATCCATGGTGGCCGCGCGCTCGGGGACCAGCTCGGCGGCGCTCGTCCCCGCCCGGAATCGTGCAGCAAGGGCCTGATCAGCCTGTTGCAGGGCACGGCGCAGCGTGGGAACCAGCGGCTCGCCCGCCTCCAGCGCCCGGACCAGTGCGTCGGGCTCCAGGGCGGGGCAGGCCGTAACGGGCATGGCGGCGCTCCTGTCGATTGGCCGTTGGGTCAGCGTCCGTCCGGCGCCGGCGTCAGGATCTCGTAGCCGTCCTCGGTGACCAGCAGGGTGTGCTCCCACTGAGCCGAGAGGCTGCGATCCTTGGTCACCACCGTCCATTGATCCCGTAACAGCTTGGTGGCCGGTCGGCCGGCGTTGATCATCGGCTCAATGGTGAAGGTCATGCCGGGCTCAAGGCGCATGCCGGTGCCTGGCTGGCCGTAGTGGAGCACCTGGGGTTCTTCGTGGAAGCTCTGCCCGATGCCGTGGCCGCAGTACTCCCGCACCACCGAGAAGTTATGCTCCTCGGCGTGGCGTTGCACGGCGTAGCCGATGTCCCCCAGGGTTGCCCCCGGGCGGACCTGTTCGATGCCGCACCACAGGCAGTCCCGGGTGGTTTCGACCAGGCGCCGGGCCAGGATGCTCGGCTCGCCGACGTAGAACATCCGGCTGGTATCGCCGTGCCAGCCCTCTGGGTCGATCACCGTGACGTCGATATTGAGGATGTCGCCTTTTTTCAGTTTTTTCGGCCCCGGGATCCCGTGGCAGACCACGTGATTGACCGAAGTGCAGGTGGCTTTGGGGAAACCGCGATAATTCAGCGGCGCCGGCGTAGCCCCGAGCTCTTCAGTGATGTAGCGGTGGCAAAGCGCGTCGAGGTGCTCGGTGGTGACTCCGGGCTCCACGTGGGGGGCGATCCTATCTAGCACGCTTGCCGCCATCCTTCCGGCGCGGCGCATGCCCTCGATCTCTTTGGCGGTTTTGATGGGTACAGACATGCGCCCCATTCTAACACGTCCAACTCGCCCTCGGCGCCCCGCGGGCGTTCGCCGGACGCGCTCGCCGGCGCCCCTCGAGCGTGCCATTTCGTTCTTGTAACCGGCTGTCGATAGTGGTATAAACCGCGCTGCTGCGTGTAATCACCGCAGCGTACTGACTGAACCACTGAATCCACACATACGCCGACACATTCGACCGGGTGCCCGGCGGCTGCGCAGCAATCGGGTTGTCGGATGCGGGCGTATGGAGGCTCAACCCGATCCAAGGAGATCCGACATGGCCGACGTTTCCATGCGTCAGATGCTGGAGGCGGGTGTGCACTTTGGGCACCAGACCCGCTTCTGGGATCCCAAGATGCGCCCCTATATCTTCGGTGAGCGCAACAAGATCCACATCATCAACCTCGAAAAGACGCTGCCCCTCTACAAGGATGCCCTGAACTTCGCCGGGCGCCTGGCGAGCAATGGCGGCAAGATCCTCTTCGTCGGGACCAAGCGCCCGGCCCGGGAGCTGGTCCGCGAGCATGCGGCGCGCTGCGGGATGCCCTACGTTGATCACCGCTGGCTCGGTGGCATGATGACCAACTTCCGCACCGTCAAGCACTCCATCGCGCGCCTCAAGGACCTGGAAACCCAGGCCGAGGATGGCACCTTCGATAAGGTGACCAAGCGTGAGGCCCTGGCGCTCAGCCGCGAGCGGGAGAAGCTCGATCGCAGCCTCTCCGGCATCAAGAACATGGAGCGTCTGCCCGACGCCATGTTCGTCGTCGACGTGGGCTATGAGCACATCGCCATCTCCGAGGCGAAGAAGCTCGGCATTCCGGTTATCGGGGTTGTCGATACCAATTGCTCGCCCCGGGAGGTCGATTACGTCATCCCCGGTAACGACGATGCGATCCGGGCTATCGAGCTCTACGTCAGCGGCATCGCCGATGCCGTAATCGAGGCGAAGCAGGCGTCGAGTCACGCCGCTGCTGCCGGCAAGGACGACTTCGTCGAGATCAACGACACCGCATCCTGAGGGGGCAAGCACAGATGTCCGTATCTGCAAACCTGGTCAAGCAGCTCCGTGAGCGCACCGGCTCCGGCATGATGGAGTGCAAGAAGGCGCTGGTGGAGGTGGACGGTGACCTCGAGGCCGCCGCCGAGCTCATGCGCAAGAAGGGCCTGGCCAAGGCCGACAAGAAGGCCGATCGCGTCGCTGCCGAGGGCCGCGTCGTGGCGGCCCGTTCCGAAGACGGTAAGTCGGGCGTGCTTGTGGAGGTTAACTCCGAGACCGACTTTGTCGGCAACGGGGACGAGTTCCGGGCCTTCGCCGAGTCCGTGGCCCAGCGCGCCCTGGATTCCAAGGTCGAGGACCTGGACAGCCTGTTGGCTAGCGAGGTCGATGGCAAGTCGGTGGAGACCCTGCGCCAGGAGATGGTCGCCCAACTTGGCGAGAACATCGAGGTGCGCCGTTTCATCCGCTACGCTGGGGACCATCAGGTGGCTCAGTACCTGCACGGTGCCCGGATCGGCGTTATGGTCGAGGTCCAGGGCGGCGATGAACAGCTCGGGCGGGACCTGGCGATGCACATCGCGGCCTCCTCGCCGGTCTGCGTCAGCCCCGATGACGTGCCTGCGGATCAGCTGTCCTCCGAGAAGGAAGTGCTGCTTGCGCAGGCCCGCGAGAGCGGCAAGCCGGAAGAGATCGTCGAGAAGATGGTCGAAGGCCGGCTCAAGAAACACCTGAGCGAGATCACGCTGCTCGGCCAACCCTTCGTCAAGGACCCGGATCAGACGGTCGGGGACCTGCTCAAGGCCAAGGGCGCGGAAGTGACCCGTTTCGCGCGCTACGAGGTCGGCGAAGGCAAGGAGAAGAAAGACGAGAGCTTCGCTGACGAGGTGATGGCGCAAGTCCGCGACTCCTGAGCCCGGGCGGCGTTACCAGCAACGGCGGTGCCCGGGTGGCCCGGGCACCGCGCCCGCTCACTAAAAGGCCGGAGTCATGACGGTGCCGCACTATCGCCGGATACTGCTCAAGCTCAGCGGCGAGGCGCTGCTGGGCGACGGACAATACGGGATCGCCGCCAATACGCTCGATCGCATTGCCGACGAACTGGCCGAGATCAACGCCATGGGGGTCGAGGTGGCGGTGGTCATTGGTGGCGGCAATATCTTCCGCGGGGCCGGTCTGGCCGCCTCGGGCATGGACCGGGTCACCGCCGACCATATGGGCATGCTGGCCACCGTGATGAACGCCCTGGCCATCCAGGATGCCCTCGAGCGGCGGAGCGTCTTCTGCCGCGTCATGTCAGCGATCAAGATCAATCAGGTCTGCGAGGACTACATCCGCCGCCGGGCGGTCCGCCACCTGGAGAAAGGCCGGGTGGTGATCTTCGCCGCCGGTACCGGCAACCCCTTCTTCACCACCGACTCTGCCGCCAGCCTGCGCGCCGTGGAGGTCGGGGCCGAACTGCTGCTCAAGGGGACCAAGGTCGACGGGGTCTACAGCTCCGATCCGGTCCGCGACCCCGAGGCGAAGCGCTATCAGCAGCTCACCTACGATGAGGTACTGAGTAAGCGCCTGGAGGTCATGGACGCGACCGCCATCGTTCTGTGCCGCGATCAAGCGATGCGCATCATGGTCTTTGATATCACCAGCCCGGGTACCATGGTTGCCGCGGCCCGTGGCGAGCCGGTGGGTACCGTGGTCGATCCGGGCCTGCCCAGCGCCCAGGAGGAATCATCGTGATCGAAGATATCCAGGAAGACGCCGATCGCCGGATGGCCAAGGCCGTCGAGAGCCTCAAGCACGACCTGGCTCGGCTGCGCACCGGGCGCGCCCACACCAGCCTGCTTGACCAGGTCAATGTCGAGTATTACGGCATGGAGGTGCCCATCAAGCAGGCGGCCAATGTCAGCGTGGAGGATTCGCGTACGCTGGCCGTTACACCCTTCGAGAAGCACATGGTGCCTGCCATTGAGAAGGCGATCATGGCCTCGAACCTGGGGCTGAGTCCAGTCTCGGCCGGGCAGGTCATCCGGGTGCCGCTGCCCTCACTGACCGAAGACCGCCGCAAGGAGATGGTCCGCTTGGTCAAGAACGAGGCCGAGCAGGCCCGTGTCGCCATCCGCAACGTCCGCCGGGATGCCAATTCGGACCTTAAGGACCTCGCCAAGGGCAAGGACATCACCGAGGACGAGGAGCGCCGCGCCCAGGAGGCCATCCAGAAGCTCACCGACCGGTATGTGGCGCAAGTCGACGACCTGCTCGAGGAGAAAGAACGCGAGCTCATGGAGGTCTGAGCGGGTCGTATGGCGGATACGAATGGGCCAGCCCAGATCAGTGAGCGGCTAGCCGGTGTCGAGTTGCCGCGCCATATCGCCATCGTCATGGATGGCAACGGGCGCTGGGCACAGCGGCAAGGGCAGCCGCGCTACGCCGGCCACCGTGCCGGGGCGCGCTCGGTTCGCGAGGTGGTGGAGGCGTGTGGCCGCCTTGAGCTGGAGGCGCTGACGCTGTTCGCCTTCAGCAGCGAGAACTGGCGCCGTCCGCGGGGCGAGGTCCGCGTGCTGATGCAGCTGTTCCGGACCACCCTGGATCAGGAGCTGCAACGGCTCCACGAGAACGATGTGCGCCTGAGCTTCATCGGCGACCGGACTCAGTTCGAAGCAGGTCTGCAGCGGCGGCTGACCGATGCCGAGGCGCTTACCGCGGAGAACACCGGACTGCAGCTGATCGTCGCGACCAGCTACGGCGGGCGCTGGGAGATCGCTGAGGCCGCCCGCCGTTTGGCCGCGTCGGCGGCTCGGGGCGAGGTCGATCCGCAGTCCATCGATGAGGACGCCTTCCGCGGCGCGCTGTCCCTTCCGGATGTCGTCGATCCCGATCTGTTCATCCGCACCGGGGGCGAGCGGCGCATCTCCAACTTCCTGCTCTGGCAGATGGCCTATACCGAGCTCCACTTTGCCGAGACCCTGTGGCCGGACTTCGGTACCGAGGGGTTGGCCCGCGCCATCGAAGACTATGCCGCGCGGGATCGTCGATTCGGTGCGGTCACCTCCTATCCGCTGAAGTCGGTGCGCCATGCTTAAGGCACGGGTGCTGACCGCGCTGGCGCTGGGGCCGCTGCTTCTTGCCGCAATCTGGTTGTTGCCTACCCCGGTGCTGGCGTTGGCGCTGGGGGGGGTCGCGGCCCTTGCGGCCTGGGAGTGGACCACACTGATCGGCGTACAGGATCACGGCCGCCGGGTGGCCCTGGTCGGTGGCTTTGCCATGACGCTGCTGCCCGGGTGGTGGTTGCTGCAGGCCGTTCCGGCGGTTAGCGGCATCCTCTACGCGGTGGCTGCCTTGTGGCTTGTGGCCCTGTGCTGGCTGGTGCTGTATACCCGGCGTGAGCTGGCTGCCCCATCACCGCTGGTGTCCGCCGTGGTGGGTTGGCTAGTGCTCTGGCCCTGCTGGCTGGCCCTGGTGTATCTGCACGGTAGTACCCCCTGGGGTCCCTTCTGGCACACCTTCCTGCTGGTCCTGGTCTGGGGCGCAGATACCGGTGCCTACTTCGCCGGGCGGGCCTGGGGGCGTCGCCGGCTAGCCCCATGCATCAGCCCCGGCAAGAGCTGGGAGGGGGCTGTGGGAGGCGGTCTGGCCGCGCTGCTGGGTGGCGGAGCATTGGTGCTCCTGCTTCAGCCTCAGGCCCCCGGCGTGGTGGCTCTTGCGCTGCTGACGGTGGCGGTGATCGTCGCCTCAGTGGTGGGGGATCTCTTTGAAAGTATGCTCAAGCGTCAACGCGGCGTGAAGGACAGTGGCGGAATCCTGCCGGGGCACGGCGGGATCCTTGACCGTATCGACAGTCTGACCGCGGCGGCGCCGGTTCTAGCAGCGGGGTTAGCGTGGTGGCAGAGCGGAATGTGATGCGGCTGGCAGTACTCGGGGCCACGGGGTCCATTGGTACGAGCACCCTGGATGTGGCAATCAGGCACCCCGAACGTTTCGAGGTTCGGGCCGTGGCTGCAGGGCGCGATTGGGAAGGGTTGCTGCGGATCTGCCGTGCGCACCGCCCCAGCCGAGCCGCGCTGGCCGATGAGCAGGCGGCGGCGCAGTTGCGCGATCGGCTTCAGGCCGAAGGCCTGGAGCACATCGAGGTCTCCGCGGGCGAAGAGGGCGTGGCCGCGCTGGCGGCGGACGCCGACGTGGATGCAGTGGTCACGGCCGTGGTCGGGGCGGCGGGGCTGGCCTCGTCCCTGGCGGCCTGCCGGGCCGGCAAGCGGATTCTCCTGGCCAACAAGGAGACGCTGGTCGTCGCCGGTGCCCTGTTCATGGAGACGGCGCAGCGCCATGGGGCGCAGATCGTCCCGGTGGACAGTGAGCACAACGCCGTATTCCAGGGGCTGCCGACCGGCACCGACGCCACGGCGGGGGTGGAGCGCATCGTGCTGACGGCATCCGGTGGCCCGTTCCGCGATCGGGATCCCGACACCCTGGCCGCCGTGACCCCCGAGGAGGCCGTAGCCCATCCGAACTGGTCCATGGGCCGCAAGATCTCCGTCGATTCAGCCACCATGATGAACAAGGGCCTTGAGGTGATCGAGGCCTGCCATCTCTTTGACCTGGAACCTCAGCGCGTCGATGTGGTCATTCATCGACAGAGCTTGGTGCATGCGCTGGTGGGCTATCGCGACGGTTCCTATTTGGCGCAGGTCGGGTCGCCGGACATGCGAGTGCCGATCTCCTACGCCATGGGGTATCCCGAGCGGATCGCCTCGGGTGTGGATCTGGTGGATCTGGCGGCCGCAGGGCGCCTCGACTTCGAAGCAGTGGACGAGCGCCGCTTCCCCTGCCTCCGACTGGCCTATCAGGCCCTGCGTACCGGCGACGGCGCGTGCGCCGTACTCAATGCGGCCAATGAGATTGCGGTGGACGCCTTCCTCGACGGGCGTCTTCGTTTCGACCGCATTGCACCTGTGATCGAGGACGCCCTGGCAGCGGAGACCCCTCCGCCGCCGAAGGATCTGGATTCGGCCCGCGCCATCGATGCGCAGGCCCGCCGTGTGGCCGAGGAGGCCGTGCGGCGCATCGCGGACTGACTCGACTATGATGATCGTCTGGAGCGTCATCGCCTTCCTGGTCGCCATCGCCATCTTGGTGACCGTTCACGAGGCGGGCCATTTCTTCGTGGCCCGCTGGTGTAACGTACGGGTGCGCCGCTTCTCGGTGGGGTTTGGTCGGCCGTTGCTCAGTTGGCGTGGGCGCGGCCCCGATCACATCGAGTACTGCCTATCGGCCATCCCGCTCGGTGGCTACGTGCAGATGCTCGACGAGCGCGAGGGCGAAGTAGACCCCGCCGAGCGCCACCGGGCCTTCAACAATCGCCCCCTGGGACAGCGCACGGCCATCGTGGTCGCGGGGCCGGCAGCCAACTTCCTCTTTGCGGTGGTTGCCTACTGGCTGGTGGCAGTGCTCGGGATTGTCGAGCTGCGGCCGATTGTCGATGAGCCGATCGCGGATACCCCCGCCGAGATGGCCGGGTTCGAGCGCGGCGAGGAGATCGTCGCTATCGACAGCCGCGATACCCCCACCTGGCAACGGGTCGCCATGGGGCTAATGAACGCCGGGTTCCATCGGGAGGATGTCCCGGTCACCGTGCGCGACGAGGCGGGCAATGAATTCTCGCGCACCCTGGATCTCCGCTCCGAACCGAAGCTGAAAGACACCACCGATATCCTCGGGGTCATCGGCCTGCGTGCCTACACGCCCGATCTGCCCGCCACCGTCGGTCGCCTGGCTGAGGACGGTGCCGCTGGTCAGGCGGGGTTGCGTGAAGGCGACCGCATCCGCGCCATCGACGGCGATCCGATCGACTCGTGGCTGGAACTGGTCGAACGCGTCGAGCCGCGCGCCAACGAGGAGGTAACCCTGACCTACGAGCGGGATGGCGAGGTCCGCGAGATGACGCTCACCCTGGGGGCGCAGCAGCGGGGCGATGCCGAGGTCGGCATGCTCGGTGTCGGGCCGGCCATCCCCGAGGGGTATCAGGAGCGCATGGAGCGCGAGGTCCGTTACGGGCCGCTGGGTGGCGTGGTCTACGGGGCCGAGCGCACCTGGGATACCACCGTGGTGACGGTCAAGGTGCTCGCGCGGATGGTGATGGGCGAGGCATCGCTGAAGAACATCGGCGGCCCGGTGACCATCGGCCAGTTCGCTGGGGATACCGCCTCCATGGGTGTGGTACCGTTCCTCACCTTCCTGGCGGTGATCAGCATCAGTCTGGGCATCATCAACCTGTTGCCGATCCCGATCCTCGACGGTGGTCATCTGCTCTACTTCCTCACCGAGGCGATCCGCGGCAAGCCGGTATCCGAGCGGACCCAACTGATCGGGCAGCAGGTGGGGATCGTGATCCTGCTCGGACTGATGGCGCTGGCCTTTTACAACGATTTTGAGCGCTTGCTTGGCGGGTAAGCCCGGCGGCGACGACACGTGGCAGATACGGAGCCGGCCCGATGCGGCACACGGTAGAAAAGGGGGCGCTTTGATCCGACGCTGGGGGCGCAATACGGTCGTCGCGCTGCTGCTCGGCGCGGCTACGGTCGCTACGGCCACGGCGGATTCCTTCGTCGCCGAGCAGATCCGGGTCGAAGGACTGGAGCGGATCGACGAGGGCACGGTCTTCAGCTACCTGCCCATCGAGCCCGGTGACCGCGTGGGGAGCGGCGAGGTGGCGGGGGCGATCCGTGAACTCTACCGCTCCGGCTTCTTCCGTGACGTCGAGCTGGCTCGGGACGGCGATGAGCTAGTGGTGCGGGTGCAGGAGCGGCCGTCGATCGCCCGACTCCAGTTCGAGGGCAATGAGCAGATCCGCACCGAAGACCTGCGCGAAGCCCTGCGCAGCGCCGGTATGGCCGAGGGCCAGGTGTTCAACCGTGCGCAGCTGGCCGAGATCGAGCGGGAGCTGCGTCAGCAGTACTTTGCCCAGGGCAAGTACGACGTCTCCGTCGAGAGCACCGTCTCCCCGCTCGAGCGCAACCGGGTGGCGATCCGCATCGATATCGAAGAGGGCCCCGTCGCCGAGATCCGCGAGATCCACTTGACCGGTAACGAGGCGTACTCCGACCGCGAACTGCGCGGCGTGTTCGAGCAGCAGGCCCGGCGCTGGTGGGCGCCGTGGTCGCAGCGGCACCGCTATGCTCGCGATCTGCTCGCCAACGACCTCGAGAGCCTGCGCGGGCACTATCTGGACCGCGGGTTCCTGAATTTCGCGGTCACCTCCACCCAGGTCTCCATCAGCCCCGATCGGCGCGACGTCCACGTCGCCGTGAACGTCGCCGAGGGCGAGCAGTACGAGATCGGCAGTATTGACGTCCAGGGGCATCTGGTCGTGCCTCCGGAGGAGCTGCGCGAGCTGATCGCCCTGGAGCCGGGCGAGCTCTACTCGCGCAGTCGCGTGAACGCCGGCTCCTCGGCCATTCGGTCCCGGCTGGCCGAGGAGGGCTACGCCTTCAGCAATGTCAACGTCCGCCCCCGGGTGGACGAGGAGGAGCAGGTTGTCGACCTGACTTATGTGGTGGATCCCGGTGCGCGGGTCTATGTGCGGCGGATCAACATCACCGGCAACCAGCGCACCCAAGACGAGGTCATCCGGCGGGAGATGCGCCAGCTCGAGGGGGCCCCGCTGTCCAGTGAGGCGCTGGAGCGCTCGCAGACGCGGCTCAATCGGCTCGGGTTCTTCGACTTCGTCAACGTCGAAACCCCCCGGGTGCCGGGGGAGGACGACCGGGTGGATGTGGACGTCAGTGTCCAGGAACGGATGACGGGACAGCTGCAGGCCGGCGTCGGTTACGGCGATGTCCAGGGGTTGCTGGTCAACTTCTCCGTCTCACAGGACAACCTGCTCGGCACCGGCGACCGGCTGAGCATGACGGTGAACAACTCCAGTGTCTCCACCATCTACAACGTCTCGTATACGGACCGCTACCACACCCAAGAGGGCGTCTCCCAGACCCTGTCCGCCGGCTACCGCGAGACCCGCTCCCGCCGGGCCGACCTGGCAGACTACGACCTGACCTCGGGGCACGGCTCGGTGGAGTACAGCGTGCCGTTCACGGAGGTGGATCGACTGGCGGCGCGGCTGCGCCTGGAGCGCATCGGTATCGATACGCGCAGCGATACACCGGACTGGATCAGGGAGTATCTCTCGGACCAGGGCGACGATCGTTTCACCATGGTCAAGCCGCGCCTGTCCTGGAACCGGGATACCCGAGACCGCGGGGTGTTTCCCACCGCCGGCGGCCGGCAGCGGCTGTCCCTGGAGGGGACGATCCCCGGCGATGATCTGGAGTTCTACAAGCTGACCTACGAGAACCGCCGCTACTGGCCGCTGCGCTGGCTCGGCGACCGCACCACCTTCTCCGTGGAGGGCCAGGTCTCCTACGGCGACGGGTACGGCGATTCCAGCTCGCTGCCGTTCTTCGAGAACTACTACGCCGGCGGCGTGCGCACGGTGCGCGGCTACCGTGGCAACTACCTCGGACCGCGCGAGGAGGGCAGGGACCCGATCGGCGGCAACGCCCGCGTACTCACCAAGGCGCAGGTCATTTTCCCGCCCACGCCGGAGTCGCAGTCGGTGCGCATGGCGGCCTTCGTCGATGCCGGGCAGGTCTTCAACACCCGCCTGGATGAGTACGAGTTCGACAGAGAGATCATTCCGGATGGTCTGGATCGGGTGGACCTGAGCGAGCTGCGGGCCGCGGCCGGTGTCTCGCTGATCTGGATGTCGCCGGTGGGGCCGCTGACCTTCAGTCTGGCCGAACCGCTGAACGACACGGGGGACGACGAGACCGAGACCTTCCAGTTCTCGCTCGGGACGGAATTCTAGGGCTGCCACGGCAAGGCGCGCAGGGCGGCCGACGGCCGTCCGCCGCCCCGCCGGGTCGTTGGGGACGCGTCTCAACCGGGGGCCGGGTGTGTTAAGCTCTGCCGCTTGTAGCTCCGTCCGCGGGCGCGGGCAGCCTGCCGGAGCGGCAGGTGAGTCGGGCGGACGGAGGGCGAGGGGCGGTACGCCCCGGTGTGACCGGATCTGAAGACGGAGGAGACAGCGTGAGCGAGCGTGACGCGCAAGGCGCAACGGACATCGAAGGCATCATGAACCTGCTGCCGCACCGGTATCCGCTGCTGCTGATCGACCGGGTGCTCGATTTCCAGCCCCACGAGCATCTGGCCAGCATCAAGAATGTCACCATCAACGAGCCGTTCTTCGTCGGCCATTTCCCGCAGAAACCGGTGATGCCCGGCGTTCTGATCCTTGAATCGCTGGCCCAGGCCTGCGGCATGCTCGCGTTCAAGAGCGTCCAGGATACGCTGACCGACAACGACGTTCTCTATCTGGTGGGGATCGATAAGGCGCGCTTCAAGCGCCCGGTTCAGCCCGGGGATCAGCTCCGCCACGACGTCTCGGTGCGCCGGGTGACGCGGGGCATCTGGATCTTCGAGGCCCGTGGCAGCGTCGACGGTGAGCTGGCTGCCGAGTGCGAGATCCGCTGCACGGTGCGTACGGTTTGACGCGAATCCACCCGAACGCCCTGGTCGATCCCAAGGCTCGCCTCGGTGAAGAGGTCGAGGTGGGGCCGTTCAGCGTCATCGGTCCGGATGTGGAGATCGACGAGGGGACCTGGATCGGCCCCCACGCGGTTATTCAGGGCCCGACCCGCATCGGTCGGGACAATCGGATCTATCAATTCGCTGCGCTCGGTGAGGCCCCCCAGCACAAGGGGTACCAGGGGGAACCCACCGAGCTGGTGATCGGTGACGGCAACACCATCCGCGAGTTTGTTACCTGCCACCGCGGTACCGCTCAGGGGCGGGGCGAGACCCGGATCGGGGATCACAACTGGCTGATGGCCTACTGCCACATCGCCCACGATTGCCGCCTGGGCAATCACCTGCTGTTCGCCAACTCCGCCTCGCTGGCTGGACACGTGGACGTCGGCGATCACGCAACCCTGGGCGGCTTCGCGTTGGTTCACCAGTTCTGCCGCATCGGCCCCTACGCCTTCTGCGGGTTCGGCAGCGGCATCAACCGGGACGTGCCGCCGTTCGTCACGGTCTCCGGGCAGATGGCTGTCCCCCACGGCATCAACTCGGTCGGGCTGCGTCGGCACGGCTTCTCGCGGGAGCGTATTCGGGATATCAAGCGTGCCTACCGCACGATCTACCGCCAGGGTCTTCGGCTTGACGACGCCCGCGAGGCGTTGTGTCAGCAGCTCAGTCACTCCGCGGACGTGCAGGGCATGGTCGATTTCATCGACAACAGTCAGCGCGGCCTGTTGCGCTGAGGCCACCATCCGCCGGCGTAGGGGGGTCTGATCATGGCCAGTCCCAGGGTGGCGATCCTCGCCGGTGAGCTCTCCGGCGATGTCCTCGGCGCCGGGCTGATGCGCGAGCTCCGTCGCCGGTCGCCCGGTGTGCAGTTCGAGGGCATCGGCGGGCCGGCCATGGCAGCCGAGGGGCTCGAGTCCCTGGTCCCCATGGAGCGGCTCTCGCTGATGGGCGTGACCGAGATCGTCCGGCATCTGCCGGGGCTGCTGCGGCTGCGTGCCGATCTCGCCAGGCGGTGGCGCGAGGCCCCGCCGGACTGCTTCATCGGCGTCGATCTGCCCGACTTCAATCTGGGTCTGGAGCGGCGCTTGCGCGCCGCCGGCATCCCCACCGTCCACTACGTCAGCCCAACGATCTGGGCCTGGCGTCCCGGGCGGGTCAAGGGGGTCCGGCAGTCGGTGGACCGGATGCTGACCCTTTACCCCTTCGAGGAGAAGTTCTACGCCGAAAGCGGCGTGGATGCCGTGTGTGTCGGCCATCCGGCCGCCGACCGCTACCCGATGCAGCCCGATACCGGGGCAGCGCGCCGGACGCTGGGCCTGGCCGAGGACGCCACGGTGGTGGCGTTGCTCCCCGGCAGCCGGAGCAGCGAGATCGATCGCCTGCTGGAGCCCTTCCTGGGCGCCGCGGCGCTGCTGGCGCAACGGCCGGATGCGCCGGATTTCGTCATCCCCGTCGCTGCACCGCGGTTGCGCGAGCGGATCGAGGCAGCGGTGGCCCGTCACGATATCCGCCTGCGGACCCGTCTACTCGAAGGCGATACAGCCACGGCGGTCACGGCGGCGGATGTGGCATTGACCGCCTCGGGGACGGCAACCCTGGAGGTCATGCTGGCCAAACGGCCCATGGTGGTGGCCTATCGTCTGTCGCCGCTGAGCTACCAGATCATTCGCCGCCTGATCCGCGTGCCCTGGGTGTCGCAGCCCAATCTGCTGGCGGGCGAACCGCTGGTGCCGGAGTACTTCCAGTCTGACGTCGATCCGCAGATCCTTGCTGAGGCAGCGGCGTACTGGCTCGACGACGCCCCCGCCCGCCTGCAGCTGGTGGGCCGTTTTCGCCACCTCCACGAGACGCTGGCCCGGGGCGCCGATGCGCGGGCGGCGGAGGCGGTTCTCGAGGTGCTGCAGTGACCCCCTCGCGCGGTGCATGGGGGGTGGTGGGCGTTGACGAGGCCGGACGCGGACCCTGGGCAGGGCCGGTGGTTGCCGCGGCGGTGGTCCTGGCGGAACCGATCGCCGGGGTTACCGACTCCAAACGGCTTTCCGCGCGGAGCCGCGAGCGCGCTGCAGCGCTGATCCGTAGCGAGGCCGTGGCCTGGGGGGTAGGGCGGGCCGATGTTACCGAGATCGATGCCTTGAATATTCGTCGTGCCACCTTCCTGGCCATGGCCCGGGCGGTGGCCGTGGTGGCCGAGACCAGCCCGATCGCCGAGGTGCTGGTGGATGGTCGAGAGATCCCGGACGATCTGCCCGCCCCGGCGCGACCCGTAGTGGGTGGGGATGCGCTGGAGCCGGCCATCTCCGCAGCCTCGATCCTGGCCAAGACCCTGCGTGACGCCGAGATGGTGCTGCTTGACGAAGCCTACCCGGGGTACGGTTTTGGGCGGCACAAAGGGTACGGCACGGCCGAACATCGTCGGGCCCTTGAGGAGCTCGGTCCGTGCCCGATGCACCGGCGCAGTTTTGCACCGGTACGCCGGCTGCTCGGTGGCTGAGCGCCGCAGCGCTCGATCCACCGGACTCGTTCCCGACCGCCACCCTGATATCCTGACGCGACCATGAGTGAAGACCCTCCGCCCTTCGTCCACCTGCGCTTGCACAGCGAGTTCTCGCTGGTCGACGGCATCGTCCGAATCAACGAGGCGGTGTCGGCGGCGCGCGAGGCCGGTATGCCCGCGGTGGCCATCACCGATCAGTCGAACCTGTTCGGGATGGTCAAGTTCTACCGCGCGGCGCTGGCTGCCGGGGTCAAGCCGATCATCGGTGGCGATGTGTGGCTGGCGGACGACACCGTGGAGTTTGGCTACGCCCGGCTGACGCTGCTGTGCCGGGATCGCGGTGGCTACCGGGCGCTGTCGCGCCTGCTCAGCCGGGCCTATCGCGAGGGCGCCTGCGGCGACATCCCGGTGATCCGGCGGGAGTGGCTGCAGGCGGATGCTGGCGGGCTGTTGGCCCTCTCCGGCGGCGCCCAGGGCGATATCGGCCAGGCCCTGTTGCGCGGTGACGAGGCCACCGCCCGGCGATACGCCGAGGAACACCGCCGGACTTTCGGCGAGGACGGCTTCTATCTGGAGCTCCACCGGCTGGGACGGCCGGGGGACGAGCGCCACCTGCACGCCGCCGTCGCATTGGCTGCCGACGAGGATCTACCGGTGGTGGCGACCAACGATGTCCGCTTCATGCGTCCGGAAGACTACGACGCCCACGAGGTGCGCGTCTGTATCCATCAGGGGCGCACGCTGGACGATCCCAACCGGCCGCGCCACTACACCGAGCAGCAGTACTTCGCTGATGCGGCGGACATGGCTGAGCGTTTCTCCGACCTGCCGGAGGCGCTAGAGACTAGCGTCCGCATTGCCGAGCGCTGCAGCGTCGACCTGGAGCTCGACACCAACTACCTCCCGGACTTTCCGGTCCCCGAGGGGCACACGGTCGCCTCGTTCCTGCGCGCCGAGTCCGAGCGTGGCCTGACACAGCGGCTCGAGCAGCGCGGTCTGGCGGAGGATGAAGACGCCGACGAGGTGGAGGCGACCTATCATCGGCGGCTCGATCACGAGCTGGCGGTCATTGAGCAGATGGGGTTCCCGGGGTACTTCCTCATTGTGGCTGACTTCATTCGCTGGGCGCGGGATAACCACATCCCGGTGGGGCCGGGGCGCGGTTCCGGGGCGGGCTCACTGGTCGCCTACGCCTTGGGGATCACCAACCTCGATCCCCTGCGCTACGATCTGCTCTTCGAGCGTTTCTTGAACCCCGAGCGGGTGTCCATGCCCGACTTCGACGTGGACTTCTGCATGGAGCGCCGCGACGAGGTCATCGAGTACGTCTCGGATCGTTACGGCGCCGAGAAGGTCTCACAGATCGCGACCCACGGCACCATGGCGGCGCGGGCCGTGGTCCGCGACGTGGGGCGCGTCTACGGTCACGCCTTCGGTTACATGGACCGGATCGCCAAGCTGATCCCCTTCGAGATCGGCATGACGCTGGATAAGGCGTTGGAGCAGGAAGAGGACCTGCGCGCCGAGTACGACAACGACGAGAACATCCGCGAGTTGATCGATACCGCGCGCAGCCTCGAGGGGATGGCGCGCAACGTCGGTAAGCACGCCGGCGGTGTGGTGATCGCCCCCACGGATCTGACCGATTTCTCGCCCCTCTACCGGGATCCGGAGGAGCGCGAAGACGCCGAAGCCTGGAAGGTGGCCACCCACTTCGACAAGGACGACGTCGAGGCGGTGGGCCTGGTCAAGTTCGACTTCCTCGGTCTGCGCACGCTGACCATCATCGACTGGACCGTGCAGGCGGTGAATCGCATCCTCGAGCAGCGCGGTGAGCGGGCGCTGGATATCGACGGGATCCCGCTGGATGACAGTGCCACCTTCGATCTGCTCAAGCGCTGCGCCACGACCGCCGTCTTCCAGCTGGAATCCCGCGGCATGAAGGAGCTGATCAAGCGGCTCCAGCCCGACAGCTTCGAGGATATCGTCGCCCTGGTGGCGCTGTTCCGGCCCGGGCCGCTGCAGTCGGGTATGGTGGATGACTTTGTCGAGCGCAAGCACGGCCGCTCGGCGGTGGCCGGCTACCCGACCCGGGAACTGCACCACCCGGATCTGATGCCGGTGCTCCAGCCCACCTACGGCGTCATCCTCTACCAGGAGCAGGTGCAGCGGATTGCCCAGGTCCTCGCTGGCTACAGCCTGGGGGAGGCGGACCTGCTTCGCCGCGCCATGGGCAAGAAGAAGCCCGAGGAGATGGCCAAACAACGGGCCAAATTCCTCGAGGGGGCCCAGGCCCGCGGCCTCTCCGAGGGTCACGCCACCGGCATCTTCGACCTGATGGAGAAGTTCGCCGGCTACGGCTTCAACAAGTCGCACTCGGCGGCCTATGCGCTGCTCTCCTATCAGACGGCGTGGCTCAAGTGCCACTTTCCCGCGCCGTTCATGGCCTCGGTGCTGTCCTCGGACATGGACAACACCGACAAGGTGGTGATCTTTCTCGACGAGGCCCGGGCCATGGGGCTCGAGGTGCTGCCGCCGGATGTCAATCGCAGTGACAAGCCGTTCCGGGCGGTGGACGAGCGGACCATCGTCTACGGTCTGGGGGCCATCAAGGGGGTCGGGGAGTCGGCGCTCGATGCGGTGCTCGGCGAGCGCGATGCCCATGGCCCCTTCGGCGATGTCTTCGACCTGTGCCGGCGGGTGGACACCGGGCGCGCCAACCGCCGGGTGCTGGAGGCCCTGTGCCGTTCCGGGAGCCTCGACAGTCTGGTCCCCAACCGCGCCACCGGGATGGCGCAGATCCCGGCCGCGCTGGCTGCTGCCGAGCAGGTGACGCGGGATCAGGCGGCCGGGCAGACCGACCTGTTCGGTGGTCCCGCCGAGGCGGTGATCGCCCCAGGCGGGGCCGGGGAGGAAGTCGCCGAGGAGCCCGAGTGGCCCGAGGAGGAGCGCCTGGCCGCCGAGAAGGCCACCCTCGGCCTCTTTCTCACCGGCCACCCGATCGACCGCTACGAGCACGAACTCCCTTACCTGGCCACCGATCGCTTGCAACGTCTGGCCAGCGGCGCCGGCGGTAGTGGCGGGGATGGGAACGGCGGTCGGGGGCGGTCGGTGACGGCTGCCGGGCTGGTGGTGGCGTTGCGCGTGCGGAGCACTTCCACCGGGGGCCGCCTGGCGACCCTGACTCTGGACGACCGGACCGGCCGGATCGAGGTGGTGCTGTTCCCGGAGGCGTTCAGCAAGAATCGCCACGCCTTGGAGAAGGACGCGCTACTGGTGGTTCGCGGAACGCTGGATTACGACGACTTCAGCGGCGGCTACCGGATCACCGGGGAGGAGGTGCTGGACATTGCCCAGGCACGGGAACGGGCGGCCGGACGGTTGGTGATCCCGGTGAGCGCAGCGCACGCTGCCAACGGGCTGGTGCCGCAACTGCGCCAGTTGCTCAGCAGCCACGCCGGGGACAGCCCGGTCCACGTCGATTACCGTCATCCGCGGGCCCGCGGGCGGGTCGTCTTCGGTCGCAACTGGACGGTGACGCCCAGCGATGAGCTGATCAAGCGGCTCGAGGCCGTGGTCGACGGACGGGTCGGGGTCGAGTACCCCCGCTAAGCGCCCATACTGTGGACGGCGATCAGGTCGTCGATTCCCATGGGGACGCCCTCGGGGCCATGGTCCAGGTCGTCGATGACTGCCGCGGCCCCGGTGAAGTCGTCGTCCCGGGTCCAGAGGTTGTGGGTGATCAGGGTGGGGATGCCCGCCGCACGCGCAGCGCGCAGCCCATTGACTGAGTCTTCCACGGCCAGGGCGGCGCGGGCCGGAAGCCGGAGCGACCGCAGCGCCGCCAGATAGGCCTCGGGGTCGGGCTTCTTGGCGGCTACGTCGTCCCCACAGATGTACACCTCGAAGACCGATTGGAGCGGGGCGGGCAGTACACCGTTGAACAAGGCCTCGACGTTGGCGCGGGCGCTGGTTGTGACCACGGCGAGGCGGATGTCGCGTTGCCGGGCCTCGGCGATGATCCGCTCGATGCCGGGGCGGGGTGGTATGCACCCGGTGCGCAGACGCTCGGCATAGAAGCGATTCTTGGTCTCGTGTAGTTGCCGCGCCAGCGCGTCGATGTCCCCGTGCCCGGCGGGAGGCGGCTGTTGGCTCAGGGCGTCGCCGAGCCGCTCCCGGCCTCCGGGGACGGCGTTGAGTAGGCGGCGGTAGGTGTTCTCATCCCAACGGTGCGGTAGGCCGAAGGCCTCGAAGGCGGCGTTGAATGCCGGTAGATGGCCCGCCCCCTCGGTATCGGCCAGGGTGCCGTCGACATCAAAGAGCAGCGCTTGCATGTGGTTTCCGGTCTCCAGGGTGTCGGGTCCGTGGCGGCGCCAGCGTTATCATCTTAGGGTTCTTGACCCGTCCGGGAAAACGGGCTGGAGTAACCCCGTCGACGGACTCGCCGTATCCGCATGATCCGGAGGAAAGCATTGCATGGCTGAGGGTCGCCCGAAATACTCGCCGGAACTTCGGCGCAAGCTGGTCGAACTGGTCGAGGCGGGACACACACCGCAGGAACTGGCGCGCACCTACGAGCCAGCGGCCAAGACGATCCGCCGCTGGTATCAGGAGGACCGACAAGAGGCCAGCGAGCGAGGCAGCGGAAGCGCCAGCACGGGCCGCGCCGGCAAGGCAGGGAAAAAGCGTGGAGGAGCCACAGGCGCCTCGGCGTCCTCGGGCCGTTCCGGGGAGCAGGGGGGCGCGGCGAAGACCCGGGGTAAGCCGGGGAGTAGCAAGGGGCGCCGGCTCGCGGGCAAGCGGGTCCTGGAGAGCCCGGCGCCGGAGGCCGATGCCGGAGGGGCGACAGCGGAGTCCATCGAGGCCGAACAACCTGAGGAGGCCCTCCCTTCGGTCACCGGCGAGGTGATCGTCGAACCCGAGCCCGAGGTCGTCGTCGATGAGCAGCGCGATCCCGCGGATGAAGCGGAGGGCGCAGCCGACGCGGAGATGGATCCGGAGGAGCTGCTCGAGATCGGCCTCGAGCGTGCCGACCGGGGAGACGCGGTGTACGACTCGGAGGGCCCCGAGGCGGCACTGCCGCTCTATCAGGAGGCGCTCGATCTCCTCGATGCGGCGATCAGTGCCGGGGTCGGAGGGGATGCTGCGCGGCGCGATTGGGGCATTACCCTGGAGCGCTTCGGTGATGCCATCTTCGAGGTCGACGGAGCGGGTGCCGCCCGGCCCTGCTACGAGGCGTGGTGCGATCTGGCCGAGGCCCTGGCCACCGAGCATGCCACGGCCCAGTCGCTGCGGGACTGGAGCGTGGCGCTCGGTCGGTACGGCCAGGTGGTGCTGGTCGAGAAAGGGCCCGAGGCGGCGCTACCCTACTATCAGCAGGTGGTTGAACTGCGTGAGGACATCGTCCGCGAGCGGCAGAGCGCGGACGCCTACCAGGACTGGGCGCTGGCCCTGGAGCGCTATGGCGCCGTGCAGGAGGCGGTGGAAGGGCTGGCCGAGACGGTTGAGACCTACCGCCATGCCCTCGAGGTCCGCGAGGCTCTCGCCGAGCAGCACGATACGCCGCAGGCCCGTCGGGCCCTAGGGGTGGCCCAGGAGCGCCTGGCGATGGCGGTACTTGCTGCCGACGGAGCCGAGGCCGCCCTGCCGTACTTCGAACAACTGGCGGAGCTCTTCACCGAGCTGGCCGAGGAACTTGGTACCGAAGAGGCCGACGCCGAACGGCGGCAGGCCGATACGATGCTCGGCAAGGTGCAGATGGCGGCGCTGGACCTAGAGTGATTCGGCCCGTGGCGGGTGACAGCCGAGCGGGTCCGGGAGCGCAGGAGGTGCGTTGGAGACGATAGAATCGATCGATTGCGACCTGGTTGTCGTTGGCGGGGGCGGTGCCGGGCTGCGCGCCGCCATCGCCGCGGCGGAACAGGATCCCGGGCTGCGCATCGCCCTGGTCTCCAAGGTGGTGCCCATGCGCAGCCATACGGTGGCGGCGGAGGGTGGGGCTGCCGGCGTGGCCCGCGAGGACGACAGTCTGGAGGGTCACTTCAACGACACCGTGGCCGGTGGCGACTGGCTCTGCGATCAGGATGTGGTCGAGCGCTTCGTCGCCGAGTGCACCGCCGAGATGGTCCAGCTCGAGCAGTGGGGGTGCCCCTGGAGTCGGCAGGAGGATGGCCGGGTCCACGTCCGGTTCTTCGGCGGCATGACGACCCAGCGCAGCTGGTATGCGGCCGATAAGACCGGGTTCCATATGCTGCATACGCTCTTTCAGACCTCGCTGCGTTATCCGAGCATCCAGCGCTACGACGAGTACTTCTGCTCCGACCTGCTGGTGGATGATGGCGAGGTCTGCGGGGTGCTGGCGCTGGAGATCGCCAGCGGACGGCCGGTGCGCTTTGGCGCCCCGGCGGTGGTTCTAGCCACTGGCGGGGCCGGGCGGGTCTACGGGCAGAACACCAATGCCGGGATCGTGACCGGCGAGGGCATGGCCATGGCGCACGCCCAAGGGGTTCCCCTGCGCGATATGGAGTTCGTGCAGTGGCATCCCACCACGCTGCCGGGCAGCGGTATCCTGATCACCGAAGGGTGCCGCGGTGAGGGCGGTATCCTCACCAACTGCGATGGTCGTCGCTACCTGCAGGATTACGGTCTCGGTCCGACCGAGCCTTGGCCACGCCCGAAGGCGATGGAGCTGGGCCCGCGGGATCGGCTCTCCCAGGCCTTCTGGTACGAGGATCGCGCGGGTCGCACGGTCTCCACGCCCCAGGGCACGGTCGTGCAGCTCGATCTGCGCCACCTGGGCGAGGCGCGCATCCTGGAACGCCTGCCGATGATCACCGAAGTGGCTCGCCGCTATGCCGGGGTGGATCCGGTCCGGGCCCCGATCCCGGTGCGTCCTGCGGTCCACTACACCATGGGGGGGATCCCCACGGACGCCGACGGCGCGGCCCCGCTTCCGGGGTTGTTCGCGGCCGGAGAGTGCGCCAGCACCGGCATCCATGGCGCCAATCGCCTCGGGTCGAATTCGCTCGCCGAACTCCTGGTCTTCGGTCGGGCAGCCGGGCAGGCAGCCGCCCGGCGTGCCCGCACGGCAACACGGCGGCCCCATCGCGTGGTGGAGCGGTTGGCCGCCGAGGCGTTGGCCCCACGGCTCGCGTTGCTGGACAACGACGGTGGCGAGCGGCTGGCCGTGCTGCGCGCGGGACTCCACCAGGCCATGGAGCAGGGCGTCGGGATCTTCCGCAACGAGACGGGGCTGGAACAGGCCTGCCATGCCCTCGCGGTGCTCCGCGAGCGCGCGGCCCGCGGGATTCGGCTGGACGACCGCAGCCGGCCGTTCAACACCGAGTGGCTGACAGCCATGGAGTTCCGTGACAGCCTTCAGGTCGCCGAGGCGATGGCCTGGTCGGCACGGGCGCGCAGGGAGTCCCGTGGCGCCCATGTGCGCGATGACGCCCATACCGAGCGGGATGACGAACGCTTCCTGGTCCACACCCTTGCTTACCCGGGTGGTGAGACTGGGCCGGTGATCGATCACGCGCCGGTAACCATTACCCGTTCCGAGCCGCGGCGACGGGCCTATGGGGCCGAAGGGGAGGGCCGGTCGTGAGCGAGTGGCAGCACATCACCCTCGAAGTGCAACGCTACCACCCGGAGCAGGATGCCGCCCCGCGCTGGCAGCGTTACACCGTGCCGTATACGCCGGATATGTCCGTTCTCGAGGGCCTGCAGTACATCAAGGACCATCTGGATGGCACCCTGACCTTCCGCTGGTCGTGTCGCATGGCGATCTGCGGAAGCTGTGGCTGCATGATCGACGGCGAGCCTGAGCTGGCCTGCCACGTCTTCCTCCGTGATTACGCGCCGGGGCCGGTGCGCGTGACGGCACTGGACCATTTCCCCATTCAGCGGGACCTGGTCATCGACCACACCGACTTCCTCGAGAAGCTGGAGACGGCCCGCGCTTACCTGATCCCGGCTGACGACCGGACCCCCGCTGACGGGACTTACCGGCAGACGCCCGAGGAGATGTCGGACTACTACGCCTACGCGCAGTGCATCAACTGTCTGCTCTGCTACGCTGCTTGCCCGCAGTACGGCTGGCACCCAGACTTCCTGGGACCCGGGATCCTGGCGCTGGTGCAGCGGTACAACCTGGATCATCGGGATGGGGGTAGTCGGGCCCGAGAGGGGGTAGTCGATGCCGAGGAGGGTGTCTGGGGGTGCACCCTGGTTGGCTACTGTTCCGAGGTCTGTCCCAAGGGGGTCGACCCGGCGCGCGCGATCAATCAGAACAAGCCCGCGAGCAGCGCTCGCTATCTGCTCGACTGGCTGCGCCCGGGCGGCCGCAAGCGGGAGGGCTCGGAATGAGTCGGCCGCACGCTTACCGCCCGACCATGCGCGGCTGGTGGCAGCGGCACCCGGCCTACCGCCGCTACCTGTTGCGGGAAGGGAGCAGCGTTCTTCTAGCCCTCTACGCGATCTGGCTGCTGATCGGGGTGCTGTGCCTGGCTGCCGGAGAAGCAGCCTACGAGGGGTGGCGGGCACTGCACGGCCATCCCTGGCTGTTCGGTCTGCACCTGGCCGCGCTGCTGGCTGCTATCTTCCACGCCGTCACCTGGTTTCGGCTGCTGCCCCTGACGTTGCCGGTCCTGCGCTGGCGCGGCTACCGGCCCACGGACCGAATGCTGGTATGGGGCGGCTGGGTGCTCTCGGCCGTCCTCTCGGGTGGCGTCTGCCTTTACATCCTCGGAGGGGCTGGATGAGACGTTCCCACGAACCGCCGCTGTGGCTGCTCTTCGGCGCCGGGGGGCTGCTGGCGGCGCTGCTTGGTCCGGCACTGATCCTGTTGACCGGCATCGTGATGCCCGTCGCCGCGGAGCATGGGGTCGAGCTGCTGGGCTACCAGTCGATGCGGGAACTGCTGGCCCGGCCGGTGGTGGGTCTGGCGGTGGCTCTGGGGCTCGGGGTGGTGCTCTGCCACGCGGCCCACCGGATCTACCACACCCTGCGCGACCTCGGGGTCCGGGCCGGACGGGGTACCTGGTGGGCGTGTTACGGCAGCGCCGGCGCCGCGGCGCTGGTCGCCGTGGGCGCCGTCCTCACCCTGTAGTGGGCTACGGCGGATCATTGGACGCTTGCGCGCTGCAGCAGCGCAGGTGGGGATGGGGCTCCGGGCGCGCCCACAGGAAACCCTGGGCGACCCGGCACCCGGCGTCGATCAGCTGATCGCGTTGCTGGATGGTCTCCACCCCTTCGGCCACGACCTCCAGGCCGAGCACGTGGGCCAGCTGCAGGATGGTATCGACGATGGAGCGGGATTCCGGCGTCGTCCCCATGTCCCAGATGAAGCCGCGGTCGATCTTGACCCGGTTGATCGGTAGGCGCTTGAGATAGAGCAGGGACGAGTAGCCGGTCCCGAAGTCATCGATGCTCAACGATACCCCCGCCCGGCGCAGAGCGGCCAGTCGCTCCAGGGTGCGGGGGCTGAGGTCCATGATGGTCGATTCGGTGATCTCCAGTTCCAGGCACTGGGCCGGCAGGCCTGTCTGCTCCAGGGTGCGCCGGACGGTCTTCTCGATGTCGCCGTTGTGGAACTGGGCGGCGGACAGGTTGACAGCCACCCGGCCGAATTCGCGCCGCTGGTCCAGCCAGGTGCGGCCTTGCTGACACGCCTGCAGCAGGATGTCCTCGCCGAGGGCGGCCATGGTTCCGACCTCCTCGGCCACGGGGATAAAGGCGCCGGGGGTCAGCAGCCCCCGTTCGGGGTGGTGCCAGCGCACCAAGGCCTCGATGCCGACGACGCGGCCGGTGGTCAGGTCGACCTGATGCTGGAAATAGGGGATCAGCTCGCCCCGCTGGAGCCCCTGGCGCATCTCCTGGGCAAGGTCCAGCCGGCGCTGGGCCCGCTCGGTCAGCTCCTCGGCATAAAAGCACGTGGTATTGCGGCCCTCCGCCTTCGCGTTGTGCAGCGCCGAGTCGGCGTTGCGGATCAGCTCTTCCACGGTTTCGCCGTTGTCGGGATACATGCTGATTCCGATGCTGCATCGGCATTGGAACCAGCGTTGGCTGTACTGGAAGGGCCGCTCCAGCTCCTGGTGGACCGTTTCAGCGCAGGCCAGGGCATCACGGTGGTCGCGGATCTCGGCCAGGCAGATGCTGAACTCGTCGCCACCGAGACGGGCTAGGGTGTCGTCGGCACCCAGGCGTGCCTGGAGTCGGTGGGCGACCTGACGGAGGATGCGATCGCCGGCGGTATGGCCCAGGCTGTCGTTGACGTCCTTG
Organism: Halorhodospira halophila SL1; assembly: GCF_000015585.1. Taxonomy (NCBI): domain Bacteria; kingdom Pseudomonadati; phylum Pseudomonadota; class Gammaproteobacteria; order Chromatiales; family Ectothiorhodospiraceae; genus Halorhodospira; species Halorhodospira halophila. The sequence continues at coordinate 1,559,124 of NC_008789.1, read as the reverse complement.
AAGTGATCCAGATCGATGAACAGCACGGCCAGCTGCTCTTCGGACTGGCGGGAACGTTCCAGGGCGCGTGCCATGCGGTCCTTGAACAGGAGCCGGTTGGCCAGTCCGGTGAGCGCGTCGTGGTAGGCCTGGAACTGCAACCGCTCCTGGGAGCGCTTGAGCTCGGTCAGGTCGCTGAAGACCGCGATGAAGTTGATGACCTCGCCGTAGGCGCCGGTGACCTTGCTGATGGTGACCCATTTCGGCTGCAGCGTCCCGTACTTGGTGCGGTCCCACAGCTCCCCGGACCAGCTGCCTTGCTGGTGGATGGACTCCCACATGACCCGGTAGAAGTCTGCGTCGTGGTGGCCCGACTGCAACACCCGGGGCGTCCGTCCGAGCAGTTCTTCCTCGGCGTAGCCGGTGATCCGCGTGAAGGCGTCGTTAACCTGGAGGATGCGGCTGTCGGCGTCGGTGATCAGGATCCCGTCGCGCGTAGCGGTGAAGACCTTGGCAGAGAGCTGCAGCCGCCGCTCCATCTCCTTGCGCCGGGAGATGTCACGCAGTGTCGCGCAGCACAGGGTCTCGTCGTCCAGGTGCAGGGGAGTGAGCACGATTTCGAACCACAGTCGCCCGCCCTCCGGGGAGGTGTGGATCCACTCGAAGCGTTGTGCGCCCTCGCTCACTGCGGCACGAAGCAGGCTTTGGACCCGATCCGCTGCCGACGCGCCGTCCGGCTGTATTTGGGGGGAGATAGCCTCCGGGCGCAGCCCGATCAACTGCTGCGGATCGTCCCAGCCGAGCATGCGGGCGGCTGCCGGGTTGCAGGCGACGAAATGGCCATCGCGCAGCACCAGCATACCGTCTTCGCTCTGTAGGAAGAGGGTCTGCGTCAGACTGCTCGACAGTGCCCGGGTGGAGGTGGTGGGGGAGGCCAAGTCGTCTTTCACGGCTCAGCTCACGAATCCGGTGCCACAATGCGATTACGCAGCGTACCGAGTCCCTCGACCTCGGAGGTCACGATATCGCCGGCCTGCAGGAAGCGGGGCGGCGTGCGCGCAAAGCCGACGCCGGCGGGGGTGCCGGTGGCGATGATATCCCCCGGGATCAGGGTCATGACCCGTGACAGCTCGGCGATGATCCTGGGGATGGAGAAGACCATCTCGCCGGTGTGCGACTGTTGCTCGGTGGTGTCGTTGATCCGGCAGGAGAGGGCGAGGTTGTGGGGGTTCGGCACCGCATTGGCGGTGGTGATCCAGGGCCCCATCGGGCAGCTGCCGTCCACCGATTTGCCGAGGAAGAACTGCTTGTGTCGGAACTGCAGGTCCCGCGCGGAGAGGTCGTTGACGACGGTGTAGCCGAAGACGTGCTGAAGGGCGTCCTGTTCGCGGATGTGTCGTCCGCCCCGGCCTATGACGACCGCGAGCTCCACCTCCCAGTCCAGCTCGCTGGTGACGGACGGGTCGAGGATGAAATCGTCGTAGGGACCGGCGACACTGGTTGTTGCCTTGGTGAAGACCACCGGGGCTTCGGGCAGGGCGAGCTCATCGCCCTTGGCCTGCTGGGATTCCCGGGCGTGGTCGGCGTAGTTCAGCCCGAGGCAGATCACATTGCGCGGTGGGTGTGGCAGAGGCGCGAGGAAGGTCAGGGCCTCGGCGGTGACCCGTGGCCAGTCGTAGCCGGCTTCGGGGACGGTGCCGGCGCATAGGTGTTCACCCAGATCCCCGGGAGTGGGGGATACCGCCCAGCGGTCGCCCTGCTCGTGAACGGCGATCCGGGAAACGCCTTGATGACGGACGGTGGTGATGCGCATGGTGCCGTTTCCGCGTGTGGGGTTGCGATCGGGCCTGCCAATCGCCATTGTCCCGCAAATGGCGCCGTGCGTCGACGGTGGTGCACTCGGGGCCATCGGAGGAGGGGTGTAGATGCACGATCACGCTGGCGATGGCCCCCTGGAACGGCGGGTGCTTGAGGCCATTCGGCGAGTGGCTGCAGTCTTCGCCGATCCGCTCCTGGCGCCGCTGGATGCTGGCGCCGATGGTGTGGCCGAGCGCCCGCCTGCGGAAGGTGACGAGCAGCCCGAATATGTGCTGGCGTTGACCAGCACCGCCGGATGCCGGGTCGAGGTGCGCATTCCGGAGGCGGATCTGCTGGCGCTGGAGGGAGATGGCGTTGCCCATTCGGTCTATCAGACCCTGGTGCGTGAGTGCGGCGCCCACCTGGCCGAGCGCGAGACGCTGATCGTCACCACTCGCGGGCGTCCGGGTCCGGGCCAGTTGTTCCGTGTTTATCGACAGCGGCTCGGGTAGGCCAACCCGCCGTCCCCACAGGGGTTTCGCTTCTGGTAAGGTACGGCCAGCACGCAGGCTGCCTGCGGTATTCGCCCGCCCATCCGAGAGGTCAACGGGGAGCTCATGACCAAGAACTTTCTGGATTTTGAGCAGCCGATCGCCGAACTTGAGGCCAAGATCGAAGAGCTGCGCAACGTCGGCCAGGATTCCGAGGTCAACATCAACGAGGAGATCCAGCGCCTCGAGGCCAAGAGCCGCTCGCTGACGGAGAAGATCTTCTCCTCGCTGAGCGCCTGGCAGATCGTGCAGCTGGCCCGTCACCCCGAGCGCCCCTACCTCTTCGACTACATCGAGCGCATCTTCACCGATTTCCAGGAGTTGCACGGGGATCGGGCCTACGCGGACGATGCCGCGATCGCCGGCGGCGTGGCCCGTTTCGACGGGCGGCCGGTGATGGTTATCGGGCAACAGAAGGGGCGGGATACCAAGGAGAAGGTGCGCCGCAACTTCGGTATGCCCCGTCCCGAGGGGTACCGCAAGGCGCTGCGGCTGATGCGCATGGCCGAGCGCTTCGGGCTGCCGATCTTCACCTTCATCGATACGCCGGGCGCCTATCCCGGGGTCGGGGCCGAGGAGCGCGGACAGAGCGAAGCTATCGCCCGCAATCTTGCCGAGATGGCCCAACTGCGCGTGCCGGTGATCTGCACGGTGGTGGGTGAGGGCGGATCGGGCGGGGCGCTGGCAATCAGTGTCGGCAACCGGCTGCTGATGCTGCGCTACTCGGTCTATTCGGTGATCTCGCCCGAGGGGTGCGCCTCAATCCTGTGGAAGAGTTCGGAGCGGGCCGCCGATGCCGCCGAGGCGATGCAGATGGCGGCCGAACGGCTCCACGACCTGGGCATCGTCGATCGCGTCATCCCCGAGCCGCTGGGCGGTGCCCACCGCGATTACGAAGCCATGGCCGAGACGCTGCGCGAGGCGCTCCGCGAGGAGTGGGCGCGGGTCGGCCAGATGAGCCCGGATGAACTGGTGGCGGACCGCCACCAGCGCCTTGCCGCGATCGGCCAGCCCCAGGGGTAACGGCCGTGCTGGACCGCCGGGTGCTGGTGGCTCGATTGCTGGGCCTGGCGCCCGCGGCCGCGGCTTACCGCGTCGCGTTCAGCGGCGGGCGGGACTCCACCGCTTTGCTGCATGCCCTTGCCGAGGTTCGCGACCGGCTTCCGGCCCCCTTAGCCGCTGTCCACATCGATCACGGTCTGCATCCCGAATCGGCCCGCTGGGCCGAGGCGTGTGAGAGCGTCTGCGAGCGCCTCGGGGTGGGGCTGGAGTGTCGCCGCGTGGTGGTTCCGCCGTCGGCCGGTCAGGGGCTGGAGGCTGCGGCCCGCGAGGCTCGCTATCGAGCCTTCGGCGAGCTCTTGGCCGCGGGGGACTGCCTGGTTCTGGCCCACCACGCTGATGATCAGGCGGAGACCTTTCTGCTCCGGGCGCTGCGCGGTGGGGGGTTGCACGGTCTCTGTGCCATGCCGGCCTGGCGGCCGCTGGGACGGGGCCGGCTGGTGCGTCCCCTGCTGGAGGTGCCGCGCACGGCGCTGACCGCCTACCTGCAGTCCCGGTCCCTGGACTGGATCGAGGATCCGGCCAACCGAGATCCCGCCCATGACCGGGTCTATCTGCGCGAGCGGGTGCTGCCGGTGCTCGCTGCACGTTGGCCGGATGCCACCGGACACCTGCAGTCGGCAGTGGCCTCGTTGCAAGCGGATCAGGCCCTGCTGGGCGGGTATCTGGACCGTGATCTGGCGACGGCGCGTGCCGCCGATGGCCGCCCCGCGGTGGCGGAGCTGCGGCGCCTCATGCCGTATCAGCGTCAGGCGGTGGTACGGCACTGGTTGGTCTGCTCTGGCTATCGCCCGCCACCGGGGCGCCGCTTGGCCGCCGGCGTGCAGGCGCTGATCGAGTCGGGCCCGGATGCCCAGCCGGAGTTGCGGTGGACGGATGGGTGCATCCGGCGCTATCGGGGGCGGCTCTACCTGTTGGCTGCCGTCCCGCCGCCTGCAGATCCCGAGCCGCGCCCGCAGGCCTGGGCCGGGCAGGGGCGGCTGATCCTCGCCGGCGGGGCGTTGTCCGCGCAGTGGAGCCCGGCGGGGATCGATCCCGAGCGGCTGGCGCACGGGGTCACGGTGGTCTTTCGCAGCGGGGTGCTGGAGGTGGCGGCGCGGCGCCGGCTGCAGCGGCTGTACCAGCGTCTCGGCGTGCCGCCGTGGGAGCGCGATCGGGTGCCGCTGCTGTTCGCGGGCAGCCGCCCCGTGGCCGTGGCTGGGTACGGTATTGCGCCCGGTGAACGGGCCAGGCCGGGGTTGCGCATCGTCTGGCAGCCGTCTCGCCCTGCGGCTCAGTCGCCGTCGAACTGATCGGCCAGCGGTAGACGCAGACCGTGGCGATCGGCGGGTTCGTAGAGTCCGGTCTCGGCGTCGCCGCGGGCACTGCCGAAACCGACGTAGCTGTGGCGGCCGTAGCGCGCCAGACGCTGCAGCGCCTGGCGCGCCTGCTCTCGATCCTTAGCGGCGAGGACGATCAGCGGTTGTCCGCCACCGGTGGTGCTGGCCCAGGCGACGGTGTCGTGGTCCACGGGGCGGATGCGCTCGGTGATGCACGACTGCGCCGCCTCCAGGTGTTCGCCGACGGCCTCTCGGGGCGCCACGATCAACAGCGGGCGATCCCGGTCGGGTTCGCCGGGTTCGACATCGCCGCGCAAAGCCTGGTTGGCGGTTGCCTCCAGGTCTTCCCAGGCGCTGACCAGGGTCACAGATTCCGCCAGTAGGGTGTCACGTAGGATGGCCACCCCCTCGCCCAGGGCCAATTGTCGGTACACATGCTGATCGGGGTCGGCCTGCAGGTAGCGGGGGCGCGTTTCGCTGGCGAGTTCGATGCGGGTGCGCTCTCCGGGCTGCAGGTGGATCTCCTGCTCGTTCAGTCGGCCCTCGTCGCCCTTGAGGGCGACCGGGATGGAGACCGGATAGCCTTCCTCGTCCCAGTCGATCTCGACCTCGACCCGGTACCGGTCGTCGCCGTCGCGGGCAACGGTCAGCGTGCGTTCGTCCATCTCAAGGTCTGGGAGCTCGGTGGCTGAAAGGAACCACCGGAAGAGCGCCTGGATCGTTTCGGTCTCAGCGTCGTCGGCCTCGGCGGCGTCGCTGAAGGTGGCCTCGAGATCCGGCCAGCCGGCCTCACGGTGGACTTGCTGCTCATAGAACCGGCGGATCGCCTCGTCGAAGCCCGCCTCCCCCAGGGTGCGGTGCAGGGTGTGGAAGAGGGAAGCGCCGCGCTGGTAGCCGACGATCTCATCCGCCGAGCCGCGATTGTGCCGGAACTCGCCCAGCGGGTAGTCGGCTACCTCGGGGAGGGCGGCCTGGCTGCGCAACCAGTCACCACGCAGGCGGCGGGCCTCGTCGATATCCCGCTGCAGGGCCTGGTGGTAGTCGCCCATGTAGTAGGTCAGCGCTTCATTCCAGTTGCCGTCGTCATAGTCGGTGTAGACGCCGCGTCCCCACCAGTTGTGGACGACCTCGTGGGGCAGCGAGGTGTCCGGGATGAAGGGCAGGGGGATCACCTGCTCGCCCAGGGCGGTGAATCCGGCGAAGGCCAGCCCCACGGGGTAGGGAGTGGCCAGCACCGAGAAGGTCTCGTGTGGGGGTGGGCCGATCCACTCGCTGTACTCGTCCAGGTAGGCCGCGGTGCGTTCCAGATAGGTCTCGTGGTGCTCCGCCAGGGTCTCCGGGAAGAAGGTGTGGACGGTCCCGTGCCGAGCCTCGCGGGTGCGGTGCTGCCACTCGCCGGCGAACAGGGCGATGCCGAGTGCCGGTGCCGGGTGGTGGAATTCGACGCGGCGCAGTCCGTCCTCACTCTGCTCCTCGGCCCGCGTCCCCTCGGCGACCACTTGGAGCGGCTCGGGCACAGCGATGATCAGCCGGTAGCCCATCCGCCGCGATGCCGGACGGGGGTGCCAGCCGGCTGCCGCCTCGAGCCAGGCCCCCTCGGTGTGCAGGTGGCTGCCCCGGCCCTGTCCGTCGGGTTCGCCGGACCAGCGCAGCCGGGCTTCGGTGGCCTCGTCCGGATGCAGGATGACGCCCCGCTGACCTAGGGTCTCGACCCTTCCGGCGGTCAGTTCGGTCTGATCGATCCGAAACCCTGGGCCAACCGCCAGGGACAGCGGCTCTTCGTCCGGCAATCGCAGGGCCATGCGCCCCTCCAGGCGGCCGTCTTCGGGGTGCAGCCGAACGTCCATCTCGGCTTGAGGGGTGTCGGGCCACGCGGCCACGGCCGCCGCCGGCAGGGCGGCGAGAAGGAGAGCGGCGAGGATCCGGGTAGGCCTGCGCATATCCGGAGCATAGCGCAGTCACCCCGGCTTCGTCGCCCAGCCACTGCGGGACAACCAGCAATTGTCGTAACGACAACTGCCTTTTTGGGTCGCCGTTCTTACGCTGCCCTCATGGCAAGAAAAACCCCACGTGATCAGGCGCGGGCCGAGTTCGCAGAGCGGTTGCGGCAGGCCATCCACCGGTGTGGAATCGGTCCCCGGGAGTATGCCGAGCTGGGCCGCAGGGTCGGGGTCTCCAAGCAGGCCGCCCGCCTGTGGGTCGAGGGGCAGAACCTGCCGACCCGCGAGAACATCGCGAACCTCGCTCAGGTCCTTGGGGTGCGTCAGGCCTGGCTGGAGTATGGGGAAGGGCCGATGTATCCGGTGGCGACGGCCGAGCCAGATAGCGCTGAATATCGCCTTTGCGGCCCCCCCGGCCTCGATGAGCGCGAGGCTCGCCTGATCGTCGCCTACCGCCGGCTCGATGTCGCCTCACAAGCCGCTCTGGAGCACATCATCGACCGTATGATCCCGCGCAACGGGGCCGGCCCTGACGGGCCGCATAGCCGGGACTCCTGACCGATCCGTGCGTTGTGGGCCTACCCCCCTTCTGGTAAGGTTCCGCCATTCTGTTTCCCGGTCCATCCTTCCCTCAGCCTGGCTCTGTCCATGACGCGTTATCTATTTATTACTGGTGGCGTGGTTTCCTCCCTGGGTAAGGGCATCTCGGCCGCTTCCCTGGGGACCATCCTGCAGGCGCGCGGTCTGAGCGTGACCCTGATCAAGCTCGACCCCTACATCAACGTCGACCCGGGTACCATGAGCCCGTTCCAGCACGGCGAGGTCTACGTCACTGACGACGGTGCGGAGACGGACCTGGATCTGGGGCACTACGAGCGGTTCGTCCGCGCCCCGGTCAGCCGTCGCAACAACTTCACCACCGGTCGGATCTACGAGAGCGTGATCCGCAAGGAGCGCCGCGGCGACTACCTCGGCGGGACGGTGCAGGTCATCCCCCACGTAACCGACGAGATCAAGCGGTGCATCCAGGAGGGGGCCGACGACGTCGACGTCGCGCTGGTGGAGATTGGCGGCACGGTGGGCGACATCGAGTCGCTGCCCTTCCTCGAGGCGATTCGCCAGATGGGGACCGAACTCGGGCGCGAGCGGTGCATGTTCATGCATCTGACCCTGGTGCCGTTCATCGGCACGGCTGGGGAGATGAAGACCAAGCCGACTCAGCACTCCGTCAAGGAGCTGCGCTCGATCGGCATCCAGCCGGATATTCTGGTCTGCCGCGCGGCGCACCCGATCCCGGAGGAGGAGCGCCGGAAGATCGCGCTGTTCACCAATGTCGAGCCGCGGGCGGTGATCGCCGCGCTCGACGTGCCGAACATCTACCAGATCCCCGAGGAATTGCACCAGCAGGGCCTGGACCATATTGTCGCCGAGAAGTGGGGCTTGGAGCTGCCTCCGGCCAACCTGGCGGATTGGCACCGGGTGGTGGAGATCATGTCCAACCCGGAGGGGGAGGTCACGGTGGCCATGGTCGGCAAGTATGTCGACCTCACGGACGCCTACATGTCCCTCAACGAGGCGCTGCGCCATGCTGGTATCCAGACGCGTCAGCGGGTGAATATCCGCTACGTGGATTCGGAATCCCTGGAGCGCGAGGGGTGTTCGGCGCTGGAGGGGGCGGATGCCATCCTGGTGCCGGGCGGTTTCGGGCAGCGCGGCATCGAGGGCAAGATCGAGGCCGTGCGCTTCGCGCGTGAAAGCCGGATCCCCTATCTCGGCATCTGCCTGGGCATGCAGTTGGCGGTGATCGAGTATGCGCGGCACCAGGCGGGGCTGGAGAACGCTCACAGCACCGAGTTCGTCCGGCACCCGCACCATCCGGTGATCGGCCTGATCACCGAGTGGATGACCGACGAAGGCGAGGTGGAGCAGCGCGACGAGGCCGATGACCTGGGCGGCACCATGCGCTTGGGTGGGCAGCCGTGCCGCCTGGCTGCCGGGACCCTGATCAACCAAGTCTACGGCAAGGATCGCATCGTCGAGCGTCACCGCCACCGGTACGAGTTCAACAACCACTACCGCGAGCGCCTGGCCGAGGCCGGCCTGAGCTTCTCGGGGTGGTCCCAGGACGGTCGCCTGGTCGAAGTGGTGGAACTGCCCGAGCATCCCTGGTTTATTGGCTGCCAGTTCCACCCGGAGTTCACATCCACGCCACGGGATGGGCACCCGCTGTTCGCAAGCTTCCTGCGGGCGGCGATCGCCCACCGCGATGGCACTGCGCAGGCATTCAACCATGAGCAGCATTGAGCTCTGCGGTTTTCGGGCCGGCATCGAGCAGCCGCTGTTCCTGATCGCCGGCCCGTGCGTGGTCGAGTCCGAGGCGCTGGCCCTGGAGAGCGCCCTGGAGCTGCGTGATCTCTGCGCTGAGCTCGGGGTGCCGCTGATCTACAAATCCTCTTTCGACAAGGCCAACCGCTCATCGGCGCAGAGCTATCGTGGCCCCGGGATGGAGGCAGGTCTGCGCGTGCTGGAGCGCGTGCGCCGCGAGGTTGGGGTGCCCGTGGTCACCGATGTCCACGAGGATACCCCGCTCGACGAGGTGGCCTCGGTGGTCGATGTGCTCCAGACCCCCGCGTTCCTCTGCCGTCAGACCAACTTTATCCAGCGGGTGGCTGCCTGCGGGCTGCCAGTCAACCTGAAAAAGGGCCAGTTCCTTGCCCCTTGGGACATGACCCATGTCGTCGACAAGGCGCGCGCGACCGGCAATGAGCACATCCTGGTTTGCGAGCGCGGGGTGTCTTTCGGCTACAACAACCTGATCTCCGACATGCGGGCGCTGGCGGTGATGCGCCAGACCGGGGCGCCGGTGGTCTTCGACGCGACCCACTCGGTGCAGCTGCCCGGGGGGCAGGGCCACGCCTCGGGGGGGCAGCGGGAGTTCGTGCCCGTGCTGGCGCGCGCCGCGGTGGCCGCGGGCGTGTCGGGGCTGTTCATGGAAACCCATCCGGATCCCGATGCCGCGCTGTCCGATGGCCCCAATGCGTGGCCGCTGGATCGTATGCGCGAACTCCTCGCGACGCTGATCGCGCTGGATCGCGTCGTCAAGGAGCAGGGATTCGCCGAGCAATGAAGGAGCGACTGAATCATGGCGAACATCGAGCGTGTCATCGGCCGCGAGGTCCTCGACTCTCGCGGTAACCCGACCGTCGAGGCCGACGTCTGGCTGGACGACGGCAGCTTCGGTCGGGCCGCGGTGCCCTCCGGCGCCTCCACCGGGAGCCGTGAGGCGGTCGAGCTGCGTGACGGCGGGGGGCGTTACAACGGCAAGGGGGTGCGCACCGCGGTGGAGAACGTCAACACCACCATCCGCGAGGCGCTCCAGGGGGGGAGTGCCGACGATCAGGCCGCTCTGGACCGGCAGCTGATCGACCTCGACGGCAGCCCCAACAAGGACCGTCTTGGTGCCAACGCCATCCTCGCCGTATCCATGGCCGTCGCCCAGGCGGCAGCGCGCAGTCGCGGTCTGCCCCTCTATCGCCACCTGCAGCAGGAGGGGTCCGCTGCCCAGCTGCCGGCCCCGATGATGAACATCCTCAACGGTGGGGAGCACGCCGACAACAGCGTGGATATCCAGGAGTTCATGATCATGCCCATCGGGTTTGATCGGTTCTCCGAGGCGCTGCGCTGCGGTGCCGAGATCTTCCATGCGCTCAAAAAGGTCCTCCACGAGCGTGGGCTCTCCACTGCCGTGGGCGATGAAGGTGGCTTCGCCCCGGATCTGCCCTCCAACGAGGCGGCCCTGGAAGCCATCATCGAGGCCATTCAGCGCGCCGGCTATCAGGCCGGTGATCAGGTGGCCCTGGCTCTGGACGTGGCCAGCTCGGAACTCTATCGCGACGGTCGCTATCACCTCGCCTCGGAAGGGCGGGACTTCGACGCCGCCGGGTTCGCCGATTACCTGGCGCAGCTCGTCGATAAGTATCCGATCGTCTCCATCGAGGACGGCATGGATGAGTCGGACTGGGACGGCTGGAAGGTGCTGACCGAGCGCCTGGGTGGTCAGATTCAATTGGTGGGCGACGACCTGTTCGTCACCAACCCGCAGATTCTGCAGCAGGGGATCGACCGCGGCATCGCTAACTCCATCCTGATCAAGCTCAATCAGATCGGGACCGTGACCGAGACCCTGGAGGCGATCCGCATGGCCGACGAGGCCGGCTACACTTCGGTGGTTTCTCACCGCTCCGGGGAGACCGAGGATGTGGCGATCGCCGACCTGGCCGTGGCCACGCGGGCGACACAGATCAAGACCGGCTCGTTGTGCCGCTCCGATCGGGTGGCCAAGTACAACCAGCTGCTGCGGATCGAGCAGGAGCTCGGCGACGACGCCCGGTACGTGGGTCGAGACGCGCTGCGTCCTGAGCAGGGGTAGGTCAGTGATCGCCGCGTGGGGCCGTCCCAGGAGGGCGCCATGCGTTGGGTGAACGGGTTGCTCGCTGTGCTGCTGGTCCTCTTGCAGGCCCAGCTCTGGTTTGGGCAGGCCAGTATTCCCGGCTTGCTCGAACTGCGCGGTGCCGTGGCCACGCAGCAACAGCAGAACGAGCAGGCCGAGGCGCGCAACGAGGCGCTGGCGGCCGAGGTGGAGAATCTTAAGGAGAGCACCGAGGCCCTGGAGGAACGGGCCCGTTATGAACTCGGTATGATCCGGGACGACGAGGTCTTCTACCAGGTTGTGGAGGAGTAATGGGGCGCTACTGGGCGGTGATACCGGCGGCCGGTGTGGGCCGGCGTATGGGGGGCGGGGATCGCCCCAAACAGTATCGCCTGCTGCTGGGGCGGCCGGTGATCGGCTGGGCCCTGGAACGGCTGCTCGGTCACCCGAAGGTGGCCGGGGCCGTGGTGGCGTTGGCCGCCGACGACCCCCACTGGGACGCCCTGGGACTGGACAGGCAGGTGGCGGGGAAACCCGTGCACCGCGTGGAAGGGGGGGCAGAGCGGCGTGATTCGGTTCGGGCCGCGCTGGCCTACCTGGGCGGGATCGCCAACCCCGAGGATCGGGTGCTGGTCCACGACGCCGTACGGCCGTGCCTGAGTGCGGCCGAACTGGACCGACTGATCGACGAGGGGGGGGCAGCCGTCGACGGCGCCCTGCTGGCGACCCCGGTCCGCGATACCCTCAAGCGCGCCGATGGCGACTGCGTCGGTGCCACCGTCTCCCGGGAGGGGCTGTGGCAGGCCCAGACGCCTCAGCTTTTCCCGCTGCGGCGTCTGTCGGCGGCGCTGGACGCGGCCTTGGCAGCTGGTGTGGCCGTCACCGACGAGGCCCAGGCTGTGGAATGGCATGACGGCCAGCCGCGGCTGGTCACTGGCGAAGCCGGCAATCTGAAGATCACCCATCAGGCTGACCTGGATCTGGCTGCTGCCGTGCTTACGGCGCAGCGGGCGGCCACGGAGAGGGAGCAAACCGCGTGATTCGCATTGGGCAGGGTTTCGACGTCCACCGGTTCGCCGGCAAGGGCGAGGGTTTTCGGCTGGGCGGGGTCGCGGTCCCGTACCACAAGCGGTTGGAGGCCCACTCCGACGGCGATGTCCTCCTGCACGCGATCACCGACGGCCTGCTCGGCGCCTGTGGGATGGGGGATATCGGTCGCCACTTCCCGGACGACGACCCGCGCTGGCGGGACGCCGACAGCATCGGTCTGCTGGCCTCGACGCTGCGTTTGGCTGCCGAGGCCGGATGGGTGCCGGTGAATGTCGACGGCACGGTGATTGCTCAGGCCCCTAAGCTGGCTCCCTATATCGGTGCCATGCGCCAGGCCACCGCCGACGCCATGGAGCTGTCGCCCGGGGCGGTGAACGTCAAGGCGACGACCAGCGAGCGCCTCGGCTTCACCGGCCGGGGAGAGGGGATCGCCGCGATGGCAGTGGTCCTGGTGGAATCGGCCCCGGGGCGGGGTTGATCCGGGCCCACGGCGGACCCTTGGGCACGGCGCGCCTGCGCGCCTGCCCCGAGGACTTCCGCGTGGATGAGCAGCTGCCGTTTCAGCCCTCCGGGGTGGGCGAGCACTGCCTGATCCAGGTTTGCAAACGCGGCTGGACGACCGAGGCTGTCGCCAAGATATTGGCGGCTCGGGCGGGGGTGTCGCGGGGCGCCGTGAGCTTTGCCGGTCTCAAGGACCGGCACGCAGTGACCACCCAGTGGTTCTCGGTGCATGCGCCGAAGGCGTGCCCGGCGCTGCTGCCGGGATGTTTAGAGGACGGCGTCGAGATCGTTGCGGCTACCCGCAACGCCCGCAAGCTGCGCCGCGGCGCGCTCGGCGGCAACCGCTTCCGCCTGCTGGTTCGCGAAGTATCGGCGCCGCGTCGGGCGGTGGAGCGCCGCCTGCATGCCATTTCCCGGCGGGGCGTCCCCAACTATTTCGGGCCCCAGCGTTTCGGGCGCGGGGGGCGCAACCTGCAGCAGGCGCGGGCCTGGTTGCTCGAGGGCGAGCCGGTCCGAGGTCGTACCGTGCGTGGGCTACTGATCTCTGCGGTGCGTTCGGATCTGTTCAACCGAGTGCTGGCCCGGCGGGTGGCAGCCGGTACCTGGGATACGTTGCTGGCCGGAGAACGGGCGGCGCTCGATGGAACCGGTAGCCATTTTCCGGTGGTGGCGGTGGATGCCCCCCTCCGGCGGCGTGTCGCCCAGGGGGATGTCCATCCCAGCGGGCCTTTGCCCGGGGTTGGTGGGGATCGGCCGGAAGGTGCGGTGGCGGCGCTTGAAGACGAGGTCCTCGCCGAGGAGCCCGAGCTGCTGGCCGCACTGGCCGAGCGCGGGGTGCGCGCCGACCGCCGTCCACTGCGCCTGATGCCCCGGCAGTTGGTCTGGCACTGGCCCGACGCACAGACCCTCTCTCTCGACTTCACGCTCACCGCCGGGGCCTACGCCACCACGGTGATCGCGGAAGTCTTGGAGACCGCCGCGGAAGAGTGACATCGCTCCTGCCCCGGGGTTACCGCGGGCCCGGCTTGCGCAGCAGCACGTAGACGGCGCCGGTGCCGCCGTCACTCTCCGGTGCCGAAGCGAAGGCCAGCACGTCGTCCCTACGCCGCAGCCAGTGATCGACGGCGACCTTCAGCACCGGCTGCGGCCGCTGCGATCCGCGCCCCTTGCCGTGGATGATGCGCACACAGCGGTGGTTGCGTTCCGCGGCATGCGCCAGGAAGAGCGTCAGCTCTCGGTAGGCCTCACGCCGGGTCAGTCCGTGTAGATCGAGTTGGGCTGCCGGCGGGTAATGGCCGCGCCGCAGCTGTCTCAGCACGCGGCGCTGAACGCCGGCGCGGTAGTAGAGTAGCTCCTCCCCGGTTTCAACTTCGGCCGGGTCGGGCGGGGGCTCGAGCAGGCTCTCGACCACCCGACGCTCGTCGGCTTCACGCTGGATGGGCCGCGGTGGGGGCGGCGGCGGGCGCCTCTCGGTCTGATCGTTGTCGTAGCGGCGCACGTCGGCCATGGCCTGACGGAACAGGGCCGTTTCATCCGCCGGATCCCGCGAGTCGCCACTGCCGTCTTGTTGGTCGCTCATGCCGAACCCCCACGGTGGTGCTCCGGGACACGTTATACTGCCAATCTTGGCGGCAACTGTGTGTTCGAGGCTTCGCCTGCAGGAGCAAGATGTACATTCTGATCAGCAACGACGATGGTTACCAGGCCGAGGGGATTCTGAAGCTGGCTGAACGGTTGGGTACCGTGGCGAGGGTGACCGTGATGGCCCCGGAGCGGGATCGCAGCGGGGCCAGCAACTCGCTGACGCTGGAGGATCCCATCCGCGTCCATCCCATCGAGCCCGACCGGTTCCGGGTCCAGGGCACACCGACCGACTGTGTGCACTTGGCGCTGACAGGGCTGCTGGAGGAGGATCCGGACATGGTCTTCTCCGGCATCAACGCCGGCGCCAATCTGGGCGATGATGTGCTTTACAGTGGCACGGTGGCAGCGGCGATGGAGGGGCGCTACCTCGGCCTGCCGGCGGTCGCCATCTCGCTGGCCGGTACCTGGGCGCCGGTGCACTACGACACCGCCGCTCGGGTCGCCGTGAAACTGCTTGAGCAGATCCAGGATGACCCGCTCCCCCCGGACAGTATCCTCAACGTCAACGTGCCGGACCTGCCCTGGGACGAGATCCAGGGGTTTCACGCCACGCGGCTCGGCTGCCGGCATCGCGCCGAGCCGGTCATCAAGCAGCACGACCCGCGGGGGCGCACCATCTACTGGGTGGGGCCCCCGGGCTCGGAGCAGGACGCGGGTCCCGGGACCGATTTCTACGCCGTACGCAACGGGTTTGTCTCGGTGACCCCGATCCAGGTCGATCTAACCCGGCATGCGGGGCTCGAGCAGGTCCGCGGCTGGCTGGACGGGGTGACGTGGTGATGCGCGAGCGGAACGCAGCGGGGATTGGCATGACCTCTCAACGGACCCGGGATCGGCTGGTGGATGCATTGGCGGCCCAGGGTATCCAGGACGAACGGGTGCTCTCGGCGATGCGCGAGGTGCCCCGGCACCTGTTCGTCGACGAAGCCCTGGAGAGCCGCGCCTACGAGAATACCCCGCTACCCATTGGCGAGGGGCAGACGATCTCCCAGCCCTGGGTGGTCGCACGGATGACCGAGCTGCTGCTCGAGCCGGGGGTCCCGGAGCGGGTGTTGGAGGTGGGGACCGGCTCCGGCTACCAGGCCGCGGTGTTGGCCCGGCTGGTTCCGCGGGTCTACAGCATCGAGCGGATCGGTTCCCTGCTGCGCCGGGCCCGAGAGCGGCTGCAGGCGGTCCGCCTGTTCAACTGCCAGCTTCGCCACGGTGATGGCTATGAGGGGTGGCCGGAGTACGCCCCCTACGACGGCATCATCGTGACCGCGGCGCCGGACGCGCTGCCGGAGGCGCTGCTTGAGCAGCTCGCCGACGGGGGGCGTTTGGTTGCACCGATCGGTGGCGCCGGCTATCAGGAGCTTCTGGTGGTGGATCGTCGGGGGGATGCGTACGAGCAGCGCCGGGTGGCCGGAGTCTCGTTCGTGCCGATGCTTGAGGGGCGGGTCTGAGTGCGAGTGTTCGGGCCGTTGTACAGCTGGACGGTGCGGTGGGCCGGCCACCGTCGGGCCCCCTGGGCGCTGGGTGGGCTCAGTGTCGCTGAGTCCTCGGTGTTTCCGATCCCGCCGGATGTCCTCCTGGCCCCGATGGCTCTGGCGCGGCCGAATCGGGCCGCATCCTTTGCCCTCATCGCCACGGTGGGGTCGGTGCTCGGTGGGCTGATCGGTTACGCCCTCGGGTACTTTGCGCTCTACCTGGTCGAGCCGTGGATCGAGGCGGCCGATTACGAACAGGCCTATCGGACGGCGGTGGAGTGGTTCCGCGAGTGGGGATTCTGGGTGGTCCTGGTGGCCGGTTTTTCGCCCATCCCGTACAAGGTCTTCACGGTGGCGGCCGGGGCGACCGGGGTTGCCCTACTGCCCTTTATTATCGCCTCGCTGCTGGGTCGCGGGGCGCGGTTTTTCCTGGTCGCCGGCCTGGTAGCCTGGGGTGGCGCTCGGCTTGAGCCCTGGTTGCTGCGCCACGTCGAGCGGCTCGGGTGGATCAGCGTCATCGTGTTACTGCTCGGAATACTGTGGGTCAAGTACGGGTAGCCGTCCGATGCTGGGCACCGCGTCGCGCATCCTGGTCTGGGCCTTGATCCTCCTCCTGATACCCGGTTGCGCGACGCTCTGGGACGGTGACTGGGAGGAGGATGGCCACCGGCGAATCTATCTTTACGAGGTGCAGCCGGGCGACACCCTAAGCCGCATCGCCTGGCGACATGGGTTGCGTGTCGAGCAGCTGCAGCGCTGGAATGAGCTATCCAGTCCGGACCAGATCCAGGCCGGGGCGTATCTGGTCCTGAACCCGCCAGGCGGTGCCGCGGACGGCGACGACCCGACACGGGATGCAAGCGAGGCACCGGCGGGTGACACCACCAGCGAACCGCCGCCCCCTCCGGATGATCCCCCCGCCTATGAACTCGACTGGGTCTGGCCTGCCGAGGGCGAGGTGCAGAGGTCCTATGCCACCGATAGTGGGGGCAAGAGCGGTATCCAGATTGGCGGTTCGGAGGGGGACTCGATCCGCGCTGCGGCCGATGGCGAGGTGGTCTACAGTGGTAGTGGGCTGCGGGGGTACGGCAATCTGGTCATCCTCATGCACGATGATCGCTTCCTGTCGGCCTACGGCTACAACCGCACCCTCAAGGTTCAGGAAGGGGATCGAGTCAGCGGTGGGGATCCGATTGCGGAGATGGGGCGTGCACCCGGGGCCGAGGCAGCCAGTCTACACTTCGAGATCCGCATCGATGGCGAGGTGGTGGACCCGGAGGCCTACCTCCCGGCGCGAGATTAGGACAGGTTAAAAAGAAGTCGAATCGTTCATACTTTTCCTATTGCGCTCTTGCCGGTTTGGTAATAGCTTAACCATAGAAATTTGATTACCGTCAAAACAACGATCATCAATGCGAGGGTTGAAAGCGCCTCGCAGCAGGGGGTTTGGAGGCGGCGCGGCCGCGCCGGGAGTTGACCAAGGAGCTGATCCTCCATCGGCTGTCCAAGGAAGCCGGGCGGGGAAGCCCGGCGAGCGGTTAGAGACCACTGGGAGGTCCATATGACCCTCGATACGGCGGTTGTCAGCGTGCACGCGTACGCTGATGTGGACGCAGAGCGCGATCCCCCGATGATCGATGACCCCGGCGAGCTGATCCAGCCCTACGGCATCGATGAGGGCAGCGAGCCCGAGCCGGCTCGCCGGCCCCGTAGGAGCCGATCCAGCACGGAGTGTCGCACCGCGCTGGACGCCACGCAGCTCTACCTGAATGAGATCGGCCACGCCTCCCTGCTCACGGCCGAGGAGGAGGTCGCGCTGGCGAGACGCGTTCAGCAGGGCGATGCGGCAGCCCGGGCGCGCATGATCGAGAGCAACCTCCGGCTGGTGGTCAAGATCGCCCGGCGCTACATGAACCGCGGCCTCGCCTTCCTGGACCTCATCGAAGAGGGCAACCTGGGGTTGATCCGCGCCGTGGAGAAGTTTGATCCCGAGCGCGGGTTCCGTTTCTCGACCTATGCGACCTGGTGGATCCGGCAGACCATCGAGCGCGGCATCATGAATCAGACACGCACCATCCGGCTGCCGATCCACGTCATCAAAGAGATCAACCAGTACCTGCGGACCCAGCGCCGCCTGACCCAGACACTGGATCACGAACCCACGGTCGATGAGATCGCCGATGCTATGGGGCGTTCGCCGGAAGACGTCCGACGCATGCGCGGTCTCAACGAGGGGACCACCTCGGTGGATGTGCCGATCGGCAAGGATTCCGACCGGGTGCTACTCGACGCCATTCCCGACGAGACGCAGGGCATGCCGGAGAATGTCCTCGAGGACGACGACGTCGTGCGGCATCTGCAAGACTGGCTCGGCTTCCTCACTGACAAGCAGCGGGCCGTGCTGGAGCGGCGTTTCGGGCTCAACGGCCACGAGCGCTACACGCTCGAGCAGGTGGGCACGCAGGTGGGGGTGACCCGCGAGCGGGTACGACAGATCCAGATCGATGCACTGCGGCGGCTGCGCGAGCTCATGGAGCGCGATGGCTACTCCCAGGAGGCGGTCTTCGGCTAGCGCGGGGCCCCGCGCAGGGATCAGGGCGCACCTACGGCAAAGGGTCGGGGATTTGGTAAGCTGACCCGGTAGCCGTAGGAGGCGTCATGGCGAAGAAGCTCCACATCCTGGTCGTGGACGACGCGACCTTCACCCGGGATCTAGTCAAGAAGGGGGTCAAGCTTGGCTACCCCGGGTTCGTCGTGCACGAGGCTGCCAACGGTCGGCAGGCGCAGGCGAAGCTGACCACCGGTGGCTTTGATCTCGTCCTTTGTGACTGGGAGATGCCGGAGGTCAGCGGCCTCGAGGTGCTCGAATGGATGCGCTCCGACGAGAATCTTTCCGACATCCCGTTCGTGATGATCACCAGCCGTGGGGATCGGGAGCACGTGGTTCAGGCGGTGGAGCGCGGCGCCACCAACTACATCGTCAAGCCGTTTACCAATGAGAAGCTCTTCGAGGTGGTGACCCGGGCGCTGACCAAGTCGCTGGGGGTCTCCGCCAAGGCGCTGAAGAAGCTGGGCGGGGCTGAATCCCAGGTCCAGGGGGGCGACTCGGCCGCCGTGCTTGCTGGCGGGCTTTCGGGTGATCTGAATATCGCCGAACGCCTGGAGACCGACGCCAGCGTGCCCAGCTCCCGCAAGGAGCGTGCAACGCCTCGGGATAAGGTCATCGCCCAGGTGCGCCACTCGGGCGGCACGATTGGCTGCCTGGTCAAGGAGATCGACTTCAACCAGGTGGTGGTGGTCTTCAAGCGGCCCGAGCGCATGCCGACCCTGCTCGATCAGGCCACCTTCGATTTCACTACCGACGAAGACGGGCGGACCTCCCGCGTCAACGCCTATATTCACGCCCTGCAGGCGGCCGAAAAGCGCCAGGATACTGATATCCTGCGCATGACCCTGCGGTTTGTGGATGACGATCCCGATAAGCAGGATCACCTGGGGTACTATTTCACTGTCATCGACGGCTGAGAGCCGCGTTGCATTCGCGAAGCAGTCCGGAGCCGACCATGTCGACGGAAACCGTGCAGCCAGAGATCCAGAGTAGCGCACCCGACGAGGGCGTGATACCGGACCCGACGGAGATGGACACGCGGGCCGCCGATGCCGCGGCCTTCCTCAAGGCCCTGGCCAACGAGCGGCGGTTGATGATCCTCTGCCATCTGGTCGCCGGGGAGCGCTCGGTGGGTGAACTGGAACAGCTCCTCAAGATGCGCCAGCCGGCCCTGTCACAGCAGCTAGCGCGGCTGCGCGAGGAGGGGATCGTGGCCACACGGCGCGAGTCTCGAACCATCTACTACCGCCTGGCTAGCCCCGAGACCGAGGCCCTGCTGGAGCGCCTCTACGAACTCTTCTGTCAGCGCTCCTAGCGGGCCGGAGGCGGCGCCCCCCGGCGACCCCTGGCGGGTCTCGTGGGGGCGTCTACGGCTCAGAAGCGATAGCGGACTCGGGCGTAGAGGTTGGAATCCCGCTTGAACTGCCCATAAAAGGTGTGGTCGCTGTCGCCGCCGAACAGGTTTCCTCCCACCGAATAGCTCAATGCATCGGAGGCGCGGTAGCGCACCGACGGCCGTAGGTAGTAATCCTCGTCGTCCGGCGAGTAGAAGGCGAACAGCGAGCCGATCAGGTTGTCCCGCCACACGCTGTAGGTGAGCCGGGTGGTGAGCACCTGGCGGTACTCCTCGGGGAGCAGGTCGTCGTCCGCCTGCCATCGGGCCTCCAGGTCGTCGTAATCCTGTAGCCACTCCAGGTAGTACTGCAGACCCACGTCGAAGTTTGTCGCCGCCTCCCAGGTGTAGCCCAGCAACGCCCGGAACTCCGAGTTCGGGACCTGCACGCTGCGATCGCCGTCGCGGTTGTCCACCGAGTCGTAGTAGCCGACCTCGGCGTTGGCAATGCCCGGGCCGAGCCGATCCCGGATGCTGGCGCCGTAGGCGTTGAGCCGGGCGTGGGTGAGGCGGTCGTTGGCCTGCTCCTCCGGCTGCGGGAAGAAGCCGCGGTAGAAGTACCCGGCCAGCTCGGCGCTGCCGATGCGGTGGGTCAGCCGCGCCGCCAGCTCACCGTCGTCCGGGAAGCTGTCCGGGTCGTCGGCGGGTGGCGATTGCTCGGTTTGGCGCTCCTCACGGAGGTCAAAGTAACTCAGCCGCTCCCCGTTCGGATAATCGTCGGGTTCGAAGACGGGGGTCCAGACCAGGTCCAGGGTCACGTTGTCGCCGTACCAGGTGCCGCGCACCGCATCGGAGGGACCCTGCAGGTAGTCCTCGTCGCGGCCGGTGAGGAACGAGTTGAAATCCTTGGGGAAGAGATCGTTGATGAAGAGCAGATCGCCGGTCCCCCAGGCCAGTACCTGACGACCGACCCGCATGTCCAGCCGCTGCCCAACGGGGAAGGCAACCCGAGCCTCGCGCAGCTCGCCGCGGATCTCCTCCTTGACCTGGTCGGCCACGCCGTCACCGCGGACCCGGAAATCGAATCGGCGCCAGTCCCCCCGCGCCTCCAGGCGCAGGCGGGCCTCGGCCAGGTTGTAGTCCTTGTCCAGGACCTGGTTATCCCGGGTGTGGTGGCCGCCGGCGATCTCCACGAAGCCGTCCACCTCAAAAGGGAGCCACTGCTCCTCCTCGTCCCAGGGGTCGTCCGCCCACGGATCGTCGTCCCAGTCGGCCAGGGCCGGCGAGCCGACCCCGGCGGCCAAGGCCAGGCCCGCGATCCAACGGGGCGGGCGGACACGGCGCCCGGACCGGGCGCCGACGACGCTTGCCGTGCTCATGGTGATCTACCTCCCTAACCAGTCGCGGGGCGGGTTACGCAGGCTGCGCTGGGTGAAGACGCTCTCAGGGAGCCCCAGGTCGTACTCCTGACCGCGGAACTGGACCTCCGTATGGCCGCCCATGCGTTCGTCTTCGACACGCATGCGCATCGCGGTGGGGTAGCCGTCGATCTCCTCGACGTCGGAACTCTCGATACGGCGGTAGACGCTGCCGTCGCTGTCCTCGTACTCGGTGATCAGGGGCAGGTAGGTATCGCGGTCGATCCATGTCGTGTAGGCCGCGAACTCCACGTTGCTATCGTCCCGCGGGGTCGAGCGCACCTGGTAGTGCTCGTCGGTGACCTCGATCAGCTCGTGGTCGTCGTCCTCCAGGTGGCGGCCGGAGACGTCCTCATAGAAGACGTGAGACCCGACGAAGCTGGTCCGCTTGTCGCCCGGAGCGATGCGGCGTTCCAGATCCTGGTCCGGCAGGTAGAGCCAGCGGTCATCATCGCCGCCGGGGTGTTTCTCGACCAAGAAGACGACCCCGCGGAACTCGGAGGGGCGGCTGAAGGCGACCAGGTATTGCTGATCGCCGCCGTCCTCGACATCCCGGCGAAGGATGGTGAATTGCCGGGTCTGGGTCCGGTCGCGGTCATCCACGATCCGCATGCGCGCCTCGGAGCGGCCATCCTCCCCGGCGTAGTAGGCGGCCAGGTTGGCTCGTTCGACGATCTCGGCGACATCGGTATCGTGCCCCTCGTCGGCCCCCGCCCACGGGGCGGCGAGCAGGAGCGCCGGGAGCAGTGTGGTCATGCCGCGCCAGCGCGGGCGGCCTGGAGTTTCCTTGCAGCGGTTGAGGTCTCGGTCCATGGGTTATACCTCCTGTTGCGGTTGCGCCGTTTGCTGGGCGCGGGGGAAGAAAAGCCGGGGGGCGAAGGCGACGATCGCCGGCAGGGCCAGCAGGGTCACCAGCGCCGAGGCCGCCATGATGCTGGCCAGGAAGGTGCCCACGGTGATGTACGGCACCAGGGGGGCGGCGAGTAGCGGCAGGAAGCCCACCGCGATGACGATGGCGTTGCGCGTGATGGCGCACGCCGGCTCGCGGAAGACCTGGGTCAGGGCGCTGCGCCATTCTCGGGTCTCGGCGAGGGCCATGCGCAGGCGCTGGATGAAGTGGATGGCGAAGTCGACCGACAGGCCGATCGACAACGACGAGAGCACCGCCACCGGCATATCGTAATCCTTGCCCACCAGCCCCATGACGCCGTAGATGAAGGCGATGGTGACCGTCAGCGGCAGCATCGCCAGTACACCCAGCGTCAGGGAGCGGAACAGGGCGATCATCATCACCAGCACCACGGCGAAGGCGGAGAGCAGGGCAAAGAGCATCCCTTCGACCATCTCCCCCTGCCAGACCAGGTTGATGTAGGTGGCGCCAGCCCAGTCGAGTTCCACGCCCTCCGGCGGGGGGTGCTCGGCCACGAACGCATCCACGGCGTCGAGGACCCGGGCCATATCCTGGTTATCGCCGCTGGGCAGCTGCAGCCAGACGTTGGCCTCGGTGTAGTCCGGGGTCACGAAGCGCCACAGATCGTGGGGGCGGTGGGAGCCCTGGAAGCTGAGGATCGCCTGGGAGACGCCGCCGGAGGTCCCCGGCAACCGGTAGTCCTCCGGCTCGCCGCTGATCAGCTCGCGGTTGACGGTCCGCACTAGGTCGGCCAGGGAGTTGGCCTTGCCGACCACACCGGCCTCGACCAGGTGCTCCTGGAGTTCGGCCATCCAGCCCAGATGCTCCGGACTCTGGAAGGCGCGGGTCTCGGTGCGTGCCGCTTCCACGGCATCGAGCAGGGCCTCCCAGTGCTCGGCCTCGTCCAGATCGACCTCGAAGAGCAGGTCGTCGATCTCGGTGGCCAGTGCCTCCATTCGATCGCCGATCGGTCCCTCGTCGGCGGCTTCGGCGTTGAGCCGCTCCCAGCGCTCTTGCAGCTCGAAACCGTCGTCTTCCGCAGCCTCCAGGATCTCCTGCGCCTCGGCATCGAGGCGTTCGGCGACCTCCTCCAGGCCGGTCTGGCGCAGTCGGATATACGCCTCGTAGGTCCCGGCGAAGCGGTCGTTGAGGACCTCGTCGGCGACGCGGATATCGTGGTTCGCCTTGAACCAGCGGGTCGGGTTGTCGTTGATCTGGATCTGCGTGATCCCGAAAACCGCGACAGCTACCAGGACCACCAGTCCGCCGACGATCCAGGCGCGGCCACGCACGGCCAGGCGGCCGGTGGTATCGAGCACGGCGCACATCCGTGACCCCTCGGTGTCGTTCTGCTGGCGCCGGACCCGCTCGGCCATGCGGTCGAGGTTCTTGCGGGACAGGCTGCCGACGTAGGCCGGGATGAAGGTCAGGGTCAGTACCAGGGCGAGGAGCACCCCAAAGCTGATAAAGCCGCCGAACACCTGCACCGGCGGGATCGGCGTGAACATCAGTGAGGCGAACCCGACCCCGGTGGTCAGCGCGGTGAACAGCACCGGCTTGTAGAGCCGCTCCATGACCCCGGCCATCACGCGCCGCGGGTCATCGCCGGGTCGGTAGCGGTCGGCGAAGTTCGACAGGACGTGGATGGAGGCCACCACGGCGATGGGCATCAGGAAGATGGGGATCATCGAGCTCATGATGTGCACCGTGAAGCCAGTGCCGATGAGCAACCCCATGGTGGCGATCACCGTGGTCATGGCCAGCAGCATGGGGGCGATGACCAGGGGGATGTTGCGGAAGAAGAAGAGCATCACCAGGAAGATGATCAGCCCGGCCAGCGGTGCCGAGATCGCCATCTGTTGGAACATCTCCACGCCGAAGGTGTCCTGGGCCACCGGCTGACCGGTGATATGGAGTTCGTCCTCGATGCCGAGCGCCTCGGCGGCGGCGCGGATCTCACCGGCGATGCGGTGGCTGTGGTCCTTGCTCTCGATGGGTACGAAGATGCCGGCGGCGGTGCCGTCCTCGGAGGCCAGGGTCCCCTGGTACATGGGCAGCCGCTCGACGGCAGCGCGGATCCGGTCGGCCTCCTCTTGGGTCTCCGGTGGCGTGGGAATCAGCCAGTCGTAGTCGATGGTCCCCGGCGCCGCCTGCTCGACGTTGTCCACGGCGGCCATGGAGAGCAGGTCGCGTCGGACCACGCCGTCGATCTGCTCGATGGCCCGGGTCAGCTGGTAGTGCGCGGCGAGGGAGTCCGGGTTAAAGACCCCCTCTGGATGGTCGTCGTTGACCTGGCCGACGACGATCATATCGTGCAGGTTGAACTGCTCCTGGACCTGGTCGTGGAGGATCCGGTCGGCCTGGTTGGCCGGGAGCATGTTCTCCGGGTCGGTGTCGATCTGGATACGGGGGATGAGCACCCCCAGGGTGATGGCCAGCAGGGCCATCGCTGCGAAGATCCATCGCCGGTGGTCGATGCACCAGCTCGCCAGCCTCTCGCCCATCGGGAACTCCCTTTTTATAATGGATTCGCTCACTTGTATATGAGAGTATATGCATATACTGCTACACGCATCAATAGTCGCCGGGGCCTGCCCGGCGCGGCGGAGGGGGTGAGGTTATGGGCATGGGAGAATCCCAACCGGATGCAGAGACATTGGCGTTCATCGCCGCGCAGTTCCGGGCGCTGGGTGAGCCGCTGCGCCTTCAGCTGCTCCACGCCCTGCGGGATGGTGAGAAGAGTGTTGGGGAGCTGGTGGAGCTCACCGGCTCTTCGCAACCGAACATCTCGCGGCACCTGAGCGTGCTGCGCCAGCACGGCCTGGTGCGGCGGCGCAGTTGCGGAACACTGGCCTACTTCGCCATCGCGGCCCCCCACGTCTTCGATCTGTGTGATGCGGTGTGCGGCGTCCAGGGGGGCGGGCAGCCGGCGTCCGCGCCGCGTCAGCCCGACGTGCCGTAATCCTTGCGGGCCTGTCCGGCGGGGGGCGGTTAGCTGTTAGACTGAGCCGCCATCGACGGGTCCACAGAAGGCGAACAACATGGCCGCAGGAACAGAGGGCGTGCCGCGTTTCGAGCCCGCCCAGGCGGTGCGCATCCTCGCCTGGATGCGCATCACCGCCACCACGGGGCAGATGATCACTGTCCTCTTCGTCCATTTCGGACTGGGCCTGACCCTGCCGCTGGTGCCGCTGCTGCTGACGATCACCGCGCTGGCTGCATGGAACGTCTTCGCCTTCTGGCGCCTGCGCAACACCCCCGAACAGATCTCCCAGCCCGAGGTCGTGTTCAACGTCCTCATCGATGTCGTAGCGCTCACCGTGCTCCTCGGGCTGACCGGCGGTCCCTCTAACCCCTTCGTCTCGCTCTACCTGGTGCCGGTGGCGCTGTCCGCCGTGGCCATGCCGGCCAACCTGGCCCTGGTCGTAGCAATCCTCTGCCTTGTCCTCTACGGGCTTCTGCTGGCGGTCTATCTGCCGATGGAGGGCCCGCACCCGATCATCGGGGGCGATTTCAACCTGCACATGATCGGCATGTGGGTGAACTTCGTGATCTCCGCCTGGATGATCACCGTGTTCGTCCGTTTCATGTCCTCGGTCCTGCGCCGGCAGGACTGGCGCCTGTCGAGGGCCCGGGAGCATACCCTGCGCAACGAGCAGATCGTGGCCCTCGGTACCGTGGCTGCGGGCGCGGCCCATCAACTCGGGACGCCGCTTTCGACCATGTCCATGGTCGTCGACGAGCTGCGCCAGGAACGTCGCGATGACACCGAGCTTCAGCAGGATCTTGACCTGTTGCGCTCGCAGCTTGCGGTGTGCAAGGAAACCCTGGAAGATCTCAAGGACGCCGGGGCAGCTGGCAGTGATCAGGGGGGACGCACGGTCTCACTGCAGAAGCACGTGGCGCGTATCGTGGATACCTGGCGGCTGATGCACCCGAAGATCGAGCCCAGCGTGGAGTATCAGCAGCCGTTCGTGGATGTCGAGATCAGCCAGGATCCGACGCTCATGCACGCCCTGCTCAATCTCCTGAACAACGCCGCCGAGGCGTCGCTGGAGAATGGCTGCAGTGGGGTCGAGGTCTCGATCAGCAGCGACGGTGGCAAATTGACCCTGGTGATCGATGACGAGGGCACGGGGCTCGACTCCGAGCGCGTGCGTACCGCAGGTCGGGTGGTGCAGACCACCAAGCCATCGGGCATGGGGATCGGGCTGGTGCTTGCCAATGCGACCGTGGACCGTTTCGGCGGCAGTGTCACCCTGATGGATTCACCGAAGGGCCGGGGGGCACGAACGAAGATCGAGGTCTCCCTCGAACGGCTGCGCGCGGACCACAACCGCGGCAGCGACTGAGGGAGAGAGCCGGTGAGGCTTGAGGAGGAGAGGAGGTGAACCATGTTGAACGGGCCATCGATCCTGATCATCGATGACGATACGACCTTCTCCCAGGTGCTGGGGCGCTCGCTCTCGCGCCGGGGCTGCCACGTGGACTCGGCCGAGGAGCCCGAGACCGCCTTGCAGAAAGCGCGCAGTCAGCAGCCGCAGTACGTGGTGCTGGATCTCAAGCTCGGTGAGCACTCGGGGCTCAATCTGGTCGAGCCCCTCAAGGATGCACTCCCGCAGGCCCGCATCCTGGTGCTGACCGGATACGCGAGCATCCCCACCGCCGTGGAGGCGATTAAGCGTGGGGCTTACAACTACTTGCCCAAGCCCACGGATGCCGACACCGTGCTCGCGACCCTGGAAGGCAAGCCTGCCGCTGAGCCGGAAAAGCCGCCGCAGAAGCCGATGTCGCTGCGCCGCCTCGAGTGGGAGCAGATCCAGCGGGTGCTCAATGAGCACGACGGCAACATCTCGGCGGCGGCCCGGGCGCTGGGGATCCATCGTCGCACCCTGCAGCGCAAACTGAGCAAACGGCCGGTCAAGCAGTAGCCGCCTGCGATTTGCATGGGTATGAATGCTTCGCTATGTTGCCAGCTGAGGTCGATCACCGGCCTCGTCCATGCACGCAAGGAGCCAAGCCAAGATGCGAGCTTTCAATAAGGTAGTGGCGGCGGCTGCACTGAGTGTCGCCGGCGTGGGCCTGGTCCAGGCCGATAGTCACGGTCCGGATAAACTGTTCGTCAGCGTGACCTCCGAGGATGTGCAGACCCAGGGGTTTGCCATGATCCTGGCGACTCAGGGCATGCAGCAGGGTCAGGAGCCGCGTGTCCTGCTCTGTGGCCCCGGCGCCGAGATGGCCACGGAAGACTACGAGGCCGACGCCCTGGACCCGGCGGGCGCCAATCCGCAGCAGATGATGCGCAGCCTGATCGGCGAGGGCGTTCAGGTGGATGTCTGTGCCATCTTCCTGCCGAACACCGACTACACCGAGGACGACCTGATCGAGGGCGTGGGTGTGGCGGAGGCGCCGGAGGTGGCCGAGTACATGGCTGATCCGAGTGTCCGCTACTTCTCCAACTGACGGAACGGCTGCCGGGCGGCACAGCGCCGATCGGCAGCCTCTGCGCTCCCGGACGGGTCGTGACGGGGGCGAGGCTGAGGATAGCCCGCTGATCCGTTTGCTGGGGGTGCGCAAGGGCTACCCGGAGGGCGGGGGGGTGCGTGTGGTCCTCGATGGGCTCGACCTCGTCATCCGGCGTGGCGAATCCCTGGCCGTGGTCGGACCAAGTGGCTCGGGCAAATCCACCCTGCTCAACCTGATCGGCGCGATGGAAGGGCCGGATGCTGGCACGATCGGTTTCGGCGGCGAGGATCTGACGACGCTCGACGAGACGGCCCGGACGCTCTTCCGGCGCCGCCATCTCGGGTTCATTTTCCAGCAGCTCAATCTCGTCCCCACCCTTACGGTCCTGGAGAATCTCCTCCTGCCACTGGAACTCAACGGCGTCCTGAACCGCGAAGGGCGGCGCTACGCACGGGAGTTGCTCGAACGGGTCGGCCTGCAGGGCCGAGAAGATACATTCCCGGAGCTCCTCTCTGGCGGCGAGCGACAGCGCGTGGCGGTCGCCCGCGCCCTGGTGCACGGCCCTGATCTGCTGCTCGCCGACGAACCGACCGGTAGTCTCGACGGGGCCACGGCGCAAACGGTGCTCGGACTCTTCAACGAGCTTCGTCGTGAGCGCGGCATGACCGCACTGATCGCCACCCACTCCACCGATGTCGCCGCGGCGGCGGATCGCGTGGTGGCGCTGCAGGGTGGTCGGCTCCAGGAGGTGGCTGCGGCGTGATCCTCGCCCGGGCCGGATGGCGTCACCACCTGCGCCACCCGTGGCAGGGGGCGCTGGCGATCCTCGGGGTGGCGCTCGGGGTGGCGGTCGTGGTGGCCGTCGAGCTGGCCAACGCCTCCTCGGAGCGGGCTTTTACACGGTCCGCCGAGGCCCTGGCCGGAGAGGCCACCCACCGGATCACCGCTGGGACCGCCGGCCTCGATGAGGCGCTTTATACCGAACTCCGGCGCTCCGGTATTCGTCCCGCTACCCCGGTGGTGGAGGGGCACGTCTCCGGCCCGGACGGGCCGCTGCGCGTGCTTGGCATCGATCCCTGGGCCGAAGCCGGGGTGCGGGACGCGGTGGCCGGCGCTGCGCGCGCCGTTGATGCCGGTGCGTGGCTCGAGCGGGACGATCTGGTGGTGCTCTTTCGCGAGGATGCCGCGCGGTTAGGGGTGACCGACGGCGACACTGTGGCGGTGGAGATCGGCGGGCGCAGCCACCGGCTGGAGGTGGCCGCCGTCGCCGAGGCCCCGGACCGACTCACTGCCGAGGGGCTTCGGGATACCGTCGTGGTGGATGTGGCCACCGCCCAGGAGCTCCTCGGCCGGGTCGGACGCCTCGATCGCATCGACCTGGTGATCCCCGGTGGGGTGGCCGGTGAGGCCCGGCTCGCCCGCATCCAGGAGCTTCTGCCCAATGCCGCGGTGATCAGCGAGGCGCAGGAGGGGGCTGCCGCCCTCGACGAGATGAC
The DNA here is from genome assembly GCF_000015585.1 of Halorhodospira halophila SL1. Taxonomy (NCBI): domain Bacteria; kingdom Pseudomonadati; phylum Pseudomonadota; class Gammaproteobacteria; order Chromatiales; family Ectothiorhodospiraceae; genus Halorhodospira; species Halorhodospira halophila. Next base: position 1,530,158 of record NC_008789.1, on the reverse strand, counting down.
CGCGGCGTTCCGTCTCAATCTGACCGCCTTCAGCCTGCTGGCCCTGCTCGTCGGGGCACTGCTCATCTACAACGCCATCTCCTTCTCGGTGGTCCAGCGGCGGGCACTGATCGGTCGCTTGCGGGCTCTCGGGGTGGGGCGCGGGCAGGTGTTCCGCTCGGTGGTCGCCGAGGGAGCCGCACTCGGGGCCCTGGGTACACTCGTCGGCCTCCCGCTCGGCTACCTCCTGGCGGATGGCCTGCTCGAACTCGTCACCCGGACCATCACCGATCTCTACTTCGTCCTCAACGTTCGCGAGGTCGCGCTGGCGCCCTCTGCTTTGTTCATGGCTGCGGCGCTGGGGCTGTTGGCCGCTGCGGTGGCGGCCGCAGCGCCGGCCTGGGAGGCTGCCTCCGTCGCGCCGCGCACCGCCCTGGACCGGGCCTCACTGGAGGGGCGTGCACGGCGTTGGGTCCGGCCCCTGGCGGGGGGCGGGTTGCTGCTCGCTCTACTCGGGATCGGTCTCCTGTGGGGGGGTACCGGGGGGCTGGTGGTGGGCTTCGGTGGGGTGTTTGCCCTGCTGGTGGGCGCTGCGCTGATGGTGCCCTGGGCCGTCGGGGTGCTGGCCGGCGCGCTGGCCGGCCCGGCCGGCTGGATGCTCGGTGCACCGGGCCGCATGGCCGCGCGTGGCGTCGGCGCCGGGCTTTCGCGCAGCGGGGTGGCGGCGGTTGCGTTGGTGGTCGCGGTGACGGCGGTCATCGGGGTTAGCGTGATGATTGACAGCTTCCGCGGCAGTCTGGCGGCCTGGCTCGATAGCACCCTGTCGGCCGATGTCTACGTCAGCGCCCCGTCCCGGACCGGCGAATCGCCCCCGACGTTGCCCCCACAGCTCCGCGAGCGCCTCGCCGCAGTCGCGGGCGTCGAGTCGGTGGCCACGTCCCGCCAGTTGCGGGTGCCCTCGGAGTACGGCGAGATCCAGTTGCGCGCCTTCGACCACGGGCCGATCGGGGATGCCGGGATGGCCTACAAGGCGCAGGCGCCTTCGGCCTGGACGCGTTTCCGGGACGGTGAGGGGGCCTATATCACCGAGCCCTTTGCCGCACACCATGGGCTCAAGCTCGGTGACCGCATGGTGGTCCGGACCCCGTCCGGCGAGCGAGTGTTGCCGGTGCTGGCCGTGGTTTATGACTACACCACCAGCCAGGGGGCGGTGTTCGTCGCCCGCAGCTTCTACGACGCGCACTGGGAGGACGAGGCCATCGACGGGCTGGCGGTCCACGCCGGGCCGGGGGTCGACCCCGACGCTCTGATCGCCGCGCTGCGCGAGGCTGCCGGCGAGCAGGCCGACCTGCTCACCTTCCGCTCCGATGCCGAGATCCGGCGTCTTTCGCTGGACGTGTTCGACCGCACCTTCGCGGTGACCCGGGTCCTGCAGCTATTGGCCGCCATCGTCGCCGCGGCCGGGGTGTTCGGCGCCCTGCTGGCGCTCTCTCTGGAGCGCAGCAGTGAGGTGGCCGTGCTGCGCGCCCTGGGGTTGACCCCGGCCCAAGTGTGGACGCTGGAGCTGGCCCGTACCGGGCTGTTGGGCGTTTTCGCCGGGCTGCTGGCCATCGGACCGGGGTTGGCGCTGGCCCTGGCCCTGACCGACGTGATCAATCAGCGCGCGTTCGGCTGGAGCCTGCAGTTCCAGGCGGACCCGCTGTTGCTGGGCCAGGCAGTTGCGTTGGCCACGGTGGCCGCCTTGCTCGCCGGGCTCTATCCGGCCTACCGTGCGGCCCGAGTCCCGCCGGGGGAGGCGATGCGTGAGGATGGCTGAACGGATCGCCAGGCTGCGCCGGGCTGCGGCCTGTGTCCTGCTCGTTCTGGTTGCGGGGTGTATGGATCCACCGGAGGGCGAGGACGCGGCCGAGCAACAGCGCATTACCGTGGCCGGGGCGCTCTCCGGCGAGCAGGATGCCGAGGGGTACGCGCGGGCGCTCGGGCCGCGCCCCCTAGTCTTCCCAGAAGATCATGGCCCCCATCCCGCTTACCGCCACGAGTGGTGGTACATCACCGGCAATCTGTTCGATGAGGATGGTCGCCACTTCGGGTTCCAGATCACCTTTTTCCGGTTCGCCCTGCGTCCCGAGCCGAGTCCGCGGCCATCGGCGTGGGGGACCAACCAGCTCTGGATGGCCCACTTCGCGGTAACCGACACCGAGGGGGAGACCTACCACCACTTCGAGCGGCTGGCACGAGGAGCCCTCGGACTCGCCGGTGCCCAGCCCGATCCATTCCGGGTCTGGCTCGAGGATTGGGAGGTACGCGGTACGCCGGGTGCCGGCCTGGCGCAGTTGCAGACCCGTCTGGAGGCCGGCGGCGTGGAATTGGTGCTGGACCTTGAAGCCCGCAAGCCGATCGTCTTCCAGGGGGAAGACGGGTACAGCCAGAAGGGGGACGCCCCCGGGAACGCCTCCTATTACTACACCGTCCCGCGGCTTGGGGCCGAGGGGCGCGTGGTGGTGCCCGACGGCGAACACGCGGTCTCGGGCACGGCCTGGATCGATCGCGAGTGGGGCAGCAGCACCCTGAGCGAGGAGCAGAGCGGGTGGGACTGGTTCTCTATTCAACTCGACGATGACCGCGAACTGATGTTCTACCACCTGCGCCGGGAGGATGGCAGCATCGACCCGAGGAGCAAGGGCGGATGGGTGGACGAGGACGGCCGCCATCGAGTCGTGACCCGCGACGATGTGACCCTGGAGGTGCTCGACCACTGGACCAGTCCGGATGGTGAGGCCACCTATCCGGCGCGCTGGCGGCTAGACTACCCGGAAGAAGATCTGACGCTGGAGCTCGAACCGGTCCTGGCCGATCAGGAGCTGCGCGACGGGTTCCGGTACTGGGAGGGTGCACTGCGCGGTCGTGGCCAGGCCGCGGGGCGTCCGGTGACCGCCGTGGGGTATGCCGAACTGACTGGATACGTCGACTAGGAGGGGTGTCGTGCACAAGATCCTTTATGCCACCGACCTGAGCGAGCGGACGGAAGCTGCGGCGCAGCGCAGTGTGGAGCTGGCCCGGCGTCACAGCGCCGAGTTGCGGGCCGTGCACGTCATCGAAGCCGACCTCGAAGAAGAGACCCTCCGATTGCTGTTCCGTGAGCAGGGTGCCGGGGCGCAACAGGCGACCCGCGAACTGGAGCAGGCCGGCGAGGCGCGAATGACCGAGCAGCTCACTGCGATCGCCGGAGACGGGGCGGCCCCGAGCTGGACGGTCGGGTGTCGGTGGGGGCGTGGAGCCAGCGAGATCGCCGCAGAGGCCCGGGACTGGGGCGCCGATCTGGTGGCGATTGGCGCCCACGGTCGGCGCGTCGTCCGTGATCTGTTCCTGGGGGCGACCGCCGAGCGGCTGACCCACGAGTTGTCCGCGCCGATCCTGGTGGTCAAGCGTCCACCCCGGGGGGCGTACCAACGGGTCCTGGTGGCGGTGGACGGGTCGCCGCGCTCGCGCCGAGCCGTCGAGATGGCTGCCCGCCTGGCCCCCGATGCGCGACTGCACCTACTGAGCGTTCACGACACGACACCGCTGGAGCGGATCTATGGGGCCGGTGAGGGGGCCGCACAGGAGCTTCAGGCAGCCCTGCAGGCCGGACGGGAGCAGACGGCGGAGGAGCTGAGTCGGTTGGTGGCAGAGCTGCCGATGCGCGACCGTATCGCCCACTATGAGGCACGCAGCGGGAATCCGGCGACGGTGATCGATCAGGTCGCGGGGGAGGCGGACATCGATCTGGTGGCGATGGGCACCCGCGGCCTGTCACGCTGGCAGGGGGCGCTGCTGGGCAGCGTGGCCCGACGTGTCGCCCACGAGAGCGAGCGTGACCTCCTGCTCACCAGCGGTGAAGGGTGAGGGCCGCACTGCTGATCAAGCGCTTGATCGGGCACAGAAGGTGTCGAGAAAGCGCTCCGGGGTGCGGCGCGGCCGGCGGGCGGCATAGTCGAAGAAGGCAATGGTCGTGCGGGCGCGGGCGATCTCCCGGGCATCCGCCGAACGCTCGACGCGGTAGAACAGGTCCGCCCGGCTGCGCCCGATCGCCCCCACCCCGACAGCGATGGAGAGGACGTCTCCGTAGAACGCCTCGGCGCGGTAGGCGATTTCCAGTTCGCTGACCACGATCCCGGCCCCACCGCAGTCCCCTTCGCTGAAGCCGTGGTGGCCGAGGAAGGCCACCCGCGCTTCGTGCAGCAGGGAAACCAGCGCGTCATTCCCCAGGTGGCCGCCGTAGTTGACGTCGGTGATGCGCACCGGTAGCTCTGCGGAGTAGGGCAGTGGCTCGGGTAGTTCGATCTTCATCTTCGACATAGTAGGGGTTGATGGCTGCGGCGGCTTGCCTGGAACACGGAACCTAGAGCGCCGTGCGCAGCTCCACGCGGCGGTTGCCTGCCAGTTCGTGGATGTCCTGCTCGGCGTCCTCGTCATCGATCAGCCGCGCCTCGACCTCGATACGATCCTCCGGTAGCCCCAGATGCACCAGTTCGTCCCGCACGGCGGACGCGCGCGCCTCGGCGAGCTGCTCGTTGACCTCCGCGCTGCCCCGAGTGTCGGCGTAGCCGATGGATAGTATGACGCCCCAGTGGGGGTTGTCCTCGACGGCGCGCACGAATCGCCGGATTTCGTCCAGGGCGTTGCGTGTCAGGTCGTCACTGCCGGTGGCAAAATAGACCTCGGTCCGCGGCCCGCGTGGCAGTCGCGGCAGATTGCCCTCCCAGGTGGGGCCGTCGCTGTCCGCCATCGGCTCGCCAGTGCGGCCGGGGATCACCTGGCCGCGGGTGGCGGTGCCGGCGTCAACACGTTCGTGACGGGCAATGCATTCGCGATAGTGGCCCAGTGCTCGCTGGAAGGCGGCTGGCGTTAGGCCGATCTCGACCAGATCGCCACTGTAGACGGCCTCGTAGCGGATCTGGGGCTCGCGACCGTCCCGCAAGGCATCGAGCAGCCGTTGCGTGGTCCGGCGGCTGAAACGCAGGGTACGGGCGTCGGGGTGCAGCCGCACGGATTCAACGTGGCGCCGTTGATCCCCGCCCCAGACGGGCTGACCGATATAAAGATCGCCGGTGATTTCTTCCCGCGGCGGCCGATTGGCAAAGAAACTCAGATACTGTCGACCGTCGTGCCGGTAACTGATCAGCGCCACCCCTTGACCAGGTATTTCGTGCGCCATATGGCACCCGGAGCGCCCTTCGAAGGCGTGCCACTGGGCGCTGTGCGGGTCCATGCGGTGCGTCTGCTGGCCACCGGCCGCCTGGGCGCTTACGCAAATTGCCGCAGTAGCGCAAAAACCGATTGCAAGGGTCCGGGTACGGTGTTTCATCATATCTTCGGTATCGGCATTTGCGCAGGAAACTGAAGTGGTGGGAAAAGGATTCCACAAGGGGCTACAGGGGTGCGGTTATACGCCACCACACAACGCCCCCATTCCTGCGTTAGTGTTTAGGTCATCGTGGAGGTCGAGCGCTGGACCGGATACGGAAGGGCTCGACACACGAACGAACCTCGAAGACTGGACGGGCCCAGCGTACCGATCCAGCGCTTTGAGGAAGGCCGGCAGCAGCATGCCGGTCGAAACGGAAGTCCCACGTTAGCGTGGGCGACCACCCCCTACCGCGCGGGGGTAGAGCGCGGTACCGGCTGAAACGCTGAACGGAGGACGAAACGTATGGCCGATAACATGTCGCTGACGGGCCTTAGCGATGAGGAAGCTAAGGAGTTCCACAGCATCTTCATGCAGAGCTTCCTGATCTTCACGGCGGTTGCCGTCGTGGCCCACTTCCTCGCTTGGGCCTGGCGTCCGTGGATCCCCGGTGCCGAGGGCTACGGCTCCGTCATCGAGGGTGTTCACAACGTGACCGCCGCTGTTTCCCAAATTGCGCCGCTTGCTGGTTAAGGAGATAGAACCATGTGGAGACTCTGGAAGCTTTACGATCCGCGCCGCGTCCTGATCGGCATCTTCTCCTGGCTGGCCGTGCTGGCCCTGGTGATCCACTTCATCCTGCTGAGCACTGACCGGTTCAACTGGGTCGGTGGTGCTGCGGTCAGCTCGGTGAGTGAGTCCGCTGAAGAGGTGTCCGCTCTGCCCCCGCGGCAGGTCTGACACCCGATCCCGGGTGACTCAGGAGTCTCTCCCGTTCGTCACGAGCGGGAGAGATTCTTCCCGGGTCTTCCTGCCGGACGCGGCAGGATATGAGGAAAAACGGGGCATACGCCCCGTTTTTCTTTGTTACTCCGCACCAGTCTCCGATCTCCTTTAGGGTGCTATCGGTTGTCACCGGCGCCCACCAGCTTGGTTGGGCGCCCGGGCGAGTGCGTCCGGGCGCCCGTTTTTTGTCGAGCGGGGATCGATCGGGGATGACCTCGCCCCCGGTAGGGGGTCTGCTAGCCGCGGAGAAGGCGGCTGGCGCCGATCTTCAGGCGCTTCCAGAACGGCAGCCGGTCGATAAACAGCGTCCCATCCAGGTGGTCGATCTCGTGGTGCAGGCAGACGGCATCTAGGTTCTCGAGCTTGCAGTGGAACCGTTCGCCAGCGGTGTCCTGGGCACGGACACTGACTCGGGTTGGGCGCCGGACCAGGCCTTGCTGGCCGGGGACCGAGAGGCAGCTCTCTTCGATGTAACCGGGTAAACTGCTGCCGGTGATCTCCGGGTTGATGAATACGCGTGGCGCCTGGGCGGGCTCCGTGCAGCAGACAACAATGCGCTGGCGGACATCTACCTGCGGGGCTGCCAGACCGATCGCCGAACGGGCGTGCATGGTCTCGATCATGTCGTCGACCAGTTCGCACAGCGCCTGGTCGAAGCGCTCCACCGGGGCGGATGGTTGTCGAAGGCGGGGATCGGGGTGTTCGAGGATCTCTAACGTGGCCATGGGGGTTCCTGACAAGAAAAGGGGCGAGATCCGCGGACCCCGCCCCAGTGTCGAGCCGTCAATGGGCTGACATCCGCAAAGGCGGATTTACACCATCGACTCGCGCGTTGCCAGCGCGTCGCCCTCGGCAATCTCCGAGGCCGGGATCTCGGCCGCGGCGTTGCCCTCAAAGTAGCTGGGGTACCAGCTGGTGTTCGTCAGGATCGCGCCGTGCACCAGCAGGGCGATCAGCAGCACAACACCCAGCAGCAGCGGGAGGCCGACGCTGGGCTTGACTACGAGCCAAATACGAGCTTGGTTCATGTGTTAACCCTCCCTTAACCGAGCCACGGCGAGTAGGCGAAAGCCAGCACGTGCGCAACCACGGCGATGCCGAAGAAGATGCGCGCGCCGTCGAGCACATAGCTGTGCAGCTCCTCCGCCTCCGGCAGGGTCAGCCCGGACGGCCAGACCCTGTTCGGGTCGTCGAAGTCCACGAAATCGTCGCGATCTCTCATAGTAGCTACTCCTTTTATGAAAGGCGTTAGCCTCCGAACCACCCGCCCAATCAACCGGACTGGAGATGGAGCGGGCACCATCCAAATGTCGCAGGGTTAGATAAACAAGAAGGGCGGGTGGCGGTCAACGCTCGGGGGCGCGGTGCCGCACGGGGTGCGCTGCCTTGCCGCGCCGCCCTGCGCGATCACCGCAGAAAAACGTATAACTACGCGCCAACTGCCCGTTTGTGAAGGGTGTGCGGCAAAATGCCGTCCCTTTGCGCAACGGCCTTGGCTGGGCAGGCTGGGGCGGACACGATGGGTTTCCGAGAATCCCGTGATTTGAATCGATATTCTACGGAAAAAATATGCCCCGGTGGCCTGTTTTGTCCCTGAAGATACTGGATATAAACCCCGGTGGCAGGAATTCATCGGGGCGCGGGCTGATTGACGCAGCGGGATTCGGTGTTAATTCGGGCGCTTTCGGAGGTTTGCCAACACGGGATCGGACGGCCCGTAGCAGACGCTCTGAGCGTCGTCTGACAGCCTGCGGGGAAGGGGCGGGGGTGGCCCGCGGCCACCCCCTTGTCCTTCGGTCTGAGTCGGCGCTCAGGCCGTGCCGGCCAGCCCACGCAGCACGTAGTGCAGGATGCTGCCGTGCCGGTAGTATTCCCACTCCTGAGGGGTATCAACGCGCACGCGCGCCTCGAAGGTGGTCTCCGTGCCGTCGTCGCGGCGGGCTAGCACTCGAACGGTCCGGGGCTGCTCGGTAATGCCTTCGATGTCGAAGGCCTCGTCCCCCTTGAGGCCGAGGGTCTCGGCGTTCTCGCCGTCCTGGAACTGCAGCGGCAGGACCCCGAAGCCGACTAGGTTGGAGCGGTGGATGCGCTCGTAGCTCTCGGCGATGACCGCCTTGATGCCCAGGAGATTCGTGCCCTTGGCTGCCCAGTCCCGGGAGGATCCGGTGCCGTACTCCTTACCGGCGAGGACGATCAGCGGGGTGTCTGCCTGCTGGTAGCGCATCGAGGCATCGTAGACACTGGTCTGCTCACCGCTGGGCACATGCGTGGTCCAGCCGCCCTCGGTGCCCGGCGCCATCTTGTTGCGCAGGCGCACGTTGGCGAAGGTCCCGCGCATCATGACCTCGTGGTTGCCGCGTCGTGAGCCGTAGGAGTTGAAGTCTTTCGGCGCGACGCCCTGCTCCTGCAGATACTGCCCCGCGGGGCTGTCCGGATGAATGGCACCGGCCGGCGAGATATGGTCGGTGGTGATCGAATCGCCGACGTAGATCAGGCAGCGTGCGCCGCGGATGTCCTGCAAGGGTTGCGGCGTCTGGTTCATGCCCTGGAAGTAGGGCGGGTTCTTGACGTAGGTCGACTCGCGCCAGTCGTAGAGCTCGCCGGAGGGGGCGTCGATGCTCTGCCAGGCGGCATCGCCGTCAAAGACATTGGCATACTGCTCGCGGTACATCTCGGCGGAGATGTTGCCGCGGACCAGGTCGGCCACCTCCTGCTGGCTCGGCCAGATGTCCTTGAGGTAGACATCGCGCCCCTGGTTGTCGGTGCCCAGCGGCTCTTTGTACAGGTCCCGGGCCATGGTGCCGGCCAGGGCGTAGGCCACCACCAGCGGCGGCGAGGCGAGGTAGTTGGCGCGGACATCTTGGTGGATGCGGCCCTCGAAGTTGCGGTTGCCGGAAAGCACCGAGGTCACGCAAAGATCGCCCTCGCGAATGCCCTCGGCCACCGCCTCGGGGAGGGGGCCGGAGTTGCCAATGCAGGTGGTGCAGCCAAAGCCGACCACCGAGAAGCCCAGGTGCTCGAGGTCGTCGAGCAGCCCGGCCTGCTCCAGATAGGCAGGTACCACCTGGGATCCCGGCGCCAGACTGGTCTTGACCCACGGTTTGGGCATCAGGCCGCGCTCGCGTGCCTTCTTCGCCACCAGCCCGGCGGCGACCAGCACAGCCGGATTGGAGGTGTTGGTGCAAGAGGTGATCGCTGCGATCACCACATCGCCGTGCTTGAGCATCTCCTTGCGGCCGCCGATCTCAATCTCCACCGCACCGCGCTCGTGGGCATCGTCGATCCCCGGGGCGCTGTGGCCGCCCTCCGATTCGAAGTGCTCCTCGGCTGCATCGGTGGGCACCGTGTGATGGGCGCGCAGGTGGTCCTGCAAGGTCTGCTTGAAGCTGGCCTTGGCCGCGTCCAGCGAGACGCGATCCTGGGGCCGCTTGGGGCCGGCGAGGCTGGGGACGACGGTGGACAGGTCGAGCGACAGCGTGTCGGAGTATTCGGCCTCGCGGCTGCCGGTCTCCCGCCACATGCCTTGGGCCTTGGCGTACTGCTCGGTTAAGTCGATGAGTTCCTGTTCCCGGCCGGAGAGCTCCATGTACGCCAGGGTCTCCTTGTCCACCGGGAAGATGCCGCAGGTGGCGCCGTACTCCGGGGCCATGTTGGCGATGGTCGCCCGGTCGGCCAGGGGCAGGTGATCGAGGCCGTCGCCGAAGAACTCCACGAATTTGCCGACCACGCCCTTCTTGCGCAGCATCTCGGTGACGGTGAGGACCAGGTCGGTGGCCGTTGCCCCTTCGGGGAGCTTGCCTTCGAGCCGGAAGCCCACCACTTCAGGGACGAGCATACTGATTGGCTGGCCGAGCATGGCCGCTTCGGCCTCGATGCCGCCGACGCCCCAGCCGAGGATGCCCAGGCCGTTGATCATGGTGGTGTGCGAGTCGGTGCCCACCAGGGTGTCGGGGTAGGCCTGCGGGGTGTCGCCGTTCTCATTGCGGAAGACCACCTGCCCCAGGTACTCCAGATTGACCTGATGGACGATGCCGGTCCCCGGCGGGACGACGCGGAAGTTGGAGAACGCCGTCTGGCCCCAGCGCAGGAACTCGTAACGCTCCCGGTTGCGCTGGTACTCGATCTCGGTGTTGAGCTGCAAGGCCTGCCGGTTGCCGAAGTGGTCGACCATGACCGAGTGGTCGATCACCAGGTCGGCCGGGGAGAGCGGGTTGATCCGGCTCGGGTCGCCACCCAGGTTCTTCATGGCGTCGCGCATGGCGGCCAAGTCCACCACCGCCGGGACGCCGGTGAAGTCCTGCAGGACGACCCGTGCCGGGGTAAAGGCGATCTGGTCCTTGGGCGTGGCTTTGGGATCCCAGTTGAGGACTGCTTCGATATGCTCGCGGGTGACGTTGACGCCGTCTTCCTTGCGCAGCAGGTTCTCGAGCAGGATCTTCAGGGAGAAGGGCAAGCGATCGACGTCGTAGTCGCGGCGTGGCCCGTCCAGGCTGTAGATCTCGTAGGCCTTGCCCCCGGCTTGCAGGGTGGTCCGCGCGTTGAAGCTGTCCGTCATGATCCCTCCAGTGGTTGTGCGATCAGCGCTTCTTATAGTGTATCGAATCAGTCCTGATGCGTCGCTCACGCCTCAGTGGGCAAGGCCTCGAGAAGATCCCGGGCCGCTCCGGCAATGGCCTGGCGCCGGAAGAGCAGGGTCATCCGGCCGCCGCCGTTGTCCCGCCACAGGCTGGCGCCGCGGATGCCGCACAACAGCAGGGCGCGGATCAGCGCCGCGTTGCGCTCGTTCTCGAGGTGCTGCTGCTCGCCGCGGATCATCAGCCGCGGGCCCATCTCGCTGATGGTCTGGCTGTAAAGGTCACCGACGCTGCGGATGACGCTCGTATGCGCGGGATTCTCGAAGTAATCCGCCTGGCTACGGGCCTGCTCGATGCCCTCGGCGATGCGCTGCAGCACGGCCTGGCGCTTCATGAGGCGGCGCTCGAGGTGGAAGATGCTGGCCACGTACCGTGTGGTATCGGCCTCTTGGGGATCCTCGAGCTGCTCGACCACCCGGCGCAGCCCCGGGGCGAGGCGCGCGGCGCCGTAGAGGGCGTCCGTGGAGCCGTCGTACTCCCCGAGTAGGCCCTCGATCAGGGGCTCATACCGGCTGGTCTCGGTGTCCCCGGTGCGTGCAACCTCACGGATGCACTGCACGGACTGCATGATGACAGCCAGGGTCAGGGCCTGCTCCTGTTCGCGCGACTCGCTCACACCACCTCCGTCGATTGCGTCTGCAGGGCCGGCGGGGCGCTCCGGTCGGCCGGGTGCGCGGTGTCGATGACCCCCCCACCCAGGCACTGTTCACGATCATAGAGAACCAGGTGCTGCCCCGGGGTCGCCGCCCGCTGGGGTTCATCGAAACGGAAAACCACCCGACCGCCTTCAGCGTGGGACAGCTGGCCGGCCTGCGGCTCCTGGCGGTAGCGCACCTGAGCATGCAGCCGGGCCCCCTCGGCGGGCACCGGCGCAAGCCAATGGAAGGGCTCGGTCGAGACCGCGGCACTCTGGAGCCAGGGATGGTCGTGGCCCTGGACGACGAACAGTGCGTTGCGCCGCGCGTCCTTGCCGGCCACATACCAGGGTGCGGAGGAGTCCCGGTTGCGATCGCCGCCGATGCCCAGCCCGCGGCGTTGCCCCAGGGTGTAGAAGGCCAGCCCGCAGTGGCGGCCGATTTCCCGCCCGTCCTCGGTGAGGATCGGCCCGGGGTGGGGGTCGATGTAGCGCTGCATGAACTGCGTGAAATCCCGCTCGCCGATAAAGCAGATCCCGGTGCTGTCCGGGCGGTCGAAGTTGGGTAGCGCCGCCGATCGGGCCTCGGCGCGGACCGTCTCCTTGGTGCTGTCGCCCAGGGGAAAGCGCACGGCGTCCAGTGCCTGGCGCGGGACGCCGGCGAGGAAGTAGCTCTGATCCTTGCTCGGATCGATGCCGCGCAGTAGCGCCGGCTCGCCGTCGCCGGCGCGGCCGGTTCGGGCGTAGTGGCCGGTGGCGACGGCGTCGGCCTCGAACTGCTCCCGGGCGTGACGCAGGAAACGGTCGAACTTGACGTGCCGGTTGCACAGGATATCGGGGTTCGGCGTGCGCCCGGCGCGCAGTTCCTGCAGGGCGTGCTCGAAGACTTCTCGCCGATAGTGCGCGGCGAAATTCACCCGGCGGATGGGGATGCCCAGGTGCTCGGCCACGGCCACCGCGGCGGCGATGTCGTCCTCGGCGGAGCACTGGGTCAGGGTGTCGTCGTCTTCCCAGTTCTTCATGAACAGCCCGATCACCTCGTGACCGGCGCGGACCAGGCGCAGTGCCGCAACGGCGGAGTCCACTCCACCCGAGAGGCCGACGACGATTCGCTTGGGGGATTCAGTCATGGGGCCGGATCTGTCAGATGTCCCGGGCCGAGAGGCTACCACAGTCCGAGGGTGGCCCCGGTAGGCCGGGGGCGAGCCGGACGCTCATTGCGGCTGACGGCCGGGGACCAGCACGCTCTCCTGACTGCCCGCGATGCCGTCCCACTCCGCTGCCTGGCCGAAACCCTGGGGGTCGATCAGTTCCAGGAAACGGCGGGCCTGCGGGGAGAGGTAGCGCCCGCGGCGCAGCATGACGCCGTAGGTGCGGCGCGGGAAGATCTCGGGGAGGTCGCGAATGGCCAGCTGTTCCTGCCCGGTCAAGCAGATGGCGCTGGCGATGCCGACACCGAAGCCGAGCTCGACGTAGCGCTTCATGATCTCCCAGCCGCCCACCTCGAGGCGGACCTGATACGGCACGCTATGCTGCTGAAAGATCAGGTTGACCAGGCGCCAGGTGGTCAGCTGGCGGGGCGGCAGGATCAGTTCGCCGGCGGCCAGGTCCTCGAGAGTGATCTGTTCCTTCTCCGCCAGCGGGTGGTTCAGCGGGGTGATCAGCTTCAGGTCGAAGGTGTGCGTCGCCCGGTAGACGATATCGTCAGGCAGGTCGAGATTCGAACCGACGGCGATATCCACCCGATCCTGCTGCACGGCATGGATCTGCTCCTCGCCGATGAGGTTGTGCAGGCGGACGTGGACCTTAGGGTGGTGCACCATGAACGAGCGCAGCAGATCGGGCAGGACGTAGAGCGAGGTCGACTCGCCGGCGGCGATGTCCAGGTGGCCGAGCTGTTGTCGACGGTTGCGGGCGACGAACTGCTCGGGCAGCGAGTCGATGCCCTCGACCAGCGGTGCCGCGACCTCGTAGAGCCCCTCGCCGTCGGGCGTCAGCCGGATGCGCGGGCCACGGCGCTCGAACAGGGTGATCCCCATCTCGCGCTCGAGGGCCTGGATCTGCAGCGATACGGACGGCTGGCTCAGCTCCAGGCGCTCGGCGGCGCGGGAGATGCTGCGCTCCTGAGCGGCGTGGCAGAAGGCGCGCAGTTGCTTGAGCCGGTTGTGTCGATAGTAATGACGAGGGGACTCGTGATCCAAGGCTATTCGATCTTCAGTCATTGGGCCGATCAATATGCAATATAGTTTGGGAAATATTGTCAAATGCTGCGGCGCGCCATACTATCAATGACGCGTTAGTCAGGCGCGGCAGCGCGCCACCCGGCTGCAGACGCCTGCCAAACGCAGCGGTACGGGTTCTGGGCCCCGGGTTAACCCCGCCCGGGGTTCGTGCCCCACGAGGGCAACCGCGACGGCCCCTCGGGCCGACAGCCATTGACCGTCATACAAGATTTTCGGGGGTACGGTGTACCAGCCCGACTTGGGAGGCAGAGACTGATGTTGAAAGATCAAGCGGCGATTGAGCGTGACTGGGCGGAGAACCCGCGCTGGAAAGGGGTGCAGCGGGGCTACGGGGCCGATGAGGTCGTCCGTCTCCGGGGGACCGTGCACGTCGAGTACAGCCTGGCGCGCCAGGGTGCAGAGAAGCTGTGGCAGTCCATGCACGAGATGCCCTACGTCAACGCCCTCGGCGCCCTGACCGGCAACCAGGCCCTGCAGCAGGTCAAGGCCGGGCTCAACGCCATCTACCTCTCGGGCTGGCAGGTGGCCGCCGACGCCAACCTCGGTCAGACCATGTATCCCGACCAGTCGCTCTACCCGGCGAACTCAGTCCCTGCGGTGGTCGATCGCATCAACAACGCGCTGCTGCGCGCCGACGAGATCAACCACGCCGAGGGCAACCCGCCGTTCGACTTCATGAAGCCCATCGTGGCGGACGCCGAGGCCGGTTTCGGCGGCGTGCTGAACGCCTTTGAGCTGATGAAGGGGATGATCCGCGCCGGTGCCGCGGGGGTCCACTTCGAGGATCAGCTGGCTTCGGTGAAGAAGTGCGGCCACATGGGCGGCAAGGTGCTGCTGCCCACCCAGGAGGCGGTGCAGAAGCTCATCGCTGCGCGCCTGGCGGCCGACACCATGGATGTGCCGACCATCCTGGTCGCCCGTACGGACGCCGAGGCGGCAGACCTGCTGACCTCCGACGTGGACGACAACGACAAGCCGTTCATTACCGGCGAGCGCACTGCGGAGGGCTTTTTCCGCACCAAGCCGGGCATCGAGCAGGCCATCAGCCGCGGCCTCGCCTACGCCCCTTACGCCGACGTGATCTGGTGCGAGACCGGCAAGCCGGATCTCGAATTCGCCCGCGAATTCGCGCAGGCCATTCACGAGAAGTATCCCGGCAAGCTGCTCGCCTACAACTGCTCGCCGTCGTTCAATTGGGCGGGCAACCTGGACGAGGCCACCATCCGCAAGTTCCAGGATGAGCTCGGTAAGATGGGCTTCAAGTTCCAGTTCATCACGCTGGCCGGCTTCCACTCGCTCAACTACTCGATGTTCGAGCTGGCCCGCGGCTACAAGGAGCGGCAGATGGAGGCGTACTCCGAGCTGCAGCAGGCGGAGTTTGCCGCGGAGAAACACGGTTACACCGCGACCCGTCACCAGCGGGAGGTGGGCGCCGGCTACTTCGACCAGGTCACCAACGTGATCCAGGGCGGCCAGTCCTCGGTGACAGCGCTGAAGGGGTCGACGGAGGAAGAGCAGTTCTAACGTCGGTCGCGCCCCGACGCGCGAAGCCTCAGGACCCCGGGACGGTGTAGCCACCGCCCCGGGGTTTTTTTATGGTGACGGTGCGCTCTGACATTGGCCGGTTCGCGCGCGACTCTATAAAATGAAGGGCGATGACCGACGAGCCGAACCAAGACGACCCGCAGGGCCCCGAGGTTGAAGCGGCGAAGCCGTCGCTCAAGCAGCCACCGATGTACAAGGTGGTGCTGCTGAACGATGACTACACGCCGATGGATTTTGTGGTCGAGGTGCTGCAGCGCTTCTTCAACAAGGATCGGAGCCAGGCGACCCAGATCATGCTTCACGTGCACACGCGGGGTAAGGGGGTGTGTGGCGTCTACAGTCGGGACGTGGCCGAGACCAAGGTCTCCCAAGTCAACGACTACGCCCGCGAGCACGAGCACCCGCTACTGTGTACGATGGAGGAAGCTTGAATCGTTCCAGGAACCGTGGCGCGGTTGTCCGGTCCAATCCGGGGGTGGTTCCCCGGTCAAGCCCCAGGCGAGGTAATAGGGCATGCTAAGTAAAGAGTTAGAGTTCACGCTCAATCTGGCTTTCAAGGACGCACGGGAGAAGCGCCACGAGTTCCTCACCGTTGAGCACCTCTTGCTGGCCTTGACCGACAACCCCGCTGCCTCGCAGGTGCTCAAGGCCTGTGGCGCCGATCTCGAGCGGCTGCGGGGGGAGTTACAAGCCTTCCTGTCCGAGACCACGCCGCTGCTCCCGGTAAACGACAGCCGCGAGACGCAGCCGACGCTCGGGTTCCAGCGGGTCCTGCAGCGCGCCATCCTCCACGTGCAGTCCTCCGGCAAGCGTGAGGTCACCGGAGCCAACGTACTGGTGGCCATCTTCAGCGAGCAGGAGTCCCAGGCGGTCTACTTTCTGCACAAGCAGAACATCTCTCGCCTGGACGTGGTGAACTACATTTCCCACGGCATCTCCTCGGTCGGGGGTGAAGAAGACATGGGCAAGGAAGAGAGTGGCCCGGCGGATGAAGAGGGCGCAGCGGAGCCGACCCAGGGCGGGTCGCCGCTGGAGCAGTACGCCACCAACCTGAATCAGCGGGCCCGCTCCGGGCAGATCGACCCGCTGATCGGTCGTCGTTACGAGATCGAGCGGACGGTCCAGGTGCTCTGCCGGCGCCGCAAGAACAACCCGCTGTTCGTCGGCGAGGCCGGTGTCGGCAAGACCGCCATCGCCGAGGGGCTGGCCAAGCAGATCGTCGAGGGCGAGGTGCCGGAGGTGCTCCGGGAGAGCACTATCTACTCGCTGGATCTCGGTGCCCTGGTGGCCGGTACCAAGTACCGTGGCGACTTCGAGAAGCGCCTCAAGGCGTTGCTCCACCAGCTCAAAAAGGACAGCGGCTCCATCCTGTTCATCGACGAGATCCACACCATCATCGGAGCTGGGTCGGCCTCCGGTGGGGTGATGGACGCCTCGAACCTGATCAAGCCGATGCTCGCCTCCGGCGAGCTGCGCTGCATCGGATCGACCACGTATCAGGAGTACCGCGGTATCTTCGAAAAGGATCGGGCCCTGGCCCGGCGCTTCCAGAAGATCGATGTCAGCGAGCCGTCGGTGGAGGATACCGTCCAGATCCTCAAGGGGCTGAAGAGCCGCTTCGAGGAGCACCACAATGTCCGCTTCACGGAGCCAGCCCTGCAAGCGGCGGCGGAGTTGTCGGCCAAGTACATCAATGACCGGCGCCTGCCCGACAAGGCCATCGACGTCATCGACGAGGCCGGCGCCCGGCTGCGCCTGCGCCCGCGCTCGAAGCGGCGCAAGACGGTGGGCCTGCCGGATATCGAGTCGATCGTGGCGAAGATCGCGCGGATCCCCCCCAAGCGGGTCTCCAGCCAGGACATGAAGGTGCTCGAGAACCTCGAGGGCGAGCTCAAGGGACTGATCTTCGGTCAGGACGAGGCCATCGAGAGCCTGGCGTCGACCATCAAGATGTCTCGGGCCGGGCTGGGTACGCCGGATCGGCCGGTGGGCACCTTCCTGTTTGCCGGTCCCACCGGCGTGGGCAAGACCGAGGTGACCCGACAGTTGGCCGAGGTGACCGGTGTCCAGATGATCCGCTTCGACATGTCCGAGTATATGGAGCGGCACACCGTCTCGCGGCTGATCGGTGCCCCTCCGGGGTACGTCGGCTACGACCAGGGCGGGCTGCTCACCGAGGAGGTCATCAAGCACCCGCACTCGGTACTGCTGCTCGACGAGATCGAGAAGGCCCATCCGGACGTGTTCAACCTGCTGCTGCAGGTGATGGATCACGGCACGCTGACGGACAACAACGGCCGCGAGGCGGACTTCCGCAACGTGGTGCTGGTGATGACCACCAACGCCGGGGCTGAGGAGATGAGCAAGCGCTCGATCGGCTTCACCAACGAGAGCGACACCCAGGACAGCATGGAGGCGATCCGGCGGACCTTCTCCCCGGAGTTCCGCAACCGCATCGATGCGGTGGTGCAGTTCCAGCCCCTGGGTCAGGACACCGTGCAGCGGGTGGTCGACAAGTTCATCCGCGAGCTGTCGGTGCAGCTGGCCGAGAAGCGTGTCACCCTGGTCGTCGACGGCGACGCGCGACGGTGGATCGGGGAGAAGGGCTATGACCCGCAGATGGGTGCACGCCCGATGGCCCGAGTCATCCAGCAGCACATCAAGAAGCCGCTGGCCGAGCAGCTGCTCTTCGGCGAGCTGACCGGTGGTGGCGAGGTCGAGGTCACGGTCGAGGATGGCGAGCTGACCATCCACGTCCGGGAGAGGGATACCGAGGGGGCGTAGGCCCGACGGGCCGGTGCTTCCGCCAGCCCCGGCCGAGCCGTGCTTGGCTGGGGTTGGCCCGTTACCGCTCGCGGTAGACGATGCGCCCCTTGTTCAGGTCATACGGGGTCAGCTCGACCGTGACCTTGTCCCCGGTCAGGATGCGGATGTAGTGCTTGCGCATCTTCCCGGAGATATGGGCCGTGACAACGTGGCCATTCTCCAGCTCGACGCGGAACATCGTATTGGGCAGGGTGTCGACGATCACCCCCTGCATGCGGATGGAGTCTTCCTTCGCCATGCGCCTCTCTGATCCGTGGTCGCTGCGGTCGGATGGAGCCCCATTTGTGCGGGGCCTCTAAACGCGCGAACTATACCGGCCTGCGGCCTCGGCGGCAAGGTGGGGCCTGCTCGCCAGTGGGTTATTCTTGAGCCCGCCACCCGCGCCCATCGAAGATCTCGTGTGGCCGGAACGACGCCTTATAGGCCATCGCCGGGGCATCGGCGATCCAGTACCCCAGGTACAGGTGCTGTGCCCCCAGTCTTCGCGCCTCGGAGAGCTGCCAGAGCACGGCGAGGTTGCCCAGGCCGCGGTGCTCGGCCTCGGGGGCGTAGAAGGTGTAGACGGCGGACAGGGCGTCGGGGAGAACATCGGTGACCGCGACCGCTAGCAGCGATCCCTGCGCTTCGGTGCGTAGCTCATAGAAAACGGTGGTGCACCACGGGGCAGCAAGGAATCCCTCGGCCTCCGCGTGGTCCGGGTTGGCCATACTGCTGCGCGGGTGCCGGTGGTCGATGTAGCGCCGGTAGAGGGCTAGGTGCTCCTGGGTCATGACCGGTGGGCAGGCGGTGACGTGGAGATTGGCGTTGGCGCGCTGACATCGGCGGTGTCGCCGCCGTGGTCGAAACCGGGCCACCGGGATGCGCAGGGACTGGCAAGCCTTGCAGCCCGGGCAGTGCGGGCGGTAGACATAAGGTCCGCTGCGCCGGAATCCCTGCTCGAGCAGGAGTTGGTAGCGGTGGTCGTTCAGCCGAAGGGTCGGCGAGAGGAACTCGAGCCGCGCCGTTCGCCCGGATACGTAGGCGCACTCGTGGCAGTGCGTGCGCAGCAGAGTGATCCGGCTGCGGCTCACGGCCCCTCCCGATGGCGGTGTTCAGAGACGGGGTCGAGCTCGGCCTCCAGCGTCCACGGTGGTGGGCGGTGCGGCGCCCGCAGTGCCGGCTCCAGGCGCCTCAGGTATTCGCTGCGCGGGATCTCGCGGACGCCCAGGCGGGCCAGGTGGGGGTTGCTCATCTGGCAGTCGAATAGTGCAAAGCCCCAGCGCCACAACTGTGCCGTGAGCCACGTCAGGCCCACCTTGGAGGCATCCTCCATGCGGCTGAACATCGACTCGCCGAAGAACGCGCCGTTGAGAGCGACGCCGTAGACCCCGCCGACCAACTCCCCATCCAGCCAGACCTCAGCGGAGTGGGCGCATCCCTGCAGGTGCAGCTCGGTGTAGGCGGCGATCATCTCTCGGGTGATCCAGGTGCCGTCCTGATCGGGACGGGGGGCGGCGCAGCCGGCCACGACGGCCTCGAACTCGGTATCCAGGGTCACCTGCATGCGGGTCTGGTTGAGGCGCCGCCGCAGGCTGCGGCTGATGCGGAAATCGCCAGGCAGGAAGACACCCCGGGGGTCGGGGCTCCACCAGAGGATCGGCTGTCCCTCGCCGTACCAGGGGAAGATCCCGTTGCGGTAAGCGCTCATCAACCGCTCGGGGGAGAGGTCGCCGCCCACCGCCAGCAACCCGTTGGGATCGGCCAGGGCCTGATCCGCAGCGGGGAAGGGTTCGTCCGGGACGTGTTCATTGAGCCAGCGTAGCCGCCGCATGGGTAAACCCGGTCTCCTCTCCTCGGGCAGGTTCGCCTCGAAGCGTCCTTGCATGATACCGCCCGGCTCCGGCGTCGTGCAGTCGTCGGCCGGGCGACTTGCCGCTGCCGCGGTGGTCACTGACAATGATGGATTGATTCCTGCAAAGAGTAAGCGATCCGTGGCGGAGCCGGAAGAACAACGCGGGGACGAACCGTTTCTCGGCCATCAACTGCAGCGTCGCCTGCGCGAGGCGGCCATGGTGCTGCTCGGCGGCGTGGCCGCCTTCATGCTTCTGGCCCTGTGGAGTTACGACGCCGACGACCCGAGTTGGAGCCGCGTGACCGCGGTGGCCGATGTCGATAACTTCGGCGGGATCGCTGGTGCCTGGTTCGCCGATATCGCGCTGGTGCTGTTCGGTTATCTGGCCTTCCTGGTGCCCCTGTTCATGGGGTGGGCCGCCTACCGTGTGTTCCGCATGCTGGATGAGCCCGGGTTTGACCCGCTGGCACTGACCGTCCGCTCGGTGGGGCTTCTCCTGGCGCTCTTGGCCGGTGCTGCGCTGGCCAGCCTGCACTTCGAGGGCGAGGCGCTGCCCTTAGGGGCGGGCGGGTTGCTCGGTGAGCTGAGTGCCGGCGAGTTGGAGAGCTGGTTGGGGTTCGTGGGGGCGTCGCTGATGGCCGGTGCCCTGTTCCTCGCGGCGCTGACCCTGGCTACCGGTTTCTCCTGGCTCGCCCTGTCCGAGTGGGTGGGGCGCTGGACGCTGGCGTTCGCGCGGTGGTTACGGCATGTCATCTATCGGCTCTTCGTCGGCGGCGCTCTCCGCGGCCTGGGTGGTCTGCGCGCACTGCGCCGGCGGGCGGCCGAGCGGCGCGATGAGCGGACGGCCGCCCGCCAGGAGCAAGCGGCGACACCGCGCATTGCGCCGCCTGCGGACCAGGAAGAGGGTGGGGCGGTACGCAAGGCGATCCGGCTGCTCCCTCGCTCCCGCAGCGAGGGGCCGCCGGAACAGGTCATCGACCCACCGCCGGTGCAGCGCGAATCGGCCGCCACGGAGAAACCCCGCCGGCCTCGCAAGGCGGAGCGCAAACGCAGTCAATCCGCCGGTGGGGGTGGCTCGCCGGTGCCGCCCGTGGAGCTGCTTGACGAGCCACCGACCGGCAAGGGGGGCTACAGCCGGGAGGCGCTGGCGACCATGTCGCAACAGGTTGAGGAGCGGCTGCGCGACTTCGGCGTCGAGGTCCAGGTGGAGACCGTACAGCCCGGGCCGGTGATCACCCGCTTCGAGGTTTTGCCGGCTGCCGGCGTGAAGGTCAGCCAGATCTCCAACCTGGCCAAGGACCTGGCGCGGGCCATGTCCGTGCGTTCAGTCCGCGTGGTCGAGGTCATCCCCGGTAAGTCCACCGTGGGGCTGGAGATCCCCAACGAGCAGCGGGACGTCATCGCGCTCTCGGAGATCATCCGCTCCCAGGAGTACGGGCGCATGAAGTCGGCGCTAACGGTGGCGCTGGGCAAGGACATCGGTGGCAATCCGGTAACGGCCGATCTGGCCAAGATGCCGCACCTGCTCGTGGCCGGCACCACCGGGTCCGGAAAATCGGTGGGGATCAACGCCATGATCCTCTCACTGCTCTACCGCAACACGCCGGAGCAGACCCGACTGATCATGGTCGACCCGAAGATGCTGGAGCTCTCCGTCTACGACGGCATCCCGCATCTCCTCGCGCCGGTGGTCACCGACATGAATGATGCCGCCAACGCCTTGCGCTGGTGCGTGGCCGAGATGGAACGGCGCTACCGCCTGATGGCGGCGCTCGGGGTGCGCAACGTCACCGGTTTCAACGACAAGGTGCGTGCGGCGCGTGAGGCCGGCGAGCCGCTGCTCGATCCGCTGTTCGATGCCGGCGATCCCAACGAGCAGACATTGGATAGTGACACCCCGCAGGCCCCGGAGCTCGAGGAGCTTCCGTTCATTGTGGTGGTGGTGGACGAGTTGGCCGACATGATGATGATCGTCGGCAAGAAGGTCGAGGAACTCATCGCGCGGCTCGCGCAGAAGGCTCGGGCCGCAGGCATCCATCTGATCCTAGCGACCCAGCGCCCGTCGGTGGATGTGATCACCGGCCTGATCAAGGCCAACATCCCGACCCGGATGGCCTATCAGGTTTCTTCCAAGGTCGATTCGCGCACCATCCTCGATCAGCAAGGTGCCGAGGCCTTGCTCGGCCACGGCGACATGCTCTACGTACCGCCGGGGAGCGGGATGCCCCAGCGCGTGCACGGCGCCTTTGTCTCCGACGCCGAGGTGCATCGGGTGGTGGAGCATCTCAAGGCGGTGGCCGAACCGGAATACCTGGACGAGGTGCTTCAGGACGCCAGCGAGTCGGCACCCATCCCCGGCCTGCCCGGCGAGGGGAGCGGCAGCAGTGGCGGGGGCGGTGGGGAGAGCGACCCGCTCTACGATGACGCTGTGCGTATCGTCACCGAGACGCGTCGGGCCTCCATCTCTGGCGTGCAGCGGCGGTTGAAGATCGGCTACAACCGCGCCGCGCGACTGGTCGAGGAGATGGAGTCCGCCGGGGTGGTCGGTCCGCTGCAATCCAATGGCGGTCGCGAAGTCCTGGCGCCGCCGCCCCCGGACGCCTAAGCGGCTGGATCAGGCCCTGGCGGCCAGGCGTTCCGTGCCGGCGCCACCGATGGCGTTGCCGCCGTCCGCCTTGACGGCGTACATCCGCTGATCGGCGGCGCTGATCAGCTCCTCCAGGGAGCCATTGACCTCCGCCTCGGTCAGCTCGGCCAGCCCGGCGCTGGCGGTCAGCGGGGAGCCGTCCGGGCGGTACCCCAGCCCGTCCAGCAGCAGACGACGCAAGGCTCCCTCGGCCCCTGGCAGCGGGGTATTGGGGAAGAGGATGAGGAATTCCTCGCCGCCCCAACGGATCAACAGGTCCGTCTCGCGCAGGCGGCGACGGAGCGCGTGGGCGGCCTGATAGAGCGCGGCATCGCCGACCTCGTGGCCGTAATCGTCGTTGATGGCCTTGAAACGGTCGAGGTCGATGAACGCCACCGTCATCGGTGCCCCATCGCGCCGGGCGAGGGCGGCCTGCCGTTTAAGTAGCTCTTCACCGTGGGCGCGGTTGATGCAGCCGGTCAGCGGATCCCGGGAAGAGCGTTCCACCAGCTGGGCCATGAAGTGGAGTTGACTCAGGCTGGCGGATGCGGCGACCAGCGTGATCAGCCCCAGCAGCCAGAGGGCACTGTACTGAGCCCCCCAGTCCACAGTGGCGATATCCAGGGCGGCCATCAGGGCCTTGGCCAGGAGCATCGGCAGCGCGTAGATCAGTGCCTCGACGGCTGTCAGGGGGAAAACGCTCAGACCGGCCATCATGACGAAGGGCAGGAAGGCGTAACCAGCCGCAGCAGCTGCTGCGGCCCCGTGGCTGGCGACACTGCCGATGAGCGCGTGCGAAAAGACATAAAAGACCGTCGGGATGGCGAACAGCAGTCCCAGCGCGACCCAGCCGCGTGACAGCTCAGCGGTGTTGCGCAGGCCTACCGCCAGCCCGAGGAAGGCGAGGCTGATGATCACTCGGCCCAGGGCGAGGAGCTGAGCCTGCTCACGGGGGAAGAAGATCACGTCCATGATGATCCACAGCGGCGTGAGCACGGCCAGCAGCAGGGCGATCATGCGCACCCGGCCGATGATGATGCGGGCACGTTGACGGCCCAGGAGGGTGTCGTGCTGCCGGGGGCGCAGCAAGCGACCCCGCTCATCGGGCGGTACCTCACCGAGGATGGCGAAGATCCGGTGGCGGACCAGGCGGTAGAACGCTTCTGGGGTGCTGCCGGGCAATGGCTCCTCCGGGGGGCAGGTCGGGGTCACGGGACCTTCACAATACCATGGGGGGCATGGGGGCGTTGGCCCGGCCTGCTGGCACCGGGGCGTGACGCCCCGCGTCAGCAGGGCTATCCTGAACGGTTGGATTGGCGCATCTGCACGCAACCTAGAGGCACGACGCCCATGAAACGAACCGCAACCCTCCTCGTCGTCGCGCTGATACTGGCCCTGAACACCGCCCAGGCCGGGCAGCTACAGGCGCTGGAGGACTACTACCGCGACGTGGAGACCGTGCAGGGGGTATTCAACCAGTTTACGCTGGATGACCGGGGGCAGGTGATCGAGGAGTCCTCCGGCGACTTTGCCATCCACCGCCCGGACCGTTTCCACTGGTCCTACGCCGGGCCGTTCTCCCAGGAGATCATTGCTGACGGTGAGCGGCTGTGGGTCTACGACGTGGAGCTCGATCAGGTGACCGTGCGGGATCAGCGCGCCGTCCTCGGCAGTGCGCCGGCGCAGCTGCTCTCCGGCGACTACGCGGATCTCGAGGAACTCTTCGAGCTGGCCGAGACGGAGGACTACGTCCGGCTCACCCCCCGAGACGGCGGCGAGGCGTTCGACGAGGCCCGACTGGGCATGCGTGACGGCCACCCGAGCGCCCTGGAGATCGACGACGCCCTAGGGCAAGTGACCCGGGTCGAACTCGACGAGGTGCGGCTCAACGATGCCGTGGACGAAGAGCGCTTCCGCTTCGAGCCGCCCGAGGGGGTGGATGTCTACGAGGCCGATCCGGACGAGGGCATCCGTTGACGGCAGCGCCAAGCGCACCGCTGGCCGAGCGCATGCGCCCGAGGAGCATCGAGGAGATGGCCGGGCAGGGCCACCTTCTCGATACCGGTCGCGCGCTCGCGCAGAGCGTCGCGGCCGGACGGCCGCACTCCATGATCCTCTGGGGCCCGCCGGGGAGCGGTAAGACGACGCTCGCCGGTCTGGTGGCTGAGCACGCCGAGGCCCGGTTCCTCACCCTCTCCGCAGTTGCCGCCGGGGTGCGGGAGATTCGGGCCGCCATGGCCGAGGCGACCGACCTCTGGCAGGCCGGTCGGCGCACCGTACTCTTCGTCGATGAGGTGCACCGGTTCAACAAGGCGCAGCAGGACGCCTTCCTGCCCCATGTGGAGGACGGTACGGTGGTCTTCGTCGGGGCCACCACCGAAAACCCTTCCTTCGAGCTCAACAAGGCGCTGCTCTCCCGGGCGCGCGTCTACATGCTCCGCGCCCTGGACGAGGCGGCCCTGACGAACCTGCTCGAGCGGGCGCTGAGCGACCCGGAACGGGGGCTCGGTGGCCGCCAGCTGCAGGTGACGGAGGCGGCCCGGGCGCTGCTCCTGCGCGCAGCCGACGGGGATGCCCGGCGATTACTCTCGGCCCTGGAGATTGCCGCGGATCTGGCTGAATCGGGGGTGCTCGATGCCGAAGTGGTCACCGAGGCCGTGGCCGGCGGGGCCCGGCGTTTCGACAAGGGTGGCGACGACTTCTACGACCAGATCTCGGCGTTGCATAAGTCGATTCGTGGCTCGGATCCGGACGCCGCCCTGTACTGGTTGGCGCGCATGCTTGATGGCGGCTGCGACCCGCTCTACATCGCCCGTCGGCTGATCCGGGTGGCCTCGGAAGACATCGGCAATGCGGACCCCCGCGCCCTCCAGGTGGCGCTGAATGCCGCCGAGGCTTATGAGCGCCTGGGCTCGCCAGAGGGCGATCTGGCCCTGGCCCACGCCGCCGCGTACCAGGCCTCGGTCCCCAAGAGCAACCGTGTCTACACGGCCTGGCAGGCCGCCGAGCAGGACGTGCGCCGGCACGGCTCGCTGGAGGTGCCGATGCACCTGCGTAACGCCCCGACCGGGATGATGAAGGAGCAGGGCTTCGGTAGTGGTTACCGCTACGCCCACGACGAGCCGGAGGCCTTCGCCGCCGGCGTCGAGTACATGCCGGATGCGCTCGCCGGCACCCGTTACTATGAACCGAGCGATCGCGGGCTGGAGCAGCGCATCGCCGAGCGCTTCCGGCGGCTGCGTGCCCGGCAGGGGTGATCGGTGCCGTGGCGCCGACCGCCTGGAAGTCTTTAAAATGCCCGCCGCCCATGGCGCCCGCCCCGGAACAAGGAGCCTGCGACACCCATGATCGACCCCAAACTGCTGCGTAACGATCCCGAAGGCGTCGCCGCCAACCTGGCGCGGCGCGGATTCGAATTCGATGCGGCCGGCTACCGGGCGTTGGATGCTCGGCGGCGTGACCTTCAGCAGGAGACGCAGACCCTGCAGAACCAGCGCAACGAGCGCTCCAAGGAGATCGGAGCGGCCAAGAAGCGCGGTGAGGACATCGAGCCGCTGAAGGCGGAGGTGGGTCGCATCGCCGAGCGGCTGAGCGAGGCCGAAACGGCCCTGAACGAAGTGCAGGAGCAGCTCGATGAGCTGCATCTGGGCCTGCCCAATCTGCTCGATGAGCAGGTCCCCGATGGTCAGGACGAGGAAGACAACCGCGTACTTCGCCAGTGGGGCGGGATCCCGGCACTGTCCTTCAAGCCGCGGGATCACGTCGACCTCGGCGAGCTGCTGGGCGGGATGGATTTTGAGGCCGCCGCGCGTATTGCCGGGAGCCGCTTCGTCACCCTCAGCGGCCCGCTGGCGCGTCTGCACCGCGCCCTGACCCAGTTCATGCTCGACCTGCACTGCCGGGAGCACGGCTACACCGAGGTCTATGTCCCGTATCTGGTCAATGCCCGCTCCCTGACCGGTACCGGGCAGCTACCCAAGTTCGAGGACGACCTGTTTCGCGTCGAGCACGATCCGAGCCTTTATCTCGCCCCGACGGCCGAGGTGCCGGTGACCAACCTGGTCCAGGAGCGGATCGTCGAGGACGCCGACATGCCGTTGCGTTTCGTCTGCCATACGCCGTGCTTTCGCTCCGAGGCCGGCAGCTACGGCAAGGACACGCGCGGCATGATCCGTCAGCACCAGTTCGAGAAGGTCGAGCTGGTGCAGGTCGTGCGCCCCGGCGAGTCCTGGGATGCCCTGGAGGCTCTCACCGGCCACGCCGAGACCGTACTGCGCCGCTTGGCGCTGCCCTACCGGGTGGTCTCGCTGTGTGGCGGGGACATCGGCTTCTCGGCGGCGCGCACCTACGACCTGGAGGTGTGGCTGCCCGCCCAGGAGCGCTACCGCGAGATCTCCTCCTGCTCGAACTTCACCGACTTCCAGGCCCGCCGACTGCAGGCGCGCTGGCGCAATCCGGAGACCGGCAAGCCGGAGCCCGTGCACACCCTCAACGGCTCCGGACTGGCGGTGGGCCGCTGCCTGGTGGCGATCCTGGAGAACTATCAGGAGGCCGACGGCCGGGTGAACGTCCCCGAGGCCCTGGTCCCGTACATGGGTGGGCAACGGCTCCTGGGGGACTGAGCACCGCGGCGAGCCAACGCCCCGGGCGGACACGCGTCGCTGAATGCTAGGGAGAGGATCTCCGGGATGGAAAGAGGGGGCCGGGCATCGCGCCCGGCCCGATTCGTGCCCCGGTGTGGCGGGTTACTCGTTGGCCAGGCCAAGCAGGTGCAGCAGGCTGGTGAAGAGGTTGTAGATGGCCACGTAGAGGGTGATGGTGGCCATGATGTAGTTGTCCTCGCCGCCGTTTACCATCTCGCTGGTCTGATAGAGGATCAGCCCGCTCATCAGGATCATGAACATCACGCTGACCGCCAGCGACAGGCCCGGCATCTGCAGGAAGTACGCGGCCAGGGCGGCGACGAAGGCCACCAGGATGCCGGCGAAGAGGAAGCCGCGCATGAAGCTGAAGTCGCGCCGAGTGGCCAGGGCGTAGGCCGACAGGCCGACGAAGATCGCCGCCGTGCCCCCAAAGGCCATCATCACCGTCTGCCCGCCGTTGGGCAGCCCCAGGTAGAGGTTGATGATCGGCCCCAGGGTATAACCCATGAACCCGGTCAGGGCGAAGATCGAGGCCAGCCCCCAGACGCTGTTGCGAAGGTACTGGGTCAGGAACAGAAGGCCGAAGAAGCCGCCGAGGACGACGAAGATGTTCAGCCGCGGTGCGTCGGTGAGGACGGCCATGCCGGCCGTGACCGCGCTGAACGCCAGCGTCATCGACAGCAGGATGTAGGTGTTGCGGATCAGGCGGTTGGTGGCCAGCGCCTGGGTGGCGGCACCGCCAGTAGCCGTCGCGACGCGACTATCGGTATAGCGCTCGGACATAGGGTTTGCCTCCTTGTTCGTATCCGTGATCGTGGGCCGCAGGGTCTGCGGCTAGCGCGCCCATTATCGACGTTCCGGCCGGTCAACGCTACATTATCCGCCGGGTCGCGCCGTTTCGCTTGCACCCGGCATCCATTATGAATAGATTGGCGGCGCATTCGCGCCGACCGGGGCTGAGCGCGCCCGGGAAACGCTCGCCAGGAGGACAATCGCTTGAACATCGTCTGTCTCGATCTCGAGGGCGTGCTGGTTCCGGAGATCTGGATCAACCTCGCCGATATCACCGGTATCGACGCCTTCCGTGCCACGACGCGCGACGTGCCGGACTACAACGAGCTGATGACCATGCGCCTGGCGGACATGGACAGGCATGGCCTGGGGCTGGCCGACATCCAGTCCGTGGTCGCCCGGCTCGAGCCGTTGTCGGGCGCCCGGGAGTTCCTCGATGGCCTGCGCGCCGATTACCAGGTCATCATCCTCTCCGATACCTTCTACGAGTTCGCGCGGCCGCTGATGGCCCAGCTCGGCTGGCCGACGCTGTTCTGCCACAGCCTCGAGGTGACCGAGACGGGCCGGATTGCCGACTTCCACATCCGCCTGGCCGATCACAAGCGTCAGGCCGTGGAGTCGCTGCGCGGGCTCAACTTCCGTGTGGCCGCTGCGGGCGACTCCTACAACGACACGCGGATGCTCGGCGCAGCCGACCAGGGCATCTTCTTCTGCCCGCCTGCGGAGATCGCCGAGCAGTTCCCGCAGTTCCCCGTTACCCACGATTACGGCGCCCTGCGCCAGGCCTTGGACCAGGCCTTCGCACGCGCCTGATCGCGACCGCCCTGCGTCAGGGAAGGGGTCTCCATGCGAGTAGGTATCATCGCCGATACCCACGGCTTCCTCGACCCGCGCATCGCCGACCACATCGCCGAGTGTGACCTGGCGGTGCACGCTGGCGATGTGGGCGGGGCCGACGTGCTCTGCGCCATGCAGCCGCGGGAGGAGGTGATCGCCGTTCGTGGCAACGTCGACGGACCGGAGACGTGGCCGGACCACGAGGCCCATATGCTGGAGCAGCTGCCGGCCCATTCGGTGCTGGATCTGCCCGGGGGCGAGCTGGCGGTTATCCACGGGGACGGCTACGAGCCTGCCTCGCGGCGTCACGAGCGGCTGCGTGCGGCGTTCCCCCGGGTGCGCGCCATCGCCTGCGGGCACAGCCACCAGCTGGTCGTCGACGACGCCGCCGACCCCTGGGTGCTCAACCCGGGCGCGGCGGGCCGTGTGCGGGTGAAAGACGGGCCGTCGATGCTCATCCTCACCTGTCAGGAAGATGGCTGGTCCGTCCAGGTGGTGCAGCTGCCGCCGCGCAAGTACCGGGCCATCACCAGCAACGAGGAGTAGTCAGCGCTCGTGGGTGGCGTACCGCGCCAGCTTCGTGAGCTGCGCCAACGTATCGAGGGCGCCTTCGGCCCGCAGCGACCGCCGCTGCGTCGGCGTCTGGCCGGGCTGGAGCGCTGTGCCCGGCAGGGTCGCCCCTTCGACCGGGGAGTGGCCCGCCTGGAGCAGGATCTGGCCGACTCCGAGGCCGAGGTTACCCGGCGCCGGAGTGAGGCGATCGCCCTCGAGTACGACCCTGATCTGCCGGTGGTTCAGCGCCGCGAGGAGCTGCTCGAAGCGCTGCGTGAGCACCAGGTGGTGGTGGTCTGCGGGGCCACCGGCTCCGGGAAGTCGACCCAGCTCCCCAAGATGTGCATGGAACTCGGTCTCGGCACCCGGGGGCTGATCGGCCACACGCAGCCCCGGCGCATCGCCGCCCGGGCGCTCGCCGAGCGGCTGGCCGAGGAGACCGGAACCCGGGTCGGCGAGACGGTAGGCTACAAGGTCCGCTTTACCGACCAAGTCGGTGAGCAGAGTCGGGTCAAGCTGCTCACCGACGGCATGCTGCTGGCCGAGATCCAGTCCGATCGACACCTGGACGCCTACGACACCCTGATCATCGATGAGGCCCACGAACGCAGCCTCAACATCGACTTCATCCTCGGCTACCTGAAACGCCTCCTGCCGCGTCGTCCGGATCTGAAGGTCATCGTCACCTCGGCGACCATCGACCCGGAGCGTTTCGCCGAGCACTTCGACGGAGCGCCGGTGCGGGAGGTCTCCGGGCGGACCTACCCGGTGGAGATCCGCTATCGCCCTTATGAGGAGCGCGAAGGCGTCGAGCAGCCCCAGGCGGTGACCGAGGCGGTCCACGAGCTCGCCCGGGAAGGCCGTGGCGACGTGCTCGTCTTCCTCTCCGGGGAGCGGGAGATCCGCGAGTGCGCCGAGGCGCTGCGCAAGAACCCGCCCCGGGGTACCGAGATCCTGCCGCTCTACGCCCGACTCTCCAGCGCCGAGCAGCAGCGGGTCTTCCACCCCGGCTCCGGGGGGCGGCGGGTGGTGCTCGCCACCAACGTGGCGGAGACGTCCCTGACCGTCCCCGGGATCCGCTACGTGGTGGATACCGGGCGGGCCCGGATCAGCCGCTACAGCCACCGGACGAAAGTCTCCCGTCTGCCGGTGGAACCGATTGCTCAGGCCTCCGCGGATCAGCGCGCCGGCCGGTGTGGCCGCGAGGCCCCGGGTATCTGCATCCGCCTCTACAGTGAGGAGGATTACGAGAGCCGGCCCCGTTACACCGATCCGGAGATCCTGCGGACCAACCTCGCCGGCGTCATCCTGCAGATGAAGGCCATGGGTCTGGGCGACATCGAGCGCTTCCCCTTCGTCGAGCCCCCCGAGCGGCGCTATATCAACGATGCCCTGCGCCTGCTCTTCGAGCTCGGGGCGGTGGATGAAGGTCGCGAACTCACGGACCTGGGCCGCCGTCTGGCGCGGATCCCGGCGGACCCGCGCATCGGCCGCATGCTCCTCGCTGCCCGCGAGGCCGGTGTCCAGCGCGAGATCCTGATCATCGCTGCGGCACTGTCCGTGCAGGATCCCCGCGAGCGGCCCATGGAGGCGCAGGAGGCCGCCGATCGGGCCCACGCGCGGTGGCACGATCCGAAGAGCGATTTCGCCGCCCTGCTGCGACTCTGGGACGATTACCAGGCGCAGCGCCGCGGCCTTTCCCGGCGCAAGCTCACCCAGTGGTGCCGCGAGCATTTTCTGGCCCCGCAGCGCATGCGCGAGTGGGCCGATATCCGACGGCAGTTCGCCGAGATGCTCAAGGAGGCGGAACGCCTCCGCAGCAGCGGGGCCGGGGAGGCGCAGGACGCCACGCCTACGGCCCGGACCGCGGAGGCAGAGTTCCCCTACGAGGCGGTCCACCGGGCCCTGCTCACCGGCCTGCTCAGCCAGGTGGCCACCCTCCACGAGGACCGCATCTACCTGGGGGCACGCGGCGTCAAGCTGCAGATCTTCCCCGGTTCCGTGCTGGCACGGCGCCGGCCGAAGTGGATCGTCGCCGCTGAGCTGATGGAGACCAGTCGCCTCTTCGCCCGCACGGTCGCCGAGATCCGCCCGGAGTGGGTGGAACAGCTTGCCGGCCATCTGGTCTCGCGCAGCTACGGTGAGCCGCGCTGGGAGAAGCGCGCCGGGCGCGTCGTTACAGAAGAGCAGGTGAGCCTGTTCGGACTGACCCTGGTCGCCGGACGCAAGGTCGACTACGGGCGCATCGACCCGCAGGAGGCGCGGCGGTTGTTCCTGCGCGATGGTCTGGTCGCCGGCGAGATCCGCACCCGTGGCGCGTTCCTGGCCCACAACCAGGCCCTGGTCGACGAGGTGGAGCGCCTCGAGGCCAAGGCGCGGCGCCGTGACGTGCTCGTCGACGAGGAGCAGCTGGTGGCCTTCTACGACGCCCGCCTCCCGGCGCACATCCGCGACGCTCCGGCCTTTGAGCGCTGGCGGCGGCGGGCGGAACGCGACGACCCCCAGTGCCTGCACATGACCCGCGAGGCGCTGATGCGCCGGGAGACGGACGACATCTCGGCGGAGCAGTACCCGGATCGGCTGACGGTGGCCGGGGTGGAGGTGGCCCTGGAGTACCACCTGGAGCCGGGCAGCGAGCGGGATGGGGTGACCGCGCTGATCCCGGTGGCGGCGCTCAACCAGCTGCCGCCCGAGCCCTTCGAATGGCTGGTGCCGGGGCTGCTGCAGGAGAAGGTGACCGCGCTGATCCGCGGATTGCCCAAGGCCCTGCGCAAGCACTTTGTGCCGGCGCCGGATTTCGCCCGCGCCGTGCTCGAGGCCGTGCCCCATCGCGAAGGGGCGCTGACCGACGCGGTGGCCCGCCACCTGCAGCGTGTCACCGGGGTGGAGCTGCCGCCGGGTGCCCTGGAGGCCGTGGATCTGCCGGAGCACCTGCGTATGGCCTTCCGTGTGGTGGATCGCGACGGCCACACCCTGCAGGAGGGGCGTGACCTGCTCGTCCTGCAGGCGGGGCTGAGCGAGGCGGCCAGCGAGGAGTTTGCCGTCGCCGGCGGTGGCAGCGGGGCCGGCCCCGGTGCCGAGTGGCACCGCGAAGGCATCACCACCTGGGACTTCGGGCCGCTGCCGGAATCGGTGGTACTGGAAGAGGGCGGTGTCCGCTTCCACGGGTACCCAGCGCTGCGGGACGACGGCGACTCGGTGACGCGGCTCCTGCTCGATGCTGCCGAGCCCGCCGCGGCGCAGACCCACGCCGGGGTGCGCCGGCTGTTCATGCTGGCGTTGCCGCAGCAGGTGCGGGCGCTGCGCAAGCTCGATGAACTCAAGGCCCTGCGGTTGAAGTACCGCGGTCTGGGCAGCGATGACGAGCTGCGCGACGCGCTGCTGCGGGCGGTCTTCGACCGCTGTTTCCTCGCCGACGGGCTGCCCCGGGATGCCGACACCTTCGAGGACCGCCTGGCCGTCGGGCGTGGCGAACTGGTGCCGCGCGCCCAGTCGCTGTGCGCCGCCCTGGACGACGTCCTGACCCGTTACCAGTCGCTGCGCAAGGCGCTGAAACAGCTGAACAGCCCGGCGTTGCTCGAGAGCCTGCGGGATGTCGACGAGCACCTGAACAGCCTGGTCTACCCCGGCTTCCTGGAGGACCTCCCCCCGCAGCGCCTCGACGAGTTGCCGCGCTACCTGCGCGGCCTCGAGCGCCGGGTCGAGAAACTCAGACTCGACCCGGCCAAGGATCGCGCCCCGCTGCGCACCATCCGTCCCTGGCATGAGCGGGTGCACCAGCGTCTGGCCGCCCGGGCCGAGCGCGGGGTGCCGGATCCGGTCCTGCAGCGACTGCGCTGGATGCTGGAGGAGTACCGGATCTCGCTGTTCGCCCAGGACGTGGGTGCGCGGGAGAAGGTCTCGGAAAAGCGCCTCCAGGAACTCTGGCGGGAGGTGGCGTGAGCCGCCGCACGGCGGTGCTCGCTGGACCGCCGCAGTGGGGGCGCGACCTGGCCGCCGGGCAGCTGCCCGATAACGCCCGGATCTGTTGGATCGGCGAACCGCCGGCGGCGGGCCTGCCGGAGGCTGTCACCCGGCTGGCGGCGCGGGATGGTCGCCGGGTGCTCGGACGCACGGTGGATATCCTGGTCTACGATGCCCACGCCGGGCTCGACGCCGACGCCCTGGGCGCCGCGGCCGGTTCGCTGCGCGGTGGAGGCCTGCTGGTCCTGCTGACGCCGGCGTGGGCCGAGTGGCCGACCCGCCCCGATCCGCTACTCGGCCGGCTCATCCCGGCCGGACATGGGCGGGACGAGGCCGGTCAGCGCTTTCTGCGGCGCCTGATGGCCGAGCTTGAGCAGGATCCGAGCGTCACCCTCTGGACCCCGGAGCAGCCGCCGCCGGCACTCGAGCCGACGCCGCCGGCCGCGCCGGGCGGGGCCTACGCCTACGGCTGCCTCAGTGCCGATCAAAAGACCGCTGTGGAGGCGGTGATGCACGTAGTGACCGGCCACCGCCGCCGCCCGGCGGTGCTGACCGCCGATCGTGGCCGGGGCAAGTCCGCGGCCCTGGGCATCGCCGTGGGCGAACTGCTGCGTCAGCGGCGGGTGCAGCGGGTGGTGGTCACAGCGCCGACGATCCACGCCGCCGAGGGTCTGCTCGACCACGCGGCCGAGCGTTGCGGCGGGGAGCGGGTCGAGCGTCGGCGGCTGCGCTGCCACGGTGCCGAGGTGGTCTATCGCGAACCGGAGGCGCTGCGCGAACGCCCGGAGAGCGGCGATCTGCTGGCGGTGGACGAGGCCGCGGGGCTGCCCGTGGATCTCCTTGCCCAGTTGCTCGAGCACGCCGGGCGGATCGCGTTCGCCACCACCGTGCACGGCTACGAGGGCAGCGGTCGCGGCTTCGATCTGCGCTTCCGGGCCATCCTCGATGCCGAGACACCCGGCTGGCAGGCGGTCCGTCTTGAGGCGCCGATCCGTTGGGATCGCAACGACCCGCTGGAGGCGTGGTTGGGGCGGGTCCTCTGTCTGGACGCGGAGCCGGCCACCCTGGAGGACGGCGGCGGCTCAGCGGCGGAGATCGTCCCCGTCACGCAGGATGCGCTGGCGCAGGAGGAGCGCCGGCTGCGTCAGGCCTTCGGGTTGCTGGTGGCCGCCCACTACCGCACCCGCCCCTTCGACCTCCATCAGCTCCTCGATGGTCCGCGCCGCCACCTCTTCCTGGCGGAGGAGGCGGGTGCGGTGGTCGGGGTGGTGGTGGCCGCTGAGGAGGGCGGGCTGGACCCGGAAACGGCCCACGAAGTGTGGGCGGAGCGGCGTCGCCCCCATGGCCACTTGTTGCCGCAGGCGCTGGCCACCCACGCCGGGATCGAAATGGCCCCCACCGGCCGTGCCTTGCGCATCCAGCGCATCGCCGTGCATCCGCGGCGACGGGGGCACGGCATCGGTGCCGCACTGGTGGCTGCGGTGACCGAGCGGGCCCGCGGGGCCGGCTGTGCCCTGGTAGGGACCAGCTTCGGGGCGACCCCGGGGCTGATCGGCTTCTGGCGGGCCTGCGGAATGCACGCCGTGGCGGTGGGAGCCCGGCGGGACGCCGCCAGCGGCGAGCACTCGGCGTTGATGGCGCGGGGGCTGGATGAGCAGGGGGTTGCCTGGGTGCGCCAGGCCGGATTCCGGTTGGGTGCCGGAGCCCCCGCGCTCCTCGGGGAGCCCCTGGCGCGTATGGAGCCGCAGGTCGTGCTGGCGGTGCTGCGTGCGGCGCAGGGTGCCGAGCCGCCGGTGCTGAGCGATTGGCAGCGGCAGGAGCTGGTCGGGTTTGCCCACAGCCTGCGCGGCTACGCAGCAGCCCTGCCGGCGTTGTGGGTCCTGGCCGAGGTGGTGCTGATGGATCCGCACGGGTCGCGCGGGCGCATGGCGCATTGCGAGGCGGCCTTCATCGGCAAGGTCCTGCAGCACCGCCCGTGGGCGGATACGGCGCAGCGTCTGGGAGTCCCGGGGCGGCGCCCGGCGCTCGCGGCGCTGCGCCAGGCGGTGGCCGATTCACTCCCGGAATGACCGGCCGAGGGCCTCCATGCGCGCCCGCTGCTCGTACTCCTGCTGGCGCTCGATCTCCTCGGGGTCGTCCGGGTTCGCGGGGCAGCGGCCCGAATGGACCAGGGTCAGTCGGCTTAGGCACTCCTCGTAGAGTTCCGGGGTCTCGTAGTGGCACTGGCCGCAGTCGGGCATGTGCTGGGTCAGGGTCTCATTGCCCTCATTGAGGGCGATCCGCACCGAGGCGTCGTTCTTGCAAATGTGGTCGTGGTCGGTGACCACCACCTCGCCGTTGCCCTCGGGAATCTGCATCAGGCAGCGATCGCACAGCTCCCGGGTGCGCCGCTCGACCTCCTCGACGATGTGCGGATGCCGCGGGGCGAGCAGGTTGAAGCGTTCCCAGCTCTCCCGATCGTGCTGGCGTCGACCGCGGTCCGAGGAGGTCTCACTGCGGATGGGGATGTGGTGCCGAGGGTCCCCCTCGCTGGCAGCGCGGGCGGCCTCACGGGTCTCGCGCCGGCGGCGCTCCGAGCGGGCCGCGAGATCGAACTTCTTCACGGTCTCGGCCAGGTGGATGTCCTTGCCCTCGACGATGTAGGGCCGCAGTTCCGAGCTGCCCTCCGCCGCGTAGCCCTGGGGGGTGCCGTGGCTGGGCATGGGGGCCCAGAGGATGGGGCGGCCCGAGAAGGCCGCTGCGGTCTCGCAGGCTCGTCGCACCGCATTGGGGTTCACGCCGCGGCCGCCATCCAGGTGCAGGTGCTCCCGGGGCAGGGCGTAGATGACGTAGCGCTGCTGCTCCATCGGCGACTCGATCACCAGGCTGGCGTGATGACCTTCTGGGGAGTGCTGGTCGGTGGCCACCTCGAGTTCGGGCAGGCATTGACGGATGCTGTCGGCCAGCGCCGCGGAGAGTTCCGGGTAAGGCCCGCCGCGGGCGGCGACCTGCCGGCGGCGCTGCTCCCGCTCGCGCGCCTCGCGGTGCCGGCGCCAGGCGGGGATGAGCTTGCTCAGTGCGGCGCCGAAGCAGAGCAGCCCGAACAACAGGAAGACCGGTGCCAGCCCGCTGAGGGTTTCGTACACTGCCCGGGGTAGATCGGGGGCAGGACGGCTGATCAGACTAGGGAGCAGGCTGATGATGAAGAAGATGGCGGCGCCGCGCTGCCAGTACTTAACGTCCCGCGCCACCTGGGCGTTGAGGCCCTCGGCCTGGCGTTCGTAGGAAGCGGCCACCGCCCAGATGAGCAGTGCCAAGACAGTGGCTACGATACTGATGCCGGTCAGCGCCATGGCCCCGATCATAGAGCGGGTTTCCGGCGTCGGCAATGTGCCGCCGGACGGGGAGAGAACCCCCCGGGTTGGGTGAGCGACGGTATTTGCATTACCATCACCGGGTTATCACATCACGGAGGCTCCATGAGCGAGTACGAGCAAAACGTGAACACCGAGGAACATTCCGACCCGCGGGCGCTGAGCATCAGCGAGATCGTCGAGCAGATGCGCATCGTTCGGGTTCGGTACACCCTGGCCGACACCTCGGCCTACGTCCGCTACCTGCCGCGATTCGACCCGCAGCCTGAAGATCTGACCGTCCACGTTGACCCCTTCGCCGAGCACCACGAGGGTGCCGAGATCACCGGGGAGTTCCGGCTTCCGGAGCTGGTGAACGAGCTCATCCACGCCTATATCCGGGTCCACGTCTTCGCGAGCCGCGAGCAGCGCAACTACTTCGTCGGCGGTTTCGACAATGCACTGACGCAGCTCGATTTCGTCGGCGGTGGCTTCGGCTTCAATCGCCTGTGGATCACCGTGGGGACGACGAACATCGGCGTCCCGGTGTGCATCTATCTCGGGCAGCGGACCGCCGTGAACCGCCAGCCCACCGTCTCACTGGTCGACCACCGCGAAAGTTCCCGCGGTGATGTGGTCTACCGGGCCGTGGGTGGCTACGGCGATCACGTCGGCGAAGAGTACTTCTAGAGCACCAGGGGGGGCGAATCGTGCGTGCACAGAAAGGCCCGCTGAAAGGGCTGAATATTCCGTTGACGGGCACGGCCACGCTGATCGTGCTCGCTTTCCTCATCTTCGGTGCCTGGGATCCGGAATACGCCGAGACGGTCTTCGAGGGCATCAGCGGCTGGGTCATCGAGACCTTCAAGTGGTACTACATCGGGGTCGTCGCGTTCTTCCTGCTCTTCGCGCTGTTCCTGATGTTCAGCCGCTTCGGTGACCTCAAGCTTGGGGACGACGACCGGCCACCGGAGTTC
The DNA here is from genome assembly GCF_000015585.1 of Halorhodospira halophila SL1. Taxonomy (NCBI): domain Bacteria; kingdom Pseudomonadati; phylum Pseudomonadota; class Gammaproteobacteria; order Chromatiales; family Ectothiorhodospiraceae; genus Halorhodospira; species Halorhodospira halophila. Next base: position 1,492,572 of record NC_008789.1, on the reverse strand, counting down.
AGTTACTTCGCCTGGTTCTCCATGCTCTTCGGTGCCGGTATGGGCATCGGCCTGTTGTTCTGGAGCATCGCCGAGCCGGTCTGGCACTTCCAGGGCAACCCCTTCATCGACGAGGGTGAGACGGCCGCCGCGGCTGACTCGGCCATGCGCCTGACCTACTTCCACTGGGGTATGCACCCGTGGGCCATCTACGCCATCGTGGCGCTTTCGCTGGCCTTCTTCTGCTACCGCAAGAAGCTGCCGCTGGCCATCCGTTCGGCGCTCTATCCGCTCATCGGCAACCGCATCTACGGCCCGATCGGCCACGCGGCGGACGTCCTGGCGGTCTTCGGCACCATCTTCGGCGTGGCCACCTCCCTGGGGTTCGGTGCAATCCAGATCAACACCGGCCTCAACGAACTCACCGGGCTTGAGCTCAGTGTCACCAACCAGCTGCTGATCGTCGCCGTGGTCACCCTGATTGCCGTGGGTTCGGTGATCTCCGGCGTGGGGCGGGGCGTGAAGGTCCTCTCGCAGCTGAACCTGATCCTCAGCGCCGTGATCCTGCTCTTCTTCCTGAGCTTCGGGCCGACCCTTTATCTGCTCTCGAGCTTCGTCCAGGGCATCGGCGACTACCTGCAGAACGTGGTCTACCTCAGCTTCTGGACCGACGCCAGCGGGGCCCGTGAGGCCGGCGACTGGCAGCTCTCGTGGACGGCCTTCTATTGGGGCTGGTGGATCGCCTGGGCCCCCTTCGTGGGTATGTTCATCGCCCGCATCTCCCGCGGTCGCACCATCCGCGAGTTTCTGGGCGGCGTGCTGCTGGTGCCGACCCTGCTCGCCCTGGGCTGGCTGACCGTCTTCGGTGGCACCGGCCTGTACCAGGAGCTCTTCGGTGCCGGGGGGCTGGTCGAGGCGGTGTCCGAGGATGAGACCATCGCCCTTTACTACACCATCGAAGCGGTGGCCCCCGGGGTGATTGCCACCATCTTTGCGGCGATCGCCACGGTCCTCATCGCCACCTACTTCATCACCTCGTCGGACTCGGCGACGCTGGTGGTGACCATGCTGCTGTCTGTCGGCAACACCGAGCCGCCGACCTACCAGCGGGCCTTCTGGGGCGTGGCCGAAGGCTGCGTGGCCGCGGTACTGCTGGTGGCTGGTGGCTTGGTTGCCCTGCAGGCGGCGGCCATCGTCGCGGCGTTGCCGTTCTCGCTGCTGATGCTGCTGATGTGCTACGCCCTGATCCGCGGGCTGCAGGAGGAGAAGCGGCGTATGCAGCTCTCCTGGCAGCCGGGGCAGGGGCCGCCGGCGGCACCGCATCTGTGAGCGGTTGTGAGCGGTGACCCGGACCCCCGTCGCGCGCCCTGGGAGGCGCGCTGGCGGGAAGGGCGCACCGGCTGGGACCGGGGCGGGGTAAGCCCCACCCTGGAGGCCTGGCTGTCGGCTGGGGTGATCCCCGGCCGGCGCGTCCTGGTCCCCGGGGCCGGGCGGGGCTACGAGGTCGAGGCCCTGGCCCGGCGCGGCTATAAGGTCACGGCGGTGGATATCGCCGCCGAGGCCTGTCAGCAACTACGCGACGGCCTGGACGCGGCCGGGGTGGAGGCCCGGGTGGTCCAGGCCGATCTGCTGGCCTGGCAACCGGACACCCCCTTCGACGCCGTCTACGAGCAGACCTGCCTGTGTGCCCTGGATCCGGCCGACTGGCCGGCCTACGAGCAACGCCTGTACGGCTGGTTGCGCCCCGGTGGGGTGCTACTGGCGCTGTTCATGCAGACTGGGGCCTCCGGTGGCCCACCCTTCCACTGTGCCCTCCCCGAGATGGCGACGCTGTTCGACAGCGAGCGCTGGCAGTGGCCGGCCGAGCCGCCGCGCCAGTGGCCCCACCCCAGCGGCCGCTGGGAGGAGGCGGTGCGGCTGCTGCGGCGTTGATCGCCGGCCGTCCCGATACCGCCGATCCCCCTTCGAAAATCCAGCCGACGCGGGCACCATAGGGGCCGGACCAACCGGGGGCAGCCCCATGATCGCGACCGCCATCGAAGCCGGCACCAACATCCTCGACATCACCGTGGCCGTGGCGCCGTGGCTGCTAATCGGCCTGGCCCTGGGGGCGGTCGTCCAGGTATTGGTTCCCACGGACCGGCTCCGGCAGTGGCTGGGCGGGCAGGGCATCGGTGCGGTGTCCCGGGCGGCGGTGATCGGTGCCCCGCTGCCGCTCTGCTCCTGCGGTGCCATCCCCACCGCGCTTTCCCTCCACCGCAACGGAGCGTCGCGGGGGGCGTCGACGGCCTTCCTGGTGGGTACGCCGGGGATCGGCATCGACTCCGTGGTGCTGACCTGGGTGCTGATGGGCCCGTTCATGGCGGGCTCTCGGGTGGTCGGCGCCGTGGCTACGGCCATCGCCACCGGGCTGGCCGTGGAGCGGGTTGCGCCGGGGCCGGTGGGGCCGGCGAGCCAGCGCGACGGCTGCTGCGACGCGGGTTGTGACGGGGGCGCGGCGGCCGAGGAGAGTGCTGCCAAGGGCGGCCCGCTCCGCCGCATGGGCCGGGTGATGCTCGAACTCATCGACGACATCGGCACCTGGGTGGTCATCGGCCTGATCCTGGCCGGGCTGATGCTCACCTTCGTTCCCCCGGGATCGCTGGCCACCTGGGGCAGCGGCCTGTTGGCCATGGCCGTGCTGGCCCTGGTGGGAATCCCGCTGTACATCTGCGCCACGGCGGCCACACCGGTGGCTGCGGCGATGCTGATCGCTGGGGTCTCCCCCGGGGCGGTGCTGGTCTTCCTCATCGCCGGACCGGTCACTAGTCTGGCCACGCTGCTGGTTCTGCGGCGCGAACTGGGAACTGCCGCGGTGACCGCCTACCTGGGGAGCATTGTCGCCGCGGCCCTGGCCGTAGGCCTGCTGATCGACGGGGTGGTGTCGCTGGGCGGGCTGGAGCCGACGGCGATGGTCGGGGCAGCCCGGGAGGTGTGGCCGGACTGGATCGAGCGCACCGCCGCCGGCGTCATGCTCACGCTGATCTTCGCCCCGGCTCGGCGGGCGGTCTGGCGCGCCGCCCACTGGGCCTGGTTCGTGGCGCGCGGTGGGCGAAGCGCCCGCGCCTAGCTGAACAGGCGCAGCAGCGTCTGGCGGGCTGTCTCGGGCTCGAAGGGCTTGTCGCAGATGGTGTCCACCCCGGCCTGGGCGACCCCCGCCAGGCTGGCCTGATCCGGCGTCGAGCTGATCATGAGGATGGGCAGGTGGAGGAACTCCGGCTGCTGGCGGACGTAGCGGGCCAGCTCGGCGCCGTCCATCTCCGGCATGTTGTAGTCGGTGACGATCAGATCGAAGCTCGATCGGTGCAGCGCCTCCACCGCCTCCCGGCCATTGCTGGCCTCGACGAAGTGATCCGCGCCCAGGGTCTCGAAGACCCGGCGCAGGTAGCTGCGGGCCATGCGGCTGTCGTCCACCAGCAGGAAGCGCAGGGTGGTGATGTCCACGTGGTCGAGTTCGAACTCCTGCTCGCTGAGCAGATCGACGCTGGCGCGCACCGCCCGGTCCAAGTCCTCGGCGGAGAACGGTTTGGGCAGGATGGCCATGACCCCGGATTGGCGCAGGGTCTCTAGCTGCTGGCGGTCGCGCACGCTGGAGACCAGCATGAAGGGCTGATCGGCCGTGGCCGGGTCGTTGCGCAGCTCCAGCAGGAAGTCCTCGGCGGTGCCGTCGGGCAGGTACATGGCGCTGATCACCAGATCCGGCCGCATGGCCCGGAAGCGTTCGCGGGCCTCGGCCAGCGAGGCGGTCGCCTCCAGGTGGTGAATGCCGGCCTCGCGCAGGCTCTCGGCGAGGATGCGGCGCTGCACGTCCGAGGGCTCCACCAGCAGCACGGCGAGCTCGGAGACGGTGATGGTCGGGGTCATACCCTGGCTCCTTGCAATGATTCCGACCGCTGGCAGTATGCGCCAGGGCGGCGGTTGCGGCTAGCCTTCGGCGAACCGGTCCGGGTAGCGCTCCCGGGCGCGGGCGATCTTCGGCGCGATCATCGCCCGGCAGTAGGGCGCCTCCGGGGCGCCGTCGTAGTAGCGCTGGTGCTCTGGCTCGGCGGGATAGAAGGTGTAGAGGGGCTCCACCTCGGTGACCACCGGTGCCGGCAGTTCGCCGGCGGCGTCGATCTCGCCGATCACCTCGACGGCGGTGCGCCGCTGCTCCTCGTCGGTGTAGAGAATGATGGAGCGGTACTGGCTGCCCACATCCGGCCCCTGCCGGTTGCGCTGCGTGGGGTCGTGGATGGTGAAGAAGACCTCGAGCAGCTCACGGTAGCTGATCTGCTCGGGGTCGAAGCGCACCTGCACCACCTCGGCGTGGCCCGTGGTGCCGGTGCAGACCTGGCGGTAGGTGGGGGCCTCGACCTCGCCGCCGGCGTAGCCGGAGACGACGGCCTCCACGCCCCTTAGGCGCTGGAAGACCCCCTCGATGCACCAGAAGCAGCCGCCGCCGAAGGTCGCCGCGCGGGTCTCTGCCATGATCACTCCTCCTGCCCGTGAACACCCTGCCATTGTGGCATCGTCCGCCGCCGGACGCGCGGGGGGCCGCGCCCGGCGGCGACGCCCCTAGAAGCGCCAGTTGGCCGAGGTGGTGAAGACCTGGACGTTGGACTCGTACTCGCCGGTGACGCCACCGAAGTCCTCGGCTACCTCGATGTCGGCGTCGTCGAGCCAGATGTAGGTGTAGCCGAAGTCGACGCGGAGCTGATCGGCCTGGGCGGGGGACCAGGTACCGCCGACGGCCAGCCAGGTGCGGTCCTCGTCGGGGATGCGCGGCGTGCGGTTGCTGTCGCCGGTGGGGGTCTGGTCGTAGGCGAGGCCGGCCCGCAGGTCCCACTGCTCGCTGGCGTCGTAGCGGGTGCCCAGGGAGAGGAACCAGGTGTCGTCCCAGTCGTATTCTTCGTAGGCCTGCTCGTCAGTAACTGCGTAGGAATTTTGTCCCTGAGGAATTCCGACAATACCGTCATCGAACTCAATGGCGAGCTCCTCGAAATCGCTCCACTGGGTCCAGGTGGCGTCGGCGAGCAGGGTCCATTGCGGGTCCAGCTGGTGGCTGACGCCGAGGTTGAGGCTGGCCGGGATATCCAGATCCGCCTCGCCACCGGTCTCATCCACGGTGACACCCCCATCATCCACTAACTCCGCCTCGCCGGAGAGGGTATGGCCGAGGCCGTGGCGGTAGGCGACGCCGAGTTGGGTGTCCTCGGTGACGGCGTAGTGGGCGCCCAGGTTGAAGCTATACGACCAGCTGTCGCCGTCGACGGTGAGTTTCCCGTCGTTAGCTGGTGTTGGTGTTGGTGTTGGTGTTGCAGGCGTTGTAGAAAAATCTGTCTCCGGCGCCATTGTGGACAACGTCGCATCGGCGTACTGGGCCGACACCCCGAGGCCCAGGGCGAGCTGCTCGTCCAACCGCCAGCCGAGCTGCGGGTTGATGTCGACGGTGACCAGATCGGTGTTGACGGCGTCGTAGCGGCCCACCCAGTCCTCGGGGTAGTCGGTCTCCAGGCCGTAGGGGACGTTGATGCCGAGGCCGGCGCGCAGGTCCGGGGCCAGGTCGAAGCCGGCGTAGAAGACCGGGGCCAGGGCGCTCTCGCCGCCGCTGGCACTCAGCTGGCCGGTGTCACCGCCAACCGCACTCCAGCCAGGGTCGCTGTCTGCCTCAAAGTCGAAGGTCGGGTCGATGTAGCTCAGCACCAGCTCGGCCTCGGGGCCGCGGCCGGCGTGGACCCCCAGGGTGGCGGGGTTGAAGAACATGTGGCTGATGTCCCCGGCGTCGGCGCTGCGCCCGGCGAAGGCGCTGGCGAGCAGCGAGGCGCTCTGCTCCTGGAGCTGGAAGGCGGCGCCGTGGGCGCTGGTGGCGATGCCGCCGAGGGCGAGCAGGCAGGGCGCGAAGTAGACGGCACGGCGTGTCAGGCGCATGGTTTCCTCCTGGCGCTGGGTGTTGTTGTTGTGTCGTGGTCAGCCGTTCCTCCGGGTCACGCGGCCGCCCACCGGGGCGGGCAGCGGTTCAACGGTAGGCCGGTCTTTGCTGCGGGATCAATAGCTTGGCCGAACGGGTTGTGTGCACCTGCAGCACCCCGGTGCGCCGCGCCGCCCGGCGCGTTGCTTGATCTCTGCCGGCGGGCTCGTAGACTGGGCGGCGTCACCACCCACGTGACGGCGGCCTCACACCGCGCAGGCCGCCGCAGCCAAGGGACAGAACATGACCGCAGAGACGGACAACGCTGCCGGGATCGGCCTCGAGCACGCCCGGCGGCTCTTTCGGGGCTCGCCCCACGGGGCCCTCATCGGCCTGGAGCTGGTGGAACTCGGTGCCGAGTACCTGATCGCCCGGGTGCCGTACCGCCCGGAGCTGATCGGCAACCCCGAGACCGGGCACATCCACGGCGGGGTGATCACCACCTTGATCGATCAGAGCTGCGGGGCGGCCGTGCTGATGGCCACCGGCCCGGAGGAGCGTATCGTTACCCTCGATCTGCGGGTCGATCACCTGCGGCCGGCGGCCCCGGGGCGGGATGTCTACGCCCGCTGCGAGTGCTACCGCCTGGCCAACGAGGTGGCCTTCGCCCGGGCCGTCGCCTACGAGGATGACCCGGCGGAGCCCTTCGCTACCAGCATGAGCGCCTTCATGCGCCTGCGCGAGGGGGTGGGGCGTGGCTGAACTGCTGGAACAGGTTCGCGCCGCCCGTGCCGCCGGCGATTACGAACGCCTCACCGACCTGGTGCCCTACGCCCGCTTGATCGGCATGCGCTTCGAGGCGTGCCCCGAGGGCGAAGGCCTGTGCATCCGCCTGCCGTACCGGGACGATCTCATTGGCCGGCCGGGCAGCGGCTCGCTGCACGGCGGGCTGCTGGGGGCCTTCCTGGAGCACGGCGCGATCATGCAGATCCTCTGGGAGGGGCAGAGCTGCTATCTGCCGCGCATCATCAACTTCCACGTCGACTACCTGCGCCGCGGGGCGCAGGAGACTACCTACGCCGCCGTGGAGATCCGACGTCAGGGGCGCCGCGTGGCCAACGTCCACGCCAGCGCCTGGCAGTCGGATCCCAAGCGTCCCATCGCTGCGGCGCGGGGGCACTTCCTGCTGACACCGCCGGAGGGGACCGACTGATATGACCGAGTCGACGCCGCAGCCGCCCCGGGCCGCCGAGACCCCCGAGGTGATCGAACGCTTCGGGGTGCGCCGCACCGACCCCTACGCCTGGTTGCGCGATCCGAACTGGCGGGAGGCGATGCTCGACCCGCAGCAGCTGCAGTCGTCCATCCGTGCCCACCTGGAGGCCGAGAACGCCTACACCGAGGCGGTGCTGCAGCCGGTGGCCGGGCTGCGTGAGCGGCTTTTCGCCGAGCTGCGCGGGCGGATCAAGGAGGAGGACGCCTCGGTCCCCGATCCCGACGGCGCCTACGAGTACTATGTCCGCTTCCGCGCCGGCGGGCAGCACCCGGTGGCCTGCCGTCGGCCTCGCGGGGGCGGGGCCGAGGAGGTGCTGCTCGATGGCGACGCCCTGGCCGAGGGGCACGCTTACTTCCAGCTCGGCGACTGGGCGCACAGCGACGACCACCGCTACCTGGCCTACGCCGTGGATACCAGCGGTGCCGAGGCGTACACCATTCGCTTTCGGGATCTTGCCGGTGGGGCCGATCTGCCGGATGCCCTGGAGCAGGCCCGCGGCGACTTCGTCTGGGCCGGCGACGGCCAGACCCTGCTCTATACGGTGCTCGATGACGAGCACCGGCCGCGCTGGGTTTATCGCCACTGTCTTGGCACCGATTCGGCCAGCGACGCGCTGGTCTACGAGGAGACTGATCCGGGGTTCTTCGTCGGCCTGGACCGCACCGAGAGCCGGCGCTACGTGCTCATTGAGACCCACGATCACACCACCTCGGAGGTCCACGCTGCGCTGGCCGACGACCCGGCGGCCGGCTTTCGCTGCCTCATGCCCCGCGAGCGCGGGGTGGAGTACGCAGTCAGCGACAGCGGCGACCGCTGGCTGATCCTGACCAACCGGCAGGCGCAGGACTTCCGCATCGTCCAGGCGCCCCTGGAAGCCCCGGAACCGGGGCATTTCGAAGAGGTCGTGCCCCACCGCCCCGGGGTGCTGATCCACGATATGCTGCTGTTCCGGGAGCACCTGGTGCGCCTGGAGAGCGAGGATGCGCTGCCGCGCATCGTGGTCCGTCGTCTGGGCGACGGCGCCGAGCACAGCGTCGCCTTCGACGAGGCGGCCTACGCGCTGGGCATCTCGGGCGGCTTCGAGTACGACACCACCACCCTGCGCTTCAGCTACTCGTCGTTGACGACGCCGGGCCGGGTCTACGACTACGACATGGAGACCCGGGTGCGCAGCTTGCGCAAGGAGCAGGAGATCCCTAGCGGGCACGATCCGGCCGCCTACGTGGCGCACCGCATCGAGGCCACGGCCCCGGATGGTGAGCGGGTGCCGATCTCGCTCGTCCACCGCGCGGATCTGCAGCCGGGCCCGGATACCCCGCTGTGGCTCAACGGCTACGGTGCCTACGGCATCAGCCAGCCGGCGGCCTTCTCGCCGCATCGACTGTCGCTGGTCGACCGCGGCTTCGTCTTCGCCATTGCTCACGTGCGCGGCGGCAAGGAACGCGGCTACCGCTGGTACGACGCCGGCAAGCTCGAGCACAAGCCGAATACCTTCAGCGACTACATCGCCTGCGCCGAGCACCTGATCGACGCCGGTTACACCGGGGCCGGGCGGGTGGTGGTCCACGGCGGCTCGGCCGGCGGCATGCTCGTCGGCGCCGTGCTCAATCAGCGCCCGGAGCTCTTCGGGGCCGCGGTGGCGGATGTGCCCTTTGTGGATGTGCTCAACACCATGAGCGACCCGAGCCTGCCGCTCACCCCGCCGGAGTGGCCGGAGTGGGGCAACCCCATCGAGGACGAGCGGGCTTTCCATACCATCCTCGGCTACTCGCCCTACGAGAACATCCAGGCGCAGGCCTATCCGCCCATCCTGGCCACCGCCGGGGTCTCGGATCCGCGGGTGACCTACTGGGAGCCGGCCAAGTGGGTGGCCCGTCTGCGTGCCCTGAAGACCGACGACAACCCGCTGCTGCTGCAGACCAACATGAGCGCCGGCCACGCCGGGCCGGGCGGTCGCTTCGACTACCTGGAGGAGGCGGCCTTGCGCTTTGCCTTCGTGCTCTGGGTCTTCGGCCGGGCCGTGGGCTGATCGGCCCGCCGCGCAGGGCCCGGCCCGCCGCCGGAGAGATCATCCGGTGACGGGACGAGCCGGCTAGGGCCGCTTCATCCGCTGGAGCTGCCGGTCGTGGCCGGAGTCGTGGCACGCCATACAGGTGGCGGCGTGTTCCATGTAGCGGTTGTGTCGGGCGATGAAGAACGGCTGCTCCTCGGCGATGGCGTCGGTGATGTGGCAGTCGACGCAGTTCTCGGTGGTGTCCTCGGGGTAGCGCGGCAGGGGATCGTTGTGGGGGTTGATCTGTCCGGTGACCGTGAGCCAGACCTTGCGCGTCCCCTGGAGCTTGTCGTAAGCGAAGCCCTTGGTGTGGCACTCGATACAGTCCACCTGCCGGTGCTCGCTCTGATCCCAGGAGGTCTTCTCGTAGGCGTGGCAGGCGGCGCAGAAGTGGTTGTTGATGGTCAGCTGATGGGCGCCGTAGCCGCCGCCCATCAGAATCGCCACCACCACCAGCAGCAGCGCGAAGATGCCGAGGGAGCCGAGGCGTCTCATCCGTGGGGTCCTCCGCGTGGTGTCAGCGCAGACGCTCGTTGCCTTCCCAGATCTTTTCCGCCTCCGGGAGCGGTTCCAGGTACTCGAGCCACGGGTGCGAGGCGAGGTGCTCCTCGTCCATCTGGAGCGCCCGGCTGTGCTCCATGATCGGCGGTACCAGCTCCTCGATGGGGGCGGCGAAGAGATCCGGGGCAATGGCGTAGTCGCTGGCACGCAGGGCCAGCTCCACGGCGCGGTCGCTGTACTGCTGGGACGAGGCCAGGGTGTCGAGGGCCTTGCTCGGGTTGTGGGCGCCGGCGCTGTTCTCGGCCGAGACGTAGTCCCAGTGCCACTGGCCACGGCGGATCAACTGCCGGGCTTCGTCGAGCAGAGCGCCGTCCACCTGTTCATCGTCCAGCTCCCGGGCCAGGCGCACGGCCTCGTGGGCGCGGACGGACTTCTCCTGGGCGATGTTCAGCTGCCGCCAGACCCGCTCCTGGTGGTATTCGGTGCGCTCGCGCAGCCAGCTCGGGGATTGGTCCTCATGACAGCTCTGGCACGCCTTCTCGATCATCTCCTCGCTGCTCAAGGGCGAGGTCAGGTGGTGCGAGGTGATGTCGGCGCGCCCTTTGCTGACCCGGGGCATATGGCAGTCAGCGCAGGCGACGTCCGCCTCGGCGTGGACGCTGCCCTGATACATCTCGAACTCCGGGTGCTGGACCTTGATCATCGGCGTCTCGGAGACCGGGTGCACCCAGTCGACGAACTGCCCCTTGAAGCCGTCGCGCTCCGGATCGCCGTCCTCCTTGAACTCGAACATGTCGCCCGGGTCCAGGCCCTCGTCCCACGGTAGGTGCGGCTTGGCGGCCACGCCGTGATCGCCGTCCTCGAAGTAGTACTCGACGTGGCATTGGGCGCAGACCAGGGAGCGCATCTCCTGGGTAGACTTGTTGCGCCAGTCCTTGCCCTGACGATCGAGGTACGCCTTCAGCGGCACGCTGGTGATCCTCAGCCGCATGTCGTCGTTGGGATCGTGGCAGTTGGTGCAGCCGATGGCGTGGTCCGCCGGATCGTGGATCTTGCGGTAGTCGTGGAAGTTCGAGGACCAGAAATCGTCGCCCTTGGCCTCCAGCAGCTGTGGCATGGAGTTGCCCTTGCAGTTCCAGCAGGTCGCCGGCAGGTCTGCTTCCTCGCTGTAGCGGTTGATCCGGTCGGTGGTGGTCACGTCGATGACGGCGTAGGTGTGCCCGCGGGCGCGTTCGTAGTGCCACGAGAACGGGTAGCCTAGCCACAGGTTCTTCAGGTACGGCTGGGCGTGCTTGTAGCCCTCGGGCAGAGGGTTCTCGCCGTCGTGCTTGTGGTGGGGCACGGAGCCGCCGTACTCGGTCATCACCGTGTCGTCCCAGTTCTTCTGGTAGGAGCGGTACTGCGGCAGGTGGCGGAAGGCGCTGTTGCCGATGCCGAGGCTCCACTCGTCGATGTCGTCGGCGGAGGTATCCGTGTCAGGGGCGTCGTGCGAATCCGTGGCGGTCTCCTCGTCGGCGGTGGCGCCGTCCGCCCCATCGTAAGCAGCGGTGGAAGCGAGACCGACGATGATCCCGATCAGGGTGAAACCCAGTACGGCTGCCCTCAGTTGACGTGTGCGCTCGCCCATTGTTCCCACTCCTCGGTAGACCGAGCCGATCACTGTCATCGTAGTGCTCAATGTTTACGGCCGTCCAATACAGAACCTTGCATGTCCGCGTGCCCGGCGGCAGCCTTGAACGTTGGTGCAGACCGATCATCCATCGCAGAGCAGGGGAGGAGAGACATGGCCGAAACCCGGCAGGGCCCGCCCGGCGGGAAGAAGCAGCGGCCGAAGAATCTGCCGCGCTGGGCCAGTTGGCTACTGGCGGTGGGGGTGCTCTTCGGAGCGGCGGGCCTGATCTGGCAGAGCCTGCCCGGCGGGGGCTTCAGTACCGATCTGAGCCGCATCGGGCAAGGGGAGCCGGTCGGGGTACTGACCCACGAGACCGCCAATCCGACGAGCATGGGGATCATGGATCAGCTGGACGGACTCGGTGAGGTGGAGCGCGCCGGGGTGTCGTTCATTGTCGCCGATCTGGGCACGCCGGAAGGGCAGGCGTTCGCCGATCAGTACGGGGTGAGCACCGCCGGCGTGCTGATGTTCTTCGATGCCCAGGGCGAGTTCCAGGATGCCCTGGCGCCCCCGCGGGATGCGGCGGAGATTCGTGATATGGCAGCGGAGGTCGGCGGCGGCTGACCGCCGGCGCAGGGTGCGGGGTTGTTGACCCCGCACCCTGCCGATGGAGGGCGTCAGCCCTCGCCTTCGGGGAGCTGTCGCAGGTTCGACTGGATGGCCTGGGCCTCTTGGGACTCCGGCGGCACGACCTCCAAGAGATCCTCCCAGTAGGAGCGCGCCTGATCGTAGTCCGCCTGGTTGTAGGCCGCCGTTCCGGCCAGCCACAATGCCCGGACATGGCCCGGATCGATCTCCAGCGCCCGTTCCAGATACTCCATGGGTTCGCCCTGGAGATTGCCGGTGGTGGCCGCCAGGATATCGGCGTACTCGGCGAGCAGGCTCGGGTCGTCGTCGGCCCCCAGGTCCAGGGCCCGCCGGAAGGCGTTCTCGGCCTCGTCCAGGTTCTCCAGGTAGATCATGGTGCGGCCGTAGAGCACCCACCCGGTCGGATCGTCGGGGCTCTGTTCCAGGCGCTCGCGCAGTTGCTGCGCCATGGCCTCGATCTCGTCCGGATCGTGCTGCTGTGGCTGCCCCGGGGCCTCGCCCTGCTGCTGGCGATCCGGCGTGGTGGGCGTGCCGGCCTGGGTGAAGGCACGCTCGTCGCCCAGGGAGTGGTACATGGACAGGGCCAGCACCGGCACCGCCACCGCGCTTAGCGTGGCCGCCGCGGCGACCACGCCGCGGCGGGCCCGGGGCATATAACCGGCCTGATCCTCCTCGCTGTCGATGGCCCCGCTCTGGACCAGATCCCGGTCCAGGTCGGCGATGGCCGCATCGTACTGCGCCCGGCTCAGCGTGCCGTTATCCAGGTCTTGGTCGAGCTCGCGGATGCGGTCCCGGTGGATCGCCGCGTTGATCTGGCGGCGGGATTGCGTCCGCGTCTGTGCCACATCCCGCAGCAGCGGGAAGAGCACGAAGATCAAGGCGATGATGCAGAGGACCACAATGGCCCCGACGAAGGCTCCACTCATCGATTCCCCCTTGGGTTAGTCGCCGCGCCGGAAGCGTTCCAGCGCCCGCCGCTCGGATTCGCTCAGGTCGGTCTGCGCCGCCTTCTGCTGACGATGGCGGACGACCTGCAGCCAGGCCACGCCGCCGATGACCAGCAGCAGGAAGGGGCTGACCCAGAGCAGGGCGGTGTTCATCTGCAGCGGCGGGTTGTAGCGGACGTAATCGCCGTAGCGGGCTGTCATGAAATCGACGATCTCGTCCTTGTCGTAACCGTCCACGGTCATCTCGTAGACCCGGCGGCGCATGTCGCCGGCCAGCTCGGCCGGCGACTCGTAGATGGTCTCAGTCTGGCAGACGGTACAGCGCAGCTGCCGGACCAGGGTGTAGTACTGCTCCTCCTGCTCCTCGGTCTCGAACTCCAGGGGTTCACCGATGGAGACCGCACCGGCCGGGGCCGCCATGGCCGCGCCAGCAAGCAGGAAAAGCGCCACGAGCAGCTCGCGGAGCCCCCGCGGGGTCTCGCCGCGGCGCGCCTGCAACGCTGTAAACAGTCTTGTGCTCATGACCGCTCTGCCTCCAGTTCCTCGATCAAGGGCAGGATGTCGTTACGCAGCACCTCGGCGTTGACCGGTCCGATGTGCTTGTGCCGGATGATGCCTTCGGCATCGAGTACGTAGGTCTCGGGGGTGGCGTACACGCCCCACTCCATGCCGGCCTCGGCCCGCGGGTCGTAGGCGATCTCGCGGAACGGGTCGCCGAAGAACTCCAGATAGCGATGGGCATTCTCTCGGCTGTCGCGATAATTGAAGGCGTGGATCGGGATCCCGCGGTCGGCCAGCTGCCGCCAGTAGGTATGCTCGTGGCGGCAGCTGTCACACCACGAGGCCCAGACGTTGACCAGGGCGATCTCTCCGATGAAATCGTCCCGGGTCAGGGTGACGCCGGCATCGCGCAGCGACTCCAGCTCGAAGTCCGGTGCTGGTTTGCCCACCAGCGGTGAGGGCAGGCTGCGCGAATCCAGAGTCAGCCCCACATACAGTAGCCCCAGGACCGGCAGGGTCAGCAGGAGCGGGAGGAGCAGTCGCTTGTTCATGACTGCGCCTCCGCCGAGGCTGGCCGCACCACGCGATTATCGCTGCTGTCGATGTTGGCCTCGGAGACCGTGCGCCGGTCGCCGGCCATGCGGTAGCGCCGGTCCGCGGCCGCCAGGAACCCGCCGAAGGCCATCAGCAGACAGCCGGTCCACAGCCAGAACATGTACGGCTTGTAGTAGAGCCGCATGGTCCAGGCCCCTCCACCCAGGTCGTCTCCCAATGAGACGTAGACATCGCGGGTCATGCCGCGGTTCAGCGAGGCCTGGTGCATGGGCATCTGCGGCTGTGAGTCGTAGAAGCGCAGCTGTGGGAAGAGCACGTCGATGACCTCGCCGTCCTGGTTGAGGACCTCGACGGTAGCCTGTTGGGCGTCGAAGTTCGGGCCGCGGACCACCTCGCTGTCGAGCATGCGGAACTGGTAGGCGCCGGCCGTGGCCGTATCGCCCGGTTCCAGCCGGACGTCCCGCTCGACCTCGTAGGTGTTGACCATGGCGATGGCCATGACCACCAGGGCGAGACCGGCGTGGGCCAGGTGCATGCCGAAGAAGCTCGGCCGCAGGGCGGCCTGCAGCGCCGTGGCAACGCCCTGCTGACGTCGGCGGTTGAACCGGCGGACCAGGTCCGTCCCGGCGGTGAGTAGGATCCACGCCGCCAAGCCCAGGCCGAAGGCGGTGAGCGGGTTCCAGGCCCCCATGGTCAGCGGCCAGACGCCGCCGATCAGCGCGCTGACCAGCAGGATCCAGCGCAGCTGCCGGACCGTCTCCATCGGATCCGACTGCTTCCAGGAGACCACCGGCCCGATGCCGATCAGGAACAGCAGTGGCAGCATCAGCGGCATGAAGACCGCGTCGAAGTAGGGCGGCCCCACCGAGATCTTGCCGAGATCGAAGGCGTCGAGAGCCAGCGGGTAGAGGGTGCCGATGGCGATGGCCGCACAGGCGACCACCAGCAGCACGTTGTTGGCCAGCAGCAGCGACTCCCGAGAGTACCAGCCGAATACGCCGCCCAGCCCGACCTTCGGGGCCCGCCAGGCATAGAGCGCCAGGGAGCCGAGGAGCGTGACGGCGAGGATCGCCAGCAGGAACACGCCTCGGTCCGGGTCCGTGGCGAAGGCGTGGACCGAGGTGATCACGCCAGAGCGGACGATGAACCCGCCGAGGATGGTGAGCGCGAAGCTGACGATGGCCAGCATCACGGTCCAGACCTTGAACCCGCCCCGTTTCTCGGTCACCGCCAGCGAGTGGATCAGGGCAGTGGCAGTGAGCCAGGGCAGCAGGGAGGCGTTCTCCACCGGGTCCCAGAACCACCAGCCGCCCCAGCCGAGCTCATAGTAGGCCCACCAGGAGCCGAGGCCGATGCCCAGGGTCAGGAAGCCCCAGGCGGCGGTGGTCCACGGCCGCGACCAGCGCGCCCAGGCGGCGTCCAGGCGACCGCCGATCAGCGCCGCTACGGCGAAGGCGAAGGCCACCGCGAGGCCGGTGTAGCCAATGAACAGCAGCGGCGGGTGGATGATCATCCCCGGATCCTGGAGCAGCGGGTTCAGGTCCGTGCCCTCGGTGGGTGCCGGGAAGATCCGCTCGAAGGGATTCGAGGTGAGCGCGGTGAACGCGATGAACGCCACCGCCACCATGCCGAGCACCGCCAGCACCCGCGCCAGCATCTCGCGGGGCAGGGCGCGGCTGAACACCGCGACGGCGACGGTCCAGGCGCTCAGGGTCAGGACCCAGAAGAGCATCGAGCCCTCGTGGCCCCCCCACACGCCGGTGATCTTATAGACCAGCGGCGGCGCGGTGGCCGAGTTCTCGGCCACGTAGCGGATGGAGAAGTCGTTGGTCACGAAGGCCGCCGTCAGGATCAGGTAGGCGGCGAGCAGGAAGACGAACTGCCCGACGGCCAGCGAGCGGCCGGAGTTCATCAGCCGGGCGTCGCCGGTGGCGGTCCCGACCAGCGGCAGGATCGACTGGATGACGGCCAGGCAGAAGGCCAGGATCAGGGCAAAATTGCCGAGCTCACCAAGCATCGTTAGTAGTCCCCGACTTCATCGACGGAGTGTTCGACCCGGTCCAGGGCCTCTTGTGCCTCGGCCGGCATGTAGTCCTCGTCGTGACGCGCCATGACGTTGTCCGCCTTGAACACCCCGTTGGAGGTGATCCGGCCCTCGACAACCACGCCCTGACCCTCGCGGAAGAGGTCGGGGAGGATGCCCTCGAAGTCGACGGGTACGCTCGCCTCGGTGTCGGTGACCCGGAAGCGGACCTGCGTGGAGTCGCTGTCACGCTCCACGGAGCCGTCCTCGACCAGCCCGCCGATGCGGAAGTGCCGCTCGGGCATGTCGGACTTGGCCATCACCTCGGACGGCGTGATGAAGAAGGTCATGTTGTCACGGAAGGCGTTGAGAACCAGCGCCGTGGCGACACTGACCCCGGCGACCACACCGAGTACCAAGAACAGCCTCTGGTGTCGCTTCTTCATCGTTTAGTCCCCCTGCGATTGTGCGGCCGTCGACCGTTGCGACTGCCGCTGAAGCATGGCCTGCAGGCGACGGCGGCGGCGGCCGACCAGCAGCCACTCGATGAGCAGCACCGCTGCCACCATGCCAAACGACCCCCAGACGTAGGCGGCGTGGCCGCCCATGGTCAGGAAATCACCAATCCCGTCCCACATCAGGCTTCTCCTCCCGATTCCGCAATGCGTTGCTCCCGCGCGGTCTCGTCAGCAGCCCGCTCGCGCTGATCGCGGGTGAGGCTGCCGGCTGCCGCCGCCCGGGCCCACTCCTTGCGCGACTCGCGGCTCAGGGCCTCGACCTGGGCGCGGCGCAGGACGATGGCAGCCGAATAGATCCAGAAGGCGGCGGTCATCAGCAGCAGCGCAGCGAGCATCGAGTCGGCCATGCTCGGACCGTCCGCGCGGATGACCGAGGCGCCCTGGTGCAGGTTGTACCACCACTCTACGGAGAAGTAGATTATCGGCACATTCACTGCGCCGACAATGGCCAGCAGCGATGCCGCCCGGCCGCCTTTCTCGCGGTCGTCGGAGGCGGCGTGCAGGGCGATATAGCCGAGGAAGAGGAAGAGCAGGATCAGTGTCGAGGTCAACCGGGCGTCCCAGACCCAGTACGTTCCCCAGGTGGGGGCGCCCCACAGGGCGCCGGTCCACAGGCCCAGGAACGTCATCAGCGCCCCGGTGGGGGCGATGGCCCGGGCCATGATGTCTGCCATCTTGATCCGCCAGATCAGGTAGATGGCGCCATAAAGGGCCATCAGCAGATAGAGGAACATGCCCATCCACGCCGCGGGTACGTGGATGAACATGATCCGGTAGCTGTTACCCTGCTGGTAGTCGGGGGGTGCGACAAAAAACCCCACGTAAAGCCCCGCCGCGGCGAACAATGCGGCGGCCGCCCACAGCCAGGGCACCAGACGCTGGGCGAGCACATAGAAGTTGGCCGGCGCCGTAAACTTGAGCCAGGGAATGGATCGAGCGCTCATGCGGTTTATCCCGTCGTTCTCCGTAGCGCGTTTGTCACTACGCCTTTGATCCCGGAAACGGGTGTCAAGTTCCCGTTACGCGGACGGTGTCGTTCAGTCCAGGGCGATGCGCAGGGCGCCAGCGATCGCCAGCGGCACCAGCGGAACCGCCAGGGCGAGCATGGCGCCGAGCAGCGATAGGTGCGCCTGGTAGGAGGCGTTGAACATCGCCTCCGAGACTGCTCCAGCGCCCAGCACCAGAACGGGTACGTAAAGGGGCAGGATGAGCAGCGCCATCAGGGCCCCGCCGGCCCGCACGCCCAGGGTCATGGCCGCCCCCACCGCGCCGAGCAGGCTCAGCACCGGGGTGCCCAGCAGCAATGATAGCGCGAGTACCAGCAGCTCCGCCCCCTCCAGACCCAGCGAGTAGCCTAGGGCCGGGGAGAGGATGACCAGCGGCAGCCCCAGCGACAGCCAGTGGGCCACCACCTTCGCCAAGGCCACCAGCGCCAGGGGCTGTGGCGACAGCGCCAGTTGCTCCAGGGTGCCGTCGCGCCAGTCATCGGCGAAGAGGCGGTCGAGCGAGATCAGGCTGGCCAGGGCCGCGGCGACCCAGACGCCTCCGGGGGCCAGGGTACGCAGCTTGTCTGGCTCGGGGCCGATGGACAGGGGGAATAGGGTGATGACGATGACGAAAAAGGCGACGACGGTCAGTACGTCCTGACGGCGCAGGACAATCAGCGAGACGTCGCGCCCAATAAGTGTCCAGAGAGACCTCGCCATGGCGTTGTCCTAGTCCAGATCCAGGATGCGCGGCTCGGGTAGGCCGTCGATGGATTGATGGCTGGTGGTGATGACCAGGCCTCCCTGCTCCAGGTGGGCGGCGATGCGCTCGAACAGCCAGGCGACGGCGCGTCGGTCCAGCGCGGTGAGCGGCTCGTCCAGGATCCACAGCTGCGCCGGGGAGAGCAGTAGGCGCGCCAGCGCCGTCCGCCGGCGCTGGCCCTGGGAGAGGTAGCGAACCGGAATGTCCTCGCGCCCCGAAAGCCCGGCCTGCTCCAGCGCGTCGAGGCGTTCGTCCAGGGTGCTCGACTCGCCGCGCAGCCCCTGGTGGATCTGCAGATTCTCCAGAGGGGTCAGCTCGTCCTTGACGGCGTCGCGGTGGCCGACGTAGAGCATCTTTCGGCGCGCCTGATCATCCAACCGGCGTATGCGCTGACCGAGCCAGCGAATCCGCCCGCGGGCCGGTTCGGTCAGGCCACAGAGGGTGCGCAGCAGTGTCGTCTTGCCGCTGCCGTTGCGCCCGCGCACGAAGAGCAACTCACCGGGGCCGAGGGCGAAGGAGAGGTCCTCGAAGAGGAACTCCTCGCCGCGGCGGCAGGCGAGTCCCTCGACCTGCAGGCGGGCGGCGCCGTTGTCTTCGGGCGCGTGCTGTTGCTTGTTCGGTGTATCGCTGCTTAGGGCGTCCATCGTCGGTCCCGGGTTGCCTCCGATGCCCTGTGGCGATCGCGCTCAGGGTATAAAAAAGGGAGCGCCGCCGGGCGCCCCCTTGTCGTTCCGCCAGGCTGGCGGAATCGCTCGCGCGATGGCGAGCAGTTTACGCCGGGGCGTAGACCGAGCACCAGCCCTCGCCCTTGACGAGGACGTCGGTGAAGCTCGGGTGCTCGCAGTAGCCCCAGTCGCCGTCCACGTAGTCCACCCAGAACTGGCAGTTCTCGCAGAGCTGGCCTTCCTGGTAGCGGGCGTGGTCGGTATCGGCGACGTCGTTCACGTAGTCGTGATCGTGGTCGTCCTCCGCCTTGGGCAGATCTTCCACGTCATCGGGCAGACCAGCCACGGCGGTGCCCTTGGTCACCAGCGTGGCCAGCGGGATGGCCGCCACGGCCATGGCGCCGGTCTTGAGGAATTTGCGGCGATCACCGTCGATCGGGTTGCTCATGCTCACCCTCCTTTCGGTCTTCTTCGATGGGTGTCACCGTGTGACACGGACGTTCTGATTTTGTTCCGAGGAGCTACCGGGGCGAGGGTGCCTCACCGGCCAACACGCGGCTCGTGTCCGTATCACGCAGGATGTAACCTTACTCGTCCACCTACTGCCGAGGCAAACGGAGTCGCGCCCTGGGACGTCGATCGACACTGCTGCGCCTGCTGCGGATGCTCCGCCCGTACCGCTGGCGCCTGGCCGCCGCGGCTGTTGCGCTGCTGATTGCAGCCGGTGGCGTGCTGGCCATCGGGCAGGGGCTGCGCCTGGTCATTGACCACGGGTTCGCCGACGGCGATCCGGCGATGCTCGACCGCGCCCTGCTGGCTACGCTAGCGATGATCCTGATCCTCGCCCTGGCCTCCGCCACCCGCTATTACCTCATCACCTGGATCGGAGAACGCCTCGCTGCGGATCTGCGCGGGCAGCTCTTCGATCGCCTGCTGCGTTTGGAGCCGGCGTTCTTCGAGCGCACCGGCGCCGGTGAGGTTCAGTCGCGGCTCACCGCCGATACCACGGTGCTGCAGAACCTGTTCGGATCGGCGCTGTCGATCGCCCTGCGCAACGCCCTGACCCTGGTCGGTGCCCTGGTGTTGCTGTTCGTTACCAGCCCGCGGCTGGCGACGCTGGTGGTGGTGGGGATCCCACTGATCTTGATCCCCATCTTCGGGTTCGGGCGGCGCGTGCGCAGCCTCTCCCGGGATAGCCAGGATCGGGTTGCCGATGTCGGGGGGTACGCTGGTGAGTCCCTCCACGCCATCAGCACGGTCCAGGCCTTCGGTCACGAGGCCGAGGATCGGCGACGCTATGCCGCCCGGGTCGAGGCGGCCTTCGCCACGGCTATCCGTCGCACCTGGCAGCGGGCGTGGCTGACGGGGGTCGCCCTTCTGTGCGTCTTCGGCGCGGTGGGTGCTGTTCTCTGGCAGGGCGGCCACGACGTCCTGGCCGGGCGGATGACGCCTGGCGAGCTGTCGGCCTTTGTCTTCTACGCGGTGCTGGCCGCCGGTTCGGTAGCTGCCATGGCCGAGGTGGCTGGGGAGATCCTTCGCGCCATGGGGGCCACCGATCGCCTCTTCGAGCTGATCGATGCCGAACCCAGGATCCGCGCGCCGACCCATCCGCAACCACTGCCCCAGCCGGTTCGCGGAGAGGTGCGTTTCGATGCTGTGACCTTCGCCTACCCGGCACGGGCCGAGCAGCCGGCCCTGCGTGGGGTGACCCTGAGGGCTCGCCCCGGGGAGCGGGTGGCGCTGGTAGGGCCTTCCGGGGCGGGCAAGAGCACGCTGCTGCAGTTGCTGCTGCGGTTCTACGACCCGGACGCCGGCAGTGTGCGGCTCGACGGCGTCGACCTGCGCGGGGTGGATCCGGCCGAACTGCGCCGATGCCTCGGGCTGGTGGCCCAGGAGCCAGTGCTCTTCACCGGGACGGCCGCCGAGAACATTCGCTACGGCCGTCCCGAGGCCAGTGACACCGAGGTGCGGGCGGCGGCGCGCGACGCCAACGCCCTCGGCTTCCTCGAGCAGCTGCCCCAGGGGCTGGAGACGGAGCTCGGCCCGGGTGGCGTCCAGCTCTCCGGGGGGCAGCGCCAGCGCGTGGCCATCGCACGGGCCATCCTGCGCGACCCAGCCGTGTTGCTGCTCGACGAGGCCACTAGCGCGCTGGATGCGGAAAGCGAGCAGGCCGTTCAGCAGGCTCTGGAGTGCCTCATGGTCGGCCGGACGACGCTGGTCATCGCGCACCGGTTGGCTACGGTGGTGGCCGCTGATCGCATCGTGGTACTGGATCAGGGGCGCGTCGAGGCGCAGGGGACCCATCGAGAGCTGCAGGCGCACAGTCCGCTGTACCGGCGTTTCTGTGCCCTGCAGCTGGGTGCTCTGGAGATCGAGACGCCTGGAAACGGGTCGCCCGTGTCATAATGACGCACAATGGCGAGGAGGTGGCATGAATCGCGTGACCGACGACCCCATCGCGCTGGAGCCGCTGCTGACCGAGACCGCCGACCCCTCGGCCGGGGCCCTGGTGGTCTTCGGCGGCACGGTGCGGGATCACCACGAGGGGCGACGTGTGGCGGCCATCGCCTACTCGGCTTATCGCCCGATGGCCGAGCGTGTGCTCGCCGAGTTGGAGGCTGAGGTGACCGAGCGCTACGGCGTGCAGGCGTGCCGAATCGTGCACCGCGTTGGCGAGTTGGCTGTGGGCGAGGAGAGCGTGGTGGTAGTGGTGCGTGCAGCCCACCGGGCCGAGGCCTTCGAGGCGGGGCGCTACGCCATCGACACGCTGAAGGTCCGGGCGCCATTCTGGAAGGACGAGCATTATGAGGACGGGACCCGCGCGTATCAATCGGGTGTGCCGCTGGCACCCTGACTGGCGCGGTAGGGACAACGACTGCCGGGGGAACGGTATGACGAATCTGACCCGCGAGGCCGTGGAGCAGGGGGTGAGTCAGGTCCAGGATTACTACTTGGGCACGGATCTGATTTCCGCCGGGTGCCTGGGTGAAATCACTGTCGACGGTGAGAGCGTCCGCGTAGAGGTGTCGCTCGGCTACCCGGCCGGGGGGTACCGCGAGACGCTCACCGACGAGTTGCGCGGGGCGATCCAGCAAGCCACCGGGTGCCGGGATGTTCAGGTGTCGGTCCAGACGCGGATCCACGCCCACGCCGTGCAGCCGGGGGTGAAAGCGCGGGACGAGATCAAGAACATCATCGCCGTTGCCTCCGGCAAGGGGGGGGTGGGCAAGTCGACGGTTACGGCCAACCTGGCGCTCGCCCTGCAGGCCGATGGCGCCCGGGTCGGCGTGCTCGACGCCGACATCTACGGCCCGAGCCAGCCGCGTATGCTCGGTGTTCGCGGGCAGCCCGAGTCGAAAGACGGCAAGCACATGCAGCCGATGCTCGGGCACGGCATCCAGGTGATGTCGGCCGGCTTCCTGGTCGACGAGGAGACCCCGATGATCTGGCGTGGCCCCATGGTCACCCAGGCCCTGGAGCAGCTGCTCACCGAGACCGCGTGGGAGGCGCTCGACTACCTGATCGTCGATATGCCTCCGGGGACCGGCGACATCCAGCTCACCCTGGCCCAGAAGGTGCCGGTCAGCGGTGGTGTGATCGTCACCACCCCCCAGGACATCGCGCTGCTCGATGCGCGCAAGGGGCTGCGCATGTTCGAGAAGGTGGATGTGGCGGTGCTCGGCATCGTCGAGAACATGAGTACCCACATCTGCTCGAACTGCGGCCATGAGGAGCACATCTTCGGCAGCGGCGGCGGGGCGGCCATGGCCAGCCAGTACGGGGTGCATCTGCTCGGCTCGTTGCCGCTGGACATCACCATCCGCGAGCAGTCGGATAGCGGCTACCCCACAGTGGCCGCCGACCCCGAGGGCCGGATCGCCACCGACTACCGACACATGGCGCGCAGTGTGGCGGCTCAGCTCTCGCTGCGCGAGCGCAGCACCGGCAGCGCATTCCCCAACATCGTCGTCGGCGGTTCCTCTGAGTAGCTGGCGGCCGGGGGCGCGGCCACGCAGCCCGGGCCGCTAGCTAGCGTGCCCAGGCAGTTGCGTAGCCAGCGAAGCGCTTGAGCAGCCCCGTCGCCTCTGGCGTCGCCTCGACCCCGCGGTAGAGGGCCAGGGGGGTGAAGCCCTCCCGGCGCAGGTCGGGGCGGCGCTGGAAGATGTAGCCGCGGGTGATGGCGGTGTCGAATTCCGGGTGGAACTGCACGCCCCAGGCGTGTCTTCCCCAGCGGAAGGCCTGGTAGGCGTCGTGATCGTTGGCGGCCAGCGTGACGGCCCCCTCCGGGAGTTCCAGGACGGACTCCTCGTGGGTGACGTGGGCCGGGAAGCGCTCCGGCAGGTGGGCGAATAAGGGGTCGTCGCCGGCCGGCGCCAGGCGCTGGACCGAGACCGTGCCGATCTCCCGGCCCCGTGGGTTGGGTCCGGCGCGTCCGCCCAGCGCGTGGGCCAGCAACTGGTGGCCGTAGCAGATCCCCAGAATCGGGATATCCGCGTGAGCGGCCCGGGACAGCCATTCGGCCGCCGCCTCGCTCCACGGCTCGCGATGGGAGACCATTGCCGGCGAGCCCGTGACGATGATTCCGGCCGAGCGTAAAGGGTCCGGCAGGGAGGCGGGGCCGTCAGTGGCGTCTACGGTGCGCCAGGGCGTGCCCCCCAGGCCGGCGCCGATCCAGTCCTCAAAGTCGCCCTGCCAGCGCAGAGGGGGCAGGGTGCGTCCGGTCTTGATGACCCACACCGTCTCGGCGTAGGTGGTGTTGTGCTCGCTCCTCATGCCGGAAAGCTCCTTATCGGCAGTCTGCAATCCCGTAGTGGTTCTCGCGGTGGGTTTCTACCGAGCCAGGCGGTTGCGTCCGCCCTTCTTGGCCCGGTAAAGCGCCTGGTCGGCGGCCTGGACGACGTCGTCGGCGCTCGCCGAGGTGGATTCGGGCTCGGCGACGCCGATGCTGATGGTAATCCGGGTCTCCTGCTCACCCCGCTGGCCCGAGCGTTCGCGACTGCCACGCTTATCGTCCGCCGGCCGGTCGGCGCTGCGCAGGCGAAACGGGGTGTCGGCGATCGCCTGGCGCACGGCCTCCAGTGCCCCGACAGCCTCATCCGGGCTGCGGCCCGGAAAGACCACGGAGAACTCCTCACCGCCGTAGCGGAAGGGCCGGCCGCCTGCGCCGACACGGCCGATATTTGAGGCTACACGGCGCAGCACCTGGTCGCCGATCTCGTGCCCGTAGGTATCGTTAAACGCCTTGAAGTGGTCGATGTCCATCATGGCGATGGTGTAGCGGCCGCTCAGCCCCTGCGTCAGGGTGTCCATAGCGCGCCGGTTGGGCAAGCCGGTGAGCCCATCACGGAAGGCCATGCGGTGGGCCTCCTGCAACACGGCGAAGAGCAGCAGGTGGAGGGCGACGACGGCCAGCAGGGTAGGCAGCACCAGGCTCCCGTGGCGCATCAGGCTCAGCTCCAGGCCGACGGTTGCCGTGACCAGCGCGCTGAAGGCGCCGATATGGGGCGGGTTGGGGTGGAGCAGGGCCCAGGAGAGCAGGCCGGCAACGGCCAGGACGCCGAGCAGCAGGCCCTGGTCGGGTAGACTGCTCCAGCTGCTGACGGCCGCAGGCAGGAAATGCGTCGCCGCCAGGGCCTCCAGCCAAGCCGGCTGGTGGCGGAAAAGGCCCAGCACCAGCAGGACCTGCAGCACCAGGGCCGCGCAGCGCCACAGCCCATCCCGGCTTAGCAGACCGCGTTCGTCGAGTAGCGCCAGGATCAGGATATTGATCGGCAAGAGGATGGCAGCGGCTGTGACGCCGTGGGCAGGTGAGGGCGCTACGCCCAGGCCAGCGATCGACAGGCTGATGACCGCCGCCTGGAGGGCCAGGTTGGCGCGCCGGTAGAGCAGCGCCAGCACGGCCACGAGGCCGCCCCCGACGCCAAGAATCTCCAGCTGGTGGGCCTCCAGCAGCGCGACCGCGGGGCGCGGGAACGGGGCGTTGAGCACGAGGATCCAGCCTGCCAGGGCGGCTAGCACCAGCAGGTGGAGCAGCCAGGCGGAACTGAGCAGGCGTTGTAAGGCGGCCATTCGGTCTCCGTCGCGGCAGCGTCAGGGCAGCCTAGGAATCGTAGCCCCACAGCGAGGCGAGCTGGAAGCGCTGCGTCAGCTGGTGCGTGGGCTCCAGAGAGGCGACGCTGGGCATGTCCGTCTGGCTGGTGTCCCGGTAAAGGGGGCGCGCCGTGGGCTGGCCGTTGGCCTTGATCAGGACCGCCACCACCGGATTGGCCCCGCGATGGCCGCGGTGGATGACGACCCCGCGTTCGCCGCTGTCCAAGGCGACAAAACTGCCGGCCGGGTAGATGCCGATGGTCTGGATCAGCCCCGAGAGGATATCCCGGTCGTAGATCTCTCCACTCTGATCCATCAGTTCCAGCAGGGCTTCCCGGACCGCGGTGGCGGGTCGGTAGACACGGTTGCTGATCATCGCCAGGTAGGTGTCGGCGAGGGAGAGCAGTCGCGCTCCCCGGCAGATTTGATCTTTGCGCAGGCCGTTGGGGTAGCCGCTGCCGTCGAGGCGTTCGTGGTGTTGGGCGACGACCTGGATCCAGGTTGTATCCTCGACCCCGGCGGCGGAGAGGCGTTCGACCGAACGTATCGGATGCTCTTCCAGATCCCTGCGCTGGTTGGCGTCGAGCGGCGTAGTCTGCTGGGCCAGGCGATCCTGGGTCTCGAGCATGCCGATGTTCGCCGACAGGGCAGCGAGGACGATGGAGCGTCGCTCGCTGTCCGGGATGCCCAGCTGGCTGCCGACGACGTCGCAGAGGACCGCCTGGCGGATCGGGTGGCGGATGGAGTAGGCAAACGCCTCATCGAGGTGAGCGGCACCGATGGCGGCATCGGCGTCGCGCTCGACCAGGTCGCCGATGCGGCTGGCCAGGTGGTCGAGGCGGCGGAGGAAGCGCTCGTTGTCCTCGCCGACCCATTTGAAGGTCTCTTGCAGCGCTCGGGAGATCTGATAGATCAGGTCGAAGGGGTTGCGGAAGGCGGCCAGGGCCAGCTCGCGACGCCTCGAGATCCCGCCGGTGTCCTCGCGTCCGGCAGCGACGTGGTAGGGGGTCCGGCCGATCTGCAGCAGCCGCTCCAGCTGCTCTCGGGAGCGCAGGATCGATCCGCGCCGCAACAGCAGATGGCCGTAGGCGTCCTCAATATCATAGGGGACGGGCTTACCGACCACCAGGTCGTTCGGCTGCACGGTGGCGCGCTTGGTGGGGATGGCCCGCTGATTCATGGTCTCTGACTCGCTACCGTGTCGAGGCATTCTATCAAGGAATACGCGGGTATACTCCGGCGTTCAAGGGGTGATACTCGCCGAGTCGTCCGAGGCTGCGTGGAGGTGCAGTGTTCCTGGAAGCGTTGATCTTCGTCGTTACGCTGGGGGGGATGCTGCTGATCGTCGGCTATACGATGGTCACCGGCATCTCGCCGCTGCCCTCCAGTCGCTTGGGTCATGAGCTGGTTCGGGCGGCGCTGCCGGCGGAGCTGGAGGGCACGGTGGTCGAGGCCGGTTCGGGGTGGGGTGGCCTGGCCCGCAGCGTCGGGCGCAGGTGCCCGCGGGCCAGGGTCATTGGCTACGAGCTCTCGCCCCTGCCGTGGCTCTTCGCCTGCGTGCTGCAGTGGCTGTGGCCGGTGCCCAACGTCGAATTCAGGCGCCGCGATCTGCGCCGCGTCTCCTGCAGCGATGCCGCCGCGGTGGTCTGTTACCTGCACCTGGAGGCCATCCGCGAGCTGGAGCCGCGATGGCGGGCGGAGTTGCCGCCCGGTGCGCTGGTGGTCAGCAACACCTTCCGCATACCCGGTTGGCGGCCCAGCGCGATCTACCAGCCCCCGGTGCGGTTGGACGCCCCGGTCTACGTCTACCGGATCCCGCAGGCCTACTGCGGCCGCGTCGAGGCGCGCAGCTAGCTCAGCGGACCCCGTGACGGCCGCGGATCGCTTCGATCTCGACGCTTCGGCGCAGAAAGGCCGCCACGCACTCGGCGCACAGCTTCCCGGCCGCCGCTTCGGCGTGCAGGGTGTCGGCGGCCTCGGTAAACCCCCAGGGGCGCTTGTAGGGGCGTTCGCTGGTCAGGGCGTCGAAGACGTCGGCTACGGCGACGATGCGCCCCTCCAGAGGGATCTGGTCGCCGCGCGCACCGGTCGGGTAACCGCTGCCGTCCAGGCGCTCGTGGTGGTAGGCGACGATATTACGCATGATGGCCGCGCGTCGGTCCTCGCTGAGGCCCAGCTCCTCGGTCATGGCCAGCACCATGGCCACGCCGCGGCTGACGTGTTCGCGCATCTGCGCGAACTCCTCCTCGGCGAGTCGCCCCGGCTTAAGGAGGATGCCGTCCGGGACGGCGATCTTGCCCACGTCGTGGACCGGCGCGAACTGGTAGACCATCTCGATGTATTCGTCGCTGAGGGGGTGGGTCTGGGCCAGTTCCAGGGCGATGAGGCGGCTGTACTCCGCCATTCGTGACAGGTGTCCCCCGGTCTCGTCGTCCCGCGCGCGCCCGAAAGCCATGGCCGTGCGTGCCGCACCCCGGAGGGTCTGCGTAGTGCGGATGGAGGTGATTGCCAGCAGGCGACCCAGGTCGATGTACGGCGCTAGCTGCTTGACGATCGGGCCCTGGAAATAGCCGGGCTGGCGGGAGTTGAGGAACAGGAAGCCGACGAAGGTCTGCTCGTGGTGCAGCGGCAGGATCATCCCGGAACGTAGACCGCTCTCGCGGATGCTGGCGGTATGGCGGCGGGGGCTGGGGTGGTCCTGGTAATCGTCGATGATCCGTACGCCCGGTGCCTCGGCGAGGGCACGCAGGGTGGGGGTATCGGCCAGGTTGGTCTCGTAACGATCCAACGGGCTGGGTGCATCGCCGCCGGCGCCGTAGGTCTTGAGCCGATCGGCGTCCGGCTCGTAAATGGCCACGGCGATGCGGTGGACCGCACCGTGGGGCAGCGCCTGGTTGATATGGGCGCGCAGTCGTTCGAAGCGTTCGCTGAGCCGTAGGTGCGGCTCCTGGTCGCTGAGCGGCAGGACATCGAGTGCCCCGGTTTCGGTGGCATCGCCACAGAAGGACGGAAGGTGTGCCTCTTTGCCCATGACATCTCCGGCGGGGGGTCGGGAGGGGTCGCGGGCGTCCATACCCTTAACGCGCACTTGGGAATCCTGCCACAAGGGGGCGGTCCGTGGCTATTGACCTCGTCGCCCCGCCGCGTTGACAGGCGGCAGCGCCCGCCCGTAGAGTCCAGCCTCCCCAGGTGACCCGGCAGTTGGATCCATGCCGGGGCCGTCCGTTCGGTGTAAGGCCCGTGCGGCGCCACCGCGGACGGTCGGGAAGTCGGTGCGCACTGTGCCCTGCGCGGGCGCAGGCAAGTCCGGCGCTGTCCCCGCAACGGTAGGCGAGTGCGGGCGCTGCATCGCCACTGCATCCACGGTGTCCCCGGCACCCGGTGCGGGAAGGCGCGGCGCTTGGGGCTGGGGCCCCGCTCGCAAGCCCGGAGACCGGCCTGGGGGCCGCAGCCACACGGCGGGGAACCGTGCGTGGCGGTGACGGTCGTTGCATCCGCGCCCCGGCGCGCCCGTTTCCGACCCGCCCCCCCGCATGGCGTACCCGGATCCAGTGACTGGAGGAGCCATGCAGCGTCATCCGTGCATCGCGCTCGTCGCGGGGATCGGTTTGATCCTCGGCGGGTGCGGAGATACCCCCAACGACGAAAGCCGCGATGGGCCCGCGCAGGATACCCATGAGGTCGAGGATATGCTCGGCCGCAGCGTGGAAGTTCCGGAGGCGGCGGAGCGGATCGCCACGGTCAATGTCGATGCCTTCCGCATGGCGCTGCACCTGGGTGTCGAGGATCGCCTGGTCGGAATCCCCAGCGACATGTTCGGCTCGCGCTTTTCCGAGGCCAAGCCGATCGAAGTCCGCGCCTTCGGTCGCCTGGACGAGGTGGCCATGGTCGGCGGCGGCCAGCCCGGGTCGGAGTTCAGCGCCGAGCGGGTGCTCGCCACCGATCCGGATCTGTTCATCTACTGGGCCTTCAGCCGCGGCGACGACGACGAGGCGATGGCCGAGCAGGCCGAGCGCTACCAGCAGCAGCTCGGCGTCCCCGTGGTCGCGGTGAATACCCTGGGCCGCGAGCGGGCCTCCGAGGAGGCCATTGAGGCGCAGATCGAGCAGGCCTATCGGCTGCTCGGCACCGTGACCGGTCGCGAAGAGCGGGCGGAAGAACTGCTCGATTTCTACGATGCGACGGTCTCCGAGGTGCAGGAGCAGGTCGCCGACGAGGAACCGCCACGGATCTACCTGGCCCACCGGCGCAACCTCTACAACCACGTCTCCTTCTACTTTCCCGTCGAGCAGCTGGGTGCCGAGCTGGTGACCGCTGGTCGGCCCGGTGGTGACGGCGAGGTCAGCGCCGAGGAGCTGGTGAGCTGGGATCCGGCGCACATCTTCCTCCACACCCCGTCCCGGGCCAGCCGCGTCGCCCGTGACGAGGTCCTGGATGATGAACGGCTCTCCGGGGTAAAGGCCGTCGAGGCGGAACGCATCCACCGCTTCAAGGGCACCTACATGGGGTGGGATCTGGCCACCGGGCTGATCGACCTGGTGCACATGGCCCGGGTGCTCTACCCGGAGGCTATGGCCGACGTCGATCTCCGGGATCGCGGTGAGGAGATCCTGGAGGTCTTCTACGGCGACCCCGGGCTGTACGATCGGCTCCAGGAGCTCAGCAGCCTGGACGATGACTGAGTTGACCGCCGATAGCGCCTCCCGGCCAGCGCCTCCCGGCGGGCTGCTCGATGATTACGCGCGGGCGATCTGGTGGAAGACCCTGATCCTTTTGGGCCTGGCTGCGGCCCTGGTGGCGACGTTCGTTCTTGGCCTGGGACTCGGCCCCATGGGGATCCCGCTGAGCGAGGTGGTGCAGGCGGTGCTGGGTCGGCCGCTGGGGGCGTCGTGGGTCAGCGCGCAGACCGAGAACGTGGTCTGGAACATCCGCCTGCCGCGCCTGGCCACCGCCGTCGTGGCCGGCATGGGGCTGGCGCTCGGTGGGGTGATCCTGCAGAGCCTGCTGCGCAATCCGATGGCCTCACCGTTCACCCTGGGGATCGCCTCCGGCGCCTCGCTGGGGGCGGCGCTGGCGATCATCTTCGGGTTCTCGGCCTTCGGCGTCTACGGCATCGTCGGCAATGCCTTCCTCTTTGCGATGGCGGTGTCGCTGCTCATCCTGCTCATCGGGCAGTGGAAGGGGGCGACGCCGATGAGCCTGATCCTCGCGGGGATCGCCCTGATGTACTTCTTCGGGGCCACCACGACGCTGCTGATCTACTTCGCCGACGCCGATGCCACCCGGGAGGTCATGTTCTGGAGCGTGGGCAGCCTCAGCCGTGCCGACTGGGAGAGCTTCGTGTTCATCACGGTGGCGTTGACGGTCACGCTGCCGGTCTTCCTGTGGAAGAGTGGCGACCTGAACCGACTACTGCTCGGTGATGAAACCGCCACTAGCCTGGGGATTGCCGTCGGGCGCCTGCGCATCGGACTGATGTTCCTGGTGGCGCTTCTCGTGGCGGTGACCGTCGCCTTCACCGGTGGGATCGGCTTCCTGGGGCTGGTGGCGCCCCATCTGGCCCGGCTCCTGATCGGTTCGGATCACCGTTTCCTGATCCCGGCTGCAGCGCTGATCGGCGCACTGCTGCTGGCCCTGGCCGACTTGGTGTCGTTGCACGCCTTCGCTTCGGTGGTGCTGCCGGTGGGTGTGGTGACGGCCTTCATCGGCTCGCCGCTGTTCATCTACCTGATCCTGCGTCGCCGCGAAGGAGGGTCGGGACCGTGACCCGTCCGGCCATCGAACTACGAGGTGTTCGCTACGCCTATCGGCGCAGCGAGGTCTTGCAGGGCGTGGATACCCGCGTAGCCGCCGGCGAGGTGGTGGCCCTGATCGGGCCCAACGGCTCCGGCAAGAGCACCCTGCTCAAGTGCATCACCGGCATCCTGCGGCCGCGCCACGGGCACATCACCATCGCCGGTGAGCCCGTGAAGGGGCAGCGCCAGGCCCGCATCGCCCGCTCGCTCTCCTACGTCGCGCAGACCACCGATGCCGTCTACCCGCTGACCGTACTTGAGAGCGTGTTGCTTGGCCTGCGCCGGGCGAGTTGGCGTCACGACCCGGCCGATCTTGCCCGTGCCGAGGCGGTGCTCCAGCGTCTGGGCATGGCCGACCTGGCCCAGTCACCGCTGACCGAGATCAGCGGCGGGCAGCGGCAGAAGGCGGCCATCGCCCGGGCTCTGGTTCGCCAGACCCCCTTCCTGCTCCTCGATGAGCCGACCAACCACCTGGACATGAAGCACAAGCGCGACGCCATCGAGATCCTCACCGAGTGTGCGCGGGAGCAGGGGCAGGGGGTGCTGGTGGTGCTCCACGATATCAACATCGCCGTACAGCTGGCCGACCGCATCGTGCTCCTGCGCGACGGCCGGGTGATGGCCGACGGCCCGCCGCAGGCCGTCATCGACACGCCGACTCTGCGTGCCGCCTACGACGTGGACGTTCACGTCGTCGAGCATCAGCGGGCACCGTTTGTGGCCGGTTACCAGTTGCAAGAGAGGGGACGCGGATGAAGGGGGAGGTCTGGTTTGTGGGGGCCGGTCCCGGGGCGGCCGATCTAATCACGGTTCGCGGGCGGGATCGGGTGGCTGCGGCGGACGCCGTGCTCTACGCCGGTTCGCTGGTGCCGGCCGAGGTGCTCGACTGGGCGCCGGCGCACTGCGAGGTCGCCGACTCCAAAGGGATGACCTTGGAACAGATCCAGGACTGGCTGCTCGAGCGCGCCCGCGCCGGGGGCTGTGTGGTCCGCCTTCAACCCGGTGATCCGGGGCTATACGGGGCCTTCGTGGAGATCGTGCGCCCGCTGGACGCCGCGGGGATCCCAGTCCATCTGGTTCCCGGGGTCACGTCGGCCATGGCCGCGGCGGCGGCGGCCGGCGAGAGCCTGACCCTGCCGGAGGGCACGCAGACGGTGATCTTCACCCGGGTGGAGGGGCGCACCCCGATGCCGGCGGGGGAACAGCTTGCCGATCTGGCGCGGCACGGCAGCACCCTGTGTGTCTACCTGTCGATCACCCTCCTGGAACGCCTGGCCGATGCCCTGCGCGGTGGCGGCTGGGACGACGACGCCCCGGTGGTGGTGGTCCACCGCGCCTCCTGGCCCGGGGTCGAACAGGTCCTGCGTACCTGCATCCGCGACCTGGCCGCGGACTGCCGCGCGGCGGGGCTCAACAGCCAGACCATGATCCTGGTCGGTCCGACGCTCGGGGCGCGGGAGGCGGCACCGGCGGCGCGCTCACGGCTTTACGACCCCGGTTTCGGCCACCGTTTCCGCCGCCGCGAAAATTGAGGAACGACATGCATGACTGACTGTATCCTGTTGATTGGGCATGGCTCGCGCCAGGAGGACGGCAACGAGGAGATCCGCCGGTTCGCCGACCTGCTGGCCGAGCACTACCCGGATTGGCTGCTGGAGACCTGTTTCATCGAGTTCGCGGATCCGCTGCTTGGCGAGGGGCTGGATCGGGCCGCGGCGCGGGCGGATCGGGTCATCGCGGTCCCACTGATCCTTAACGCCGCCGGGCACGTGAAGCTCGAGGTGCCCGAGCAGATCGAGGCTGCCCGTGCCCGGCACCCGGGGGTCGATTTCCGTCTGGCGCGCCATCTGGGCGTGAGTGAAACGACGCTGGGCCTGGTCGAGCGCCGCCTGCGTGACGCCATGCAGGCCCTGAGTGTGCCCGATCCGCGGACCACCGGGGTGATCCTGCTGGGTCGCGGATCCTCGGATCGTACGGCCAACGGGGAGTTGGCGCGGCTGGGCCGCTGGCTCTACGAGGGCGGCGAGCACGAACTGGTCGATATCGCCTTCACCGGCGTCACCCACCCCCGCCTGGAGGCCGTGGTGCGGCGTCACTCCCTGTTGGGCATGACGCAGCAGGTGGTCCTGCCGTATTACCTGTTCACCGGGCGGCTGATCGAGCGTATTGAGCAGCAGGTGGCGCGTCTGCGGGTTCAGTACCCGCAGACGGCGTTCGCCCTGGCGGATTACCTCGGTTTTGAACCGGAGGTCTTCGCACTGATCGCCCAGCGGGTGGAGGAGGCGCGTGCGGGACAGGCGATGCTCGAGTGCGACGGCTGCCCGCACCGCGCGGCGGCCGCGCACCACCACCATCACCACCACCACTGAAGAGGTGCGAGGATGTCTCGCGAGCCGTCCGTGACCGAGCAGCAGACCGCCTCCGGGCGCCAGATCGAGGCGTGCTCCTTCGCCCGCGTCGACGCCGAGGCCGGGGATCGCAGTGCCTACGACGCGGCGCAGTGGGCGGTGGTCCGGCGCATGATCCACGCCACGGCGGATTTCGACTTCAATGGCGTGACCCGCTTCCATCCCCGTGCTGTGACCGCGGGGATGGAGGCCATCCGCGCCGGGGCGCCGGTCTTCGTCGACGTGGAGATGATCCGTGTCGGTCTGTCCGCCGCGCGGCTGGGGCACTTCGGGATCGAGGCGCACTGCCTGATGGCGGACCCGCGGGCGGCGGAGCGGGCCCAGCAGGCGGGGACCACCCGAGCTGAGCAGGCGGTTGCCCTGGCCGCCGAGCAGGGGTGGCTCGATGGCGCCATCGTAGCCGTGGGTAATGCCCCGACGGCGCTGCGAGCAGTCCTTGAGCGGATCCACGGTGGCGTGGTGGCGCCGCGATTGCTGATCGCCATGCCGGTCGGGTTTGTCGCTGCCGCAGAGTCCAGCGAGGAGGCCATGGCGCAGCAGCAGGTGCCGTGGATCGCCACCGCCGGGCGCAAGGGCGGGACGCCGCCGGTGGTGGCCTGTCTGCACGCCCTGCTCGCCCTGGCCGAGGAGGGAGACGGGTGACCCCGGTCTGCACCATCGTCGGTGTGCTCGATGACGGTCCCGACGGGCTGGCACCGGTGGCCCGTGAGGCCATTGCCGGCGCCGATCTGCTCATCGGCGGACGCCGGGTCCTCGAGGGCTTTGCCCCCCTGGCCCCCGGAGCACAACGCCGGGACCTGACCGGCGCCGTGGCGGAGGTGCCGGCCTGGATCGAGACCGCGGCCGCCGAGGGGCAGCGCGTGGTGGTCCTCGCCAGTGGCGATCCGCTCTGCCACGGCATCGGTGAGCGGATCACCAGCCACCTCGGGGCCGAGCGCTGCCGGGTCCTGCCGGCACCGTCCCTGGTGCAGTTGGCGTGCGCCCGGCTCGGTTGGCCCGTGGCGCAGACCGCCATCGCCTCGGTCCACGGCCCAGTGGCTGGCGACTGGTCGGCGCAGACGGCGGCGCCGGAGCATCCGCTCAGCGGCGTGCTGCGCGCGCTGGCCGATCACGACCGGGTGGCGGTCTACACCACCGGCGAGAACGGTGCCGACTGGTTGGCCCGGCAGCTGCAGGCAGTGGGGTATCGCGACACCGAGCTGGAGGTGGCAGCGGTCGCCCGCATTGGCCGGGAGGACGAGGCGCTCTACCCGCCGGCCCCCCTTGGCACCGCCGCGGCGCGCCACTATCCGCAGCCCCATGTCGCCCTGGTGCGGCGACGGGCGACGCTGGACTGGCCGTTCGCGGGCGTTGACGAGGCGTTCGCCCAGCGTCGGCCCCAGCGCGGTCTGATCACCAAGCGGGAAGTGCGCGCGGTTACGCTCGCCGGCCTGGCGCTGACCCCGGACAGCCGGGTCTGGGATATCGGCACCGGCTCCGGTGCGGTGGCTCTCGAGGCCGCGCGGCTCTGCCCCCGGGGGCATGTCTGGGCGATGGAGCGTCGTGCCGAGGATCTGGCCATCGCCGAGGAGAACCGGCGCCGTCGCAGGGTGGGCAACGTCACCCTCCACCACGGTCGGGCGCCGCAGGGGCTCGACGCCTGGCTGGATCCGGATGCAGTCTTCATCGGTGGCTCGGGCGGGGCGCTGGGCGAACTGATCGACCTCTGCCTACGGCGGCTGCGCCCGGCGGGGCGGTTGGTGATCAACCTGGTCACCCTGGAGAATCTGCACCAGGCCACGGCCCGGCTCGACGCTGCCGCGGCGGCCGGCGTCGCGGACTGGGAAGCCATCCAGCTGCAAGCCCATCGCAGCGGTGAGCTGGCCGGGATGCGCACGTTCCGTGCTGAGAACCCGGTCTGGATCCTCATGGCGAACAAGACGGAGAGCGCATGACGACGTCGGCAGGGCGATTGATCGGGGTTTCCCTCGGCCCCGGGGACCCGGGCTGGATCACCCGCCGGGCCTGGCAGGTCCTCCAGGGGGAGGCGCGCTGGGCCTATCCGGTGCGCGCCGAGGGGCAGTCCAGCTACGCCCTGGAGATTGTCGAGCGGGGCGGATTGGTGGCGCCGGCCGACGCCATGCCCCTCGTCTTTCCGATGACCCGCGATCCGGCCACCCTGGCGTTGCATTGGGCGCAGGCGGCGAAGGCGGTGGCGGCGACTCTGGGCCAGGGGCAGGACGTCGCCTTCCTGGTCGAGGGGGATGCCTCCACGTACGCGACCTTTGGCCACTTGGCGCGCACGGTCACCGCGGAGGCCCCCGGCGCTGAGGTCGAGACGATCCCCGGGGTGGCCTCCTTTCTGGCAGCGCCGGCGCGGGTCGGCTGGCCGCTGGCCAGCCAGGACGATGCCTTGGCGGTGCTGCCCGGTGGCTACGGCATGGAGACCGTGGAGCGGCTGCTGCCGGAGGTCGATACGCTGGTGCTGCTCAAGGTCAAACCGCTGCTTGCAGAGGTGATCGACCTGCTCGAGGAGCAGGGGTTGAGTGACGCCAGCGTCTTCGTCGAGCGCGTGGGGACTCCGCAGGAGCGAGTGGTCACCGACATCGCCCGATTGCGCGGCGAGACGGTTCACTATCTGTCGTTGCTGATGATTTGCAAGGGCCGCGCCGATTCGCGCAGCGAAGGAGCCGGAGCCGGGTGAGGGAGACGGGCGAAGGGGTGTTGCTGGTGGTGGTGACCCGCGGCGGTGCGGCCAGCGCAGCCCGCCTGGCCGGGATCTGGCCCGAAGCCGAGATCCTGGTCACCGAGCGTGTTGCCCCGTTGCTGGCCGATCACTCGGGGCGTTGCACCCCGGTGGCGGCCGGGGCCCTGGGCAGCGCCCTGGCGGAGCGCTTCGCGGGGGCGCTGCGCCAGGTCGTCTGCTTCTGCTCGGTGGGCGCGTGTGTGCGTCTGCTGGCCCCTTTGCTGGTCGACAAGACCCGCGACCCCGGGGTGGTCAGCGTGGATGAGTCGGCACGTTTTGTCGTCGCGGTGCTTGGCGGTCACCTGGGTGGCGCCAACGCCTGGACGCAGCGGATCGCCGAGGAGCTCGGAGCCGCACCGGTCATCACTACGGCCTCGGACCGCCGCGGGCTCCCAGCGGTGGATCTGCTCGGCCAGGAACAGGGTTGGCAGGTGGTGGCGTCCACGTCCGCCTTGCGGGCTGCGGCGGCAGCACTGCTCAATGGCGAGCCGGTGGCCCTGATCGAGGAGGCCGATACCTGGCGCCCGGCCACACCGCCGCCGCCCAACCTGTACCGCCTCGACGACCCGGCGGCGCTGGATGCGCGGGCGTACAGTGCCGTGCTCTGGGTGAAGGATGAGGCGCCCTCGGTGGACTGGCAGGCGCGCCTGGGCGATCGGCTGGTACGCTACCGAACCGCGCATCCGGGGTCGTAATGGTGCGCGTGGTCGTGGGGATCGGCTGTGATCGCGGAACGGCCACCGAGACTGTGACCGCCGCGGTGTCCGCCGCCTTGGCCGAGGCCGGGCTGTGTGCGGCCGACGTGGTGGCGCTAGCCAGCATTGACCTCAAGCGCGATGAGCCGGCGCTCCACGCCCTGGCGCGGGTCCATGGCTGGCCCCTGGTTTTCTATCCGGCGACGCAACTGGCGGCGATCCCGGTGCCGCACCCCTCTGAGGTCGTGCGCCACCATACCGGGACCCCAGCTGTCGCCGAGGCGGCGGCGCTGTGTCGGGCCCATGCCGACAGCGCCGATCTGATCATCGAGAAACGCCGCTGGCGGGGCGAAGACGGACGCAACGCCACGGTATCGATAGCGAGGCTGAACGAATGACAGGCGATGTTCCCCCTCCGGGGCGGATCCTTCTGGTAGGGATCGGCCCGGGTGACCCGGCGCACATGACGGCGCGGGCCCGCGAGGCGATCGCCGAGGCCGAGGTGGTCATCGGTTACCAGACGTACCTCAAACTGATCCCGGACCTGCTGGAAGGCAAGACGGTGATCGGCAAGGCCATGACCGAAGAGCTCGATCGCGTGGAGGCGGCCTGGGAGGCTGCCCGAGGCGGGCAGGTTGTGGCGCTGGTCTCCTCGGGCGACCCCGGGGTCTACGGCATGGCAGGGCCGACCTACGAGTTTCTGCTTCAGCACGGCTGGCAGGGCCGCGCCGGGGAGGTGCAGGTGGAGGTGGTCCCCGGGGCCTCGGCGCTCTCCACCTGCGCCGCCCTGGTCGGCGCGCCCCTGACCCACGACTTCTGCACCATCTCGCTCTCGGATCTGCTCACCTCCTGGCCAGTGATCGTGCGCCGGCTCGAGGCCGCCGGGCGGGGGGATTTCGTTACGGTTCTCTACAACCCGGCGAGCAAGCGGCGGCAGGCGCACATCGGCCGCGCGCAGGAGATCCTGTTGCGTTACCGCGACCCGCAAACCCCAGTGGCGGTGGTCCGGTCGGCCTATCGGGAGCGGCAGCAGGTCCAGCATCTGTGCCTGGAGGAGCTCCATCGCGCCGAGCCGAGCATGCTCAGCACGGTGATCATCGGCAACCGTTCGACCCGCTGCGAGCACGGGCTGATGGTGACCCCCCGGGGTTATACGGCCAAGTACGCCGAGGGCGGTGCCCCCGTGTCGGGGGAGCAGCGCGGGCAATCGCTTAGCCTGGGGCTGGACGGATGGCCTGTGGTCCTGCGGCAATGGTTGCGCGAACAGCCGGCGCCGAGCCTGGAGGCCGCTGCGGCGCATTTCGACGTCAACTGGGCGGAGGCGCTGGCGGCCGTGGCGGATGACGTAGCGGAGCCGGATACCCCGTTTCTGACCAGTCGGATTGAGGTCTCGGACCTGGCGGCCCATCTTGAGGAGTGCCGCGAGTGGCCCCGAATCCGGGCCGTGGTGCCGGGGCCGGCCGGAACGCGGATGGTCTGCTCGGTGGCGGGGGCCGGGCTCTACTACGACGGTGAGACCCTGGTCCTCGGCGCCGGCGGAGGCCGGGTCGAACTCCACTGGCAGCGCGTGGCCGGGGCGTGGGCCCTGGCCGGCGCCTGCCAGCACTGCAGCCTCGAGCTGGTCGATGCCCGCGGCCGGGGGCTCTTGTCCCTGCAGCGGGTGACGGGGAAGAACCGACCCATGGACCCATCCGGGGGGTGAACTGAACCCATGCACCACTACCCGATCTTCCTCAAGCTCCACGGTTGCCGCTGCCTGGTTGTGGGCGGCGGCGAGGCGGCTGCGCGCAGGGCCGGGGATCTGCTCCGGGCCGGCGCGCGGGTGGAGTTGATCGCGCCGGTCCTGGCGGCGCCCTGCGAGCAACTGCTGGATACCAGCCCCGGCGAGCTCCACCACCGCGCCGAGCCGTTCGCGGCGGGTATGGAGGAGGGCGCGGCGCTGGTGGTGGGGGCCAGCGGCGATGAGGCCACCGACCGTACCGTCTATGAGGCGTGTCGTGCCCGGGGGATTCCCGTCAACGTTGCCGGCCGGCCGTCGCTGAGCACCTACATCACCCCGGTCCAGGTGGATCGCTCGCCCCTGCAGCTGGCGGTCTCCAGCGGTGGCGCCGCGCCGGTGCTGGCAAGGCAGATCGCCAGTCGGCTAGAGACACTGCTGCCGGCGGCCTACGGCCGGCTGGCACGCCTGGCCGGACGGATGCGGGAGCAGGTGCGGGTGGCGCTGCCGGACAAGGACTGGCGGTTGCGGTTCTGGGAGCAGATCTTCGATGGGGCGGCGGCGGAATCGGTGTTGGCAGGGCGCGAGGCCGAGGGGGAGGCCGAACTGCTGCGCCTGCTCGAGCAGGAACAGGCCCGGCCGGCCCCGCAGGGGGAGGTCTTCCTGGTCGGCGCTGGCCCCGGGGACCCCGATCTACTGACCTTCCGTGCGCTGCGCCTGATGCAGCGGGCTGACGTGGTGCTCTACGATCGTCTGGCGGCGCCGGCCCTGCTGGATCTGGTGCGCAAGGAGGCCGAGCGGATCCCCGTGGGCAAGCGCCGCGGTCGGCATACACTGCCGCAGGAGCGGATCAACGAGCGGCTGGTGGAATTGGCGCGTGCCGGTAAACGGGTCCTGCGTCTCAAGGGCGGTGACCCATTCCTCTTCGGCCGCGGCGGTGAGGAGATCGAGGGGCTGATCGAGCAGGACATCCCCTTCCAGGTGGTGCCCGGCATCAGCGCCGCCCAGGGGGCGGCGAGCTATGCCGGTATCCCGCTCACCCACCGGGATTACGCCCAGACCTGTCGCCTGCTCACCGGTCACCGGCGGGCCGGGCACCCGCAGATGAAGGCCCACGCGCCCTATCGCCAGGACGAGACACTCATCATCTACATGGGCCTGGTCAACCTCGAGGCGGTGTGCGAGCAACTGTGCGAGTGTGGGCTGCCGCCCGAGCATCCGGCTGCGGTGGTGGCCCAGGCGACGACGCCGCAGCAGCGCGTGGTCCTCGGCAATCTGCGGACCCTGGCTGAACGGGTCCGCGCCGAACGGGTGGAGAGCCCGGCGCTGGTGGTGGTCGGTCCCACGGTGCAGTTGCACCCGCGCCTGGGCTGGTACCGCGGCGAGGCGGAGGACCGCGATGCGGCGGCCAGCATCGACCCGTGCTGGACGGGCGGCATGCGCGACTGATTCGGTCGATGGGCGATGAGTGACGAACGGGGAAGGACAGCGCTGCCCATCGATTCACTGCGGCCGGACTTCCACCGGGCGCTGGAGCAGGGCCACTGCGTGGTGGCGGCCGCGACCGGCTCCGGCAAGTCTACCCGACTGCCGGTCTGGGCGGCGGACGCTGGCGGGCCGGTGCTGGTCGTCCAGCCCCGCCGTGTGGCGGCCACCAGTCTGGCCGGTTTCGTGGCCGCGCAGTGCGGTACCGCAGCGGGGGACGAGGTCGGTTACGCCGTCCGCCTGGAGCGCCGCTACTCGGAGCGGACCCGGGTCCTCTTCGTGACCCCCGGTGTGGCCCTGCGCTGGCGGGCCGAGGGGCGATTGGCGGGGTTCCAGACGGTGATCCTCGACGAGTTCCATGAGCGGCGCTGGGACACCGACCTACTCCTCGCGTTGCTGCGCGCCGATGGGGGCCAGCGCCTGGTGATCACCTCGGCGACCCTGGAGGGGGAAAGGCTCGCGGCCGCGTTGGACGGGACGTATCTGGAGTCGCCGGGGCGCGGGTACCCGGTGGATGAACGCCATTGTGGCGAGCAGCCACGGGCCATGCCGCAACGCAAGGACCTCGGCAAGCGATTGGCTGCAGTGGTGCGGCGCGCACTGGCGGAGACGGCCGGGGACGTCCTCGCTTTCCTGCCCGGGCAGGCTGAAATCGAGGAGGCGCGGCGCAGTCTCTCCGGGGTGGAGGCTGAGGTGGTTCGGCTCCACGGCGGGGTGCGACTGTCCGAGCAGCGCCGGGCCCTCGAGCCGGGTTCGGCCCGGCGTGTGGTGCTGGCCACGAATATCGCCGAGACCTCGCTGACCGTGCCGGGGGTGACGGCCGTGGTGGATAGTGGCCTGGAGCGCCGGACCCTGCGCCGCAACGGCCGGACCGTGCTTTCCCTGCAGCCCATCTCCCGAGCCAGTGCGGCGCAGCGGGCCGGGCGTGCCGGCCGCCTGCAGCCCGGCACCTGCTACCGCCTCTGGGGGCACGCGGCGCCGCTGCCCGAGCACGCGCCCCCGGAAGTGTTGCGCGAGGATCTGACTGAACTGGTGCTGGCTGCGGCCGGTGCCGGCTACCGGGTCGCCGAGCTCCCCTTCGTGGATACGCCGCGCGAGGAGAGCCGGGAGCAGGCCGAGGGGCTGCTGCGGAGCCTGGGTGCCCTGGATGCCTCCGGGCGGATCACGACGCGGGGCCAACGGCTGTTTCGCATGCCGGTGGATCCGGAGCTGGCCCACCTGGTCCTGGCCATGCCCGATGTCGAGACGGGGGGGCTGATGGCCGACTGGGTGGCCGGGCTGGCGGCGGGGGATCGCTGGCTGCAGGTTCGGGGCGATAGCGACGAGTGCGAGGCCCTGGCCGGGTTGCTTGGGCAGCGCTGCGATGCCCGGTTGCGC
The DNA here is from genome assembly GCF_000015585.1 of Halorhodospira halophila SL1. NCBI lineage: Bacteria > Pseudomonadati > Pseudomonadota > Gammaproteobacteria > Chromatiales > Ectothiorhodospiraceae > Halorhodospira > Halorhodospira halophila. The sequence continues at coordinate 1,451,327 of NC_008789.1, read as the reverse complement.
GTGGCGGCGCTGCGCTGCGAGCGGCTGCCTGGTGTGCGGATCGACACGCGGGTGCGGGAGGAGGGGCGTCGGCTGGCGGGTCAGCTGCGTGAGCTCCTCGATCTACCGGCTTGGCCCCGGCCGGTTTCCGAGCCGATGAACGAGGGTGTACCGGGTCTGGACTCTGGGCGGATGGAGCGGGCCCTGACCGCCGCCGCCCGGGCGATGCCGACGTGGCTCTATGTGCGTCGCGGGCGCAGGCGGCAGGCGCTTGGCAACGGTGCCGGCGATGAGGTGGTGCTCGGCGAGCACGCCTGGTTTCCGGAGGAGGCCGAGGCGGCCCTGGTCCTCGGCACGCACAGCGTCCCCGGCAAGGGCACCCGGCAGACCATCAGCCTGGCTACGGCCCTGGCCCCCATGCCGCTGCAATGGGTCGTTGCCAGCGGCGCCTGCAGCGAGGGAATCAGCGAGCCCGCATGGACCGGGGAGCGGCTGACGGCGCGGCGCGAGTGGTTGTTTGCCGGGCGCTGCATCGGGAGCGAGGAGGTGGAGCCGGAGGGCGCCGCGGCGCGCGAGGCAGCGGCCGAGCTGATTCTCGAAGACCAGCTGCTGGCGCCGGCGGGTAGCCGGCTCCAGGACGATCTGGAGGCGTGGTCCCTCTATGTCGCCCTCGGGTATGCGGAGGGGGCGGTGCCCGAGGCACGGGCGTGGCTGCTGGAGCAGCTCGAGCGGCTGGGCGTGGAGCGCGGCGAGGACCTGACACTGCTTGAGCCCGAGGATCTGCGCTTCCCCGGGGTGCCGGAGTGGCAACGGCCGGATTTCGACGAACGCTATCCCCGCCGGGTCCAGCTCCCCGATCTCGATCTGCGCATCCACTACCATGTGCGGCGCCGCGAGGTGGTGGCCGAGAAGGTGGGCGGCATCCGCCGCACGGATCCGAAGCGTTGGGAACTGCCCGCCTGGCCGGGCTGGCGGGTGCGCTTCCAGCGAGCCAGTCGCGTTGTCGACATTCGGTAGGAGTGATGACGGAACAGATCGATGTGATCGTGATCGGCGCCGGTGCGGCCGGGCTGATGTGTGCCGCCACTGCCGCCGGGCGGGGCCGGCGGGTGGTGGTGCTCGATCACGCCCGCAAACCCGGACGCAAGATCCTCATGTCGGGAGGTGGGCGGTGCAACTTCACCCACCTTCACAGCGGGCCGGAGCACTTCCTGTCGGCCAACCCGCGGTTCTGCATCTCGGCGCTGCGACGTTATCCGCCGGCCGCCTTCCTGGAGCTCGTGGAGCGCCACGGCGTTGCCTATGAGGAGCGTGAGCCGGGACGGCTATTCTGCCGCGAATCCGCCCGGCCCATCCTCGACCTGCTGCTCAGCGAAGGTCGCCAGGCCGGGGTCGAACTGCGCATGGGGACCGGGGTGCGCAGCGTCCAGGCGACGGCGGAGGGTTTCGCCGTCGCCACCCCGACCGGAACCTTGCACGCCGAGGCGTTGGTGGTCGCTACCGGCGGGCTGTCGATCCCCCGGATGGGGGCCAGCGGCCTCGGATACGCCATTGCCCGGCAGTTCGGTCTGCCGGTGCAGCCCACGCGCCCTGCGCTGGTGCCGCTGACTTTGCCGGAGCACCTGCGCCGGCCGATCGGGGATCTGGCGGGCATCAGCGTGCCGGTCCGGGTGCGCTGCGCCGAGGCTGAGTTCAGCGACGATCTGCTGATCACCCACCACGGGCTGAGTGGGCCGGCGGCACTGCAGGCCTCTAGCTATTGGCAGCCCGAGGTGCCGCTGAGCCTGGATTGGCTACCGGGTGTCGCCCTGCACGACGAGCTTGCCGAGGCGCGGCGCAGGCGCAGCAAGCGGGCTTTGCACCGTTGCCTGGAGGCGCACTTGCCGCGGCGTCTCGCCCGGGTGCTGTGCGATCTGGAGGGGTGGTCCGGCCCATTGCAGGGGTTCAGCAACCGGGGCCTGGAGGCGGTGGCGCAACGGCTTCAGGAATGGCGGCTGACCCCGGCCGGTACGGCGGGCTACGCCAAGGCCGAGGTGACCGCCGGCGGGGTCGACACCGACGCGCTGTCGTCCCGGACCCTGGAGGCGCGTGAGGTGCCGGGGTTGCATTTCGTCGGCGAGGTGGTCGATGTCACCGGGCAGCTGGGCGGGCACAACTTCCAATGGGCGTGGTCCTCCGGCGTGGCCGTCGGCCAGGCGATCTAGTTGTCCTCGTTCGGATCGGTGCCGCCCTTGAAGTCGGCCACCTGGAGGTGGTGGCGACCGAGCAGGCGGTAAAACTCGGTGCGGTTGCGGCCGGCGAGCCGGGCAGCCTGGCTCACATTCCCCTCGGTGAGCTTGAGCAGGCGGATCAGGTAGTCGCGCTCGAACGCCTCACGGGCCTCCGCCAGCGTCGGAATCGAGGGCTCCTGATCCTGGTTCAGCGCCTGCCGTACCAGGCGCTCCGGCAGGATCTCGTTGGTGCTCAGGGCCACGCACTGCTCGATGACGTTCTGCAGCTGGCGCACGTTGCCCGGCCACTCGGCCTGGACCAACGCCTCGATGGCTTCCGGTGACAGGTCTTCGACCTGGCGCCCGTGACGACGCGTGGCCTCGGCCAGGAAGTGCCGGGCCAGCAGGGGGATGTCTTCACGCCGTTCGGCCAGCGGGGGCAGGGCGAGGGTGACGACGGCCAGGCGGAAGTAGAGGTCTTCCCGGAAGGACCCGTCGGCGCGGGCTGCCTCCAGGTCGCGGTGGGTGGCGGAGATGACGCGCACGTTGATGGGGATCGGATCCCGTCCGCCGACCGGTCGGATGACCTGCTCCTGGAGGGCCCGCAGGAGCTTGACCTGCAGCTGCAGGGGCATATCACCGATCTCGTCGAGGAACAGGGTGCCGCCGTCGGCGTCGCGGAATAGGCCGGCGCGATCCCGATCGGCGCCGGTGAAGGCGCCGCGGACATGGCCGAAGAGTTCGGATTCGAGCAGGGTCTCAGGGATGGCGCCGCAGTTCACCGGGATGAACGGCCCTTGCGAGCGGGGGCTGTTACCGTGCACGGCGCGGGCGACGATCTCCTTACCTGAGCCGCTCGCTCCCTGGATCAGGACATTGGCGTCGGAGTCGGCCACCAACAGGGCACGCTCAAGGACCTCTTCCATGCGCGGGCTGCGGGTCACCAGGCCGTGACGCCGACCGGCTTCGCGGGCGGTATCGGAGGTCTGCCCGCCGCGGGCGGTGAGGGCCTTCTCCAGTTGCTCGAGCAGTTCAGGGGGGTCGAAGGGCTTGGTGAGGAATTCGTGCACGCCACGGCGGGTCGCCTCGACCGCGTCCTGGATGGAGCCGTGGGCGGTCAGGATGATGACGGGTAGCGCCGGCCAGCGTTCGCGTACGGCATCGAACAGCGCCAGCCCGTCCATGCCTTCCATGCGCAGGTCGGTGATCACGGCGTCCGCGGGCTGGCGCTCCAGCTCGGCCAGGGCCCGTTCGCCGCTTTCGCACGTGGTCGGTGCGTAGCCGGAGGCCTCCAGGCGCATCTCCATGAGCCGGCAGAGGCTCGGGTCGTCGTCGACGACGAGGATTCGTGGACGTTCACTCATACGTTGGCTCGCTGGGTATCGGTGGGTAGCCACACGCGCATGTTCGCCCCGGGGCCGTCGGATCGCGTCTGTGCGTGGATCGTACCGTTGTGGGCATTCAGGCACTCGTGGACCAGGGACAGGCCCAACCCGCTGCCCTTTACGGAGCCGCTGCCGCTGGTCGCGCCCTGACGGAAGGGCTCGAAGATCAGGGAACGCTCGTGCTCGGGGATGCCCTGGCCGCGGTCCTGCACTTCGAGGATCACCCCGTGGTCGTCACCGCGCAGGTGCAGATCGATGGGCCGGTTTTCCGGAGAGAAACGCAGGGCGTTCGAGAGCAGGTTGTCGACTACGGTGGCCATCAGCTCGCGGTCACCCTCGATCTCCGCCGGTTCCAGGTGGGTGCGTATCTCGATGCCGCGGCGCTGGGCCGTCAGCTGGTGTCGCTCGGCCACTTCGTGCACCAGTGCGGACAGGTCCAGGCGGGCGAAGCGGGCAGGGCGGGCCAGGGCCTCGCCGTGGCGCGCGAAGCGCAGGAGGTTGTCGATCTGGCGGCGCAGTTCATGGCCGTTCTCGCGGACGATGTCGGCGATCTCCTCGCGCCGTTGCGGGTCCCCGTTGAAGGCCGGGTCCCGGAGGAGTTCGGCGCCTTCCAGGACGGCGGCCAACGGGGTCTTGAGTTCGTGGGAGAAGTGGCGCAGCAGCCGCTGGCGCTGGTTCTGCAGGTCAGCCAGTTGTCGGCGCAGATCGTCCAGCTCGCCGCCGAGGTTCTCCAGATCCCGGGGGCCGCGGATCTCCACGGGGCGTTCGAAATCCGCTGTTCCCAGGCGGCGGATGCTGTCCCCGAGGGCCTGGATCGGTCGGTGGATGCGTCCGGCGAAGTAGAAGGTAAAGGCCAGCGTGATCGGCACCGCGGCGAGAAGGTGCCAGACAAAGATCTGGTGGGCCCGATCGGAGAAGGCCTGGACCTGCTCAACCTCCTCGTCGATACGCCGGTAGCCCGCCGCCGAGATGCTCGCCACGGAACGGTGTAGCGCCAGGCTCAGCTCCGGGACCCGCATGGCGGTCTCGGGACGGTCCGGCCCGAGCAGGTGCAGGGTGGTCAGTAGCGTGGACTCGATGACCCGCAGCCCCTGATGGAGCCAGGTGGCCTCCTCGGGGCCGAATGCGCCCGGTGGGGCGCCGGCGGCGGCCAGTTCACGGCGCCAGTGGCGGTACTCCTGAAGCGCGGTCGGGTCGTTATGGGTGGCGTAGCGGCGGGCGGCGCGCTCGATGTCCATGGCCACGCGGGCCATGTGGGCGCTGTTCTCGGTGACGCCGACGGCCTCGTAGATGGCGATCTGGCTGTCGCTGGCCAGACGGTCCACGGACCAGGCGGCGATGGCCAGCGCCAGGATCAGCGGTGCCGCGACCACGGCGAAACCGGTCAGGAGCAGTCGCAGCAGGGATTTGGCAGGGCCGAGCGGGTTGCGCAGCCCGGCTGCGACGGACGGCCAGCGCCTCATGGCGACCCGTCGCCGCCCTGGGCCCAGTCCAGTACCGAATACAGATCCTCCGGTGCCACCGGCTTGGTCAGGTAGTGGTCACAGCCGGCCTGCCGCGCGCGCTCGCGGACATCGTCCAGGGCGTGGGCGGTGAGCATGACGATGGGCGTGCGCGGTACCCGGTGCTGCTGCTCCAGGCTGCGGATTCGTGCTGCCGCCTGATCGCCGTTGGTGTGAGGCATCTGCATGTCCAGGATCATCAGCTCCGGTTGCGCCTCTTGCCAGGCCTCGACGGCCTCGGCGCCGTCGGTCACGGTGGTTACGGCCCACCCCGCGCGCTCAAGCAACGTGCTGAGCAGCAGGGCGTTGGTTGGCTCGTCCTCAGCGAGGATGGCCTGCGGCGTATCGTGGTGCGCTCCCGGGCGGCTCGGTGTCCGGGGGCGATCCGTGTCGACCGCCGCTGGCACGATGGCGTCACATGCGGGCAGTTCGACCGTGAAGCTGAAGGTCGTCCCGCGGCCTTCGGCGCTCTCTACGTCGATCCGACCCCCCATGAGTCCGACGAGTTCCCGGCAGATCGCCAGGCCAAGCCCGGTCCCCGGGGTTTGCGGCACCCCCTGATCGCCGCGGGCGAACGGTTCGAAGATGGTGGCGCGGATGGATTCAGGGATCCCCGGGCCGGTGTCGGCCACCCGGAAGGAGATGCGCTGATCGTGCTGGGGCGTGATGTGAACGTCGACGGATCCGTGCTCTGTGAACTTGATGGCGTTGCCGACGAGATTGGCGAGGATCTGTCCGAGACGGGTGGGGTCGGCGTACACATGCTCGGGCAGGCGTTCATCCAGCTGCCAGTTGAGGCGCAGGCCCCGCTGCAGCACCGGTGAGCGCGCCCTGGTCATCCCGCAGTGGGTTGGCGTAGACCTGGACGGGGAAACCGCTGCCGTCGCTGCGCCAGACGTGGTCCTGCCACGCTTCCAGGGGCTCGCCGGTCTCGAGGACCTGGTAGATGGGGCAGTCCTGTTCCGGGTAAGGACGGCCATCGGGGTGCGTGTGGTGGGTCAGGGCGTGGGCCGACTCGCCGATGACACTGGCCTCGTCGGGGAACCCGAACAGCCGCAGCGCGGCCGGATTGAGAAAGGTCAGTAGCCCCTGGCAATCAACACCGATCACGCCCTCGCCCAGGGCCTGGAGGATCTGCCGTGGCGGGATCTCAAGCATGTTCGCCGTCTTGCCTCCATGCCGACTTTGGAACGTGCGTAGGGTGTCATACAAATCGTCTATGATAACGCGCGCGCCCCTTCTTGGTGCCGATCGCATCGTCGCGGTGCGACAGCGAGTCGATCCTGCGTTACGCTGCGGCTTTCCAGATGATCTCCGGAGAAGACCCATGCAGCTGAAACGCAACCAACGCTTCTGCCTGGCCGCTGTCCTGGTCCTCGGGGTGGCCGGATGGTCCGGAGGGGCTTTCGGCGAGGAGTCGGCAGAGGTCTCCGACGAGGACGAGGAGCTGAGCGAGGCCGATCAAGCCCTCAACAAGGCCTTTGAACTCCATGAGGAGGGCGATCTGGACGCCGCCTATGACGCCTTTCAAGATCTGGCCGATCAGGGGGATGCCGAGGCCAAGGTTCAGCTAGGCTGGATGTATCTGGAGGGCCATACCATGGATCCGGATATGGAGCGCACCGCCGAGCTTTGGGAACGCGCAGCGGAGGCGGGTCATGAGCGTGCCGGGCAATTGCTCAACGCTGTGTTGCCCGGGGTGGAGCACTGAACTAGGTGCCAGGAGTGGGCTGCCCATGACGCGGCGTGGCCAGCCGTTTGATAGACACCGCGGATGAGGGAGTGAGCGATCAATGAGTCGAGCGATGCGTCAGGGGATCCTGGGCCTGCTGGGCGGTGCGCTGTTGATGGTCGGCTGTTCCGACGGCACGCCGGGGGAGTCCGCGAAGGCGGACGTCTTCGATCAGCTGGCCGATAGTCACTACATCACTCACGGGGAGAGTGACTTCCGGGTCTACGCTGTCAAGGACCCGCACTGCCCGGCGTGTACCAACCTCAAGAATGCCGTGGAGAACGGCGCCACGCCGAGTGTGGAGTGGCGGTGGGTGCCGGTCGGTTTCCTCGGTTCGGGCGCCCAGGCGGATGCGGCGGCGATGATCGAGGACGAGAAAGACATCGATGGCTACGATGCCGTCCAGGCCAACATGCAGCTCGCTCAGGATTTGGGCGTGCGCAGCGTCCCCACCGTCTTCTACCGCGATACGGACGGCGAGGTGCGGTTTTTTGTCGGGGGGGATCAACAGGCGCTCGATGCCCTCGAGCGCATGGCCAGCGAATAGTCCGGCATCCGGCCCCGGGTGCTGTCCCCGGGGCCGGCGTGGTTACGCCTCGTCGTCCCAATCATCTCCGGCTTCGTCGTCGGCTCGCTCGACGTGCTCGGCGACAAAGCGGAGGTAGTCGGCCAGGTCCGCGCCGCTCATGTAGTTCCGCGCGAACGACAGGGTCCCGAGCATCAGCGCCTCCACCGTGGCCATCGGTTCGTCGTCCTGGTGATCGACGGCTTCGAGGCCGAGGGCCTGCACCTGTCTGGCAAGGTCGGTGTTGAGTCTGGGGGTCTCTTCGCTCATGCGGCTCCCTCTGGCTTGGGCGTGCGCCCGATCGGCTTAGGCGAGCCCCTATTATCCCCGAGCCCGCCTGCTATGTGCCACGCCCAGTGCTGCGCCGAGCAGCAAAAGGCCGTGGTAGCCGCCGCCATCAGGCTGCCGGGGCGCTGATCCGTTTGACGAAGATCCAGTAGGTATCTCCGCTGAGCGCCCGCTTCATGTGCACCCGCACCTTCGTCGGCGCCATGCGGTAATCGAAGGTGTAGTCGAAGATCTCGTTGAGGTCACCGTGCCGGACACCCTCCTGGAACCGGCCGTAAAAGGCCTCCGTGTGCCCGCACGGTGCGACGTCGTTGAAGAAGTCCCGGCCGATCATCGCCTCTGGATCACGACCGGTGATCGCACCCTCCGTGGCGTTGTAGAGCAGGATGCGCCCGTGCTGGTCGATCTGGATGACCCCGAAGGGGAGGTCGTCGATCTCCTCCGGGGTCATCGCGGCGAGCCGATTTTCCAGGTCCTGGCGGCCGAAGATGAGTGTGCCCATGCAGCTGCTCCCTGCTAGAAGAAACTCTCCAGCTCCTCGCGGAGGCGCCGTTCAGCGTCGTCCCGCTGCTCTTGAGCCTCTCGTTCGAGCCGCTCCCGTTCCTGCTTGGCCTCCTGTTCGAGGCGCTCCCGTTCCTGCTGAGCCTTCTGTTCCAGGCGCTCGCGCTCCTCGTCCACACGCTCGTCAAACTCTTCGCGAGCCGCGCCGAGGCGTTCCAGGCGCTCTTCACCCAGTGCAGCGGCGAGGTCGAGTCGGATGTCCGGGTCGAACAGGAAGCCGGAGATCTCCAGCGGTACCGTGGCTCCGGCAAGGTGATACAGGAGCGGCGCATCATCTTCCGACAACCCATCGGGGAACGTCGCCCGCACCCGGTAGTCGATCTCCTCGGCGAGGATGTCCGCCGAGCCCTCCCCGGTGGCATCGAGCAGGGGGGACTCGAGCAGCAGGTCGTCGTTGCGGGCGACGCCATCCTCGAGGGTGAAGCTGGCGGTCAGGTCGGAGAAGTCCGTCCGTTCCGCATCGCCGGGCGGCTCGGGGGAATCCTCCCGGCGCAGTTGCGCCGCGGCCTCGCGGATCTTGTGGGGAATGTTGAGGCCGAGCAGATTGCCGTCTTCGGCGGCGATGTGCCCCGAGCCGTCGAAATCCTCGATCAGCCCGTGGAGGTGGGGGCCACCGCCGCTGCCCTCGAAGTGGAACTGACCCGTGCCGTGGAGCCAGTCGCGGCCCAGCAGATCCTCGAGCAGCGGGGCGAACGCCACACCCTCCAGCGAGGCGGCCACATCGAAGGCGGGGTCGTCATCGCGGGCGTCGAGCCACGCATGACCGGCCAGCTCGCCCTCGTAGAGGTGCGCTTGCAGGGACTCGGCGCCGAGCTCCCCATCAGCACCGCTCAGCAGGGCTTCGAAGTCGGTGACTGTCAGGTCGGCGGCGCGGAGCTCGCCGATGCCAACTCGGCCATCCAGGATCAGTGGCCGCAGCGGCTCCAGGGGAAAGTCCAGCGCCACCTCGCGCAGGTCGCCGAGGCCCTCCGGTCCGCCGTTATCGTTCGCAGTGGCCGTTTCGCCGTTGCCATTGCCATTGGCTTCTCCCTCGGCGGCCTCCGGCGGCAGATAGCCGTCGAGGTCGATCCGATCGAGCTGTGCGGCGAACTCGATGGTTGGCTGCTCAGGCTCGATGGCCGCCTGAGCCTCGACGCGGCTGTCGTCGAGGTCGAGGATGAGGCGCGTGACGTCGATGCGCTCCGCCGTGGCATCGATGGTTCCGGAGCCGCTGAGGCTGCGCATGACCTCGGGGTCCGTGGTCTCGGGCGGCTCCTCACCGAGGGCCTGGAGCAGGCCCTTGGGGTCGAGGGGATCCAGAGTCCAGCTGGCTGCTATCTCCGGGCCGGCGTCGGTCTGACTCAGGCGGGCCTCGCCGGAGAAAGCCACGCGCTCTTCGTCGCCGACGAGCACGTCGGCGCGCACGCCCACCGGCTCGTCCAGGCGCAGAGTGTCCACCTCCAGGTTCAGCGGGTCCAGCTGGATCTGCCGGTCTTCGCTGCGGTCCTCCCAGTAGACGGCTCCTTCATGCAGCCGCAGTCCGCCAATCACGATCCCGCCGAGGGCCTCGAGATCGGCAGGGCTGTCCTGCGCCGGGCTTTCGGAGTCCGCGGATTCCTGCGCCGCGGTGTCGTCTTCGTGCTCGTCCTCAGCGGCGGCGAACCGTTCGGCCAGGTCCGCCCAGTTGTCCCGGCCATCCTCGTCGCGCATCAGGCGTACGATCGGGCGCTCGAGCTCGACGGCGCGGGTATGCAGCTCGCCGCGCAGTAGGGGCCAGACCTGTACCGCCGCCGACAGCCGGTCGATTTCGACAAACGGCTCGTCGTAGTAGCCCTCGGCGTCGGCCAGGGTGACGCGTCCGATCTCGATACCCAGCCAGGGGAAGAACGACCACTCGATCTCGCCCTCGATCTCGAGCTCCCGGCCCAACTCGCGCTCGGCGAGTTCGGCCAGGTCGTCGCGGTAGTCGTTGGGGTCGATCACCGTAGCCACCACGGCGATGGCGACGCCCAGGGTCACGATCAGGGCGAGGAGGATCAGCAGGAGCCACTTGAGCAGGCGCAACATCGCTGAATGAGTCCTTTCCGCGTGTGGTTGCGGGCCACTCTAGCGTGGCCGGGCACCAATCCGCTATCCGAACATGTCCTTGGTGATCGACTCGTACCACCCAGGGGCGTAGATGGCCTCGATCTGTCGGAAGTCCTGGTCCTCGTCTTCCGGGCTGAGCCCACCGGAACCCTCAACCTCCCGGATCTCGCCGTCCCGGTGTTCGAACACCGCCGCGATGGTGAAGGCCCACTCCGGCGAGACCAGGCTGTAGCAGGTGTTGACCGTGGGGAAATCGGGAGTTGGTTCGCCGGTGAGTTCGCCGACGATGGTGGCGGCGACCAGTTTGCCCTGATTGTTGGCGCTGTGGGCCGACTTGGGCATGGCCCCGGCGATGGCCGCGTCGCCGATCACGTAGACGTCGTCGTGCTTTTGGGACCTGAAGGTCTCCTGATCCACCGGGCACCAGCCACTGTCATCCACCAGATCGGCCTTCCAGGCGATCGCGCCGGCTCTCTGCGGCGGGATGAAGTTGATGACGTCACCCCGGTGTGCCTGGGCACCCCCGTCGGTGAAGACCTTGCGATCCGACACCGAAAGCCGCTCCGGGGCGCCGCCCTCGGAGCCGGGGACCCACTCGATCATATCGCCGTAGAGCTCCTCCCAGCCCTGCTTGAACAGACTCTGCTTCGAGAAGCTGTCTTTCGGGTCGAGCCCCAGGACCTTGGCGCGCGGCTTGTGGGACTTGAGGTAATGGGCGATCAGTGCCATGCGCTCGTAGGGCCCCGGCGGGCAGCGGAAGGGGTCCTCTGGCGGGCAGACAATGACGGTGCCGCCGTCGTCCATGGCCTTGATCTGTTCCCGCAGGATCCGGAAGGGTCGCCCGCCCTCCCAGGCGTGCGGGATCTGTTCGGTATCGTCCTGGTCGATGCCCTCGATTCGTTCCCAGTCGAAGTCGATCCCGGGGGCCACCACCAGACGATCGTAGCGAATGGGATCGTGGTTGCGAGGGAGGACCCGCTTCCCGGCCAGGTCCAACTCCTCGGCGCGATCGTGGATGACTTCCACTCCATGGCGTTCGCGCAGGTTGTCGTAGCCGTGGCCTAGGGTCTCCAGGTCCCGAAATCCGCCGAGGTACCAGTTGCCTGCGTAGCAGGTGTAGTAGGTCTCGTTGGGCTCGATCAGGGTGACCCGCAGGTTAGGGGCGTTCTGCTTGAGGTACCGGGCCACGGTGGCGCCCGCGGAGCCGCCACCAACCACGGCGATGCGCGCATCCAGCTGGGTGCGGGCCAGACTCGGGCCCGGGAAGCCGGCCAGCCCGAGGGCAGCCAGCGTTCCGCCGGTGGCGCCCAGGCGCAGGAATTCGCGTCGGGAGAGTCGTCTGCGCATGGTCGAAGGGCCCTCAGTCGAGTTCGCTCAGGTAAGCGGCAAGCTCGCGGAGCTCTCCTTCGCTGTACCCGGTGGCGTGACGGTCCATCACGGTGGGGTTGCGCTTGCCCTCTTGGAAGTCTTTCAGGTGCTCGACCATCAGGTCCTCGTCCCAGCCGGCGATGGGCGGCATGGTGTCGGCCCCCTGGCCTTGCGGCCCGTGGCAGGCAAAGCAGCTCTGGCCGATGAGTTCACCTCGGGTGAGCGAATCGTCGTCTGCCTGGACGGGGGCGGCGAGGAAGAATCCCCAAAGGGCGATCGGGATGGCGATATGGGATGGTTTGCTGAAGGGCATCGCTCGAGTCTCCTCCCTTTGATGTCGAGCGCGGCGCGATTAAGCTGCAAAGTATAAGCCACGATATCAGCCCCACGGAACGGCCTGCCCATGAGAAAACCCCACGAGTGGCTGCTCGACGCATCCATCTATTTCTCCTTTGACCGCAGTGGCTCCGAGCGGCACGCCCGAACCTGGCCCGGCTTCCGGGATCGTTTGCGAAGCGGGCCCGACGAGGCACTGACCGGCCTGGTCACCGGCGGCAGCCGGGGCATCGGTGCGGCTGCCGTGCATCGCCTGCGCGGGATGGGCCACCGTGTGCTGAGCTGCGGTCGCTCGGAACAGGCCGAGGATACGGATTACCGTACGCTGGATACCGGGGACTGGGCGGCTGTGGCGCGCACGGTGGAGACACTGCCGCCCCTGGACTTCATCGCTCTCAACGCCGGGGCGATGCCGGAGCGGTTCACGTTGAACGCCGACGGCGTCGAGCTACAGATGGCCTCTCAGCTCTTCGGCCACTACCTGCTCGTCCACAATCTGGCGCGGGCCGGCAAGCTGCGCGAAGGGGCCCGGGTGGTTTGGATGAGTTCCGGCGGGATGTACCTTCAGCGCCTGCATCTGCGCCACCTGTTCGAGAACGACCGCTACGACAAGGTGGCGACCTACGCCAACGTCAAGCGCGCGCAGACCATCGTCAACGCGCAGATGGCGCGCATGCCCCTGTTTCGCAACGTCGGGTGCTTTGCCATGCACCCGGGGTGGGTTGATACGGCCGGCGTGCGCGAGGCCATCCCGGGGTTCTGGCGCTGGACGCAGGGCCGGCTGCGGACCCCGGAGCAGGGGGCGGACACACTGGTCTGGCTGGTCACGCGCGCCAGTTCCGGGGAGGGCGCCGCGGATGCCTCTAGCGCGCTCGAGTCGGGCGGCTTCTACTTCGATCGCCGCCGGGTGTCCCCCTACCTGGTCCCCGGAACCCGGGAGACCGCCACGGAGCGAGAAGCGCTGCTCGAATACCTGGAGCGGTTACTGGCGCCGTATCAAGTCGGGGTAACTCCCTGAGCGCCCGGAGGATCGCTACGGGCCACGTGACTGCGCAGATCCGCAGCGCGGACCGGCTTGAGCAGATAGCCGTCGGCGCCGGCCTGCTCGCAGGCCGTACGCACGGGGGGTGCGTCTTGGGCCGTCAGCATGGTGATCGGCGTCCGCCGCCGGCCGGTTTCGGCCTCTTCACAGCGGATGCGCCGCACGACCTCTGGACCTTCCAGACCAGGCATCTGGACGTCGAGGAGCAGGTGGTCCGGGCCCCGATCCCGCCAGGCTGCCAGCGCCCCCGGGCCGTCATCCACGAGGAAGACATGCGCACCCATCTGCTCGAGCAACGCCTGGGTGAGGCGGGCATTGATCGGTTCATCGTCGGCGACCACCACGCGGACGCCATTAAGCGGTTTTTCCGTCTGCTGTGCAGCCATGCTGCCTTGCTGGCTTCGCGTAGCTGGGGTCGACAAGTTGGCTGCCGAAGCTGGCAACGGTAGCAGCAGGGTGAATTGGGCGCCGGGTCCGTCGCGGCGATTCGCGACGTCGATGGAGCCCCCCATGGCGCGAAGGAGCTCCAGGCAAATGCGCAGGCCGAGGCCGATCCCGCCGTGCTCCTCGGTGACCCGTTCGCCCTGAAAGAACCAGTCGAAGATGCGCTCGCGCTCGGCTTCACCGATCCCCGGGCCGGTGTCCAGGACCCGTATCCGGATCCACTCCTCGCCGACACGGGCCAAGCGGACCGTTACGTTGCCCGAAGCAGTAAATTTGACCGCGTTATCCACCAGATTGCTGATTACTTGGCCAACTCGCTCGCCGTCGCCCTCGACCAGCCAGGGTTCTGCGCCCTCGGTGGCGATCTCGATCGTGACCGCCGGTTTTGCCCGCGCGGATTCGACCAACTCGACCTGGCGGCGGACGACATCCAGCAGGTCGAAGGGTTCGTGTTTGAGGTTCAGCCGGCCGTGCTGCAATCGCGCCAGATCGAGAAGCATATCGATCAGGCCTTCCAGCTTCTCGCCGGCGCGCGCGCCCAACGACAAATGCGCTCGCTGCTCCTCGCTCAGCGGTGTCTCCGAGAGCATGTCGATCGCGCCGAGCAGGGCATTGAGCGGGGTGCGCAGATCGTGACTGACGGCATTGAGGAACTGGGTCTTGATCCGGTTGGCGCCCTCGAGCTCTTTGCGGATCTCTTCTCGATGCAAGTATTGGCCCAGAAGCAGGGCGCTGCGTTCGATCAGCCGCTGTTCTTCGGGCAGGAAGGGGTCATCGCCCAGCCCAAGCTGCGCATCGTAGCCCACCGTGATCTGACCGACCCCTTCGCCCCTGATGTGGATCGGGGCGCTAAGGCGCGCCCCCATTTCCGGCGTCGGCTCGTCGGGTGGATAGCGCCTGTCCCGGTAGGTGATGGCGGCGCGGCAGGCGTGTTCGTGCAGAAAGCCAGTGGGCAGGTGCTCGGCGATGGCCGTCAGGGTATCCGGGATACTGGTGGCACGGTGGGTCAGCATGGCGACGCCGCCTAGGCACTCTGCCTCCTTGACGCGCTCGCGCAATTGCCGCGCCATTTCGCCGGCGGTCTGCTCCGCCCGGAAACGATCGGTGATATCGCTATGGGCGATGACGGCCCCCTCCGGCGTGCTGTCTTCGTCGAACCGTAGCGGGGTGGCCTGCATAACGAACCATCGCTCGCGGTCCGGCCCGGGGCAGGGGTACTCGTGGTGGGCAAAAGGCCGGCGACCGGCGAGCAGATCCTCGATGCGTTCCAGGACCACCGCCGCATCGGCGTCGCCAGCTTCGCGGGCATTGCGCAGCGCGGCCATGTAGTCGGCACCGATGCCCACCTGTTCCTGCGTTGCTTGCCCGTCCTGGGCGAAGCGGCGCCAGGCCCGATTGGTCAGGCGGATGCGGGCCTGTAGGTCGATGACCACAATATGGGCATCCAGAGCATCCAGGGTTGCCTGAAGCAGCTGGAGGCCCTGTGTGGATGATCCCTGCGTTCCCCGCCGAAGCAGTTCAAAATGCACGATCGATGGTCCCTCTCGCGTGCGCGCTCGCGACGCCCCCCGCCAGCGTGGCACGCTCTAAGATACGGCTATACGGTCAGTCTAACCAAAATCCTGCCTGGGCAAAGGGGTATAGGGGGTTTACCAGGGAGGGCCCAATGGGAGAGTTTGCGAAGTGCAGGTTCGTGTAGGTCAATGCAGGAGATCGATCGTGCGTGCGATCACCCCGGCCTGGCAGGGTCCGGCGCTCCGGGTTGCGGGCTGTGTGGCCCTGTTGATGGGTATCAGTCCTGCGATCGCGGCAACCTTGCAATTGGAGATCCTGCTGCCCAAGGCAGGTCAGGGCAGTGTCTACGTCGCCGTCTTCGACGATCCAGAAGCCTTCCCGGATCCGGATGGCGCGCTGATCCGTAAGGCTCGCCCGGTCGAAGGCGACGCGGTTGCATTGACGATCTCCGACCTGGTGCCCGGTGAGTACGCCGTAGCGGCCTTTCAGGATCTGGACGGCAGCGGGGATCTGACCACCAACTTCCTCGGCATCCCGCGCGAGCCAGCAGGTTTCAGTCGCGGAGCCATGGGTCGGATGGGGCCGCCCGATTTCGCCGATGCGGCGTTTACCGTGGACGAAGAGGGCACCAGCGTGACGCTGGACCTGCGGGACTGAGGCCGTGTGCTTGGAGCAGGTCATTGCCTGCCCAGACCCTACGCGGCATTCGGCCCCGATCCCGGCGGCACGATGGAGACGCGGTTGCGACCCTGGTGCTTGGCGGCGTAAAGCGCGCAATCGGCGCGCGCCCCCTGGGCCAGCACAGCGTTGACGCGCTGATCGTGGGCTTGCTGCCTGTCCAGCAGGATCGCGCCGCCGATGGTGAGGATGGCGACGAGGGCGGCGAGCAGGAAGCCAATGCCGATCAGGAGTAGTGCGCCGACGCCGATGCGTGGGCGGTATCGTGCGGGGAACAGGGCCATGGCAGGCGGGCTTCCATGCTCGCGAAAGGCGGACGGGGCGCCCCTCGGGGCGCCCCCTGTGGATCGTTAGACGATCAGTTGTCTCGATAGTTGTCGTGGCAGGCTTGGCAGGACTCTGCGACCTGCATAAATGGGCCCTGGATATCGCTCAGATCCTGCTCGCCGCCCTCGGTCGCCTCGGCCAGCTCCCGGGCTGCGGCCTCGAAGTCGGCCATACCCTGCTCGAACTCTTCCCACTCGTCCCAGATGGCCGTCTTGGCGTCGGTGTCGCCGCTATGCGGCCCACCCTCGAACCCCTCCAGGCCCATGCGGCTTAGATCCGCTACACGCTGCGCGTTGCGGGCGAATCGCTCTGCATCATAATCGATTTCGCCCTGGGCCATATCCCCCATGGGGCCGAAGTTGCCGCCGATCACGGTCAATACGGCCTGGCGGTATTCGATCTGTTCCTCGTCGGACTGGGCCATGGTCGTTCCGGCGAGCAGGCATCCGGTGGCGAGGGCCAGGGTCGTGGTCATCAGTCTGCGCATGGTGCTTCCTCCTTCGCGGTTGCGTGGGCGTGAAGCCCCGCGTGGCCAGTCCATTCTCGGCACCCGAACCAGCGTAGTTGGCAGCGTGATTCGGATCAAATGCCGCTGCGACGCTGGGCGCATGACAGCAGACAAGCGGAGACGCTAGCCTGGTGAGGCGTAGGGTGCAGACAGTCGGTCGGATACGGTCGCCCGGAGACATAGCGGGAGGACGATGAGCGAACGGCAGCGGGTCTTCATCTGGGATCTGCCCACGCGGCTGTTTCACTGGGGGCTGGTCTTGGCGCTGGGCCTGTCCTGGTATAGCGCGGAGCAAGGCCTGTCCGGATGGGACCTGCACAAGTGGAGCGGCTACGCGGTCTTGACTCTGGTCCTGTTCCGGATCCTGTGGGGGTTCGTGGGGAGCGAGACAGCGCGTTTCCGTGATTTCCTGGCCGGGCCGCGAACGGTCGGGAGGTATTTGGTGGGGTGGTGGCGCGATCGCACCCCCAGCCGCGGCCACAATCCCCTAGGGGGCTGGGCGGTGATCGTTCTGCTGGCCCTGGTGCTGGCGCAGGCGGTGACGGGGCTGTTCGCCACCGACGATATCCTCCGCAGTGGCCCGCTGACCGGTTGGGTCGGCTCCGACCTGGAGCGGACCATGACCCGGCTGCATACGCAGATCTTCGATGTACTCCTGATCCTGGTGACCTTCCATGTGGCGGCCATCGCGGTGTATCGCTGGGTACGGGGCGAGCGCTTGCTGGTGGCGATGATCAGCGGTTACAAGCGCAATGGCTTCGCCCCGCCATGGATCGCCCCCCTGTACCGTGCGGTGGTCGCCGGGACAGTCGCCGCGGGGGTGGTGTGGCTGCTCCTGGTGACGGCGCCGTGACGGCAGCGGGCCACCGTGCAGCGGCCCGCGCGCGGTAGCTTAGTGTGCCGTCATCCCGCCATCGACCATGTAGTTGGACCCGGTAATCCCGGAGGCGGCCTCGGAGAGCAGGAAGGCCGCCACCGCAGCCACTTCATCGTTGTTGACGTAGCGCCCCAACGGGATGCGGGCCGTAAACCCGCGTTTGACCTCGTCGCCATGGCCGGGGCTCACCTGATCCTCGATGGAGCGCATCATCCGGTTGTCCACCGGGCCCGGATTGACAGTGTTGACGCGAATCCCCTCGGGCCCGAGCTCTGCGGCGGCGGTCCGCATCAGCCCCATGACGGCGTGTTTGCTGCTGACGTAGGGGCTCAGTCCCGCCGCCCCCCGGACACCGGCAACGCTGGCGGTGATCAGGATGCTACCGCCCTGGGCGCGCCGCAGAGCGGGCAGGGCGGCCTGGATCCCGTAGCGCACGCCATGCACGTTCACGGCGAAGACTTGGTTCCAGACGCTGTCATCTGCATCCTCCAGCGGACCGGCTTGGCCCTCGATGCCGGCGTTTAGAAACAGTCCGTGCACGGCGCCGAAACGCGCCTCGGCTTCCTGGATCATGGCTTCGTTATCGGCCTGGCTGGAGACATCGACGGCCATCGCGGCCGCGCCGTCGCCCAGCTCCTCTGCAAGCCGTTGAACGCCTTCGGGCTCGCGGTCGGTCAGCAGCAGGCGTGCCCCCTGCGCGTGGAGATGCCGTGCCGTCGCCTCGCCAATGCCCCCGGCCGCGCCGGTGATGACGATGACCCTGCCTTGTGCTCGGTTCATGGTGGATTCCCCTTCTCTGAGCCGGTGAGCTTGGTGGTACGAACACGGGTCGGTTAGACCGCAGACGCTGCCCCTCTCCCGAGTGAACCATGAGTGTAGGCGGTCTTCCACCGACGCAGTGTTACAGCAGGTGCTGCTCCAGGAAATGCTGCAGTCCCGCCCGGTACCGGTCGCCGCTGGTGAGGAACCCAGTGTTGTGATCTCCCCGGATGGTGAGTCGTTCGGCACTGGCCGATGCGGCCGCACGCAGATCCTCGGCGTGGTGATAGGGGATGATCTCGTCGTTGCGGCTGTGGATGATCAGCGTGGGGGCGTCCACCTCCGCCAGGTAGTCCGCGGTTGCGTACTCCAGACGGGTCAGCCAGCGGGTCGGGTAGAACGGGTAGAGGTCGCGAGCCACCGCTTCAGCGGAGGAGAAGGTCGACTCCAGGATCAGCGCGCCTGGGGGGATCTGCCGCGCCGCGCTGGCTGCGAGGGCACCACCCAGGGATCGGCCGTGGAAGATCGTGAGCTCGCGGGGCACGTTCAACTCGTCGCGGACCCAGCGGGCCACGGCCCGAGCGTCCTCATGTAGCCCCCGCTCATGGGCGGAACCCTCACTGCGCCCATAACCCCGGTAGTCGAAGATGACCACATCCAGGCCGAGATCGCGGAGGATGGCGATGGTGTCGAGGCGGTGGGAGATGTTGCCGGCGTTGCCGTGGAAGAAGACCACAACCCCACGGGGACGATCGGCGGCGACGTGCCAGCCGTGGAGGGTGATCCCCCCGGCACTGGGTATGGCAAGGTCCTGGTAATCCCAGCCGCGGTCGGCGGGTGAGGCCTGCAGCTCCCGGGTCGGCACCTGCGGGAGGTGGACCAGGCGCTCCTGCGCCAGGAAGAGCAGCGCACCGAACCCCACGTAGACGAGCCCCGCGGCCAGGGCAAGGCTCAGCAACAAGCGCACGGTTCTCTCTACGGCTTTTTCGCCCTTATGGTCTGGCGATGGTAACGGCTCCCTCCTGGGCAGGGCGAGTATCCGGGTTCGGTTCGCTACATTGACGGGCCAGGGGGCAGTGCTGCAGAGGGCGGCGGTGGCTATGCAAGGAGTCAGGCTCGGCGGGTATGCCGTGGTGCTGGCCCTGGCCGCAGGATCGGTTGCGGTGGGGGCGGGGCAGGACGTGGCCCCTTCGCCGGGGTCTGCCGACCGCCCATCCTATGTCGGGTTCTACGTGGGGCAGAGCGCGCAAAACCGCCTGGTCCACATCGTCAGTCGATGGTCGGCCAGTCGGCAGGAGAGTTATCTGGTCGGCCTCGTCTACGGCACCCGGGTCGCCCGCTGGGGGGCGCTGGACTGGGAGGTCGAGGGGCAGCTGGCGCGCCATACCGGCATGCAGCGCCACGGGGAGGTCAATGGCGTACTGGTGGCACGCTGGACGCGGTTCCCCTGGGATCGCTGGCTGGACACCCGGGCCGCCTTCGGTGAGGGTTTGTCCTGGGCGACGCAGGAGCCACGCATCGAGCCCCGCGGGGATAAGGACGACGACGAAGACTCGGCGCAGCTACTGAATTACCTGCTACTCGAGATCGAAGGCAAGCCCCCGGGGCGGGACTGGAGCGGTTTTGTGCGTATCCATCACCGCTCCGGGGTCTTCGGGCTGTTCAGCGGGGTCCGGGGTGGTTCGAACTTTGTGGGTGCGGGAGTGCGTCGCTATTTCCGGCCTTGCCGAGCCCAGAAACCACCGGTTTGAGGGAAGGCGAGAAGGTCGCGTTTTAACCGGCGAAAACGAGATCCTGCTCGCCACTTTCATCCTGTAAGCGAAAGGAGAAAGTGGACCGTGTCGGGAACGGGCCGTTGCAGCGTCAAAACAAAGTCCCTATAATCCGGGAAGTCAAGTCTCAAGTGGGCCATAAGAGGTAACCACAAAGGCACAGATGGACGATCCGAGTAGTCGAAGTCGATCTCCCGGCGGGGAGGCTCGCCGTGCCGAGGCCCGCCGCGCCCTGATCTAACCTCAGCCGCCCCGCCAGCCGCCGCCCGGCGGCGACCTGCGGAGCGGCCGGGTTCGACGGGCCGGCCCTCCGCACCGCAAGCTTCCCCTCCGCCCTGAGATCTTCGGATGCCAGGCAGTCACGGATTGCCTGCGTTGCCGATTTTTATCAATCCGCTTCCGGGTGGATTGGGGAGGTTTTTTGTCTGATTCCGAGAGGCGGGCTCAGACGAAAAACACTCCCCTTCGAAGGCAGAAACGGCCAAGTGCGGAGGGGTTCATGGCCTATGGTTTTCCTGCAGTAAATCGCTTCAATCGCAAGCGTCTTGCTCTCTTTTCCCCGTGGGCGTTCGAGCCTCCGGACCAACGTGCGATCCGTCGGGCCCTAGATGGCCCGCGTTGTTGCGCGTCGACCAACCGGAGGATGGAACCATGATGGGGAGAGAGAGCTATGAACAACGGCTGCTTCGAGACGCTGCTCGCCTCTGTACCGCGCCTGACCTCGGGTCAGCGGCAGGCGCTGTTGCGGGCTCTGATGAGCGAAACCGCGGCGGGCGGGCCGGATCCGGTATCAACCTGTGGGGACGGTGGCGCAGCGCACTCGGGGCCCGCAGAGTCGCTGTCCGTGCGCGGGCTGGTGATTGACCCGGCCCGTCACGAGGCCCGGGTTGAGGGTCGCGCCGTCGAGTTGAGCCGCACACAGTTCCGTCTGCTGCATTTCCTGGCGGCGCATCGCCATCGCGTGGTGACGCGCGATGAACTCATCCGCGGCGTCTGGGGGCCGCGTGCCTATCTGGAGTCGCGAACGGTGGATGCGCATGTTCGCCGGTTGCGACAGGCGCTGCGTCCGGCCGGATATGACCGCATGATCCGCACGGTGCGCGGTGTGGGGTACCACCTGGATTCAAGCCGAGCCGAGAAGGAGGCAGCATGAGCTTTGAAGTCATTCGCGGATACGTCAGCGAAGTGGGGAAGGCCCGGGAGGCGAAAAGCGGTCGGGGCACGGAACGCTTTAACGTGTCGGTGCGCGATACCGAGGGTCAGATCCGGAATCTGGAGTCCGTGGAGCTGTTCGGAAGCCTGGGGGAGCGGCTGAGCACCGGGGCTTCGGTGGTGCTCGTGCGGCATTGGGACCGCCGCGGCCGCGGGCGGCTGGTTGCCGGCCACGTAGACGGCGAGACGGAAGTCCACCGCTTCCCTGCTGAATTCCTGGGGGGGTGGGGCATCGGTATCTGTGCCCTGCTGCTGTCACTCGGCGCGGTGACCACTGGCTGGCTGGGGGCCCTGCTCGCTGTAGCCCTGGCCGTGCCCACCGGCCTACCGCTGGTGCTGGTTGGTCAGCGTGAGGTGCAGGTGAAGTTCGAGACCTACCGTATCCTGCGTGAGGAGGGCCTGCTCGGCAGCGAGGAGTCGATCAGCGGCTCTCAACAGCAACGAGCGTGATGCGCGCCTAGGCTTCTGCGTTGCTGGCCAGGGGCCATCTTGTTGCCCTCAGTTTTGCTCCGGGATCTGGGAACGTTGATGCGATGGAGCTGATCAATCTACTGGCCGGCATCCTGCTCATCCTCTTCGGGCTGCGTTTCCTGCGCAAGGGCATTGCGCGGACCCTGGGCGGTGATCTCCTGGACTGGCTGCAGGGGTTTACCCGTACCCGGGGGCGCGCCCTTGTCGGTGGTGTGGCCGGCGGGGCGCTGATGCCGTCGTCGACGGCTACGGCGATGCTCTCGGTACAGATGACCCGCCACGGCCGCGTGTCCTGGCGCAACGTGCTAGCAGTGCTGCTCGGCGCACAGCTGGGCAGTACGGTGCTGGTTCAGCTTGTCTCTTTCGATCTGCAGGACTACCAGGGGCTCTTCCTGGCGGTGGGGGCGTTCCTCTTCCTGTTCCTGGAGGCCGCGCGACCGCGCGGTGTGGGTCAGACGTTGCTGGCCTTCGGCTTTATGCTGCTCGGCATGGGGTTGCTGAGCGAGGCGGCCGTGGCCATGGGGTCGGATCCGGCGGTCGAGGCGCTCTTCGAGGCTCTGGGCCAGTTACCGCTGCTGCTGATGGTCGCGGCCGTGCTGCTGACCCTGCTGGTCCAGAGCGCGACCGCCTCCATTGCGGTGGCCCTGGCTCTGGTGGCGGGTGGGCAGATTAGTCTGGAAATGCTCCTGCTCTGGGTCCTGGGCGCGAACATCGGCCTTTGCCTGACTGTGCTCATCGCGGGTTGGGGCGATGTGCAGGGACGCCGTCTGGGCCTGGCCGTGCTTATGGTCAAGCTGCCTCTGGCGGCGGCCATCGCAGCCCTGTTGTTGGCTCTGCCCGGGCCGCCGCCGGAAGGCTGGGTCGGCGGGTTGCCGCAGCAGGCTGCCTGGGTCCATACGCTGTTCAACCTGCTCGCGTGCCTGGCTGTTCTGGTAGCCCCCGCTCTGGAACGCTGGGTCAGTGCCCTGACCCCGGATCCGGAAACGCCCGAGCGGCCTGCCGTCGCCCGCCTTGATCCGTTACTGCTGGATAACCCGACGTTGGCGATCAATGCCGCCATGCGCGAGACCCTGCGGGTGTTCGATGCCCTGCACCTGACCGGGGAGATCGTCGTGCAGGGGCTGCGCCAGTCCCATTTGCCGGCCCATGCCGCCACGGAGGTTGAGGCGCGCACTCAAGACATCCAGCGGGTCTGTGAAGAACTGACCGAGTTTCTCGATGGCATTCCGGACGACTCCCTCAGCCCCTCGGACCAGGCGCTGAAGGACACCCTGGATGACTTCATGCGCGAACTGCCCATGATTGTTCGCACCCTGGGGCCGGACATGCACGATCAGGTCCGTCGGCTGCTCGAGCACCATGAGGAGTCCGTGGAGGCCTCACGGCCGCTGCTGCTGGAAGCCGCTTCTCGGTTCACCCAGCAGATGAATACCGTGGCCCGCATGCTCATGCGCGAGCGTCCGGAACTGGGTCGCAAGATCCTGATGCGAAAGCAGGAGACCAGCCGCTGGCTGATCGAGGCCAAGCGGCACCAGCCCGGGCTTCCTTACCCGGCCTGGGAAGTGCTTGACGGTTTTCAGCAGCTCAACCGGCGGCTCAGCGGCGTGGTCTACGTCTACTGCCATGACGAGCCGGGCATGGACGCCCTGCAAAGTGAACGAGATTAGAGTTGACCCGTACCGCGATCTTCCCCGGAACCGATCGAGCTCGCCACGCTCATCGAGACGATCGCCCACGATGCGCGCTATGAGTTCGGTGCCGGTTCCGTTGAAGCCGAGGGGGAGGGGCGATCGGTCACCGTGATTCCGGGGCCCGCACTCACCGTCCAGGCGGACCGGTACTTGCTGCGGGCGGTGATTGAGAACGTCCTACGCAACGCCTTGCAGCACACCCCGGCGAACAGCAACGTCACGGTAACCTGGCAGCAGGCAGGGGAAGGGGCCGAGATCCGGGTCTGCGACGAGGGCGCAGGGGTCCCTGAAGATGAACTCGAGCGGATCTTTGAGCCGTTCCGGCGTCTGCCTTCCGGCACTCGACGCGGTGGTCACGGGATTGGGCTGGCCATCGCGCGCCATGCGGTCGAGACCCTGGGTGGTGCGATCAAGGCGCGCAACGGCGATCCGCACGGCCTGGAAATCGTCCTCTACCTGCCGCGTGGCGGTCGGGGATGATGCCGAGGGTGGAGCGGCTGCGCACCCGCGAATGGCAGCGGGGGGGGGGTGTACCGTCTCCGTCGAACAGCCCCGGAGCAGAGCCCATAGCCGCCGGGGTTGCATTGCAGGGAAGCCGGCGAATCCCCATCGGCTCCGCCGGCTTCCCTTCGCCTGGGCTAGAAGCTCACGCTGTAGCCGGCGACGAAGACGTCCTGTGCGCCGCTCTCATCCCGCGAGCCGTAGACCAGCGAGATCTCGCCGACGTCCACTGCGCGGCTGACGCCCAGCTCCCAGAAGGCGTCCCCGCTCGCGTCGTCCGGGTCGTCGTAGCCGATGGTGGCATCGAGGGCGATGTCCTCGGCCACGTCAAACCCGTAGCCCAGGGCGTAGACGATGCTGCCCGCGGCATCACTGTCGTCGGCGTTGGCCATGTAGGCGAGTTCCGCCCCCAGGCCGCGCCAGCCGGCGCCGAGGATCACCTCGCCCTCATCGGCGTCGTCCTGCTCCGGGTAGTAGGCGTACTCGTAGGCGAGGCTCAGGTCCACCTCGCCGGCGGTGAAGCCGTAGCCCAGGTATGGCACCACCTCTTGCCCCTGCTCATTCCCGTCCAGTGTCGAGACGGCGGTCCCGAGGAAGGGCCCGCCCGGATGGCCGTACTCGATGCCGCCCTGGGCGACGGCGTTGTTCTTGCTCACCGATTCGCCGGTGTCGAGGTAGTCGCTGAAGACCCCGAACTCGAAGGTGGTCCGCTCGGCCCAGTCCTCGGCGCTGGCCGTCGGCAGGGCGAGTGCGGCGGCGCTCAGGGTCAGCCCCGCAGCCGCGGCGCGGCGGGGCTGCGGTGTACGCATGGTCGTCGTGTTCATCATCCTGCTCTTTTGGTTCGTCGGTTGGTCTGAAGGCCCCGGGCGCTGGTCGGTGGCGGCGCGCCCGGGGCGTCTTCGCCGGGTTCGTTGGCAGCGCTCAGGCGACGTCGATTCCGATCAGCATCGCGGCGAGGCTGAAGTAGATCGTGACCATGGTGAAATCCTTGACCGTGGTCATGATCGGGTCGCTGGCCGGGACGTGGTCGACGCCGATCTTCAGCAGGCCGTAGGGGATCAGGAATCCGATGGTGGTGGCGATCGGCAGACCGAGGGCCAGTGCCCCGCCCACGGCGAGGCCGACGCTCGGATCCCCCTGCCACAGGGAGGCCGCGATGCCGCCGATGATGCCCATGACCACGCCGAGGACCAGGCCGATGACCAGCTCACGCCCGACCATGCGCCAAAGATTGGCGGTGGAGACGTGGCCGAGGGTAAACCCCCGGGCGAAGGCGGTGGTCGACTGCGTGCCGATGTTGCCGCCCATGTCCATGACGACGGGGATGAAGAAGGCGAGGACGATCAGAGCCTCGAGGCTCTCCTCGAAGCGCTCCACCTGTCCGCCGACCAGCAGCCCGCCGGCCATGACGATCAGCAGCAGCCCGCCGCGGTAAAGGATCGGGTAGTGGATCGGGCCGTTGAGCATGCGGTCGCTGCGGGCCTTATCGATGTCCCGCAGGGCGTTGTCGGCGAGATCGCTGGCGGTGTGTTTCTGTGTGGTGTCGTGGTTGGCCATGGTTACGCTCCTCAAGCTCGGTCAGGGTTGATCCGAGCCCGCGAGGCGAGGCCGCCGGAGCGCTACCAAGAAGGCCGGTCGCCGGGCGTTCGCCGGGACGGTGCAGCAGGGCACCGGGCTGCGCCCACGCCTGTGGGAGCAGGCGTGCGACCAAGTCCCCTTCGTAGAGCTTCGGCACTGTGCGACTCAAAGGCCGCGCGCAGGGCGCGGGCCGCGGTGTGCATTAGACCAAGCCTTCGTTCGGCAGGGCCTGTTCAACCCATTGGCGTCTCTCGACATTTCTGGGCAGCACACCTTGTCGGCACAGGAGCCTCACCTAACGGGACTCGCTGTAGGGGCGTATTCAAACCGAGCGCCTTTTCGGGATCAATTGGTTCCGCGTCCGTGTCATGGAAATGTCAAGAAAAGAAGGTGCGGTTCGGCGTGGGCAACAGCGTTCCAATCTCAGGTGTCTTGCTCGGGCGCAGGATGAAAGAGTCTGGCGCGCGCCGGGGAATACTTGCCTCTCGGCTCTGCGAAGCGATGGGGCGGCTGTTTGACAGTGGCGTCGGACTCCCAAATGGATCTTGCGCTATGGCGGGAGGGATGACGGCCTCACTACGCTAAAGTGATGGGCTCATCGAACACAAGCATCATCCTGTTCCTGGATATCCCGCACCCGAGCCGGCCCGAGGCCGTCGATGGCCTCAAGCTCGGAGACCGAAGACCACGGCCGGCCATCGATCACATCCTCGGCCCGAGTCGGACCGATGTGGATGATCTGCTCAAGGGTCTCAGCCGGTGCCTGATTGAGGTCGATGCACCCGGCACCCGCCCCGTCTTCTGGTTCCCGGTCAGTCCCAGGCTCGTGGTCGCCGGCAACCACGGACCCAGATACCTCGGTGTGCACGCGCCACTCGCCACCGCTGCAGCGCATGCGGATGGTCCCGTGCGCGCCGGTGCCGAGCATCTCGGCGCCCATACGTTCGATGCGGTCAAGGACCTCGCCGTGCGGGTGGCCGTAGGGATTGCCCTCGGCGTATTGCACCACGGCGTAATCCGGGTCTACGGCCTCGAACCACTCCGTGGTCGTCGAGGAGCGGCTGCCGTGATGGCCGAGTTCCAGGACGTCCGCGCTGACGTTCACCCCGGCGCGCAGGATGGCGCGCTCTCCGCTGCCCTCGATGTCGCCGGTGATGATCGCGGAGCAGGCCCCGTAGTCGAGGCGGATGACGAGATTGCGGTCGTGGAGGTGGCTGCCTGAGGTCTGCTCACCGGGGTGGAGGGTGGTCACCTCCAGTCCGCCGAAGGTTCGGGAATGCCCGCGGGTGGGCTCGACGTAGCGAACCCCGCTGCCGAGGGCGGCGTCGAGGAAGGCCTCGAAGGTCTGGGTGCTGTGCTCGTCGCCGGAGTACCAGAGCGTATCTACCGACTTCTCTTCCAGGACGGACACCAGGCCGCCGATGTGATCCGCGTGGGCGTGGGTGGCGACCATGAGATCGAGCGCCTGCACCCCTTTGCCGCGCAGCGGGGCGATGGCGTCCTCCCGTCCCCGGCCGCCGTCGATGAGCACGTAGTGGCCATCAGCGGCGACGAGGGTGGCATCGCCCTGGCCGACATCGAGGAAAGTGAGCGTCATCGATGCGGTGGACGGGGAGGCAGTCGCGACCAACAGGACGGAGAGGGCGAGGGCGCGCCCAAGCGCGCATCGCCGTGGGTGTCGGCTCATCAGCGCGCGCCGTATTGCCAAGAGGAGTGTTGAGCCTGGCGAAAAAAACGACGATTGGCAAGGTTCCCCTCATGCCGCGGCGCCCGGCATGCTGAGGGGGGCGGGCCGGAATGCCTGCTTGCTCATGCGATCAGGGAGGATCGAACCGTGAGGAGCGTTGAGCGTACGGTGGCCGTCGCGCTCGTCTGGGCGGGCGTGGCGTCTGCAACCGGTTATACGGAGGAATCGAGGATCATGGATGAAGAAGGCACACGGTCGGACAGCTCGTCGGCCGACGCAGCGACGACGCCGGCAACGGTCGATGCTATCGAAGACGGGGTGGCCCGCCTGCTCGTCGGTCTGGATCCGGCAGCGGTCTACGAGGTCGAGGTCGATCGGCTGCCCGAAGGGGTGGAGGAGGGTTCCGCCCTGCGGATTGAGGGGGCGCTGACGGACGGCCTGCGCAAGGCCCACTTCACGCTCGACCCGGCAGCCACAGAGGCGCGCCGCGAGCGGGTCCGGACAAAACTCGATCAGCTGCGCGGGCGCAGCGACTGACGGCCGCTCCGCTGTCCCGAAGACGGCCAGGGCCTGGGGTGAGCAGGGTTTGATCAATCGCTGCAAAGCACCGCGCGGCGGCGATCCGCTCATCCTATCCACACCATTTTCCACAGGTTTTGTGGAAACGGTCGGTGCGTGATCTTCGGCTGGCCGTTGAGTCGGAGTGGGCTTACGCTGGCGTCGTCGGGACCACTGGGTGCATTCTGTCGGCTGATCCAACGTTGGAGCCTGAAGTGATGAGCGACACACCCGAGCAGCTGCTGCAAGCTTACCTGGACGAGGTCCGTGCCGCTCGGCCGGCCGATTGCGAGCGGACCCTGATGTGGCACCTGATGAAGCTGGTTGAGGAGCACGGAGGTGACCTCGACGGCGCGGCACACCAGGCCGAGGCGCAGCTCGAGCAGCCGCCGCACGTCGATATCCAGGCCTGGACGGCGTCCCTGATCGATGAGCTTAGCAAGGCGCTGCTCGCTGCGGTCTCCAGCGCCGAGGCGCTCCAGGCGAGCCTCGATGCCAAACGCCACGATCCGGGCAACCCGGACCAAGAGATGCTTGCCGAGCTCGAGCGCCACCTCCCGGAGCAATAGTTGTCGGTTGCGGTCGTTGAAGCAGTCTTGGGGTGGGGCCGGCCATCATGAGCCTTAGCCTTGCGGTGCTCGTTGTGGAGCTGGCGGGCCTCGGGATGGGGGGCGCTGCCATCATGCTGGATGCGCGCAAGCCCTTCCCCGCGTAACACCTGCACCGGTGGGGAAGGCGATGGGCCTGTTCAATCTCGGCAAGAAGGACGCCTACGGCAAGCAGCGGCGCGTTGAGCACCGCGGCAAGTACCTGCGGGCCAGTCGCACCGGCGGCGTGGCGCTGCGCGCCCAGGCCCGGGCGGCGGGTGTGAACCTCACCGCCAACACCCGGCGCGGTGTCCGGGCTTCGATGACGCCGGCGAAGAACACCCAGGTGGCCTTGCAGAACGGCCGTTTCATCCTGCGCGGACGCTACGGGAACGGGCCGACCAAGCTGAACCTCTCCAAAAGCGGTGCGACGGTCTCCACGCGCAACCGGCTCGGCTCGTTCAACTGGCTCAAGCCCAACCGCTCCTCGGCGAAGCTCTTCGGCGTCCAGGTCCGGGGGCAGAAGGCGGCCCAGCTTCAGGTCTTCTATATGCTCTTCGCCGCCGTTGTCGGTGGCGTGCAGCTGCTCCTGATGCTCATTGGCGGGCTGCTGCGCGGCGCCGTTGCCCTCGGGCAGTGGGTGGGTGACCACGTGCACGCCCTGCCGCGGCGTTGGCGCAATGCCCGGTTGCGCCGCCAGCGCGGGCGGATCGACGAGGCCGTTGAGCAGGCGATCAACCGCTGGGACGCGGACCGGCTCAGTGCTGCAGTCGCCCTGGCGGTTGCCCTATGGGGGCGCGGTGAAACGCTCAAAGCGGGGTGGCACCGCGTCCAGCAACGTGTCACCCAGAATCCGGGCTTTGAAGCCCTGCCCCGATCACCGGAGGTGTTCGAAGAGGTCGCTGCCGAGCTCGAGCGCTGCCGGGCCGCGGTGAAGCTGACACAGGATGCGCATCGGATCGTGCTCGCGTTGCTGGCGGAGGCCGCTACGCAAGGGATGGACGGGGGGCGGCGGGCAGAGCTGCTGTTCGATGCGGACGATCTGGCCCTGGCCCGGGGTCCGCGGACCGTGCTGCAGGAAGAGCTGCTCGAGATCTTCGCCGACCATGCGCAACTCTGTCTGGAGCCGGCCTTGCCGGTGGACACGACACAACGGCAGTGCGGCCGATCCCGCCCAGGGCGTGACCTGTCGCAGGGACTGATCGACCTCAACACCGCCTCCATCGAAGAGCTTCAGGTGATCCCGCACATCGGCCCGGAGCGCGCCGAGGCGATCGTCGCCATGCGACCGATTCGGCGGATCGAGCAGCTTGAAGAGGTCGACGGCATCGGACCGAGCCGGCTCGCGGAGATTGCCGAACAAACCCGGGTATGAGTGCGAGCGATGAAACGGAGGACCGTGGCTGTAGAGCTTAGGCTCGCTTTCCACAAAACCTGTGGATAACTATGTGGAGAAACTCGACCGAGGCCTTGGCGTGAGGGCATGCGAGGCTGGGTGGACAAAGACTGATCAGCGGTGCATGCTTTTAAAATCAATAACCTAGCGATTCGCTTCCATGGATCAGCGGGTTGCCAGGCGTCAGATGGGCGCTTGTGCAGAAGCAGGCGCTTGATGACGGCCTCGATCGGGATTGTCAACCCCGCTTTGCGGAATGTGCTCGGCCAGCTGCGTGAATCCCCGGGTTGTGGCGATGGGATCTACCGCAGGATCAGCGTCGCGAGGCGCAGCGGGCCGTTCAGAGGTTCGCCGATGTAGTCCCCGGCCGCCGCCCCTCACCTGGACAGTGATGTAGGTGGCATATGGGCGTTCATCCAGGGTAGTTGAGTTCACCGGCGAGGGTCACCGCAAGGTCTGGGCTAAGCTGCGCCTGCAGCGGTGGCGGGAGCAGTACAACCACAGCTGGCTCCTGGAGCGCCATGGGTTCCGGTCGCCGGCGCAGGTTCGTGCCGACTACCTTGAAGCCACGCCGATGGCGGCGTGACCATGCTTACGGGATGCCTAGGGATCCGGTGTCCTTTTCTTGCGCAACGTTGGTCTTTTGCTAACCTCGATTTCTGAGATGGAAAGGCTGGCGGCCGGGTGGAAGGCCGCCATTGTCCATGCATCACTTGGGGGATTACCTTAGGGCATGCGCTGTTCGCGATCGTTGATAAATTCAGGTGCGCTGCTTCTGTTCGCGCCAGCGGTCACCCAAGCAGCGTTTGACCGAGACCCATTGAATTACGGCAAGATTGCACTGCACCAGTATGCCAGCGCCAGCCCGGCTGGTGAGGATGTGGCGGGCTACAGCCTGGAGGTGTCGTCGATCTTTCACCCGGATTTTATCGACTTCAACCCCGATGTTCTGGCGATGATCGGGTGGGGCGCGTACAGCGACACGGTGGACTATCAGCGGTTTTCTGCACTAATCGGAATTCCCTTTGAAAGCCCGGCGGCGATTCGGTTCTCGCAGGCCTCGCGCGCCTACGTCGCCGGTGGATTCGAGTATCAGAACGCCGACATCGGTACAAATGACCGGGATACCGCACCGACGGTTCGCATTGGAGTCCGAGAACGCCATGGCTCGTTCGAGGTAGACGTCCACGGTCGGCTCGTGGCTGGCGATTTCGATTACTGGGCCTCGGCGGCCGCTGTTCACTACCCCGTAACGGAGGGGTGGGATGTGTTCGGCGGCGCGGAGCTTTGGGATGGTGATTTGGGGGGGGTCGCTGGTGCCTCAGCGAGGTTTTGACGAAGTCGATGGATTTCCGTGCGTCGGAACGAGGGAGGGCGGCAGTAAGCCTTGGCCGCTTTGGCACCGGGGGCGCAGTGCAGAGCGCGCAGTGTCCAGAGGAGGAGTGAATGATGGGGGTTCAAAAAATTCCGACGGCTGCAGTGATGTTCGGTGCGACGGCCCTCGCGCTTACTGGTTGCCAAGCCTACGAGGCCGCCCAGTCAGCAGCCGGAATCTACGAGGGATATCGAACCTACGAGATGGCTAGCGACGTCCGCGATGCCGAGCCGGTCTTCGATGGCGTTGAGCGCGTCGCCGTCGATAGCGATCTGCTCGAGCACGACGGCGAGGACGAGCAAGCGATCGAGGCCGCCTTCGACGAGAACTTCGCCTGGGCCGTCGAGCAGACCCTGGAGGCCGCCGATCTGGATACCGAGGTTACGACCGCCGAGCAGGCGGACAACCCGGATTTGGTGGTTCAATTCCGTCAGGAAGGACACGACGGCTTCGTGGAGCGCTGGACGATGGGCGATCGTCTACTCGGTGACCTGTATTTCCACAGCATGCCCGCCGGCGCGATCGAGGACGAGGCTGAAATGACCGCGGCCAGCGATCACGAAGGCCTGTTCGAGACGATCCAGGGCACCGTAGCGACCCGGGCCCTGGCCACCCGGGCGCAGCAATTGGAGGCCAAAGAGGAAGCCGGCGAGATCGATGCCGAGACGCACGAGAATCGGATGCAGAACTACGTCGACGCCGTTAATGACATCGACTGGATCAAGCCGGAGCACGAACCGAAGCTTGCCGGCGACTGATCCGTCCGGATGAGCCGCCCCGTTGCGGCCGAGCGATGGCGCGGAGCGCATCGCTTTTGACCCCTCACAGGCAGGGCTATCGGGCAGCGAGAATGTCCAGACGCGGAAGGTACGGCCACAGGTCGTCGCGGACCTCAAGGGGGCTGAGTCTCCCCTTGTGGTTACCGGCTACGCAAGCCTTCAAGAACTCGTCCGCCTGGCCGGACCTTTACCGTCCGGCGGACCAAGTGGATGCTCAATACCCTGATCGATCGGAACCCGGATGCCTACCGGGATCGGGCCGGCCGGCTGTGCCGCTACCCAGAGCATCGCGCGCGGACCTACGCCCTGGGCGAGACGGAGGCGGATCGCGACGGCGCTCGGCGTATCCGGGAGCTCCTGGACACGCTCTACGGCGTTCTCCAGCTTGCCGGGAGCGAGATCGGGATGAGCGGCTCCGCTCCTCCCGGGCCGCGCTGGTCGAGCATCTGTGCGGAACGCAGAGGGCGCAGAGAGAGTTTCAGATCAGCTGCTCCCCGAAGGAGAAAACGACAGGCGCCATGCTTGAACAGCTGGATTCAGGGCCGCCGATGCCGGAGAACCATCTGTCCGTCCCGCTGCCGGGCTGGCTCACCGACGTGGAGGCGTGGGAGGCGGCCTGCGCCCATGATCGCAGCGTGCTGGGGCAGGTCCTCGAGGAGGTCCGGGCGATGAGCGGTAACCGGGAGCAGGCCAAGGTAAAGCACCTGCTTTATCTTGCCTAACACCACACGCAGGTGTTGGCCTTCGACAGCTGCCTGATCGCTTTGGCGTACCTGCATGAACGGCTGGTGAAGGAGGATTACCGGCTGTCCATCTGGCAGGCGACGGCCGTGGCGCTTCGCCAGCGGCTGTCCCAGGACCCGGAGGATGGCGACCTTGATGAGAGGAGCGCGGAGCTTCTCGGCCGATTCGTTGAGCGCCTGCCGGAGGCGGAATGGCAGCAGCTTCCCTTGCGGAAACGGCGCGCCCTGGAGGAGATGGGGTATGTATTGGACGCCTTCCAGAAGCAGGCCTCCAAAGACCGGGATACAAGAACGCTTGAACGCATACAGAGAACTGCTGGGCATTCTCCATTGGGAGCGCTCTTCCCTTGCCACAGGAGAGCCTGATTGGGAGGCTCTGGCCGATGGCTGGCTGGCGCTGATCCGGCCCTACTGGTATCGGCATTTGATCGAGCGCCGAGGGCGGGGGCCGATGCGTCTCAGTAAGCTGCGTCCCGTTCTCATCGAGGTCGAGCATGAGCTCGGCCCGCAAGTGCGGGAGCATTTCGCCATGCTGCCTCTGCAGAGTGCTACCGAAGACCGCGTGATAGCCGCGATTCTGGGATTCTCACCTAACCGGGTGAGAACAGCTTGAGAGGCATGCCCGCTGCCGGTGCTTAGCTAACGACTGGAGTTGACGCCCTTTCGTGGGGACCTTGATGCTTAGGCTGTTAGTGGCCACGTAAACTGACCCACACAGCGGAGTGGGTCCGAGGCGGTGGCCATTGACACTCATTGGCCGCACTCGGTTCCGGAATCACACGGAGTGTCGTTTCTGCGCACCCCACGTTGGCCGTTTTCCAGTTCATTGAGGGGTGCCACACCCCCCCCCCAGACGCCGTCACTGGGTTTTGGGGTCACGTCCGCCCAGTGCGAAAGCCGCGAACCGTCGACGGAAGCGGGGTAACTCCAAGATCGGTGCGCTCGTAGCCGATGGTGTCGAGCGTGTGCACGATGACCGACTCCTGCTGCGTTCCGGTGGCGCGGTGGCTACACCGGTCGCGTTGCGGGTTGTAGCCGTGGTGGTCGTGGCCGGATCACACAACGGCCCCGAGGCCGTGCCACAATCGTTTTCGGTCCCCCGAGTACGGAGTCTGTCACTGTGTGTGGCCGGTTCGCCCGTTACGCTCCGCATTCCCGAATCATGCGAGCGCTTCGCATCGATTACGACGACTGCGGCGAACTCTCACCTGACTACAACGTACCGCCGGGCACGCAGCAGCCGGTCGCCGTGTCTTGCGATCACGGCAGGCATCTCTTGCCGTTGCTTTGGGGATTTCGGCCATGGTGGGCCGACGCCAGCCAACCCGCACCGATCAACGCCCGGGCGGAGACGGTCGCCTCCAGCCCTTACTTCCGCTCTGCATTCGCCCATCGCCGCTGCCTGATTCCAGCCAGCGGTTGGTTCGAGTGGCAAAAGGCCGAACAGGGGAAGGTTCCGCACTTCATCGCCTCCCGGGACGACGACCTGCTGTGCTTCGCGGGTGTCTATGAGCCGGCCACCGAAGAACGGGCGGCGTCCTTCGCAATCATCACGCAGCCGTCGAAGGCGCATCTGCAGCCTCTCCACGACCGCATGCCGCTCGTCCTCGCGCCCGAGTGCTGGGACGAGTGGCTGGATCCCGAAATCAGTGATCGGAAGTCCGTGAAAGCGGCAACTCGCGGCCTAAATATGGCGCAGCTGGTCGCACATCCGGTCAGCTCTCGGGTGAACACACCCAAGAACAACGGTCCTGACTTGATTCGCTCCCTCTAAAGAGTCAGTTGTTCGCAACGGGCGCCGGCTGGCAGTTCATCAGAGCGGCGTCGATGTTTCGACGAAGTGCCATCACCCTTCCTTGGGGGGCCGCTTGTAAGGATGTACCAAGGGCCATTTATGCAGGTCGGCGAGTTGTGCCAGACTTGCCGGAACAACTTTCGAGACAATGATCGTCCGATGATCCACACGGGGCGCCCCTCGGGGCGCCCCGTGTGGCGCGCCCCCCTTTTAGCGAGCACGGAAGCCCGCCTGCCATGGCCCTGTTCCCCGCACGATACCGCCCACGCATCGGCGTCGGCGCACTACTCCTGATCGGCATTGGCTTCCTGCTCGCCGCCCTCGTCGCCATCCTCACCATCGGCGGCGCGATCCTGCTGGACAGGCAGCAAGCCCACGATCAGCGCGTCAACGCTGTGCTGGCCGAAGGGGTACGCGCCGAACTGCGAGCCGGCTACGCGGAACTCGAGCGGTTTCTGGAGGCCCGGGAACCCCGCTATCGGCGGGCCCATGAAAAGGCCCGACAGACCATCGAGGAGCGCGGGATCGAGGAGACCGACCTCGAGGCCCTGGCGAAGCGGCTCAGCGAGGAACTCGGCGACCCGGTCCACGTCTACATCGTCACCCCGGAGCTGCGCATCAGCCGAACCACCTTCGAGCCCGACGAAGGATTGGATTTCACTATGGAGGGCATGGAAGATGCGCACGGTATGCTCAAGACTGCGCTCGCCGAGGACCAAGTCCTGATCGGGCCACCCACCCTTGAGCTGGTAAGCCGGGAGTTCCGCTTCTATACCTATGGCCCGCTCGGCGATGACGGCTACGCCCTGGAACTGGGTCTCAGCCCGGCGTTCATCGATGAAGTGTTCCGAGGCATGGAAGAGCGCTTGGACCAGCGGGCGCTTTACGAGGGCGAGCTCTTCTTCCTGGTCAATGGCCAATGGCTGATCTCTCTAGGCCTGGACCCGGCTCTGCAAGAGTTGAACAAGGCCAAGGCCTTCGCCGAGGTCCCGACGCAGCAGGACCAAAAGCTGGAGCGTTTCCAGCGCGCCGTCGGGCAACGGGGCCTCTACCGGCCAGAAACAACGGACCAACCCCGATCGTATTACGCCTGGCTCAACCGCATTGAACTCGACGACGATGGCCACCACTTGGACATCCTCGCCCGGCTGGAAATGCAACACCCCGGTTCTGAGGATGTGCGTAAGATCTGGATTGCGGTGCTAGTCGGCACGGGCGGACTCGTCGTCCTGGCCACTGCGCTCTTCCACCAGATGGCACGCCGGCTATTGGTCACCCCACTGCGACAGACAGCCCAAGCGGCGGCTGCGAGACAGACGGTACCCATCCACGGCCCCGTCCGCTGGATCCACGAACTGCGCCTGCTCGCCTGGCAGATCAACCGCGGACTGGCGCGCAGTCGGCGAGAAATCCATGCGCTGGACCAACAGGCGCAACACGACCGCCTGACCGGCCTGCTCAATCGCAGCGGCCTCGACCAACAGATCGCCACCCAGGTGGCCCAACACCAAGAGACCGGCAAACCCCTGGCGATGCTGCTGATCGATCTGGACCACTTCAAACGGGTCAACGACGAGCACGGCCATGCCGTCGGCGATAAGATCCTCCGCCATCTCGCCGACCAGCTGCGTGCCGGGGTCCGCGAGGCCGACATCGTCGGCCGCTGGGGCGGCGAGGAGTTCGTGATCCTGCTACCCGCCACCGGCCTGGACGGAGCACAGCAGTCAGCCGATAAGCTGCGCAGGGCTCTCGCCGACCATCCGGTGCTCAGGCAACACGGGCTGACGGCAAGCTTTGGGGTCAGCGTCCTGGCTAGCGAAGACAGCGACCGCGACCTCTTCGAGCGCGCCGATTGCGCGCTTTACGCCGCCAAGCACCAGGGCCGCAATCGCGTCTCCATCGTGTCGCCGAGCTGATGGCACGGACGGATAACCCGCGTCCCTCGTCGTACAGCGCTTTGATCCGATGAATCATGACCCACTCCTTCATGGTCCCCGCCTTCCGCAGCTTGGTCAGGCGGCCGACGGTACGGTCTCTCGTGGCCAGGGGCCACCCGAAGGTGGGTCAATTCTGATGGCCGGCTGGGGTATGCGGCTATTTTCTTGGACTGGTTCATGCTGCAATTCCGAGGCTGTCTCGGTACTCAAGAGGGCTCCGGCCTCCTAGCGACAGCTTAACGCGTTTTCGGTTGTACCATTGCAGATAGGCATCGAGTTTCTCGATGAACTGCTCAAGGGTCACGCCGTGCCAGTCACGGGTATAGAAGAACTCGGCCTTCAGGCGTCCAAAGAAGCCTTCACAGGCGGCGTTGTCTGGCGTACAGCCTTTGCGTGACATCGACCGGGTCAGGCCGGCTAACTCAATGCGGGATAACCACCCAGGCCAACGATAGTGCGCCCCGCGATCGCTATGAACCACCGGCTTCTCATCGTCTTTAAGCACCGCAACGGCGTAATCGAGCATCGTGTTCACCAGCTCAGCATCAGGCCGGGTTCCCACCGTCCAACTGACCGCCAGCCCGTCGAAGCAGTCGATTAACGGGGATAGGTAGACCTTGCCGGCCGGAATCTGAAACTCGGTGAGATCGGTCAGCCACTTGCGGTTAGGCGCCGGTGCACTGAAGTCCCGGTTAACCACGTTCTCAGGGGCCGGAGTGATTTCGCCGCGGTACGAGCTAAAACGACGGCACTTGGTCGTCTGGACAACGAGCTGCTCCTCCGCCATGAGCCGCCGGATCACCTTCTCGGAGATCACGATGCCAAGACGGTGGAGTTCGACGCGGATGCGTCGGTAGCCGTAACAGTAGTGGTTGTCCTCAAACAGACTACTGACAAGGCCACGAAGGGCGCTGTACTTCTCCGGCCGTCGCAGCCGAGCCCGATGGTAGAAGTAGCTGCTACGGGCTAGGCGCAGCGGCGTGAACAGCTCCGTGAGCGAGTAGATGTTTCGGAGGGCGTCAACCAGCAGGGTCTTCTCCTTGTTCGTCAGGAGCTGCAGGTTGACGCCGTGGTCTTTTTTTAACAGTTCGTTCGCTTTTGTTAGCAGATCGTGTTCAAGCTGAAGGCGGTGGACGCGCCGTTGCAGCGTTTCGATCTCTTGCTCCAGGGCGCCACGTTCGCTTTGCGAGGTCGTATCGTCACGCGGTTTCATTGGGGGGCGCGCCTCGGCACCGAGTAAGCGGTCCTTCCACTTGTACAGCACCTGCCTGCTGACGCCCACCCTCTCGGCAACCTCTGAAGCCGCCCCTTGCCGGGAACATAGCTCAATGACGGCCTCCCGCTTAGTCTCATCCGACGAAGGAGGCTTCGTTAAGCTGGCGCTCGATCCGGTACGCAAGTCGGGCTCACGCTCCAGAACCCAATGGCTTAGCGTTTCGACACCAGGATAACCTAGCGCCTTGCGAGTCCTCGCTAGACAACGGCCATGGGTCATGTAGTGGTCAACGGCCCTTTGCTTCTGTTCCGCCGAATACCTTGGTTTGCGCTTCGATCGCTTCGGCAAATCACCGGTTGCTGCGTAAATGTCATACCAGCGCCGCAGGTTCTTCTTCGACGGATACCCGAGCTCCCGGACGGTAACTGCCGCGTTCTTGTCGTACTGGATGTAGAGCTCTACTGCCTTGATCCGCTGCTCGTACGTGTACATGGACTACTCCCATCTTGTAGTCCAAGTTTTTATCCGCACCCCACTGTGGGTCAGTCTACGTGGCCACTAACAGCGAAGCTCTTCGGCGTCCAGGCCCGGGGGCAGAAGGCGGCGCAGCTGCAGCTGATCTACATGGTCTTCGCTGCCATCGTCGGCGGTGTGCAGCTGCTCTTGATGCTCATTGGCGGGCTGCTGCGCGGCGCCATCGCCCTCGGGCAGTGGGTCGGTGACAACGTGCACGCCCTGCCGCGGTGGTGGCGCAATGCCCGGCTGTGCCGGCAGCGCCGGCGGATCGACGAGGCCGTCGAGCAGGCGATCAACCGCTGGGACGCGGACCGGCTCAGCGCCGCCTTCGCCCTGGCGGTGGCCGTCTGGGGGCGGGGTGAGGCGCTCCAGGACGGCCAGCGGACGCACCGACGGGTCAGCGAGAAGGCGGGATGGGTCGCGCTTCCGCGCTCCCCGGAGGTCTTCGCGGAGGCGGCACAGGGACTTGAACATTGCCGCGCCGCCGTTCAGCCGAAGGAGGATGCGCACCGGATCCTGATCGCACTGCTCGCCGAAGTGGCGGCCGAGAAACTGGAGGGGTCCCGGCGGGCGGCGCTGCTCTTTGAGGCCGATGACCTGGCCCTGATCCAGGGCCCACGGACGGTGCTCCAGGAGCAGATGCTGGAGATCTTCGCTGATCACGCCCAGCTACAGATCGAGCCGGCCCGGCCGGTGGATGAGGCGACGAAGCCATCCTCAGCGCGGTCGGCTCGTGGTGCACCGGGGGCGGGGCAGGGCGACGAGCCGACGGGGCGCATCGACCTCAACACGGCCTCCATCGAAGAACTCCAGGCGATCCCCCACATCGGCCCGGAGCGCGCCGAGGCGATCGTCGCCCTGAGACCGATCCGGCGGATCGAGCAGCTTGAGGAAGTCGACGGGATCGGCACGAGCCGCCTGGCGGAGATCGCCGATCAGGTGAAGGTGTGAGTGGGCGCGGGAGGAGCGTGCCGCGGCGGTAGAACTGAGATCCCCTTTCCACAAAACCTGTGGAAAACCGTGTGGAGAACGTCGACCGAAGCCTTGCCATGAGGGCATTCGAGGTCGACTGGATAACCCGTAGCCAGTGCTAAAGCAACGGCAAATCAGCAACCTATCGTTACCCTTCCATCCGTCAGTGGGTTACGAGGCGTTTGCTGGGAGCTTGTGCAGAAACGAGCGGTCAATGACTACCGCGACCGGCAATGTCAACCCCGGGCGGCCCTGCTGTTTTCGCCGAGAACGACCCGAGGGTGTCAGCTGAGCATGCCATCACCGTTCGCCGTGCCTGTGGTGGAGGGGGGCGATGGACGCGTTCTCGCGCACCGGAAGGAGCCCAGCCAGGGCACCCACCTTTGTGCCTGTACCTAGAGGGCTGTTGTGCATAACACCATCTGTGGGCACTAACGCTCCCCCCGCCTCACGGACCCAGAACACCAGGTCCGCCGATTGAGCCCGCGCCGCGTAATCCGCCACGGCCTCGCGCAGCGCCGGCTTGTCACGAACCGGCGTGCCGAAAGTACGCGAGCAGACGATCTGCTGCCGGGGCGCCGGTTCGCTTTCAAGGTCGTGGCAGGCGCAGCCCCGCAGCTCCTCCGCCGTTCGCGCCAGGGTCACGGGGAAGTGCTGACGGATCCGCCGCGGGGGTAACCTGGCGAGATCCTCGGTGGTCTGAATGCCGAGCTCAGCCAGGCGATCGGCGAGCCGTTGGCCGACACCCCAGACCGCGTTCTCCGGGGTGGTGTTGGTACCGCTGGCACTGATGCTGCTCCGGCGGTGCATGAATGATGCGGCTGCCATCCCCGAGGTGACTTCCCCAAACAGGAGGTCATCACCCGCGACAATGTCGGGGTGCGCATCGACGGGGTGCTTGACTACTTCGGGCGCCGGTGGATGAGCACCCCTGCCGCATGATCCCCCATCTTCGGAGTTGGAGATCGCAATGAGCCAGCCTTTCGAGTCCCTCAATGTGCTCGGCCAGCCCCTCGCGCCTTGTAGCACTCAGCCTTTGACCGGCTTTTACCGGGACGGCTGCTGCAATACTGGTCACGAGGACGTTGGAATCCACACGGTCTGCGCCCGGCTGGACGAGGCGTTTCTGAGCTTTACCCGGGAGCAGGGCAACGACCTGACGGCCCCCAATCCGGGCATGGGGTTTCCCGGCCTTCAGCCCGGGGACCGATGGTGTCGTTGCGCCGGCCGCTGGATGGAGGCCTACCGCGCGGGAGTGGCTCCGATGGTGGATCTGCACGCTAAGCATGCCGAGACCCTGGCCGTGATTGACCTCGATACGCTGAAGGCCTACGCGCTCTGAGTGAGGGGGCAAAGCCACTGGCTCGGCGCTCCGATTTGCGCCTGTCAACCGGGGTCGACTAGTGCGCCCTGCTGGCCCGCGATTTGGGGCCGGGCGCGCTCTTGGTGGTGAACCACGCCGATTTCGACGGCCGTGTCGATACCCCTAGAGTCAGGCAACGGTGCCCTTGAACTCTCCCAGTATCCGAAGATCCCGCGCCTGCTCTTCCTCAAGCACGATATCCTCATAGCCTGGGGTCAGGGTGTCGCAGGCCAGGGTAATCCGTGAGTGCTGCCATTGGCCGTCGGCCGAGGTGATCTTCTCGCTGTAGTACCGTTTTACAGTCAGCGCAGAATTGTTGTCCGGGTCCTGGATATCCCGGTGGTACGCGAGCACGACCCGGCCGTGCCGCGATCCACCGGGGTTGGCCTCGAAGAGGCACCAGGCGCCATTCGGGATGCGCCGATTCATGGACTCTCCTTTGACGCGTGCAACGAACAACCCGCGGCGGGCGCGGTAGAGTTCCGGCAAAGCAATCCAAGTCTCCGTCTCTTCAAGGCGCTCCGCCTCAGCGAATCCCGCCTGAAACTCTCCGGCAGCGGCCTCCAGTTCGATAAACGGCACAGCGTTATCCGCTGGCGTGACTGCTTCGGCGGGGATAGTGCGCGGTTCATCCTCCGCTTCGGTCGATGACTGTTCATCCAGGGGAATGACCGGCGCCGGCTGCAACGTCGAAGCCTCCGTATTGTCCGAAGGCTGGGAGAAAGCGGCCTCGATCTCCTGCCGGAAGTAGGCCTGTGTCTCCGGATCCGTGCAGTGGATCAGGCACCCCTTGAGGCCGCGGCTCATCAAGGTTCGATAGGTGTTCTTGATAATCGCGTCCGCCCGGGCGTCGCACTCTTCCGGGGCCTCCTTGCGAGCAGTCTTGTAGCCGTGAAGGGATCGGTCCGTGCGGGCCCGTTTGGAGGGCTGGGTGACGACGTGGCCGTTGCGCACGATCAGGTCGGGGCCAATGATCACCCCCACGTAGTCCATCTCCAGACCTTGTACCGTATGGATGCATCCGACTTGATCGATCGAGTGCGTCTTCTCCAGGTAGCGTCCCTCGTCCTCGTAAAGATTCCACCGCATGAAGAGATTCTCTTCCGGGAACGTGATATCCCACGCGCAGGGGTCTTTCTTGCTGATCCAATCCCAGCAGTAACCGGCCACCAAACGAGCCCTGGAACCGTTGCCGTCTAGTTCCACAATGCGCTGGTAGAGGGTTCGGGGGGAGTCAACGGCTTCTAGGTGGTAACGGATGCCGTGCAGGTCCTTCTGAGCCGTGTCGCGGATCTGGAGAGCTTGATCGAGCCACGCCAGGTAGCCGTCGGAACCGCTGCAGCGGAACTGTGACTGCAGTGCGGCGCGATGGATGGTGGCCCCCTCAGCGCGTGCCCAGCGCTCGATTTCCTGGATGGAGCCGGTGTCGTTCCAGGTGACCTGCTGCGCCTCATCGACGAAAAAGACGCTGGTCCGGGCCGCGCGGATGATGTCACGGATCTGGTTGGTTCCAGCGCGCTGCCACCGCGAGCGCTCCTGAAGGCGGTGGGCTTCGTCAACGAGGAGCCCATCCATTTCGTCACGCTCCGCGTTGTCATACGCGGCGGACCCTTTGAAGAGGTTGCTGAACCGGGTTTTGGTCAGAGTGCCCGTCAACCGTCCTTCGTAGACCTGCCGCGGCGCCCGGTTCGGAGTGACGTAGTGGACAGTCTGGTGGCGCTTGGTCAGTTCAACCAGCAAGTTGATGGCGACTACGGACTTTCCCGTGCCCGGACCTCCTTCGACGATCAGTACCTGCTTGCCGAATTCCTGAGCGATAGTCCCGACTTCCAGGGCAGCCTCGTAGGCAACCTTCTGGTCGTCGATCATCAGGAAGTCTCGGTTGCCGCGGATCAGACGGGCGAGGGAACTGGCCAAGTCTTTGGAGGGGCGGATACGCCCTTGGTCGATGCGATAAAGGACGCGGCGATGGTCACCGTACCGGACATACCTCCGAATGAACGCGCGCAGCTTTTGTGTGTCGTGCCGGAGGAAGAGCGGGGCGCACTGCAGATAGCGGTCGTAGAGTGGTTCCTGGAGGCCGCTGCCGTCGGTGCAGTTGTGCAGATAGGCGCACGGGGTCAGCCGAATCCCGCCGTTCTGCACAGCTTCGTTGAAATCCTCCAGTAGCGTGCTGTAACTCCACGCCTGATAGGAGGGGTGAGTGGTTTCCCGGATCCCACCGCCTAGGAGTGTGCGAACGATGGCGTCCTTGCCGGTAGCCTCGGCGTGCTGCCACTGCTTGAGCTCAATGATGACGCAGGACTCGCGTTGTTCGTCATCGAGGCCAGATATGATGACGTCTACCCGCTTGGATGTCTGCGGGATGCGGTACTCCACAGCGATGCCGGCGTCATCCGGGATGTTCGGGTCCTCGACCACGTTCTTCATGTAGAGCAGGGACTGCTCCCAGGATCGGCGTTCGCTCTCACTGACCCCGCCCATACTGCGTCGGGTCATGGCTGCGAGGATGCGATCCGAGATCCGGTTATCCGCTACATCCGTGAGGAAGGTGCTCTTGTCGCCGCTATAGACAAGCATCAGGGTCTTTAAAGATCGGTGTACTTGTCAGACCGCCCGAAGGCGCGGTCCGGCGGATACTTGGCTTCGTTTTCAGCAATCTTATCGCGGACGGCCGCGGCAAGATCCAACTCCAGCCGATTGGCCAGCAACAGCGTATAGATCTGGATGTCCGCCAGTTCACGACGTACCTCTGCTAGCTTTCCCACCGGCAGGCTGTCAGAGGCCTCGTTGCTCAGCCATTGGAAATGCTCGACGAGTTCCCCGACCTCGCCGGCCAGGGCCATAGCCAGGTTCTTCGGGGTATGGAACTGTGACCAGTCGCGCTCGGCGACGAAACTGTGTAGCTGCTGCTGGAACTCTCGGAAGGACTCAGGGTATTGGTCGGACATGATCCTGGTCGTTCGTCGTCAGGCGAAGAAGCGTCCCAGCAACGCGACACCTGTCGCCAGGATGACGTGTTTGCAAGACTCCGAGGGTATCATCCAATGACGCACTTGGGAGCGTCACGGCGGGGGAGGGGGGCGCTGTGAGACTTAAGCGACCCAGAGCCTGGTGGAAGAGGCTTAAGCCGCAGGGAAGTTGGTGGGCGGCGCTGGGATCGAACCAGCGACCCCTGCCGTGTGAAAGCCATCAGACTGTCCCGAGGAACAAGCGCTTACGCTATAAAGGCGCGACCAATCAGTCGTTTACAGTTACTGGAGATTACTCCACGTTACGGCGAATGACAAGTTTTTGCCTATGCAGTACTGCATGAGTACTGCATAGATCTGGGCTTCTGGGGAGCGGTCTGGGTCCCAAGCCGGTCGGTGTGGTCGCTGATCCCTTACAGGGTAGTGAACCCCAAACAGGACAAGGCGCATGCACCGACCACCGCTTCTCACCACCAACGATCTTGCACAGTACCTCGGATTAGCGCCTGGTGCGATTCGTGCCAGGCTCTGTCGAGGTCAGGATTTGCCTCCCTACATCAAGCTAGGCCGCCATTACCGCTGGCGCCTGGACGACGTGGACGCCTGGCTTGAGAGTAGGGTGGAGTACCCAGGGGCTGAGCCGGCCAAGTTATTGAAGAAGGGCGCGCCGCGCAAAGGGCGTCCTCGGAATTCCTCGTTCACCGACTCGATGCAAGGGAGGTCTGGATAGTCGGTTCTGAATAACGGGTTACTCGTGTTTCTTGTTCCGTTTCGGGCATGCGGCCGACATCGTCGGCGCGGAGTGGACATCGGGGTGACCCTCCATGGACATCCGCTGCAGGAGCGCCCGCAGAGCAAGCCGCAAAAAGGCGGCCATCGCCCGGAGTAGCAGTCGGATGTTGTGCCCGGCCGCGGCGAGCACCGCGTTCATGGCATCGCCGAGGCGGCCCTTGAGCCGGCACCGGTCCATGCGCCCGTCGATCTTCATGTGGCCGATCACCGCCTCCACCGCCGAACGCCGC
This sequence comes from Halorhodospira halophila SL1, assembly GCF_000015585.1. Lineage (NCBI taxonomy): Bacteria > Pseudomonadati > Pseudomonadota > Gammaproteobacteria > Chromatiales > Ectothiorhodospiraceae > Halorhodospira > Halorhodospira halophila. The sequence goes on along the minus strand of NC_008789.1, from coordinate 1,407,041 downwards.
CGCATCTCTCGTCGCAGGCGGCGGGTATCGACGCCCCGTTTATGTGCTGAGTGAAAGACCTTCATGCCCGGTAAACCGAGCGCTGTCACGCCCGACGGTTATTATCCGCTTAAGGCCTGCTGCATCCTTCCAAACCCTTGCGCCCAGCCTCATAACCGGCGCGGCGCTGGGCGAGACTCAAGGTATAGTCAGATTCAGTCCTACTCAAGCAATGCGGCGAACTGCGTCCAGGTCAGCGCCTCCACGGTCTGTACCTGAGCGCCCCCCACGCCGAACTGACCCTGCTCGAGGCGTTTGCTCCACACGCAGTAGCCGTCGCCGTCGAAGTAGAGCAGCTTCATCAGGGTGCGCCGGCGATTGACGAAGATGAAGCCCTGCCCACTGAGCGGATCCCGCCCGAGGTGGCGACGCACCAGCGCGGCAAGACCATCGAACGAGCACCGCATGTCCGTCGCCCGGGTACACAGCCACAGGCGCCGCGGCGGCGTCAGCACCCCGGGGCCCGCCGGATCCGCAGAAGACCCCGGCGCCGAGGTCCAACTCGACCCCCAGGGCGCAGCGTCCTGCTTACCCCGGAGGGGGTCGTCCGATGGCGAGGCGCCCGGTAACGAAAGCTCAGCGAACAGGCCACCAGCGGGCTCTGGCGCCGAAGGCGTCGGCTCCGTCGCCTCGGCCGGTTTCGGTGCCGCGCTCGGTGCCACCGCAGCGGCCTGCAGGTGTCGGCGCCAGGCGGTGAAGGTGCTCTCGGCCACGCCCTCTTGCGCGCAGAAGGCGCGCTTGCGCTCTTGAGTCCCGCCGGCCATCGCCACCTCCGTGGTCGCGGATCAAAACACGGGGCCAAGCTAACCGGTGGACGTTACGGTGGATACACGGGGTTCACCGGACGCATACCAGCGCGCCGGTGAACAGGGCATGCTCGGTGGCCATGACAGCTCCTCGCTTGGGCGGGGACGGCGAGGCACAACATATAGGCACAGATGCTTAACCGACTACCCCGCGGCAACCTCCTGACAGCCACACGATCCGCGAAGGGACCCAAAATCCGCGATAATCGACTGGTTCCGCCCCTGAAAGGCGAAGAGCAGGCTGCGGGCATCGAGATTTTACAAGACCGTGATGTAGTTCTGCCCGCGCCGCCAGGCCGTCTCGGCGATGCCGACAGCACGGACGCTGCTGAGGTCCTGCTGAGCAATGGCGAGCCGCTTCCACGTAGGTAGTGGTTGAGGATCCGCCAGATCGCAACAGCTAACCTTCCGTGTTGTACGTCATGATGCAATCCCTTATGATCTTAGAGCCCTTTGCGTGTAACGTCGACCAAAAAAAAGAAAAAGGACGATACGGATGCCCCACACCAATAAAAAAGCCATCTCTCGCTGGACCATCTACAGCTCAACCATTCTCCTGAGTAGTCTGTTGCTTGGTGGTTGTCTCAGCAGCGACGACGATGATGACGATTCGAATGGGGAAACTGACGAATCACCGCCTCAGGCAGCTTCCGATGCGACAATGAAAGAAGTCGCTCAATTCGTGACCGAAGACCTGGTGCTTCTAGATCTCTGGAAGCGCACTGGAGAATACCTCGAGCACTACGGTTGCGCTAGCGAAGAAGAAGACGAGCCGCCCGACTGCCCCGAGAACGGGACATTAACGCTCGCGGACCAAACCCTGACGTACGAGCAGTCCCGGTTCCACAGCTGGCAATCTGAGCTTGGTGATGAATATGTCGAACGGGACGGCACAATTCGAGCTTCCAGCATAGGTCCTGTTGACGAAGGTCCGAGCGATAGTGAGGGGTATTTTGAAGTCGAATACACGGATAGATTCTTTGATGGCGGCGGAAACCAGCTCCCTGGAGAGCTCGAAGTAGAAGGTGACTACTCAAGATCGTACCGCGACACGACTAGCGTACCCAGAGTCATTACGGTTGATTCAGGACTCACCGGCCGCTGGCACGAGGATGATGAGCTATTCGAAATCCGATGGGATTCCGACTTCACCTGGGAGCAGGAAACAATTAATCCCTATCGGATGCGTATATCGGGTGGCTTTGGCTGGTATTTAGAAGATGACGGTGAGAAAGTCTACGGGTACGACGAAGGATACGCCGAGGTCTCCACTGAAGTCGACTTGAAGTTTGACCAATGGAACTGGAGTGCCTTTGAGGATGAAGCGCACGGATGGATTTGTGACGGGGAAATCCGCGTAAAACACCCCGACGGGTACGATTTACGAATCAAGTACAGAAACGACGGAGCCACCGTTACTGATATAGAGGGTGGCGGAAGCATTCATCTGGAATGGGATGAGTTGAGGTGGGAGGGCTCATAGCCTAATTCATCTTATAGGTTCTCCGGACGCTGCCTGGCCGTCGGCGGGGCAGCATCCAATGAAATGAACCTGTGTACCGACAACCTCGGGTCTTCACGGATTCCATCATTGTGATGTGTCCCTCGGCGGCGCCGCCGAAAGTGCTCTCTGAGCGCCCGTTCATGCCTGCACGATCGGGTCGTTCAGGTGACGGACCAGAAGCTTGAAATACTCCATGTCCCGGAAGCCGTAGGCCTGGCGCTTGACCGTCTTGATCCGGTTGTTGAGCCCCTCGATTGTCCCGCTGGTGATCGGGTGTTCGAAGTAAGCCAAGATGGTCTTACCCAGCGAACGTGGACACGGTGTTAGCTATTAAGCCGGGCCTCGTAGTCGTCCGGGGATAGGTACCCGAGCGTGCTATGAAGACGCCGGCGATTGTAGTAGCCCTCAATGTATTCGAAGACGGCCTCACGCATCGAGGCCCGCGTGGGGAATTTCTCGCCATGCAGGGCCTCGACCTTCAGGGAACGGAAAAAGCTCTCGTTGCAGGCATTGTCGTAGCAGCTGCCCTTCGCGCTCATGCTGCTGATCAGCCCGTAGTCGCTGATGAGCCTGCGGTACGCACGGGAGCAGTACTGGCTGCCACGATCCGTATGGACGATGACACCCGTAGGGTAGCCTCGCCGTTCCAGGGCCATCTGAAGCGCCTCACAGGCCAGTTCAGCGCTCATCTGCTCGCGCATATGGCCCAACCGATCACTTTGCGGCCACAAAGATCCAGGACGACCGCGAGATAGAGCCATCCTTCGCCGGTCGCCAAATACGTGATGTCGCCAGTCCATTTCTGGTTCCGCTGCTCGGCTTCAAAGTGCTGGGCCAAGTGGTTTGGCGCGACCGGCAGGCTGTGAGCCGAGTTCGTCGTCACCTTAAACCGGCGTGACGTGCGTGCCCGGAGGCCCTGACGGCGCATGCTCCGGGCCACGGTTTTGCGATTGGCCGACACGCCTTGCCCGTCCAGCTCTCGCGTCAGTCGAGGCGCTCCAGAGCGTTGCCTGGAGTCTTCGAAGGCCTCTTGCACCTGCCCATCAAAGGCCTGCTGGCGTTCTTCCCGTGCGGCGCGGGCCGCCTTGTTCCGGCACCATGCGTAGAAGCCGCTGCGAGCGACGCCAAGGACGCGGCACATCGCCTGGATCCGGTGCTCGTGACGCTGCTGATCGATGAACGCGTACTTCACTTCTGGTTTTTCGCGAAGTACGCCGCGGCCTTTTTTGTGATCGACAGCTCCTCATTCGCTTCCGAGAGCTGACGCTTGAGCCGGGCATTCTCCTCGGCCAACTCCCGCTCTCGCTGCGAGCGGTCCGCTTCGTTCCGGGCCTTGGTGCGCCACTGGTAGATCTGCGGCGGTTGGAGCCCCAGCTGCTGGGCCGCCTCGCTGACGCCGACGCGCTCGGCCAACGCCAGCGCCTCGTCTCGATAGGCCGGGCTGTAGCGTGTGCGCTTGGATTTCGTCTTGGTCTTGCTCATCTGAATAGCTTGCCTCGTCATGGATCACCTCGTCGAATGGTAGCTATTGAGGTGTCCACGGTTGGTGGGCAAGACCAGTTTCCAGGCCAAACCGGTGCGCTGGACCATTACGCGATCAACGACAACCTTTATGACATGACAAAACCGACTTTTCCAGCAGCCTAGTAGTTTTTCAAGGGGGATCAATAGCTAAGATTGTCCCGCCGCTATCGCCACTATATATAGCATGTTCGGTTGGCACGACAGCCCGCACGTGGTCTTCATGTTCTGCAAAGACCCACTTCTTTTCACCCGTTTTCGAATCGATTGCCCGAACTTTTCCGTCAAGGCTTCCGCCGTATACCACGTCGCCAAGTTCTTTAACGGTGTAAAACCCACCGGACTGTATGTCCTCATAAGCCCACTGCTTCTCGCCTGTATCAGCGTCAAGCGCCCTTATAGAGGTGTCGCTGCCCGCGTAAACTGCTTCCTTGGTTGCTGCAACACTCAAGAAGTTTTTGTGGGGGCTTTCTGGCCCCTCGTAGACCCATTTCTCTTCTTCTTGTTCTACGTCGAAAGCGCGTATAGTTGTATCATGACCGGCGCTAAATACAGTCCCGCCCGCTACCGCAACGCCTCTGGCTTGACGATCATGTTGTCCGATAACCTGTTTCCTTGATCCTTTTTCAGCGTCTATCTGAAGGACGCTCCCGCTTGATTTTGCAGCATATACGGAGTTGTCGGCTGCGGCAACGTCATAAAAAGATCTGTTACCGTCAAACACCCATTTCTCTTCACCTGTTCCAGAATCAATTGCGCGGACGGTGCTATCATAACCATCTTTTATGCTTGATGCACCGCCTCGGGCAGCGCTGTAGACTGTGCCCTCATAGTTTTCAACGCTGTAGATAAAGTCAAAATGCTCCTCAAAAACCCATATCTCGTCCCCACTTTTTGCGTCTATGGCGCGGACCGTCTCATCGTTGCCGCTGCTGTAAACGGTGCTATCATACGCTGCGAGGCTACGTACGACTCCATCATGCTTTTCAAATATCCATAACACATCGCTCGAGCTTAAAATTTTTTCCGAATTCAGCGTAGTTGATTCTTTCGCTGGATAACGGGTGCCACGCTCGTCGTCAACTTCAAGAACAACATGGTAAGTCGATTCCTTTTCCAGTCCCTTGATTTCATGTGGAGAGCTGACGTCTTGATCCATGCTCCCATCGTAGGTGGCGTAGTTAGCTGGATCGGTTAAAATGTCCTCGTCCTGGCCGTAAATCAGATTGTAGGTCACATCCTCAGAGTCAAGCCACTCAGCTTTAAGGCTGGATTCACTGGGTTCGAGAGTTAATTCATGTGTTACCTCCGGCGTATCACTCTCGTGCTCCGTTTCATCGTTGTCGCTCGATGAGTTACAGGCTATACACATCAGGATAAAGCACGCCCCCATAAAGATCCTTAGCGTGATTTTCTGTACACTAATCTGAGGGGTTTTGTTATCAACCATAGTGAACCTCATGCGATCACCCAGCTAGAGGGCTGATGGTTATTTGGGAGGTCTACGGGTGTGAAAAGTTATCCGAGCCTATCCTGCCGGCACCTTAGCGCAGACTATCGATGGCAAGTATAGGTCGTGCGTGAAGGGGAGGCATATTCTGCTAGTCGGGCACGTTGTCGCAGAATGGGCGCAGTATACGCGGAACTCCCTAGTCACGAAGATAACTCGAAGGTAGACACTTCGGCGATTAGTTAGCGACGGAAATCTGGTCTTGCAGTAGAGTCCCCAGGAATGCGTAAAAGCTACAGCAGGGCAGCTGTAGTGGGGTGGGCTTCAGGGAGGTGAAGGGCCACCGCCGACCCCGTTAGGATTCGGGCCAGTAAACGAAGAAACCCAATCGAATGGAGGTCCGCGATGGCTGATAACAGGTTCGCACTGCTGGAGATGGCTGAGAAGGGTGGCGACGTCGACTTTCTGCGCATGCTGGTCCATGAAATCGTCCAGCAGCTCATGGAGGCCAAGGCGGACTCGATGTGGGGGGATCAGCGCCATTAGCGCACGGACTATCGCAACGGCTACCGTAGCCGGCGCTAAGACAGACGGGTCGGCTCCATGGAGCTAAAGGTGCCGCGTCTGCGCCACGCCAACTATCTGCGCTCGTTCCTGGAGCCGCGGCGGCAATGTAGCAGGCGCTCGTCGGGGTTGTTCAGGAGGCCTATATCCAGGGGGTGTCGACCCGCTCCGTCGACGAGCTCGTCAAGGCCGTCTGCATGGAGGGGATCTCAAATTCGCAGGTCTCGCGGCTGTGCCAGTTCATCGACGAGGGGGTGGGGGCGTTCCTGAGCCGACCGAGCGAGGGGCGCTGGCCATTTCTTTTGCTCGATGCCACCTACATCAAGGTCCGCGAGCACGGCCGGGTGATCTCTAAGGCCTGCCTGATCGCGGTCGGCGTCAACACCGTAGGGCGCTGGGAGGCACTGGGCCTGTCGTTGGGGTCGAACGAGACGGAGGGGTTCTCGAAGCAGTTCCTCCGCGAGGTCATCGGTCGGGGTTTGACGGGTGCGGGGTCGAGCTGGTCATCTGTGACGCTCACCGGGGCTCAAACCCGCCGTTGAGCAGGTGCTTTCGGCGAGCTGGCAGCGCTCTGCCGGGTGGTCTTACCCAGCGAACGTGGACACGGTGTTAGCTATTAAGCCGGGCCTCGTAGTCGTCCGGGGATAGGTACCCGAGCGTGCTATGAAGACGCCGGCGATTGTAGTAGCCCTCAATGTATTCGAAGACGGCCTCACGCATCGAGGCCCGCGTGGGGAATTTCTCGCCATGCAGGGCCTCGACCTTCAGGGAACGGAAAAAGCTCTCGTTGCAGGCATTGTCGTAGCAGCTGCCCTTCGCGCTCATGCTGCTGATCAGCCCGTAGTCGCTGATGAGCCTGCGGTACGCACGGGAGCAGTACTGGCTGCCTCGATCCGTATGGACGATGACCCCCGTGGGGTAGCCTCGCCGTTCCAGGGCCATCTGAAGCGCCTCACAGGCCAGTTCAGCGCTCATCTGCTCGCGCATGGCCCAACCGATCACTTTGCGGCCACAAAGATCCAGGACGACCGCGAGATAGAGCCATCTTTCGCCGGTCGCCAAATACGTGATGTCGCCAGTCCATTTCTGGTTCCGCTGCTCCGCTTCAAAGTGCTGGGCCAAGTGGTTTGGCGCGACCGGCAGGCTGTGAGCCGAGTTCGTCGTCACCTTAAACCGGCGTGACGTGCGTGCCCGGAGGCCCTGACGGCGCATGCTCCGGGCCACGGTCTTGCGATTGGCCGACACGCCTTGCCCGTCCAGCTCTCGCGTCAGTCGAGGCGCTCCAGAGCGTTGCCTGGAGTCTTCGAAGGCCTCTTGCACCTGCCCATCAAAGGCCTGCTGGCGCTCTTCCCGTGCGGCGCGGACAGCTTTGTTCCGACACCATGCGTAGAAGCCGCTGCGAGCAACGCCAAGGACGCGGCACATCGCCTGGACCCGGTGCTCGTGACGCTGCTGATCGATGAACGCGTACTTCACTTCTGGTTTTTCGCGAAGTACGCCGCGGCCTTTTTTGTGATCGACAGCTCCTCATTCGCTTCCGAGAGCTGACGCTTGAGCCGGGCATTCTCCTCGGCCAACTCCCGCTCTCGCTGCGAGCGGTCCGCTTCGGTCCGGGCCTTGGTGCGCCACTGGTAGATCTGCGCCGGCTGGATCCCGAGTTGCTGGGCCGCCTCGCTGACGCCGACGCGCTCGGCCAACGCCAGCGCCTCGTCTCGATAGGCCTGGGTGTAGCGTGTGCGCTTGGACTTCGCCTTGGTCTTGCTCATCTGAGTAGCTTGCCTCGTCATGGATCACCTCGTCGAATGGTAGCTATTGAGGTGTCCACGGTTGGTGGGCAAGACCAGATGGCTGTATCGCTACGTCCTGGACCGGCTGTGCTACTGGCAGTGGTCTCCCGAGCAGATCGCCGGCAGACTGGCGCGTATGAACCCCGAGGATCCTGAGGCTCGCGTCAGCCACGAGACCATCTACGCGGCGATCTATGCCCATCCCAAGGGCTCGCTCAAGCAGGAGCTGATCCGGGCGCTTCGCCGCCAGAAACCGCAGCGCGGGCAACGGCGGCGCACGGCCGCGCGAGGCGGCTCGATCGCCCCGGAGCACCTGCGCATCGCCTATCGGCCTGAAGAGATCGAGCAGCGGCTGATGCCCGGCCACTGGGAGGGCGACCTGATCAAGGGCGCCTACAACCGCTCCTCGGTCGGCACGCTGGTTGAGCGCAAGACCCGCTACGTCGTACTGAGCAAGATGCACGACGGTACCGCCGAGGCCGCCCTGGAGGGCTTCCATCGGCAGATGAGGCGCCTGCCGGCAATCCTGCGTCAGAGTCTGACTACGACCGGGGCAGCGAGATGGCCTGCCATGAGCGGCTTGCCCGGCGGTTGAATCTGTCGATCTGGTTCGCCGATGCGCACGCGCCCTGGCAGCGTGGCAGCAACGAGAACACCAACGGCCTGCTGCGCCAGTACCTGCCCAAGGGCGCCGATCTCAGCGAGCCGAGCCAGACCCAACTCAATGATATTGCGCGGCTTCTCAACCAGCGGCCACGCAAGGCACTGGACTTCAGAACGCCCGAGGAGGCCATGACTGAAGAGCTTCAGGCCTTCTCGAAGACTGTTGCGCTTGATTCTTGAGATCAGCTAGTCTCGCACGACCCGTAGCAGATCCCACAGCCGGTCCTGAAGGGCGGCTAAGGGCTCAGCGAGATCCGGTAGCGCATCGGCGAGTTCGCCGAGGACCCGCCGCTCAAAGCTGGAGTAAACGACGATCGATCCGCGGTCACCGAGTGCGTTGAGCAGTGCCTCGGCAAGCGGGCGCCGGGGATCGGTATCGGCGGTAGCCAGAAAGTCCGTGTGCTCCGGGGCGACCCCGGGGGCTCGTTGGATATGGCAGGAAAACTGGAACGGCAAGGCCTGGAACGGCGAGGTTCCGGGGTAACGGGGTAAGGCCGGCTGCGCGGTCTCGAAATCCAGGAAGAAGAGAGGCTAATCCACGCCCTGAACGGCTTCACCCAGGTCGGGATCGGTCCAGGGGTGCCCCTTGGCAACGGCGTCTCGGACCCGCTTCTGAGCGCCGGTAAGCGGGTAATCGTCGGGGATGGCGTCGATGGTTGTGACACCCTGCTCGAGGAGGCCCTGGTAACGCTCGCCGGCCAGATACGGTAGCTCCTCGATCGGGTGCTCGGGCCACTCCCTGTCAGCAGAGCAGTGGTTGTAGAACGGGCAGGGGTAAGGGCTAAAGCACTGCTGCCCGATTTCGATCTGGGGTGGTGTTGTACGGGCGGCAACCTCCTGGAAGGAGACGACCTGCGTCTCGATCCACTCACGCCACTGCTCGCAGGTTCTGGTCAGCGGCTCGAACCGAAAGAACTCCTGGGGGTCGTGCGCGCCGCCCGGGTAGACGTAGTCACGGTCGATCAACAGCAGCCCGGCATCGCGTACCGGGATGCCGGCACCGGTGAGGATCCAATACTGGATCGCCACGTCGAGCTGGAAAACCTCCTTGGCACGCGTGGCGCCCTTGACCTCGACCAGGTCCCACCCGTCACCGTTTCGAACGAGCGCGTCCACTCGGGTCAGGACCTGTTCGTGCTCCAGAGCGGCTTCAAAGATCGCCGGTACGCCCCGGGTCGGCCATCAGCGCCTGTGTTTGCTCGAGGGCCTGACGCGTGTGCCGGTAATCCGCTTCGACGAGCACCCCGGATGGATAGCGCTGCTGAGCCAATTGCCCGAGTCGGTGGCCCTGGTCGAAGATCGCCTGCAACTGGGGATCAGGCGGCGTGGCTCGCCAGGGCTCGTGGACCGCATACCAGAGCCGAAGCGGGCACTGCCAGCCGGCGATGAAGCGGGATTTGGACAGGCGGGGCATGATCGCAGAGCGCTCCCCCGGTTTCTTTGGAAAGGGCCCCGGGTGGCTTCCATGCCCGGATCCGCGATCGGATCCTGCCCGGGATGATGTAATGACAACAAACGGCTGCGACATCTCATGTCGCGGTTGGCGGCCGGTTATGGTTCTTTATTCGTCGTACAAGTCGGCCGCAGCCCGAAGTTCGGCGGCGAGCTCGTCTCGCAACGCTTGCGGCTCGAGGACCTGCACCGCCTGCCCGAAGCCGAGCAGCCACCAGCGCAGTTGTGCGGTCAGGGGCACCGTGGCGCGCAGGCTCCACCAGCCGTCGTCGCAGGCTTCGATCCGTTGATCCTCGGACAGCGGCGCCTCCGTAAGATGCTCGGCCACGCCGGCGCTGATCCGCAGGTGCAGGGCGACGGGTTCGTTGGTGTCGGGCAGATCGAAGGCCCGCTGCTCGTGGATGTAGGCATCCAGGTCGAAGCCCGCCGGCGGGGCAATCGGGTCGTCGAGCAGCTCCACCGCCTCGAAGCGGTGCAGCGCCATCTGCCGGACATCGGTGTAGTCGCGCAGCGTCGCCACCACGTAGCTGACCGGATCGCGCATAACCAGCCCGAGCGGATGCATCCGGTAGCTTCGCAGCTCGCTGCCCCGGCTACGCGGGCGGTAGTGGACGTAGAGCTGCCGGCCCTCAAGGAGTCCCTGGCAGATCCGGTCGTAGACCCCCGGGTCGACGTCCGGGGCGAGTAGGGGCTGGGAACGGGTCAGGACGCGGACACGATTCGGCCAGTGGGAGAGCTGCGAGCCGCCTTGGTTGAGGACCCGCTTGGCCGCCTCGAAGTGCGGCCGCAGGGCCCGTAGCGCCTCCGGAGCCAGCAGAGCGCCGAGGTGGAGCTCGGCAAGCCGGAAGGCCAGCGCCGCCGCCGGCGAGAGACCGGGGACGTCGAGCACCGGCGCATCGGCGAGCCACGACCAGTGCTGCTCGTTGCCCACGCTTTCGCAGACCAGCGCGAATTCACTGGAGAGGGTGTTGAGATCGCGCTGGACGGTGCGCAGCGAGACCGCGTAGCCCTCGCAGCGCAACCGGTCGTGGAGTTGGCCGGCGCTGATCCCCCGCGGCTGGCGGGGGATGTGCTGGAGCATCGTCCACTGACGCAGAAGGCTGTCGGTCATCGCTCGGTCCGTGTGCGATCGAGGTATTTCTACGGCACATCATGCGGGATTGAAAGAGGTCCGGGGAAGCCCGCAGTTCGGGAAGGATGGTCTCCGAATGCGACGACAGATGGTGTCGCGGGGGTGGTGTAGAAGGGCATGCCCGCCGCTATAGCGGATGACGGCACACCGGTGAGGAGCGTGATGGCCCTGTTTAATCTCGGCACGAAGGACGCTTACGGCAAGCAGCGGCGCGTCGAGCACCGCGGCAAGTACCTGCGGGCCAGTCGCACCGGCGGCGTGGCGCTGCGCGCCCAGGCCCGGGCGGCGGGCGTGGATCTTACCGCCAACACCCGGCGCGGCGTCCGGGCTTCGGTAACGCCGGCGAAGAACACCCAGGTGGCCCTGCAGAACGGACGGTTCATCCTGCGCGGTCGCTACGGGAAGGGGCCAACCAAGCTGAACCTCTCCAAGAGCGGCGCGACGGTCTCCACGCGCAATCGGCTCGGCTCGTTCAACTGGCTCAAGCCCAACCGCTCCTCGGCGAAGCCCTTCGGCGTCCAGGTCCGGGGGCAGAAGGCGGCGCAGCTGCAGCTGATCTACATGGTCGTCGCTGCCATCGTCGGGGCGGTGCAGCTGCTCTTGATGCTCATTGGCGGGCTGCTGCGCGGCGCCATCGCCCTCGGCCAGTGGGTCGGTGACAACGTGCACGCCCTGCCGCGGTGGTGGCGCAATGCCTGGCTGCGCCGACAGCGCCGGCGGATCGACGAGGCTGTCGAGCAGGCGATCAACCGCTGGGACGCGGACCGGCTCAGCGCCTCCTTCGCCCTGGCGGTGGCCGTCTGGGGGCGGGGTGAGGCGCTGCAGGACGGCCAGCGGACGTACCGACGGGTCACCGAGAAGACGGGATGGGTCGCGCTCCCGCGCTCCCCGGAGGTCTTCGCCGAGGCGGCCCAGGGACTTGAACATTGCCGCGCCGCCGTTCAGCCGAGGGAGGATGCGCACCGGATCCTGATCGCGCTGCTCGCCGAAGTGGCGGCCGAGAAACTGGAGGGGTCCCGGCGGGCGGCACTGCTCTTTGAGGCCGATGACCTGGCCCTGATCCAGGGCCCACGGACGGTGCTCCAGGAGCAGATGCTGGAGATCTTCGCTGATCACGCCCAGCTACAGATCGAGCCGGCCCGGCCGGTGGATGAGGCCTCGAAGCCATCCTCAGCGCGGTCGGCTCGTGGTGCACCGGGGGCGGGGCAGGGCGACGAGCCGACGGGGCGCATCGACCTCAACACGGCCTCCATCGAAGAACTCCAGGCGATCCCCCACATCGGCCCGGAGCGCGCCGAGGCGATCGTCGCCCTGAGACCGATCCGGCGGATCGAGCAGCTTGAGGAAGTCGACGGGATCGGCACGAGCCGCCTGGCGGAGATCGTCGATCAGGTGAAGGTGTGAGTGGGCGCGGGAGGAGCGTGCCGCGGCGGTAGAACTGAGATCCCCTTTCCACAAAACCTGTGGAAAACCGTGTGGAGAACGTCGACCGAAGCCTTGCCATGAGGGCATTCGAGGTCGACTGGATAACCAGTAGCCAGTGCTAAAGCAACGGCAAATCAGCAACCTATCGTTACCCTTCCATCCGTCAGTGGGTTACGAGGCGTTTGCTGGGAGCTTGTGCAGAAACGAGCGGTCAATGACTACCGCGACCGGCAATGTCAACCCCGGGCGGCCCTGCTGTTTTCGCCGAGAACGACCCGAGGGTGTCGGCTGAGCATGCCATCACCGTTCGCCATAGGTGGAGCGGGGCGATGGATGCGTTCTCGCGCACCAGGAGGAGCCCAGCCAGGGCACCCACCTTTGGGCGTGTGCCTAGCGGGCTGCTGTGCATAACGCCATCCGTGGGCACTAACGCTCACCCCCGCCTCACGGACCCAGAACACTCAATAGGTGATCGACGCCTGGCGCGTCCAGTCGGTCAAAGGGAACCTTTATCGCGCCGCCCTGGTACCAGTCTCCCCCGAAGCGATCCACCAGATGCTTGCGCTGTTCGCGAGCGACGTACTCCGTCACGTACAGATGCTCCGTTGAATAGCATACGGCCCGAAACAGCGTCCTTGTTCCGCGGGTAAAGATCAGCTCACTGGCGCCCGGGCGGTACTGTGGCCAGCCTTGGCACAGCCGTTCGACCTTCGGTCGGTTGTGCTCCGCAAAGCGGGCAATGATCGCCTCGGTAGTGGCTGCGGCGTGCTCCCTTGGGGCGCTCGCCTTCGGATTCCGGATAACGCCGGTCCGCTCCTCCTCCGGTGCATTTGCCAGAACCTCATCGAGCGCTAGGACGTAGGCGACGCTCTGAGTCAGTTCCCCCGGGACGTCATCCTGCCAGCACACCAGGAGATCGACGGTCAGATCTGGATGTGCGGTTAGGTCCCGGAGCATCCCGCTGCTGTGAAGCTTGAATTCGATACTGATGCGCTCCCATTCGTCGTCACGGAGCCAATAGCCGAGCGCGTCCAGATGCTTGGAATGGGCATACCCCATTGAATGCGGGCAGATCTCAAAGGAGTCGATCGCGAGTTCGAAGGGCAGGTAGGGGCGTAACTGCCCGAGCAGCAGATAAACCCCCGTTTCTGCATTCGGCGGGTAGACAAGCATGAGCGCCTCCTTGGCAGTAACCCGTAAGGGGACACGTACCACGGCAAACGCTCGCAGGGGTAGTGGGGCGGCACTCCACTGGGCACATCGCGACTCACCCCACCACCGGCAGATCCGTCCACCGCGTCGTGTAGGCCGGGGAGAGGTAGTCGCGGCGCATTCGCCATTCGGCACGCCCCCGGCGTTGGACGCCGTAGGTCACGGCAGCGCGGCCGTGGCGACGGTTGATGGCATCGACCGCTTGCATCAGGTCCGCCGATCGAGCCCGCGCCGCGTCGTCGGCGAAGAGATCACCGGAGATCCCGGGAGCCTGGAGTTCCCCGAGCATCACGCCGGCCTTGATGTAGGCGTGGCCGGGGCGCCAGAGCTCCTCGGCGATCCGAAGGGCAACGGCCAACAGGTCGCGAGTGTCGTCCGTTGCAATCGTCAGCCGCCGCGTCGCCGTGGGCATGTGCTGCGGCTCCGCGGTCCGGTGCGGGTCGGTGCGAAGAAAGACGGAGAGGGCGGCGGCGTGCTGTCCGGTCTCGCGCAGGCGCTCCGCGGCGCGCACCGCGTAATCCGCGACGGCCTCGCGAAGCGCCGGCTCGTCACGAACCGGCGTGCCGAAAGTACGCGAGCAGACGATCTGCTGCCGGGGTGCCGGTTCGCTTTCAAGATCGTGGCAGGCGCAGCCCCGCAGCTCCTCCGCCGTCCGTGCGAGGGTCACGGGGAAGTGCTGACGGATCCGCCTCGGCGATAAGTTGGCGAGATCCTCGGCGGTGTGAACGCCGAGCTCAGCCAGGCGATCGGCGAGCCGTTGGCCGACACCCCAGACCGCGTTCACCGGGGTGGCCCGCAGCGCCCGGGCCCGCGCTGCCGGATCGCGCAGGCAGGCGACGCCGTGGCGTTCGGGATCCTGCTTCGCGGCATGGTTGGCGAGCTTGGCCAACGTCTTGGTCGGGCCGATGCCGACGCATACCGGCAACCCGACATCGCCCCGGATGCGGGCGCGGACCTCCTGGCCGAAGCGTTCGGTGTCGGTCAGTGTGTCGAGCCCGGTGAGATCCAGGAACGCCTCATCGATCGAGTAGATCTCCACCGCGGGGGCGAGTGCCTCGAGGGTGCGCATGACCCGCGATGACAGATCCGCGTACAGGGCGTAGTTCGACGAGAACACCGCCGCGCCCGCGGCCCGCAGGCAGTCGCGGACACGGAAGTACGGCTCACCCATGGGCACGCCCAGCGCTTTGGCCTCCGCGGAGCGGGCGACGATGCAGCCGTCATTATTGGACAGCACCACCACCGGTCGCCCCACGAGATCCGGCCGAAAGAGCCGCTCGGCGCTCGCATAGAAGCTGTTCACGTCGACCAGCGCGTAGACCGGCATCAGCGCAGGGCGTGGATGACGAACGTAACCACCCCGAAGATCTCAAGCATCTCCGGCTCGGCAATATCGATCGGCGGGAAGGCGTCGTTCTCGGCGACCAGGCGCAGCGTCGGCCGGAGCTCCAGCCGTTTGACCGTAAGCTCGCCCTGCCAGGCGGCGATGACGATGTCCCGGTGCCGAGCCTCGAGGGCGCGATCCACCACCAGGACGTCGCCGGGGTGGATGCCGACGCCAAGCATCGACTCGCCGGCGGCGCGGACGAAGTAGGTCGCGGCCGGGTGCTCGATGCAGAGCTCGTTGAGATCGAGGGCCCGGTCGACGTAGTCCTGAGCCGGGGAGGGGAAGCCGGCGGCAACGCGCTCCAGAAAGAGCGGGCGGCGCAGCGCGGCAGGCTCCCTGGCGCAGGTCTGCAGGTGGGTCACGGTCATGACGGGTGCGGTTCCACGGACACAGGGCTGTAACTTTATTCAGCTTTATGCGGTGTCGTCAAACCTAGGACGACCAAGTTGTTGCGAGGCTACGCGCCTGGGGTGGACGCTTGTTCCCAAGGCCGGAAGTCTACGAGTGACTGGACGGAGCGCGTGCTCTGTAGAAAGACTGGGTCACTACGGGGCCACACCGTGGCCGGAGCCAGACGGGACAGGCACATCCCTTTTGAATTCACATCATCTTTCGGGTTCAATGCTAACCGGGCTGACATTGCCGCTATCGAGGGGAGTGAGAGAGCATGGATCGAACAAGGACTGTGACGCTCGTAGGCATCTCTGCGCTGTGTCTCTCCGGGGCTGTGATGGCACAAGCGCCAACTGCGGGGGATAGTTATGCGGGGGGCCAAATAGCATCTGCCACTTATGGCGAGGATGACGTCCCGCAACTTGGCATCACTGTTGATGGTGATGCCGACCTTACAGGGTTAGTAGGGCGTGTCGGAACGTATGTGAGTGAATACGTATCGGTAGAGGGCCGCGCCGGATTTGGCATTGGCGATGATTCGGTAACGGTGTCGGAAGGTGCTACCTCTGTAGATGTGGACGTTGAGCTTGATTACCTCTTCGGTGGTTATGTCCGTGGTCACCTCCCTGTTGGGGACGCCCTAGCACTGTATGGGATCGTGGGCTTAACGGGCGGGCAGATGACTGCGGAGGCAAACGGATTCAGCTACAGCCAATCTGATACCGGAGCTTCATTCGGAGCCGGTGTAGATATTCATGTTGGTGATGCCGCTAGCGCGAACTTCGAGTACATGCAGTACCTCGATGAGGCAGGTTACGAGATTGATGCGCTAAGTGCTGGTCTGGTTGGACGTTTCTGACTGGTAGTGTGCAACAGCCCACCGGATGGAACTGCCCGTCCAGTGCGTATAGTCCGGTGGCCGTGAACCCCCACCCGCCCCACGGCGCCGCGGGGCCGCCGGAGCCTCGGCGGTCCTTTTCGGGTGGGGGCGTCGTCGGCTAGGGGAGTGCCCGCTGGATACCACCACGGCAACCGAACCGCCTTCGGCCCCGGCTCGGTGGCGGTATCCAGCGTCCGTGCCCGACGGCTCCGCTCCCGCCCGCGTGCTGACGCACGCCGGCTCGCCTGGTCGGCGACCGAAGCCCGCCAGCGCCTCCTTGGCCACCCAGCGCCTCGACTCCGGAACCGCCCGGCGCCATGCCGAGCACCGCGTCTCCGCCCACCCCGGCCCTGGCTTGGTGCCCCCGCCTGTCACGCCCGCCCGCTATTGTCCGCTTAGGGTATGCGGCTATTTTCTTGGACTGGTTCATGCTGCAATTCCGAGGCTGTCTCGGTACTCAAGAGGGCGTAGGCTCAACTTTCAAGCGCAACACCCATGCCCAGAGCGGGGTAGGATGTTGCGATGGCGAACGGATACCAGCATCTCAGTGATCAGGAGCGCGCCGTCATCTTGAGTGAGCGCAGCCGTGGCAGCAGTGCGCGGGCGATCAGCCACCTTCTCGGGCGCAGTCCGTCGACGGTGACCCGGGAGTTGGCCCGCGGCAGCGACCCCGCGGCAGAGACGGCGTACTGCCCGACGCAGGGCGCGCAGGAGTACCGCGCCCGACGGCGCCGCTGCGGTCGCCCCGCCAAGCTGGTTGAGGGCGGATGGCTGTATCGCTATGTCCTGGACCGGCTGTGCTACTGGCAGTGGTCTCCCGAGCAGATCGCCGGCAGACTGGCGCGTATGAACCCCGAGGATCCTGAGGCTCGCGTCAGCCACGAGACCATCTACGCGGCGATCTATGCCCATCCCAAGGGCTCGCTCAAGCAGGAGCTGATCCGGGCGCTTCGCCGCCAGAAACCGCAGCGCGGGCAACGGCGGCGCACGGCCGCGCGAGGCGGCTCGATCGCCCCGGAGCACCTGCCCATCGCCTATCGGCCTGAAGAGATCGAGCAGCGGCTGATGCCCGGCCACTGGGAGGGCGACCTGATCAAGGGCGCCTACAACCGCTCCTCGGTCGGCACGCTGGTTGAGCGCAAGACCCGCTACGTCGTACTGAGCAAGATGCACGACGGTACCGCCGAGGCCGCCCTGGAGGGCTTCCATCGGCAGATGAGGCGCCTGCCGGCAATCCTGCGTCAGAGTCTGACCTACGACCGGGGCAGCGAGATGGCCTGCCATGAGCGGCTTGCCCGGCGGTTGAATCTGTCGATCTGGTTCGCCGATCCGCACGCGCCCTGGCAGCGTGGCAGCAACGAGAACACCAACGGCCTGCTGCGCCAGTACCTGCCCAAGGGCGCCGATCTCAGCGAGCCGAGCCAGACCCAACTCAATGATATTGCGCGGCTTCTCAACCAGCGGCCACGCAAGGCACTGGACTTCAGAACGCCCGAGGAGGCCATGACTGAAGAGCTTCAGGCCTTTTCGAAGACTGTTGCGCTTGATTCTTGAGATCAGCCCATTCACGCGCGACGGCCTCGAACGTGTGCGCATCGGCTGACGCGGCCGCGTGTCTTTGGGTCCTGCGGTGCTGAATGGGGTCGACGCCATCCGCGAGCAGGGAGCGTGCCTCGTCTCGCTGCTCCCTGGCTTTCGATAGTGGTACCTCGGGGTAGACGCCGAGGCCCATCGTTGCCTCGCGTCCGGAAGGTCGCCGGTAGCGGAGTTGCCATTGCTTGGCGCCGTTGCGCTTGACCAGCAACACGAGTCCGCCGCCATCAGCGAGCTTGATCTGCTCTTTGCCTTCAGGCGTCTTTGCCGTCCGGCACTGGCGGTCGGTCAGTCTGTTGATACCCCGGGTCATGCCCCCTCCCGTGATACCCGTACTGCTCGGTGACACGATCGCTCGACGTGATCCCGCGTAGAGTTAAGGGGTTGTCAGCAGCAATACGTTTGACACCGGGTCGCTAGCGCGGGCTCCGAAGCATGCGCGCTCGCGGTGTTCTTGCCCGCGCTGTGGGTAGTAAGCGTCGTGCCGCCGCTTACACCCACACCAGTACCCACACAAGAGGGTCGCCCGCCGTAGACGGTAGTGAATAGGATGAGACCTAAATCTTTGTAGGATCAGGCCCTTGGGAGCGGAGGGTAGGCTTTGTTAGATGTTGCGAAACGTAAATTTGGTGGGCGGCGCTGGGATCGAACCAGCGACCCCTGCCGTGTGAAGGCAGTGCTCTCCCGCTGAGCTAGCCGCCCAACTCTTGAGCTGCGCATCTTAACGGCCCCGTGCCCTCGCGTCAAATGGGGCGCGTCGGCGGTGTCGCTTTTGATAGCATACCGGCCTTCAGCACGGGGAGAAGGAAAAAGGCCACCATGACCATGATCCGTACGCGTTTCGCGCCGAGCCCGACAGGTTACTTGCATATCGGCGGTGCCCGGACCGCTCTCTACTCCTGGCTGCACACCCGCCGACACGGGGGGCGTTTCGTGCTGCGGATCGAGGACACGGATCGCGAGCGCTCCACGCCGGAGGCGGTGAATGCGATCCTTGAGGGTATGGCCTGGCTGGGGCTCGATTACGACGAGGGCCCGTTCTATCAGACCGAGCGCTATGACCGGTATCGCCAGCACCTGCAGACGCTGCTCGACGCGGGGCAGGCGTACTACTGCTACTGCACCAAGGACCGCCTGGAGCGTCTGCGTACTGAGCAGCAGGCGCGCAAGGAGAAGCCGCGCTACGACGGCCGTTGCCGCGATCTGGACGGGCCGCCCTCCGAGGAGGTGGCCGACGAGCCGGTGATCCGTTTCCGCACCCCGCTCGAGGGGCATGTGGTGGTCGAGGACGCCATTCGGGGCAAGGTCCAGTTCCTCAACTCGGAACTCGATGACCTGGTGATTGCGCGCGGCGACGGTTCGCCCACCTACAACTTCACGGTGGTGGTGGACGATCTGGAGATGGGCGTGACCGACGTCATCCGCGGTGACGACCACCTGAACAACACCCCCCGTCAGATCCACCTCTATCAGGCGCTCGGGTTCGAGCCGCCGCGCTTCGCGCACGTGCCCATGATCCTGGGCGAGGATGGCAAGCGCCTGTCCAAGCGGCACGGGTCGGTCAGCGTGCTGCAGTACCGCGATGAGGGGTACCTGCCCGAGGCGCTGCTCAACTATCTGGTGCGTCTCGGCTGGTCGCACGGCGATCAGGAAGTTTTCGGTGTCGACGAGCTCATTCAGCTCTTCGATATCAACGAAGTGAACCACTCGGCCTCGACCTTCAACCCCTCCAAGCTGCAGTGGCTCAATCAGCAGCACATCATGCGCGCCGAGCCCAACCACATCGCCCGGCATCTGGGGCCGTTCCTGGCTGAGCGGGGCGTCGATCCAGCCGAAGGTCCGGCGCTGGAGGCGGTCGTGCGCACCCAGCAGGAGCGGGCCAAGACGTTGGTGGAGATGGCCGACAACAGCCTGTTCTTCTACCGTCGGCCGGAGGCCTACGAGGAGAAGGCGGCGCGCAAGAACTTCAAGGAGGGCACCGCCGAGATTCTCGAGCACTGCCAGCACTGCTTCTCGGGGCTGCCGAGCTGGGATGCGGAGTCGATCCATGGGGTTGTCACCGAGGCCGCTGAGGCCTTCGATGTGAAGATGGGCAAGGTGGCACAGCCGCTGCGGGTGGCTGTTTCGGGGAGTGCGGTCTCGCCGCCGATCGACGCCACGCTGGAGCTGCTTGGTCGTGAGGAGACGGTGGCCCGGGTGGGCCAGGCCGCCGAGTGGGTCCGGCAGAACGTTGGTTAATCGAAGTCGGGGAGGGGTGTTGACGACCCCGAAAGCCATCCCTAGAATACGCACACATAACGCAACGGGGCCATAGCTCAGCTGGGAGAGCGCCTGCATGGCATGCAGGAGGTCGGCGGTTCGATCCCGCCTGGCTCCACCAAACAAAGGACAAAACAGTCCTCCGCAAAGCCCTGAGCCGGAATACGGCTCAGGGCTTTTCTTTGTTGGGGCGTTCGTAAGCGAACCGTCCCGTCTGGGACAGACGGCCTGGCCGCGCCGGTCCCTGACGGCGCACCTAGCCGGTCGCGGCTCAGGGGCGTGTCGCGCTGAGCCCCAGCCGAGCGATCTCCACGCGTGCCTCGAACGCTGCCCCGTAGGCAACCACCGCCACCGATGTGAGCCGGGCCGTATCGAGTTTCGCCCGCAGTCCCCGCGGTTCGAAGGCCGTGAAAGGGACCACGACGTCTTGCCAGTCTTCCGCGACGGGCAGGGGAGCGCGGTAGTGCTGCCACGGCTGCCGGGTGTCGGTACTGCGCACGTGCAGGTAGTAAGGGCCAGGGGTTCCGCGTACGGTAGCCCCGAACCCAGACCAGGCACTGGCATTAAAGGCCTCGCCGGTCGGAGCGAGCGGTAGTCGGCTCTGGATGAACCCGCCGTTGTTCTCGAGCCGGACCTGCCCGCTCAGCTGGAGGGCTGGTCCGCACTCGGTCTCGACGATGCCGGCCTGCATGTCCGAGCGCCCGCCCATGACCCGGTCGGTGAATCCTTGCCACGCGGTGCCGATCGCCGCCCGGCCGTCCGCGGAGGCGAAATCGTCGAGCAGGTAGGCGGCAGGCGATTCCGTTCCGGGCATGGTGGGCTCCTTCCGGGGCTGAGTGGCCGCGGGCCAACAGTCCACGATGGTGATCTCGGCGTTGATCTCAGCTTATCCGCGGGGCTGGCCGATGGCCAGGGTGGGCTGCAGGCCCTCCGCCTGCCGGTCGAGTAGATGCCCCATGTTTTGTGGGCTGCCTGATGCTATGCTGAGATCTAGAATCGTTCCAGATAAATACGGTAAGGAGTCCACCATGACCGCATCCACCACACGACCGGTCGTATTCTTCGATGGGCAGTGCCCCGTCTGCAGCCGCGAGATCGGTCTCTATCAGCGCCTGGATACCGCCGGGGCGGTGGAGTGGCGTGATCTCCACGCGCCGGGCGCCCTGGACGACACCGATCTGACCTGGGATCAGGCGATGCAGCGCTTTCATTGCCGGGACGTCGATGGAGTGATGCGCAGCGGGGTCGATGCCTTCGCCCTGGTCTGGTCGTATCTCCCGTACTGGCGCTGGGCGTCGCGGATCGTCCGGGGGCTGGGACTGGTCAGGCCCATGGAGCCGCTTTACGATTGGTATGCGCGCCGTCGCTACAGCCGGAGCTGCTCGGTGCAGGGGGACTGCCGCTAAGCGCGGCGCCCTGGAGCACGCCCGGACGGCAGTGACGCAGGTGCGTGTGACCCGATTCCGGCGGAAAGGAGCCCCGCTTGGCGGCCGAGCCATCCATCGAACCTGGTTTCCTGACCATCCACGGCAATCGGCTGGAAGACCTTCGGCAGGTGGCCGTGGAGTGGGTGCAGCGGCACCCACTCGCACCCCTTGAGGACGAGGTGTTCCTGGTCCAGAGCAATGGTATGGCGCAGTGGCTGCGCCTGGCCTTGGCTCGCCACCCGGATTCGGAGCAGGGCGGTTGCGGGATCGCTGCGGCGGTCTCGATGCAGTTGCCGGCGCGCTTTCTCTGGTCGGTCTACCGTGCGGTCCTAGGCCCGGAGGGCGCCCCGCGGGAATCCCCCTTCGGCAAGGACCCGCTGCTCTGGCGGCTCGCGCGCCTGCTTCCCGCACTCCGCGATCACCCTGGGTTTGAGCCGCTGCGCGGCTTCCTGGCCGATGATCCCGATGGGCGCAAGCGTTATCAGCTCGCTGCACGGATTGCGGATCTCTTTGATCAGTACCAGGTCTACCGTGCGGACTGGTTGGCGGACTGGTCGCGGGGCGAGGACGTCTGCCGCGATGCACGTGGACAGGCGCGCGATCTGGACGATACGCAGCGCTGGCAGGCTTCGCTCTGGCGTGCGGTGTGCGCGGAACTTGCCGAGGTGGCGGACGAGGCGGGCCAGGCCACGGTCCATCAACTCTACCGGGAGCGCATCGCGAGCCTGGACACCGCGCCGGCAGACTTGCCGCGTCGGGTGATCGTCTTCGGCATCTCGTCGCTTCCGCGCCAGACACTGGAGGCGCTGCAGGAGCTGTCGCGTTTCGCCCAGGTGCTCGTCTTTGTTCACAATCCCTGCGCCTTCTACTGGGCGGATATCATCGCGGATAAGGATCTGCTGCGTGCCGACCCCGGGCGGCGGCCACGCAAGGCCGGCATGCCCGAGGTCCTGCATCCGGAAGAGCTGCACAATCACGCCCACCCCCTGCTCGCCGCCTGGGGCAAGCAAGGGCGCGACTATATCGGACTGCTGGATGCCCACGAGGATCCCCAGGCCCATCCGCACCAGGCCCTGGCCCAGGCGGGCGAGCGCATCGATCTCTTCCGTGGCCCGGCGACCGGATCTCTGCTCGGCCAGCTCCAGGACGATATCCTCCACCTGCGTCCGTTGGCCGAGACCCGGGAGGCCTGGCCGGCGGTCGGCCGCGAAGATGCGTCGCTGCAATTCCATCTGGCCCACAGCGCCCAGCGCGAGGTCGAGGTTCTCCATGACCGGCTGCTCGCCGCTTTCTCGGAGGACAGCTCGCTGCGCCCGCGCGATGTCATCGTGATGGTGCCGGATATCGACGCTTACGCACCGCACATCGAGGCCGTGTTTGGTCGCTTCGATGCCGGCGATGCGCGCCACATTCCCTATACGGTGGCCGACCAGGGCGAGCGCGGGCTGGATCCGCTGCTCATCGCCCTGGAGCAGCTTTTGAGCCTGCCCGAGTCGCGTTGCGGGCTGAGTGACCTGCTCGATCTGCTCGAGGCGCCGGCGTTGCGGCGGCGTTTCGGGATCACCGAGGCGGACCTGGCCACCCTGCACGGCTGGGCAGAGGAGGCCGGGGTCCGCTGGGGACTCAATCGCGAGCAGCGCGCCGGGCTGCAGTTGCCCGAGGGACTGGAGCAGAATACCTGGCGCTTCGGTCTGCGGCGTATGCTGCTCGGCTACGCCGTCGGCGCCGGGGAGGCCTGGTCCGGGGTCGAACCGTATCCGCAGGTGGGCGGGCTCGACGCCGCCCTCGTCGGGCGCCTGGAGCGGCTGGTCGGCGCCCTGGAAGGCACCTGGGGCGAACTGCGCGAGGAGGCCACCCCGGAGCGGTGGGGCGAGCGGCTGCAGCGGCTGCTGGGGACCTACTTCGACCCCTCCGGCGAGGTGGAGTCGTTGACCCTGGAGCGGCTGCGCGATGCCCTGGAGAAGTGGCAGCGTGACTGCGAGACCGGGGCGTTCGCCGAGCCGCTGCCTCTGAACGTGGTGCGCGAGCACTGGCTGCAGGCGCTGGAGGATACGCGACTGAGCCAGCGTTTCCTGGTCGGGGCGGTGAACTTCTGCACCCTGATGCCCATGCGCGCGATCCCCTTCCGCCACGTCTGCCTGCTCGGGATGAACGATGGCGACTACCCGCGCAGCCCCACCCCCCTGGATTTCGATCTGATGGCTGACGATTACCGGCCCGGCGACCGCTCGCGCCGCGAGGACGATCGCTACCTCTTCCTGGAGGCGCTCCTCTCGGCCCGGGATCGGCTCTACATCAGCTGGATCGGCCGCAGCGTGCGTGATAACGAGCCACGTCCGCCTTCGGTGCTGGTCGGTCAGCTGCGCGATCACCTGGCCGCCGGCTGGCGCCTGGCCGACGAGGAGGAGGCCGGCGGTCTGCTCGAGGCGTTGACCGTGGAGCACCCGCTGCAGCCGTTCAGCCGCCAGAATTTCCGCACGGAGCCCTCGGCGCGCCACTACACCTACGCCCGCGAGTGGTGGGCGGCCCATCAGGGCGATGAAGCCGGGTCCGGGCCGCGGGTCACGACGCTGCCCGAGCGGCCGGTGGAGGATCCGCCGGCGCCGATCACACCCGAAACCCTGGGGGCGTTGCTCAAGCAGCCCGTACAGACCTTCTTCAACCGTCGCCTGGGGGTCCGGTTCGAGGATGATCCACTGGCCAGCGAGGATCAGGAGCCCTTCGGGCTCGACGGGCTGACACGCTGGCAGATGCGCGAGGTGCTCTTCCTGGCCGGGCAGGAGGCGGCCGGGGATCCCGA
Source organism: Halorhodospira halophila SL1 (assembly GCF_000015585.1). Classification (NCBI taxonomy): domain Bacteria; kingdom Pseudomonadati; phylum Pseudomonadota; class Gammaproteobacteria; order Chromatiales; family Ectothiorhodospiraceae; genus Halorhodospira; species Halorhodospira halophila. The sequence goes on along the minus strand of NC_008789.1, from coordinate 1,382,747 downwards.
GATGCGCCGCGAACGGCTGGCCGCCGAGGCGCAGCGGTTGCAGCGCACCGGCGCGCTGCCGCTGGGCCCGGCCGGTACCGTCTGGGCCGAGACGCTTCAGATCGAAGCCGATGAGCAGCTGGAGCGCTACCACCGGCATCTGGCTACCTATCCCCATGAGCTGGAGCCGCTGCAGCGGCTGATGCACCGCCATGGGGATTGGCAGCTGGAGGGCGGGGTGGATGGGATCCGCAGTGACGGGCAGCGGCGCGTGCGCCTGACGCACCACCTCAGCCGCCTGGGGGTCAAGCGCCGGGAGGTACGCTGGCGCTTTGACCTGCTTGCCACGCCGTGGGTCACCCACCTGATGGCCAACGCGGCCGCGGAGCCGCTGACGACCGTGGTCGTCGGACACGACATCGACGTGGCCCTGGCGCCGCTGGAGGCGGGGCAGGCCCACGAGCACCTGAGCCAGCTGCTCGCCGGCTGGGCCGAGGCGCAGCGCCGGCCGCTGCCGGTGCCCTGCCAGCCGACCTGCGCCTGGCTGACCGCGCAGGACGAGGAGCGCGGTGATCCGGCGGCCGCGGCCGAACGGGTCTATGCCGGGGATGACTACACGTGGGCGGCCGCCGACGCCCACGATCTGCGCGCCTTCCCGCGGGCGGCGGACTGGCTGGAGGATGCGGCCTTCCCGAGCTGGCGCGACGCGCTCTACGCGCCCCTGTGGCGGGCGGTCAAGGAGTACGCGGAGGACGGCGATGGGCACGGCTGAGGACGCCAAGCCCCTCGAACCGCTGCGCTTCCCGCTGTACGGATCGCGGCTGATCGAGGCCAGCGCCGGGACGGGCAAGACCTACACCATCGCCGCGCTCTACCTGCGTCTGGTCCTCAACCACGGCCGTGAGGCCGCGTACGGGCAATCGCTGACCCCGCCGCAGATCCTCGTGGTGACCTTCACCGAGGCGGCCACCCGCGAGCTGCGTGAGCGCATACGCAGCCGCCTGGCAGAGGCGGCCGCGGCGTTTCGGGATCCGGATCAGGCCGTGGAGTTGGATCCGTTCCTGGATGGGCTGCTGCGGGAGTATCCGCAGCGCGCAGAACGGGCCCAGGCAGCCCGGGTGCTGGAGCTGGCCGCCGAGTGGATGGACGAGGCGGCCGTGGCCACCATCCACGCCTGGTGCTATCGGATGCTGCGCGAGCACGCCTTCGACAGCGGCAGTCTGTTCACCCAGGATCTGGAGACTGACCCCGGCGAGCTGCTCGCCGAATCGGTCCGCGACTACTGGCGGACTTTCGTCTATCCCCTCGACCCGGAGGCCTTCCAGCTCTTCCGGCAAGCGGTGGGGGCTGCGGATCCGGATGCCCTGCAAAGGGCGCTGGCGCGTCTGATCGGCGCCGATGAGGAGCTCGCCGACGATGCGGATGACCCCCTGCTCGAGCCATCCGGCCTGGCCGAGCGCCTGGGCGCCTGGCACCAGGCACTGGAACAGCTCAAGGCGCCTTGGCGCGACGAGCGGGAGGCGGTGGAGGCCGAGTTTCTCGATCTGCACCGTCGCGTACTCAACGGCACGAAGTACAAGAACCCGCAGCAGTTGCTCGAGCGCATGGCGGCCTGGGCAGACGATCCGGCCCAGCCGGTGCCTCTGACTGACAAGGGTAAGCCCGACCCGGGCCTGCTCGAGCGCATGAGCGCCACCGGTCTGGCGGACCCATCGCGACATAAGAAGGGCCAGAGCCTGCCGGCCTCACTCCATCGCGCCTTCAAGGCGCTGGATCGTCACGTGGAGCTGGATGCGCCCGGGGTGGCCATCCTGCGGGCCGCCGCTCGCTGGATCACCAGGCGTTTTCAGGCGGAGCAGCGCCGCCGGGCGCAGCTCGGTTTCCAGGATCTGCTCACCCGGCTGCGTGATGCCCTGCGGGGCCCCGGGGGGGCGCGTCTGGCGCAGACCATCCGCAGCCAGTTCCCGGTGGCGCTGATTGACGAGTTCCAGGACACCGATCCGGTTCAGTACGAGCTCTTCGAGACGGTCTACCGGATCGCGGACAATGATCCGGGGCTGGGGCTTTTCCTGATCGGGGATCCCAAGCAGGCGATCTACGGGTTTCGCGGGGCGGATATCCACAGTTATCTGCGCGCCCGGGCGGCCACCGAGGGGCGACACTACACGCTGCCGCGCAACTTTCGCTCCAGCGAGGCGCTGGTTGGCGCGGTCAACCAGCTCTTCGCGCGGGCCGAGGGGAGCTGGCCGGCGGGCGCCTTCGCCTTCCGGGGCGGCTCTGGGGGCGGGTTGCCCTTCCACCCGGTGGAGGCCCAGGGGCGTGGCGAGTTCTTCGAGGAGGCGGGGGCGGAGCATCCGGCGCTGAACCTTTGGTGCCATGACCCTGGCGTGTCGGTGGCGAAAAACGCCTACCTCCCCACCTACGCCGAGGCGTGTGCAGCGCGTATTGTGGCGTTGCTCAACGGCGGTGCGGCGAGACCGGCGGTCACCGGGTTTCGCCACCCGGGCGGTCATCTGGAGCCGGTGCGCCCGCGGGATATGGCCGTGCTGGTGCGCAACCACACCGAGGCGAGCGCCATCCAGGAGGCGTTGGCCGCCCGCGAGGTGCGCAGCGTCTACCTCTCCGATCGGGATTCGGTGCTGGCCACCGCTGAGGCCGACGACCTGGTGCGCTGGCTGCGCGCCTGTGCCGAGCCGACGGATGAGGGGCTGGTGCGGGCGGCCCTGGCCACCCCCACCCTGGGACTGGCGCTGAGCGAGCTCGACCGGCTGGTGACCGATGAGCTGGCCTGGGAGCGGCGCATCGAGCAGTTTGGCGAGTATCGTCGGTTGTGGCGCAGCCGCGGGGTGCTGGCGATGCTCCACCGCCTGCTGCACGACTTCGGCGTGCCGCAGCGGCTGTTGGCCATCAGCGGCGGCGAGCGGTCGCTGACCAATCTGCTCCACCTTGCCGAGCTGTTGCAGCAGTGGGCGCGCGAGCACGACGGTGAGCAGGCGCTGATCCGCCACCTGGTGGAACTGCGCCAGCAGGCCCGCAACGGGGTGGAGGATCAGATCCTGCGCCTGGAGAGCGATGAGGATCTGGTCAAGGTGGTAACCATCCACAAGTCCAAGGGGCTGCAGTATCCGTTGGTCTTCCTGCCCTTCGTCTGCACCTTCCGCCCGGTCACCGCGCGGGACGCCCCCCGACGGGTGCCGGATCAGCACGGGCGGTTGCGCTGGCGTTTCGAGCTGGATCAGGAGGACGTCGAGGCGGCCGACTCCGAGCGCCTGGCCGAGGACCTGCGCCTGTTCTACGTCGCCTTGACGCGGGCGCAGCACGCCTGCTGGGTCGGTATGGCGCCGATCACCCAGGGCAATACCAAGCGCAGCCTGCTCGAGCGCAGCGCAGCGGGCTATTTGCTCGCTGGACCGGATGGGGTGGAGCCCGGTGGGCTCGGGGCGGTGCTTGAGCAGGCCGCGGCTGCAGATCCGGCCATCACCGTCAGCGAGCCGCTGCTCGATGAGGCCAGTCGCTTCGTCGGTGATCCGGCGGCGCCGCCGCTCGGTGAGCCGTGCCAGCCCCGGCGACGGGCCGCCGATGCCTGGTGGATTGCCAGCTACAGTGCTTTGGTTCGCCACGATACCGCCGGTCGTGCTCGCTCGGCGCCGGCGAGCGCCGCCGAGGATGTCCTGCGCGAGGAGTCGGGGCACGCCCTTGTCCAAGAAGCGGGGGGGGATGCTGGCTCGTGGCACGGCTTTCCGCGCGGTCCGGATGCCGGCACCTTTCTGCACAACCTCCTGGAGTGGGCCGCGACGCAGTTGGGGCTGGCCACTGCCGGCGCGCAGCCCGAGTGGCTGGATGCCGAGGTCGAGCGGCGCTGCCGCTTTCGCGGTTGGGACGGGCAGGTGGCGACCGTGCAGGGCTGGCTGCGCGCGCTGCTCGGCGCCGAGCTGTCGTTGCCCGGTGCGCAGACGACCCTCGCGCTGGGACGGCTACCGACCTATCAGGCGGAGCTGGAGTTCCTGATCGAGACCCAGCCGCTGCGCGCGGATCGGCTTGACGACCTGGTGTGCCAGCACCTGTTGCCGGGGCGTGCCCGCCCGCCGGTCGCCCCGGCGCGGCTCAACGGCATGCTCAAGGGGTTCATCGACCTGGTCTGCTGCCATGAGGGCCGCTACTACGTCGCCGACTATAAGTCCAACTGGCTCGGAGGTGGCGATGGCCATTATGCCCCGGAGTACCTGGAGGCCGAGGTGCTGGAGCGCCGCTACGACCTGCAGCTGGTGATCTACACCCTGGCGCTGCACCGGCTCCTGCGCGCACGGATGCCGGATTACGACTACGATCGCCACGTCGGTGGTGGCTTCTATCTCTTCCTGCGCGGCGTCCAGGCGCCGGGGCAGGGCGTGTTCCACGCGCGTCCGCCGCGGGCCCTGATCGAAGAGCTCGATGGGTGGCTGCGCGACGGGCCCGATGGGCCGCAGGAGCAGACGCTGTGAGCGTGCGGGTCGATCAGGAGGCGATCCTCAGGTGGCTGCGTGAGGCCGAGGCGCTGGGCTGGCTGCGCCCGTTGGATGGGGCCCTGGCGGAGTTCCTGCGTGAGCAGGTGCCCGATGCGCCGCCGCTGCTGTTGCTGGCCGCAGCGCTGACCAGTCATCAGGCGGGCCGTGGGCATGTCTGCCTGGATCTCGATCAGCTCTGGGAACGGGCCGAGCCGGTCCTGAGCCTTCCGCCGGAGACCGTTGACGCGCCCGAGCCGGTGAAATCGCCCGCGGCACTCCTGGACGCCGCCGGCGGTCGCGATGCGTTCGAGCGGCAATTGGAGTGCCCGGAACTGGTGGGCAGAGGCCCCGGTTCCACACCGCTGGTCCGCGACGGACCGAGGCTCTATCTGCGCCGCTACTGGGCCTGCGAGCGCACCATCGCACGGGTGGTGCAGCAGCGCGTGGATGCAGCGGCGCAGTGGCGCGCGCAGCTCGACCCGGCCACGGTCCGGCGCTGGCTGGATGGGTTGTTCGGCGCGCCTGGGGGCGATGGCCCGGATTGGCAGCGGGTCGCCTGTGCCGTGGCCGCCGGCAGTGGTTTCAGTGTTATCACCGGCGGACCGGGTACCGGCAAGACTACGACGGTGTTGCGTCTGCTGGCGTTGCTGCAGGGGCTCCACGGCGGGGCCCTGCGCATCCGCCTGACGGCCCCCACCGGCAAGGCGGCGGCACGGCTGAACGCGAGCATCGCCGGGGCGGTGGATCGGCTGGGGCTGGAGGAGCTGGACGGCGGCGCCGAGCTGCGCGCGCGGATACCCACCGAGGTGGTGACAGTGCACCGGCTGCTGGGCGCAGGCGGTGGACGGCGCTTTCGCCACCACGCCGGGGAACCCCTGGCCGCGGATGTGGTGGTCGTGGATGAAGCGTCGATGATCGACGTGGAGTTGATGGCGGCGTTGCTGGAGGCCCTGCCGGATGGGGGCCGTCTGGTGCTGCTTGGTGACAAGGACCAGTTGGCCTCGGTGGAGGCCGGGGCCATCCTTGGCGAGCTCTGCGCCCGGGCAGATCAGGGCGGTTATTGGCCCGATACCGCCGAGTGGCTAGAGGCGGTCAGCGGCCAGTGCATCCCGTCGGCGCTGATCGATCCCACCGGCGGTGGTCTCGACCAGCATGTCGTCATGCTTCGGCACAGCCACCGGTTCGGTGCCGACAGCGGGATCGGGCGCTTGGCTCGGGCGGTGAATGCCGGTGATCAGGCGGCGGTCGAGGCTTGGGGGTATGGGCACGAGGGCGATCTGGCGCGGGTGCAGCTTGCCGACGGAGAGCAAGACCCGACGCTGATCCACTGGGCGGTGGACGGCGGGCAGACCGGCCTGGGCTACGCCGCTTATCTGAGCGACATCCAGGAACTGCGACCGGGCCCGGATGCCTCCGCTGGGGAGTACGCCGGCTGGGCCTCGCAGGTGCTGGAGACGCACGGGGCGTTCCAATTGCTGGCGGCGCTGCGGCGCGGACCGTACGGGGTCGAGGCCCTCAATGAGCGCCTTGCCGCGGCGCTGCGCCAGCGGGGGCTGATCCGAGGTGAGGGGGCCTGGTACGAGGGCCGACCGGTGATCGTCACGCGCAACGATTACGGCCTGGGGCTGATCAACGGGGATATCGGCATCGCCCTGCGCGTCCCGCGCTTCCTGGTGCAGAGCCCGGAGGCGGGGGGTGCCGGGGAGGAGCGACAGAAGGTGCTGCGTGTCGCCTTCCGCGCCGCCGATGGCAGCGGACGCATCCGCTGGGTCCCGCCCCATCGGCTGGAGTCCGTGGAGACGGCATTCGCCTTGACGGTGCACAAGGCCCAGGGTTCGGAGTTTCGCCACGCAGCCTTATTGCTGCCGGATCGGCCCAGTCCGGTGCTCACCCGTGAGCTCCTCTACACCGGCATCACCCGGGCCAGTCAGTGGTTCACCCTGCTGGAGCCGCAACCGGCCGTGCTGAAGGCGGCGGTGCGCCAGCGAACCGTTCGTGGTGGCGGCCTGCGGGCCATGCTCGAGGCTGCTGGCTAGGCGGCTGCTGCCGCGGCGGGTCCTTAGGCGCTCGAATCCTGCGGGCCGCGAGGCGGTGAGGGCGCAAAAAAAGGCCGCCCCGGAGGGCGGCCGAACGTCATCGTCATGTGGAGTCGGGAAGCTTGCTTGCTGGCGGCTGGGGCGGGCCGCCGGGTGTTTCAAAGAACCGTTGGCGATGCGTCGAACGTCACGGTTTTCAATCTAAGCCACCGAACGCTTTAGGTCTAATCTTTAGATGCAACCCGTTCGATAGTCAAAAACGATCATAAGCCCAATCCGGGCTCAGAGTTCCTGACTGATCGCCATGGCGCAGTGGCGGGGCCCGCACATCGAGCAGAACGCCGCCTCCTTATGGGACGCCTTGGGCAGGGTCTCGTCGTGATAGGCGCGGGCCCGTTCCGGATCCAGGGAGAGGTTGAACTGATCCTCCCAGCGGAACTCGTAACGGGCGCGCGAGAGGGCATCGTCACGATCGCGTGCCCCGGGGTGCCCGCGGGCCACGTCGGCCGCATGGGCCGCCGCCTTGTACGTGACGATGCCGGTGCGCACATCGTCGGCATTGGGCAGGCCCAGGTGCTCCTTGGGGGTCACGTAGCAGAGCATCGCTGTGCCGTGCCAGCCGATCTGGGCGGCGCCGATGGCCGAGGTGATGTGGTCGTAGCCGGGAGCGATGTCGGTCACGATGGGGCCGAGGGTGTAGAACGGCGCCTCGAGGCAGGCCTCGCTCTGTAGCCGCATGTTCTCCTCGATCTGGTTCATGGGGATGTGACCCGGCCCCTCGATAATGACCTGCACGCCGCGCGCCCAGGCGCGTTCCGTGAGTTCGCCCAGGGTGCGCAGCTCGGCCAGCTGCGCCTCGTCGGAGGCATCGGCGACAGAACCAGGGCGCAGGCCGTCACCGAGCGAGACGGTGATGTCGTAGCGGGCCAGGATCTCGCAGATCTCATCGAAACGTTCGTAGAGGAAGCTCTCGGCCTGGTGGTGGCTGCACCACTTGGCCATGATCGACCCGCCGCGGGAGACGATTCCGGTCAACCGCCCGCGGGCCAGATCGACGTGGCCATGCCGCACGCCGGCGTGGATGGTGAAGTAGTCCACGCCCTGTTCGGCCTGTTCGATGAGGGTGTCGCGGAACACCTCCCAGGTCAGGTCTTCGGGGCGGCCGGCCTTCTCGAGCGCCTGGTAGATCGGTACGGTGCCGATCGGCACCGGCGAGTTGCGGAGCAGCCAGGCGCGGGTCTCGTGGATGGCCTCGCCGGTGGATAGGTCCATGACCGTATCGGCCCCCCAGCGCACGGCGTGGATGAGCTTCTCCAGCTCCTCCGGGATGCCGGAGCTCAGCGGGGAGTTGCCGATATTGGCGTTCACCTTGACCTTGAGATGGCGGCCGATGGCCATTGGCTCGGCCTCCGGGTGGCAGTGGTTCGCCGGGATCACGGCCCGCCCGCGGGCGACTTCATCGCGCACGAACTCGGCCGACAGGCCCTCACGCAGGGCGATGTACTCCATCTCCGGGGTGGTCACTCCAGCCCGCGCGTAGTCGAGCTGGGTGCACGCGTCGGTGCCGCGGTCGGCGATCCAGGGGGCACGGATCGGGTGGATCCCCCGCGCCGGGTCGAGCTCCGCCTCGGGGTCCGTGTACGGGCCGCCGGTGTCGTAGACCCGCAGCGGCGGATTCTCGCGCGGTCCGTTCGGGGTCTGGGTTGGGCTCTGGACGATCTCTCGCAGGGCCACCCGCAGATCATCCCGGCTTCCCTGCAGGTAGACCCGATGCGAGGCCGGGAACGGGCCGGCCGCAGCGCAGGCGCGCTCTCGGACAGCCTGGCTGAGCGGGCAGGTGCTGGTGTCGCGGGTCTGGTCCGGGGTCGGCGGACGGGTGGTTGCGGAATCCATGTCGGTCACGGCTCCATCTCCCTTGTTGAGTGCCAGGTGGAGACGGAGCGGGGCGGGTGTGCAGCGCTGCAGCGCAGCCCGAGGTTGGCTCGGTACACCCGGAAGCTCCCTACGCCGGTACGAACCGGATCAGGTTCCAAGGGACTCTCTCAGCCCGCCGGCCCGGTGGCCGGGCGGGCACCCCCGCTTCCGTCTTGCACTGCATTAGAGCATTAGCGGGTCAGGTGTGCAAAGATGCGGGTAGGGCATGCAGGAAGCGGAGGTTGCCATGGGCGCGGAGCGCCGGAACCATCGGGAGTGGCTTGAACGCTGGTTTCAGGCGGCTTTGACGGCGGTGGATCCGGCCCGATGTCTGCCGCCGATGCTGCCCGAGCCCGGGGCGGGGAAGACGGTGGTGGTTGGGGCCGGCAAGGCGGCGGCCTCGATGGCTGCCGCCGTCGAGGCGAACTGGCCCGGCCCGCTGAGCGGGACGGTGATCGTACCGTACCGGCATGCGGCGCCCACGCGCAGCATCGAGGTCCGGGAAGCCGGTCATCCCGTCCCCGATGAGGCCGGCGTGGCCGCCACGCAGCGCCTGCTCGGACAGCTGGAGGGACTGGAGGAGCGCGATCTGGTCCTGGTGCTGCTCTCCGGTGGCGGATCGGCGCTGTTGACGGCGCCCGCGCCGCCGCTGACGCTGGCCGATAAACAGGCGACCACGCGGGCGTTGCTGCGCAGCGGTGCGCCGATCGACGCGATCAATACGGTGCGTCGACACCTGTCGACGGTTAAAGGCGGGCGGCTCGCCCTGCGCGCTCATCCGGCTCGGGTGGTGACCCTGCTGATCTCCGACGTCCCCGGAGACGATCCGGCGACCATCGCCTCCGGTCCCACCAGTCCGGACAGCTCCACGCCGGAGGACGCGCGCCGGCTCCTGGACCGCTACGGGGTGCCCTGCGGAACCTCGGTGGCAGAGGCGCTGGATCGGGCGCAGTTGCCTCCGAGGCCCGATGACCCGCGCCTGCGCCGGGTCTCTTGCCACGTCGTCGCTGGCGCGCAGGCGGCACTTCAGGCGGCGGCACAAGCGGCGCGGGCGGAGGGGATGACGCCTTTGGTGCTCGGCGACACCATTGAGGGCGAAGCCCGCGAAGTGGCCCGTGTACTCATCGGGATGGGGCGTTCCTGCCGGCGCTGGGGCGCCCCGGTACCGCCCCCCTGTGTGCTGCTCTCCGGTGGCGAGACCTCAGTGACCGTGCGCGGCTCAGGCCGCGGCGGTCGCAATACCGAGCTGGCCCTGGCGGCCGCGCTGGCCGCCGAGGGTATACCGGGATTCCACCTGCTTTGCGCGGATACCGACGGGATCGATGGCAGCGAGGACAACGCCGGCGCCGTGGTGGACCCGGCAAGCCTGGCACGCGCCCGCGCCCATGGACTCGATCCGTGGGCGTACCTGGCCGACAACGACAGCTACGGCCTGTTCAAGGCCGCGGGGGGGCTGCTTCATACTGGGCCGACTCTGACCAATGTCAACGACTTCCGTGCGCTGCTCATCCCCTGAGTGAATCCCGCGGGCTGTTTTGGGTGTCTCCTCTGCCCGTCATGCACCTAGACTGGGGGGACGCCTGATCAACGACGGTGGAGGTTGGCGCCATGAGTTTGACCGACAAGACGTGCGTGCCGTGCCAGGGTGGTGTGGCACCCATGGATCGGCAGCAGGCCGAGCAGATGCTGGTGCAGGTGCCGGAGTGGTCGCTGGACACCGACGCCCGCATGATCTATCGACGCTTTAAATTCCGTAACTTCATCGATGCGCTGTCTTTCGTCAACCGAGTCACCGAGGTGGCCGAGGCGGAGGACCACCACCCGGATATCCTCCTCGGATACGGCTACGCCGAGGTGCGGATCCAGACGCACAAGATCGAGGGGCTGCACGAGAACGACTTCATCCTGGCGGCCAAGGTGGACGCGCTCGGCGCTTAGCCGGGATCGTCACCCCAGTGCCCGGAGCGTCCGCCCCGCTTGTGGACGAGGCGGACGCCACCGATCTCCATGCCTCGGTCGAGCCCCTTGCACATGTCGTAGACCGTCAGCAGGGCGGTCTGCACCGCGGTGAGGGCCTCCATCTCGACACCGGTGGGGCCGGTGGTCTCGGTCCGGACACGGCACTCGACACGGTGGGTGGCTGTTTCCGGGGTGAGGGTCACCTCGGCGTGACTCAGTGCGACGGGGTGGCAGAGGGGCACCAGGTCGGCGGTCCTTTTGGCCGCCATCAACCCGGCTATACGCGCGGTCCCGAGGGCATCGCCCTTTTTCAGCTCCCCGGCCTGCAGCGCTGCGAACGCTGCCTCCGAGAGCCGGATCCAGCCTTCGGCGACGGCCACCCGCCGGGTGGCCGGTTTCTCGCCGACGTCCACGATGTGTGCCTCGCCGCTGCCGGTCAGATGGGGAAGCGGCGAGGCGGGGTCACGATCCCGGGAGGACTCATCGGACATCGGTGCGTCTCCTCCGCGGCGACCGCGGTCTCAGTCCTGCACGTAGTAGCTGCGCTGCACGCTCAGGTCCTCGGCCAGTTCGTAGACCAGGGGGCGGCCGGTGGGGATCTCCACCTTCATGATGGCATCGTCGGCCAGACCGTCGAGGTGCTTGACCAGCGCGCGCAGGCTGTTGCCGTGGGCGGCAATCAGCACGCAGTCGTGCTGCCGGAGGGCCGGCGCGATTTCCCCCTCCCAGCAGGGCAGCACGCGCTCCAGGGTCAGCTTGAGCGATTCCGTACCTGGCAGCTGTTGCGGGTCTAGGCCGGCGTAGCGCGGATCGTGGCGCGGGTGACGCTCGTCCTCGGCATCGAGTGCCGGGGGCGGCGTATCGTAGCTGCGCCGCCAGATGTGGACCTGCTCGTCGCCGTACTGCTCGGCCGTCTCCGCCTTGTTCAGGCCAGTGAGTGCGCCGTAGTGGCGCTCGTTGAGCCGCCAGTCCTTGATCTCGGGGATCCACATGCGGTCGAGTTCGGCGAGGCTCAGCCAGAGGGTGCGAATGGCCCGCTTGAGCACCGACGTGTAGGCGACCTGCGGAGCGATGCCCGCCTCGCGCAGGGCGACACCGGCCTCGCGGGCTTCGTTGATCCCCTGGTCGCTTAGGTCGACGTCGTACCAGCCAGTGAACCGGTTTTCCAGGTTCCAGATGCTCTGACCGTGACGCAGTAAGACGAGTTTCGGCATCAGGTTCACACCCTCCGTATCGGAAAGGGCGGACAGTGTAATCGCTCGGGCCGGTATGGGCGAGGGGGCTCTGCTGTGACGGCGCGGGCTGCGGCTTGTATGGTAGCGCCAGTCACACGCTTCAAGTGGAGGATGAAGTGGCGCAAGAAATCGAGCGCAAGTTCCTGCTTGTAAACGATCAATGGCGTGAATACGCAGACGCGGGGCAGCGTATGCGTCAGGGTTATCTGGTCGGTGCCCAGCGCGCCTCGATTCGGGTCCGGGTGGCCGGCGAGTACGCGTGGCTGAACATCAAGAGCGCCACCTTAGGGGTGGAGCGCCGCGAGTACGAGTATCCGATCCCGCTGCGGGATGCCGAAGAGATGCTTGCAGAACTCTGCGAGCGACCGCAGATCGAGAAGGTGCGCTACGAGGTGCCGTGGGCCGGGCATACTTGGGAGGTCGATGTCTTCGAGGGCGATAACGAGGGGCTGGTCGTCGCCGAGATCGAGCTGAGCGATGCCGAGGAGGCGTTCGAGCGCCCCCCCTGGATCGGTGAGGAGGTCTCGGACGACCCGCGCTATTACAACGTCTGCCTGATCCAGCACCCCTTCAGTCAATGGGCGAAGTGAGCAACATCCCGTCGAGCCGCTGGCTGAGTGTGGATCTGCTGGCGCAGCGGCTGACTCTGCTCGAGGGAGAGACGGCGCTTGGCGTGTATGCGGTGGCCACGGGCGCCCGAGGCGCCGGTGAGCGCAATGGCAGTGGTGGCACCCCGCGAGGCTGGCACTGCGTGCGGGCACGGATCGGTGCCGGTGCCCCGAGCGGTGCCGTCTTCGTGGGCCGTCGCTGGACCGGCGAGGTGTGGACACCGACCCTGCATCACGACCACCCCGAGCGCGACTGGATCCTGAGCCGCATCCTGTGGCTCTCCGGCCTGGAGCGCGGGGTGAATCGGCTTGGCGCAGTGGATACCATGAGACGGTTCATCTACATCCACGGGTGCCCGGATAGCGAGCCTGTTGGCGTACCGTGCTCCCACGGATGCGTTCGTATGCGTAACGCGGCCGTGATCGACCTGTTCGATGCGGTGACTGGAGGCACCCCGGTTTGGATCGGTCCGCCCTGGCCGACCCGGCCCGTGCCGGCCAGGGCTGGGTGATCGGGGCGACAGGGAGGAGCACGCCATGCTGGGCCCGCTCATGATTGGAATCGCGGGGGGTGAACTCCCAGCGCAGGCGCGAGAGCTCCTGCGGCATCCGGCCGTCGGTGGGGTCGTTCTCTTCACGCGTAACTTTAAAAATACGCAGCAGCTTCATGATCTGACACAGTCCATTCACGCCGTGCGTGAGCCGCCCCTGCTGGTCGCTGTCGATCAGGAGGGCGGCCGCGTGCAGCGCTTTCGGGAGGGCTTCACCCCGCTGCCCGCCGCTTCCTGGTTCGGTCGATTGTACGATCTCGATCCCGATCAGGCCCGGCAGAGTGCGCACCGGGCGGGGTGGGTGATGGCCGCGGAACTGCGCGCCTGCGGGGTGGATCTGAGTTTCGCGCCGGTTTTGGATCTCGATGGGGGGGTGAGCCACGTGATCGGTTCTCGCGCCCTGCACCGTGAGCCGGCCGCGGTGGCGCGGCTCGGTCACGCCTGGATGCGCGGCATGCGTCAGGCGGGGATGGCGGCGGTAGGCAAGCACTTCCCGGGGCACGGTTCGGTCGAGGCCGACAGCCACGTGGCCTTGCCCTGCGATGACCGTTCACTGGCAGAGATCGCGCGTCGGGATCTGGTACCCTTTCAGCGCTTGGCGGCCTCGGGACTCCCAGGGGTCATGGCTGCGCACCTGGTCGTCCCCGATGTCGACGACCGGCCGGCCGGTTTCTCCCCACGCTGGATCGGTGACATCCTGCGCCGCCGGGTCGGCTTCCTCGGTGCGGTCTTCAGTGATGACCTCGGCATGCGCGGGGCGGAGACCGCCGGTACCATGTTCGACCGGGTGGATGCGTGCCTGGGGGCGGGCTGCGATGTGGCGCTGGTCTGCGATCCGGCCGAGGCCGAGGCGCTGCTCGGCGAGGCGTCCGGGGATCGCTGGCTGGATCCCACGTCGGCGCTGCGTCTGGTACGCATGCACGGCCGACCGGCGCCCGGGTGGCCCGAGTTACGGGCGGACGGCGCCTACCAGACAGCGGTCTGCGAATTGACCGAGGGCGTTCCCGGGTTCGGGGCGCCGGGGTGAAGACACCGAAACAGAGAACAGTACCAGGAGGGCTGCAATGCCTTGGGACGATGCCCCGGATCTGCGCGGGGCCGAACTGATTCATGACCAGTGGGCCATCGATCAGGCCCTGGATCGGATGGCCAGGGAGATCACGCAGGACCTTGGTGGCCGCAACCCGCTGATCCTGGGTGTCATGATCGGTGGCATGATCCCCGCCGGGCGGTTGCTGCCGCGGCTCGATTTCCCGCTCGAGGTGGACTACGTCCACGCCACGCGGTATCGCAACGAGCTCAGCGGCGAGGAGCTGGTCTGGCACGCCCTGCCTACGACGCCGATCGAAGGGCGCGACCTGCTGGTGGTCGATGACATCCTCGATGAGGGCAACACCCTGGCCGGGATCATCGACGCCTTCCGCAGCGCAGGTGCCCGTTCGGTGCGCACGGCCGTGCTGGTCGATAAGCGCCACGACCGCAAGTATCAGGGGCTGTGCGCCGATTACGTCGGCTTGGAAGTGGAGGATCGCTACGTCTTCGGCGCCGGGATGGACTGTCGGGGCCTCGGCCGCAACGCGGACGGCATCTACGCCATCGATCAGCGCATCGAACAGGCGGCGAAAACCCAGCAAGAACCGGATACGGAGGAGCGTTGATGAGTGTCGGCATTATCGGCGGGACGGGGCTGACGTCCCTGGAAGGGCTGGAAATTACCCGCCGCGAGGTGGTCCGGACCCCGTTCGGCGAGCCTTCGGCCCCCCTGATTCACGGTACGTTCCGGGGCCACAATATCACCTTCCTGGCCCGCCACGGTCATAGTCACAACATTCCTCCGCATCAGGTCAATTACCGGGCCAACATCTGGGCCCTGCGTCATGTCGGGGTCGATCGTGTGATCGCCGTGGCTGCCGTCGGCGGCCTCGGGGAGGCCTACGCGCCGCGCCGGATCGCCATCCCGGACCAGATCATCGATTACACCCACTCGCGCATCTCGACGTTCCACGATCAGGATCTGGAGCACGTCACCCACATCGACTTTACCTATCCCTACGACGCCACGGTGCGGGAGTGGCTGCTCTGTGCTGCCCGCGACGCCGGTATCGACGCGGTGGACGGGGGGACCTACGGCGCGACCCAGGGCCCGCGCCTGGAGACCGCTGCGGAGATTCGCCGGATGCGGCAGGACGGCTGCGACCTGGTGGGGATGACCGGGATGCCGGAGGCAGCGTTGGCCCGCGAGGCCGAGTTGCGCTACGCCCACTGTGCCGTAGTGGCCAACTGGGCGGCTGGCATGGGGGATGGCGAAGAACTCTCCATGGACGAGATCCGCGAGCACCTGATCCACGGCATGGAGGCGGTGCGGAAGATGATCGCCTCACTGAGCTAGGCGGGGCGCCCAGCCCCGCTTCTCCCGGCGCCACCCGCCGACGCGGCCTCAGATCGGTGCCCCGAAACCGGGTGCACCTCAGTCCTCCGGAGGGCGGTCGGCGGGGTGGATAACCATCAGGACACCGAGGGCCGGATGGTCCAGATAGTGCAGCTCGCCGCTGCGCATCCGGCGGTGTTCGCTCATGCGGTGGAGGGGGGCCCGGATCTGCTCCGCGGAATCAATCTCGCGCCCTACCGCCCGCCAGTGCAGGCGGAGGTCCACCACTGCATGCAGAAACCGCTCGCGGTAGATGCGGATCAACCCGAAGGCCGCAGGCTGGTAACGCGGATCGCGGAACTCCTGTCCGCTGGCCTCGGCCTCGGTGGGCGGGGTCCAGTGATAGGGCACCGGCACCGCTACGGCGCGGTCCCGACCGAAACCGGGCTGCAGCCAGGCCAGGTGGTACAGGGGCTGGTAGGCGTCGGAGCGCGTCAGCTCCCCCCAGTGGGCGGTCAGGCGCCGGCGTTCCGTGGGCAGGCAATGGAGTCGGGCCTCTTCCGCGTCCAGATCATCGGTATCGATCTCCGCCGCTGCCGGGTCGTCTTCGATGCCCAGTTCCTGGCGGTTGGCGTGGTCGTCCCCGCATCCAGCCGGGATCTGCCAGAGCGGATAATGCGGCAGGTCGGCACGCGTCGGCCACCGCTCGGCGTGGCGCCCCCCCTGTTCCCACTGTCGAAAGACGATGACCTCAACCTCGTACCACTCCTCGGCCTCGGAGGCCTGAGCCGGCACCGCAGCGCTTCCACCCTCGCCGCCGATCCAAAGCAGCAGGATCGCGCTGAGCACCGCCGTCGCAGGGGAGGTCCGCCGTGGTCTGTGCTTGCCGGGGTCGGGGTGGCTCATCCCGCTACCTCCTCGCTGGCGTGGAGTCTCTCCAGAAGCCGCTCCATCGCCTCGAATCGGGCCGTCTCGTCGCTCAGGTCATCGCTGAGGTGCAGCCGCTGCTGATTGTCCAGGCGGTACTTGCCCGGTTCCTGCTGGACCATCTGCACCAGGCGCCCGGGATCGATCTGCGGCTGCGGGCCGAAGTGGATCGTGCCGCCGGAGGGGCCCGCCTCGACCTTGCGGATGCCCAGCGCCTCGGCCCGGAGTTTGAGAGAGGCCGTGCGGAAGAGGTTGCGCGCCGCATCGGGCAGCAGCCCGAAGCGGTCGATCATCTCGATCTGCAGCTCCTCGAGCTCGGCATCACTGCGGGCGCTACTGATCCGTTTGTACTGAACCAGGCGGGTATGTACGTCCGGCAGGTAATCCGCCGGGAGCAGCGCGGACAGGCGCAGATCGACCTCCACGCCGGTGTCGAGCTCGGCTTCCGGAGCGGGGTCCCGCCCGGCCTTGAGGTCTTTGACTGCCCGTTCCAGCAGCTGGCTGTAGAGCGTGAACCCGACCTCCTGGATCTGCCCGCTCTGTTCATCACCGAGCAGCTCGCCGGCGCCGCGGATCTCCAGGTCGTGGGAGGCGAGGGCAAATCCAACGCCCAGATCCTCGAGCTGCGAGATGGCCTCCAGCCGTTTAAGCGCGTCGGCGGTCATTGCGTTCGGCGGCGGCGCGAGTAGATAGGCATAGGCGCGATGGTGGGAGCGCCCCACGCGACCGCGGAGCTGGTGCAACTGGGCCAGCCCGAATCGGTCCGCCCGGTGGATGATGATGGTGTTGGCCGTGGGGATGTCGATCCCCGACTCGATGATTGTCGTGCAGACCAGGATATCGAAGCGCTGGTGGTAGAAGTCGAGCATCACCTGCTCGAGCTCCCGTTCGCGCATCTGGCCGTGGGCGACGCCAATGCGTGCCTCCGGCATCAGGTCCCGCAGCTGATTGGCAGTCCGCTCGATGGACTTCACGTCGTTGTAGAGGAAGTAGACCTGCCCGCCGCGCTGGAGCTCCCGCTGACACGCCTCACGGATGAGACCATCGCTCCACTCTTGAACGAAGGTCTTCACCGCCAGGCGGCGTTCCGGGGGGGTGGCGATGACGGACAGATCCCGGATCCCCGCCATGGACATGTTCAGGGTGCGCGGTATCGGCGTGGCGGTGAGGGTCAGGACATCGACCTCGGCGCGCAGTCGCTTAAGCCGTTCCTTCTGCCGGACCCCGAACCGCTGCTCCTCATCGATGATGACCAGGCCCAGGTTCTTGAACTGGACCTCACTGCCGAGCAGCTTGTGGGTGCCGATGACCACGTCGGCCTCGCCGCTGGCAATCCGTGCCAGCGTCTTCTCGTTGCCCTTCTTGCCGGTAAAGCGCGACAGCGACTCGATCCGCACCGGCCAGTCAGCGAAGCGGTCGGCGAAGTTCTGATAGTGCTGCTGGGCCAGCAGGGTCGTCGGCACCAGCATGGCCACCTGTCGCCCCGCTTGAACGCCGGCGAAGGCCGCGCGCATGGCGACCTCAGTCTTGCCGAAGCCGACATCGCCGCAGACCACCCGGTCCATGGGCTGGTCGGAGCGCAGGTCATCGAGGACGGCCTGGATGGCGGCCTGTTGGTCCGGGGTCTCCTCAAAGGGGAAGGCGGACGCAAAGGCTTCGTAGGCCTCGTCATCGAACAGGCAGGCATCGCCGGCCCGGGCCTGACGCCGCGCGTAAAGATCGAGCAATTCGGCGGCGACATCGCGGGCGCGCTTGGCCGCATGGCGGCGCGCCTTGTCCCACTGATCACTGCCCAGGCGGTGTTGAGGAGCCTCGTCGGCGTCGGCGCCGGTGTAGCGGGAGATGCGATCCAGAGCCGAGACCGGCACGTACAGTTTGTCACCGCCGGCGTACTCCAGGGTGAGGAACTCGGTGGTGACATCCCCCACGCTGAGGCTCTGCAGGCCGACATAGCGGCCCACCCCGTGGTCCTCGTGGACGACCGGGGCGCCCTCGTGCAGATCGGAGAGGTCGCGGATGACCGCTGCCGGGTCCGTCGAGGCGCTCGAGCGGCGTCGCCGGCTCTGTCGAGCGCGTTCGCCGTAGAGTGCGCTCTCCGGGATGATGGCGATGCCGTCGATGCGCGCGCCTGTCTCCAGCGGCGCGACGGTGATGGCCGCCGGCACGTCGCCGTCGAGGAAGTCGCGCCAACCCTGAACCGATCGGGCCTCGATCCCGGACCGGGTCAGTCGTTCCTGCAGCCCCTGCCGACGTCCGGCGCTCTCGGCGGTGAACAGAATCCGCCCCGGGTAGCCGGCGTGGAACTGTTCGAGTCGCTCCAACGGTCGGTCCGCCTGCGGGCGAGCTGCCAGCTCGGGGAGTGCGTCGACGTCGGCGTCGCTCCCGCGCCCCGGCTCGCCGTGTAGGACCACCTGCGGGCGGCGGTTGAGCCCGGCGCGCAGCTCGTCCCCGTCGAGGAAGACGCGTCGCGGAGGCAAGGGCGGGCGATCCATGTCTCCGGTGCGCTGTTCGTAACGGTCCTGGACCTGCTGCCAGAAACCGTCTGCAGTGGCGTCGGTGCCCTCGAGACGGATGGCCAGGGTGCCCTCGGGCAGGTAGTCGAACAGCGTGGCCGTCTCTTCGAAGAACAGCGGCAGGTAGTATTCGATCCCGCCGGGAATGCGGCCCTCGCTGACGGCGCGATAGAGGAAGCTGCGCGCTGGATCGCCCTCGAACTCGGCGCGGAATGCCTGGCGGAAACGGGTGATGCCGCCTTCGTCCGTCGGGAATTCTCGGGCCGGCAGCAGCTCGATGGCATCGACCTGATCCGTGGTGCGCTGAGTCTCCGGGTCGAAGCGGCGCAGGCTCTCCACCTCGTCGTCGAACAGGTCAATGCGATACGGCGTCTCGCCGCCCATGGGGAAGAGGTCGAGCAGGGCGCCGCGCACCGCGAATTCGCCATGCTCGCCTACTTCCGGCACGCACCGATAGCCGGCGGCCTCCAGGCGGCGGCGCATGGGCTCGATCTCCAATCGGTCGCCCGGATGCAGCATCAGCGACCGGCCCTCTAACCAGCCGCGCGGCGGTAAGCGATGCATGAGCGTGGCCGCCGGGACCACCAGCACGCCCCGGGTCATCGCCGGCAGGCGGTAGAGCCCGAGCAGGCGCTCCGAGATGATGTCCTGATGCGGGGAGAAGACATCGTAGGGCAGGGTTTCCCAGTCCGGGAAACCGAGCACCGGCACGTCATCGCCGAGGAAGAAGCCGACCGCCTCCTGCAAGGCGGCGGCCTGCTGCGGCGTCCCGGTAACGGCGATGACTGGGCCGTCGTGCTGCCGGGCGGCCTCGGCGATGGCCAGCGGCTGGGCAGCGCCGAGCAGCCCGGACCAGTCCCGCCGCTCGGCGGGACGTTGGGGGAGGGGCAGGTCGCCGAGCAACACGTCGTTAACCGCTCCGGCTCCAGCCAAACAGCCAGGTCTCAGGGTCCGGGATCGGTTCGCGCGCATTGAGCTGGCGCATCCCGTAAATGCACCGCACGAGCAGCCAGATGGTCAGGAAGACGCCGAGCAGAAAGCCCAGGCCGTAGAGCGGCATGGTGATGATGGCTACCGCGAAGATCAGAAGGCCGATCCAGAAGGTGTTGATCTGGAACTGGTAGTGGCTCTGGACCCACGCGGCGGCGTCACGACGCTGCATATAGGCAACGATGACGCCGATGACCGCCGTCAGGCCGATGAACAGGCTGCCCAGGTGCAGGATGTAGACCGCCCACGGGGCGATGCCGGGGGGCGTATCGTTGGGCGACAGCTGGCTGTTTTCCGTCTCTTGCATCGGTTCGCCTCACACTCGCGGACACCAGAGGCTGTGCATGTTACCAGCCCGCCCCGGCGCCGTCCTCCGCGTGCCGCGGTTCGTCGAGGTAACGCCGGGTGAGGCCGCTGTAGCACTCGATGCGCCGGTCGCGGAGGAAGGGCCACATGCGCCGGACTACCTCGGTGCGACTCGGGTCGATAGCGACGACCAGGACGGTCTCCTCATCGCCGGCCCGGGCAAGGACCTCGCCCTGCGGACCGCAGACAAAGCTGCGCCCCCAGAAACGGGCGGCCGGCTCGGTGCCGACCCGGTTGCAGGCCGCCACCGGCAGACCGTTGGTGATGGCGTGACCGCGCTGGACCGTTTCCCACGCCTCGACCTGCCGCGCTTGCTCGTCGTCGGGCTCGTCCGGGGCAAAGCCGATGGCGGTCGGGTAGAGCAAGATCTCGGCCCCGGCCAGGGCCATCAGCCGGGCTGCTTCCGGGAACCACTGATCCCAGCAGACCAGTACGCCCAGGCGCCCCACGGAGGTGTCGATGGGGGTGAAGCCAAGGTCGCCGGGGGTGAAGTAGAACTTCTCATAGTATCCCGGGTCGTCCGGGATGTGCATCTTACGATAGGTGCCGGCGAGCGAGCCGTCGCGCTCAAGGACCACCGCGGTGTTGTGGTAGAGCCCCGCGGCGCGACGCTCGAAGAGGGAGCCAACGACGACCACCCCGTGCTCCGCGGCGGCCTGACCCAGGCGCTCGGTGCCCGGACCCGGGATGGGTTCGGCAGCGTCGAAGTGGGCGGGGTGCTCCTCGTAACAGGGGTACGGCCCGCAGTGCAGTTCCTGGAGCAGGACCAGTTCGGCACCGGCCTCGGCGGCACGGGCGATCCCGGCCACCGAACGCTCGAGGTTCGCCTGCCGGTCGTCGCTGCAGGGATGCTGGACCAGGCCCAGCAGGTAGTTCCGGCTCATGCCTCGTGGACCCTCCGCGTGGCCTCCGCCCCTGTGGCCAGGCCGTCGATGATCACGCCCGCTGGCAGTTGCATGGTGGCACAGTGCACACTCCCGCCCTGACGAATGAGATCCTGGGCCGGTACCCGAACGATATCGCGTCCTGGGCAGGCCTGGGCAAGTCGTGCGCAGGCGATGGCGTCTGCAGGATCGTCGTAAACCGGGACCAGCACGGCACCGTTGACGAAGACGAAGTTGGCGTACGTCGCCGGGAGTCGATTACCGTCTTCATCGTGGATCGGCGCCGGGAGCGGCAGCTCGACCAGCCGGTAGGGATCACCGTTGCGGGTGCGGGCGGCTTGCAGCTCCTCGCGCAGCGCCCGCAGCGGCGCGTAATGGGGGTCGTCCGGGTCTTCGCAGACGGCGTGGGCGATCGTGCGCCGATCGACGAATCGCGCCAGCATATCCACGTGACCGTCGGTATCGTCGCCGCACAGCCAGCCCGACTCCAGCCAAAGGACGCGGCGGATGCCGAGGCGCGCGCGTAGCTGGGCCTCAACCTCTTCGCGGCCGGTGTCCGTATTACGGTTGGGGTTCAGCAGGCAGCGGGTCGTGGTCAGCAGGGTGCCCGCGCCGTCGCTGTCGATGCTGCCGCCCTCAAGAATCCACTCGATCCGCCGGTACGACTCGCCCCCAATCACGCCCTCCTCAGTGAGCCTGCGGGTCAGACGGTCGTCTTCATCGGCGGGATAGCGCTCGCCCCAGCCGTTGAACCGGAAGTCGAGCAGCTGGGCCCTCCCGCCGGCGCGCCGGACGGTGATCGGTCCGTGATCCCGTGCCCAGACGTCGTTGGAGGGGGCCTCCGTGAAGATCATGCGCTGGGGGGAGACTCCGGCGGAGCGCAGGCGGTTGCGGACCCGCGCGCTGGTGCGGCTGTCGGGGCAGACGATGAGAACAGGCTGGTAGCGCGCCGCGGCTGCGGCGAGGCGCTCGAAACACGCCTCGGCGGCGGCGAGGTGCTCGCCCCAGTCGCCGCTGGCATGGGGCCAGGTCAGCATCAGCGCGGCCTGGGCTTCCCATTCGGCGGGGAGGCGTGGGTGCTGACAATCGGGGTGAACGGGCGCGGACATGGCGTTGGGTCGGATCCCGAAAAGGCGACCGGGACTATACCCGATCATCGCGTCATGTAAAGGGTATGAGCGGCGCGCTGCGGACGCGTAAACTGAGCGCTGATCATGCGCCGGGAGCCTTTCCGTGGAGTTCGAGCAGGTGTTGACGGAGGCGCGACTGGTTCGGCGCTACCGACGGTTCCTCGCCGATGTGGAGGACGCCTCCGGTCAGCAGTGGACCGTTCACTGCCCCAACACCGGATCGATGCTCGGTTGTACCGAGCCCGGCGCGCGAGTCTGGCTCAGCCACTCCACGCGCCCCGGGCGCAAGTACGCTCAGACCTGGGAGTTGGTCGAGTTGCCGGGGGAGGTGGTGGTGGGGGTGCACACCGGGCGCGCCAACGCCCTGGTCGGCGAGGCGCTGGACGCCGGTCTGCTCCCAGAGCTGTCGGGCTATGCGTCACGGCGGCGTGAGGTCCGTGTGCCGGATGCGCCGATGCGTGCCGATTGGCTCCTAGAGGGCCATCCAGGAGGGGAACCGCCGTGCTTTGTCGAGGTCAAGAACGTGACCGCAGCGGTTGAGCACGGCCGGGCGCTGTTCCCCGATGCGGTCACCGAGCGCGGACGACGCCACCTGGAGGTGCTCACGGAATGGGTCCGTGGTGGGGGGCGGGCGGCGCTGGTCTTCTGCGTGCAGCGCAGCGATGCGCAGGAGGTGCGCCCGGCGGAGGCGATCGATCCGCGTTACGCCGACGCCCTGCGCGCGGCTGCGGCGGAGGGCGTCGAGATCCGCGCGGTCCGGCTGCATCCGAGCGCCACCGGGATCCGGCCCGATTGCGCCCTGCCGGTCCACTATCAAGAGGAGCCGTAATCCGTTGTTCCGACCTGTAGAGCTGTTCATCGGCCTTCGTTACACCCGGGCCCGGCGGCGTGGGCACTTCGTCTCTTTCATCTCGATGACCTCGATGATCGGCATCGCCCTCGGCGTTGCAGCGCTGATCACCGTGCTTTCGGTGATGAACGGTTTCGAGCGGGAGCTGCGCGAGCGGATCCTCGGAATGGTTTCCCACGCTGAAGTCCACGGCGCTCAGCGTCAGGTGGAGGATTGGCCCGGGGTGCTTGAGCGCGCCGAGCGGCATCCCCGCGTTGTCGGTGCCGCCCCCTTCATCGATGGCGAGGTCATGGTGACCCGTGGGGGCCAGGTCAGCGGGACTTTGATCCGTGGCGTGGATCCCGATCTAGAACCGAGTGTCTCCGATGTCCTGGATCAGGTGATCGCCGGGGAGGCCAAGCTGGAGGCCGGGGAGTTCGGGCTGATCATGGGCTCGGCCCTGGCTCGCGAACTCGGTGCACGAGTGGGTGACCGCATCACCGTGATCACCCCCGAGGCCCGTGTCTCCGTGGCCGGTGTGACGCCCCGCATGCGGCGGTTCACGCTGACCGGTATCTTCGAAGTGGGGATGCACGAGTACGACCGGACCTTGGCCATCGCCCACATCGAGGATATGGCGCGGGTCAAGGGGATGGGGGATGGGGTCAGCGGGATCCGGCTCAAGCTCGACGATATGATGGCTGCCCCTTGGTTGGCCCGCGAGGTGGCCGACGACCTGCCGGGGCAATACCGGGTGGTGGACTGGACCCGGCAGCACGCCAATTTCTTCCGCGCAGTGCAGACCGAGAAAACGGTCATGTTCGTCATTCTGGCGCTGATCGTCGCGGTAGCCGCCTTTAACATCGTTTCGACCCTGGTCATGGTGGTCCGCGATAAACAGTCCGATATCGCCATATTGCGAACGGTGGGACTGAGCCCGGGCAGCGTCATGGCGGTCTTCATTATCCAGGGCGCGGTGATTGGCGTGGTAGGAACCCTGCTCGGGGTCGCCGGCGGTGTGTCACTGGCGCTCAATGTCGAGAACATCGTCCCGGCGGTGGAGCAGTTGCTCAACTTCGAGTTCCTGCCCGCCGACGTCTACTACATCAGCGATCTGCCCTCGGAGTTGCGCGGCGAGGACGTTGGGCGGATCACGGTACTGGCACTGGCGCTGTCGCTAGTCGCTACGCTCTACCCGGCGTGGCGGGCGGCGCGTACAGAGCCCGCGGAGGCGTTGCGTTATGAATGAGGCCGAGGTGGTCATCGATTGTCGGCGGGTGGCCAAACACTTCAGCGAGGGCCCACAGGAGGTTGAGGTCCTCAGCGGGGTGGATCTCAGCGTGCGCGCCGGCGAGCAGGTGGCCGTGGTGGGGCCGTCCGGTTCTGGCAAGAGCACCTTGCTGCACATCCTCGGGGGGCTCGATACCCCCTCCGCGGGCGAGGTGCAGGTCGCCGGCGAGCGCATCTACACCCTGAAGCAGGCAGCGCGCGGGCGCCTGCGGAACCAGGCCCTGGGCTTCGTTTACCAGTTCCACCACCTGCTGCCGGAGTTCACCGCGCTGGAAAACGTCGCGATGCCACTGCTCATCCGTCGGGTGTCGGCTGCACAGGCCAGGACGGCCGCGGCCGAGCTGCTGACGCGCATCGGCCTGGAGGCGCGCATGAGCCATCGCCCGTCGGAACTCTCCGGCGGGGAGCGGCAGCGGGTAGCCATTGCCCGGGCGCTGGTGACGCGACCGCAGTGCATCCTCGCCGACGAGCCCACCGGCAACCTGGACCGGCATACCGCCGAGCGGGTTTTCGGCATGCTGCAGAGCCTCAACCAGGAGTTCGGGACCGCGCTGGTCTTCGTGACCCACGACCTGGATCTGGCCCACCGCACCGAGCGCGTCTACAAGCTCGAGGATGGCTGCCTGCAAGGGCAGGGCGCCCAGGCGGCGGAGGCCGCCTCGAGTTAAGACTCCTCGCTACGCTGCTCCTGCGCGTCGGTGCTTCGGCGTCGGTGGGCAAAGCGGACGCGGCGCTGGTGGCGCTCGCGGTGGACGGCGTAGCGCCACGTCAATAACACGGCGATGTAGGTCAGGCCCCCGGCGATCACCCCCAACACCAGTGACCCGGTGACCACCGGCTGCCACGCCTGGTGGAGGTTGCCCAGGAACCACTGGAACGCATTGTCGTAGTCGATCGGTTCGAACTCGACGCCAAGCAGCCAGGCGCCGGTGCGGTAGCTGGCGTAGATCATTGGGCCCATGGTCAGGGGGTTGCTCACCCAGACCAGGATGACGGCCAGGATCAGATTGACGCGCACCAGGATGGCGATCACGGCGGCTAGCAGCATCTGCAGGGGAATGGGCAGGAAGGCGACAAATACCCCGATCGCCACGCCACCGGCGGTCGAACGGCGGTTCAGATGGAACAGGAACGGGTCCTCCAGCAGCCGTCCCAGGAATGCGAATCGCCCCTGGTGCTTGAGCCGCTGCAGATCCGGCAACGCTCCTTTAAGCCACCGTCGCATGGATGCTCCTCGATGCTACCTACCGCCTGGGCCGCCGTTCGAACGGATGGGTTGGCATCTTTTGGCCGTTCTCGGCTAGCCTGACCCTAAGACACTTATCCGCGCACATGCCAAGGATGGCTGATGCGAGCAGGATCGCTTGCCTTCGCGGCCGGAATCGTACTGGTCGTGAGCGTGTTACGGGAGCCCCCCGGGGCCTTCTCGGTGGCAGCAGTGGCCGCCTCCGGGGTCGTGTGGGGTCTGCTCGCCCCGCGCGGCTGGCGCTGGCCGGCTGCCGGGCTCCTAGGCTGCGCCTGGGCGCTGCTCAGTGCCTGCTGGCTTTTGGCCCATGAACTTGCCCCTAGCCATGACGGCACCGACGCCTGCCTGGAAGGGCAGGTCGTTTCCGTCCCTGAGATTGAGAGTCACCGTGCTCGCTTCGAGTTCCGGCCTGACGGCGTGCTCGATGGCGAGCTGCTGGAGCCATTGCCGCGACGCATCCGCGTGGATTGGTATGGGGCGACGGAGGAGCCAGCGCCGGGGGAGCGCTGGCAGCTGTGCCTTCGCCTGCGCGCCCCCGATGGATTCCTCAATCCGGAGGGCTTCGATTACCAGCGGTGGCTGTTCCAACGCCGGATCGGCGCGACGGCCTATGTGCGGGAAGCGGAGCAGGCCGAACGCCTGTCCGGCGGCTGGCGAATCGATAGCGTGCGGACTCGGATCGCCGACGCCATGGCCGAGCGGCTCGGCGATTCGCGGTACCTGGGCTTGGTCCAAGGGCTGGGCGTGGCCGTGCGCGATAGGATCGGCGATGACCAGTGGGAGGTGCTTTCGGTCACCGGGACGGCCCACCTGCTAGCGATCTCGGGGCTGCATATCGGTCTGGTTGCCGGCCTCGCCGGCACGCTGGCCGGCGGACTCTGGCGTGTGGTTCCGTCGCTGGTTCGCCGGGTTCCCGCCCTGATTGCCGGCACCCTGGCCGGGGCGCTGGCTGCAGCCGGTTATGCCGCCCTGGCCGGCTTCACCCTACCCACTCAGCGCGCGCTGCTCATGGTGCTGGTCTTCGCCGGCGCGCTCCTGCTGCGCCGCCCGTTAAGCCCCTGGCACAGCCTCGCCGTGGCGGCTGCCGCGGTGCTCGCCCTCGACCCCTGGGCGCCGCTGGGGGCGGGGTTCTGGCTCTCCTTCGGGGCGGTGGCGATCATCCTGGCAGCTACAACGGGTCGCCCGATGCAGCGCGGTCCCCTACCATGGCTGCGGATCCAGGTGCTGGTGGGGGTCGGCATGCTACCAGCGACTGCGGTCTGGTTCGGGCACCTGCCGCTTCTCTCGCCGCTGGCCAATCTCGTAGCCGTGCCCTGGGTCAGCGTATCGGTTGTCCCCCTGATCCTGACCGGAGTCGCGCTCCAGCCCGTGGTGCCAGAGTGGTCCGGCGGGTTGTGGCAGGGTGCGGATGCCGCCCTCGGGGTGCTGATGCGTGTGCTCAGCGCGCTGGCCGAGTTCCTCGGTGCCGTTGAGGTGCCCACCCCATCGGTCGGAGCGGTGGCGCTGGCCGCTGTCGGTGTGGCTCTGGTGCTGGCTCCTCGGGCCGTGCCCGGGCGGTGGCTGGCTGGGCCGTTATTGGCGTTGTTGCTCCTGGGGCCCGGCAGTAGCGGAGGCGGTCCCTCCGGCCGCGTGGTGGTCTTCGATACCGGCGGAGGTCTGACCGCTCTGGCCTGCGATGGCCGTCAAGCGGTGGTCTACGGCGGGGGTCCCGGAGGGGGGCTCGACGCGGCGAGCGTTGCTGTCGAGCCGTTTCTCGAAGCCCGGGGGCTGACCCTCAAGGCCTGGCTGGTGCCGCGCGAGCAGGCCCCCTGGGATGGCGCCGTCGCCGAGGCGCGGCAGCGTTGGGACGATGCCGAGTGGCGGGGGGCTGGACAGGATACGACGGCCGAGGCGACGGAGTGGTCCCTGGGGCGGCTGACGCTGCAGGAGACGCCCCTCGGCGACGAAGAGTGGGGCCTGGATGTCGAGGGAGAGGCGGGTACCGTATCGCTGCGACCGGACCTGGAGAACGACACGAAGGGGTTGGTTGTCGGCGCCGCCGGATGTGACGAGGACCGCCAGGCGTGCAGTGCGGCGGTTGAGTTGAAGGACGGTCGTTTGTTGCGTTCGGACGAGCAGGGCGCGCTGACTTTGATCGAAGACGGCGATGCGTGGCGGGTAGACAGTGAGCTGCAGCGCAGGGGGCGGGTTTACCATCAGGCCAGTCCGGCTGCGTTGGCGCCCGGGATGCTTTAAAATCCGCCGCCACGCCCACCCGTTCCGGACTGAGCGCCTTGACCGACCCGGGGAGTGATCATGCTTGAGCTCATCCAGGCCGGTGGCTGGCTGATGATACCGATCCTCATCGGTTCCGTCCTGGCCCTGGCCATCATCATCGAGCGATTCTGGACCCTGCAGCAGAGACGCATCCTCCCGGAGCCGCTGCGCGGGCGGGCCTGGCGCCTGGCGCAGGAGCACGAGTTAGAGGCCCACCATCTCGAGACCCTCAAGGAGAGCTCGCCCCTCGGTCGGATCCTGGCGGCCGGCCTGGCCAATCGGCACCACGGCCGCAGTGTCATGGCCGAGGCGATCGAGGATGCCGGCCGCCATGAAGCCCACCGCCTCGAGCGCTACCTGAACACGCTGGGCACCATCGCGGCGATCAGCCCGCTGCTCGGGCTCCTGGGCACCGTGATCGGCATGATCAAGGTCTTCGGGGCGATCAGTGCCGAGGGTCTGGGTGATATGGCCGCCCTCTCGGGGGGGATCGCCGAGGCCCTGATCACCACCGCATCGGGGTTGACCATCGCCATCCCGGCGCTGATGGCGTATCGCTACCTGCGCGGCCTGGTCGACGAACGGGTAGTCGAAATGGAGCAGGAGGCGATGCTTCTGCTCGAGGCCAGCGATCCTGAGCGTCCGGTACAGCGAGCCCGGGGGGCCGCTTGAACCTGCGGCGCCGGCAACGCCGGGACGAACCGGAGCTCAATCTGACGCCGTTGATCGACGTCGTCTTCCTGTTGCTGATCTTCTTCATGGTGACCACGACGTTCGTCGATCAGGTCGGCCTCGATATCACGCTGCCCGAGGCCGAGCAGGAGACCGAAGAGGCCCAGCCTCAGCTGCTCGAGATCGGCATCAGTGCCGAAGGCGAGTATTTCGTTGACGGCAATCCGCTGGTAAATCGGGAGATGAACACCCTGGTCCGGGCGCTGGAGGAGGCCCTAGAGGCCGGCGAAGTCGCCGGTATCGTCGTGCGCGCCGACGCCGATGCCCCGCATCGCGCGGTGGTTCGCGCCCTCGATGGCGCCGGCCGAGTCGGCATCGACCGCGTTTCGATCGCCACCACCCGATCCGACGACCTTTAGGGAGACGGTTTGAGTACGCAAGCACAGGCTCCCGGCCAGCCCTTACCGGATGGCGCACAGGCGCTCAAACAGGACCGCAGAACCTGGCCGACGTTCCGCCGGCTGTTTATCGGGTACGTCCTGCCGCACTGGAAGGTGGGGGTGGTGGCGATCCTCGCGATGCTGGCGCTGGCTGGCACGCAGACCGGCGTGGTGGCGTTGATCCGGCCACTGCTCGATGACGGCTTCGTGGAGCAGGATGCGGCCACGATCCGCTTCTATGCCCTATTGCTGATCGTCTTCATCGTTTTCCAGGGGATTGCCCACTTCACCTCGCATTACCTGATGACCTGGATCGGTCGGCAGCTGGTCAAGCGGCTGCGGCTCGATGTCCACGATCGGCTGCTGGTCATGCCCAACTGGGTCTTTGATCAGCAGTCCTCGGGACGGCTGGTCTCCAAGCTCACCTACGAAGCGGAGCAGGTGGCCGGTGCGGTAACGCGGGCGGTTCTAAGCCTGATCCAGGACGGCGCGCGGGTGGTCTTCCTGCTCGGCTATATGACCTACCTCTCGCCGTGGCTGATGCTGATCGTGCTCGGGGTCCTGCCGGTCGTGGGCGGGATCATCGCCTACATCACCAAGCGTTTCCGCAAGATCAGCAAGCGCATCCACCACGCGGTGGGCGGGGTCGGCAGTGTGGCTGAGGAGAGTGTCCACGGCTACCAGGTGGTCAAGGCGTTCGGGCAGGCGGATCGCGAGCGGCAGCGATTCGAGCGCGTCAACGAGCGCAATCGCAAGCAGTTCATGAAGTTCATGGCCACCAAGTACGCCTCGGTGCCGCTGATCCGCCTGGTGGCCGGCATTGCCCTGGCAGTGGTGATCTACCTGGTCACCGTCGATGCGGTGGTCGAGACCATTACCGTCGGTACCTTCGTTTCGTTCGCCGGGGCCATTCTGCTGCTGAATCCGCCGCTCAAATCCCTGGTCGCGGTCAACGCCACGATCCAGAAGGGGCTGACCGCGGCGCAGAGCATCTTCGATGTCGTCGATGCCCCGCAAGAGCCGGATCACGGCTCCCGGACCATCACTCGGGCCGAGGGGCGCGTCGAGTTCGAAGGCCTGCGTTTCTCGTACGGTGGCGACCGCGAGGTCCTGTGCGGGATCGACCTGGACGTGCGGGCCGGCGAGACGGTGGCGCTGGTGGGCCCCTCGGGCAGTGGTAAGACGACATTGGTCAACCTGCTGCCGCGCTTCTATGAGCCGACCGAGGGCGAGATCCGCCTCGACGGGGTTCCGTTGCAGGCGTACCGCCTCGCCGACCTGCGCCGGCAATTCTCCATGGTGGGGCAGAATGTAATGCTGTTTAACGCCTCGGTGGCGGAGAACATCCGTTTCGGCGCGCAGGGTCCGGTGAGCGATGAGCAGGTCCGAGCGGCGGCAGACGCGGCCAACGCCACGGGCTTTATCGAGGCCTTGCCCCAGGGCTTCGAGACCGAGGTGGGCGAGGACGGCGTGTTGCTCTCTGGCGGGCAACGTCAGCGCATCGCCATCGCCCGGGCGGTGCTCAAGGATGCGCCGATCCTGATCCTGGATGAGGCGACCTCGGCACTGGATACGGAGTCCGAGCGGCACATCCAGGGGGCGCTGGAACGCCTGATGGAGGGGCGAACCAGCTTCGTGATCGCTCACCGGCTCTCTACCGTGGAGAACGCCGATCAGATCCTGTTCCTGGACGGCGGCCGTATCCTCGAGCGCGGGACGCACCGCGAACTGCTGGATCGGGGAGGGCGCTACGCTGGCCTCTACCGCATGCAGTTCGAAGACCGGTCCGAGCCGCAGTCGGAGGGGTAGGCGGGTGTCAGTCCCGGGGTTCTGGCTTGAGGATGGTCTGCCGGCGCGGGCGCTCGCCCCGCTCGCGGCCCTCTACGGGGCGGGCGTAGTGCTGCGCCGGGGGCTTTATCAGCGCGGCTGGTTGCACCGTCCGGCGTCCCCGGTGCCGGTGATCGTCGTCGGCAACCTTTTTGTGGGCGGCACCGGCAAGACCCCCCTGGTGGCGTGGCTGGTCACCCAGCTGCGTGAATACGGGTGGCACCCAGCCATCGTCGCCCGTGGCTACGGCGGCCGGGCGGGGAAGGGGCCGGTGGCGGTGACCGCCGACTCGGATCCGGCCGACTCGGGGGATGAACCGCTCCTGCTCGCCCGGCGCTGCGCTGTGCCGGTGTTCGTCGGCAGTGATCGTCCGGCCACCGTCCAGGCTGCCTACCAGGCCGGCTGCGACGTGGTGGTCAGTGACGACGGCTTGCAGCACTACCGGATGCGCCGGGACGCGGAGATCGTGGTCCTCGACGCGCATCGACGATTGGGCAATCGGCGACTGCTGCCAGCCGGGCCACTGCGTGAGCCGATCGGGCGCCTGGCTGGCGTGGATATCGTCGCCGTCAATGGGGACGCGGTCCCGGAAGGGGATTGTGTATTCCATCTGCAACCGGGCGCACCGCGGGCCGTAGACGGGAGCCAGCGGCCCTGGCCGGGCGGGGAAGCCCACGCCGTCGCCGGCATCGGTCATCCCGAGCGGTTCTTTGCCTCCCTGCAGGAGGTCGGGATCGGTGTGGCGGAACGCCACGTTTTCCCGGATCATCACGCCTATTCCTCCCAGGATCTTTCCTTCGCTGACGAGCGACCGATCATCATGACCGAGAAGGATGCGGTGAAGTGCCGTGATCTCCCGCAGGCGGACCGGCTCTGGTACCTGCCTGTCGAGTTGGAACCGGGATGCGAGTTGACTGCCGCGGTGTCCGGGCTGCTGACTCGGCTGCACGCCCGGGAGGGCCGGGTATGAGCACGCCGGCATTCACTGTGGTCATCCCGGCGCGGTACGGAGCCTCGCGGCTGCCGGGCAAGCCGCTGGCCGATCTGCTCGGCGAGCCGGTGGTCCAGCACGTCTACCGGCGCGCGGTAGAGAGCGGCGCCGCCCGGGTGGTCGTGGCGACCGACGACGCGCGGATCGAGTCGGCCTGTCGCGATTTCGGGGCGGAGGTCTTGCTGACCGCCCCCGACCATCCCACGGGGACCGATCGCATCGCCGAGGTGGTCGATCGTCTGGCATTGGTTGACGAGGCTATCGTGGTGAACCTGCAAGGCGACGAGCCGCTGATGCCCCCGGAGCTGGTCGCACTGGTGGCCGAGCGGCTCGATACGGATCCGGACGCGGCCATTGCCACTCTGGCGACCCCGGTCACCGCCGCGGACGAGCTCTTCGAACCGTCGGTCGTCAAGGTAGTGCGCGATCACCGTGACCACGCCCTCTACTTCAGCCGCGCGCCGGTCCCCTGGGACCGGGACCGCTTCGACGGGATCGATGATGGCGCCGTCGCTGCGGGGGGCTGGCTCCGCCACCTAGGACTCTACGCCTACCGGGCCGCCTTCCTTCGCCGTTTCCCGGGGCTCGAGCCGGCTCCGCCAGAGCGGCTGGAGTCTCTGGAACAGTTGCGAGCGCTATGGCACGGTTTCGCGATCCAGGTGGCCGCCACCGACCAGCGCCCGGGGCCGGGTGTCGATACGCCGGCCGATCTCGAGGCGGTAGCCCGGCGGCTGCAATCAACCCGATAAGGAAATGGTGTTATGTCCGAGGACAAACTGCGTGTGCTGCTCGTCTGCATGGGCAATATCTGTCGATCGCCAACGGCGGAGGGTGTGCTGCGCCAACGCCTGCGCGAGGAGGGGATCGAGCAGCTGGTAGAGCTCGATTCAGCGGGTACCCACGACTTCCACACCGGCAAGAGTCCAGACCAGCGCGCCCAGATGGCAGCGCAGCGGCGGGGGATCGATATCAGCGATCTGCGCGCCCGGCAGGTGGAGCGTCACGATTTCGAGGCCTACGATCTGATCCTGGCGATGGATGAGGCCAATCTGGGCATCCTGCAGGCCGACTGCCCGCCGAAGCATGCCCACAAGATCGGGCTATTCCTCGATTACGCGCGCGACCGCAGTGAACGGGAGGTGCCGGATCCTTACTACGGTGGCGAGCGGGGTTTTGAGCACGTCCTCGACCTGATCCAGGAAGCTGCCGATGGACTGATCGCCGAGGTCCGTCAGCGCCAGCAGCGCTGAACCGCTCCTGCGGGCGGCGAGGTGCCGCCCGCAGGGCTTCTCTTCTACCAGCCGGTCTTACTCGGCCCTCTCCGCATCTTCCGCATTGACCGAAGCGCCATCCGAGTCAGGCGCCGTGGCATTCTGCGCACCAGATGCCTGGGTCTTCGGCTTGCGCGGACGGCCTGAGCGGACGTGCTTGCGGCGGCCGGATGTCTCTGCCGGTTCCTCGGCCTGTTGTGGCGCGTTGGTTGCCGCGGCAGGTTCGGCCGCCTCTGCCTGGTCGGATCGCGATGCGTCGGCGTCCTTAACCGATGGGGCAGCGCCTTCCTCGGCCGCCTTCGGCGGCTTCGCGTCGTCGGTCGGCTGCGCCCGTTGATCGGCGGCTTTGCGGGAGCTGGTACGACGCGCCTCGGTGCTGCCTCCCTGAGTCGTCGCCGCCTCGGGCTGCGTTCCCGGCTCAGAGGGCTTTTCGGCCGCCTGGTCGCGAGTTGCCGAAGCCGCTGAGGCAGTGCCCGATGCATCCTGAGTGGCGGAGGACTCAGCAGCCGTGTCGCCGCTGTCACGCGCGGTAGCCGCCGAGCCTGACTGCCCGTCGTCCTGCTCCGACCCGTTGTTGGATCGCCGGCGGCGGCGACCCCCGCGGCGGCCTCGACGGCTGCGTCCGCTTCTCCCGGAGCCACTGGAGGAGCGGGCCTCGGAGGTTTGGGTGGTGTCTTCCGGCGTCGACTCCTTGGCGCCCTCCGGCTGCGGGGTCCCGGTTTCCGTATCGGGGGTCTCGGTGTCGGCAGTGGTCCCGGCCTTGGCGCTGCTCTCGCTCTTGCGCTTGCTGCTTGCCTTGCTGCCCCGGTTGCTCCGCTCCTTGCCTTCATCCTGGGCTTGCGCCGTCTCGGCGGACGAGCCTTGGGGGCCCGAGTCGCCCTCGGTCTGGGCGCGCTGCTGCTGTCCGTTGCCGCCGTCGCCGGTGCCCCGCCGACTGCGTCCGCCACCCCGGGAACGGCCACCGCGTCGGGTGCCGCGCTTGCTCTGGCCGCCGTTGCGGCCGCCACGCTCCTCGGAGGCCTCCGGCTCAGCCTCAACGCGTCGAGGGGACGCCTTGTCACGGGGTGAATCGCCCTCCGTAAGGCGTTCTTGATCGGTGGAGTTCTGGAATAGCAGTCCGCGCAGCCGACGGAAGATGGAGCTCAGAGGGGCGTCTTCCCCTTGACCCTCCGCGCCCTGGCCGGTCGGTCGCTTTCGCTCCTCGGTGCCGGAGGCGGGGCCCGGAGCGGGTGCACTGGGGGTAACCCCCTGGACGGCGGGCGCCGGAGGGCGACTGGCGGGCAGGCCAGCCTCGATGACCGTCGGCTCCGCTGCCGGAGTGGCCAGGTTGTAGCTACTGCCGCTCTGCTCCGGGCCTTCGTCGGTGCGCATGCGCTGAATATCGTAGTGCGGGGTCTCCAGATTGCGGTTGGGGATCAGCAGGATGTGCACGCCGTAGCGGTGCTCGAGTTCGGCGATCTGGGCCCGCTTCTCGTTGAGCAGGAAGGTGGCGACCTCGATGGGGAGCTGTGCCAGGACGCGCCCGGTCTTCTCCTTCATCGCCTCTTCCTCGATGATCCGCAGGATCGACAGCGCCAGGGACTCGACGCTGCGCACCGTCCCCTGGCCACCGCATCGGCCGCAGACCTCCTGGTGGGCCTCGCCGAGGGACGAGCGCAGGCGCTGCCGAGACATCTCCAGCAGCCCGAACCGGGAGATCCGCCCGATCTGCACCCGCGCGCGATCAGCCTTGACCGCCTCGCGCAGCCGGCTCTCGACCTCGCGCTGGTGGCGGGGTGGGCCCATGTCGATAAAGTCGATGACGATCAGGCCGCCGAGGTCGCGCAGACGCAATTGCCGGGCGATTTCGTCGGCGGCCTCGAGGTTGGTGTTGAGGGCCGTCTCCTCGATGTCGGCACCCTTGGTGGCGCGCGAGGAGTTGATGTCGATGGAGATCAGCGCTTCGGTATGGTCGATGGCGATGGCGCCGCCGGAGGGCAGGCGAACATCGCGTTGAAACGCCGACTCGATCTGGCTCTCGATCTGGTAGCGCGAGAATAGCGGTACCGGATCGGTGTAGTGCTTGAGTTTCTGCCGGTTGTACGGCATGACCTGGTCGATGAAGTCGCGTGCCTTGGAGAAGACTTCATCGTCGTCGACCAGGATCTCGCCGATATCCGAACGCAGGTAATCACGCAGCGCGCGGATGATGACGTCGCTTTCCTGGTACACCAGGAACGGGGCCGCGCGCTCTGCGGTGGCGTTCTGGATGGCATCCCAGAGCTTCAGCAGGTAATCCAGGTCCCACTGCAGCTCTTCCGTGCTACGTCCAACGCCGGCGGTGCGCACGATCAGCCCCATCCCTTCCGGGACATCCAGCTGGCGCAGGCTCTCGCGGATTTCCGCGCGATCCGACCCCTCGATCCGCCGGGAAACTCCCCCGGCACGCGGATTGTTGGGCATGAGCACCAGGTAGCGCCCGGCCAGGCTGATGTAGGTGGTCAGGGCGGCGCCTTTGTTGCCGCGCTCCTCTTTGTCGACCTGCACCAGGACCTCCTGGTTTTCGCGCAGGCCGTCCTTCGGGGAATTGCGCTGGCCGTCCGCCGAGGTGAAGTAGGCCGGCGCGATCTCCTTGAAGGGGAGGAAGCCGTGGCGCTCTGCGCCGTACTGGACGAACGCCGCCTCGAGGCTGGGTTCAACCCGGGTGATGATCCCCTTGTAGATGTTGGCTTTTTTCTGCTCGCGGGAGGGTGCCTCGATGTCGAGATCGTAGAGGATCTGCCCATCCACTAGTGCAACGCGCAACTCTTCCGGCTGAGTTGCGTTGATCAGCATTCTTTTCATGGGTGCGCAATCTCCGCAGCCCTGCCGCCATCGCTACAGGGCGCCCGAGCAGGACGGGCCGGGGGGCCGGCATCGCATCGGGCCCGGCCGCTGCCCGCTCGGGCCACAGCGGTGGCGCCGACCAGGCGGCAAGCCAGACCATCCAGTGCGACAGTTCCGTCCGTGTCATCCGCGCTCGACTCCTGAAGGGGCGCAGGGCATGTTCGTCGTGGTCAAGTGGTCCCCGCCGCCATGGGCGCGGACCCGTTGTCTCGTCTGGCGCTGCTATCAGCGCCGCACGGCGTGCGACGCTGTGTGAAACCCGTCGCGGCGTCGCGTGAATCTGGACACCACGTGCGACTAATTGTATCAGTGACTTGCGTCGCCCTTCAAATTCCTTCTTTTGCTAGAATCCGCCTATGAGCGCCTCTGATCCCAAGGTTCGACACCATCAGGTACTGGCCGACGAAGCCGGGCAGCGAATCGACAACTTCCTCCTGCGACAACTCAAGGGTGTACCGCGCAGCCGAGTCTACCGCCTGCTGCGGAAAGGGCAGGTGCGTGTTGATGGTGGCCGCGCCAAGCCCACGCGCCGGTTGAGTGCCGGCGAGGTGGTGCGCATACCACCGGTTTCGGGGCAGCGCCAGACAAGCCAACCCGCCTCGGGGGGGCTCCCTGATGGCCTGGAGGCGCGGCTGCGCCGCGGTGTGCTCTATGAGGATGAGCGCCTGCTTGTGCTGGACAAGCCCTCGGGGCTGGCCGTCCACGGCGGCTCCACCGTGCGCCTGGGTCTGGTGGAGGCGCTGCGAGGCCTGCGTCCGGATCTGCCCTTTATAGAGCTGGTGCATCGACTCGACCAAGAGACGAGCGGATGCTTGATGCTGGCCAAGCGTCGATCGACGCTGCGTCGGCTCCATGAACAACTCCGGCAGGGCAAGGTGGAAAAGCATTACACGACGCTGCTGGTCGGGCCGTTGCGAGGCGTGACGCCGCTGCGCGTCGATGCGCCGCTGGAGCGTTTGCCAGGCGCGCCTCGGGAACGGCAGGTGCGTGTCAGCAAGCAGGGGCGGGCGGCCGTGACCGAATTCCTGCGGAAGCAGTCCTGGCCGCAGGCGACCCTGGTCACCGCACGCCTGGAGACCGGCCGCACCCACCAGATTCGGGTCCACGCTCGGCACATCGGCCACCCGGTGGCGGGCGATGAGCGCTATGGTGATCGTGGGGCGAACGCCACAATGCGGGATTACGGGCTGCGCCGGCTGTTTCTGCACGCCTCGTCGCTGCGTCTCCAGCATCCGGATACCGGGGAACCCCTCTGTATCGAGGCGCCGCTCAGCGATGAGCTGAAGGCGGTCCTCGAACGGTTATCGCATTCACAAGACGAGGAGTCAGCATGAGCGAAGAGACGTCGGAGCGTGATGCGCTTCTGGAGCTGCTAAAGGAGAATATCCGCGAGCAACGTCGAGCACGGCGCTGGCGCCTGATCACCCGCGGCGCCATCCTGGTGGTGGTCGTCCTAGTCGCCGTTTCGCTGGGGCGCCTGGACTTCGCCGCGGACGAAGAAATCGGCCCGCATACGGCGGAGGTGCGCATCGACGGCCCGATCATGTCGGATTCCGCGGCCAGTGCCGAGCAAGTTATCCGCGGGCTGGAGCGCGCCTTCGAGGCCGATGACGCAGCGGGTGTGGTGCTGCGTATCAACAGCCCGGGCGGGAGCGCGGTGCATGCCCGGCAGATTTATCAGGAGATCCGGCGCCTGCGCGAGGAGTACGAGGACATCCCGGTCCACGCCGTCATCGAAGATATCGGAACCTCCGGGGCTTATTACGTCGCCGCTGCTGCTGACCAGATCCACGTCAACGAGTCGAGCATCGTCGGCTCGATCGGGGTCATCATGGGCAGCTTCGGCATCGGTGAGGCCCTGGAAAAACTCGGCATTGAGCGGCGGGTCTACACCGCTGGCGACGACAAGGCCTTCCTCGACCCCTTTGCCCCGGAGGATGAGGCCCATGTCGAACATGTGCGCACCATGCTCGACGATATCCACGGCCAGTTCATTGCCGCCGTGCGCGACGGGCGCGGTGAGCAGATCGACGCGGCCGGTGCCGACGAGGATCGCCTCTTCTCGGGGCTGATCTGGACCGGGCAGCAGAGCCTCGACAAAGGGCTGGCCGACGAGATTGGCAGCGTGCGCAGCGTCGCCCGCGACGTGATCGGCGAGGAGGAGCTGGTCGACTATACGGCGCGGCGTGATTTTCTCTCGCAGCTTGCCGAGCGTTTCGGCACCGCCGTCGGTCAGGGGGTCTACCAGTCGCTAGAGACGTTCGAGCACCAACCCCGCTGATGCGGGCCCGTGAGCGGGTGCCCTGCCAGGCCACGGGGCCGCACCCCGGCAGGGCATCCGCTCAGGGCAGTCGATACCCCTTGCCCCGGAGGAGGCGTGCGAGGCCGATCAGCGGCAGGCCGATTAGGGCCGAAGGGTCGTTGCTCTCGACCGACTCCAGCAGTGCCGCGCCGAGACCCTCAGAGCGTATGGCGCCAGCACAGTCGAGGGGCTGATCGGCCCGGACGTAGCGGTCGATGGTTTCCGCATCGAGGGTCCGGAACCGGACGCGCACCGTCTCCAGCAGGTGCTCCTCCTCGTCATCCTGGCGTACGCTGATCGCGGTCAAGAACCGTACGACCTGCCCAGAGTAGTGGCTCAGCTGCTCCCGGGCACGCTCCTCGCTGCCGGGCTTGCCGAGGATCTCGGCGCCGAGCGCGGCCACCTGATCGCTGCCGATCACCAGGGCCCCGGGGTGGCGCTTGGCCACTGCGTAGGCCTTCTCGCGGGCGAGCCGCACCACGGCCTCCTCGGGGGGCTCCGTAGCCGCGATCCGCTCCTCGATGGCGGCGGCGTCCACCTCGAACGGAATGCCCAGGCGCTCGAGCAATGCCCGGCGATAAGGCGATGCCGAGGCCAGTATCAGCGATCCTGAATCTGACATGGCGAGAACCCGTTGGTTTGCAAAGCCGTGCACCCTAGCGCCGTAAACAGCGCAATGCCAGCACTTTACACTACCCGGTGGCAGGGCTAGTATGCAGGCCCTTATGTTGCCGGATGCGCTGGCTCCAGACGATTTTGGCGCGCCGTCGCGTGCCCACGAAGGCACCCTGGCGCTGCCGACGATGCCACGCCTGTCGCCATTGCTGGCGACGCAGGAGGGGCAGGTCTGGGCACGCCTGGAAGGGGGCCTGGATGAGGCTGGCCGGCGGGTCCTGGAAGGCCGCATCGAGGCGAGCGTGCCGCTGACCTGTCAACGCTGTCTCGGGGTCTACCACCACCAGGTGGCCGGGGCCTTCCGGGTAGTCATTGTGGCGACCGAGGAGGAAGGCGAGGCATTGCCGGACGAGCTCGAACCCTACGTCAGTGGCGCGGCGGTCCGGCCCCTTCAGGTCATTGAGGAAGAGATCCTGCTGGCTCTGCCGGTGGTGGCCAGACACTCGGGAAACGACTGCGGGGCCCCCGAACACGGCGCCGGGGTGGAGCGAGAGGCGCTTAGCCCGTTCGCGAGCCTGCAGGGCAGAGTTCGGCGTCAAGCGGACGATTAGTCCGAAGCGCGCCGGCCGAGAATTTTAGAACCGATCGGAGTAAGAACAGCATGGCCGTACAACAGAACCGCAAGACGCCCTCCAAGCGTGGCATGCGTCGCTCGCACGACAGCCTGAGCAAGCCGACGCTGTCCACGGAGCAAAACACCGGTGAGACGCATCGTCGCCACCACATCAGCGCCGACGGCTATTATCGGGGCCGTAAGGTGACCCGCGGGCAGGACGACTGAGCTGCCTCGGCGTGGTCGTCATCGCAGGCCAGAGCCCAGCAGTTGAGCGGGTGGGGGCATGACGAGCCAGATAACTCTGTCGCTGGACGCCATGGGCGGGGATCACGGACCAAGTGTCGTGGTCCCCGCTGCTTTGCAGGCCCTGGAGCGTCATCCGCACCTTCATCTGGTACTGGTCGGGCAGGAAGAGACGCTGCGCGAGCACCTCCAGGCTGGAAATCAGGGGGATAGCGGGCGTCTGAGCATCCGCCACTGCACCCAGGTCGTGGCCATGGACGAGCCGCCCTCCCACGCGCTGCGCTCCAAGAAGGACTCGTCCATGCGGGTCGCCCTGGAGATGGTCAAGACCGGGGAGGCAGACGGTTCGGTCAGTGCCGGCAATACGGGCGCGCTGATGGCGACCGCGCGCTATCTGCTCAAGACCCTTCCGGGGATCGACCGGCCGGCGATCATGAGCACGATCCCCACGCTCGGGGGTGCCACGCACATGCTCGATCTCGGTGCCAACGTCGATTGCACCGGCGAGCACCTCTTCCAGTTCGGGGTGATGGGTGCAGTAGCGGCCGAGGCAGTGCACGGGCTGGAGCGTCCGCGTGTCGGCCTGCTGAACATCGGCGAAGAAGAGATCAAGGGCAACGAGCAGGTCAAGCACGCGGCAGAACTCCTGCTCGAGTCCGAAGAGATCCACTACGCCGGGTATATCGAGGGCGACGGCATCTACAAGGGCGAGGCCGATGTGGTCGTCTGCGACGGTTTCGTCGGCAACGTGGCGCTGAAGACCAGTGAGGGCGTGGCGACGCTGATCTCCGAGTACATGCGGATGGAGTTCCGGCGCAATCTCCTGTCGAAGATCGCCGGGGTTGTCGCGCTGCCGGTGCTGCGCGCCCTGCGACGGCGGATCGACCCCCGTCAGTACAACGGGGCGAGTCTGCTCGGCCTACGGGGAGTCGCCCTCAAGAGTCACGGCTCGGCAGACAGCTTTGCCTTCGGCCGGGCCATTGACACCGCGGTTCGCGAGGCCGAGCAAGGAGTCCCGGATTTGATCAATGCGCGTATCGAGCGGCTGCTGGGGGCGAAGGAAGGGGCGTGAGGAACGCAAGGATTATCGGCACGGGGAGCTATCTTCCCGAACGGGTGGTCACCAATCAAGATCTCGAGCAGCACGTCGAGACCTCCGATCAGTGGATCCGTGAGCGTACCGGGATCTGTGAGCGGCGGGTGATCGGCGAGGACGAGGTCTGTGGAGACCTCGGCCGGATTGCCGCACAACGCGCCCTGGAGGCTGCCGGGGTCAGCGGGGACGAGATCGATCTGATCATCGTCGCGACGTGCACCCCTGACCGCATCTTCCCCAGTACGGCCTCGTCGCTCCAGCGCGCCCTGGGGGTTCGTCCGGGGGCGGCGGCGTTTGATATCGCCGCAGCGTGCTCCGGCTTTATCTACGCCCTGGGGATTGCTGAGCGTTTTGTGCGCTTCGGCGACGCCCAGCGTGCCCTGGTCGTCGGTGCGGAGGCGATGACCCGAATCCTCAATTGGGACGATCGGGGGACCTGTGTGCTCTTCGGGGACGGCGGCGGCGCCGTGGTCCTGGAGGCTTCTGAGGAGCCCGGGGTGCTCTCCACCCACCTGCATTGCGACGGGCGTTACGAGCCCTTGCTGTACGTGCCATGGGGGCCGGGGCGTGGTTATGCCGCGCTGGGGGCCGAGAGCGGCTATATCCACATGCGAGGGAACGAGGTGTTCAAGGTGGCTGTGAACACCTTGACGCGGATCGTCGAAGAGACCCTGGATGCCGCCGGTGTCGATAAAGGGGAGGTCGACTGGCTGGTCCCGCACCAGGCGAATATCCGCATCATCCAGGCCACTGCCAAGAAGCTCGACCTCCCGATGGAGCGCGTCGTCGTGACGGTGGGTGAGCACGGCAACACGTCGGCAGCCTCGATCCCGATTGCCCTCGATACCGCAGTGCGCGACGGTCGCATCCAGCGCGGTGAGACCCTGCTGCTGGAGGCCTTCGGCGGCGGATTCACCTGGGGATCGGCGCTGGTGCGCTATTAAACAGCCCGCCCTGAATCAAGATTCCGTGCAGGAGCAGAGATGAGCAAGCAAACCCCGGAACTTGCGATGGCCTTTCCCGGCCAGGGTTCCCAGGCGGTCGGGATGATGGCGCCGTGGCAAGATCACGATACTGTGCGCGCGACTTTTCGCGAGGCCTCCGAGGCCCTGGGGTACGACCTCTGGGACCTCGTCGCCAATGGTCCCAGCGAAGAGCTCGATCGTACGGATCGCACCCAGCCGGCCATCCTGGTGGCCAGTGTGGCGCTGTGGCGTGTCTGGCAGGAGCGCGACGGCGCAGAGCCGGCGGTGCTGGCCGGGCATAGCCTGGGTGAATACAGCGCCCTGGTCGCCGCCGAGGCGCTGCAGCTGGGTGACGCCGCGGCACTGGTGGCTGAACGTGGCCGCTACATGCAAGAGGCCGTGCCGGCCGGCGAGGGCGCCATGGCGGCGATCATCGGCCTGGACGACGACCGGATTCGCGAGATCTGCGCAACCGCCGCCCAGGGTGCCGTGGTGCAGCCCGTGAACTTCAATGCTCCGGGACAGGTGGTCATTGCGGGGAACCATGAGGCCGTTGAGCGGGCCGGTTCCGCTGCGAAGGAGGCGGGCGCCAAGCGCGTTCTGCCGCTACCGGTGAGCGTACCGTCCCACTGTAGCCTGATGCACCCGGCCGCTGAGCGCCTGGCGCAGCGCCTGGAAGAGGTGGTCATCAACGAGCCGCGCCGGCCGGTCATTCACAATGTCGATGTCTCGGTGAGCCGGGATGTCGCCTCCATTCGCCGCCGACTGGTCGAGCAGCTTGCCAGTCCCGTGCGCTGGACGGAGACGGTACAGAAGATGAGCGCCGATGGCGTCCAGGTCGTCGCTGAGTGTGGGCCTGGCAAGGTCCTGACCGGATTGACGCGGCGCATTGACCGCAGCCTTCAGGGGGGCACGCTTAGCGAGCCCGAGGCCTTTGACGACATGCTGCGCCGTTTCTCGGCGAGCAGCTAATCCCACCCGGACAGTTTCAAGGAGGCAGCGTGCACGGCAAAGACGACCTGCAGGGCCAGATCGCTCTGGTAACCGGGGCGAGCCGGGGCATCGGCCGCGCCGTCCTCGAGGCCCTCGGCCAAGCTGGCGCTACGGTGATCGGAACCGCAACCAGCGATCAGGGTGCTGAGGCGATTCGCCAGCGCCTTGCCGAAGCCGGGCTCCAGGGCACCGGTATGGCGCTGGACGTCACCGACTCGGAGCAAGTCGGCGAGGTGGTGACCGCCATCGGCCGCGACTTCGGTGCCCCGACGATCCTGGTGAATAACGCGGGCATCACCCGCGACAATCTGCTCATGCGGATGAAGGATGATGAGTGGGATCAGATCATCGATACCAACCTCAGCTCCGTCTACCGCATGAGCAAGGCGTGCCTGCGCGGGATGATGAAGGCTCGCGGCGGGCGCATCATTAACATCGGCTCGGTGGTCGGGGCCATGGGCAACGCTGGTCAGGCCAATTATTCTGCCGCCAAGGCCGGCATCATGGGCCTGACCAAGTCGATGGCCAGGGAGCTCGGTGCGCGTAACATCACCGTGAACACGGTGGCCCCCGGTTTTATCGAGACCGACATGACTGCCGCCATGAGTGAGGATCAGCGGGCGGCGCTGATTGGCAATGTGCCGCTCGAGCGGCTCGGTAGCCCGGAGGACATCGCCGCGGCGGTCACCTTCCTGGCATCGCCGTCTGCCGGCTACATCACTGGCGAGACGCTGCATGTGAACGGCGGCATGTACATGGCTTAAAAAAACTTTTCAAACAACGGGTTGAGTTTGGTTCAGGATTCCGCAGGGGTGTTCTGGTACTCAGCGGACTGTTCCCCTACAATACGCGCCGCAGCCGGAAGACTGCGCCAATTAGAACCTCGGAGGACCTTTTAATGAGCAGCATCGAAGATCGCGTCAAGAAAATCGTCGTCGAGCAACTGGGGGTCAAAGAGGAAGAGGTCACTGGTGAGGCCTCGTTCGTGGACGACCTTGGCGCCGACTCGCTGGACACCGTCGAGCTCGTGATGGCGCTCGAGGAAGAGTTCGAGTGCGAGATCCCCGACGAGGAAGCCGAAAAGATCACAACGGTCCAGCAGGCCGTGGACTACATCAAGAAGCACCTCGAGGGGTAAAGCCCCCGGGGCCACAGTCTGAAGGCGCAGCGGGGCCGATCCGGTGGATCGGCCCCGATACATTCCGCGCCTTGAAGGGCACAAGGGTATGGATGATCGAGCCGTTGTCGTAACTGGACTGGGGGTGGTTTCCCCGGTCGGGAACTCCGCTGCCGAGGCCTGGTCCGCAGTGACCGAAGGCCGTAGCGGGATCCGGCCCATTACCGAGTTTGACACGTCCAGCTATTCTTTTCCGATACAGAAGCCGGAGAAGATCCGCCCTAGCAGCGCCTCATGGCTAACGCGCCCGGTGATCTCGCCGAGCGCCGTCTGCGCCCGACGCAGCGCCTCGGCGACCAGCTCCTCCTGCCCGCCCCGCCGGGCGACCACCAGCGCTTCCTCCAGCTCCTCCCCGGCTCGATCCAGCGCCTCGATGTGTCGATGCCGAGCCGCCCAGGCGTCCTCTCCCGCCTCACGGTCCACCAGCGCCGCCAGCCCGCGCCGAAGCGCCTCGATACCCGCCCCGGTGTGCGCACTCACCCGCGCCCTCCGGACATGGGCACCCACCTCACTCTCTCCTTCCCAACCTGCCTCGTCCCCGCTGGCATCAATCTTATTCACAATCACCACCACCGGACGCGGCGCCTGCTCCGCAATCCGCGCCCGCAGTTCCTCGTCCAGTGTCTTCCCTGCCTCGATGACCACGAGCAGCAGATCGGCCTCCGAGGCCGCCGCCCGCGCCCGCCGCGCACCCTCGGCCTCAATCTCATCCTGGGCCTCCGCATCCCGCAGCCCGGCGGTGTCCAAGAGCTCGGCGTGCCGCGATCCCAGCGCCGCCCACTGCCGGACCACGTCCCGCGTGGTACCCGCCTGTGCCGAAACGATCGCCGCCTCCTCGCCGCTGAGCACGTTGAGCAGGCTCGACTTCCCCGCGTTCGGCGGGCCGACGAGCGCCACCCGGATCCCCTCCCCGAAACGCACCCCGGCCGCCGCCCGTCGCCGGATCTCCGCCAGCTCCGAGCCCAACGCCTCGATCTCGGCCGCGAGCTCCGGTGGGTCCGCCGGTACATCCTCATCCT
The DNA here is from genome assembly GCF_000015585.1 of Halorhodospira halophila SL1. Lineage (NCBI taxonomy): Bacteria > Pseudomonadati > Pseudomonadota > Gammaproteobacteria > Chromatiales > Ectothiorhodospiraceae > Halorhodospira > Halorhodospira halophila. The sequence continues at coordinate 1,338,090 of NC_008789.1, read as the reverse complement.
CAGGAAAATCCAGGAACGCCTCGATCAGCGCCCGAAGATCGATCATCCGATCCGCCAGCCCATCGACGCGTTGGCCGAACGCCCCGGACAGCGCCCGTAGCGCTGCGCGGCGCGCGCCGTCGGTCTCCGCTTCGATCAGCGAGGCCACCGCCTCGGCCTGCGTGAGATCCAACCGCCCGTTCAGGAACGCCCGCTCGGAAAACTCTCCAGGGCCGGCTGGCCGCGCCCCAGCTGCGCATAAGGCCTCGAGCACCGCGGTCACCGCCGCCGGGCTGCCGTGCCCCTGCAGCTCAACCACGTCCTCGCCGGTGTAAGACCCCGGCCCCGGAAACACCAGCACCAAGCCGTGATCCAGGGTCTCCCCGCGTGCGTCGCGAAACCGGCGCAAACCGGCCTCTCGGGGCGCCGGCAACGGTCCCGCCACCTCTTCGGCGACCTCCAGGGCCCGCGATCCGGATACCCGAACGACAGCGACCCCGCCCTGACCGGACGGGGTCGCCATCGCGCAGATCGTATCCGCGTCGTCGTCTTCTAGGCCGTGTCGGACTTCTCTACCTGACGCAGTATGTACCATTGCTGTGCGATCGACAGGATGTTGTTGGTCAGCCAGTAGAGTACCAGCCCTGCCGGGAACAGCATGAAGAAGCCCGTGAACACGAAGGGCAGCACCTGCATCACCCGCTTCTGGATCGGATCCATCGGCGGCGGGTTCAGCTTCATCTGCACCAACATGCTCGCGCCCATCAGCAGCGGCAGGATGAAGTACGGATCGCGGCTCGACAGATCCTGGATCCACAGCATGAACGGTGCATGGCGCAGCTCAACGCTCTCCACCAACACCCAGTACAGGGCGATGAACACCGGGATCTGCACCAGGATCGGCAGACAGCCGCCGAGCGGATTGATCTTCTCCTTCTTGTACAGCTCCATCAGCGCCTGATTCATCTGCTGCCGATCATCCGAGTAGCGCTCCCGGATCTGCTGCATCTTCGGCTGAACCTTGCGCATCTTCGCCATCGAGCGATAGCTGATCGCCGACAGCTTGTAGAAGGCGATCTTGATCAGCAGCGTGAGGATCAGGATCGCCACGCCCCAGTTCTTCACCAGGTTTTCGATCTGATCCAACGCCCAGAACAGGGGGTTGGCGAGGATCGTCAGGAACCCGTAGTCGACCGTCAGCCGCAGGTCATCGACATCCAGCGCCGACCCCACCGCCGTGAGTCGGTCCTGCTCCTTGGGGCCAACGAACAGATGGTTGGTCTTCTGACCACTCTCCCCGGCCGCCACCTGCAGCCAGGGCGACGACATCCCCAGGAGGTAGGTCTCCTGCGGCAGGGCCCGGGTGTAGTACCGGTAGGTCTCGCCCCGCTCCGGGATCATCACCCCAAGAAAGTAGTGCTGGAGCATCGCCGCCCAGCCGTCGCGCTCGTCCTGCGACAGATCGGAGTCTTCCATGTCACTGAACGAGATCCGGCTGAAGCGATCCTCCTGCGTGTAGAGGGAGCCGCCGGTGAAGCTGTGGATGTACCACGGGGTTGTCCCCGCCGGGTCCGGGCGCCGCCGCAGCTGCACGTACTGGAAGCCGGCCCAGTCGTCCTCGGCGTTGTTCTCCACCTCGTGGCGCACGTCGACCAGATAGCTATCGCGACGGAAGGTGTAGACCTTGCGCACCTTGACGCCGTCTTCCTCCCAGATCAGCGGGACCTCGAGCGTATCCTCGCCCTCGGCCAGTTCGAACTCGTCCTGATCCACCTCGTAACGAGCATCCCGGCCCGGCGCAGGCCCGTCGCCACCGAGTCCAGCCTGGGCGACAAACAACGGCTCGCCCTCGTCGCGCAGCAGCCGGTAGGGCGTTGGATCGTCCGAGGCCTTCTGATGCTTGAGCAGGTCCAGCTGCCGGATGTCACCACCCTGCGTGCTGATCTCCGCCTCGATCAGATCGGTCTTCACGCGGACCCGCTTGGCATCCTCATCGTCCGGGTCCACCACCCCTTCAGCCATGGGGTCCCCAGCGTCCGGCTCCTCGGCCCGGGACGGCGCGTCCGGCGCCTCCTGATCGACTTCCGACTCCTGCTCTTCAACCACCGGCTCCGCAGGGTCCATCTGCTCCCGCTCCCAGGCGAAGTACAGCAGCAGACTGATCCCGGCCAGGGCGATCAGGAGGATGAGGCGTTGATTCTCCATGGGGATCTACTCTCGCGTACGGTCGGTGCGCTCCGGCACGGGGTCGAGCCCGCCCGGATGCCATGGGTGACATTTGCCCAGTCGTTTCGCTGCCAGCCACCCCCCACGCAACGGGCCGTGCCGGGAGATCGCCTCTGCAGCGTATTCAGAACAGGTCGGGAGGAAACGGCAGCGGGGCCCCAGGAACGGGCTGACCGCGTACTGATAGGTTCGAATCACACCGATCAGGAGCCATCGCATGGCCGCCCCCGCGCGTGCGCCCAGAGTTCCTCCAGGGCACTGAATAGGGTGGCGTTGTCCGCCTCCGCGACGGCCCCGCGCACCCCGACGACAAAATCGTGGTCCGGCAGGCCGCCCTGCCGGACCCGGAAACTCTCGCGGATGATCCGCTTGACTCGATGCCGCTGTATGGCCAGACGCAGCACCCGCTTGGGGACTGCCAGGCCCAGCCGCGGGCGCCCGCACTGATTCTGCCGTGCGCTAACGCGGAAGTAGCGGTTGGCTGTCCGCCATTCCGGGGCGCGAAGCACCCCCTCGAATTCCCTCCGCCGCAGCAGCCGTGCGCCCCGCGGGAACCTCTCGTCGGCCGACAAGAGGAAGCCGGGACCCGGATCAGGCCGTCGGCGTAAGACGCTTGCGCCCCTTGGCGCGGCGCCGCTTGAGCACGAGGCGGCCGCCCCGCGTGGCCATCCGGGCACGAAACCCGTGGGTTCGCTTGCGCTTGATATTACTCGGCTGGTACGTGCGCTTCATGGTTAACGACTCATTGATTGGGAAAGGGTCGGGAGGCCGTCCTCCGGCCAGTGAGCCGCGAATCTACTTCGCCATCAAGGGCCTGTCAATTGCTACAGCGACGCATGACCGGGCCTGTGGATAACGATGAAAACCTGTGGATAACCACCCCACCCCCCTTTAAACTATGCCGTCCACGATCCCCGGCCTCACCGGCCCCACCACCCGGAACAACGAGGTAGCCGTCACCATGGACGACTCGCTCTGGAGCGCGTGCCTTCAGCAATTAGAGCGCGAGATCCCCGAGCAGCAGCTCAACACCTGGATTCGTCCCCTGCAGGCGCACCTCGAGGGTGACGCCCTGCGCCTCTACGCACCGAACCGCTTCGTCCTCGACTGGGTGCGCGACAACTTCTCGGCCCGCATCGGCGAACTGCTCGCCGAAATCCGCCCCGATGAGCACCTGCGCGTAGAACTGGAGATCGGCTCGCCCCCGACGCCCGACCAGCGCGAGGCCGCCACCGGCGCCACGCGCGCCGCCCCAGCGCAGCGCAGCTCCGAGCCCCGTCAACGCCCCGTGGACTCGAACCTGAATCCCGGGTTCACCTTCGACTCCTTCGTCGAGGGCAAGTCGAACCAGCTGGCCCGCGCAGCCAGCATGCAGGTCGCCGACAACCCCGGCGGTGCCTACAACCCACTATTTCTCTACGGCGGTGTCGGACTGGGCAAGACCCACCTGATGCATGCCGTGGGCAACGCCATACGGACCGCCCGCCCGGAAGCACGTGTGCTTTACCTCCACTCCGAGCGTTTCGTCGCCGAGATGGTCAAGGCGCTGCAACACAACGCCATCAACGAATTCAAGCGCCACTACCGCAACCTGGACGCGCTGCTCATCGACGACATCCAGTTCTTTGCCGGCAAGGAGCGCTCGCAGGAGGAGTTCTTCCACACCTTCAACGCTCTGCTTGAAAGCGAGCAGCAGGTGATCATGACCTGCGACCGCTACCCGAAGGAAGTCAACGGTCTGGAGGAGCGCCTTAAATCGCGCTTCGGGTGGGGGCTGACTGTGGCCATCGAGCCGCCGGAGCTCGAGACCCGTGTTGCCATCCTCAAGAGCAAGGCCATCCGCGACGGCGTCGACCTACCCGACGAGGTGGCCTTCTTCGTGGCCAAGCGTCTACGCTCCAACGTCCGTGAGCTCGAGGGCGCCCTGCGGCGCATCACCGCCAACGCCCAGTTCACCGGTCGCGCCATTGATGTCGACTTTGCCAAGGAAGCCTTGCGGGATCTCTTGGCCCTGCAGGACAAGCTGGTCACCATCGACAACATCCAAAAGACCGTGGCCGCCTATTACAAGATCCGCGTCGGCGATCTGCTCTCCAAGCGCCGCAGCCGTTCCATCACACGACCCCGCCACATGGCCATGGTCCTGGCCAAGGAGCTGACCTCGCATTCGCTACCGGAGATCGGCGACGCCTTCGGCGGGCGCGACCACAGCACGGTTCTCCACGCCTGCCGCAACATCAAGTCGCTGATCGAAGACGACGCGCGCCTCGCCGAAGATTACGACAACCTGTTGAGAACCTTGAGCACTTAGCCCGGCGTAAGCTGTGGAAAACCTGCGGAGTGATCCAAGGGTGAATTCCATCCCCAGGTTTTCCACATACACCGCACCGCCCGCCCTGGTGTTTGTTGTGGATCTTTTCTCCCTTTTGAGACAGTGTCTTATCAACACTTTCCACAACTTGACGCGGTGCCAATAACAACAACAAGCTTTCTCTTTCCTTAAGCAGTCATTACAGCCAACGAGGACGAACATGCGCTTCGAGGTCCAACGCGAACCCCTGCTCGCCGCCCTCCAGTCGATCGTCGGCGTCGTGGAACGCCGCCAGACCCTGCCGGTTCTTGGCAACATCCGCGTCGAAGCCCGATCGCAACAGCTGCAACTCACCGCCACCGACCTCGAGGTGGAACTCGTCGCGTACCTTGAGGCCAACACGAAAGACGAAGGTGTGATCACGCTTCCAGCACGGAAATGGCTGGATATATGTCGAAATCTTCCGGAAGGTGCGTCGATCAGCATCGAAGCCAATCAGGATCGGGCGACCCTGCGCGCCGCCAGCAGCCGCTTCTCCCTGGCCACCCTGCCCGCCGATGAATTCCCCGAGGTCGAGTCCATCGGCGACACCGAGGCCGTCGAGATCCCGCGCGGCGAACTCCGCCGACTCATCGAGCGGACGCACTTTTCCATGGCGCAGCACGACGTCCGTTACTACCTCAACGGCCTGTTGCTAGAACTCACCGGGAGCGGCGCTCGCGCCGTGGCCACCGATGGCCACCGCCTCGCCCTCGCCGAGAGTGACAGCCCGGTCCAAGTGGCCCAACCCCGCCAAGTCATCGTCCCGCGCAAGGGCGTCCAGGAGTTGCTTCGCCTGCTCGACGATGCCGATGAGCCTGCCACCCTCGAGTTCGGTACCAACCACGTCCGGGTCACGCTGCAGTCCGTCCGTCTGACGTCCAAGCTGATCGACGGCGTATTCCCCGATTACAATCGGGTTATCCCCCAGGATGGCGACAAACACGTCCTGATCGATCGCCAGTACCTGCGCCAGGCCCTGACCCGGGTGGCCATCCTCTCCAACGAGAAATATCGGGGCATCCGCTTCGCCGTGGAGGGTGACACCCTGCGGATCGGCTCCCACAACCCGGAACAGGAGGAGGCCGAGGAGGAGCTGGGCATCGAGTACGGTGGCGAGGCCGTGGAACTCGGCTTCAACGCCAACTACCTCCTCGATGCCCTCGGTGCCCTGGATACCGAGCGCGTCCAAGTGACCCTGACCGACGCCAGCAGCAGCGGCCTGATCCGTGCCGAGGGGTCCGACAATGCGCGCTACGTCGTTATGCCGATGCGCCTCTGAACCGAATGGAACGCCTGGAGGTCCACGGCTTCCGGAACCTGGCCGATACCCAACTGCGGCCCCATCCCCACCTCAACGTGGTGACCGGGCCGAATGGCGCGGGAAAGACCAGTCTGCTCGAGGCGATCTACTTCCTCTCTCGGGTCCGTTCATTCCGCACCCGGCAGAACGACCGTCTCATCGGCTGGGGGGCCGAGGAGGCCCGCGTGGTCGCCGTGCGCGGCCACGACCGCCTCGGTGCCGCCCGTACCCCCGGCCACACGCGACTGCGGCTGAACGGTGCCGATGCCCATACCCGCTCGGCCCTGGCCGCTCGGCTTCCGGTTCAGCTGATGAACACCGAGCACCAGCGGCTGCTCCTTGACGGTCCCCGGGTGCGCCGCCAGTTCCTCGACTGGGGGACGTTCCACCTGGAACCGGACTACCGCGAACTGGCCCAGCGTTATCAGCACGCCCTGCGCCAGCGCAACGCCGCCCTTCGGGTCGGCGACCGGCGCAGCGAACAGGCCTGGACCCCGGTCCTCATCCGTTGTGCCGCCGCCGTGGACGTTGCCCGCCAGCGGTTCATTGAGGCCCTGCGTCCCATCTGGAGCGAATTCGCCCGGCAGTGGCTGGGCCTGGAGAGCCTGGAACTGCGTTACTACCGGGGGGCTGCCGCCGAATTGCCGTGGGAACGGGTCCTCGATGAGCAGCTCGAGCGCGACCGCACTGCCGGGTTCACCCACCGCGGCCCCCACCGGGCCGATCTGATCCTCAGCCGGGATCGCATCCCCGCTGCCGATGCCCTCTCGCGGGGTCAGCAGAAGCTACTGGTGGTGGCCCTGCTGATCGCCGAGGTGAAGCTCTGGTCCCGCCAGGGGCTGACCCCGGTGCTGCTGATCGACGATCTCCCCGCCGAGCTGGATCCGGCGCACCTGCACACCGTGCTGGATACGGTGACCGGTGATCCCACCCAGGTCTTTCTGACCGCTATCGACGGCGCTGCGCTGCCGACCGATCTGCCCCCGGGACAGTGGTATCAGGTATGCGAAGGGAGGGTGTCAGCGATGGTATAATGGCCTTTTACGACCGGCACTTCGGTCCAGACGTACCCTTGTAGAGGCTGAATCATCGATGACGACGGAGATTACGCCGCAGTACGACTCGGAAAGCATTCAGGTGCTGCGTGGCCTCGACGCCGTCCGCAAGCGCCCGGGCATGTACATCGGCGATACGGACGACGGTACCGGCCTCCACCACATGGTCTTCGAGGTCCTCGATAACTCCATCGACGAGGCGCTGGCCGGCCACTGCTCCGAGATCACCGTCACCCTCCACGCCGATCACTCCGTCACCGTGACCGACAACGGCCGCGGTATACCAGTGGACATCCACGCCGAGGAGGGCGTCCCCGCTGCGCAGGTGATCATGACCGTGCTGCACGCCGGCGGGAAGTTCGATGACAACAGTTACAAGGTCTCCGGTGGTCTGCACGGGGTCGGTGTCTCCGTCGTCAACGCGCTCTCTGAGCGCTTGCGCCTGGTCATCGAGCGCGAGGGCAAGGTCCACGTTCAGGAGTACGCCGATGGCGCGCCGGTCACCTCGCTCAAGGTTGTCGGCGAGACCGAACAGACCGGGACGCGCATCACCTTCAAGCCGTCCGAGGCGATCTTTACCGAGGTCCAGTACAACTACGATATCCTCGCCAAGCGCTTCCGCGAGCTCTCCTTCCTCAATCCGGGGGTGCGCGTCGTCCTCAAGGACGAACGCACCGAGAAAGAGGATGTCTTCGAGTACACCGGCGGGATCCGCGCCTTCGTTGAACACCTCAACCGCAACAAGACTCCGCTTCACCCGACGGTGTTCTATGTCACCGCCTGGCGGGATGGGGTCGGCGTGGATGTGGCCATGCAGTGGAACGACTCCTACCAGGAGAATATCTTCTGTTTCACCAACAACATCCCGCAGCGTGACGGCGGCACTCACCTGGCCGGGTTCCGCGGCGCCCTCACCCGCACGGTCAATGGCTATCTCGAGGCCGAGGGGTATCTCAAGAAGCTCAAGTCGACGCCCAGCGGCGAGGACGTGCGCGAGGGGCTGACCGCTGTGGTCTCGGTCAAGGCCCCGGATCCCAAGTTCTCCTCGCAGACCAAAGACAAGCTCGTCTCCTCCGAGGTCAAGGGCATCGTCGAGTCGCTCCTCTCCGAGTCGCTGCAGACATTCCTTGCAGAACACCCGCCGGAGGCCCGCGCCATCGCCGAGCGCGTCATCCAGGCCAGCCGGGCCCGCGAGGCCGCGCGCAAGGCCCGGGAGATGACCCGGCGCAAGGACGCGCTGGATATCGCCGGCCTACCGGGCAAGCTGGCCGACTGTCAGGAGCGCGATCCGGCTAAGTCGGAGATCTACCTGGTCGAGGGCGACTCCGCCGGCGGTTCTGCCAAGCAGGGGCGCGATCGCCGTACCCAGGCGATCCTCCCGCTCAAGGGCAAGATCCTCAACGTCGAGAAGGCGCGATTCGACAAGATGCTCTCCTCGGCGGAGGTCGGCACCCTCATCACCGCGCTCGGCTGCGGCATCGGCCGTGACGACTTCGATCCGGACAAGCTCCGCTACCACCGGATCATCATCATGACCGACGCCGATGTGGACGGCTCCCACATCCGCACCCTGCTCCTGACCTTCTTCTACCGGCAGATGCGCGAGCTGGTCGAGCGCGGCAACGTTTATATCGCCCAGCCACCGCTCTACAAGATCAAGCGCGGCAAACAGGAACACTACGTCAAGGATGAACGCGAGCTGACCGAGTATCTCCTGGAGCTCGCCCTGGACGGCTCAGCCTTGCACCCTGGCGGGGGCGCACCTCCGATCAGCGGCGAGGCTCTCGGTCGGCTGGCACGCCGCTACTACGAGGCCATGGAGCTCATCGAGCATGTCTCGCGGCGCTGGGACTCGGCGATCCTCGAGCAGATGACCACGCTGGCGCCGCGTACCGAGGACGACATCACCGACGCCCAGGCCATGCAGGCGTGGTTCGATCAACTGGTGCAGCAGGTCGAAGCCGCCACGGATGCCAGCATGCGCTATCGGGTGACGGTCCAGCGCGGCCCGGATGGGGGCTTCCAGGAGGCCATCGTGACCCGGCGTCGCCACGGTCTGGATCAGGAGTACCGCTTCAATCCGCAGTTCTTCCTGTCGGCGGAGTACGACACCCTGAAGGCCCTGGCCTCGCTGCTGGACGGCCTCCTCCACGAAGGGGCCGAGGTGGTTCGCGGCGAACGCCGTCGGCCGGTTACCAGCCTGCGCGAGGCGGTGGAATGGCTGATGGAGGAGGCCAAGCGCGGGCAGACCATCCAGCGCTACAAGGGTCTGGGTGAGATGAATCCGGATCAGCTTTGGGAGACCACCATGAACCCGGAGACCCGCCGGCTCCTGCGGGTGACCATCGACGATGCGGTGGCCGCCGACGAGATCTTCACCACGCTGATGGGGGATCATGTCGAGCCGCGGCGCGATTTCATCGAGCGCAACGCGCTGGCGGTCTCCAACCTCGACGTCTGATCCCGATGCCCCTCCGGACCGGCGGTCGCTCCGGAGGGGCCGCCGCCGGTTACCGGGCCGCTGGGCGGCTCTCCAGCTCCGCCATCCGCGCCTCGATCCACGCCTCGACCTCCGTGGTCACCTCCTCCGCGCTGCGGCCCTCGGTGGCGACCGGCGGGCCGACATGGACCTGGATCTGTCCAGCCCGCCGCAACGGGCTGTTCCGGCCCCAGAAGCGACCGGCATTGTGGGCGACGGGCACCACCGGGACACCGGCGCGGATCGCCAGCTGTGCCCCGCCGCTACGGTAGCGGCCCTTCTGTCCCGGGGGCACGCGCGTCCCCTCTGGAAAGACCACGACCCAGCGGCCCCGTTGCAGGCGGTCGGTCCCCTGTTCGATCACTTGTTGCCGTGCGGTCCCCCGCGCCTTGCGGTCGATGGCGATGGGCTCAAGCAGCCGCAGCCCCCAGCCGAAGAAGGGGATGCGCATCAGCGACTCCTTGAGCACCCACGTCTGCGGCGAGAACCACTGGAGCAGCGCTAGCGTCTCCCAAGCCGACTGGTGCTTGGCCATAACGACGGCGGCGTGGTCGGGGCGGTTCTCCAGGCCGTGGACCCGGTAGTCGAGCCCGCAAAGCCAGCGCGCCGACTCGATCACCAGCCGTCCCCAGGCGGTCAGAAAGCGATAGCGGAGTCGGTAGCCCAGCGGGTAGGTCAGCATGCCCAGTATTGCCCACAGCGGTGCCGTCAGGGCCATGAGCCCCAGGTGCAGTGCGCTGCCAACCCATTCGCGCGGGGTACCGCCCTTGACCTTCATGCCCCTTCTCCCTCCTCGAGTAGCGCTGCCACAGCCGCCGCTAGATCAGCGTGGACCTCCGTCCCCGGAGGTAGGCCCGCACGGGCGAGCGTACCCTCGCCCTTACCAGTGCGCACCAGCACCGGCCGCGCCCCCACCGCCGCGGCGGCCTCCAAGTCCCGGGCCGAGTCGCCGATCACCGGGACCCCCTGCAACGGTTCGCCGAGACGATCGGCCAGCTCTCGGTAGAGCCCCGGAGCTGGCTTGCGGCAGGTGCAGCCGTCGTCCGGGCCGTGGGGACAATAGGCGAGCGCGTCGATGCGTCCGCCCCGGGCGGCGACGGTCCGCTCCAGCTTGTCGTGAATCGCCGCCAGCGTCTCTGCGTTGAACAATCCCCGAGCCAGCCCCGACTGGTTGGTGGCGATGGCCACCCGCCAGCCGGCCCGGGTCAGCCGGGCCATGGCCTCGATGCTGCCCGGGATGGGCACCCACTCCTGCGGGCTGCGGATGAAGGCGTCGGAGTCGTGGTTGATAACCCCATCCCGATCGAGGATGACCCACGGCATGGCGGCGCTCAGCCCGGCAGGTGGGAGAGGTCCGCCACGGCGCGGAAGGCGTGACGGACGGCTCCGAGGAGTTCCAGCCGGCGTTGGCGGACAGCTTCATCCTCGGCCATCACCATAACGTCGGTGAAGAAGCGGTCCACCGGCCCGTGCAACTCTGCCAGCGCCGTGAGGGCGGCATCGTATTCGCCGCGGTCGATCCGAGGACCTGCCACCGACCACGCCTCGCGCAGCGCCTCGGCCAGTGCCCGCTCGGCGGCCTCGCCGTCCGCCTCGACGGCCTCGGGCCGGGTCTGCGGGTCGACCTCGGCACGGCGCAGGATGTTGCCAATGCGCTTATTCGCCTCCCCGAGCGTCTGCGCCTCGCTGCGCTCGCGGAACGTCGAGCACGCCACCAGGCGGCGGTGGAAATCGAGGGGCGACGACGGAGCCACCGCTGCCACCGCTTCGAAGACCTCGGCGGCGTAGCCGCGCTCGGCATAGTAGCCGCGCAGCCGCTCGTGACAGAAAGCGGCAACCTGTTCGGCGATGCCTTCGGTGCTCACGCCGCACTCGTCGGCGATCATCCCGGCTGCGGTATCGAGGAATTCGCGCAGCGACAGATCGTGGCCGCCCTCGATCAGGCAGCGCAGCAGACCGATGGCGGCCCGCCGCAGCCCGAACGGGTCCTTGTCCGCCGAGGGGGCGCCGTCGGCGGCGAAGATCCCGACCAGCGTATCGATGCGATCGGCGATACTGACCGCCTGCCCCTCCGGAGTCTCAGGCAGTGCATCCCCGGCGTAGGCCGGTCGATAGTGGGCGGCGATGGCCGCAGCCACCGCGTCGCCCTCGCCGTCGGCGCGGGCGTAGTGACCGCCCATGATCCCCTGTAGCTCGGGAAATTCGTCGACCATCTCGGTGACCAGATCGCACTTGGCTAGCAATCCGGCCCGGCGGGCTGCCTCAACGTCCGCCCCGATCCGTTCGGTCACCAAGCCTGCCAGGCGGCTGATCCGCTGGCTGCGCGCGTGCAGATCGCCCAGGCTACGGTGGAAGACCACCTGACGCAGCTGCTCGAGCCGTTCGCCCAAGGCCAGGCGGCGATCCTGCTGCCAGAAGAACTCGGCGTCGGCCAGGCGCGGACGGATCACGCGCTCGTTACCGTGACGGACCTGCTGGGGATCTTGGCTCTCGATGTTGGCGACGGTGATGAAGCGCGCCAGCAGCTGGCCGTCGGTGCCGCGGACGGGAAAGCAGCGCTGGTGGCCCTGCATGCTGGAGATCAGCGCCTCCTCGGGGATCTTCAGGAAGCGTTGGTCGAAGTCGCCGGAGAGTGCCACCGGCCACTCGACCAGCCCGGTGACCTCGTCGAACAGTGCCTCCTCGCCCACCGGCACGCCGCCGGCACGCTCTGCCTCCTGGCGGACGCCGGTCTCGACGCGGCGCCGGCGTTCGACAAAGTCAGCCACCACATGTCCCTGCTCCTCCAGAAGCCGCTCGTAGGCGCCCGGCTCAGGGATCTCGATGCCCCTGCGGCCGCGTCCGTGGAAGCGGTGCCCGTAGGTGATCCGCCCGGTGGGGATGCCGAGGATGGTACCGGGGATCACCTGTTCACCGAGCAGGGCCACTGTCCAGTGCACGGGGCGCACGAACTCCACCTCACCGCTACCCCAGCGCATGCGCTTAGGGATCGGGAGCCGGCCTAGCGCTGCCTCCACCAGCCCGGGGAGGATCGTCTCGGTGGCCTCGCCGGGCTGGACCCCCCGCCATACCAGACGCGGGCCCTTGTCGGTCTCCACGCTGTCGAGCGCATCGACATCGACGCCGCAGGAGCGGGCGAACCCCTCGGCGGCCTTGGTGGCCTGCCCTGCGGCGTCGTAAGCGGCCTCGACCTTGGGCCCGAGACGCTCGATCTGTTCATCGGCCTGGCGGGTGTCCACGCCCTCGAACCGCACGGCCAGCCGGCGCGGCGTGGCGAATGCCTGAACGCCCACGGGCTGCAGGCGCTGCTCCTCGAGCGCGCTGGCCAGGTCGTTCCGGAAGGCGATCATCAGCCGCTGCAGGGCCTTGGGGGGCAGCTCCTCGGTCCCGATCTCGATGAGCAGGGGGCGGCGTTCAGCCATGGGTGGACTCCTTATCCTGCAGCAGCGGAAAGCCAAGTTCCTCGCGCGACTGGTAGTAGCCCTGCGCCACGGTGCGGGCCAGATTGCGTACCCGCAGGATGTAGCCCTGGCGCTCGGTGACCGAGATGGCGCCCCGCGCGTCGAGCAGGTTAAACGTGTGCGAGGCCTTGAGGACCTGCTCGTAGGCTGGCAGCGGCAGGCCCTCCTCGACGAGGCGTCGGCACTCCTGTTCCTGGTGTCCGAACGCCGCAAGCAGGGCCTCCACCGGCGCCTGCTCGAAGTTGTACGCCGACTGCTCGCGTTCGTTCTGCAGGAAGACGTCGCCGTAGGTCACCGGTCCCGCGTCGGTGTGCGTCCAGACCAGGTCGTAGACGCTCTCCACGTTCTGCAGGTACATGGCGATGCGCTCCAGCCCGTAGGTGATCTCGCCCATCACCGGCCGGCAGTCGAGCCCGCCCACCTGCTGGAAGTAGGTGAACTGGCTGATCTCCATGCCGTTGAGCCACACCTCCCAGCCCAGGCCCCAGGCGCCCAGGGTGGGGGACTCCCAGTCGTCCTCGACGAAGCGGATGTCGTGGATCTGTGGATCGATGCCAAGCTGCTCCAGGGAGCCCAGGTAGCGCTCCTGGAAATCCGCCGGCGATGGCTTGAGCACCACCTGGAATTGGTAGTAGTGCTGCAGGCGGTTGGGGTTGTCGCCGTAGCGCCCGTCGGTGGGCCGGCGTGACGGCTGGACATAGGCAGCGTGCCAGGGCTCCGGGCCCACGGCGCGCAGGAAGGTTGCCGGGTGGAAGGTCCCGGCGCCCACCTCGATGTCCAGCGGCTGCAATACCACACAGCCCTGCCGGGCCCAGTACTGCTGTAGGTTGAGGATGAGTTCCTGAAAGTCCCGCGGTAACTCGGCCAAGCTCGCCTCCGTTGGTCCCGTCGGCTCTGTGCGCAGTAGCGGCGCAGTATAGCGATCTGTGCCGGGCACTTGCACGGGCTCAACGGCGGGTTTGGTAGAATTTCGCTTCCATTCCGATACAACCGCGTGTCATGCCCGAGCAACCGAAAGCCGTCGCACTCATCTCCGGGGGTCTCGACTCCATGCTGGCCGCCCGCGTGGTCCAGGATCAGGGCGTGCATGTGGAGGGGATCAATTTCTACACCGGCTTCTGCGTCGAGGGACACACCCACGCCATCCGCGGCAAGGACCAGGATCGCCCCAAACGCAACAACGCGCTGTGGGTGGCCGAGCAGCTGGGCATGCCGCTGCACATCGTCGATGTCATCGAGGAGTACAAGGAGGTCCTGACCAATCCCCGCTATGGTTATGGCGCCAACCTCAACCCTTGCCTCGATTGCAAGGTCTTCATGGTGGGCAAGGCCCGCGAGTGGATCCAGGCCAACGGCTTCGACTTCATCGTCACCGGTGAGGTCATCGGTCAGCGGCCCAAATCACAGACGCGGGACAAGCTGCCGGTGATCACCCGCGATGCCCAGGTCGAAGACCTCCTTCTGCGTCCGCTTTCGGCGAAACTCCTCGAGCCGACCCGCCCCGAGCGCGAGGGTTGGGTGGACCGTGAGCGCCTCTATGAGTTGCACGGTCGGTCGCGGAAGCCGCAGTTCGCGCTGGCGCGCAGCCTGGGGCTCGAGAGTTGGGCGCAGCCTGCCGGCGGCTGCTGTTTCCTTACTGACGCTTCCTACTCGGCCAAGCTCGCCGATCTGTGGCAGGCGCGCGGCGCTCGGGCCTACGATCTGGACGACATCATGCTCCTCAAGGTCGGGCGGCATCTGCGCCCGCGCGAGCACTTCAAGCTGATCATTGCCCGCGAAGCCGGAGAGACCCGCTTCCTGCAGGGCTATAAGCGCTCCTACCCGCATCTGCGCACCATTAGCCACGGTGGGCCGGTGGCATTGATCGACGGCCCCGTGGACGACCACGACCTGGAACTGGCCGCCCGTCTGGTGGCTCGCTACTCCTCCGGCCGCAACGCCGAGCAGGTGGATCTGGAATTCGAGGATACGGACGGCCAGGTACGAGCGCTCTCGGTGCCGCCCATGGCGACCGATAGCGTTCCCGACGCGTGGTATGTGGGAGGCGCCCATGGCGACGACTGAAGAACTCGACTGCCGCCATCTCCTTTGCCCCCTGCCTGTGATTCGCACCCAGGCGCAGGTGGCTCGGCTAAGCGTCGGCGACGAGCTCGAGGTGGTGGTTACGGACCCCGGGGCCCTGGAGGATATCCCTGCCTGGTGCCGGGTCCATGGCCACGAGGTCGTGGGTGCCCGCGAGACGGGCGATGAGCATCGGATTCGCATCCGCGTCGGCGGTTCGTGACCACTGCGCGGGCGCAGCGTCACGCCGCGGGTGCGTTGGGCCGCGAAATGCCCCACAATAAGTCGCGGCTGCGGGGCTTTGCACCTTCCCGGCGCACGCTCCGCCCAATTGATTCCTTTGCAGAGGCTGTGAGCTTATGGCGCGTACCGGAGAAGATGTCCTCAAGCTGATCGAGGACGAAGACGTCAAATTCGTCGACCTTCGCTTTACTGACACCCGCGGCAAGGAGATGCACGTGACCTTGCCGGCCTCCCAGGTCGACGAGGATCTGTTCGAACACGGCTCCATGTTCGACGGCTCCTCGATCCAGGGCTGGAAGGGGATCCAGGAGTCGGACATGATCATGCTCCCCGATCCCGACTCCGCCACCCTCGACCCCTTCTACGATGAACCCACCCTGAATCTGGTCTGCGACATCCTCGAGCCGAGCACCCTGCAGGGCTACGACCGGGATCCGCGTTCGGTGGCCCGGCGCGCCGAGGCATACCTGGCCTCCACCGGCGTGGGTGACACCGCCCTGTTCGGTCCCGAGCCGGAGTTCTTCGTCTTCGACGACGTCCGCTGGGGCGCCGACATGAGCGGGACCTTCTACAAGATCGACTCCGAAGAGGCCGGCTGGAACTCCGAGCGGGTCTACAAAGACGGCAACATCGGCCACCGCCCCGGTGTGAAGGGCGGCTACTTCCCGGTACCGCCGGTAGACTCGCTGCACGACATCCGTGCCGCCATGTGCCAGGCGATGGAGGAGATGGGCCTGGAGCCGGAGGTCCACCACCACGAGGTGGCGACCGCTGGGCAGTGCGAGATCGGCGTGGCTGCTCGCACCCTGGTCAAGAAGGCCGACGAGCTGCAGACGCTCAAGTACTGCGTGCACAACGTCGCCCACGCCTACGGCAAGACCGCCACCTTCATGCCCAAGCCGCTGGTGGGCGACAACGGCAGCGGCATGCACGTGCACCAGTCGGTCTCCAAGGGCGGTAACAACATCTTCGCCGGGGACCAGTACGGCGGGCTCTCCGAGGAGGCGCTCTACTACATCGGCGGCATCATCAAGCACGCCAAGGCGATCAACGCCTTCGCCAACGCCTCCACCAACAGCTACAAGCGCCTGGTGCCCGGCTTCGAGGCGCCGGTGCTGCTCGCCTACTCGGCGCGCAATCGCTCCGCCTCGGTGCGGGTGCCCTATGTGGCCAACCCCAAGGCGCGGCGGATCGAGGTCCGCTTCCCGGATCCCACAGGCAACCCGTACCTGACCTTCGCCGCCATGCTGATGGCCGGTCTCGATGGCATCCGCAACAAGATCCACCCCGGCGAGGCGATGGACAAGGACCTCTACGACCTGCCGCCGGAGGAGGAGAAGGAGATCCCCAAGGTCGCCTTCCAGCTCGACGAGGCGCTCGAGGCCCTGGACAACGACCGCGAGTTCCTCAAGCAGGGCGGAGTCTTCTCCGACGACCTGATTGACGCGTACATCCAATTGAAGATGGACGACGTCACGCGCCTGCGCATGACCACCCATCCGGTGGAGTTCGACATGTACTACAGCGTCTAAACCCTTCGGGGCGGATGCTGTGTACAGGGGGCGGGGCCGGCTGGCTGCCGCCCCTTTTTATTGCATTGCACCCGGATGGTGCAGTCACCGTACGCCTGCGCGTGCATCCGACCGCGCCCATCGGGGGTGTCGGGGTGGCCCGGGCTTTGCACAGGGATGGACATGGAAGATCACGAGCGCGACCCATCGCAGATCCTCGAGGAGCTGACGACCGCCGTCCTGCTGGTGGATGACCGGGTGCGTATCCTCCACGTCAACCACGCCGCCGAGACGCTGTTCCGGGTCAGTAGCCGACAGGTGGTGGGCCAGACCCTGGGGACGGCACTGCGCGGGGCGGAACTGCTCGAAGAGCTCATCCGCCAGACCCAGCGTACCGGCGGGGCCTACACCCAGCGCGAACGTCGCCTTCCGGTCCGCGGCGATCGCCCGGTGACCGTCGACTGCACCATCACCCCGGTCTCCGCCAAACGGGTGCTGATCGAGATCGCCGAGGTGGACCGTCACGCCCGTATTACCCGCGAACAGCACCTGCTGTCACAGAATCGTGCCGTACAGGAGCTGATCCGCGGACTGGCCCACGAGATCAAGAACCCGCTCGGCGGCCTGCGCGGCGCGGCGCAGTTGCTGGAGGCCGAGCTCCCGGAGCGCGACCAGCGCGAGTACACCCAGGTCATTATCCGCGAGGCGGACCGCCTGCAGCAGCTGGTGGACGCCCTGCTCGGTCCCAATGCGCCGGCCCGTGAGGAGCCGGTCAACATCCATGAGGTCCTCGAGCGCGTCCGTTCGCTGGTCATCGCCGAGGATGCCGAAGGCCGCGCAGAGGCGCCAGCGGTGGCGCTCCAGCGCGACTACGATCCGAGCATCCCGCCGGTCACCGCCGAGCACAATCACCTGGTCCAGGCGGTGCTCAACCTGGTGCGCAACGCCCGTCAGGCCACCGGGCCAGGGGGGACCATCACCCTGCGTACGCGCACCCAGCGTCAGTTCACCATCGCCGACAAGCCCCACCGCCTGGTGGCCCGCATCGACATCATCGACGACGGGCCGGGGATCCCCCTCGATCAGCAGGAGCAGATCTTCTATCCGATGGTCACCTCGCGCCCCGAGGGTACCGGTTTGGGACTGCCCATTGCGCAGAGCCTGGTCAGCCGCCTCGGTGGCCTGATTGAGTGCGTCAGCGAACCGGGGCGCACGGTGTTCACCATCTGGTTACCCATGGAGACGGAAAATGACTGAGGCCGAATCGCAGGTATGGGTGGTGGACGATGACCGGTCCATCCGCTGGGTGCTGGAGAAGGCGCTGCGCCGCTCCGGCCACGGTGTCCGCACCTTCGAGAGCGGCGATGCGGCGCTGGAGGCGCTGCGCCGGGAAGAGCCCGATGTACTGATCACCGATCTGCGCATGCCGGGGCTGGGCGGTCACGATCTGCTCCAGCAAGTCCAGGCGTCCACGCCGCAACTGCCGGTGATCGTGATCACCGCCTATTCGGATCTCGATGCGGCGGTTAGCTCCTACGAGGGCGGCGCCTTCGAGTACCTCCCCAAGCCCTTCGATGTGGACGAGGCGGTGGATCTGGCGGGCCGGGCCATCGCCAGTCGGCGCAAGGGCGCCGCGGCGGAAGCCGCGGGGGGAGGCTCCGCCGATATCCTCGGTGAGGCGCCGGCCATGCAGGAGGTGTTTCGCGCCATCGGTCGGTTGTCGCGTTCCAGCGTCACGGTGTTGCTCACCGGCGAGTCCGGTAGCGGCAAGGAGTTGGTGGCCCGCGCGCTGCACCGCCACAGCCCGCGTTCCGACGGTCCCTTCGTCGCTCTGAACATGGCCGCCATCCCTCACGACCTGATGGAATCAGAGCTTTTCGGGCACGAAAAGGGGGCCTTCACCGGGGCGCAGCAGACTCGCCGCGGGCGTTTCGAGCAGGCCGACGGTGGTACGCTCTTCCTCGACGAGATCGGCGATATGCCCGCCGACCTGCAGACCCGCTTACTGCGGGTGCTCGCCGACGGTGAGTTCTATCGGGTGGGTGCCCATACCGCCATGAAGGTGGATGTACGCATTATCGCTGCCACCCACCAGGATCTGGAGCAGCGGGTGGTCGAGGGGCGTTTCCGCGAGGATCTCTACCACCGCCTGAACGTGATCCGCATCCAGCTGCCGCCACTGCGTGAGCGGCGTGAGGATATCCCGGCCCTGGCCCGCCGTTTCCTGGCGGCCGCCGCCCAGGAGCTCAACGTCGACCCGAAGGCGCTGCATCCCGATGTGGAGCGCGAACTGATGCGGCTCGATTGGCCCGGCAATGTGCGTCAGCTGGAGAATACCTGCCGCTGGCTGACGGTGATGGCCAGCGGTCAGGAGATCGTCCCCGAAGATCTGCCAGCCGACCTGCGCCGAGGCAGTCCCGGCGGCAGCCCGGGTGGCACGGACAGCGGCAGCGGCGACTGGGAGGCGGTCTTGGCGCGGTGGGCCGAACAGGCCCTCGACGGTGGCGAGGATCACCTGCTCGACGACGCCTTGCCACGCTTCGAACGGGTCCTGATTCGCGCCGCGCTGAGCCGCAGCGGCGGCCACCGCCAGGAGGCCGCGCGGTTACTCGGCTGGGGTCGGAATACGCTGACGCGCAAGATCAAGGAGCTGGGCATGGACTGAGCCGCCGACGGTTCGCTTCCCCGCGGTCAGTCGTCGAATTCGGCCTTCGGTGTCCGCTCCATGAGCTCGCGGACCGCCTGCTCGAGTGGGGTGTCGCCGCTGACCACGCGGTAGACCATGTTGCAGATCGGCATCTCCACGCTGTGGCGCTCTGCCAGACTGTGCAGCTCGGCGGCGGTGCGCGCACCTTCGACGGTGCTGCCCACCGAGGCCAGGGCGGTCTCCACCGTCGCCCCCTGCCCGAGGGCGAAGCCGAAGCGCCGATTGCGGGACTGATCGTCGGTACAGGTCAGCAGCAGGTCGCCCATCCCGGCCAGGCCGATGAGGGTCTGCGGGTCGGCCCCGAGTGCCGCGCCGAGGCGGGAGATCTCCGCCAAGCCCCGGGTGACCAAGGCCGCGCGGGCGTTGGCGCCGAGGCCGAGCCCGTCACTGGCGCCGGTCGCGACGGCGAGCACGTTCTTCACCGCCCCGCCGAGTTCGACACCGGTCATATCGGTACTCGAGTACGGCCGGAAGCGGTCGTTGTGGAAGGCGCGGACCACTTCGGCGGCAAGGTCCGCATCATCGGCCGCCACGGTGATCGCGGTGGGCAGACCCTGCCCGACCTCGGCGGCGAAACTCGGTCCAGAGATGACCGCCATGGCGGGGGCCGGATCGAGGCCCGCCTGGACGACGTCGTGGAGGAAGCCGCCGGATTCCGATTCGAGACCCTTGGTCGCCCACACCACCTTGCCGGGCCGGTAGGGCGCGAGGCGTTCAATCAGGCCGCGGAACGCGCTGCTCGGGACGGCGATCAGCAGCCAGTCGGTCCCGCCGAGGGCGGTCTCCAGGTCTGCGGTGGCGGTGAGGCTGTCGGGCAGTGGGCAGTCGGGCAGGTGGCGCTGATTCACCCGCTCGGCGTTGATCGCCGCTGCGTGCTCTGCCTCGCGGGTCCACAGCCGGACCGCGTGGCCGTTGCGTCCGAGCACCGAGGCCAGGGCGGTGCCCCAGGCCCCGGCGCCGAGCACCGCAATGGTGCTGGCCACGGCGTTACTGCCTCCCCCCGTTGTCCGGGCTGCCGGACGGGGCACTGTCGCTGGTGCCCTGCTCGCGACGCTGCTTCTGCTGCTGATACAGGGATTCGAAATTGACCGGTGCCAGCAGCAGCTGCGGGAAGCCGCCCTTGACCACCAGGTCGTTGATCGCCTCGCGGGCGAAGGGGAAGAGCTGCGCGGGGCAGTAGGCCCCGAGGACGCGCTCCATGTCGGCCTCGGGGAAGCCTTCGAGGCGGAAGACCCCGCCCTGCTTGACCTCGCAGAGGTAGGCCGTGCGCTCGTTGTTGCGCGCGGTCACGGTGATGGTGAGGACCACATCGTAGGTGTTCTCGCCCAGCGGCTGGTGCCGGGTACCCAGCTCCACGTCCATCTGCGGCTTCCACTCATCGCGGAACGCCTCCGGGGCGCCGGGCGCCTCGAAGGAGACATCCCGCAGGTACATCTTGGCGATCTGAAACCGCTGCCGCTGGCCCGTGTCGGCGGCGCCGGTGCTGCCGTTGCCGTTGTTCTCTGCCATGGTCCCTTACCCCTTCTTGACGTTCTCCATCGGGTACCCGCTGCCCTGCCAGGCCCGCAACCCGTGCTTGAGCCGATAGACGCGGGAGAATCCGGCCTTGCGCAGCTTGCGCCCGACGCGCGCGGCCTGCGGCCCCTGATCATCGTAGACAATCAGCGGCGGGTCATCGGCCGTCTCCTTGCGTAGCTTGTCGATCAGCTGATCAAACTCCGCCTCGGGCAGGCTGAAGGCGCCGGGCAGATGACCGCCGTCGAACTCCTTGCGCGGGCGCATGTCGATGAACCGGGCCGACTCGCGGTTGTACATCCGCGTGGCGGTCTCGGCGTCGATCATCTTCACACCGCTATACCAGTGGAAGAGCTCACCGCCGATCCACCAGCCGAGGATCAGCACGAAGGCCAGGACCAGGCCCCAGTTGTTCTGTGCGAATTCGAGGAATTCCTGCATGGACGCTGCCGTGCCTCTGTCACCGGGATCAAGCCGGGGATGATACCAGCCGTCCGCGGTGCCTGCAGGTCTGAGCGGCGTGATCGCGGTACCATGGGCGCCTGGTGGCAAGGCAGTGGAGAGGGGCATGGCCGCGAGGCGACGGCTGATCACGGGCCCAATGTTCGGCGTCGTGCTGATGGCGCTGGCCGGGGGGGTGTCGGCGGACTACGAGCGCGAGCGCGAACAGCTCGAGGCCCTGCGTGATGATCTGGAGGCGATCCAGGAGGATCTCGCCGCCGACCGTGCCGCGCGCGATGAGGTCGAGGAGGCGCTGTCGCAGCTCGAACGCCAGGTCTCCGAGGCCACTCGCGAGCTGGAGCGCCTGCGCGCGGAGCGTGCCGAAGCCCGGGGCCGCGTGGCCGAGTTGCGCGAGGATTATGCCGAGGAGGCCGAGCGCCTGGGCCGCCACCGCGAGACCCTGGCCGAGCAGATCGTCGCCGCCTACGTCAGTGGCGGCGACGATCCGTTGCGTCTGCTGCTCAACCAACAGGATCCGGCCGGCGCCCAGCGTCTTTTGGTCTACCACGACTATTTCAACGAGGCGCGGGCCGGACACATTGAGGCGGCCATGGCCGAACTGGAGAGCCTGGCCGCCCTGCGCGAGGAGCTTCGGGAAGAACTCGCTGAGCTTGAACGTCTGGAGGAAGCGACCCGGGAAGAGCGTGAATCCTTGGCCGAACAGCGCGCCGAGCGTGACGCCCGGCGCGAGGAGCTGGAGGCGCGGATTGCCGAGCGGGATGCCGAGGCGGAGTCCCTGGAGGCCGAAGTGGCCGAGCAGGAAGCGCTGCTTGAGGATCTGCGTCAGCGGCTGGCGGACGTGCCCGACGAGGCGGCTGAGGTGGAGGCCTTTGGCGAATCCCGGGGCAACCTGCCGTGGCCGGTGGATGGCGAAGTGGACGAGTCGTTTGGTGAAGCCCGCGGCGGCGGACTGGAGCGCACCGGCGTGGTGATCGCCGCCGAGACCGGGGACGAGGTGCACGCGGTGGCGCCAGGCCGTGTGGTCTTTAGTGATTGGTTGCGTGGCCTGGGACTGCTGGCCATTATTGACCACGGCGATGGCTATCTCACGCTCTACGGCCACACCGAGTCGCTGTATGTGGACGTCGGAGAGTGGGTGGAGGCCGGTGATCTGGTGGCCACCGTGGGCAACAGCGGCAGCCGCCGGGATGCCGGGCTGTACTTCGAGATCCGCGAGGGTGCCGAGCCACGCAACCCGCTGAATTGGCTACGCTGAGTACGCCCGCCCAATGAAGGAGCTGCGATGCAATCCTGGAGCCTGACCCTGGCCGCCGCCCTGCTTGCGCTGTTCGTCGGCCCGGCCGTCGCCGATTCGCCGGCGGAGGCCGAAGACGACCTGCCCATGGCGGAGCTGGAGCTGCTGAGCGAGGTCTACAGTCGGATCAAGCGGGACTACGTGGATGAGGTGGATGACGCGGATCTGTTCCGGGCGGCGATCCGCGGGATGCTCTCGGAGCTGGATGCCCACTCGAGCTACCTCGACGAGGATGAACTCGAGCAGCTGCGCGAGGGCACCCGTGGCGAGTTCGGCGGCGTGGGCTTGGAGCTGAGCCGCCAGGACGACGAAATCCGCGTGGTCGCGCCCATCGATGACACCCCGGCCAGCCGGGCGGGGTTGCAGGCCGGTGACGTCCTCCTGCGCATCGACGGCGACACCGTGCGGGGGGCCAGCCTCAACGAGGTGGTGCAGCGCCTGCGCGGTGAGCCGGGCAGCGTCGTCGAGGTGACCATCAGACGAACGGAGGACGAGGGCCGGACCCGTACCCTCGAACTCGAGCGCGACACCATCCAGGTGGAGAGCGTGCGCGCCCGGATGCTCGAGCCGGGTTACGGCTACGTGCGTATCAGCCAGTTCCAGGAGCGCACCGCCAGCGACCTCTACCCCGCCCTGGACCGCCTGCTCGAAGAGGCCGATGGTGCCCTCGACGGCCTTATCCTCGATCTGCGCAACAACCCGGGCGGGGTCCTCGATCCGGCCGTGGCGGTGGCGGACGCCTTCCTGACCGAGGGCCGGATCGTCTACACCGAGGGGCGCATGCGTCAGGCGCGCATGAGCTTCGACGCCACTCCGGTGGATCGGGCCCGAGGTGCGCCGATGGTGGTGCTGATCAATCGGGGCTCGGCTTCGGGCTCCGAGATCGTCGCCGGGGCCCTGCAGGATCACCGGCGTGCCGTGATCATGGGTCGGGCCAGCTTCGGCAAGGGGTCGGTGCAGAGTGTGTTGCCCCTCGACGGGGCCGCCATGAAGCTGACCACCGCCCGGTACTACACGCCCGATGGGCGCTCGATCCAGGACGAGGGGATCCAGCCGGATATTGTCGTCGACAATCTGCGTCTGACGGAGACCGAAGACCGCGGGGCGGAGGGGGTCCTGGATGCGCCCGAGGATGCCGAGGACGCCGAAGAGGCGGCGGAGCTGGCCAAGGATGACTATGTGCTCAGCGAGGCGCTCAACCTGCTCAAGGGGCTGCGCGTGTTCGAGGGGCGCTGACGTGTGGGGGATCCGTCGATGGTTGGTTGCCGGCCTGCTGCTGCTTTGGAGTGCGCCGGCGTTGGCGCAGGACCCCGGGGGCGCGGAGTGGATGCCGTTCCCCACGCCGGAGGTAGACCCCCCCGCGGGTCGGCCGGCGGCGTTGATCATCGACGATATCGGCGACGACTGGGCGGCGGGCGTCCGTAGCATCGATCTGGCCGAAGGCGTGACCATCTCGGTGCTGCCGCACACCCCCCACGGCCGAAGCCTCGCGGAGCGCGCCCATGAGCGCGGTCACGAGGTGATGCTTCACCTGCCCATGGAGGCGAAGAACGGCGCTGACCCCGGCCCCGGGGCGCTGTTCCTCGACATGGATGAGGAACAGGTCCGGAAGACCATCGCTCGCGCGCTGAAAAGCGTGCCCCACGCCGCCGGCGTCAACAACCACATGGGTAGTCTGATCACCCGTCATCCCGGGCATATGACCTGGTTGATGGAGGAACTGGCAGCACGCGAAGATCTCTACTTCATCGACAGTCGCACCTCGGCGCGCTCGGTGGCACAGCAGATGGCCGAGGAGCACGGCGTGGACAACGCCGTGCGCCACGTCTTCCTCGATCCTCGGCGCGACACCGAGGTCATCGCCGAGCAATTCGAGCGCTTCGTGACGCTGGCACAACAGGGCGATGGGGCGATCGCCATTGGTCATCCCTACCCGGAGACCCTGGATCTGCTCGAAGAGGAATTGCCGCGGCTTCGCGAGCGGGGTGTGGCCCTGGTGCCCGCTAGCGAGTTGGTTGATGAACCGGCCACCGATCCGTTAAAGGGAGATCGATGATGAGTGTACGAGTTCTGGTTCCGCTGGCCCACGGCTGTGAGGAGCTGGAGGCGGTCACGGTGATCGACCTGCTGCGTCGGGCCGGTGCCGAGGTGGTGGTCGCCGGCCTGGAATCGGGCACGGTGCGCGCCAGCCGCGGGGTTCAACTGGTCCCGGATACCGAGCTGGACAGGGTCGTGGAGGAGACCTTCGACCTGATCGTGCTGCCCGGCGGGCTCGGCGGCGCCGAGCGGCTCGAGGGGGATGCGCGCATCGCCCGCATGCTGCAGGCGCAGAACGAGCGCGGCGGCTGGATCGCCGCCATCTGCGCAGCGCCGCGTGTGCTCGCCGAGGTAGGGGTCCTGCAGGGGCGTCGCGCCACCGCCTTCCCCACGCAGCTCGAGCGCCACGGCATCGAGCCGGAGGACAGCGCGGTGGTGATCGACGACAACCTGATCACCTCGCGCGGGCCGGGCACAGCGATGGACTTTGCCCTGCGCCTGATCGAGGTGGTCTACGGCGACGAGAAGGCTGCGGAGGTCGAGGGGGCCCTGCAACGCCCGCTGTCCCACCAGCGCTACTGAGCGGGCCTGCCGTGGCGGTTCAGCGCCGCCACGGCAGGGCGAGGATCAGGGCCAGCAGCCCCAGTCCGCCCAGGCCCCAGGTGGCGGGGGGCACCTCGGCCCACGCCTCCAGAGGCGCCTCGCCGGTCTGGGTCAGGACCGCGGCGATAATCAGCGCGGCACCGGCGATGGCGGCGTAGACCCGTCGATTGCCGCGATCCACCTCCCGGCGTAGCTGTTCCATCTCTTGGCAGTGGCGGTGGAGTTCCACACGCATGCTGGCCAGGTCGTCCAGCCCGCGGTCGATCCGGTTGGGCAGCTCCGGGAGCTTATCCCCCCACTCCGGCAGTTGCTTGCGGATGTTGCGCAGTGCCGCCGCCGGACCCAGCTCCTCACGCATCCAGCGCTCGAGAAACGGCTTGGCGGTGGTCCACAGGTCCAGGTCCGGGTAGAGGTTGCGACCGAGCCCCTCGATGTTGAGCAGGGTCTTCTGCAGCAGCACCAGCTGGGGCTGCACCTCCATGTTGAATCGTCGCCCGGTCTGGAACAGCCGCAGCAGCAGTTGAGCGAAGGAGATCTCGTGCAGCGGCCGGGCGAAGGCCGGTTCGCAGACGGTCCGGATGGCCGCTTCGAACTCCTCGACACGGGTCCCGGCCGGTACCCAGCCCGACTCCACGTGCAGTTCCGCTACCCGCCGGTAATCGCGGTTGAAGAAGGCCATGAAGTTGCCGGCCAGGTAGTGGTGATCGGTGGGGGCCAGCGAGCCCATGATGCCGAAGTCGATGGCGATGTAACGCGGCTCGGTGGGCCGCGTGGGATCGACGAAGATGTTTCCCGGGTGCATATCCGCGTGAAAAAAGCTGTCGCGGAAGACCTGGGTGAAGAAGATCTCCGTGCCGCGCTCGGCGAGCTTCTTGAGGTCGATACCGTGGGCCTTGAGGGCCTCCATGTCGCTGATCGGCAGGCCGTGGACCCGCTCCATGACCATCACGTTCCGCCCGGTGTAGCGCCAGTAGACGGCCGGGACATAGAGCAGCTCCGAGCCCTCGAAGTTGCGCCGCAGCTGCGAGGCGTTGGCCGCCTCGCGCATGAGGTCGAGCTCGTCGTAGAGGTTCTTCTCGAACTCGCGGATAACGTCCACCGGGTGCAGTCGACGGGCATCGGGGACGTAGCGCTCGGCCAGGGCGGCGGCCGTGTGGAGCAGATCCAGGTCACGGCGGATGACCGCCGGGATGCCCGGGCGTACCACCTTCACCACCACTTCGCTGCCGTCGTGCAGCTGGGCGCCGTGGACCTGGGCGATGGAGGCCGAGGCGATGGGGGTGTCGTCGAAATGGGCGAAGACCTCTTCGATCGGACACCCGTAGGTCCGCTCGACGATGCGCCGGGCATCCTCGTGGGGGAACGGTGGCACCCGGTCCTGAAGTCGTGCCAGCTCCCGGGCGACGTCGGTGGGGAGTAGATCCTGGCGGGTGGAGAGGATCTGCCCGAGCTTGACGAAGATCGGTCCCAGCTCCTCGAGGGCGCGCCGGACCCGGACCCCCCGGGGCACCTTGCGCCGTATCCAGCGCCAGGGCATGAAGATCACCAGGAAGCGCAGCGGGCGGAAGATGGGTGCGGCGAGGACGACGTCGTCGACGCCGTTGCGGAGCATCACCAACTGGATCCGGGTCAGGCGCAACAGGCGACGCGGTCCGATCATCCCCGCCCTCTTTCGAGCCGCTGGATGCGCACGGCCAACCGATCAGCGTCGGCGCGCAGGTGATCGACCTCCTCGAGAAAGGCGCGGGCGCGCTGGGGCTCCGGCACCAGGCCGGACTCCTCGGTCAGCCACTCGCCGAGGTCGCTGGCGCCCTGCCGGGCGCTGTCGCTCAGCCAGCGGCCGGTGCTGCGCAGGGTGTCGGCGCTCCACTGCGCCAGGGGATCACCCAGCAGCCGCGCCAGCGGCTCCTGCCAGTCCGGGCGAAGGCAACTGACCAGGTTGCGCAGGTGCTCGACCACCGCCACTTCGCCGCGGATGCGCAGCCGCCCGACAGCGTCCCCGCCCTGGGTCAGCAGCGCGCCGAGCGCCTCGCGACTGGCGCTGACCTCGGCGTCGATCTCCGCGTCGGCGTCGGCTCCGCTGCCACAGAGGGAGACCCCGGCCTCGGAGAAGCGCACGACGATCTGCGGGAAACCCTCCACGCTCAGACGCACCCGCCGGCCAAGCAGCGGGGCCAGCAATTCGGCGGCGTCGGGATCCAGCTGGATCCAGCGATTGATCAGGGCGTCGAGCATGGCGTCGGCGTCTTCAGTAGACCCAGCCAGTGTGGATGGCAGCCACCCCGGCGGTGAGCAGCGTGTAGTCGCAGTCCTCGAAGCCGGCGTCCTCCATCATCTCCTTGAGTGCCGGGGCCTCCGGGTGCATGCGGATCGACTCGGCCAGGTAGCGGTAGCTCTCCGAGTCGTTGACCACCAGCTTGCCCATCATCGGCATGATGCGGAAGGAGTAGAGATCGTAGAGGGGTCGCAGGGCCGAGACATAGACGTGGGAGAACTCGAGGATCACCGCCCGCCCACCGGGGCGCAGCACCCGGCGCATCTCGGCCAGGGCATTCTCCTTGCGGGTGACGTTGCGCAGCCCGAAGCCGATGGTCACCCGGTCGAAGGAGCGGTCCGGGAAGGGCAGTTCCTCGGCATCGGCGAGGACACAGGCTGCTTGCTCGCCGACCCCCTCGTCGATCATGCGGTCGCGCCCGCGGGCGAGCATGGAGAGGTTGATGTCGCTCATCACCACCCGGCCCTCGGTGCCGACCTTGGGCAGTGCCAGGCTCGCCAGATCGCCGGTGCCCGAGGCGAGGTCGAGCATCTCGTGGCCTGGCCGCAGGAAGGTCTGCCCGATGGTCTGGCGCTTCCAGATACGGTGCAGGCCGCCGGACATGAGGTCGTTCATGAAGTCGTAGCGGTCCGCCACCGAATCGAAGACCGATCCGACCCGCTTGGCCTTCTCCTCCAGCGGGACCTCGCGGTAGCCGAAGTGGGTGGTGTTGTCGTCGCTCACTCTGTCCTCTCCTACCCGTCCCTGCGGGTTGTCGCGGATGGGCCGGTTACAGGATGTACCGACTCAGATCCTCGTCTTCGGCCAGTCCGGCCAGGTGCTCGTCCACGTAGGCGGCGTCGACGGTGCGGGTCTGGCCGCCGTGGTCAGCCGCCTCGTACGAGAGCTGCTCGAGCAGGCGCTCCATGACCGTGTGCAGGCGCCGTGCGCCGATGTTTTCGGTGCGCTCATTGACCTGGCGCGCGATCTCGGCGATGCGCCGCACACCGTCATCGGTGAACTCCAGGGTCAAGCCCTCGGCGGCCATCAGCGCTTGATACTGTGCCACCAGCGAGCTGCTCGGCTCGGTGAGGATGCGCACGAACTCCTCGGTGCCCAGGGCGTCGAGCTCGACGCGGATGGGCAGCCGGCCCTGGAGCTCGGGGATCAGGTCCGAAGGCTTGGCGACGTGGAAGGCGCCGGAGGCGATGAACAGGATGTGGTCGGTGCGCACCATGCCGTGCTTGGTGGAGACCGTCGCGCCCTCGACCAACGGCAGCAGATCGCGCTGCACGCCCTCGCGGGAGACATCCCCCCCGCCGCTCTGCTCGGCACGCTTGGTGACCTTGTCCACCTCGTCGAGGAAGACGATGCCCTGCTCCTCCACGCGCTGAACGGCCTCAGCCTTGACCTCTTCCTCGTTGACCAGTTTCGCAGCCTCCTCGTCGCGGAGGACGCGCTTGGCTTCGGCAACGGTCAGCTTGCGGCGCTGGGTCCGCTCCTGGCCCATGTTGCGGAACAGACCCTGCAGCTGGTTGGACATCTCCTCCATCCCCGGCGGGGCCATGATGTCCACGCCGGGGCCGCTGGCCTGGACCTCGACCTCGATCTCGCGATCGTCGAGTTCACCATTGCGCAGCTTCTGCCGGAACTTCTCCCGGGTGCGGTTCTCCACGTCCTCGGGACCGCCGCCGCTGGGTCCGGGCAGCAGGGTGTCGAGCAGGCGATCCTCGACGGCCCGGTCGGCCTTGTGACGCATCGCCTCCATGGCCTCTTCGCGGACCAGCTTCAGGGCCAGGTCGGTGAGATCGCGAATGATCGACTCGACGTCGCGGCCCACGTAACCGACCTCGGTGAACTTGGTCGCCTCGATCTTGATGAACGGTGCCCGCGCCAGCCGCGCCAGCCGCCGGGCGATCTCGGTCTTGCCGACGCCGGTGGGGCCGATCATGAGGATGTTCTTGGGGGTGATCTCGCTGCGCAGGGGTTCGTCGACCTGCATGCGCCGCCAGCGGTTGCGCAGGGCGATGGCCACGGCGCGCTTCGCCTCGCCCTGGCCGACGATGTGCTTGTCCAGCTCCTGGACGATCTCGCGCGGGGTCATCGTGGCTTCGGACATGTCGTTACGACTCCTCACGGGTCTCGGGCAGCGTCTCCACAGTGATGTGGCGGTTGGTATAGACGCAGATGTCGCCGGCGATCTCCAGCGCCCGTTGGGTGATCTGGTCGGCGGGCAGGTCGGTGGATTCGAGCAGCGCCCGGCCGGCGGCCTGGGCGTACGGCCCGCCGGAACCGACGGCCATCAGGTCGTGCTCGGGCTCGATGACGTCTCCCGTCCCGGAGAGGGTTAGCAGAGACTCGGTGTTGGCGACGACGAGCAGGGCCTCCAGGCGGCGCAGGACGCGATCGGAGCGCCACTCCTTGGCCAGCTCGACGGCGGAGCGAGCCAGCTGACCGTGGTGTTTCTCGAGTTGCGCCTCGAAGCGCTCGAACAGGGTGAAGGCGTCCGCGGTGGCCCCGGCGAATCCCGCCAGTACTCGTCCGTGGTAGAGCCGGCGGACCTTGCGCGCGTTGCCCTTGAGCACCGTGTGCCCGAGGGTGACCTGCCCGTCTCCGCCAAGGGCGACTTGGCCCTCCCGGCGGACGGCGAGGATGGTGGTGCCGTGCAGTGTTTCCAAGATCGGCCTCCTGAGTGTTCGCGCCAGCCATTGTACCCGAGAGCATCGCCCGCGGGTCGACGCTGCCGCCGCGAGCGCCCGCCTGCCTAATCGTTGTCAGGGTCTTTGCGCCGTCGGGCCCGGGGGTGGGCCTGGTCGTAGACCTGGGCGAGGTGCTGGAAGTCGAGGTGGGTGTAGACCTGGGTGGTGGAGATGTCGGCGTGGCCGAGCAGTTCCTGGATAGCGCGCAGATCGCCGCTCGACTCGAGCATGTGGGTGGCGAAGGAGTGGCGGAGCATGTGCGGGTGGACGCGCCGCTGGACCCCGCGCAGGTGGGCCAGGCGCTGCAGCCGGCGCTGAACCGTCCGGGCACCCAGGCGTCCGCCGTGGCGACCGACAAAGATGGCCGTCTCCTCGGCGGACGCCCAAGCCGGCCGGTGGCGCAGCCAGGCGTCGAGGGCGCGCAGCGCCTGGCGTCCCACCGGCACCACTCGGTCCTTGGCGCCCTTGCCCCGCAGGACCCGGACCAGGCCGTCGCGCCGGTCGAGGTCCATCATGTTGAGCCCGATGACCTCGGAAAGGCGCAGGCCGCTGGAGTAGATCAGCTCGTAGAGTGCCGCGTCGCGGGCCTGCAGGGGATCCCCGGGGTCTGCTCCGTCGAGGAGTCCGGCCACCTCGTCCGGGTCGAGGGTGCCGGGGAGGCGTCGGCGCGTCTGCGGTGGGCGGACCTCAGCGGCCGGATCTGCGGCGACGGCGCCTTCGCGGATCAGGAAGCGGTAGAAGCTGCGCAGCGCCGCGAGCTGGCGGCCCAGGGTGCGGCCGGCCAGGCCGCGGCGCCGCTGGTGGGCCACCCAAGCCCGGACCACATCGTGGGTGACCGCCGCCCAGCTCGCCAGGCCGCGGTCGGTGCAGAAAGCAGCGAAGGCGTCCAGGTCCTGGCGGTAGCGCCGCCGTGTCGGTTCGGCTAGGCGGCGCTCCGAGGCCAGGTGGCGGTCGAAACGCTCCAACCAGCCCCGTTCCATGCCTAGCCCCGGTGGAGCAATCGGTCGAGTACGCGCGCCGCCGTGGTGCCGAGCCGGCGCAGGAAGACCGTGCCCTGCCCCGGATGGTAGCGCTGGGGATCGCTGCTGCCGATGCCGAGGACGCCCACGGCCCGCTCATCGATCATCGGCACCAGGGCCGCGCTGGCCACCGCCGTCTCGGTATCCGGGAAGATGGTGCGTACCTGGGCTTCGGTGGGGGTCCCACAGCTGGGGCGGCCGCGCTCAAGCAGGGGCCGGAAACAGGTCAGCGCCGGATCGCCAGCATCGAGGATCTCAGGGATGGGCGCGTGGGTCTCGCCGCCGGCCGCTTCGGGGGCGATCAGCAGCAGCCCCACGGCATCGGCCTGGAAGCCCTCGCGCAGTCCGGCACGCAGGGCCTCCACGGCGGCCTGCAGGTCGTCGGCGGCGAACAGGTCGAGGGTTAGCTCGTGGAGCCGCTCGGCGGTCCCTTCGTTCTGGCGGGCCACCCGCACCATGTCGTCGAGGCGCCGGCGCAGGCCTGCGCTCTCCTCGCGCAGGACCCGAACCTGGTGTTCGATCAGTGAGGTGGCGTCGCCGCAGTCGTGGCGCAGCTCCAGTCTTGCGAGGAGCTCGGGATGGCGGTGCAGCAGGTCGGGGTGCTCCGCCAGGTAGGCGGCCACCTCGGCCTCGTCGAGTAACGGGGCCTCATCACGCTTGGCGCTCTCTGTCACACCGTTCGTCCTGCTTGCTTAGCGGGTCGGTCCCCGGGGCGTCGCCGCGGCGGATGCGGGAAGCTCGATCTCGCCGCGGAAAACGGTGCGAGCCGGGCCGGTCATCCACACCGAACGCCCAGGACCGAGCCAGTGTATCACGAGCACGCCGCCGGTCAGCTCCACAGTCACCGGTGCGTCGAGCCAGTCGCGCAGCCGGCCGGCGACCACTGCGGCGCACGCCCCGGTGCCGCACGCGGGGGTCTCGCCGACTCCGCGTTCGAAGACTCTCAGGCGGATGCGGTCGCGGGTGCACACTTCCATGAAACCGACGTTGACCCGCCGGGGAAAGCGCGGGTGACGTTCGATTTCGGGGCCGAGTTCAGCGACCGGTGCCCCGGTCATGTCGTCGACGCGCAACACGGCGTGCGGGTTGCCCATGGAGACGGCGCCGATCGTCTGCTCCCCGCGGCTGGTGGCCAGCCGGTAGGCCTCCTGTCGCACTGGGGCCTGGAAGGGGATGCGCGCGGGTTCGAGTTCAGGGGGGCCCATGTCGACGCTGACCTGGCCGTCGTCCCGGGGTTCCGCCTCGGTGATGCGGCCGTCGGTCTCGATGCGCAGGACCCCCGGGGCGGCCAGCCCTTCGTCAACCAGGAAGCGGGCCAGGCAGCGGACACCGTTGCCGCAGTGCTCCACCTCGGTGCCGTCTGCGTTGAAGATCCGGTAGCGGACATCAGCGGCGATGTGGGCAGGCGGCTCGGCGATAAGCAGCTGGTCACAGCCGACCCCGCGCCGCCGGTCGGCCAGGGTGCGGATGGTCTCGGGGGTGAGGTGCAGGCGCTGGCGGATGCCGTCGAGGACGACGAAGTCGTTGCCCAGCGCCTCCATCTTGGTAAAGCGCACCGCGTCAGCCCTCCGGCAGGAGCGATTCCCCGCTCATCAGCTCGTCGATGGTCTCGCGCCGGCGGATCAGGTGCGCCTGGGTGCCGTCCACCAGCACCTCGGGCGGTCGGGGCCGGGCGTTGTACTGCGAGGCCATGACGGCACCGTAGGCGCCGGCGCTACGGATGGCCAGCAAGCCGCCGGCGGCTGCCGGCAGCGTGCAGTCGCGGGCGAAGGTGTCGGCGGATTCGCAGACCGGTCCGACCACGTCCACCGGTCGAAGTTCGGCTTCCGACGGGGTGACCGCCTCCAGGGTGTGGGCGGCGTCGTAGAGCGCTGGGCGCAGGTAGTCGTTCATGCCGGCGTCGACGATGGCGAACTCCTTGCCGCCGTTGTGCTTGAGATACTCGATGCGGGTGAGCAGGATGCCGGCCTCGGCAACAATGGCGCGCCCGGGCTCGACCAGGACGGATACGCCAAGGTCGCGCAGCGGCGCCGAGATCGCCTCGATGTGCTCGGCCGGGGTTGGCGGCTGCTCATCGATGTAGTGCACGCCGAGGCCACCGCCGGCGTCGATGTGGTCCAGGGAGATGCCCTGCTCCTGCAGTCGCCGGGCCAGCGCCGCCAGCCGTTCTGCCGCCTCGGTCAGCGGTGCCACCGAGAGCAGTTGCGAGCCGATGTGGCAGGCGATGCCACGGACCTCGAGGCGCGGATCGTTAGCCGCTTGGAGGTAGAGGGCCTCGGCCTCCTCCAGGGCGATGCCGAATTTGCTCTGGGCCAGGCCGGTGGCGATGTAGGGGTGGGTCTCGGGGTTGACGTCGGGGTTGACGCGCAGGGCCACCGGCGCCGGGGTGTTCTCGGTGGCGGCCACGCTGGCGATGCGTTCGAGTTCGGCAGCGGACTCCACGTTGAAGCAGCGGATACCGGCTTGCAGGGCGCGACGGATCTCGTCGGTGCCTTTGCCAACACCCGAGAAGACCACCCGCGCGGCGTCCCCGCCGGCGTGCAGCACGCGTTCGAGCTCGCCGCCGGAGACGATGTCGAATCCGGCTCCGTGGCGGGCGAGCAGTTGCAGCAGGGCGAGGTTGCCGTTGGCCTTGACGGCGTAGCAGACGTCCCCGGCGACGCCGAGGGCGCTCCGGTAGAGTGCCCAGCGCTCCTCGATGGCGGCGCGGGAGTAGACGTAGCACGGGGTGCCGAAACGTTCGGCGAGCTCGTCCAGGGGCAGTGCTTCAGCCCACAGGCGATCGGCGTAGCGGGCGAAGCCAGGGGGTGTGCTCATGATGGCTGCTCCTCGCCGTCTTCGTCGGGGAGGTAGAGGTCGGCTTTCTGGCCGCAGGCGCCGGCGAGGACGAGGACCAGCACCAGCGCCGCCCAACGGCATCCGGTACCCATGAGCGTCTCCACGGATTGGCGGTAAACCCGCCATTATAGCGGCTTGGGCCGGCCATGGTGAGGGCTGTCGATCCCGGTTCGTGCGCGGTTTCCGTCCCTGAACCCCCTCGTTATACTGATCCAACCATCAGAGAAACTAGGGCATTGAGAGGGGCCATGACGGAGAATCCGCTTCGAGGGCTGGCCGGCGTCGGGCAGAGCGTCTGGTACGACAATATCCATCGCGGCATGCTGCCGGCGGAGTTGGAGCGCCTGGTCCGGGAGGACGGGCTCAGCGGCGTGACGACCAACCCGGCGATCTTCCAGAAGGCCATCGGTGGGACCGAGGCCTATGATGAGGCCATCACCGCGGCGGTCCAGCAGGTCGGTCGCGACCCGGAAGCGGTCTTCGAGGCCCTGGCCATGGGTGATATCCGGGCTGCGGCGCAGGTGTTGCGCCCACAGTACACGCAGAGCGATGGCTTGGATGGCTATGTGAGCATGGAGGTCTCCCCGCAACTGGCCGACGACGCCCGCGGGACTGTGACGGAAGCCCTGCGCCTCTATGCGGATGCCGGTGAGCCCAACGTGATGATCAAGGTCCCCGCGACGCCCGCCGGCGTTGAGGCCTTCGAGGAGCTGACGGTGCGGGGCATCCCGGTCAACGTGACGCTGATCTTCGGGGTGGAGCGCTACCGGCAGGTTGCCGAAGCCTATGTGCGCGGTCTGGAGCGCCGCCGCCAGGCGGGCGATTCGGTCGCCGAGCCGGCCTCGGTGGCGAGCCTGTTCATCAGCCGGCTCGATGCCAAGATCGACCCGCTGCTTGCCGACAGCGGTTCCGCGGATGTGCAGCCGGGGCAGGCCGCGATCGCCAACGCCCGGGTCGCCTACTCGGTGTACCGGGAGATCTTCCACGGCGCCCCCTTCGCTGCACTGGCCGAGGCCGGGGCGCGGCCGCAGCGCCTGCTCTGGGCCAGTACCGGGGTCAAGGGCGAGCGGTATCCCGAGACTTACTATGTCGAGGCGCTGGCCGGCCCGGAGACGGTCACCACCCTGCCGCCAGCCACCTACGAGGCGTACCGCCGCGATGGTCAGCCGCGGGAGCAGCTGACTGCGCAGCTCGAGCAGGCCCCCGCCGTGCTCGAGGCCCTGCGCGCCGGGGGGATCGACCTCGACGCCATCCTCGACGAGCTCGAGCGCGAGGGGATCGACGCCTTCGTTCAGGCCCATCGGACCCTGCTCGATGTGCTCGAGAAAAAGCTGCAGGCCGCCGCCGCGACGTGAGACCCTGACCGCCGCGAGATCACGTAGGCGTCATGCATAGGAAGGAGGCTGGCATTGGCCACGTACGCGATCGGTGATATCCAGGGATGCTGCGACCCGCTTAAACGACTGCTGGAGCAGATTCGTTTCGATCCGGCCCAGGACACCATCTGGTTCGTCGGTGACCTGGTCAATCGCGGTCCGGACTCGCTCGGGGTGCTGCGCCTGGTGCGCAACGAGCTGGGCGACCGGGCGATTACGGTCCTCGGCAATCACGATATCCACCTGATGTCGGTCTGGAGTGGCCACGGCCGGCTGAAGAACTCCGATACCCTGCGCGGTACCCTGGATGCCCCGGATGCGGACGAGCTGATCGAGTGGCTGCGGCACCGGCCGTTGATGCACGTCGATGAGCGGATGGGCTACGCCATGGCCCACGCCGGATTGCCGCCGGCCTGGAGCGTGGCCGAGGCGCAGCTCCGGGCCCGAGAGCTGGAGCGGGCCCTGCGCGGTGAGATCCCGTTGGACGATCTGATGGACAATATCTACGGGAACCGGCCCATCGAGTGGTCGGACGATCTGGAGGGCTACGACCGCCTGCGTTTTATCACCAACGCCTTCATGCGCATGCGCTTCGTTGACGGTGAGGGGCGGTTGCTGTTGCGCGAGAAGGGGCGCCCGGGCGCCGCCCCCGAGGGGCATTACCCGTGGTTCATCGCCCGCCGGCGCCTGCGGGGGGCGCGCGATCCGGTGAAACTGGTCACCGGGCACTGGTCGCTACTCGGGTTCCACAATGACGACGGCGTGCTGAGCATCGACACCGGCTGCCAGTGGGGCAACACGCTGACGGCGGTGCGTATCGACGACGGTAGCGAGGGGGTATACAGCCTCAAGTGCCCCGAACACGACTGATCGACGGCTCAGAGCGCCTCTAGCAGCCGCGGCCAGTCGAAGGCCGGGCCCGGGTCGGTCTTGCGGTCGGGGGCGATGTCGCTGTGGCCGACGATGCGGCTCGGTGTGATTTTCGGGTAGTGGCGGCGCAGGGTCCGCACCACCTGGATCAGGCTCGTGTACTGGGGCTCTGGGTACGGTGTCTGCTCATCCCCTTCCAGCTCGATTCCTACCGAGAAGTCATTACACTCCGTGCGCCCTCCGAAGGCCGACCGGCCGGCGTGCCACGCCCGGCGATGGAACGGCACGTATTGGGTGACGGCGCCCCCCCGGTCGATGAGCAGGTGCGCCGAGACGCGCAGATCGGCGATCGGTGCGAAGGCGGGGTGGGCCTGTGGATCGAGGCGGTTGGTGAACAGGCAGTCGATCCAACCACCGCCGAACTCCCCGGGGGGCAGACTGATGGCGTGGATGACCAAGAGGTCGACGGCGCAGCCGGGCGGACGCGGGCCGTGGTTCGGCGATGGACAGTGACGAACCGGGTGGAGGAACCCGGTCTGGGGATCGAGGGTGTAGGGGCCACTGGACACGGCACGGCTCCCGGAACCGCAAATAAGAAGCCCCCGCCGGGGCGGGGGCTCCAGGATACCATCGCTACGGGTTCGCCTTAGCGGCCGATGGCCACGTCCAGGCTGGTGCCGAAGGCCGACTCGTAACGGCTCTTGAAGCTCTCGGCGTCGATGGTGTGGTTCTGCGTGCCGCTCTGCTCGACCTTGATCGCACCCATCAGCGATGCGATGCGCCCGGTGGTCTCCCAGTCCAGGTCGCGCAGCAGGCCGAAGAGCAGCCCGGCGCGGAAGGCGTCCCCGCAGCCCGTGGGGTCGGCCACCTGGCTGATCGGGGCCGCGGGCACGTGGATGATCTGGCCGTTGGTGTAGATGTGCGAGCCTTCGGCGCCGCGGGTGACGATCAGTGCGTCGACCTTGTTGGCGATGTCCTCGAGCTCCATGTGGGTCTTCTCGGTGAGCAGGCGCGACTCGTAGTCGTTGACCGCCACCCAGGTGGCGCCCTCGACGAACTCGCGCAGCTGGTCACCGTCGAACGCCGGCATGGCCTGGCCCGGATCGAAGATGAAGGGGATGCCGGCGTCGACGAACTGCCGGGCGTGCTTGACCATACCCTCGGGACCGTTCGGGGCCACCACGCCGACTTTGCCACCCGCGTCGGTGGGGACGTCCACCTTGTGGGCGTCGCCCATAGCGCCCGGGTGGAACGCCGTGATCTGGTTGTCGTCCATGTCGGTGGTGATGTAGGCCTGGGCGGTGTAGTGCTCGTTCAGCGTGCTGATATAGCGCTGATCGATCCCGTGGCTTTTCATCCAGTCGGCGTAGCTGCCGATGTCGGCGCCGACGGTGGCCAGGGTCAGGGGCTCCTCACCGAGCATCTTGAGGTTGTAAGCGATGTTGCCGGCGCAGCCGCCGTACTCGCGGCGCAGCTGCGGCACCAGGAACGAGACGTTCAGTATGTGGACCTGCTCCGGCAGGATGTGATTCCGGAACCGGTCGTGGAACACCATGATGGTGTCGAAAGCGACAGAGCCGCTGATAATGGCGGACATTGAATCCTCCTTGTCGTGGGTGTTCGTTTAGCCTTCCCAGCGCAGATCAAGCTCACGTGCGGCCTTGACGTCGTCGAGCCGGCGCACGGGCAGGCGGTACGGCGCGCCCTTGACCATGTCGATGTTCTCGCGGGCCTCCTCGCGGATGCGGACCATGGCGTCGACGAAGCCGTCGAGTTCGCGCTTGGACTCGGTCTCGGTCGGCTCGATGAGCAGCGCCTCGGGGACCAACAGCGGGAAGTAGGTGGTCGGCGCGTGGTAACCAAGATCGAGCAGGCGCTTGGCGAAGTCCATGACGTTGGCGCCAAGCTCCTTGGCCTCGTGCTTGAGACTGACGATGAACTCGTGGCTGGCCCGACGGTCCGGGTACGCCACCGTGAAACCGGCCTCGCGCAGCCGGGTCATCAGGTAATTGGCGTTGAGCGTCGAGTATTCGGCCACCCGCGGCATCCCCTCGCGCCCGAGCATGCGCACATAGGCGTAGGCGCGCAGGAGCACCCCGGAGTTGCCGTTGAAGGTGCACAGCCGGCCGATGGAGTTCGGGCAGTCGCTCTCGGTGAGCCATCGGTAGTGCTCCCCCTCCTTGGTGACCCGGGGAATCGGCAAGTAGGGGAGCAGGCGCTCGCTGACGCCGACCGCGCCGGCACCCGGCCCGCCGCCGCCGTGGGGCGTCGAGAAGGTCTTGTGCAGGTTCATGTGAATGACGTCGAAGCCCATGTCGCCGGGCCGCGCCTTGCCGAGGATGGCGTTGAGGTTGGCGCCGTCGTAGTAGAGCAGGCCGCCGGCCTCGTGCACAGTGGCTGCGATCTCCTCGATACGGCGCTCGAAGACGCCCACCGTGGAGGGGTTGGTCAGCATGATGCCGGCGGTCTGCGGCCCGACCGCCGCCTTGAAGGCGTCCATGTCGACGTCGCCGTCGGCCCCGGTGGGGATCTCGCGCACCTGGTAGCCGCACATGGTGGCGGTGGCCGGGTTGGTGCCGTGGGCGGCATCGGGCACCAGGATCTCGGTACGGCCGTCGTCGCCGCGGGCGTCGTGATAGGCGCGGATCATGGCCACGCCGGCAAATTCGCCCTGGGCGCCGGCCATCACCGACAGGGTGACGTCCTGCATGCCGGTCACGACGGCCAGGTCCTGCTGGAGCTCGTAGATGCAGGCCAGGAAGCCCTGCCCCGTCTCATCGGGCGCCAAGGGGTGGCGCTCGAGGAACTGGGGCAGCATCGCGAGGTTATTGGCACCCCGCGGGTTGTACTTCATGGTGCAGGAGCCCAGCGGGTAGAAGTGGGTGTCGATGGAGAAATTCTTCTGCGACAGCCGGGTGTAGTGCCGGACCGTCTCCAGCTCCGAAACCTGCGGCAGTTGCGGTTGGCGCTGGCGGCGGAAACGGCGCGGGAGGCTGTCGGCCCCGGGCGCCTCGGCGGGGGCCTGGGCGTAGGCACGCCGGCCCTCGCGGCTGATGTCGTAGATGAGCACGGCTTCGGACTCCTCAGTCATGTTCACAGGGCGCGCTGCACGTCGTCGTAGTCGGGTTCCTCGGCGATCTCGGGGACGAGCTGGGTGTAGGCCACCTGCCCCCCTTCGTCGATGATCACCACGGCCCGGGCGCACAGGCCCTCCATGGGGCCTTCCTCGATGCGCACGCCGTAATCCCGGGCGAAGGCCGCATCGCGCATGGCCGAGAGCATCGCCACGTTGCCGACGCCCTCGGTGCCGCAGAAGCGCTGCTGGGCAAAGGGCAGATCGGCGGAGACGGTGGCGAAGGTCACCCCGGTGTTATCGCGGGCGAGCTCGTCAAAGCGCTTGGCCGACGCGCCGCACACTGGGGTGTCGAGGCTCGGCACGATGTTGAGCACCAGCCGACGACCGGCAAAGTCGGCCAGTCGGTGGTCCTGCAGCTCGCCGTCGACGAGTCGGAAATCCGGGGCTGCCGAGCCGGTGCCCGGCAGCTCACCGCAGGTACGGAACGGGGTGCCCTTAAGGGTGACGGTTGCCATGGCGCGATACCTCCTCCGCGACGGTGCGCGGTTGTGGGGCTCAGGCGCGGGCGCGCTGCCCGGTGTTGCGCAGGGCATCGGCCAGCGCCGCAGCGAACCGGTCGATCTCCTCGGAGGTGCGGGTCTCGGTGGCGCAGATGAGCAGCGCCGGCCCCCACTCCGGGAACTCCTGACTGAGGTCGTAGCCACCGAGCACGCCGCGGTTGGCGAGCATCGGCAGGACTTCCTCGGCAGGCGCTGGGATCCGCACGGGGACCTCGTGGAAGAACGGACCATCGAACAGTCGCTCGACGCCGTCGATGGCGGTCAGCTTCTGTACCAGCTCACGGGTACGCTCATGGCTGACCGCCGCCACCCGGGCGAGCCCCTCGGCGCCAAGCAGGGAGAGGTGAACGGTGGCCGCGGTGACCATCAGCCCCTGGTTGGTGCAGATGTTGGAGGTCGCCTTCGAGCGGCGGATGTGCTGCTCCCGGGCCTGTAACGTCAACGTATAGCCGGTTCGCCCGTCGGCGTCGACCGTGCGCCCCACGATCCGGCCGGGCAGCTGACGCACGTGCTGCTTGCGCGTGGTCATGTAGCCGAAGTAGGGGCCGCCGGAGGAGAGCGGGATGCCCAGGGGCTGCCCCTCGCCACAGGCGATGTCGGCCCCCTCGGTACCCCACTCGCCGGGCGGGGTCAGCAGGGCCAGGGCGACCGGGTTGCAGACGGCGATGACCAGGGCGTTCAGGCCGTGGGCCCAGTCGGTCAGCCGGTCCACCTCCTCGAGGGCGCCGAAGAAGTTCGGCTGCGGGATCACCACCGCGGCGAAGGGCTCATCCTCGAAGCGGCCCAGCGCCTCGGGGTCGATGCGCCCAACGGTATCGTCGAGGGGCGCCTCGACCAGTTCGATGCCCTGGTTGGCAACGATGGTCTCGACCACGCGCCGGTAGTACGGGTGCACGCTGCGCGGCATCAGCACCCGCTTGCTCTTGACCTTGCGGTTGGCCCGCACCGCCATGAGCACCGCTTCGGCCAGCGCGGTCGCGCCGTCGTACAGGGAGGCGTTGGAGGCGTACAGCCCGGTGAGCTCCGACATCATGGTCTGGAACTCGTAGAGCAGCTGCAGAGTGCCCTGGGACGCCTCGGCCTGGTAAGGCGTATAGGCGCTGTAGAACTCACCACGGGTGGTGATCTCCCAGACCGCCGCCGGCACATGGTGGTCGTAGGCGCCGGCGCCCACGAAACAGGCCGGCTGCACGTCCTGCGCCGCGCGGCGACGCATGAGCTGCGTGACCTCCATCTCGTTCATCCCGGCGGGGATGGCGTCGATGGAGGCCTTGCGCAGCGACTCGGGGATTTCGTCGAAGAGGTCCTCGATCCGCTCGACGCCGATAGCGTCGAGCATCTCGCGGACCTCCTGCTCGGTATGCGGTACAAACGGCATCGTTCGGGTCCCGTGTTAGT
Source organism: Halorhodospira halophila SL1 (assembly GCF_000015585.1). Classification (NCBI taxonomy): domain Bacteria; kingdom Pseudomonadati; phylum Pseudomonadota; class Gammaproteobacteria; order Chromatiales; family Ectothiorhodospiraceae; genus Halorhodospira; species Halorhodospira halophila. The sequence continues at coordinate 1,296,714 of NC_008789.1, read as the reverse complement.
GGACGGGCTTCAACCCTCGTCGGCCACCAGCTCTTGATAGGCGGCGGCATCCAGAAGACCGTCGATCTCGCTAGTGTCGGCGGGCTGGATGCGCATAATCCACCCATCGCCGTAAGGGTCGGTGTTCACAGCCTCGGGGTTGTCGGCCAGGGCCTCGTTGCCCTGCGTGACCTCGCCACTGATCGGGGCGTAGACGTCGGAGGCCGCCTTGACCGACTCAACCACCGCGCACGCCTCTTCAGCCTGGACCTGGGTTCCGGCTTCCGGCGGCTCGACGAAGACCAGATCGCCCAGCGACTCCTGGGCGTGCTCGGTGATCCCCACCGTCACGCTGCCGTCGGCTTCCACGCGGACCCACTCGTGGTTGCGCGTGTACTTGAGGTCTTCAGGTACCTGACTCATGGGATGCGTTCCTCGCAATTCGGGGATGAATTCGTGTCTAAAACCGGAGAAGGGTTAGACGCACACCTTACCATGGCGGACGAAGGGCGGTTTCACCCGCCGCGCAGCGGCCTCGCGCTTGCGGATGACCACGCGCCAGTCGCCCTCGGCGCCAGCCGGGACGCGGGCCAGGGCGATGGGCCCGCCGAGGGTCGGCGAGTGGGCGCCGCTGGTGATGACCCCGTCGCCGGCGTCGGTGCGCACCACGTAGCCCTCACGGGCCGGGGCGCGACCCTCGACCAACAGGCCGATCAGGCGCCAGGCGGCGCCGTGGCGGCGCTGTTCCTCAAGGGCTGCCCGGCCGATGAAATCGCGGTCTTCGGGATCCCACGCCACGGTCCAGCCCAGTGCGGCCTCCAGGGGCGTGGTCTCCTCGTCCATCTCGTGTCCGTTGAGGTTCAGCCCGGCCTCCAGGCGCAGGCTATCGCGGGCACCGAGCCCGCACGGCTGGGCGCCGGCCTCGGTCAGTCGGTCCCACAGTGCCGGGGCCTGGTCGGCCGGTAGGATCAGCTCGAAGCCGTCCTCGCCGGTGTACCCGGTGCGCCCGGCAAAGATCTCGCCGATCGCCGCCGCCTGGAACGGTTTGCAGGCCAGGGCCGCGGCGGCCTGGTCGCCGAAGAGCTGCTCCAGCACAGAGGCGGCTCGCGGGCCCTGCACGGCGATCATGGCCAGATCGTCTCGGGCCTCCGCCGTGACGCCGGCGGCGTGGGCCTGCTCCAGCAGTCGCGGGCGCACCTTCTCGCGGGTGGCCGCGTTGGAGACCACCCGATAAGACGCGTCCTCGCGAAGGTAGACGATCAGGTCGTCGACGACGCCACCGCGCCCGTTGAGCAGGCAGCTGTAGAGGGCCTGGCCGGGGCGTCCATCGAGCTTGGCGACATCGTTGGCCAGCTGTTCGCGCAGGAGGGCGCGGGCGCCGGGGCCGGAGAGGTCGGTCACGGCCATGTGGGAGACGTCGAACAAGCCGACGTCGCTGCGTACGGCCTGGTGTTCGGCGAGCTGGGAGCCGTAGTGCAGCGGCATCTCCCAGCCGGCGAAGTCGACCACGCGGGCGCCGGCGCCCACGTGTTGATCGTAGAGCGGGGTTCTTTGCGGCATCTCTGGAATCGGTCGCTAGGGTGGCGAAATACTATACGCACAAAGTCCGATAAACCCAAATGACGGGCACGCAAGCCCCGGGGGCCGGGGCTTAGCGACCACGGATCGAGCCCCGTACCAGCAGGATCACGGGCAGCAATCCGACCCCCACCAGCGTGATGGCGGGCACGGCCGCCCGCTCCCAGACCCCCTCGGTGGTGAACTCGTAGATGCGCACTGCCAGTGTGTCCCAGCCGAAGGGCCGCAGCAGCAGCGTGGCCGGCATCTCCTTCATGACATCGACCCCGACCAGCAGGAGTGCAGTGAGCAGTCCCGGGGCCAGCATGGGCACGTAGATCCGCCGGATGACCTCGCGATCACCGGCCCCAAGGCTCCGCGCGGCATCGCGTAGCACGGGCCGGACCCGCTCCAGGCTGCTGTCCACGGCGCCGTAGGCGACCGCCATAAAGCGCACCACGTAGGCGAGGAGCAGCGCGAAGATGCTGCCCGCGAGGAAGGTGGTGCCGAGTCCGCCCCAGGGGCCAACCAGGTTGGCGATCAAGTGATCGAGCCAGGTCAGGGCCAGCATAATCCCCACTGCGAGGACGGCGCCGGGCAGGGCGTAGCCCAGGGTCGCCGCAGTGACCGCGCGCTGGGTCAGCCGGTCCGGCTGCACCCGGCGGGCGTAGGCCAACAGCAGTGCGATGAGTACGGTCAGTGCAGCGGCGCTGGCGCCGAGGGTGAGGGTGTTCTGGATCAGCGACCAGTAGGTGCTGTCCAGGTCCTCCAGGCGGCGCGAAGCCCAGATCAGCAACTGGATCATGGGCAGCACGAAGCCCAGCGACAGCACGGTGCTGGCCGCGGCGGTGGCCGCCCAGCGGCGCCAGCCGCGCAGCTGGATGCGTTCCAGGTGCTGGGTGCTGCCCTGGGAGAAGCGTGCCCGACCGCGCGCACGGCGCTCCACCCACAGACCGGCGAGGATGATCAGCAGCAGGATCGCCGCGAGCTGGGCAGCGGCGTTGATGCTGTAGAAACCGAACCAGGCCCGGTAGATCGCCGTGGTGAAGGTCTCGAAGTTGAAGATGGCGACGGCGCCGAAGTCGGCCAGCGTCTCCATCAGGGCGAGCGCCGTGCCGGCGGCGATGGCCGGCCGCGCCATGGGCACGGCCACCCGGAAGAACGCTGCCCAAGGGGTTAGCCCCTGGATGCGCGCTGCCTCCAGCGGCCCCCGGCCCTGGCCGAGGAAAGCCGCGCGGGTGAGCATGTAGACGTAGGGGTAGAAGACCAGCGTCATTACCAGCACCACCCCGGGCGCCGAGCGCACCGAGGGCAGTTCAAAGTCCGGTCCCAACAGTCCCCGCAGGCCGGTTTGCAGCGGGCCGGCGTACTCAAAGAAGCCGATGAACACGAAGGCCAGGACGTAGGCCGGCACCGCCAGCGGCAGCATCAGCGCCCAGTCGAAGAAGCGGCGCCCGGGGAACTCGCAGACCGCCGTCAGCCAGGCCAGGCCCACGCCCAGGGCCATCACCGCGCTGCCCACCCCGAAGATGAGGATGGCGGTATTGCGCAGGATCTCGGGCAGCAGCGTACTGGCCAGGTGACGCCAGACCTCGTGATCCGGATTCAGCCACGAGAGCAGCGTCACCAGGATTGGGGTGAACAGCAGGCCCCCGGCAAGGACGGCAAAGACCCGCCAGGGGCCGATACGCTGCCAGAATCGGCGCAGCCGAGGGCTGCGCGCCGGACGCGGTAGCGAGAGCACGCCGCTTACCGGTACCCGGCTCGGTCCATCAGCATGGTGGCCTCACGCTGAAGCCGGCCCGCCTCGCTGACATTGATGGTGTCGGGCTCAAACTCCCCCCAATTGGCGACGATGGGGTCGAGATCGACGCCCTCCACCGCGGGGTATTCGAGGTTGATCGCGGCGAATTGCTCTTGAGCGTCATCGCTGGCCAGCCACTCCAGCAGCTTCTGCGCTTTCTCGGGGTTGGAGGCGTGCTGGGTGATTCCGGCCCCGGATACGTTGACGTGGGTACCGTGGCCGTCCTGATCGGCCCAGAAGACCTCAACCGGGAAATCGGGGTTGTCGCGGAGGACCCGGCCGAGGTAGTAGGTGTTGGTAATGCCCACGTCGCACTGTCCGGCCTCGATGGCTTCGAGGACCGCGGTATCGTTGGAGAACGGCGAGGTGGCCAGATTGTCGACCCAGCCCTCGACGATGCGGGCCGTCTCTTCCTCGCCCTCGTGGTGAAGCATCATGGCCACCAGCGACTGGTTGTAGACCTGCTGCGAGGTCCGCAGGCAAAGGCGCCCCTCCCACTTCTCGTCGGCCAGATTGGCATAGCTATCCAGCTCCTCCGGGTCGACGCGCTCAGGACTGTACATGATGGTGCGCGCGCGTACCGAAAGCCCGAACCACCGGTCGTCCGGATCGCGCAGGTGCTCTGGGATGCGTCCGCGCAGCTCGGATGAATCGAGCCTGGCGAGCAGGTCGTTCTCGGTGGCCTGGTGGAGGTTGCCGGCATCCACGGTCAGCAGGATATCCGCCGGGGTGCGCTCGCCCTCGGCCTTGAGGCGCTCCATCAGCGGCCCCGCGTCGTCGGTGACGAAACGCACGGAGATCCCGGTTTCTTCCGTGAAACGCTCGAGGATCGGGCTGATCAGGTGGTCCTGGCGGGCCGAGTAGACCGTCAGCTCGTCGTCGCCGGTATCGCAACCGGTGATCAGGACAGCACCAGCAATCAGCGCGGTTGCCACAGGGATCGGGCGGAACATGGGCACTCCCTCGTTTGGTCCACAACAGAAATCGATGATAATGATTCGCGTTTCTAGCTGGCAAGCGCCTTATTGCCCTGACCGGATGGTTTTAGATGCGTGGCCCCCGGGCGAGTGCGGGGAGATCGCCGTGGAGGCCCATCAGGCCGGTGATCAGGACCTGACGCAGCGGTGGCAGGTGGGCCGCGGTGCGCAGGGCGGTCCCTCGCAGCAGGGGCAGGGGGCCGGCCTGGACCCCGAAAAGCCACTGAACCATATCCAGGCCGTTCTGCATGCGGGCGTTGCTGCCGCGGCGGCGCCGCTCGTAGCGCCGCAGGGGGCCGATGCCGCCTGGATCGCGCCCCGTACGGTGCGCCTCGAGCACGGACTCGACCAGGGTGGCGGCATCCAGCAAGCCGAGGTTGACGGCCTGTGTGGCCAGCGGATGGACGGTATGAGCCGCGTTGCCGACGAGGGCCAGCCGCGGGCCGATGTAGCGTTCGGCCCGGCCGCGGATCAGGGACATCGCCTGGCGGGCCGATGAGCCCTCGACGCTGCCGAGCATGGCGCCGCTGGCGACCTCAAGCCGCTGGTGAAACGCATCGGCATCCGCCTCCAGGAGCTGTCTGGCGCGGGCCCGCGGTACGGGCCAGAGCAGGGCCGACTCGTGGTCGTCCAGGGGCAGCAGGGTCAGCGGCTCCTCACCGCAGAAACGCTGGCGGACGGTGCGCCCGGGGTGTCGCTCGGTGCGGATCCGGGCTATCACCGCATCCTGCCCGTAGCCGGCGCGGCGCCAGCGGATGCCGGCCAGTTGGCGCAGTGGTGAGGCGTCACCGTCGGCGGCGACCAGTAGCTGGGTGGTGAGGGCCTGGCCATCCTCTAGGTGGAGGGTCAGCCGATGCCCTTCGACGGCCATGTCGCGGACCGGGCCCGTGGCCAGGCGGCGGGTTTGTGGTAGGGCATCGAACAGCTCACGCAGTGATCGATCGATGACGCCGCGCTCGACCACGTGGCCGATGCGCGTCTCGCCGACCTCGCAGGCGTTCAGGGTGAGATGGGCCGAAGCGTCACAGTCCTCCAGCTCCAAGGCCTCGATCGGGTGGGTTCGGTCCCGGGTGACGGAGGGCCAAGCGCCGAGGTGCCGAAGGACACGCTCGGAAACGACGTCGATCACAGAGTGCCGGGGCTCACTGCCGGCCGTCGGGGCTACGCACACCTCGGCGGCATCGAGCAGGGTGACCGCCAGGCCCTCGCGGGCCAGACCGACCGCTGTCGCCAGTGCCGGTGCCCCGGCCCCCTGGATGATGACGTCGGCATCCTTCACTGGGCGCTCTCCCCGCTGTCTGGTGGTCGACAGGCGGCGGTGGCCAGCGGACCGACCCGCCCCGCGCCGGTGCACAGCAGGGCGCGCCGGATCGGTGGGCAGCGCTGCAGGGTGGCGAGTGCCCCGCTGCGTGCCAGGCGCAGGAGTGGGTGCGCGGAGGCGAAGCCGCCGACCAGGCTGTTGGTGAACAGCCGGGTTCGCCAGAGGTCCTCGGAGCGCCGCCGCACATAGGCCTTGAGCAGCGGTTCGGCCCCCGGGTCGCCACCGCCGGCGTGGCTCGTCGCGACGAGTTCGGCCAGGGTAGCCGCATCGCGCAGGGCGAGGTTAAGCCCCTGTCCGGCGACCGGGTGCAGGGTGTGGGCGGCGTTGCCCAGCAGCAGCACCCGACCGGTGTACGGGCTCGGGGTGTGCCGTTCGACCAGCGGGTAGATGGAACGCGGGCCGCAGTCCCGGAAGGGTCCCAGGCGGTAGCCGAATGCCTGCTGCAGGGCCGCCAGGAATGCGGTCTCATTGCCGCTCCGATAGGCTTCGGCCCGTTCTGGGGGCAGTGACCAGACGAGGGCGCACCGCCCCTCGGCGATGGGCAGCAGCGCCAACGGGCCCTCCCGGGTGAACCGCTCGAAGGCCCATCCCTGGTGGTGGCAGGTCGGAGTCAGGGTGGTGATCACGGCGCTCTGGTGGTAATCGCGACTGCGTACCGGCAGCTCGGTGAGCGTCCGCGTCCGTGAGTGGGCCCCGTCGGCGGCGACAAGTAGGCGGCCGCGCAGCCGCTGCTCGCCGTCGCCCCCGCTGGTGGTCACGCGGACCTGATCACTGCCCTGCTCCACGGTCTGGACCTGCGCCGGACTGATCAGCGTGATGCGTTCGTCAGCGGCCAGGCGCTGCGCGAGCGTGGCGCCCATCTCGCGATTGGCCAGCAGCCAGCCGAGGGCATCGACGCCCTCCTCCTCGGCGTCGAAGTGGACGAAACCCCAGCCGCCCTGCTCCGAGACGTGGATGTGTCGGATCGGGGTCAGGCCTGGGCGCACCGGTCGCCACAACCCCCAGGCATCCAGGACGTAACGGCTCGATGGGGCGAGCGCGGTATGCCGCTCATCGAAACTGGGTTGTCCGCTGTGCTCCGCTGGCACCGCCTCGATCACCGCTACGCGCAGCCCGGCCCGGGCCAGTCCGCAGGCCAGGGCGCCACCGACCAGGCCGCCGCCGGCGATGATGATCTCGTAGGGCTCGGTGTCCAACGTCAGTCGAAGTCTCCACTTTCCTCGTAGCCTGCGCCGCGCACGGCGCCCATCAGATCCTCAATGGCCTCGGGGGTCTTCGGCACCCCGCTGGTGAGGATGCGCGGGGTCTCCCGCTCGACAACCACGTCGTCCTCGATGCGAACGCCGATCCCGTGCCAGCGTGGATCCACCTCCTCGCTGCCCGGCGGGCAGTAGAGCCCCGGCTCGACGGTCACCACCATGCCAGGCTGGAGGACGCGCCACGCTCCCTCTACTGCATAGCTGCCGACGTCGTGTACGTCCAGTCCCAGCCAGTGACCGGTGCGGTGGGGGAAGAAGCGCCGGTGGGCGCCCTGCTCGATCAGTCCGTCCACCTCGCCCCGGAGCCAGCCGAGATCCACCATGCCCTGGGTGAGGATGCGCGTGGCGGTGCGGTGGAAGGCGTCGAAGTCGTTGCCGCTGCACACTTGCCCGATGGCTGCCTCCTGGGCCTCGAGGACCACGTCGTAGACGGCTCGCTGCTCGGCGCTGAAGACCCCGCTGACCGGGAACGTGCGGGTGATATCGGCGGCGTAGCCGTCCACCTCGGCGCCGGCGTCAATGAGGACCAGGTCGCCCTCGTGCAGTGTGTTGCGCAGGGTGACGTAATGAAGTACGCAGGCGTTGGCGCCCCCAGCGACGATGCTCGGATAGGCGGCCTCGCCGCCGTGTCGGTGGAAGATGCCGAGCAGCTCGGCAGCCAGCGCGTACTCGGGCATCCCCGACTGGACGGCCTGCATGGCGCGCCGATGCGCCGCCACCGAGATGCCGGCTGCCCGGCGCATCGCTTCGAGCTCGGCGGGGCGCTTGATCAGCCGCTGCTCGTGGATGTTGCGGTCGAGCAGCTCGATGCGGTCCGGGGCGACGGCCTGGCCCCGGGCTCGCGCCCGCCCGGCCTGCAGCCACTGCAGGAGCTGGCGGTCCCAGTGCTCGTCGCGGCCCAGCGGCGCGATCATCCGTTCCCGGCCGACGAGCAGGTCGGGCAGTCGCTGATCGAGCTCTCCCAGCGGCCAGGCCTGATCGGCGCCGTAGGCCTGGCAGGCGGCCTCGGGGCCGGTGCGCGCCCCGGCCCACCGTTCCGCCTCCGGGTCGCGCTCACGGACGAACAGCACATACTCGCCCTCGGGCCGGCCGGGGGCGAGCACCGCCACCGCGTCGGGTTCGGGGAAGGCGGTGAGGTAGCGGAAGTCGCTGTCCTGGCGGAAGGGGTGGTCCACATCGCGGTTGCGGGGCTGTTCCCGCGCCGCTGGGACCACCACCACCGCGCTCTCACCGATGCGCCGAGCCAGGGTCTCCCGCTGCTCGCAGGCAAGCTGGGTGAAATCGATGGTCTCGTTCATGGATCCTGGGCCTCGACGCTGGGGTGGCCCATGTGCTCCCGACAGAGCAGGACGCCGACACGGATATACTCCAAGAGTTCGGTATACGACGCCTCGTCGTCTTCGTCCTCGGCCGGTTCGGCGGCGACCCGGGAGATCTCCGCCAGGTCGCTGAGAAACTCGCGGACCTCGGCGGGCAGGTCGGTGTCCTCGCCGGGCTCGGTTCGCCCGAGCCCGAACAAGAACCCGCTGCTCCAGGCGGCCAGCGCGCGGACGCGGTCACCGAACGGTTCGTCCTCGGCGGGCAAGAGCGGCGCGAAGCCCATGGCATCGTCCGCGAGTTCCGTAGCGGTTTCATCGTAGAGTAGGGTCAGCGTCTCCAGGCAGGCCCGCGCCGCCTCGCCGCGCGGTTCGGTATCGGCCAGAACCTCGGCGATCCAGTGGGCCTGACCCGCGTCGCCGGTACCGCTGAGCATACCGGTGAGCATGCCGTGGGCCTCGGCGGCGCCCACCGGGGTGCCGACCGCCTCGAGGACTTCGGCGACCCCTTGATAACGTTGTCCGGAAGCCATGGCTCGTCCACCCTCGTCTGTCGTCGATCAGGGATGGTCCCATCCTAACAGTGGCGCCGCTGATTGACCGGGCCCGACCGGGGCACTATAGTCGGCGATCAGGGGAGGTGACTCCAAGTGTCTGATTACTCGGTCGAAGAGCTGGTGCGTCTGGAGCAGCGCATCGAGCAGCTGCTGCGCCAGCACGAGCGCCTGCGCGAGGAAAACCGCCTGCTTCGCGAGGCGCAGGAGCAGCTCCAGGCGGATCGGGCGGCGCTTCAGGAAAAGAACGAACTCGCCCGTTCCCAGATCGAGTCGATGATCAGCCGGCTCAAGGCGATGGAGCAGTAGCGCATGACCGAAGCGGTCAAGGTACGCATCCTGGATCAGGACTTTACCGTCGCGTGTCCTGAGGACGCCAAGAACGAGTTGCTGCAATCTGCCGATTATGTGGATCGCAAGATGCGCGAGATCCGCAAGAGCGGCAACGTGGTCGGCACGGACCGGGTGGCGGTGGTGGCGGCGCTGAACATCGCCTACGAACTGCTCAGCGTGCAGGCCGAGAACGAGCAGTTGGCGGACGTGCGCCAGCGCCTGGCCCGGCTCGACGCCCGCATCTCCGAGGCGGTCGACGGCAGCTCCTGAGATCGCTTGCACGAAGCGCCGCGGTGGGTGATCATGAAATCACGACATCCCCTGCGGTGTTCGATCTCAGGCCGAGTTATCTTGAGCCTCAGAGCAATGCCCAAGGGACCGGGCGTGGGTTGACCGGTGTGCATGTCCGCCGCGAGCGGAAAGCCTAAGGCAGCTCCCCCCGTCCCTACCTGAACCGAAGGGTTCAAGGGCAGGCCTGTACGGCATGCGCGGGGGGTGTCCTTATTTCTTCTGCCCCGGTACCCCGCAAGATCCCCTTCGCCCCCCGTTATTCCGAGGAGTGCCGCCGTGGAGGCCAAGCGCGACATCCGTCGCCGATTGCGCAACCGCCGACGCCGGATCCCGGCCGGCGAGCGCCGTCGCGCCGAGCTGCGCCTGCGTGACGAGACCCTCAGGCTGGTCGAGACCCAGGGGGTGCAGCGGGTGGCCGGTTACCTCGATGCCGACGGCGAGGCGCCCACCGGGGCGATCCTCAACGCGCTGCACCAGCGCGGGCAGGCGATCTATCTGCCGGCGCTGCGCCGACAGTGCCGGCGCATGGGCTTTCGCCGCTGGGCCCCCGAGGCGCCGCTGCGCCCCAATCGTTACGGTGTCCCCGAACCGCCGCCAGGCCTGGCGGCAGAGCTGCCGGTCCGGGATCTGGATCTGGTGCTGGCGCCGCTGGTCGCCTTCGATCCCGCCGGGCGCCGACTGGGTATGGGCGGGGGGTTCTACGACGCCACCTTCGCGAGGTTGCGGCGGTACCCCTGGCACCCGCCGCGCATCGTGGGCCTGGCGTTCAGTTCCCAGGAGGTGGCGCAGTTGCCCGGCGACGCGTGGGATCTGCCCCTGGAGGGGGTGATCACCGAGCGCGGCTATGTCAGGCTGCCGGTGCGTACGGTCGGATTGGGGAGCGCATGAACCGCTGGGTGATGAAGTCCGAGCCCGATGTGTTCGGCATCGATGATCTAGCCGCGGCGCCGCAGGGTACGGACCGATGGGACGGGGTGCGTAACTATCAGGTGCGCAACATGATCCGCGACCACATGCGCCCCGGCGATGCCGCCTTCTTCTACCACTCCAATACCCGTCCGCCGGGGGTGGTCGGGGTGATGGAGGTGGTCAGTGGCCCCTACCCGGATCCTACGGCCTTCGATCCGGACGACCTCCACTACGATCCGAAGAGCACCCCGGAGGCCCCACGCTGGTATTGCGTTGATGTCCGTTTCCGCGAGCGCTTGCCGCGGCAGGTCACCCTGCAGGAACTGCGCGAGTGTCCTGATCTGGAAGGTTTCCCGCTGATCCGGCGGGGCAACCGCCTGTCCATCGTCCCGGTCACCGAGGCCCAATGGGCGGTCATTCGCCGACTCGCTGAGGGCTGAGCGAGGCCGCCTGCCCCGGGGCGCCCGCAGTAGCCGGGCTCATTTTCCGCTGGCCGTGGCCGATCCCCTTCTACGAGGCTGGTGTCATCGTTGCGGCGCCGGCCACAGTCGATCGATAAGGAGCCGACGCGATGATGACCGAAACCGGGATGAAAGACTGGCGCATCGGCCGCTGGGTGGCCATCAGCGCGGGCCTGGCGGTCCTCGTCGCCGCGCCGGTGGCCTACTGGGCTTATCAGTCCACCGAGGAGCGGGTCGAGGGGGAGTCTGCTGAGCCGCCATCGGACGTGGTGGATCCGGAGCCGTTCCGGGTGCCCGAGCTGACCTTCGTCGAGGCCGATGGCAGTGAGGCCATGCTCGAGCGGCTGCGTGAGCGCGGTGGGGAGCAGTGGCCCCCCGACGCACAGGTCCCGCCGGTGACCGCCGCCAGCTTCCCCGACGATCTCGCCGAGGTGGACGTGCAGACCCGCAAGGAGGTCTTCTTCCGCATCCTGACTCCCATTGTCCTGGCCGAGAACGCCCGTCTGCGCGAGGCGCGGGAGTTCGTGGCCGAGGTCGGGGAGCGCCACGAGGCGCTCGAAGGGGCTGCCCGCGAGCGCCTGGAGGGCCTGGCTGCGCATTATCGAGTCGATCTCGACGACGACGGGGCTATCGAGGAGCTGCTGCGCCGCCTGGATGAGATCCCGGCGGATATGGCGGTGGCCCAGGCCGCCAACGAGAGCGGCTGGGGGACCTCACGCTTTACCCGACAGGCCAATAACCTCTTCGGCGAGTGGACCTGGACCCAGGAGGAAGGCCTGGTACCCGAGCGCCGCGGCGAGGGCGAGACCCACCGTATTCGGGTCTTCCCTTCCCTGCAGCGATCCGTCCGCTCCTACTACTTCACCCTGAACGTCGGTCACGCCTACGACGAGCTGCGCGATCTGCGGGCCCGGATGCGCGACGAGGGGGGAGAGCTCGACGGGGAGGCTTTGAGTGCGGGGCTGACCGCCTACTCGGAGCGTGGCGAGGCTTACGTGGAGGAGGTGCGGTCGATGATTCGCTTCAACGAGCTCCAGCGGCTCAACGGCCTGCGTCTGGAGGATGTGGAGCGGCAGCCGACGGAACTGGCGCAGGCCGAGGCGGAGGCGGACGGGGAGTGACCGCCTCCGCCGCCCGGGCTCAGTCGTTCAGCCACTGCTTGCTGAACCAGAAGAAACGCCCGCTGCCGTCGCGGTGCGGGGCTGTGCAGTTATAGCGGGCACGGCCCTGGCCGAAGGGCTCCTCGGCCTGGACGGCGAAACGCGTCTGCTCGTCGTCCAACCACTCCACCTCCATGGCCCCCTGACCGCTGGCAAAGCAGTTCAGCCGGCCGGCGCCGACATCGTGATCCTCGGCCAGCTGGATCTCCATGCGGGGTGGGTTGTTGTCGTCGTCGAGGAGCGGATCGAAGGGCTCCATCGTCTCGATCGGCAGCGGTAGGCTGTTGGCGCGCAGCTCGAAGTCGTCCATGTCGCCGAATTGCTCGTTGACCGCGAAGCGCGGCAGGGCACGCTTGTCACTGAGCGGTCCGACGGCCCCCGAGTGCTGCCCGAAGGCGGTGTACCCCTTGTCGCGCAGCAGTTCGGCGAGTTCCGGATCGTATTCGCCGAACGGATAGGCGTAGAGCTTGGGGTCGGTGTTCACATCCTCGCCGAGCTCCTCCTGCAGGCGTCTCTGGGCGTTGTTGACGTCCTCGCGCATGCGCGCCCGCCACGCCTCATCGTCCTCCTCGTCGTGGTCCCGGCGGACCAGGTAGTCGTGGCTCGAGGAGTGGTTGGCGAAGCGAACCAGCCCGGAGTCGCGCATCTCGCGCATCTGATCCCAGTCCATGTAGGCGGAGCGGCCGGAGTCGACGTCGTCCGTGGCGACGAAGACGGTCATCGGCCAGTCGCGCTCTTTCAGGCGCGGGAACGCCTCTTCGTAGACGGACGCGTAGGCGTCGTCGACCGTGATCGACACCGTGCGCTCGGGGATCTCGCCGCCGTGGCGTAGGATGTCGATGACCCACTCGATCGGCCAGACGTTGAAGTCCTCCTCCTCGAGGTAGTCGAGCTGCGCCTCGAACTGCTCGAGGCTGACGCTGGTCGAGGGGTAGCGGTCCTCGCCGAAGCGGTGGTACATGAAGACCACTGCGCTGCCCTGGGGGTCGGCTTCCGGATCCTTCTCCGGTGGGTTCTGCCCGAGCGCGTGGCTGGTGCCTGCCGTCAGGGCGGCCAGGGTGACACCAGCCGGCAGCCAGGTGCGTGGGTGCATAGGGGATCTCCTCATGTGAGCAGGCTCAACTCAGGAAAAGTTTGTAGGCCGGATTGTCCGTTTCCTCCACGAAGCTGTAATCGAGCTCGTGGAGGAACTCCTGGAAGGCCTCGCGCGCCTCGGTGGGTACCTGGATCCCGCACAGCACCCGACCGTAGGCGGCGCCGTTGTTGCGGTAATGGAACAGGCTGATGTTCCAGCGTCCGCCCAGGCTGGCCAGGAACTGCATCAGGGCACCGGGGCGCTCCGGGAACTCGAAGCGGTAGACCACCTCGTCGGCGACCCCGTGACCGCGGCCGCCGACCATATGACGCACATGGACCTTGGCCATCTCGTCCTGGGTCAGGTCGAGCACCGGATAGCCCTGCTCGCGCAGGCGATCAACCAGCGCGTGCCGCTCCTCGCTCCCGTTCTGCAGCGCCACGCCGGCGTAGACGTGGGCGGTGTCCGGGTCGGCCATGCGGTAGTTGAACTCGGTGATCGGCCGCTCGCCGATGGTCTCGCAGAAGCGCCGGAAGGCCCCCGGGCGCTCGGGGATGGTGACCGCCAGCACCGCCTCGCGGTGCTCGCCCAGCTCGGCGCGTTCGGCCACGTGGGAGAGCCGTGAGAAGTTCATGTTGGCGCCGCTGTTGATGGCCACCAGGGTTTCGTTGCGGATCCCGTGCCCGCTGGCGTACTTCTTGGCACCGGCCACGCCCAGGGCACCGGCCGGTTCGAGGATCGAGCGGGTCTCCTCGAAGACCTCCTTGATCGAGGCGCAGATCTCGTCGGTGCTGACCAGCACCACCTCGTCGATGTGGCGGCGCAGGATCGGCCAGGTGTGCTCGCCCACCTGGCGCACCGCCACCCCGTCGGCGAACAGCCCCACCTGGTCGAGGCGGACTCGCTCGTCCCGATCGAGGCTGGTGGCCAGGGTCGGTGCATCCTCGGGCTCGACGGCCACGATGCGGATATCCGGGCGCAGCTGACTGATGTAGACGGCGATGCCTGCCGCCAGCCCTCCACCGCCTACCGGGATGAATACGGCGTGGATGTCGCGCGGGTGCTGGTGGAGGATCTCCATGCCCACCGTGCCCTGCCCGGCGATGACGTCGGGGTGGTCGTACGGCGGGATGTAGGTCAGGCCGTGGCTCTCGATCAGCTCCTGCGCCTTGGCCGAGGCCGCGTCGTAGCCGTCGCCGTGCAGGACCACGTTGCCGCCGAAGCGGCGCACGGCATCCACCTTGATCTGAGGCGTGGTCCGGGGCATGACGATGGTCGCCTCGATCCCGAGCCGCCGGGCCGAGAGGGCCACGCCCTGGGCATGGTTGCCCGCCGAGGCGCAGATCACCCCGCGCTGGCGGGCTTCCTCGGAAAGGCGGATGATGCGGTTGTAGGCGCCGCGTAGCTTGAAAGAGAAGACCGGCTGGAGGTCTTCGCGCTTGAGCAGCAGGTGATTGCCCATGCGTGCCGAGAGGATGGGGGCGGCCTCCAGCGGCGTCTGCTCGGCAACGTCGTAGACGCAGGCGGTCAGGATGCGCTCGAGGTAGGCCCGTTGATCCTGTTCCAGGGCCGGTTTGTCGGCGTCGGGCTTGACTTGGTTATGATGGGTAGCCATATCGCCTACAGCATACCGCTAGCGGCGGTCGTACCGAACCCACTCGAAGCAAATCAGATTCAGGAGTCGAGATGAGCGATCAGGGAAAGCGTCTGGCCGCCGAGGCGGCGCTCGAATACGTCGAGGAGGATGCCTACGTGGGCGTCGGCACCGGCTCGACGGTGAATCTTTTCATCGATGCTCTGGCGGATATGCGCGATCGCATCGCCGGTGCGGTCTCCAGCTCCGAGGCGAGTACGCAACGGCTGCGCGATCGCGGTATCGACGTGATCGACCTCAATAGCGCCGGCCGCCTGCCGGTGTACGTCGACGGCGCCGACGAGGCCAACCGCTTCCTGCAGCTGATCAAGGGGGGCGGCGGTGCGCTCACCCGCGAGAAGATCGTTGCCTCGGCGTCGGATCGGTTCGTCTGCGTGGCCGATGACGGCAAGATGGTCGATGTCCTCGGGGCCTTCCCGCTGCCGGTGGAGGTGATCCCGATGGCGCGCAGCACCGTGGCCCGGGAACTGGTCCGTCTCGGGGGGCGGCCGGAGCTGCGCGAGGGATTCACCACGGACAACGGCAACGTCATCCTGGATGTCCACGGTCTGTCCATCACTGAGCCGATCAAGCTTGAGCAGACCCTGAACAACATCCCGGGTGTGGTGACCAACGGCATCTTCGCCCTGCGCCCGGCGGATCTGCTGCTGTTGGGCAGCGACTCGGGCGTGCGACGTCTCAAGGCAGAGTAGCAGGCGCACCACGGGAGGTGGCCGTGTCGGACATCCCCCGGATGCTGATCGTCCTGGGCGTCCTGCTGGTGCTCGTCGGGCTGGCCTGGCCCTGGATCGACAAGCTCGGTCTGGGTCGCTTGCCCGGCGACATCGCCATCGAGCGGGACGGCTTCCGTTTCTACTTCCCCATCACCACCATGCTGGTGATCAGTGGGGTGGTTACCCTGCTGCTGTGGTTGTTCCGCAAATAACCGGCGGCTCAGCCACCACTGACCGGCGGCAACAGGATCAGGGTGCTGTCCTCGTTCACCGGAGTGTCCTGCGGGACGAGCGTGTCGCCCATGGCCACGGCCACTTGCGGCAGGTGGCTGGCTAGCTCGGGACAGGCGTCGGCAGCCGCATCCAGCGCGGCGGCCACGGTGCCCTCAGTCGGCGCCGGGAGTTCCAGTCGTGTCGTGCCGGCGGCCTCGGTGAGTACCCCGTACAGCTCCATCCGCATGGCTGTCCCCCTCCCGTGTCAGACTGGACCTCTCCCCGCGGACCGGTCACAATCGCCGCATCCCGGCGCGGTTCGCGCTCCGTTCGTTCTTGCTGCTGAACAGGTTCTCGCATGGATCGGTCGATGACGCAAATGTCCCCGCGCCCGTCCTGGCCGACGATCGTCTGGCACGCGATCCGGCCGCGCACGCTACCGCTTTCCCTGTCCCCGATCCTCGCGGGGTCCGCTGTGGGGTGGGTAGAGAGCGGCGTCCTGCGCCTCGACGTGACCCTGGTGGCGGCGTTATCGACGGCAGCGATCCAGATCGGGACCAACCTGCAGAACGACGCCGCCGACACCCTGAACCAGACCGACAGCGCCGAGCGCATCGGTCCGGTGCGGGTCACCGAGCGCGGTTGGCTGACTCCGCGGCAGGTCATGGCGGCCGCCTACGGTGCCTTCGCCCTGGCGCTGTTCTGTGGTCTCTACCTGGTGGCGATCGGCGGCCTGCCCATTCTGGTGCTCGGCATCCTCTCGGTACTGGCCGGATACGCCTACTCCGGCGGCCCGTTCCCGATCTCCCGCGGTCCGCTGGGGGAGTTGTTTGTCATCTTCTTCTTCGGGTTGGTCGCCGTCGGCGGTGTGGTCTACCTGTATACCGGGTCGATCAGTCCACCCGCGCTGGTGATGGGAGTGACCCTCGGGCTGCCGGCCGCAGCCGTGCTGCTGGTCAACAATCTGCGTGATCGCGAGGGCGACCGCGAGGCCGGGCGCGCGACGCTGGCCATCCTGCTCGGACCGGTGGGTTCGGTCTGGTTGTTCGGTGGCCTGCTCGCCGGTGTGGCGCTGGGGCTGCTCGGTATGGTTGCGTTCGGCGTGCCGTGGACCGGCGCCGCCCTGGGGCTGGCTGTGCTGCCCTTCGGGGTAAGGATCTGGCGCGCGCTGATGGGCGCGGCCAGCGGCGAGGATTACAATCAGTGCCTGGCCCGCACCGGGGTGTTCCAGCTGCTGCTCGCCCTGGTCGCCGGGGCCGGGTTGGTGGTCGGGGCGTATCTGCACGGGGCCGCGTAGCGGCCCGGCAGGACGCGGCGCCGCGGATTGTTGATAGGGTCCGGGCCAGGCGCTATGGTCCGGCTGATTGCCTGCGCGGCGGTGCCCGCGCCGGTTTCACATCGACAGTCAGAGAGGCTAGCGATCATGCAAACGGCGCGAGATCTGCTTTTTGGGGGTGTGGCTCCGACCACGCTGGTGGCCGATGCCGGGCTGACCGCGCTGCGGATCGGCGCCGGTTTGATGATGGCCGTCGGCCACGGCCTCCCCAAGATCCCTCCGCAGGAGGGGTTCGTCGGCATGGTGGAGGGGCTCGGCCTGCCCCTGCCGCTGTTCTTTGCCTGGCTGGCCGGGGTTGCCGAGTTCTTCGGCGGCCTGCTGCTCGCCGCCGGTCTGCTCACCCGTCCCGCTGCGGCCGCGATCCTCGGCACCATGCTGGTGGCCGCCTTCGGGGTGCACTTCGCTGCGGGTGATCCGCTGTTTGCCGTCGATGGCCCGAGCGCCGAGATGGCCGTGCTTTACGCGTTCGTCGCCCTGGCGTTCATGCTGGTCGGCTCCGGCCGGATCGGTATGGACCACCTGGTGCGGGAGCGTTTCGCGCGGCTGATACCCTGAGGGAGGAGTCATGAACGAGGAAGAGGTCAACACGCCCGCGGAAGAGACTTGGACGAGCCGGCTGGGGCGCTGGGTCAACATCGCCCTGGCCATCGGTGCCCTGGTCTCCCTGATCGGGACGTTCATCGTCTGGGGCGAGGGCGCGTTCGGCTTCCTGCTGGCGTTTGTCGTCCTCTTCCCGGCCGCCCTGGTCTCGGCGTTGATGCGGTGGTGGCCGCGGCATTCGGCCCAGGGGGTGCGGGATGGCCTCGGGTGGCGGCGCCGCCTCTACATCACCGCGGCCGGTATCGCCTTCGCATCGCTCACCTGCCTGCTGATCGGTGTGGGCTGGTTCGGCACCGCGCCCGGGACCATGCTGCTGGTGGCCGGCACCATGCTGCTACCGCCGGCGGTCATCCTGGGGCTGCTGGCGTTCTCCTTGCGCGACCGCGAGCGCCTGGCGGAGTCTGCGCTCGGTCCCGACGAACCGATCGTCTACCAGGCCGAGGTGCACTGGGGCGTATTCATCCCCAGCATTCTGGTCATCACCGCGACGCTGGTGCTGTTCATAGCGCCACTGGGTACGGTGGGGCACGTCCTGGCTACCATCCTCTACCTCATCGTGCTGCCAGCCACAGCGGCCCACGCGCTGACTGTCTTCCTCAACACCGAACTGGAGCTGACCCCGAACAAGCTGGTTGCTAGCACCGGGCTGATCGTGCGTACGTCGCGGGTCTTCGATCGGGAGCACATCCAGGCAGTGGGGGTCAACTACGGTTGGCTGGGCCGCATACTCGGCTACGGTCGGGTGGGCGTCATCTGCAAGGATGGCACCAGCTTCAAGGTGCCCGGCGTCGTCGATCCCGACGGTCTGCGCCACATCGTCACTCGCGGGCTGTAACCACCCCTGGGGACTAGCCGGGGGCGGTGGTTCCCGGCGCTGCGGCGCCGGGGGCGGCCGTCAGGTAGGGGTCGATCAGTCCTTGTAGATCGACACGCGCCTGTAGGCGCCGGCAGAGCATGAAGATACCCATGAACTTGCGGTGCAGAAACAGCGTGTCCGACGCCGGTGTGCCGGCAAAGCGGTCGCTGAAGAACATGGTCCGCCCCCGGTGGTAGACCCGCTCGAACAGATCCGAGGCGCCGAAGTCGTATGCGCCGGGGTGACGCAGCGGTTCGCTGGTCATCTCCAGCAGTTCCAGCAGCGAGCCGACTTGCTCGGCCGAGGCCTCCGGCTCCAGGTAGCCTAGTTCCCGCGCGCACGCCTCGAGGCTGTCACGATCCCGATCCCGGGCGGCGCGTCCCAGGCGTCGATAGATCTCCACCAGTTCCGGGCGCACCGAATGCGTGGCACCGAAATCGAGTAGCACCACGCGGCCCTGCCCGGCGTCGTAGAGGAAGTTGCTGAAATTGGGGTCGGTCTGTACCAATCGGAATTCGAACAGCTCGCGGAGCGCGAGGCGGCTGAGCAGGGAGGCCGCGTGGTCGCGCAGCGCGGCGGCCTCCCCGCCCCGGTCGGCCAGCTGGTCGATCGGCGTGCCGTGGACGTAGTCCATGGCGAGTACCCGGGGGGTGGACAGGTCCCGGTGGACCCCCGGCAGAACGATCTCCGGGTCGTCCCCAAGCGCTCGACCGTAAGCCTCCAATGCATCCGCCTCGGCCTCGTAGTCGGCCTCCCGGTGGAGCTGTTGCCGTGCCTCGTCGAGCAGGTTCTCGATCCGCAGGCCGCGGGGCATGATGCCGCCGTGGCGGAACACGAATCCGAGGTTGTCCAGGTCGCTGTCGATGCTCTCCCGCACCCCGGGGAACTGAATCTTCATCGCCAACTCACGGCCATCGGCTGCAACCGCCCGGTGTACCTGGCCGATGGAGGCGGCGGCGATGGGCGTGAAGTCGAACTCCCGGAAGCGCTTCAGCCATCCCTTGCCGAGCTCGCGGCGCAGCACGCTGTCGAGCTGGCTCAGTGGCATCGGGTCGGCCTCGTGGCGCAGCGCGCCCATGATCTCGGCAACCTCGGGGGCGAGGATGTCGGTGCCATCCATCGACATCAGCTGGCCCATCTTCATGACGGCGCCACGCATCCGCCCGAGCCGTTCGGTGATCCGTCGTGCGTGCGCAGGCGAGAGCTCGATGCGGCCCTGCCCTTCTTCACCGCTGCTCAGTTCACGCAGGCCGTTCCAGCCGATCCCCAGGGCCAGGTCCCCGGTGGCCCGCCCCAGGTGATAGAGGCGGCCCCACCGACTGCTGGGCACGGCGCGGCTGCGCCGCTCGTCCTTACCGCGGGTCATGCGTCCTCAAGGGTGGAGAGCATGTATTCGATGGCCTTGATCAGGTCGTCCTCGTCGGCCCGTCCGCGGTAGGCCGGCATGGCCCCCTTACCGCGCAGGGTCGCGTCGAGCAGCTCGTCCAGATCGCGGGAGCGGTCGGCCCAGTCCGCTTCCTGGCCGGTCACCGGAGCCCCGGCAATCCCGCGGTCGTGGCACGAGCGGCAGCTGGGTGCCGTGCCGCTGCGGTAGATGGCCAGTCCGGGATGGTCTTCGTTGTCTTCATTGGCGTGACTGGCCACCGGCTGTGCCACGGCCTCCTCTTCGGCCCGGGCGGTATCATCGGTAGCGACGCCGTTATGATCGGCCTCCGCCGGGGGTGCCGCGTCCTCCTGGGCGGCCTCCATCGGATCCTCTGCGGCCTCGAAGGCCTCCCCCTGCTCGTCCGTTTCGGGGCTTTCGTCCGGGGCGGACGAATCGTTGCAACCGGCCAGGGCCAGCAGCCCCGCCGCCATCAGCGCCAACATCCAGTACCGCACGTGCATGGTGCACTCCTCTTGCCGAACACGGTGTATCCGTCCCCTGCAGTGTAGGCTGGGCGCGGCCTTCCGTCACGCTTTAGCGGTTCACTCGGGCCGCGCGCATCGCGCCTCTGGTAAGGCCGGACCGGTAGTCAGTAAGCTGTATGGCAGTGTCAACTCTGGGGGTGCCCATGCATTGGAGTCGCGAGTCCTGGATCGGGCTGGCCGCGGTCGTCTTCGCCCTCCTGATCTACTATCTGCTGCACTGGGTGGGCATGGCTTTTCTGGATGCCATCTGGGCGGGCCACGGGTTGGAGCGCGGGGCTCCGGTGGCGGTGCTCCTCGGCCCCTTGGTGCTGGCCTTGGTCCTGGTGATCACCGCTGTGGTGGCGGCGGTACCGGCTTGGGGCCTGCTCTTCGCCATGGGGGTGGGGCGCTTCCTCGGTCACCGGGCCGGATTGTGGCCGCTACTCGGGCTCAGCGCCCCCGAGGGCGAAGATCTGCGCGCCCATCTTGGCCCCGGGCGCCACGCGCTGCGCACCGCCCTCGAGGCTGTGGTGGGCGTCGGTCTGTTCGTGCCGCTGGGTCTGCTCTACGGCAGCATCCTGGTCGCCGTGGGCGGTGGTGGGGCGCCCAGCGTACTGGTCACACTGCTCGGCTATGGTCTCGGTTTCGTCCTGGCCTGGGCGACGATGCGTCTGCTGGTCCGCTACTGGGGGCGGTTGGAGGCCCTGCGGGCCGACGCCCTGGCGCAGCTCGAGCGCGGGGCGCTGTGGCTCGATTTCATCGGGCAGCGTATCCTGCGCCAGCTCAACGGCGGTCGACTTCCGCGGGAGTAAAGATGGCGAACTCGTTGCATGACCAGCTCCTCAAGGCGGGGCTGGTGGATGAGAAGAAGGTCAAGCAGGCCCGGCGGGCCACGCCCAAGAAGAACAAGAAGAAGAAGGGCAAGGCCGCCGCCGAGCAGCCTGCCGAGCCCAGCGCGGCCGAGCGGGCCCGCCGTGAGGAGGCGGAACGTTCCCGGGCGCTCAACCGGCAGCGGCAGGCCGAGGCCGAGCGCAAGGCCGTGGAGGCCCAGATCCGTCAGCTCATCGAGACCCACCGCCAGGGGCGCGACGGAGCCGAGCTGCCCTACAACTTCCAGCACGGCAGCGTCATCCGCCAGCTGCTCGTGACCCCCGACCAGCGCGATCGCTTGGCTCAGGGGCGTCTGGCCATCGTCTGCCAGGAGGGGAGCTACGAGCTGGTGAGCCGCGAGGGGGCCGACAAGATCGCTGAACGCGACCCTGCGCGGGTGGTGGTCTGTAACGATCCTGCGGCCTCCGCCCAGGGTCCGGACGATGAGGACCCCTATGCCGGTTATGAGGTCCCCGACGATCTGATGTGGTAGCCGGTCGGTACGACCCTGCTGCGACCGAACAAGCAAACGCCTGCCTCTCACCCTCCAGGCGGGTCGGGGAAACGCCGCTCACTCTCTTCGGCAATGATCCCTCGCGCTGTCTCCGCCTCCCTCGGCGGCAAAGAATTGATCATATTCATTAGATTGCACCCGTCTGGGGAAGTGCGGCAGACTGCCTCGCTCAAGCGCGTGTTGGTCAGAGGAGAGTTGCCGTGCGGAAGTGGCGAGCTTTCGATCCCCGTCGGCGAGCCCTGCTTCAGGGGAGTCTGGCGGCTGGGGCGGCCACTGCGGTCGGGGTCCCGGAGAGTGCGCAGGCCCATCCCCGGGTACCGCGTAGTGCGGAACCTGCGCGAGCGATGGAGGACCACGTCTTCAGCTGGTGCAATCTTTGCCCCTGGCGCTGCGGTGTCATCGTCCGCCGCGATGACAACGGCCGGATCGCGCGTCTGGAGGGCAATCCTGATCACCCCCAGAACGAGGGGTTGCTGTGCTCCCGCGGGCATGCCGGGGTCATGGATGTCTACAACCAGGATCGGATCAAGCAGCCGCTGCTGCGCGACGGGCCGCGCGGCAGCGACCGCTGGCGGCCGGTGAGCTGGGACGAGGCGCTGGACTTGATCGGCGAACGCTTGCGTGCGGTTCGCGATGAGCACGGCCCACAGGGGATTTCCGTTCTCGCGCACAGCTACTGGAAAAAGCCCTATCACCGTCTGGCTCAGGCGCTCGGCACGCCCAACTTCATCGATTCGGTCTGGGCCATGTGCCTCGGTCCGCGAATGCTCTCCTACGAACTGGTGGCGGGCCGTCCGCTGACGGGCATTGAGACGCTGGACGTGCGCCGTACCCGCTACTTCCTCATCTTCGGACGCAATCTGGCCGAGTCGTTCCTGAACGGCGAGGTCCGTGACTGGATGCGGGCGCTCGCCGATGGCGCCAAGAGCGTCTACGTCGATCCGCGTCACACCATCACGGCTGATCGCTCCCACGAATGGCTCCCGATCCGGCCGCTGACGGACCACGCCTTGGTCCTTGCGCTCATCCATACGGTCATCGAGGAGGAGCTCTACGATTCGGCCTTCGTCGAGGACTACTGCACCGGCCTCGACGAGCTACGGGAGCGGGTGGCCGGCTATACACCCGAGTGGGCCGCCGAGGAGACCGACATCGACGCGGCGGACATCCGGCGAATCGCCCGGGAGATGGCCGAGGCGGCGCCTGCGGTTCTCGCCTATGCGCCGCGGCGGATGGCACGCACGCGCAATGACGTGGGTCTGGGGGTTGCGATCGCCGTGCTGAACAGCCTGTTCGGCGTTTGGGATCGGCACGGCGGGATCTTTCGGCCCCAGCGTCTGGAGATCCCGGAGCCGGATCTGCCGGAATTCCCGGAATCGGCCGCGGAGCCGATCGATGGGACCGGTGTCCCCGATCGCTACCCGCTCGCCAACCCGCAATTCGGGTTGGCGAGCACGTTTTGGTCGGCGCTGGCGGCGCAGGATCCGTATCCGGTCAAGGCGATGATCGCCGCCGGCAACAATGCCATGAAGAACACCGGGTTCCCGGGGGTGGTCCGGAGGGCGATCGATCAACTGGACCTGTTCGTTGCCACCGATATCCAGCCCAACGAGACGAACCGTCTGGCCGATGTCATCCTGCCGGAACCCAGCGCCTTGGAGCGCTACGACGACCTCCAAGAGGGCTGGGGATACCGGGGTTGGATCGCCGTGCGCATGCCGGGGATGGAGGCGCTCCACGACACCCGGGACCCCTGGCGGATCTGCCAGGGTATCGCTGCACAACTCGGCCTGGAGGACTATTTCCCCCACGGCAGCGTGCGCGAGCTCATCGAGGACCGCCTGGAGAAGGCCGGGTACGACTTCGAGGCGCTCGCCGAGAAGGGCGTGATCACGACGGAGGCGGATCCGGCCCACAACTTCCCCCGGGAGCACGGGGCGTCGTCACGGTTCGACACCCCCAGCGGCAAGGTTGAGCTGGTGCCGTCGCGGCTCGTGGAGCACGGGCTGGACGATGCCCTGGATTACCGTCGCGAGGTCGAACGCGGAGGCGGAGAGCTGCACTTTCTCTTCGGACGTGTCAGCTTCCACACGCATACGCGTACCCAGAACAACCCCTGGCTGGCCGGGTTCATGGAGGAGAACCCGCTCTGGATCCATGAAGAGACCGCCTCGGAGCGCGGCATTGTCGACGGAGATACCGTCGAGGTGATCGACAGCCGGGGGTGTCGGGAGGTATTCCACGCCCGGGTCACCGCACGGATCCGTCGCGATGCCGTCTACACCGCGCACGGCTACGGGCGTGATGATCCAAGACTCTCCGTGGCCCACGGTCGCGGTGGATCTGCAACCACCTTTGCCAGTCCGGATATCGATCCGACCAGTGGTGCCGCGGCCATGCTGCGCGGGCTGGTCCACGTGCGCCGTATTGAGCCTTCCGAGGGGGTCTCATGAGCCGCGATTACATCATGCTCGCCGATACAACACGCTGCATCGACTGCAAGGCGTGCGTCGTGGCCTGCCGCGCGGAGTGGGATGTACCGCTCGGCCATAGCCGGGACTGGGTGGCTAGCGCTGAGACGCGCACCGAGCAGGGGCAGCCGCAGCTGCACTTCTTCCCGGGACGATGCCAGCACTGTGATGAGGCGCCGTGCATCGACGCGTGCCCCACGGGTGCCGTGTTCAAACGCCAGGATGGGCTGGTCCTTCTTGAGCCGGCGCTGTGCTCCGGGTGTGAGCTCTGCGTGCCGGCGTGTCCCTACGGGGCCCGCTGGCTCGATCCGCGTACCGGGGTGGTGGATTCGTGCACGTTCTGCCAGCCGCTGATCGACGCCGGTCGGCAGCCGGCGTGCGTCGCCAGTTGTCCGACGGACGCCCTGCTCTTCGGCGATGCGGCGGACCCGGACAGTGAGGTGGCCCGGCGCCTTGAGGAAGATGGGGACTGGTTCACGCTGAGCACCGACGAGGTCGATTGCAAGCCACGGCACTATTATCGCACCGGTGACCGGGAGGTGCCCGAGGCGATGCTGCCGGAGCCCCCGGACCCGTATTGGACGCAGCGGGCATCGGAGTCCCTGGTCAATCCGTTGGCCAAGCTGGGGATCGGTGGCATGGCGGCGCTGTTCGCGGTAGCCGGAGCCAAGCGATTCCTCGACCGCCGGCGCGGGATCGCGGAGCAGGAGCCGTCGGGCGAGAAGCAGGCGACTCCGCGAGGGGGTGACGATGAGTGAACAGCTTAAGACGCAGGCGGGGAGTGGTTCGCAGGAGCTGCCGGAGCGGATTCGCATCCGGGACCGGGGCGGCATCGCCCTGCACTGGTTTAACGCCGGATGCTGGCTGGTGCTGGTCCTGACCGGGCTTGGGCTGAGTACCGGCGATAGCTGGCGACTGGTGCCGGCCTTCTGGCCGGAGCTGATGCAGGGCCTGTTTGGCGGCAACCGGCTGCTGATCAACGTCCACATCGCGGTCGGTCTGGTATGGATCGTCGGTGTCCTCACTTACCTGGCGCTGCGCTGGCGCAGCCACGTGGTGCCTTTCCTGCACGAGGTCCTGGTCGTCACGCCGCGCGATTTGACCCGTTCGCTGTGGATCACCGGCGTGATCCTGGGGCGTCTCCTCGGCTTGTTCCGCCAGGTCGAACTCCCGCCCACCTACAAGCTCAACGCCGCCCAGCGGCTGCTGGGCACTACGGTCGTTCTGGGCTCGGTGGCCATAGCGCTCAGTGGGCTCTACCTCTTTCTGGCGCCATCGCTGCTCAGCTTCCCGGACAGCTCCGTCTACGGCGCGCTCTACCGCACGTCTGTGCTGCTGCATGCCGCTGCGGTCTACCTGATCCTCATGGCGCTGGTCGCCCATATCTACTTCTCGACCGTGGAGCACAGGCCGGCCCTGGAGGGGATGCGCTCAGGCTATCTCAGCCTGGAATTCCTGCGCCGCGAGCGCCCGCTTTGGTATCAGGAGATCGTGGAGCGGTATCGCTCCGGGGAGTCCTCGGTCCGCGATGAATGATGGTGGGTGTCCGGTCGCCGGGCCCGGGCGGGACCCTGTTCGCCCGGGCCCGGCTGGGCGCTTAGCCGAAGATATCCTCGGTGATCGATTCGTACCAGCCGGGGGCATACATGGCCTCGATCTCCCGCTGGTCGCGATCGGCATCGAGAGGGCTGAGCCCGCCAGCCCCTTCAATCTCGGTGATCTCGCCCTCCTGGTGTTCGTACACCCCGGCGATGGTGATGCCCCATTCCGGGGAAACGAGGCTGTAGCAGGTGTTGACCGTCGGGAAGTCGGGCAGGCTGTCGCCGCGTAGGTCGCTGGCGATGGTGGCAGCCACCAGCTTGCCGTGGTTGTTGGCCGCGTGGGCGGATTTCGGCATCGCTCCTGCCACAGCGGCGTCACCGATGATGTAGATATCGCTGTGGCGGGTTGATTCGAAGGTCTTCTGGTTCACGGGGCACCAGCCGGTGTCGTCGACCAGATCCGCCTCCTGCGCGATGGCACCGGCCCGCTGGGGTGGGATGAAGTTGATGACGTCCCCGGTATGGGCCTGTGCGCCGCCGTCCGTGAAGACCTTGCGGTCGCTGACGGAGATCCGCTCCGGTGCGCCGCCCTGGGAGCCCGGAATCCATTCGATCATATCGCCATACAGTGCCTCCCAACCCTGCTTGAAGAGGTCCTGTTTGGAGAATGTCTCCTTGGGATCGAGACCGAGGATCTTGGCGCGCGGCTTCTCCTGCTTGAGGTAGTGGGCGATCAGCGCCATCCGCTCATAGGGGCCGGGTGGGCAGCGATAGGGCTCTTCAGGTGGACAGACAAGCACGGTGCCGCCGTCCTCGAGATCCTTGAGCTGGCGCCGGAGTACCTCGAAGGGCCGGCCCCCCTCCCAGGCGTGGGGGATCGCCTCGGTGTCCTCCGGGCCCATGCCCTCCACGCGGTCCCAGGCGAACTCGATACCCGGGGCGACGATGAGCCGGTCGTAGGTCAGCTTGCCGTTCGTGCGGGTATCGACCTCCTTGCTGCCCGGGTCGATGGCCATCGCGCGGTCGTGGATGACCTCGACGTCGTGGCGGTCACGCAGGTTCCCGTAGCCGTGGCCAAGGGTCTCAAGTTCCCGGAAGCCGCCCAGGTACCAGTTGCCGGCGTAGCAGGTGTAGTAGGTCTCGTTGGGCTCGAGGAGGGTGACGCGCAGACCGGGCGCGTAATGTTTCAAGTATTTGGCTGCGGTCGCTCCAGCGGAGCCGCCGCCGATCACGACGATCCGGGCGTCGAGCTGCTGACCGGCATGAGCCGTCAAGGGTCCGACCAGCGGGCCGAGCGCAGCGACGCCCAGGCTGCTGGCGCCCAGCTGCAGGAAACTGCGGCGCGAAATGGATCCTCTCATGGTGTCCCTCACTCCTCCAGTTCGCTGAGGTACTCGGCGACTTCGCGGATCTCTTCATCGGTATAACCGGTCGCGTGCCGGTCCATGACCGATGGATTCCGCTTGCCCTCACGGAACCCCTTCATGAAGTCCTCCATGATCTCGGGGTCCCAGCCGGCGATGGGGGGCATGCTTCCGGCCCCCTGGCCCTCTTCTCCGTGGCAGGCGAAGCAGCTGTTGGCAATCAGCTCCGCGCGGGAGATGGTGTCGTCATCGCTGGCGTGGGCCAGGCCGAGCGTGGTCCCTGCCAGCAGGCTGATGCACGTCCTCAGGATCTTTCTATGCCTCTGCATGGTCCTTAGCCCTCTTGCGTGACTGACGCGGGATGGCCGGACATCATCCTACATATTCACGGAATGGCATGCACCAATGTTCAAGGACCCTTGCCTGCACGATCGCCGAGACCGTGCGCGCGTGACTGCGACGCCCTCGTCCTTCCGGGCGTGTGGAAGGGCGAAGCATCGGCGCCTCGACGATATGGCGGCCGCCGAAGCGATCACCAGCGGCACACTGATGACTACACCGGCCTAGCCTTCGCCGAGGGGCAGCCGCCAGGCACCGGCGCGGTGATACTCCGGCCCTTCCGCACGCGTGACGGAAGCCACGAGCGTCAGTTCGTCCACCGGCCACTCCAGCGAAGCCGCAGGATGCGGACCGCTCGGGGTCGCCTTGCGAAAGAGGGTTACGTGGGGGTGCAGCGAGCGGCGCTCGGTGCGCAGTCCCCGGCGCCGCAGCTCGCGGCGTAGCCGGCGGTGCAGCGTCTCCAGCGCGTTCGGGTACTCCGTCGGCGCCATCCACACCACGCCGCTCCGCACGAAGTGGCCGAAACGGTCGAGCCGGAGCACAAAGCCGCGGGCCTCGCGGGTCGCGGCCGCCGCCGCCTCGGTGGCCCGCTCCGGATCGCTGTTGCCGAGAAAGGCCACGGTCAGGTGCAGCCGCTCCGCGGCGACCGGCCGGCCGATCCGTCCGAGTTCGCCCTGCACCGCGGTGAGGCGCTCGCGCAGGTGCGCCGGTGGCCAGAGGGCGAAGAATAGCCGTTGCCGTTCTGTCATGGCGCGGAATCTTCCCGATGAATGCTCAGGTGAATGCTCGCCAGTCACCACCCCATGATGCCAGGGCCGTCCGGCAGCACGCCGTGTCCGGTCGCCAGGGCCGGACACAGGAGGCATGATCGAGGGTGGATGACTCATGCGGGGGGGACCCGAGGAGGGGCGATGCAGCGCGAGGTTCTATTGCCGGACGGCGAGCGAGTTCCGGCCCTCGGCCAGGGGACGTGGCATATGGGCGAGCGCCGCGCCGAGTGCGACTCGGAGGTCGCAACACTGCGGACGGGTCTGGATTCGGGGCTGACGCTCATCGATACTGCCGAGATGTATGGCGACGGCGGCGCCGAGCGGGTGGTCGAGAATCGCGCGGCGCTGGACGTGACCCTCACCGAAACGCAGCGCGCCGAGTTGGACGAGCTGTTCCCGCCTCCGGACGGTCCACGTCGGCTGGCGATCGTGTAGCGCGGAGAGTGGTCACCCCGCTTCTGATGGTGGCAAGGAGGTGGCTTGATGAGGAGGAATGGGCCGGCACGCGCCCCGTTCGGGGCAGGCGGCGCCCCAGGGGCCGACCAGGCCGGGACCCAGATGGGGGGTGGGCACAGGTTCGTCGCCCACTCCGGCGACTTTGCTAGCCTATGAGGTTGGCTCTGGCAAGCGCCATGCCCCCAGGGGAAACCCCTGGCGGAGATTATCGAACGGCTCAACGACCTCTCCGCGCCGAGGTGGACGCTAGCTATCCGTATGGAGCGGCTTTTAGGAGGAGTGCGGGACGCCCGCGGACGTTGCGAGGGAAGGAGATGGTGGCCGGGGACTCCACCAGAAGGATTGTATAAGCGTCTGTTTTGGAACCATCTAAGCGGGAAACGATGCGTCCACTACCCACATCACTACCCACCTCGATCGGCGCACAGTTTACTGAGTCTTCAGCGGTTCGTTGCCCACTCCTACGGCCTTGCTAGCCTGATCCTCAAGGGTTGAAGAAGGCCGGATGGAGGCTAGTAACGATGGCCGGGAACACATGATCGAAGGGCGCCCATGCAGTGCGCACCCGGCCTGTGATCTGGAGGTGAGGATGGCCGGTGGCACCTACGTCGATATCTCGGTTGCCGACGCGACCACCAGCGGCAAGCAGGTCACCGCACCGGCCTGGCCTGCGCATCCGCAGTGGATCGCTCAGTTCCTGGCCGTGCTCGGCATCCGGATCAAACACTCGTAAAACCACGTGCCGCCCCGGCAACCACGGCCCGGGGTGGCTTCTCTGGCGAAGAGGTATGCACGATGACGATGATACCACGCAGTGCTCGCGCCGAAATCGACCAAGACGGCAAGACGCTACGCACGAGCATCGAACTCTCCGAGCTCGATGAATGGATGCGCGCCGCGTACGAAGCTGGGGTCAAACAGGGTGCCGAGGAAGCCCGGTCCAAGCGGCGCATCGATCCCCGCCGGGAATGGCCGAAAACAGACCCGGGGCGTTCGGTCGAGCTGCTGCGTCAGCGTGCTGCCCGCGAGACGGGATTGGCACCACGCGCGATCGACAAGCTGATGGCCAACGACGACAATGAGCCGGCCGCCATCCTGTTTGATTAGTCGCGCTCGCGCACGATCTGGAGGCGGATACCCACCTTCTGCAACCGGCGCAGCGGAGTGCGATATTGGATCGGCCAGGCCAGGCCAGGCCGGTGCGCGAGCACGGCGCGACGGGGCTCGTGCGGCCGAAGGGCACGTCGTGCATACGGGATTGTTGGTTTGGCCGGAGAGGACGGTTTGTATGGACGGCCGTGCGAGAATTGTCAGCAACATTTCACGTTATTGGTTCTGGGCAAACCGGCATCTCCAACAAAACCAACAACACTGGACGCAGCAGGTGGCCTGCCCTGGCTAGTTGTCTGAGGACCAAGATCCCCAGGCGCGGCGCGCTCTGGTCGCGAGGTTCGCCAAGCATAACGTCGACCCCCGGTACCGATGGCCATGGGATCGTGGGCATGCTGGCGCCCTGCGCGGCCAGGAGCGTGTCGTGCTGCCCACACCGCATGGCGCGAGCTTGCGTAAGCTGCTGATTGAGTCAGCCGGCCCGGATTACGCCTTATCAGGGCCGATACGCAACGCAGGACCCGCCGGGGAGGCACGCTGTTTCCGATTTAATCCTCGACGGGCGTTCTACAGTCGGCACCTTTGCTGCCCGGGTATTCCAGCCGCAAACGTCCGTGCCGGCCCGGCGGCCAAATGTAGACGGCCTTGGGGGTTCGCTGCCGCGCACCAGAGGGTGTCTCGTCGCGCCCTGTTACCCCTGTGGTACAGCCACCGGCTCACGGCACAGGCTGTACCCTCCACTGCCGCCGGCTGCGCCAACTTCCAGCCTCCTCGATCCGTAACCCGTCAATCACGCGACCCGCGTGGCGTTCGATCCATCGGCCCAATCGTCGCCTATTAATACGTTCCGGTTCGCCCGCGATTTCTTGAAGCGCTTCGAGTAATGCACCTCGATTTTCGCTCGGTGCAGCGCCTGGAATGCCGTCATGCGCGTCGCTAATAAGATCGGCTACACGTACGGGTCTATCATCATATCGTTCATACCAGATATTGACGAGCGCGCGGAGCAATACGGTCTCCGGATCGGCCTCGTAATTTTTCTGGATTCCGGCTGCGGGATCCTCAACGCCAAATCGCGTTAGGCCCTCGTGCTTCAGCCACATAATACACCGGCGGATTTGGGCATCCCATTGCTCATAGCTGCCCATCAGCCCTTTCCCTAATGCTGGCGCCCCGGCCGAGATAAATCCACGTAACACGGTCAGTGCTGCGGCGCGATAGTGTAACCATCGCTCTTGGATGCGGGCTACCGGATCGAATGGAAAATTAAGACGCTCTGGGTTCTCGACCGCGTGGTCGATCGTCGCAACAAGAATACGTCGGCTCAGGTCACCTACCACCCGCAGGTTGTTGCCAGTTGCGGTAATAAGAACATTCGTCGGTACCGTTACCTCTTCACTCGCTCCCAATTTTCTGTCTCGAAATCTGCACGCAGTAAGGATTGCGCATAGCGTGTCAGACTCTAACGGACCGCTGATGTTATCCAGCAAGATGGTAGATGGCCCCGCCATGAGCGCCGACATAAGCCGTTTACGCTGCTCCTCTGTTTGCTCACTCCACGGTGACTCTTCCGCGCAAGAGCCGCCCAGCCACGACGTGGCCTTCGCCGCCTTGCTTTTCCCGGTCCCGGCTCGGTATGCGTTCCAAGCGAACGCCGGCGCGGTATTTAAGACGGGACGTTGGACGGCAGTCAATAAAGCAGCGAGTTGAATACCTCGGCTCACGTCTCCGACGAAAGGGAAATGCGCGAACGGCTCCCATAGCTTTTCTACTGCAGCTCGCACATCCGAATGATCCGGGTTTTTTGGGATCCGCGGCCAACGCTCCGGGTTATCTGCGGTTAGCAACAGTCCCGTCTGCCGGTCATACCCCGGTGTGTCGAGCAGCGAACCATCGGGGCGAAGAATTGGTCCGCGGATAATACCCTGGAGTTCGGGTACGCTCCACTCACCGCGGTAAGCGAGATAACGCTTCGCTAGATCCGCTGGCGAATCGATGACAACTAATTTTTTCTTTTTTTCATTATAACGCTTCCAGCTTGCGATTTCTTCCATATGAGTACGGAGCCAGGGCAACTCAACATGGTGGATCTCTTTGTCGTCAATCACGCGAACTAGCTGGCCTCCGCGCTGGAATACGACCCCGGCTTGTCGAATCAATTTGTCAACCTCTTGCAACAGCTGTGGACTTTCGCCGCACTCGACGGTTAAAGCCTTCGACGCCCAGAGCAGAATGAAGTGACTCCCGCCGTGCGCGTGACTGTAGATATACGGACGTCCACCGCTATAGAGGTTCGCCCAAGCTACACGGGAGTTACCCTCGCAGCCTGGTTCTAATGGGTCCGCAAAACGCTCCCCGTGCCACCTCTCGGGATTTTCTAGCAGTTTGGCAACCGTGACGTGCGTGCCGCTGGAATGCTTGAGCACGAAGCCCCCGTGGAGCCTTTTGTTTTCTACCGCATCCAGCAGTTTTAGCCGATGCGCCCTTTGATGTTCTGGTTTCGTGCTAGCTACTTGTTCCTCAACCCAGTTTCTCTTGGCCTGCTCCTGCTCGGCATGCTTTTGAATACGTTCATCCTGTTTTATCGACTCCGCGTGTTTGCGTTCCGTTTCTGTTAAATCTGGAAGGGTTGTTACGGTTGATAGTGGCTCGGCGTATGTGTTCCTTGTCTCGGCGGGTCTCCGACGCTGTTCGAGTGGCGGTTCGCAATGTGCCCCCGCGACCTTATCTAAGTACTCAGGCCGCCAGACCGTCGGATCGACGGCGCTTTTTTCGTCTAAAGAACCGGCTTTGCTAACGTGGTAGAATCCGTGTCCAGTCAACCAAAGGCGCTGATGCAGCACTTTGCCGGCACGTGGGATATCACGCGCATCCGATACCAGCACATAACAGCGCAGTCCCCTCTGGGCTATCAGGCACTCGCCAGTGTCTTGGCTGTAAATCCAAGAAGTACTTCCATCAGCGAAAACCATAGGCGCGGAATCGATCCCCGGCCAGGCCTCGCGCAGCACGGACAGCAGGTCGCTACGGCTTACGGCGCGCTCGTGACCACGAGGCGGGTGGTGAACGATCAAAAGCCACCCCGGAGCTGCGGGCCAATCAAAAAATTCACGCGTCACCGAGATGTCATTGCTTTGGCGAGATTTTCTGGATGTAATCGGCGAGCGTTCGACCGTTGAAAGACCGTAAGCCAATGC
The DNA here is from genome assembly GCF_000015585.1 of Halorhodospira halophila SL1. Classification (NCBI taxonomy): domain Bacteria; kingdom Pseudomonadati; phylum Pseudomonadota; class Gammaproteobacteria; order Chromatiales; family Ectothiorhodospiraceae; genus Halorhodospira; species Halorhodospira halophila. Next base: position 1,263,824 of record NC_008789.1, on the reverse strand, counting down.
CTGATTTGGCTTTAGTGAGTTAATCAGGTCTGCGAGTTCGCTCGGCGTTGCGCAGGTTCTCTGTTGGTAGAAACCGCGAACTAACGGTTGGCCAGGGTCGTTTTCTATGTTCTGACCAGAAATCGAGAAGCTCTCGGTGAGCCGACTTGGGCCCGTGGCGGTTATAACCGATACCTTTGCTGATTCCTCTATGGTTTTCATTGTGCTGACTCCAGTGATTGGTCCTCTTCTTCTGCGAAACGAAGATGCAGGTCGGGCTAGAAGTCTGCTTGATGGCGGCGGGAAATCCATTCCTCAATGTCGCTTTCCCGCCAGGCGATGGCACGCTCACCCAGTTTTATAGGTTTTGGGAAGCCACCTTCCTTTACTTTTTTGTAAATCGTCGATCGGCCAAGGCCGACGCGTTTGATAACGCTGTTGATACGGAGCAAGCGCTCGTTGGGTTTAATGCCGGCAGTTTCTGGATGAGCCATCGGTGTCCTCCTCGTGTTGTCCAGTTACGTGTCCGTAGACGTTAAGGAAGAGCGCTGCTTGTGTTTGTCGTCAATGACATGGAATGTGGCCTCATTGAGTGCATTCGCGTGACGCGGACCCGCATTGGTCGGCGTCTGAGTAACGGTCAGCTGCGCGGCGGCCGGTGAGGCAGAGGCTGATAAAACGGCGTGTCGAACTAGCTGTGATATAGGGGGGCGTGGCGGGTGGCTGTGGCGCCTTGGCAGGGACTTCTAGTTCTAGTCCACGTCGGATGCGTTTGAGGGTTGACTAACACTAGTCCGCTGGAGGCATGAAGACATCAATGCGTGCGGCGACGAGGCGGGTCGGAGATGGCCGCCGTACGCAATTCGGCTCAGCCCCGAGGGGCACCAGTCTTGGATCTACCTGATGGCCATCCTGTTCCGGCTTGTTCTTGGAGGGATAGCGGGCTGCAGGTGCGGCGCATGAACTACTGCCTGGGCCGATGCTCGCAGTGCTGCTTTACGCAACTTTCACCCAGGTTCTCTTGAGCCGGCTGAGGTCAGCCTTTGCGTATCACCACTTTCTGGCGGCCCTACTCACTGGCAGCTTCGTGCTGATTCCGGCATTGGTGGCGATGTTGACGCTGCGGCGTTTGGCGCCGGGGCGCGCTGGTCGGTGTCCTGATCGTCCTGCCGTTGCTGTTGGCCTGTTGGACGGCGCGGGCCGTTGTACTCGTATCTCAGTCGCTCGTCGCGCTCTTCGGCATCGCCGCCTATATCAGGTGGGTGTCCTACAAACTCATTCCTCAGGTGGTGTGCAGCGGTTGCCTTCGGATTGAGCGTCGGCTGCGGCGATTCCTACGCCGAAGGTGTACCGCGCGGTACACGGGGAAAACCGGGCGGTACACGCCGGCTCACCGCGCGGGTGGTCGCTTCGTGCTGAAAACTGCGCAGTACACACAGAGCACCGTGCGGTACACCGGTGGGTTCTTAAGGTACGCAAACCCCCTAGTACAGGGGGCGGTGCGCCAATGGGCGAAATACGAGGGAATTGGGTGCAGAACATCGGAGCCGGCCTTGGCAGAGTTTATTCAAGTCATCGTGCCCCGAGTACGAAAGGGAAAAACCGGGGTGATGCCCCCAGCGTTGCACAGCTGGGGTGGCTTGGGGCTGGCCTTGGGGGAAATCGATGTGACTGCGTGTTGTGACCGACTAGGTGTCCCAATGTTCGTGACACGCGTACGGCTCGATACCACCCGGCTCATACAAGGGGGGTATTGCGCCCGTCTGTTCAGTAAAACGCTGATCAGGCGGAAAATGGGCAGAATGTGGGGTGGTGCCACCCGGCTCATACGAGGGGGGTATCGGCCCCGTTTGGTTCGCAGCGTGTTGATTCGCCAGCTTTTGGGAAATGCCAGGCGTGGTGCCACCCGGCTCATACTAGGGGGGTATCGGACAGGGCAGAAGTTGCAACCTGTTGATACCCCTGAGTTACGCGAAATCGAAAGGGGCGATACCTCCCGGCTCATACAAGGGGGGTATCGAACCCCCCTGGTTCGCAGCGTGTTGATTCGCCGGCTTTTGGGAAGCGCAAGGCGTGGTGCCACCCGGCTCATACAAGGGGGGTATCGAGCAGAGCATAAAGTGCAACCTGCTGATAATCCCGGTCCACGCAAAATCAAAAAGGTCGCTACCCCCCGGCGCATACTAGGGGGGTATCGGAAAGGGCATGGTTCGCAGTGGCCTGATTCTGCGGGTGTACGCAATAACGAACGCATCGCTACCACCCGGCTCATACAAGGGGGGTATCGACCCCCTCTGTTCTGCAAGCGACTGAATGAAAACGAATTGGGAATCGCCAGGGGTCGCACCACCCGGCTCATACAAGGGGGTATCGAACCTCCTCTGGTTCGCAAGGTTTTGATTCGCCGGCTTTTGGGAAGCGCCAGGCATGGTGCCACCCGGCTCATACAAGGGGGGTATCGACCCCATGAGGATCATTAACCTGTTGATTGTTCGTTGCGCGGCCGCGAGCGCGGGAGCAGGAATCGCAGGGCGGTTCTGTAAAGGGGGTATCGGGGGGGGCAGTACCCCTAAGAATTAACCAAAACGGGTATCGGAGGTCATTATGTCCACACGCGGATAACGCTCAAGCGCTGAAGATCACGCCCGTGTGTGCAAGGTCGATCGGCGGTCGCACCCCCCCGCCGAACCCCGCAAGAGCCACTTGACTCTCAAAGTCGGGCCCTTCCGGGGTACACATGTCAGCGCGGAAGCGACACGGATTGTCGCCTTGGTCATCTACCCTGCGAGGTCGGTTGTCATTGACAGTGGATCTCTGCCGAACCGCCAGCCGTGCTTGCGCGTTACTCCAGCTTCGCGTCAGAAGGACTCCAACGGTTGTGACCTAGGGGCTTGATAACGCCTAATATCCCCATGCGCTTGGCGGGTGGATGCCCCGCCCGGGGCCAAGCAGCGCCATCGCGGCACCTGGATACGGTGCGCGGTGCCGGAGACAGGACCTCCAGTTCGAACAAGCAACAAGGAGCTGCCTTGAACACCGAGAATCACTCCCAGATGGCCGGATTCATCTGGTCGGTCGCCGACCTGCTGCGCGGCGATCTCAAGCAATCCCAGTACGGACGGGTCATCTTGCCGTTTACCCTGCTGCGGCGGCTGGAGTGCGTCCTGGAGCCGACCAAGGAGCAGGTGCTGGCCGCGGCGAAGGAGCACGCGGACAAGCCGCTGGGGGTGCGCGAGCGGCTTCTGCGCCGGGCGGCCGATCAGCCTTTCTTCAACACCTCGCCGCTGACCCTGGGGACGCTGTCGGACACGCAGACCGCGGACGACCTGATGAGCTACGTCCAGTCGTTCAGCCCCGATGCCCGAGAGGTCTTTGAGCACTTCAACTTCGAGGACTTCGTCCAGCAGCTCTCGGCGAACAATCTGCTCTACCAGGTGGTGCAGCGCTTCGCGGCCATGGATCTCAGCCCCGGGCGGATCTCCAACTTCGGCATGGGCTCGATCTTCGAGGAGCTGATCCGCAAGTTCGCCGAGAGCTCCAACGAGACCGCCGGTGAGCACTTCACGCCCCGCGACGTGGTCCACCTGACCACCTCGCTGGTGCTCACCGATCAGGACGACAAGCTGCAACCGCACAGCGTGGTCACGGTCTATGACCCGGCCGCCGGCACGGGTGGCTTCCTCTCCGAGAGTGACGCCTACATCCAGCAGGTCAGCGATAACGTGACCGTTTCGCTGCACGGCCAGGAGCTCAACCCGGAGTCCTACGCCATCTGCAAGGCGGACATGCTGATCAAGGGCCAGCAGGTCGAGAACATCAAGCTCGGCAACACCCTCTCCGACGACGAGCTCGCCGGCGAGCGCTTCGACTTCATGCTTGCCAATCCGCCCTTCGGCGTGGAGTGGAAGAAGGTCCAGAAGCAGGTCACCGACGAGCACAAGCGCTGGGGGTACAACGGCCGCTTCGGACCGGGCCTGCCCCGGGTCTCCGACGGCTCCCTGCTATTTCTGCTGCACCTGGTGAGCAAGGTCCGCGATCCGCGGGAGGGTGGCTCGCGCATCGGCATCATCCTCAACGGCTCCCCGCTGTTCACCGGCGGGGCCGGTAGCGGCGAGTCGGAGATCCGTCGCTTCCTGCTTGAGCGCGACCTGGTGGAGGCCATCGTCGCCCTGCCCACGGACATGTTCTACAACACCGGCATCGCCACCTACGTCTGGATCCTCTCCAACGACAAGCCGCCGGAGCGCCGCGGTCGGGTGCAGCTGATCAACGCCACCGAGCGTTACAGCAAGATGCGCAAGTCGCTCGGATCCAAGCGGCAGTACATCGACGATACAAACATCGACAACATCGTCCGCCTCTACGGCGCCTTCGAGGAGAGCGAAGAGAGTAAGCTCTTCCCGGTGGCGGAGTTCGGCTACCGGCGGATCACCGTCGAGCGGCCCCTGCGGCTCAACTTCCAGGCCAGCGAGGAGCGCATCCGCCGGATCCTCGACGAGAAGCCGATCCAGAAACTCGACGAGGACACCCAGGCCCGCCTCCTGGCCGCCTGCGAGGCCATGGACGGCCAGATGCTCTACCGGGACCGGCAGGCGTTCACCCGCGACCTGAAGCGTGCCCTGGAGGAGCGGGAAGTGAAGCTCGGCGCGCCACCGATGAAAGCGGTCCTCAACGCCTTATCCGAGCGCGACCCGGAGGCCAAGCCGTGCACCGACGCCAAGGGCAACCCGGAGCCGGACACCAGCCTGCGTGACCACGAGAACGTGCCGCTGACCGAATCCGTCTACGACTATTTCGAGCGCGAGGTGCGCCCGCACGTCCCCGACGCCTGGATCGACGAGGCCAAGCGTGACGCCCAGGACGGCGAGGTGGGCATCGTCGGCTATGAGATCCCCTTCAACCGCCACTTCTACAAGTTCACCCCGCCGCGCCCGCTCGAAGAGATCGACGCGGACCTGAAGGTCTGCACGGACCGGATCAAGCGGATGATCGAGGAGCTGTCGGCATGATGGGCGGGGCAGCCGTCTTCGCGGCGATCGAGGGCGTCGGGGCGGCGTGCGCCGCGGCGTTGAGTGAAGAGCCTCTAGCGGCTACACTGTTCAGTAACAAAACCCGCCAAGGCTATGCTCCTCGGAGTACCCTCAAATCGGCGGGTTTCTTCTTTTCCGGGTGCTGAACATGGAGTTCGGCAAGCCCGCCACCACTGTCGACGAGCAGATCCAGATCCTTCGTCAGCGGGGCATGCAGATCGACGACGTCGATCGCGCCCGCCATTACCTGCAGCACATCAATTACTACCGGCTTACCGCTTACTGGCTTCCGTTCGAGGAAGATTACTCCACCCATCAGTTCCGTTCGGGGGCCCGGTTTGAGGATGCCCTCAACCTCTATATCTTTGATCGCGAGTTCCGGTTGCTCTTGCTCGACGCGATTGAGCGGATCGAGATTTCCGTTCGCACCCAGTGGGCCTACTACCTAGCGCTCACCTACGGGGCTCATTCGTATCTTGAGCCAACCCATGCGGTACGCGCCGACTGGCATACGCAGAATCTGGCGGCCCTTCGGGAGGAGGTTGGCCGGTCGAAGGAACTCTTTATCCGGCACTACTCGGCAAAGTATTCCACTCCAGCAATGCCGCCGGTCTGGTCCGTCTGTGAGGTCATGTCGCTGGGTTTACTCTCCCGCTGGATAACCCAGCTGCGGCCTGCCGACCGCAAGCGCATCGCCGCCGTGTACGGGCTGGATCAGAGAACCTTCCAAGGGTTTATCCGCCACCTGACCTACGTACGCAACCTTTGCGCACACCATAGTCGGGTCTGGAATCGCAGCCTGACGGTGACCATGGAACTGCCCAAGAAAAAGCCAGTGCGGTTGTTGAGACACCTTCACTACCAAGCGAAGCGTGAGATCTACAACACGCTGGTGATGCAGGCTTACTTCCTTGACCAGATCAGCCCCAGGCACCACTGGCGAGAGCGGCTATTGGCCCTTATTGACGTGCATGACGTCGATCCTGCGCGGATGGGCTTTCCGGACGGCTGGAGGCTGGATCTCTTCTGGGCGACGGCTCAAGGTGACTGGGGCGGCCACTCTTCCGGAAAACCAAGTGGAAAGGAGGATACATGAGTTTCCCGGCGTATCCCGAGTACAAGGATTCTGGGGTCGAGTGGCTGGGGGAGGTGCCGGAGCATTGGTCCGTCAGTGCGCTGAAGCGTGTTGCGCGTCTCGAAAGTGGCGACGCGATAAGCAGCGATCACATCAGTGAAGAGGGGGAGTATGCCGTTTACGGCGGGAATGGCATAAGGGGTTTTTCATCTGGATACACTCACGACGGTTTTTACCCTTTGATTGGGCGCCAAGGAGCTCTTTGCGGTAACGTCAATTACGCGAAAGGAAGGTTCTGGGCATCTGAGCATGCGGTTGTTGTTTGGCCTGGAAGACAAATTGACGGTTTTTGGCTCGGTGAGCTTCTTCGCTCAATGAATCTTAATCAATATGCGACATCGGCTGCGCAACCGGGTTTGTCGGTTGAGACTATTGAAAATCTTTATGTTCCTGTTCCGCCGGATGAAGAGCAACAAAAGATAGCGGAGCTCCTCGACCACGAAACCGCCCGTATCGACGCCCTGATCGAGGAGCAGCAGCGCCTGATCGAGCTGCTCAAGGAGAAGCGCCAGGCGGTGATCTCCCATGCCGTCACCAAAGGCCTCGACCCCGATGTGCCGATGAAGGACTCCGGCGTGGAGTGGTTGGGGGAAGTGCCGGCGCATTGGGATGTCGTGAAGTTCGTCCGGTGTGCAAAAATTGCTGAGGGTCAGGTTGATCCAAAGCAGGAGCCATATAGGAGCATGATGCTTGTTGCTCCAAATCACATTGAGTCAGGGACTGGACGACTCATGGCTCGTGAGACTGCAGAAGAGCAGGGGGCAGAGAGTGGCAAGTATTATTGCTATGCTGGCGACGTAATATACAGCAAGATTCGACCGTCATTGAGAAAAGCATGTGTAGCCTACGAAGATTGCCTATGCAGCGCTGATATGTATCCTCTCAGGGCGCAAAGTGGGGTGTATGGCGATTATCTGCGCTGGACGATTCTGTCTGAATCGTTCTCGACGCTAGCTTTTCTGGAATCAGAGCGCGTGGCGATGCCGAAAGTCAATCGGGAGTCGATTGAAGAGATTCGAATCCCTATGCCGCCACCGGAAGAGCAGCTACAGATATCCCGTACCCTCGAAAAAGAAACGGCCCGCATCGACGCGTTGATGGAGGAGGCTGAATCGGGTATCCAGTTGCTCCAAGAACGCCGCTCCGCCCTGATCTCCGCCGCCGTCACCGGCAAGATCGACGTGCGTGACTGGGCGCCGCCGGCCGCTGCCGAACCGGAGCAGGAACGCGAAGGAGCGGCGCTATGAGCTACGGCCGCAGCATTCGCCTCTTCCTGGTGGACGACTCCCCCCATGGGTTGATGACCGCCGAGATCGTCAACTGGACCGGGCACGTGCTCATGGGGCCGCGCAGCCGGTTGAGCGAGCTGGTCCAGCGCCCCGAGTGTGGGCGGGCCGGGGTGTACTTTCTGGTCGGTGCGGATCCGGACAACAGCCTGCGGCCATTGGTCTACATCGGCGAGAGCGACAACGTCGCAACGCGCCTGCAGCAGCACAATCGGCCTGAGGACAAAGGCGGGAGGGATTTCTGGGAGCGGGTCTGTCTGATCACCAGCAAGGATCAGAACCTGACCAAGGCGCACGTGAAATATCTGGAGAGCCTGCTGCTGCGCAGTGCCAAGGAGCTGGGCCGTTGCACGCTGGTCAACGGCACCGGACACGACTACGAAAACCTGCCGGAATCCGACCGGGCGGACATGGCCTATTTCGCCGATCAGATCCGTGTCGTACTGCCCGTCCTTGGTCTGGACTTCCTGCGCTCCGCAGCGCCGCGAAGGGAGGCCGCCCGCCCGGAAGAGGAGCGACAGGAACAGGCCCCGACCTTCCGGCTCGAGCTGCCCAAACACGGTCTGGTGGCCACTGGCCGGGAGCACGACGGTGAGTTCTTCGTGCTCGAAGGCTCGGCGGCACGCGCCCAGTGGACCGGTCCCAGCGGCGGCTACCAGGCGCTGTTCAATCAGCTGTGCAGTGATGGGATTCTCGTCGACGACGGCCAGGGGCGACGCCGCTTCGCCCAGGATCAAGGGTTCAACAGCCCCAGTGCGGCGGCCGCGGTGGTCTCCGGGCGAACGGCCAATGGCCGGGTTGCCTGGCGCGTCGACGGCACCAACGAGACCTACGCAGAGTGGCAGGATCGCCAGGTTCAGGCGGCACAACCGGATGCCAGCGCGGACGGTGCCATCAACACCACGGCGGCCGGATCCGACGTGGAAGGTGAGAGCGAGTCGGGTACGCCGCACCCCGTGTGACCGCGGCCGTGAACTCGGCGCGCTGAATGGGTACGGCTGGCGCGCTCGCCAGGGAGTGGCCGATGATGTTCCACTAATGCCAGTGGGGCATTCTGGCCGGGGGAAAAGGATGACCGGGCATGGCTGATAGTCGCGAAGCACCCTTCCAACAGGACATCATCGACGAGCTGCGCGCCGCTGGCTGGCTCGTCGGCGAGGCGGGCGGCTACGACCGCACCCACGCCCTGTATCCTGAGGATCTGATTGGCTTCGTCCAGGAGGCCTACCCGGAGCGCTGGGAGAGGTTCACCAAGAACAACCCGCAGCACCCCGAGCAGGCGCTGATCAAGGCGACCGTCCGGGAACTGGAGAAGCAGGGCACCCTCGATGTGCTGCGTCACGGCTTCAAGGTCCCCGGCGTGCGCATCGCCACCTGCAGCTTCCGGCCCGACCACGGCATGAACCCCGAGGCGCAGGCTCGCTACCGGGCCAACCGGCTGCGCGTGGTCCCCGAGGTCTCCTACTCCCCCCACGCCCGCACCGGAGAGTACAACCCGCGGCTCGATCTGGTGCTCTTCGTCAACGGCATCCCCACGGCGACACTGGAGCTTAAGAGCGCCTTCAAGCAGTCCGTTGAGCAGGCCAAGCGGCAGTACCGCAACGATCGCCCCCCGAAGGATCCGGTCACCCGCAAGGAGGAGCCGCTGCTGAGCTTCAAGCGCGGCGCGCTGGTGCACTTCGCCGTCAGTCAGAACGAGGTGGCCATGACCACCCGCCTCGCCGGCGCCGAGACGACCTTCCTCCCGTTCAACCAGGGCACACCCGACGGCGGCGCCGGCAACCCCCCGCCGCCCGACGCCGACACCTACGCCACGAGCTATCTCTGGCGCGAGGTCTTCCAGCCGGATGCCTGGCTGAAGATCATCGCCCGCTTCCTGCACCTGGAGCGCAAGACCGAGGAAGAATTCGACGGCAAGCGCAAGACCCGGGAGAGTCTGATCTTTCCCCGCTACCACCAGTGGGAGGCGGTCAATCGCCTGCTGGCCGCCACGGCCGAGGAGGGCGCGGGCCGGCGCTATCTAATCCAGCACAGCGCCGGGTCCGGCAAATCCAACTCCATCGCTTGGGTGGCCCACCAGCTGGCCGCGCTCTACGACGACGACGGCAACCGGTTGTTCAACTCGGTGATCGTCGTCACCGACCGCACCGTTCTCGACGACCAGCTCCAGCGCACGATCTACCAGTTCGAGCACGCCCAGGGGGTCGTCCGACCGATCACCCGGGAGGTCGGTAACCAGAGCAAGTCCGAGCAGCTCGCCGAGGCCCTGGCCGAGCAGACGCGGATCATCATCGTCACCATCCAGACCTTCCCGGCGCTTTTCGATGCCCTCGACGCCCGGCCGCAGCTGGCCGAGGGGCGCTATGCGGTTATCGCCGACGAGGCCCACTCCTCACAAAGCGGCGCGGCAGCGAGCAAGCTCAAGACCATCCTCGGTGCCGATGCCCCGGAGACCGACGAGGTCAGCGCCGAGGAACTGCTCGATGCGGCGGTGGCAGCGCGCAAGCCCACGGAGCGGATCAGCTACTACGCCTTTACCGCCACGCCCAAGGGCAAGACCCTGGAGCTCTTCGGCCGGCCGCCAGACCCGGAGCAAGGGCGGAGCAGCGAGAACCTGCCGCAGCCGTTCCACGTATACTCCATGCGCCAGGCCATCGAGGAGGGATTCATCCTCGATGTGCTCAAGAACTACACCACCTACCGCACCGCCTGGCGCCTGGCCCACCCGGATGACCAGGCCTATGAGGTCAACTCGCGCAAGGCCTCGGCCAAGCTCGCCCGGTGGGTGAAGCTCCACCCCTACAACATCGGCCAGAAGGTGGAGGTCATCGTCGAGCACTTCCGCACCCGGGTACGCCACCTGCTCAACGGCCAGGCGAAGGCCATGGTGGTCACCGGCAGCCGGCAGGAGGCGGTGCGCTACGCCCTGGCCCTGCGCCAACACGTGGAGGCGCAGGGTTACAACGACGTGCACGCCCTGGTGGCCTTCTCCGGCAGCGTGCCAGCGGATGACACCATCCCCGAGGAGGTCACCGAGCACAGCGCCCAGCTCAACCCCGGGCTGAACGGCCGCGATCATGCCGAGGCGCTGGATACCGACGATTACAACGTGATGATCGTCGCCAACAAGTACCAGACCGGCTTCGATCAGCCGAAGCTCTGCGCCATGTACGTCGACAAGAAGCTCCAGGGCGTGGACTGCGTGCAGACCCTCTCGCGGCTCAACCGGATCTTCCCCGGCAAGGAGACCTTCGTCCTCGACTTCGTCAACGACGCCGAGGAGATCCTCGCCGCCTTCCGGCCCTACTACAACAAGGCCGAGCTCGCCGACGTCTCCGACGCCAACGTGGTCTTCGACCTGCAGCGGACCCTGGATGCTGCCGGGGTCTACCACTGGGAGGAGGTCGAGCAGTTCGCCCGCGCCTTCTTCGACCCCAAGGCCAAGAACGCGCAGCTCAGCACTGCCTGTCAGCCGGCCAAGGAGCGTTTTACCCAGCGCTATAAGGCGGCACAGGAGCAGCGCCAGGCCTGGCAGGAGGCCAAGCGCCAGGCCGAGCGCAACGGGGACGAAGCGGGTGTCTCGCGGGCCGAACACGAGATCAAGGAGGCCGACGAGGCCCTGGATGAGCTGGATCTCTTCCGCAAGAACCTGCAGAGCTTCGTGCGCAGCTACGAGTTCCTCTCGCAGATCGTCGACTACGACGACGTGGAGCTTGAGCAGCTCTGCGTCTATGCCAAACACCTCCACCCGCTGCTGCGCGTCGACCGGCTTGACGAGGAGGCGATCGACCTCTCCGAACTGGCGCTGACCCACTACCGCCTGACCAAGCACCAGGAGCAGCGGCTGCAGCTTGAGGCCCGCGACGAGGCGGGGGATTACAACCTCCAGCCGGTCAGCGAGGTCGGCTCCGGCAAGCCGCACGCCCCCGAGAAGAAACCCCTGGCGGAGATCATCGAACGGCTCAACGACCTCTTCGGCGCCGAGGTGGACGAGCAGGACAAGCTCAACTTCGCCCAGGGCGTGGCGGACCGGATCGAGCGCGACGAGGCGGTCATGGCCGAGGTCCAGCGCAACAACCCGCAGCAGCTCATGCACGGTCAATTCCCCGAGCGGGTCGCCGACATCGTGCTCGATGCCATGCACGACCACGAGAAGCTGTCCATGGAGATCCTCGACGACAAGGAGAAGGGGCGCGACTTCGCGCTGCTGATCCTGCAGCTGCTGTCGATGCGGGGGGAGCCCGCGTCGCGGCGCGTGTGATTCGGCCACTGAAAAGGAGGTACGGGGCCGATGCCCAACTACGCCGATATGCTCCTCAGGCACGAGGAGAGCAGCGGCTTTATCAAGGCTCGCAGGGCCCCTCTGGGGTTTACCGACGGCCGTGATGAGGCGTGGTTACGTGACCTTTTGGCCGACAACCCGGATGTTCTGCCGATCGAGGAGATCGACCCGTCCTTTGCGCCGTTAGCCCCCCTCTGCACCGAGCTTGAGACCGAGGCGGGTCCGGTAGACGCCGCCTTTATCAATCCCTCCGGCCGGCTGACCCTGGTGGAGTGCAAGCTCTGGCGCAACCCGGAAGCGCGGCGAAAGGTGATCGCGCAGATCCTCGATTACGCCCGGGCGATTGCCCAATGGGACTATGCCGACCTCCAGCGCCGGGTGGCCTCCGCCTCCGGAGACAAGGCGAATCGACCGTTTGAGGCCGCCCGGCAGCTGCAAACGGACCTGGACGAGGCCGTCTTCGTCGATGCAACGGCCCGCGCCCTGCGAGAGGGGCGATTCCTGTTGCTGATCGCAGGGGATGGTATCCGTGAAGGGGTCAGCGGGATGACCGACCTGATCAGCCGCAATGCGGCCCTTGGCTTCAGCTTTGGCCTCGTCGAGGTCGCCCTGTATCAGTTCGGCGAACAGGGGCTCGCGGTCCAGCCGCGTGTCATCGCCAAGACCCACACGATCGAGCGAACCTTTGTGGTCATGCAAGGTCCCAATGGCGCCGTCCTTCAAGAGGGTGAGGGCGACGCGGACCAACCGTCGCAATCGCGCCCTACCGAGGACGAGGTGGCTTGGTGGGAGCCGTTAACCCGAATCGCCTTCAATGACCCCGAGCAGGAGCCACCGGTCTACCGCCCACGCAACCACGTGAGGGTCGCCATGCCGTCAACCGGGATGTGGGTGACGGCGTTTCGTGCCATGAGCCATGGCATCTGCGGCGTATTTCTGGGCGGTAGGAAGCCCGAGCGCCTCGAGGTGCTCGACGCCCTGAACGAGGAGCGCGAGCAGATCCTAAGCGAACTCCCTGAGGGGACGCACCAGGGCATGGACGGCACTGAAGAGCGCCCCGGATTTGCCATCTACGCCCAGCTCGACGACTTCGCCAGCGACGAGGCGTGCCGCGCCTGGCTGTCGGAGCAGCTTAATCGGTTCGTGAATGCGTTTCGTCCGCGGCTCAAGCGTGTGGAGAAACGCTGATGGTGTTGCGCCTGGTTCTGGGTGGAAGCTTTATGCGGCGGAAGCGCAGGATAATGCGTTACGCCGCGGAACCGCCGCATAACGCGCATCGAAAGGTCTTGGACGTCGAGCGCAAGGCCTTGGTTTACTGGCGATGTTGCCGCGGTCCGTGGGCTGGGTTGGGATGTTACGCGGCGGTTTGGCCGTCTATTTAAAGTTTGGCAGATTCAGAATGAACTACGAAGATAGAGTTGTCTGCTTTCTTGACATTTTGGGATTTCGGGGCCATGTGGCAGGAACGATCGATCCTGATGGTACCGAGGAAAAGGATCGTACCGATCACCTGATCGCGGCTTTTGAAGGCATAAGGGATATCCTCGATATCGATCGCCAGCAAGACCGGGAAGGGGAGGAGGTCACTCAGTTCTCAGACTCCGTGGTCATATCTTTTCGAGCAACCGAAGAAAGCGGCGTGTTCTATGCTCTGCTCAATATTATGTGGGTGCAGGTAAATCTCGTGCTTAGGGGTATCCTTTGCCGGGGAGCGGTGGCACAAGGGAAGCTCATTCATACCCCAAAAGTTTTGTTCGGTCCTGGAATGGTTGATGCCTATGTACTCGAATCCAAGGCCGCCCTATACCCCAGGGTGATATTAGATGAGTCCATCATAAACTTGGGAGCCAGGGCGCACGCAAGACACCATCTTCCCGAGCATGAGGTGCAAAGCATCATGAGTCTGCTCGAAAAGGACTCCGACGGAATGTACTACATAAACTATGTAACCGGTGCTCAATCCGAGCTTGACGATCCGGAACTTGATTACCCCAAGTACCTGTACTGCCTGCAACAAATCGTAGAGTCGGGTCTCGCAGTAAGGGATCCCTCGGTTGCTGTTAAGTACCGTTGGCTCCGGGAAAAACTACAGCCCCATATCGAATCGATTAAGACAGGAGTAGCGGAAAATCGGCCGGAAGGCGATGAACTCCGGGATGCATATGAAAGTATTCCGGACCTGTAGTGGTAAAATGCCCAACAAAGCCATGCAGCCGACGCTCGTGCCTCGCGCGGCTGATGGGTGCCGTCCCGAATCGTGTGGGTGACTCAGTCATCAGGTCAGGCGGCCGCCGGCCTACATGTTGTGCCGTAGGGTGACGCCGGCAGATGGGTGAGCTTGCCGCCGATGAGATAGCACACGGTGATCAGGTTGCGCGTGGTGCGAAAGCCTCGGGCGCGCGCCTTGGCCGCCTGGATCTGGGCGTTCATCCCCTCGACGGAGCCATTGGACAGGCGCGAGTCGAAGGCGTTGACACAGGGCCTCGAACAGCTGCGTGAACCCGCTCTCCGGCCGCGCCCAGGGGACCTCGACCTGCGAGGTCTTCCCGCAGTCCTGGCAGCGCACCCGCGGCACCGCGGCGTGGATGTAGGCCTGGTGCTCGAAGAAGTGCAGGTGCTGCCAGGTGCGCTGGCGCGTGCCGTGGACCGGCTGCCCCTCAGCGCCGCAGGCCGGGCAGGCGAAGCGGCTGCCGCTGGCGAAAGTGACATCGAAGTCGATGCGCTTGGCCTCGACATCGAAGCGGATGTCGCTGACCTCCCGGGGCGCACTCAGCCCCAGCGCGGCGGTGAACAGGGCGTACTCGGTGGCCATGACAGCTCCTCGCTTGGTTGGGACGGCGAGGCACAACATATCGGGTCAGGCCGTCGGCCTACTACCCCCGCGGCAATCAGGTGTCACCTATACAATCCGCGAGAGGACCGGTAATACCGCTCTTATAAACCCCATCACCTTCTTCAACTAATTTGAGAGTATGGGTTCTCATTGCCCCGTTAATTATGTTACAAGCAAAAAATGGCACGCTATCGATCGAAAATGCAGGAGCACAAATAATGACTGTAGATTTTTCTAACTTGGCCCGAGGTAGCGGTGAAGTAATTACTGAACCGAGGAAAATATTCACAACTCTTCCAAGTAAAGACAAAAAGTTTTCATATTTGAGGGATGTCCAAGGTCAAGTCCTAGAACGTTGGTACGAGCGCCGTAAAGAGAAAGATCTTATAATAAAAATGAACACTGGCAGTGGCAAGACTACTGTCGGGCTGCTAATACTCCAAAGTTCTCTCCGAGAAAAAATATCACCAGTCGTCTATGTTGCTCCAGATCGGTTCCTGGCGGATCAGGTGCTTAATGAAGCTACTTTGCTCGGAGTTGAAGCGACAAATAATGAAGACGATCCAGGATTTACGGCAGGTCGAAAAGTTCTGGTTACCTATGTGCATAAACTATTGAATGGACGCTCACGATTTGGCGTAGGCGAAGAAGGCAGAAAAATAGAAATTGGCACTTTGTTAATCGATGATGCTCATGCTTGCCTCGAAACTACGCGAGATCAATTCAAGATAACAATTCCAAGTAACCATTTAGCCTACAGTAAAATCTTAGACTTATTTTACGATTCACTTTATGATCAAAGCCCTCGGGCAGCACTGGATATACGATCAGGTGATCCATTCTCATATCAAGAGGTGCCCTTCTGGGTGTGGCAGCAGAAAAACGAAGAACTTGTTAAAATCTTGCACGAGCATAAAAGCGACGACAGCATCAAGTTTAATTTTCCACTTATTGCTGACGTTCTACAGCTCTGCCGTTACGTAATTGGTGGCAGTGAGATAGAAATCGCGCCGACCTGTATTCCAATAGATGTCATACCGTCCTTTGCATACGCACAAAGGCGCATCTACATGACAGCGACGCTCTCTGACGATAGCGTCTTAGTTACCGAGTTCAATGCGGATCCAGAAGCGATCCATAAAGTCATTACACCGAAAACAGCGGATGATCTTGGCGAGCGGATGATCCTGGTCCCACAGGAAGTCAATCCAGACATACAACTCCCATCTATAAAGGGAATGCTTCAAGGGTTCGCTAAGAAATATAATGTTGTCGTGATTGTTCCTTCCCTCCGGGCAGTAACGCAATGGAAGGATATATCAGATCAGATCCTCATCGCCCAAAACATGACTGCTGGCGTGAGACGTCTTAGGGATGAGCACGTTGGTTTATCAGTTCTTGTCAATAAATACGATGGCATTGACCTGCCTGACGGGGCCTGCAGGATTCTTGTGATTGATGGTTTGCCAGAAGCGCGCTCCTTGATCCAGCGCACCGACACTGCCGCGCTTGATGAGACTGAAGTCACTCTTCGGAGACAAATACAAAGGATCGAACAGGGTATGGGCCGAGGAGTTCGGTCTAATGATGATCACTGCGTTGTATTGCTTGTTGGAGCTGGATTAAGCCGGAGACTTCATTCCGCAAAAGGACGTAAAAAGTTTACGCCGGCGACCAAGGCGCAGTTAGACTTATCTGCAGAGCTTGCCCAGCAATTGGAAGGTGGCGGTGTCGCAGATCTCGAAAATGTAATTAGTAAATGTTTGGATCGTGATCCAGGCTGGATAGAGGCTAGTAAAAGGGCGCTAGTCGACGTTGAACCACCGAGCGAGGGGCGCTTGGAGCCATCGGCTGTGGCATTAAGGCAAGCATTTAATACAGCGTTGGTAGGGCAATTCCCAAAAGCGGCTGAAATTATACAGAAAGCTGTTAATTGTGCGGAGGAAGCGCGACTAAAGGCGTGGTTGAAAGTCAGGTTGGCCGAGTTGAAGAATTTTTATGACCCGTCCACGGCGCAGGAAATACTATTGTCTGCGCATAAGCAAAATCGTCAAGTGACACGCCCTCTTAGAGGTGTGGGCTATCAGAAGCTGTCGATCGCAACGGATGCTCAGGTATCAAAAGTTATTCAATACAGGCAAGAAAGCTTTCTTGAACACAACGATTTGCTCTTGTGGGTGAATGAACTTAAAGCAGACCTTAGGTATTCGCCGGAACATCCAAACCAGCGATTTGAGAGGGCTGTTGCCGATATTGGGCGACTTCTTGGATTTGCGACGCAAAGACCAGAAATTGATTTTGGGCAAGGCCCGGATGGTTTATGGGCGCTCGATGGTGGTCGATTCCTTGTTCTTGAGTGCAAGAACCGTTCAGAAGCTGATGTGATTGCAAAGGGTGAGGTAGATCAGTTGTCGGGTTCAATGAATTGGTTCGTTGACAGGTATGGGGAAGTTCCTGAGGCCATACCTGTTATGGCTCATCCAAAGTATGTCTTGGATAAGCAGGCGTCGCCGCCGGAAGGGATGAGGATAATATCGGAGAAGCAGCTAAAAGACTTGATCGACGCGTTAACCAAATTTGCCGAGTCTCTTGGCGCTCCTGGGATGTTAGAAAATCCTAAGCGAGTGCACGAGGCGTTACACGATCATGGCCTATCGTCCACAGAATTCATAAGAACGCACACGAGGGACCCTTCACGTAAGGGTATATAGGCTTTTATAGCCCGACCGCCTGCTGGTCGCCCCCACTGCGTAGAATCAAATTTCAAGCGCAACACCCGAGAAAAAAGAGAAGATTTTCGGCGTTCAGGCTAGAGGTTAGTAATAGCTTTGGTTGCTGCAATAATAACCTTGAGTGCATACATCCCACGAGCAGCTGCCTCATGGGATTGATTCGACTTGACGACGACTTCCCCGCGGGCCGCTACTTTATCTCGATTTGAGCGGCTTATCGTATGGGAGGGCTCTATGCAAAGCGTTTTTAGGGCATTCTGCCAGTAAGCGTGCTGACGGCTTGGGGATCCGGCATCAGGATTTCTAGAGGGGTGGTGGTGAACGACAAAGGCTTCGGCAATCCCGAGCCCTTCTGAAAACCTCTCCCAGCGCTTGAGATCCGGCAGACGATGAAAATGAACCGTCAGTAATGGCTCTTCAGGTTGATGGCCTTCCAAGTAGCTCTCGATAAGCTTTCTCTGCTCGCGTGCCGTGAACCCGGGTTTCTCTCTGGTCTCGGGGTTGCCGTGGAGTAGTTGCCAGGCCCGCCTAGCCATCTTCTTCTCCGATGGCGTGGTTGGTGGGTCGATGAGGTTGTCTCCGTTTTCGAGGTTGGCGGATCGGCACCTCAAACTCGGCGGCAGGCGGCGAAGGGACTCGACGTACCCCTCGAGCGTCTCGTCCGACCAGGGGTACGCAAACGGGGCCGCGAGGGCCTGACCCCGCTCATGCTGGTTGATGGCCTCGATGAGCAGAAGGAGGTATTCGACCGGGTGAGGTGGACCCATCCGTCTGGACAGGTAGCCGGGGTTCAGAAGTAAACCTCCGCCCCTGTCATTGGGCCGATGCCCGGGGTCATGCCAACCCATAGACCTCGGCCGGTGTTGCCTCGTCCAGGCCCTGATTGGGCCGGCGGTGGTTGAAGTATTCGAAATAGGTCTCGAGGCCTTTGAGCAGGTCGAGGACCTCCCGGAATTCGTGGAGGTAGACCAGCTCGTACTTCACGCTGCGCCACAGGCGCTCGACGAAGATGTTGTCGTAGACGCGCCCGCGGCCATCCATGCTGATAGCGACCTCCGCGGTCTTCAAGCGATTGGTGAACGCCTCGCTGGTGAACTGCGTTCCCTGATCGGTATTGAATATGCCGGGCATTCCAAAGCGCTGGAGAGCCGTGTCCAAGGCTTCCAGGCAGAACGCGGTGTCCAGGGTGTTCGACAGTTCCCAGGCCAGTACAAAGCGGCTGTGCCAGTCGATGATCGCCACCAGGTACATGAACCCGATCGGCATGGGTACGAACGTGATATCCGCCGCCCATGCGTCGTTGGGTGCTCGAGGTGGATGGTCGCGCAACAAGTACGGATAGACCGGATGCTGAGGCTGCTTGCGGCTCGTGTGGGGCCCCGGTGCAATGGCCTGCAGCCCCATTTTGCGCATCAGTCTCTGGATGCGCTTGCGATTGACCGGCCACCCCCGCCGGCGCAGCGCCGCGGTCATCTGCCGGGAGCCGTACCACGGGGTATCCAGATACTGCCGGTCGATCGCCTCCATCAAGGCGAGCTCCTCGCTGGAGACCGCCACCGGTCGGTAGTCATAGGTGCTCCGCGGCAGTCCCAGCAGCCGGCATTGCTGCGCGACCGAGAGCTGCGGATGATCGGGCTCGATCAAGCATCGCCGGTCACGACTCCGGGGGGGGTGCATTTTTTTTCAGCCAGGTCAGCTCCATGTTCAGCCGGCCGATCTGCTCGTAGGCTTGGGCCAGCTCAGACTCCTGGTGCTTCTGCGCTTCCCTGGCCGCTCCGCTCTGGAAGAGCTCACCGGCGTTATCCCGCAGCTGCCCCTTCCACTGGGCGACCTGCGTTGGGTGGACCCCATACTCGCGAGCGAGCTCCTGGCTTGTCTTCATGCCCTTGAGCGCCTCGAGGGCGACCCTCGCCTTGAACTCCGGACTGTGACGTTTGCGCTTCGCTGCCATGGTCCGAGAACCTCCGCGTGCTGGTGCCATCGTAACGCGGAAGGTTTACTTCTCGGCCTGTCCAGATTTTGGGGTCCACTTCACCTTTAGGCACCATGGCCGCCGCCCCGGCGACGCCGTCCTCCGTTCGCGCTATTCGAACATCGCCGCGGACCGCTGGCTGCTCTACGACTACCTGCTGTTGTCTCTTAACGCGATTCTCGCCCGGTTACCCCGGGTAGCGTCGGCTGTGGATGATCGCCTCGGCGCGGCTCGGGCCGATATGGACGACCTCGGCCCTAGCGCGGGGCGGGGTTGAGGTCGATACAGCTTGCCTATGCGGAGCTCTGAAGCGACGCTCCTTGTTCAGTAGCCGCTTGGTCGGGGCTGTCGCCATCGCCGCCGGCGAGCAAATTGCCGTCCTGTTCAGCAGCAGCCTCTCATTCCCTGGAGGCATCGCACGTCAGCTCGGCGGCAGTTGAGGCGACAGACCGTGACGCGGATGTCATAAACACAACGGCCGGGGAGGCGGTGACCCGCGCAAGCGACCGTGTGGGCAACCGACTAACGGTCCCGGTCAGCCGTTGGCTCTGTGTCGCTTGCCTCCCGAAGCTCGTCCAGGTAATCGGCCCACTGCTGCAGCATGACGCCACGTTGCTCGATCCATTGAGTGCGGTTGTAGGCGCGGCCGTGGGCGTCGCGAACCCGGTGGCCCAGCTGCATCTCGACGATTTCGATCCCCCAGCCAAGCCGTTCGACCAGGATGGTGCGGGCGGCTGCGCGGAAGCCGTGCGCCACCATGCGCCCGCCATAATCCAGGCGCTTGAGCGCGGCCGTGAGGGTGTTGTCGCTAATCGGCCGATCCGGGGTCCGTCCTGAGGGGAACAGATAACGGCTGCTGCGACTGATCGGCTCCAGCTCGCGGAGTATGGAAATGGCCTGCCTTGGCAGCGGTGTCACCAGGGGGTCACCGTCTTTGCTTGGCTGGTAGTCCCAGGTGCCGCTACTCAGATCGAACGCCTGCCACTCCGCGGCTCTTAGCTCGCCGGGCCGGCAAAACACGATGGGCGCAAGCTGCAACGCGGCGCGGGTCGTGGGCTGCCCGCGATACCCGTCGATAGCCCGCAGCAACGGCCCAAGTTCCGCTGGCTCCGTGATCGCGGGGAGGTGGCGCGTCTTTGGCGAGCGCAGCATCCCCCGCAGATCTGCAGTGGGGTCGCGGCTGCCTCGTCCGGTAGCGATGGCATATCGGCATACCTGCCCAATGAGGGTCTTCACGCGGTGCGCGGTCTCAACGTGCTCCAGCGCCTCGATACGCCGAAGTGCTTCCAGGACGTCGGGTGGTTCAATCGCGCTCACTGGCCGGCGGCCAAGCTTCGGGAAGGCGTATTGCTCCAGGCGACGAAGATTCCGGTTCGCGTGGGACGCAACCACCTTGTGCCGGTGGACAGCGTCCCACCACTCACGTGCGACGGCCTCGAACGAATGGGTGTCGGCGGAGGCGGCTGCCGAACGCTGCGCCTTGCGTTGGTCAATCGGGTCGATACCGTCGGCAAGTAGCGCGCGCGCCTCATCACGGCGCTCCCGCGCCTTGGACAGCGGAACGTCGGGGTAGACCCCCAGTCCCATCGTCGCCTCGCGCCCTGAGGGTCGCCGGTAGCGGAACTGCCACTGCTTGCCGCCGTTGCTCTTGACCAGGAGGACCAGTCCGCCGCCATCAGTGAGCTTCAGCTGCTGCTTGCCCTCGGGAGGCTTCGCCGTTCGGCACTGGCGATCCGTCAGCTTGTTGGTTCCGCGACCCATACCCCCCTCCCGTGATCCCTGCCTAGCGGGGACGACACGCCCGCCGTGAGCAGCCGCAAGGGCCGCTTCGGGCGTCGGGTTGTGGGTACTGAGCGCCGCCGCGGGCATGGCTTTGTGGGTAGTGGGGTCTCCCGCGGTGGGTACTACCCGCTCCAGTACCCACTATGATGCTAGCTGACCCTGGATGGCTTCGAACAGCGTTAGACCCCAAATGCCCGTATAGAGCGGCTTTCAGGAGGGGTGCGGGACGTCCGTGTACGTTGCGAGGGAAGGAGATGGTGGCCGGGGACGGAATCGAACCGCCGACACTGAGATTTTCAATCCCATGCTCTACCGACTGAGCTACCCGGCCAACGGCTGCGTATTCAAGCTGAAACGGCCCCCGGAGTCAAGGGGCGGGGTGGTTTCAGCTGTGGTCGGGGCTGAAATCCGGCGGCGGCGCCGAGCCCTGGCCGAAGAAGAAGTTCTCCATTTCGCGCTCCAGGAAGGAGCGGGCCTTGGGGTCGGCCGGGGTGAGCCGGTACTCGTTGATGAGCATGGTCTGCTGCTGCACCCACATGCTCCACGCCTGTTTGCTGACGTTGTCGTAGATCCGCTGACCCAGCTCGCCCGGGTATGGCGGGCGGTCCAGCCCATCCGCCTCCTGTTGGAGCTTCACGCAGTGCACCTTTCTCGACATGCTGCCCTCTCGGTGGGTGTGAGCGTCCGGATAGTGTACCGATCCGGTCCATGTTGCCGCCAGCGTTCTGCGGTCTCCGGCTCAGGCTACCGGGTAGCCGGCGTCGCGAAGGATGCGCAGGATCGGTGCAGGGAGTCCGGGCAGGGTATCCTGCCCCGGCCGGAACCAAATCCGCTGCGGATCGGGTTCGCCGATATCGGGGGTCGCCGCGTTCCAGCGCAGCCGAGTCGGCTGCATGATCAGCTCGAAGTGGGTCAGCGCGTGGTGGCGGGCCGGTAGGTCTCCGGCGGGTTCGCAGCGTGCGCCCAGGCGGAGGGCCCGTGTCACCGGGTCCTCGCTGGGCGGGCACTCCGGCAGCGACCAGAGTCCGCCCCAGATCCCGGTGGCGGGGCGGCGCTCCAGCAGCAGGGCATCGGCGTGTTCGATCAGCAGCAGGCGGACCTCGCGCCGAGGGCGCTGACGTGCCGGACGGGGGGCCGGGTAGGTCTCCGGGTTGCCGGCGGCCCGGGCCGTGCACGACGCGGCCAGTGGGCAGGCGTTGCACGCCGGGTCCCGCGGCGTGCAGACCAGCGCCCCAAGGTCCATCAGGCCCTGGTTGAAGCGGCGGCACTCCGCCTCCGGGGTCAGCGCGGCGGAGAGTGCCCATAGCTGCTTGGCCACCGGGCTGCGTCCGGGCCAGCCCTCGACGCCGGCGAGCCGCGCCAGCACCCGTTTGACGTTGCCGTCGAGGATCGGGGCCGGCTGGCCGTGGCCCAGCGAGCGGATTGCGCCGGCGGTGGAGGGCCCGATGCCGGGCAGTGTCTGCAGCGCCGATAGTTCGGCCGGCAGCTGCCCCCCCCAATCCGTCTGGATCCGCTGCGCCGCGGCGTGCAGGTTGCGGGCGCGGGCGTAGTAGCCCAGGCCGGCCCACAGCGCGAGGACGTCATCCAGCTCGGCCGCGGCCAAGGCGGCGACGTCCGGGTAGCGTTCCATGAAGCGCTCGAAGTAGGGGACGACGGTCTCCACACGGGTCTGCTGCAGCATGATCTCGGAGATCCACACCCGGTAGGGCGTGGCCGGCTGCTGCCAGGGCAGGTCGTTTCGACCGTGCTGCCGCTGCCAGGCGATCAGTTGCTCCTGAAGTGCCTGGCAGCGCTCCGGTGTGGCCCAGCGGGACATCCGCTCAGCGAAGCCGCCGCAGGATGCTGTCCGCCTCCTGACGGATGCGCTCCTCGGCGCGGTCGGTCTGCTCCTCGAGCTCCTGTTCAATGCGCTCCCGGAAGCCCTCGCGGATCTTCTCCTCGGCCTCGTCGAGGCGCTGCTGGGCCTCGCGCAGACGCCGGATCTCCTGCTCGGTCAGCGCAGCGCGGAGGTCGAAGCGGATGCGTGGGCTGAACAGGTCTCCGCTGAACTCCAGGGGCACGGTGACGTCCTTGAGTTCGCGGATCGGGCGGCCGTCGGCGTCCTCCAGGTTGTCGATCACCGATAGGCGTACGCGGTAGTCGATGGTCTCCCTGAGCAGGTTGGCGTGACCGGCGCCACGGGCGCGAAGGATCGGCGATTCGGCGCGCAGGTTGTCGTTGTGGATCTCGCCGTCGCGCAGCTCGAAACTGGCCGAGAGGGAGCCGAAATCCGTGCGTGCCTCGTCCTCCGGCGGTTCGGGCCGGGGCTGGGCGCGGACGCGGGCTACACCCTCGCGGAACATGTGCGGGATGTTCAGCCCCAGTACGGCCCCCTCGGTGACATTGAGCTCGGCATCGCCGCGGAAGTCCTCGATCAGCTGTTCAAGGTTCTCGCCGCCGCCCTCGCCCTGCAGGGCGAAGCTGCCCCGCCCGTGGAGCCAGTCCCGTTCGAGGAGATCCTCGAGCAGCGGCGCGAACTGCACCTGGTCCAGGCGGTGGTCGAGTTCGAAGTACGGATAGTCGCCGCGTGCGTCGAGGAAGGTGTCGGCGCGGTAGTCGCCATCATAGAGCCGGGCCTCGAGGTCGGCGATGCCCACACGGCCGTCGCTGCCGCTGAAGTCGCCCCGGACCTCCTGCAGGGAGAGCCCGGAGAGGATCAGCTGGCCGATCTGCAGCCCGCCGTCGAGCTCCAGGGTGCGCAGCGGCTCCAGCGGCAGATCGAGGGCGATCTCTTCCAGGTCCGGCAGCCCCGCGTCGGGTGCCGTCGGCTCGTCGACGGCGCGCCGTTCCTCGGCGGGCAGGTACCGGTCCAGGTTGATCTCGTCCACGGTCAGATTGAGCGTGACCTCGGGGCCGGTCCAGTCGTCCACCCCGCCATCGAGGTCGATCCGCGTGTCATCGAGGTCCAGACCGAATTCGGGCAGGAGCAGACGCTGGCCGTCGAACTCGATGAGGCCGGCACCGCCCACGCGGGTCATTGCCGTGGGGTCCGCCGGGGTGGGCAGGCCGATGTCCAGCCGGCTGAGGGCGGTGCGCAGGTTGAACGCCGGCAGTTGCCAGTCGAGCTGACCGTGGGCCCCGGTGCCGTCCAGCTCCAGATCGGCCGCTGCCTCCAGGGCGATCCCCGCCCCGGTGACTTCCAGCTCCGGCCACTCGATCCGCAGGGGGGCGCCCAGGCCGATACGGCCGTTGCCGGTCACGCCCAGGCGCTGCTGCCGACCCGGCACCTGGTCCCCCTGAGCGTCCACCAGCATCTCCAGCCCGTCCAGGTCGAGCTGTTCCATGGCCTGGTCCAGGGTGGCCTGCAGGCGCAGCTGTCCGTCGATCCTGGGCAGCTCGGCGCCGTGGCCGAGCCAGCTGGCCTGCAGGGCCACCGGCTGGCCCAGTCGCAGTGCCTCGACATCCAGGTCGAAGCGCTCGACCTCCTTGCGGTCATCGATGCTGCGGTCTTCCCAGAGCAGCTGACCGCGGCGGACCTGCAGCCCGCCGAAGGCGGCGTCGCGAAGCATGGGCGGCAGCTCGCCCGCCGGTGCCTCCTCCTCGGGGTCAGCCGGCGGGGCTTCGTCATCGACGAGGCGCGCCACCAGGTCCTCCCAGTTCCCCTCGCCCTCTTCGTTGACCATCAGGCGGGCGACGGGCGCCTCGATGCTTAACAGCCGGGTCTCCAGCTGGCCCCAGAGCAGCGGCAAAAGTCGGACGGCCGCGTCGGCCTGCTCCACCTCGAGGAAGGGGTCCTCATGGAATCCTTCCCGGTCGGCGAGGGTGACGCGCCCCACCTCCAGGCCCAGCCAGGGGAAGAAGGAGAGTCGGATGTCCCCTTCGATGGTCAACTCGCGCCCGGTTTCCGCTTCGACGGCCGCCGCGATGTCGTCGCGATAGTCGTTGGGGTCGAAGACCACGCTGACCAGCGTCGCTGCCACCACCAGCAGGGCGAACAGCCCGACCACGGCGAAAAGGAGCCACTTGAGTATCCGGAGCATAACCGAGTCCTGCATTGACCGTTTCCGATGGGCGGGCATTCTACCGTGTTACGCCGTGAGGTCTGCCCCTCGGGATACGCCGGCTGTTATCGTACTGGTAACGTCGCTCAGGAGTCCGCCATGCGCTTGTACCTCTACCTGGTCGTCGGGCTGATGATCCTCATGCTGGTCTGGACGTTCTTTCTCTGGGATCCCGAGGAGATGATCCCGCCGGCCACCGAGCGTGAGGCACCTGTCCACCCCGAGGAGCAGCAGGAGTAATCAACGTGGCAGGACATGCCGGCGACGTGTTTCAGCCCCTGGCCCTGGCGGTGCTCACTGTTTCCGATACCCGCGGGCTGGCCGAGGACACCTCCGGGGCGGCCCTGGCTGAGCGTCTGCAGGGGGCCGGTCACGTTTTGGCTGGGCGCGTGATCGCCCCGGACGACCGCTATCGGATCCGCGCCGAGGTCTCGGCATGGATCGCCGATTCCCGGGTGGACGGGGTACTGATCAGTGGCGGCACGGGGCTGACAGCGCGCGATGTGACGCCGGAGGCGGTGCGTCCGCTCTTGGATCGCGAGATCCCCGGTTTCGGCGAGCTGTTTCGGCAGCGCTCCTTCGAGGAGATCGGCAACGCGACCCTGCAGTCACGGGCCGTGGCGGGTGTGGCCAACGCCACGCTGATCTTCGCCCTGCCCGGATCCACCGGCGGATGCTGTACCGCCTGGGATCGGGTCCTGGCCGATCAGCTGGATGCCCGCACCCGCCCATGCAACTTCGCGACCCTGCTGCCGCGCATGCGCGCCTCCGAACCCTTGGCGTAGCGGCCGAAATTCGGTAGGCTACACCTCCTACCGCCCGTAGCTCAGCCGGATAGAGCGTCGGCCTCCGGAGCCGAAGGTCGCAGGTTCGAATCCTGCCGGGCGGGCCACCTTCCCGATCCTGCCTAGGCGGCAGATCCCCCTCCCTGATCGGCAAGCACCGCGTCGGCGGCGAGTGCGCCCGAGCGTAATGCGCCGTGCTGGGATCCGTGGGCGCGGTGATCGCCGCAGGCGTAGATGTCACCTCCGAGCCGCGCCGGCTGGTACGGGTGGGTCAGCGCCGGCGGCGTCTGAACCGGCTGTCCGTAGGGGATGCGTTCCAGGCGCAGCGGGCGCCAGTGATCCACCCCCGGCCCGAACCAGTCGCGCAACTGTCTGACGGCCTCGCGTTGTAGGGAGGGGTCGTCCCGGTCCTGCCCCTCGCCGAGCACAGTGGCACTGACCAGGTGCCAGCCAGGCGGCGCATATTCGGGGGCCACCACACTGGGTGCCGCCAGGTGCAGTATGGGCCCTTCCCCCTCGCCGTTGAGTACGATCAACGGTTCGGTCACCGGCGGTTCCGGCGCGGCGAACTGCAGGCAGGTTACTGGCCGGCCCGCGGCGGTGGGGTGCCCGGTCAGACGGGTGAAGGCTGGCCCGTCGGTGGCGACCACGACGGCATCGGCGCTCAGTTGCTCGCCACCCGCCAGCGATACGATGGGGCCCTGCTCAATGCCCTGTGCGGCAGTCCCAAGGCGCAGCCTCACCCGGTCGGCGGGGAGTTGAGCAGCCAGCTGGCGCGGCAGGTCGCCGACGCCGCCGGCGGGGATGGCTGCATCGCCCTCGGCGAACATGCGGAAGACGAAGTTCAGCAGTCGGGCCGAGGTCTGGAGTTGGGGGTCGAGGAGAACGCCGCCGAATAGCGGCCGCAGGAAGCGCTCGACCATCCGTGCCGAGAAGCCCTCCGCGGCGAAGGCTTCGGCGCTGCTTTGCTGCGGCCCGTACAGGGGACGCTCGGCATCGCCGCGGCGCAGGCGGGCCCGCAGGCGGGCGATGCGTAGCTTGTCGCCGAGACTGCCCACCGGGGCCTGTAGGGTTTTCAGCAGCGCCTGCGGGGCGCGGAACGGATCGCTGAGCCGGTGCAGTCCGCCCTCGGTGCGGATCAGGGCGCCGGGGGCGTACCGGCGCAGCTGCAGCGCGTCCAGGTCGGCGCGGCTGCGCAGCTCCGGGTAGGCGGTCAGTAGCACCTGGAAACCGCGGTCGAGCTGGAAGGCCGGCTCCTCGCCGCTCGCCGGGCTGCCGTCCAGCCGCAGGCGGTCGGTGCGAACGCGTCCGCCTACCTCGTCGCCGGCTTCCAGCAACTCCACACGGGCGCCGCCGGCCGCTAGATCACGTGCTGCGGCGAGGCCGGCCAGGCCGGCGCCGATGACAACTACTTGCGGATTCTCCCGGGGCATCCTGCTCCTCCGTCGGTGCGGGCCTAGAGGTCGTGTCGCTCCCGCCACTGCTCGATGGCGGCCGCCGTTTCGGCCGGACACTCCTCCTGCGGGAGGTGGCCGCAGGCCTGCAGTTCCACGCGCTCGGCGTTGGGCAGGGCGTCGGCCACCCGGTGGGAATCGGCTGCGGGGATGACTTCGTCCTCGACGCTGATGATGACCTGCGTCGGGGTCTCGACCCCCTCCAGAGGGCCGCGTACCTGCAGGGCGTCGGTCAGCGAACGGTGCATCAGTTGCCCCCAGGCACGGTCCCAGCCGGCCATGGCGGTGTGCAGGCTAAAGCGTGCCTCCCGCTCCGGGGTGATGGCGTCGGTATCGTAATAGGAGCGTTCGAGCAGTTCGGTGCTCCGGCCCAGCCAGCGCCCGCCCAGCAGGCTGAGGCGCTTGGCCTGCGGCAGCTGCGCCAGCCATTTCGGTAGCGTGGGTCGTTCGAGGGCGGCCATGGGGTTGATCAGCACCAAGCCTGCGACCCGTTCGGGGGCCTGCCGTGCCGCCTCCAGGGCAATCACCCCACCGGCGGAGTTGCCCACCAGCACCGCCTGCTCCTGCCCCAATTCGTCCATAAGGCTGAACAGGTGGGCGACGTCAGCCTCGAGGGTGAAGGGGTTCGGCCCCTCGCCGCGGTAGTCGGGCTTATCACTCAGGCCGTAGGGGATCTGGTCGTAGGCCACGGTATAGCGGTCACTGCCCAGGCTCGGGAGCAGCGGTTCCCAGGTCACCGTGCTGAAAGAGAAGCCGTGAAGCAGCAGCCACGCCGGCTTGTCGGAATCGGCGTGCTCCTCGCCGGCGGTGACGTAGTGCAGCTGCAGCCCGTCCGGGAACCCTGGGAACGGCACAGTGATGAAACGGCTCTGATCCCCGCCGAGCTCGCGGCCGTCCTGGACGCCGTCCGCCGGCTGAGTGGAGATCATGAATGGTCCGATGGCCAGGACCAGGGCGGCGAGCACGATCAGGCCGCCCACCACGATACCGATACCCTGCAGGATGGTGCCGACAGTCCCCACGCGCATCCCCCTTGCTGATGATCTGTCCGGGGCAAAGGCTACCACGGCCATGGCTGCACTTGTCCCTGCGTGCGGCGGCCTGTGCAGTTGACCTGCGGGGGTGCCGGCGCTAGCGTTCGGGGAGGCTTGGCTATCACGCGCACCCGCGCCGGAGTCCCGAGAGCATGGTCCCTTCCGGCGGTTATCGTGGCTTCGTCCTGGTCGCACTGTTCCTGGTCCTCGGCCTCTCCGCAGGGGTCGCCGGTCCGGATCGGGGCTGTCCGGACGCCGACCACGGTGAACGCTTCCACGAGGCCCTGGAGGCGGCCCGGGACGATGATTGGTCCCGGGTAGCGGAGCTGGAGCCCTGCCTGGGTGATCCGCACCCGATGGCTGCTTACCTGGAGTTCCACCGCCTGCGCAGCGCCCTGCCCGAGCTCGATCCCCGGCGGGTGGTGGATTATCAACAGCGCCATGCCGATACGCCGCTGGCCGATGTCCTCAAGCGCGTCGCCGTGCGCCGTTACGCCGAGGCCGGGGATGACGCGGCGGTGCGTCGGGTCACCGACGAGCCGCCGTCCCGCCTGGCGTTGCGTTGCCACTGGTGGCAGGCCCATCTGGAGACGCGCCGGGGCGAGGCCCTGGCCTTTGCCCGGAGTGCCTGGCATGCCGGGGTGTCGCGGCCGGCAGCCTGCGACGGCCTGTTCGAGGCGGCCCGCGAGGCTGGCGTCATCGATGATCGGGCCGTCTGGCAGCGCATGCGCCTGGCCTTCCGCAATGACCAGCCGGGACTGCTGCGTTATTTGGAAGGTCTGCTCGGCGGCGAGCGTTGGTTGGCTGCCGCCGAGTGGCTGTACCGTCTTGAGCAGCAGCCGACGCGGGTCGGTGACGTGGATGAGGGGTTGCCACCGCGCCTGCGCCGTCAGGTGACCGCCGACGGGCTCTACCGGCTGGCCCGGGAAGACACGGTGGCGGCCCGCGAGTACCTGGAACGGATCGGGGAGGATCTGCCGGATCTACCGGCCGGCGAGCGCCGGGAGGTGTTCGAGCGCGTCGCCTGGTACTCGATCATCCGCGGCGTCCCCGAGAACCGGGGGTGGGTCGACCGCTGGCTGGCCGAGCACGGCGGCGAGGAACTCCTGGAGCAGCGCATGCGCCGCGCGGTGATCGAGGAGCACTGGACCGACCTGGTCTTCTGGTCGGCGCGCCTGTCGGAGGGGTCCGTCCGCACCGCCCGTTGGCAGTACTGGCTCGGGCGGGCCCAACTCGAGTTGGGCGATGCGGCACGGGCTCGGGAGCATTGGCGAGAGGCGGCCGGGCAGCGCTCCTTCTGGGGGTTCCTGGCCGCCGAGCACATCGGTCAAGCCTATGCGCTACAGGAAGTGAGCTCGGAGCCGGATCCGCCCGCTCCGGATCCGGCGTTGCTGCGGGTGCGCCTGCTCTACCAGGTCGGGGAGTTGCGTCTGGCCCGGGACGAATGGGGCCGCCTGTTGCAGGATCGCGGTGCGGCCGAGCAGCAAGCCCTGGCGGCCCACGCCTACAGGCAGGGCTGGTATGAGTTGGCCATAGCGGCTGCCAATCGGGCCGGAGCGGTCGAGGCC
Source organism: Halorhodospira halophila SL1 (assembly GCF_000015585.1). Classification (NCBI taxonomy): domain Bacteria; kingdom Pseudomonadati; phylum Pseudomonadota; class Gammaproteobacteria; order Chromatiales; family Ectothiorhodospiraceae; genus Halorhodospira; species Halorhodospira halophila. The sequence goes on along the minus strand of NC_008789.1, from coordinate 1,233,912 downwards.
CTGCAGTGGCGCTTCCCCCACGCCTACCGCGACGCCTTCCAGCGGGTGGCGGCGGATACCGGCGTCGAATCGTGCCTGTTGATGGCAGTGGCTCGACGCGAATCGGCCTTCCATCGTGATGCCGTCTCTCCGGCCGGGGCCCGCGGACTGATGCAGCTGCTGCCAGGAACCGCGCGGCAGTTGGCCGAGGAGGGTGGCCGGCCAGGGCCGGATGTGGGCGGACTATTCGATCCCGAGCTCAATGTTCGCCTGGGCGCCGAGTACCTGCAGAAGCTGCTGGAGCGGTTCGATGGCAACCGGCTCAAGGCCCTGGCGGCCTACAATGCCGGCCCGAGCCGGGTAGCCGGTTGGCTGGAGCAGGAAGGGCGGCCGCTGGACGTGTGGATCGAATCGATCCCCTACCATGAGACCCGCCGCTATGTGCAGGCGGTGCTGGCCTACCGGACCATCCTGGCCCATCGTGGCGGGCTGGAGCAGGTGGCGTCAGTGGTCTCCCGCGACGAGGTGGCCCAGGTGTACGGTGAGGCCGTCGACGGTCGCGAACCGGCGGCGGTGCGCCTGAGCCGGAACCCGATGGGTGAAGCGATGCCCCCGGGGGATGGCCGCCGGGAAGACTGAGTTGCCCCCTGTGCCCCTGTTACCCTGATCCGGGTTGGCCCGGCGCGGCTTGGCCGCGCCGGGGCGTATCCGTGTGTGGAGTCGCACCAGCGTTAGGGAAACGGACGTGACCATACTGAACCAGAACGGGGGGCCCTCCACCTGGCATTGGCTGGTGGGCGGAGCTGCTGTCGTGATCATCCTGGCCGGGCTCCAGGCGGTCTCCGGCATCGTCAATCCACTACTGCTGGCGGCGTTCCTGGCCATCGCCTCGGCGACGCCGCTGAACTGGATGCAGCGACGCGGCGTGCCCGCGGTCTTGGCGGTGATGATCCTCTTCCTTGGCGTGGGGCTGCTCTTCTTCCTGCTCTTCCACGCTCTGCGTGGCGCGGTGGAGACCATGGCCACCCAGGCGCCGGAGTATCAGGAGCAGTTGACCATCGTCTTCGGCCAGCTGCGTGAGTACGTCGTATCCATGGGGGTGCCGCCGGAGAGCCTCCCCGAGCAGATTCCGCTGCCGGCGGTGGGGACGCTTACCGATGCGGCGGCGACGGTCGCCAGCGGTATCGGTCAGTTTACGGCGGCCACCTTCCTGGTGCTGCTCGCCTTCATGTTCCTGCTCCTGGAAGAGAGCACGTTGCCCGGCAAACTCTCGGTCGCCTTCCCCGCCAGCCGTCGGGCGCGGGTGCGTACCCGGCGGTTCCTGCGCGCGGTCGATCGCTACATCTTCATCAAGAGCGCCACCAGTACCCTGACCGGCGTGATCATCGGTACCGGGTTGTGGCTCATCGGCGTGGATTTCCCGATCCTCTGGGGGATCTTCGCCGGGCTGCTGAATTTTATCCCCACGGTGGGGTCGATCATCGCCGCCGCCCCTGCGGTGGCGGTGGCCCTGCTCGGTGGGGGGCTGCTCGATGCGGTGCTGACGGTGGCCCTGTATGTGGCGGTGAACGTGGCCATCGGCAGCATTACCGAGCCGCGCCTGATGGGGCGCACCCTGGGGCTGTCGCCGCTGGTGGTGCTGATCTCGTTGATGGTCTGGGGGTGGGTGTTCGGGCCGGTCGGGATGTTGCTGTCGATCCCGCTGACCATGATCGCCAAGCTGGCCCTGGAGGCGCAGCCAGAGACTCGCTGGATCGCCGTGCTGCTGAGCGACCGCGCCGATGAGCGGATCCGCTGACAGCGGTTAGACCGCCGCCGGATCGGGTGAGCCGGATCCGGCGGCGGATAGCGGTCGGTCCCAGCGGTCAGCGCCGCGGGCCGAACTCCTTGCGGAAGCGCTCGCGCTGCTCGTCGTCGAGCAGGCCGATCATCTCGTTGCGCATGCGCACCCGCTCGGCGAGCAGCTCGCCCTGGAGTTCGGACATGCGCCCGTGGAGTTCCTCGATGGCCTCGGGGTCCGGCCGTTCGACCGCCATCAGCTCGGCCATGTCGTCGCGCATCTCGGCCAGCTCGACCCCCACATGGGCCTCGAACTCCCGATAGGCGCGGCGGAGCTTACGCATCTCGGCGAGCTTCTCGCCTTCGAGTTCCAGGTCCCAGAGCGGGGTGCGCGGGTCTCCGAACCCGCCCTCGAACCCCCCGCGCATCCAGTCCCAACAGGGACCGTAGCCCAGTCCGGACCCCATGCCCATACCGGGCTGCTGCATGGCCCCGGCGCCCGGTCCGGCCGGGCCGGGCCCGAAGCCCTGCCCCATGCCGTCTCCACGCTCGACCTGCGCCGCGGCCAGTCCGCTGCCGAGCAGTGCCGCGGTGGCGAATGCGACCAGCGGGGCGGCCCTGCCGCCGTTACCAATTCGTCCTACCATGGTCTTGTCTCCCTTGATTCTCTCCATCGATACGGGACTGGGGCAGTCTAGCGATTGCCCCCGAACCCTCCCAAGACGGGCGGGCAGCGGTTCAGGCCGCCGCTGCGGCCAGGAACAGGCCGATGATGCAGGCGAACGCGGCCATCCAGGCCAGGCTGCGCAGGTTGGCCTGGTCACCGATATAGAACAGCCCGTAGGCGATGCGCAGCAGGACGAAGAGCACCGCCAGGGTGTCGATCAAGCCCTGCGCGGCCCCGACCTGGTGGGCGATGATCACCGCCGCGGCGAAGGGTGGGAACGCCTCGTAGCCGTTTTGCTGCGCCCAGTGGGCGCGTTTCGGCCACCCCTCCTGGCGGTCGAGCCACTCCCGGGGTCGGGCGTTGTCGAACTGCCCGCCACCGAATTTGGCGGCGCCGGCGAAGGCCATGGGGAGGATGGCGGCGACGAGGACCATCCAGTAGCCGAGGGACATGGGCATCTCCTTGCGCTGGCTGCGGTCCCCGATCCGAGGACCTACGCTGCCAGTCTAGGGCAAATCTTGTCCCTGCGCCTACGGTCCGGTGGTGGGCAGTGGCTCGCGCCTGGGTTCAGGGGGCCTGGTCGCGCAGCCGCTCGGCGCGCTCGATCAGCTCGGCTCGGCGGACCTTGAGCCCCCCGGAGTCGGGCAGTGGATACCAGGCCACGGGGGTCATGTGGGGGCTCAGGCGGGCACGCACCCACGCCCGCAGGTCGGTGGCGGGGAGTGCGTCGTCGCCGGTCTTTACGAAGGCGACCGGGCGCTGACCGAACTCCCGATCGTGGCGCGGGACCACCACGGCCTCGCGGACCGCCGGGTGCTCGCGTAGCACCCGTTCGATGGCCTCGGGCTGGATGTTCTCGCCGCCACTGATGAACTGGTTGTCGCGGCGGCCGAAGACGGTCAATCGTCCCGCCTGCCAGTGGCCCAGGTCGCCGGTGGAGAACCACCCGTCGGCATCGGTCAGCGGGGCCACGGTGCCGCGGTCGAGGTAGCCGAGGCACAGGGTATCGCCGCGGACGCGGATCTCGTCGTGGTCGATGCGCAGCGCCCGGTACGGGAGGATCCGGCCCCCGCCGTGCAGTGCCGGCCAGGTGGCCACCTGGGCGGTCATCTCGGTCAGGCCGTAGCTCATGTAGCACGGCAGGCCGCGCGCCTGCGCCTCCTCGAGCAGTTCGGTGGCCACCGGGCCGCCGCCGAGCAGCACGCAGCGCAGCTTTGGCAGGGGGTCACCGGCGCCGCGCAGCAAGCGGTGGAGCTGCGTCTCGACCATCGACACGTGGCTGACACGGTAGGCCGCCAGGAACGTCGCGTCCTCGCTGCGTCCCCCGACCACCATCGGCACCCCGGCCTCCAGGCAGCGGAAGACAATGCCCAGCCCGCCGACGTGGAAGAGCGGGAGCGAGAGTAGGTAGCGGTCCGGGGGGCTCAGCGGCAGGTAGTCGATCGCCCCCTGGGCGCTGCGCACATAGTTGGCGTAGCTATGGGCCGCGATCCGCGGTGCTCCGGTGGATCCCGAGGTGGCGACCCCAGCGCAGGGGGCATCGGGGCGGAAGTGCCTGTGCAGGCTGCTGGCCGGTTCACCCGGGGGGGCGTGGCCGGTGTGTTGAAGCTCGGCGCCCGGCGCCGGGATCCGGCCGGCGATGCCGTGTTCGGCCAGGAGTTGTTCCAGGGCGGGCTCCGGCATGCGCTCCGAGACCGGCAGTACGCGGGCCCCGGCGCGCAGGATCGCCAGCCAGTCGATGACCCCGGCGGTGCTGGTGGTCATGCGCAGCGCCGTCCACGTCCCGGCGCCGAGGCCCTGCGCCTGCAGGGCGGCGGCCCGCTGGCTGACCGCGTCGTCGAGGCCCGCGAAGGTGTAGGCCTGTCCCGGCTCAATGATCGCCGGGTGGTTCGGCCACTGTTGCCTGGCACGTGTTAGGCGGCATGGGAAGGCCTCGGAGGGGATCATAGCAGCGGTACCTCCGGGCTGAGCTGCTCGCGGGAGCGTACCGGCTTGGCGGCGTGTCCGGGCTGACTGTGCAGGGGGGCGAGCAGGGCCTCGGGCCAGGCGCCGAAGGTGTCCAGCCCGGGCGTGGTGCGCACCCCCCAGTGGGCGGCCAGACGGGCGTAGAGGTCCAGGGTGAGGTTGCTCTCGAAGGCGGCGCTCAGGACCACCGGCACGCCGGCGTCGGTCGCCGCGTCGATCCACGCCCGGGTGCGGCTTAGTCCGGTCAACATGGGCTTGAGCACCACAGCGCCGAGGCCGGGTGTGGTCAGGTCCGCCTCCGGGGCTTCGCGCAGGGTCTCGTCCCAGGCGAAGGGGATGGCGGTCAGCGAGGGCCAGCCGGCGTAGGAGGTGCCGGGCTGCAGGGGCTCTTCGAGGAAGGCTACCCGTTCGGGGGTGAGGCCGGCGCAGAATCGGGCGGCCTGCTCGCGGGTCCAGCTGCGATTGGCGTCGAGCCGCAGATGGGTGGTCGGCGGGAGGCGGCTGAGCAGCCGCACCACGCGATTCTGGTCCTCCTGCACGGTGGCCCGGCCCACCTTCACCTTGACGCAGGGGCCCGGTGGGGGGTCGGTGGGCGTCTGCTCGTGGCCCACCAGGCGGCAGCTGGCCACCTGCGGTGTGCTGCCGAGGGGCGTGGTCAACTGCAGCCAGCCGGCCTCCAGACCGAAGCGTGCGGCGGGGGGCAGTCCCTGAAGCGGCGCCGACTCGCCGGCGCACGCCTGCTGCAGAAGGTGGCCGGCCTCCCCCGCTCCGGCGGCGAAGAAGCGCCGGCAGGCATCCATGCACTCGTCCAGGCCCTCGGCGCTGAACCCCGGCAGCGGGGCGATCTCCGAAACCGCCCGCCGCCGGTCCTCGGTCTCCCAGAACAGCAGCGCGCCGTGACGCTCGGTGACCGGCGCCGTGCCAGGGCGCAACGTCACCCGGTAGCGGCAGAGCTCGACCGAGCGCAGCCGGGCGGTCACGATCAGGGGTTGTGCTTGAAGCGCCGGAAGTCCGGCTTGCGCTTCTCCAGGTAGGCGTTGCGCCCCTCCTGCCCCTCTTCGGTCATGTAGAAGAGCATGGTGGCGTTGCCGGCGAGCTCCTGGATGCCGGCCTGACCGTCCACCCCAGCGTTGAAGGCGGATTTGAGTGCGCGCAAGGCGATCGGCGAGTGCTCCAGGATACGCTGGCACCAGGCGATCGTCTCCTGTTCAAGCTCCTCCAGGGGCACCACCGTGTTGACCAGGTCCATGGCCTGTGCCTCCTGGGCGTCGTACTGACGGCACAGGAACCAGATCTCCCGTGCCTTCTTCTGGCCGACCACGCTGGCCATGTAGCTGGCCCCGAAGCCGCCGTCGAAGGAGCCCACCCGCGGCCCGGTCTGGCCGAAGCGGGCATTCTCGGCGGCGACGGTCAGATCGCAGATCAGGTGCAGGACGTGGCCGCCCCCGATGGCGTAGCCGGCCACCATGGCGATCACCGGCTTGGGGCAGGAGCGGATGTCGCGCTGCAGGTCGAGCACGTTCAAGTGGTGCGTGCCCTGTTCGTCCTGATAGCCGGAGTCACCCCGCACGCGCTGGTCGCCCCCCGAGCAGAAGGCCAGGTCGCCGTAGCCGGTCAGGATGACAACGCCGATTTCCTGATCGAAGCGGGCGTCGGCAAGCGCCTGTTGCATCTCGAGGACGGTCTGCGGGCGGAAGGCGTTGCGCACCTCCGGCCGATTGATGGTGATCTTCGCGATCCCGTCGGCCTTGTGGTAGAGGACGTCGGTATAACCGCTGGAGCAGTCGGTCCAGTACAGGGCCGGTTTGATGGAGTTGGGATGCTCTTCGCTCATGTCAGGGATGCTCACCGGTGCAGATGCTTTGAATGACTGCGGCCACCGCCTCCGGGGCCTCGGCGTGGCAGTTATGCCCGACGCCATCGAGTTTGGCAACCGTCAGCCCGGGGGTTTGTGCGGCCAGGCTGTCGGCAATGGCCGAGAACTTGCGGTCACGCTTGCCGGCGATGTAGGCGCAGGGCGCCGACAGTCGGCGCAGTGCCGGACGTAGGTCCGGTTGTCCCGATAGGCTGGCGGCGCGCAGCGTTGCCGCCAGGTGCTCGGGGCGGTGCCGGGCGCGGCGCTGGATCAGCGCCTGGCGGCGCGGGTCGCTCAGATCCGCGAAGACCGGCTGGCGATACCACGCATCCAGGCTCTCCTGCCACGGCCCGGTCTCAAAGCGCTGCGCCCAGGCCGCATCGTGGCGGCGGCGTTCCTCGCGCGCCGTGGCGTCCTGCAGTCCGGGGTGGGCGCCCTCGAGGATCAGGGCGCTGAGCCGATGCGGGTACCGGTCGGCCAGGGCCAGGGCCAGGCGTCCGCCCAGCGAGTAGCCGACCAAGGCGAAGCGCGGTGGGAGCTCCGGGACCAGCCGCGCCCACAGGGTGTCCACCAGTGCCTCGAAGGTCGTGGCCGGAGGTAGGGCACCATCGTGTCCGGGCAGGGGCGGGGCCCAGCAGCGCAGGGTGGGGGGGAGGGCCGCGGTTACCGGCTGCCACTCCTCGGGGTCGCCAAGGAAGCCGTGCAGAAAGACCAGATCGACGGTGCGGGTCGTGGGCACCGGATCCGCCATGGCTCACAGCGCCTCGAGCGTGCGGAATAGGTTGGCCATCTGTTCGCTCCCGGCGCCGGGCGGGCAGGCCACCTCGATGACGCTGCCGCCGGGACGGGTGCACGCCTCGCGATGGGCTGCCTCGAGGCTGTCGCCGTCGGTGCACTGCCAGTAGGGCAGGCGGAATTGTGCGGCGGCCTGGGAGAACCCGTAGCCGTGGGGCATGCGGAACAGACGGCGGTGTGCGTCGTCGCCCTCGCTGCGGGCCGGCAGCAGATCGAAGATGCCGCCACCGTCGTTGTTGAGCACCACCACTACGCAGGTGTGCCGGGCCTGGTCGAGCAGAGCCAGGCTGTTGAGGTCGTGGAGGGCCGATAGGTCGCCGATCACCAGGGTGACGCCGTCCGGGTGGTGGTGGGCGAAACCCGCGGCGGTGGCGATCAGTCCGTCGATGCCGCTGACCCCGCGCTGGGTGACGCAGGGATTGCCGTGCTTCGCCACGGCGAACAGGTCGACGGCCCGGATGGGCAGGCTGTTGCCAGCGAACAGCGCCATCCCCGGGGGCAGGGTCCGGCTGAGTCGCTCGGTGGCGGCTGGCTCGGCGAATGGCTCGTTGGCCAGCGCTGCAGAGCGGGTCTCGGCCACTCTGGTCAGCGCTTCGGTGAGCCCGGGCAGCGGTGGCTGGGGCGCGGCGGGGCGCAGGGCCCGGGCCGCGGTGGCGATATCCGCCTGGACGGTGGTGGCCTGCCAGTCGGGATCCAGGTCGTGGTCATCCCCGGTGATCAGCCAGCGCTGCGGCGCGTGCTCGGTCAGCCACGCCGGCAGGCGGCGGCCGGTGAGCCGGCCGCCGAACTGCACCACCTGGCGCGCCTGACCCAGGGCCGCGCGGCCGGCGGCGGTGGCCAGCAGGTGTTCGGCCCCGCCGAGGATGCAGGGGTGTGCGCGCAGGCGCAGTTGGCTGCTGGGATCGGCGAGGATCGGGATATTGCCGGCAGCAGCGGTCTCGAGGACTGCCTCGGCCTCCTCGGGGTTCAGTCCGCCGGCGACGAACAGCTGGGGCGGCTCTGCCGGGCCCAGGGGCGGCGCAGCCGCCCGGGGGGCGCGCCGGGGTGGCAGCGGCGGCGCCACCGGAGGGTGTTCCGTGCCGCCGTAGAGCGGCTCGCGCAGCGGCACGTTCAGGTGGATCGGGCCGGTGGCCCCGGCGCCCGTGGCCTCGGCCAGGGTGGCGTCCAGGCGGCGGTTCAGCCAGTGGCCGCAGAGCGTGGCCTCGGGGGGTGGCAGGGCCAGTGCCGCGCGCACCAGGGGGGCGAACAGGTCTTCCTGCGGCATGGCCTGGTTGGCACCGCAGTGGTGCAGCTCGGGGGGGCGGTCGGCGGTGATCACCACCAGGGGTAGGCTACTCTGCCTGGCCTCGGCCACGGCGGGGTGGAGGTTCGGCGCTGCCGTTCCCGAGGTGGTGATCACCGCCACCGGTCGCCGGCTGGCGCGGATCAGGCCTAGGGCGTAGAAGGCCAGTCCGCGCTCATCGAAGTGGGTGTGCAGGGTCAGGTCGTCGCCACGGTCGGCGCGTCGCGCCGCGGCCAGTGCCAGGGGAGCGCTGCGGCTCCCAGGGGCGATGCAGACGTCGTGCACGCCGTGACCGCGTAGCCGATCGAGCAGGCTGCCAGCCCAGGTGGCGTTGAGGTCCTCGGTGCGCAAGCCGCCCCCCGGCTAACCCTGCACGGCAGAGAGGAAGGATTCGATCTTGGCCTCCAGCTCCTGCCACTCGGCTTCCGGCTCGGATCCTCGGACGATGCCTACGCCGGAGTAGCACCAGGCCTGGTCGCCGGCGACCAGGGCCGAGCGGATGGCCACGGCCAGCTCCGAGGCGTCGCCGGAGAGCAGGCCGATGACTCCGCTGTACCAGCCGCGGTGGAAGCCCTCCTGACGGCGGATCAGGTCCTGGGCACGGCGGCGCGGGAAGCCGCAAACCGCCGGGGTCGGGTGGAGGGCATCAAGCAACTGGTGATCGCCGACCCCCGGGCGCAGGGTGGCCTGGATGGGCAGTCTGCGGTGCTGGATGCGGTCGAGCTTGAGCACGCTGGCATGTTCCGGCGCGTCGATCCGGATCGCCCAGGGCTCGAGTTCCCCGCGGATGTAGCGGGTGACCCAGGCGTGCTCGCGGACCAGCTTGGAGTCCTCCCGCAGGGAGGCCTCCAGCGCCGCATCCTCGGCCTCGGTCTCGCCGCGGCGCACGGTGCCGGCCAGGGATTCGGTCTGGACGGACCGGCCACTGCGGAAGAACAGGCGCTCCGGAGAGCACCCCATGAAGATTCGTCCGGCGTGCTCGATGGCGAAGCAGTAACTGCCATCGGTGATCGCCGACCAGCGGCGTAGGGCGTTAAAGGCGGCCAGCGGGCGGTCCAGCCGGAGCGCCACCTGCCGGGCCAGCACCGCCTTATGCACGTGGCCCTGTTCGATATCGTGGAGGATGGCCCGGATGCGGCTGCTGCACTCGGCGAAGTCCAGATCCTCATCGCGTTCGATGACCCGGGAGGGGCGGTGCTCGGCCTCGGTGGTCGGGCGCAGACCCTCCAGGAGTGCGATCAGTTCGTCCTGGCGGTGCTGCAGCTCGCTGGCGCTCTCGGCGTAGAGGTTGGCGCTCAGCTGCTGGCCGGCGCTGGTGCCCTGCAGCTCCAGCGCCGGGAGCAGGGCGAGACTCGCCGGGAAGCCCTGCCACTCGCCGGCACCGGCCTGGCCGTCGAAGGAGAAGGCGCAGAGCAGGTGGACCCCGGGGTGCTTCGCCAGGGCCTGGGCGCGGCGCAGCAGGGTCGGGTGGTCGTCCGGGGAGTCCGCCGTGTACTGCCAGGCTGTACCGATACCGGCCAGGCGGATGGTCCCGGCCCGGTCCTGCCAGTAGGAGCGTGAGGCCAGCGGGTTGGTCTCGAGCCAGACGAGCGGATCCATCTCCGGGAAGGACACACTGGCCCGCAGGAGCCCCGGGTTGTTGAACTGCCACTGCCGCACCTGCGCAAGCAGGTCCTCGATGGCCTGCTCCGCAGGGCCGCGGGGCTTCCCTCGATGGTGGCCGGCATTACCGCTCGGCGGAGTGCTCGGCACGTTGGCACATTGCGGGCTTTGAGGCATTGCGATCCAGGGTTGGTGGTCCTGCGCCCGGGACGGATCGAGTTGTTGCGCAGAGCTTATACACTACCTGAACACGCACTCGCGCGCACGGGGCGCGCGCGAGTGCGTGCACGAGGCATCGCCCCGTCAGGGTCGGATAGCGGATCAGCGGCGACGCACGAATCGACCGGTCAGGGCCTCGATGCCGGCGATGCGCTCGATGACCGCCTGTAGGCGCTGGTCGGTTTGCAACGACTCGCTGGTCACCCGTTCGGCCACCCCCTCGATGCTGGAGACGCTGCGCGCGATCTCCTGCGAGGTGGCCCCCTGCTGCTCGGTGGCGGTGGCGATCTGGCCGGCCATATCGCGGATCTCGTCCACCGCGGCCTGGATCTCCTGCAGCGACTGGCTGGACTCGTCGGCGTGGGCGAGGGTCTGCTCGGCACGGTTGCGGCTCTCGCGCATGGCTTCGACGGCCTCCGCTGAGCCGCTCTGTAGCGACTCGATGATGGCATCGATCTCGCGGGTCGATTCCGCGGTCTGCCCGGCCAGCTTGCGCACCTCCTCGGCCACGACGGTGAAGCTGCGTCCCGCCTCGCCAGCCCGCGCCGACTCGACCGAGGCGTTGAGGGCCAGAAGGTGGGTCTGCTTGGTGATCTTGCCGATGAGCGTGGCCGCCTTGCCGATGCGCTCGGCCTCGCCGTTGACCCGCTCGATGGTGGTCGCGGCGTTCTCGATGCCCTGGACCAGTGAGCGCACCGCAGCGGTGCTCTGCTCGACGGTCTGCCGACCCCGGTCGGTCTGCTTGCCAGCCCGCTCGGTGGCATCGGCGGTGGCCGAGGCGTTCTGGGCCACTTCCTGCACCGTGGAGCTCATCTGTTCCATGGCGGTGGCCACGCTGCGGGTCTCGTCGCTCTGCTGCTGCGCCTCGTCGCGTACCGCCTGCATCGACTGGCGGGCCCCGGCGGCCTCCTGGGACAGCTGACGGGCGTCGTCACCCAGGCGTTTGGCGATGGCCTGGGTCTCGGAGGCCTGGTGGATCAGGGCCAGCTGGATCGAGGCGCCGTGGTCGCGGCGCCCGAGGTAGATCTCCTCGCTGAGTGGGTCGTCGAGCAAGGCGCGGGCCTGGTCGCGCGCACCGCGGAGTTGGCGCAGCATGGGCAGGCTGGCTGCGCCGAAGGCGGAGACGCCGGCGATGCCGACCAGCAGCTGGAGCCCGGTGCCGATAGGCAGCAGCGCGGCCAGGATGACGCCGAGTAGTGCGGCCGTCCCCCCGGCGGCGAGCCACACGCCGCTCCCCACTGCCCGCCGGCCGATCAGTCCGGCGGGCAGTGCCCCCTTGTCCGGTTCGGCGGCGCGCAGGCGCTTGTAAGCGCGCTCGGCTCGGGCGACCACCGCCTCGTCATTGATCTGCTGACGTACCGACTGGATCTCGGTGATGTTGCCCGCGTCGTCGCGGATGGCCGTTGCGTAGGCGTGAACCCAGTAGTGATCGCCGTTCTTGCAGCGATTCTTGATGATTCCCATCCACGGCTGCCCGGCCTGCAGGCGTTGCCACATGTGCTCGAAGACCACCCGGGGCATGTCCGGGTGGCGGATGACGTTGTGCGGCTGCCCGATCAGCTCTTCCGGCTGGTAGCCGCTGATGCGCACAAAGTCCTCGTTGATATAGCGGATCCGTCCGCGGGAGTCGGTAGTCGACAGGATGTTGGCGCCATCCCAGACGGCAACACGTCGCTGCGTGACCGGGTCATTGACTCGCAACGCGGCGTCCTCCTTAGTGTCCGCGGCCGCGCGGCCGCAACGGTTCTAATGTAAGATCCAGAGTACGGTCTTTTGCCGACGGAGTCATCGCCCCGGGCTGCGGTTTGTGCGAGCGGGCAGGGGTTGGGGCGGATGCCGGTGCGGGGCTACAGTACAACCGTAGGGGAGTGGTCACCGATGGCTGTGTACCGCTCGTTGCCGCGCTGTTGAGGGTGAACATTTGCCCAGTTCGAACCACGAGTCCGATCCGGACGACTTAATCACCCGGGCCGCCGCGTCCGTGGGGCTGGGTGCCTGGCGGATCGGCCTCGCCACCGAGTGTATCGAGCTTTGTCCGCGCGCCCGGGCCCTCTTTGGCCTGGAGGATCCAACCCCGCGTCCGGCCAGCGAGGGGCTGGCCTGCTACGTCTCCGAGCACCGTCAGCAGCTGCAGGACGCCTATCGCCAGTGCATCGACTACGGCACTGCCTACGACGTCGAATTCCAGGCCCTGACCGCCGGGGGTGGGCGGCGCTGGCTACGGGCGACTGGAACCCCGGTGTATGACGCCGCCGGGCAGATCACCGCGGTGGCCGGCGCCCTGCTCGATATCGACGACTACAAGGCGCGCGAGGCAGAACTTGCCGAGGCGCGGGTGGCCGCCGAGCGGACCGACCGGGCCAAGTCCGAGTTCCTCTCGGCGATGAGCCACGAGCTGCGCACCCCCCTGAACGCCATTGTCGGTTTTGCGCAGCTGATCTACGCCGACGAGGAGCTGGATACACGGACCCGCAACGAGTACCTGCGCCATATCCTCAGTGCCGGCTGGCACCTGCGTGATCTGGTCGGCGACATCCTGGACCTGGCACGGATCGAGGCCGGCAGGGCTTCGCTGGCGCCGGAAACCGTGCGCATCCCTGATCTGTTGCAGGATTGCCTGCGCCTGGTGCGGGATCAGGCCGCCGAGTACAGCGTCAGCCTGCGCCTGGAAGAGCCCGAGCATCCCGTAGGTGTGTGCGTCTGGGCGGACCGGCTGCGGCTCAAGCAGGTGGTGCTGAACCTGCTGACCAACGCCATCAAGTACAACCGTGAGGGCGGCTCGGTGGTCCTTAGCTACGGGCGCGACGCCGCCGGGCAGGTCTGGGTCGACGTGGTGGATAGCGGGCTGGGGATCGACCCGCAGTGCCGCGCCGGCCTGTTCGAGACCTTCGACCGCCTGGGGCGCGAGACGGGCAGCATCGAGGGTGTAGGAATCGGGTTGCCGCTGGCTCTGCGGCTCAGTCGCCTGATGGGCGGTGAGTTGCAACTGGTCGATAGCGTGCCGGATCAGGGGTCGCGTTTTCGCCTGACGCTGCCGGGGATCGATGCCGAGGGCTGGGATCGGCATCATACGCCCAGCCTCGACCCACGGTTGATGGAGGAGCGCGCCGACGACCCGCCGCTGCGCCTGCTGGCGGTGGAGGACAACCGGGTGAACATGCTGCTGCTCAGCGGTCTGGTGGCCAAGCGTCAGGGCGTGGAGCTGTTCGAGGCGTTCGATGGACGCACGGGCCTGGAACTGGCGCAGCGGGTCCAGCCGGATCTGATCCTGCTCGACATGCACCTGCCCGACACTGACGGCTTCGCCCTGGCCCGGCAGCTGCGCGCCATTTCGGAGCTCGAGGCGGTGCCGCTGGTGGCGGTCAGCGCCGACGCCAGCGATGAAGTGCGCCGCAGGGCCCTGGACGAGGGGTTCAACGAGTACATCGTCAAGCCCTTCGAGCTGGAGCAGCTCGATGCGCTGATCCGGGAGGTCCGGTTGAGTCGCTAGCCGGAGGGCCGCGGTGCAGGAGGACGCCACCACCTACTGCCTGACACTGTTCGTGACGGAAGCGATGCGGGTCGCGGTCGGGCGGCTCGGCGTGGTGGCGATTCCGGCCGGCTGGTGGGTGTACACGGGCAGCGCCAGGCGCAACATGGATGCCCGGATCGCACGGCACCTGCGCCGGGAGAAGCCGCAGCGCTGGCACCTGGATTACCTGACGAGTGATTCGCGGGTCATTGTGGTTTCGGTCACCCGGCACACCGAGCCGGAGTGTCAGCGCAACCGCCGCAACGGCGGTGTTGTAGTGGTGCCGGGCTTCGGTGCCAGCGACTGTGCGGCCGGGTGCGGTAGCCACCTACGCTGGCTCGGGGCGACACCCGACCCGATCACCGCGGGGTCCGCGGGCGCCGCAGTCGGCTGCTCCCTGTACCCCCTGGAACGAGGACACCCATGTACGTAGATCCCATGCCCCTGAGTGCCTACCCGTGGTACCTGCGCCCCTGGTTCTGGTGGCAGCGGCGGCGTGCCGGGTCGGTGGCGGAGCCGATCCGCCTCTGGGCGCGCCGGCCTCGGCTGCTGGCGCCGTTGCTGTTGCTCGGTGCTGCCTTCGAACGCCGGCGGGCCGGTCTGGAACCAGGGTTGCGCGCCCTAGTGGGCCTGCGCGTGGGGCAGCTCAACGAATGCCCCTTCACGGTTGATCAGAACGCCCACAGCCTCCATCAACAGGGCGTGGCGTGGGAGAAGATCCGCACCGTCGCCGATTGGGCCGAGCAGGAGGGGTTTACCGGGCGCGAGCGGGTGGTGCTCGGCTACGTCGAGGCGGTCACGCGCAGTGAGACCCCGGTCAGCGCCGACGTGGTCGGGGCGGTGAAACGCCACTTGGATGATGACGCCCTGATCGAGCTGACCGGGCTGGTGGCATTCCACAACATGACCACCAAGTTCAACAACGCGCTGGACGTTCCGCCCCAGGGGCTGTGCGTGCTGACCGTCAACGAGCGTGGCGAGGCGGTAGCCTGGGAGGCGAACCCGGCCCGGGGGAAGTAGAGTATCCTCCGGAGAGTGTGGATCCGAGCGACGAGGAGGTCCCGTGAGCACGCTCGACCAAGCCCTGATTGGCAACTGCGCGTTTGCCGCCCTGGTCAACCGCCAGGCCGAGATCACTTGGGCGTGCATGCCCCGCTTCGATGGCGATCCGGTCTTCTGCTCCCTGCTCGGCGATCCCGCGGCCGGTGCCGGCGCCGGGCGTTTCGCCGTCGAGCTGGAGGGGCTGGCCCGCACCGAGCAGTGGTATGTTCGCAATACCGCCATCGTGGTGACGCGGCTCTACGACCACCAGGGCGGGGTGGTGGAGGTGACCGATTTCGCCCCCCGCTTCGAGCAGTTCGGCCGCACCTTTCGCCCGGTGGAGCTGATCCGTCAGGTCCGTCGGGTTGCCGGCTCACCCCTGGTCTCTCTGGTGGTGCGGCCGGTGTTCGATCACGGCCGGTCGTTGCCCAGCGTGACTCAGGGCAGCAACCACGTGCGCTACGTCGGCCCGGGCCAGGTCCTGCGCCTGACCACCGACGCCTCGTTGACCGCGGTCCTGGACGAGACCCCGTTCATCCTCGAGGACGACCTGACGCTGGCCTTCGGTCCCGACGAGACCCTGCTCCAGTCGGCCCGTGAGACCGGCTACCAGTTCTATGAGCACACCCTAACCTATTGGCAGGAGTGGGTGCGCAACCTGGCCATCCCCTTTGAGTGGCAGGAGGCGGTGATCCGCGCGGCGATCACCCTCAAGCTCAACACCTACGAGGACACCGGTGCGGTGATCGCCGCGGTGACCACTTCGATCCCCGAGGCCCCGGACACCGGCCGCAACTGGGATTACCGTTACTGTTGGCTGCGGGACGCCTACTTCGTGATCAACGCCCTCAACCGCCTGGGGGCGACCAAGACGATGGAGCACTACGTGCGCTTCATCATCAACACCACTGCCCGCAACGAGGGGCGGTCGCTGCGGCCGGTGTATCGCATCAACGGGCGTGATGACCTTTACGAGACCATCGCCTACGGCTTGCCCGGATACCGGGAGATGGGGCCGGTGCGCATCGGCAACCAGGCCTACGAGCAGCAGCAGAACGATGTTTACGGGTCAGTGATCCTGGCCACCGCGCACTTGTTCTTCGACGAGCGGCTGCGCCGCCGCGGCGATGAATCGCTGTTCCGCCGTCTCGAGCAGCTCGGTGAGCAGGCCGTCGCCGTCTACCGCGAGCCGGATGCTGGCCCCTGGGAGTTCCGCGGCTTTGAAAAGGTGCATACCTTCTCGGCGGCGATCTGTTGGGCGGCTGCCCGGAACCTGCGTGCCATCGCCGCCAAGCTGGGGTTGATGGAGCGGGCTGATTACTGGCGCCGCCGGGCCGACGAGATGGCCGACACCATCCGCAACAGCGCCTGGAACGAGCAACGCAACAGCTACATGGCCAGTTTCGGCGGCCAGGACCTCGACGCCAGCCTGATGCTGCTCTACGAGTGGGGGTTCCTGCGTGCCGGAGACCCGCGCCTGGCCGGGACCGTGCGCGCCGTCGAGCAGGAGCTGCGCCACGGCGACTTCCTCTTCCGTTACGTCCACGAGGACGATTTCGGCAAGCCCCACACGGCCTTCACCACCTGTACCTTCTGGTACATCGACGCCCTGGCGGCGGTGGGCCGTGAGGCCGAGGCCCGCGCACTGTTCGAGCGCCTGCTCGAATGTCGCAACCACGTGGGTCTGCTCTCGGAGGATATCGATCCGTACACCGGAGAACTCTGGGGGAACTTCCCGCAGACCTACAGCATGGTCGGTCTGATCAACTCCGCAATGCGCCTGAGTCGCAGTTGGGAGGAACCGCTGTGAGTCGACTGGTAACCGTTTCCAATCGTGTGGCCTTGCCCAGCCAGCTGCAGGCCGCGCAGGGTGGTCTGGCCGTCGGCCTGCGTTCGGCGCTGGAGGAGTCCGGTGGCATGTGGTTCGGTTGGGACGGCGGCGTGGACGAACGCATCGACGGGTTGCGCCAGCCCCGGGTCCAGACCGCCAACGGGGTGCGCTACGCCACCCTGCGCCTGAGTCGCCTCGAGTACGATCGCTACTACCTGGGCTACGCCAACCAGGTGCTCTGGCCGCTGTTCCACTACCGCATGTCCTTCGTCCACTGCCGGCGCGAGCGCATCGAGGGCTACTGGGAGGTCAACCGGCTGTTTGCCGAGCATCTGCCACCGTTGCTCGAGGGCGACGAGATCATCTGGGTCCACGACTACCACTTCATTCCTCTCGGGCAACTGTTGCGCGAGCAGGGTGTCGAGGCCCCCATTGGTTTCTTCCTGCACACCCCCTTCCCGCCCTGGGACGTCTTCCGCGCCCTGCCCGGTCACGAGCCACTGCTCGAGGCGCTGTGCCGGTACGATCTGGTCGGGTTCCAGACGCGCATCGACCGGGACAACTTCCTCGATTGCCTGACCCACTACCGCCCGCAGCTGCAGCGCCCACGGGCCGAGGTGTTCCCCATCAGCATCGATGTCGATCAGGTGGCCCGGGAGGCGCAGCGGGGCTACAACTCCCAGCAGGGGCGGCGGCTGCAGCAGAGCCTGCGCGACCGTCGGTTGATGATCGGCGTCGACCGGCTCGATTACAGCAAGGGCCTGCGCAACCGGTTCGAGGCCTACGAGGCGCTGCTCGAGCAGCACAGTGAGCACCGCGGGGACGTGGTCTTCCTGCAGATCGCCCCGGTCTCCCGTGGCGATGTACCCGAGTACGAGGAGATCCGCCAATACCTGGAGTACCTGGCTGGCCACATCAACGGTCGTTTCGCCGAGTACGACTGGGTGCCGCTGCGTTACCTCAATCGCGGTTTCCACCGTTCGAATATCCTCGGCTTCCTGGCGCGTAGCGACGTCGGGCTGATCACCCCCATGCGTGACGGCATGAATCTGGTGGCCAAGGAGTTTGTCGCCGCCCAGGATCCCGGCGATCCGGGGGCGCTGGTGCTGTCGCGCTACGCTGGCGCTGCCGAAGAGCTCGATGGCGCGGTGCTGGTCAATCCCTACGACGTGGATCAGATGGTTGATGCCATGCACCAGGCGCTGACCATGCCGCTGGGGGAGCGGCGCGAGCGCTGGCAGCAGATGATGGACGCGCTACGCCGACAGGACGTGCATCGCTGGCGGAAGGATTTCATCCAGGCCCTGCACGATGCCCACCGCGCACGGGGTTCGGAGGCGCTGTGACCCGTTACCTGCTGGCCGATATCGGCGGCACGCACACCCGCATCGCAACGGCCGGGCCGGGCGAGGCGCCGGGGACGGCGACGCGGTACCGCAATCGGGACCTCTCCGGCCCCACCGAAGCGCTGCAGCGTCACTGCGCGACGCACGACGGTGACGAGTGGTGGGTGGCCGCGGCGGTTGCCGGGCCGGTGGCCGATGGGCGCGTGCAGCTGACCAATCTCGGTTGGCAGGTCGAGGCCGACGAGCTGGCACGACGGACCGGTGCGGTCCGCGCCGAGCTGGTCAACGACTACCAGGCCCTGGCCCGGGCCTTGCCCGAGTTGCAGCCGGCCGAGCACTGCGCGCTGCTGCGCTCCGGCACGCCGGTTACGGGTACGCCGATGGCGGTGCTCGGTCCGGGGACCGGCCTGGGGGTCTCCGGCGTGGTGCCGGCCGCGCAGGGTTGGGGGGTGATTGCTGGCGAGGGCGGTCACGTCACCCTGGCCGCCGCCGATGAGACCGAGGCGGCGTTGCTCGCCGCTCTGCGCGAGGAACTCGGCCACGTTTCCGCTGAGTCGGTGCTCAGCGGTGCCGGGCTGAGCCGCCTCCATCGGCTGTTGCACGGGGTCGAGGCGTCTCCGGAGGCCATCACCGCCGCCGATCAGGAGGCCGATCCGGCCGCCCGGGAGACCTTCGACCGCTTCCTCGGGTTCCTCGGCGGGACGGCCGGCAATCTGGCCCTGACCCTGGGCGCGCGTGCCGGGGTCTTCCTGGCCGGGGGGATCTTGCCGCGCCTGGCCGCGTCGCGGCTCACAACCTCGCCGCTGCTCGAGCGCTTCTTGGCGAAGGGGCGTTTCCGTGCCTATCTGGAGCCAGTGCCGGTGCAGCGGATCGACGATCCGGCGGCGGCCGCGCTGCTCGGCCTGCGGGCGTGGCTCGATGACTTGCGGTACCCTTGAGCCAGCGCTGGTTTTTGAGCATCCCGTTGCACGCGAGGTCGGCTGACCATGGCATCTTCCCGGATATCCCCGGACGAGGCGCATCGCCTCGAGGCCCTGGCGCGCTACCAGGGAGGAGCGGATGGGCCCGAGGTGGCCTTTGAGCGCCTTGTCGGCCTGTGTGCGCGGATCTTTGATGTGCCCATCGCCTTCATCTCGCTGATCGAGCGCGAGCGGCAATGGTTCAAGGCAGCCCGCGGGCTGGGGATCGAGGAGACGCCGCGCGAGATCGCCTTTTGCAACTGCGTGATCCAGACCGGGGACCCGCTGGTGGTCACCGATACCCATGCGGATCCGCGTTTCGCCGACCACCCGCTGGTTACTGGGCCCCCGCACCTGCGTTTCTACGCCGGGGTGCCGTTGGTGGTTGAGGGTGGGGCGCGCATCGGCACCCTCTGCCTCGGCGACCGCCAGGCCCGCACCCTGTCCGACGCCGAGCTGGCGACCCTCCAGGAGCTGGCGGAGGTGGTGGTCGACGAGTTCGAGCTGCGCCGGGCCAACCAGCGCCTCGATGAGGAGCGGGCGCGAGCCGAACGGTCCGCGATCGAGCTGCGCCGTATCAACCTCGAGCTGCAGCAGGCCCGCGAGGAGGCCGAGCGCGGTAACCGGGCCAAGAGCCAGTTCCTGTCGAGCATGAGTCACGAGTTGCGGACACCGCTTAACGCGGTGCTCGGCTTTGCCCAGATCCTCGAGCAGGATCCCCGCGAGCCGCTTTCCGAGCGCCAGGCCGGTTACGTCGATCAGATCCTCGGGGGTGGCCGTCACCTGCTGTCGCTGATCGATGACATCCTCGATCTTTCCCGCGTCGAGGCCGGTCGGGTGGAACTCAAGCCGGAGTGGGTGGCGCCGGGCCTGCTGGTCGACCAGTGTGCCGAGCTGCTCGGTCCGATGGCCACCGACGCCGGGGTGCACCTGTCCGTGTACGTGGCCGAGGCCGTTCCGGCATCCATCTGGGTGGATCCACGGCGCATCCGCCAGGTGCTGTTCAACCTCGCCAGCAATGCCGTCAAGTACAACCGGCCGGACGGGCGGGTGGAGGTCGAGGTCGAGGCCCCGGCGCCCGACCGGATCCGCTTCCGGGTGCGGGACACCGGGATCGGTATCCGCGAGGAGCGCCAGCGCGAGGTCTTCTACCCCTTCAACCGCCTGGGTCTGGAGTCCTCGGAGGTGGAGGGGACCGGCATCGGTCTGGTGGTGACCCGCCGCCTGGTGGAGCAGATGGGCGGCGAGATCGGTTTCTCCAGCGCGCCCGGCGTGGGGTCGGTCTTCTGGGTCGATCTGCCCGGCGTGGTGACCGCGGACGAGGTCTCGAGCGATGGATAGACCCAGCTACGAGGGCAGCGGCCTGGTCAACCTGATGGCGTCCCTGGGCCGTGCCTTCGGGGCGGCGTCCAGCCACTATCCGGCCCTGGATCCTGAGCCGGAGCTGGGGCTGGAGGAGGCGCGCACGGTCATCCTCTGGATCATGGATGGCCTCGGCGATCACTACCTGGCCAGGCAGCCGGGCAGCAGCCTGGCGCGGGATCGGGTGCGGGTGCTGACCTCGGTCTTCCC
Organism: Halorhodospira halophila SL1; assembly: GCF_000015585.1. Classification (NCBI taxonomy): domain Bacteria; kingdom Pseudomonadati; phylum Pseudomonadota; class Gammaproteobacteria; order Chromatiales; family Ectothiorhodospiraceae; genus Halorhodospira; species Halorhodospira halophila. Next base: position 1,213,509 of record NC_008789.1, on the reverse strand, counting down.
CGCCACCACCTCGGCGGCCTTGACCAGCATCATTACCGGGCGTCCGCCGCGGGGGCACGGGGTCACCGGCTGGTTTATGTACGTCCACGAGCTGGGGGCGGTCACCGCCTGGCTCCCCTTCGGTCCGCGGGTGGGCAAGGGGCAGTGGTCCAGCATCGAGCCGGAGAGCGCCGAGCTGCTGCAGCGCGACCCGATCTGGGATCGGTTTCAGGCCGAGACGCACGTCGTTCAACCCTCCTGGCTGGTCGACACGCCGTATAGCCGGGCGGTCACCGGGCGCTATGCCCGCCGGCACGGCTATCAGGGGTTGGACGAGCTGCGCGAGGTGCTGGTGCGCATCGCCCGCGAGCCCGGTCGGCAGCGACGGTTCGTCTACGCCTACTGGCCGGACCTGGATACGCTGAGCCACCAGCACGGTGTCGACAGTGCAGCGGTGCGCGACCAGTTCCGCTCCATCGACATCGCCTGGCAGCGGCTGCTCGATGGCCTTCAGGGCACCGACACCGTGATCCTCGGCACCGCCGACCACGGCCTGATCGATACTGCCCCCGAGCGGACCCTCTATCTGGGGGACCATCCGGAGTTGGCCGAGATGCTGGCCCTGCCGCTGTGCGGCGAGCCCCGGGCGGCCTACTGCTACCTGCGTCCGGGCACCGAACTCGACTTCCAGTCCTATTGCCGCGAGCGCCTGGGTACGGTCTGCCAGGTCGCCCGCTCCGAGGAGCTCCTGGCGGCGGGTTGGTTCGGGCCCATGCCGGAACACCCGAAGCTGCGCCGGCGGATCGGTGATTGGGTGCTGCTGCCGGCCGATGGCTGGGTGATCAAGGACCGGCTGGTGGGCGAGGGGCGCTTCGCCCAGGTGGGGGTGCACGGCGGGGCGTCGGCGAGCGAGCAGTGGGTGCCGCTGATTGCCGCACGGCCGTGATAACATCACCGGGATGGAATCCCTGCTCTACACCGCCGAGGTCCCCTTCGAGGCCGCGCGCCGCGACGGCCGGGGCTGGCACGGTCACTCCTTTCGGCTGCGTGCCCGAGTCCGCGCCGATGGCGGCGCGGCGGATCCGGACGCCCTGGCCGGGGCGTGCGCGGCTGCAGTAGCACCGCTGGACTATACCCTTCTCAACGAACACCTCGACGATCCCGCCGACCCCCGAGTGCTCGACGAGCTGGGCCGGCGCCTGGAGGCTGCCGGGGTCGTGCCGCACCGACTGGCGCTGCGCAGCGCCCCGGACCGCGGTGTTGGCCGCGAGGGTGGAGCCTGGGCCTGGCGGGCCTTCCGGTTCGAGGCGGCGCACCGTCTGCCGTACGTTCCCGAGGGGCATCCCTGCGGGCGCATGCACGGGCACGGGTACCTGGTGGTCCTTGAGGCCGCCGGCGGCGATCCCGAAGCGCTGGGCGAGGCGTGGGCGCCGCTGGGGCAGGCCCTGGATCGCGCCTGCCTGAACGATTTCCTGGACAACCCCACCAGCGAGCTGATCGCGGTGTGGCTCTGGGAGCAGCTGCGGCCCCGGTGTCCCGGGCTGATCCGGTTGCATGTCCATGAAACGGAGCACTCCGGCTGCACCTACGACGGCGCGCAGCACACCATCTGGAAGGCTCAGCGCTTTGAGGCCGCCACCTGCGTGGCGGATGCGGACGACACCCGGGCGCGGCTGCACGGGCACGGCTACCGGTTGCGGGTGCACGTTACCGCGCCACTGGATCGGGTGCTCGGTTGGACGTTGGACTACGGGGATGTCAAGGCGGCCTTCGCGCCGGTGCGCGAGGCCCTGGACCACCAGCGCCTGGACACCATTGCCGGCCTTGAGTCCGGGGATGTGGCCAGTCTGGCCGCTTGGGCGGCCCGTGCCGCGCGCCAGCGCCTGCCGGAGCTCCTTCGCGTCGACTGCTACGAGCGGGATGGTGTCGGGGCCATCGCCTGGCCGGAGTGAGCGGTGAGCTACGCCGTCCACAGTCTGTTCTACACCCTGCAGGGCGAGGGTGCGCGCAGTGGCCGGCCGGCGGTCTTCCTGCGCTTCGCCGGTTGTAACCTGTGGAGTGGCCGGGAGGCCGATCGAGCGACGGCGGTCTGCACCTTCTGCGATACCGATTTCGTGGGTACAGGTGGCCCCGGTGGCGGCCGCTTCGCCGACGCCCCCGAGCTGGCGGCGGCGGTGGCGGCGTGGTGGCCCGGCGGTGGTGAGCCCTACGTGGTCTGTACCGGCGGTGAGCCGGCGCTGCAGCTGGACGCGGCCCTCGTGGCGGCGCTGCACGCTCGGGGGTTCGAGGTCGCGGTGGAGACCAACGGCACGCTGCCCCTGCCGGCCGGTGTGGACTGGATCTGCGTGAGCCCCAAGGCAGGGACCGAGCTCGCCATCACCGCCGGCGATGAACTCAAGCTGATCTATCCGCAGCCCGGGGCCGAGCCGCAGCGGTTCACCCACCTGGCGTTCCGCCGCTTCTACCTCCAGCCCCTCGATGACAACCAGCGCGGTGCCCATACCCGCGCCGTGCTGGATTACTGCCGCGGGCATCCCCAGTGGTGGCTGAGCGTCCAGATCCACAAGGACCTGGGTATCCCCTGAAGCGGTCGAGGCCGCTTGCGCTGAGCCTGGGACCGAGGCAACGTGAATTCTGGGGTCGGCCAATGGCGAGGGGAGGGCATCATGTTCGAGGTCAGTCTGGACACCGTCTGTTTTATCATCCGCAAGTGCCGGGAGTTCCAGGCCAAGGAGGCTGTGGTGATCCCCGACTCGCCGGATGGCCCCGAGGACGACTGGGCGCTCCAGGTCCTCGCCGATCACGCCGACGATCTGAGCGTGCAGGAGCTGCGCGCCACCTTCGAGGACATGGAGCCGGCTGAGCAGGCCGAGGTCGTGGCGCTGATGTGGATCGGCCGCGGTGATTTCGATGTCAGCGAATGGGCGGAGGCGCGCAGCGAGGCGAAGTCGGCGTGGAACCCGCGCACCGCCGACTATATCCTTGCGACGCCACTGGCGGCCGATTATCTGGAGGAGGGGCTCGACGCCTGCGGCTTCGACTGCCAGGAATGACCTCCCGCCGGCCGGCTAGGCCTGGGTGGTCAGCCGGCTCGTCAGCCATAGGTCCAGGCGCTGGATCTCGGGCATGCAGACGGCGTGCTCCATCGGGAAGTCGTGCCACTCCACCGGATGACCGGCGTTCTCCAGGGTGGCTGCCGCCTGGCGGCCGAGTTCGATGGGCACGATCGGGTCCTGCACCCCGTGGGCCATAAAAACCGGCGGGCGAGGCCCTCTGCCGCCGGTCTCCGCGCCGCTGGGCAGCCACCCCGATAAAGCGATGACCCCGGCCGGCTTCATGGCCGTGTTCAGGGCGGTGTAGAGGGCGGTGGCGGCCCCCTGGGAGAAGCCCGCGAGGAACAGGCGCTCGATAGGAGTGCCGCGTTCCACTTCCCGGCGCATCAGGGCCTCCACCTGCAGGCGTGCCTGCTCGATGCCCGCGGTGTCCTCGTCGATGCCGCCGCCGCCCAGGCCGCGGATGTCGTACCAGGCCGGCATCGACATGCCGCCGTTGACTGTCACCGGCTGCGCCGGGGCGTGGGGGAAGACGAAGCGCACGCCGTGACCGGCACTCTGGTGGAGCTCATCGACGATCGGTGCGAAGTCGTGGCCATCGGCGCCCAGGCCGTGGAGCCAGACGACGCTGGCGGATACGTTCTCGCCGGTGCATTGCTCGACGCACTCGAGCAGGGGGGTGTCGTTCATGCTTGATCCTTGGTGACTCGGTTGGTCATCTGAGCCAGCCGCTCCTGGTCCTCCGGGTGCCAGGCCACGGCGTCGCTGGCCTGTAGCGCCGCATCGAGGATCGACTCCACCCATGGCGGCTGGTCCGGCTTGATCCGGTAATGGACCCATTGCCCGTGGCGACGGTATTCGACCAGCCCGGCCTCGCGGAGCATGGCCAGATGACGGGAGATCTTGGGCTGGATGATGTCCATTGCTGCGGTGAGTTCGCAGACGCAGAGCCACCCCTGGCGGCGCAGGAGGAGAAGACAGCGGAGCCGGGTCGGATCGCCGAAGAGTCGGAACAGGTGGTCGGGCGTCAGGGCCATGGGACTAGGGTAGGGGGCGGCGCGTATTCGTTCAACCGAATGGCGAACGCGCAACCGCCGCCCCTGCGGGGCAGGAGCGGCGGGTCAGGTCATCGGCCGTTCAGGCGGCCTTGCTGCTCTTCGGGGCCAGGTTGCTGGCGCCCTCGCGCATGGACTGCTGCAGATCCTCGGTCATGGCCTGGCTGAGCTCGGCCAGGGTTCGGGCGTCCTTGGCCAGGCTGTCCGAGGTCTCGCGGGCCGCCTCCACGCTCTTCTGCAGATAGCTCTGCAGTTGCTCGGGCGATTGGACGTCGCTCGCCTCGCGCAGGTTGCCGAGTGTGGCATCGGTGTAGCGCCGCGCCATGTCCAGCTGGTAGTCCGCCATCTTCTCCCAGTGCTCGAGCATCTTGCTGTTCACCCCGTGGAAAGGCGTCGCGTAATTGCCGAACTGAGTCTGCATCTGCTTGATCATGTCCTGATAGTTCATCATCGCCATCGCTCCGGTTGCGCCGTTGGAGAGGTCTTCTCTCACTTGTTGCCCTGCAGCATAGCAGCGCCGATGGTGCGGCGCAACAAAATTGATGTAAAAAAACCTCGGGCAGCAGGTTGCGAGGCTTTGGCTTTGTGCCAATATATGGGGTGCGACCGCCAGTAAGACCTGACCCTGGTCCCGTGGAGGTCGCGTCACGATGATTAATACAGAGGTTGTTTGAGATGTCAGAGCGTCAACAAGGTACGGTTAAGTGGTTCGACAACGCCAAGGGCTACGGCTTCATCAGCCGCGAAGGGGGTGAAGACGTGTTCGTCCACTTCCGTGCCATCCGGGGCGACGGTTTCCGCTCCCTGGACGAGGGTCAAGCGGTCGAGTTCAGCGTGACCCGCAGCCCGAAGGGCCTGCAGGCCGAGGACGTCGCCGCGGTCTAACCCGCTGCCAGAGCGGTAGTAAGCTGCAAGTGAGAGAAAGGCCCGCCCCCGGCGGGCCTTTCTCGTTGCGGGGGTGGTGTTCGAGCGTGTGTGCCCCCGCAACCTGTGCTAAACAGGGGGGTCTACAGAGGGAGTTGCCCCACCCATGTCCGAACGCGTCTTCACCCTGGAAGTCCACCCCAATCTGCCACCCTCACTCGGCCGCCTGCGCGAGCTCGTCGACGACCTCTACTACTCGTGGGATCGGCGCGTGCGGGGCTTGTTCTACCAGATCGACCCGGAATGCTGGGAGGCCAGCGGCCACAACCCCAAGGTGTTCCTGCGGCGGGTGTCTCAGGAAGCGCTGGAGCGGGCCGCCCAGGATCCGACCTTTATTGAGGATTACAACCGGACACTCTCCGCCTACGACACCTACCTGGAGCAGGAGACTTCGCCGGAGGTGACCCCGCACCTGGATCCGGGACAGGACCTGGTGGCCTACTTCTGTGCCGAGTTCGGGCTCCACGAGAGCCTGCCCCTCTACTCCGGGGGGCTGGGGATCCTGGCCGGTGACCACTGCAAGGCCGCCAGCGATCTGCGCGTACCGTTGGTTGCCGTGGGCCTGCTCTACCGTCAGGGCTACTTCATCCAGACCATCGATCATGAAGGGTGTCAGGTCGCCCACTACGTACCCACCGAAGTGGCCCAGCTGCCCGCCTACCCGCGTCAGGACGGCGACGGCGAGGAGCTGCGCGTGTTCGTCGAGTTGCCCGGGCGCACGGTTCAGCTGCGCATCTGGTCAGTGCGGGCCGGGCACGTGCGCCTCTATATGCTCGATAGCGATGTTCCGGAGAACCGCCCCGAAGATCGCTCGATCACCTATCAGCTTTACGGCGGCGGCAGCGAGATGCGGATCAAGCAGGAACTCTGCCTCGGTATCGGCGGGGTGCGGGCGCTGCGCAAGCTGGGCGTGATGCCCACGGTCTGGCATCTCAACGAGGGCCATTCGGCCTTTCAGCTCGTCGAGCGTTGCCGCGAGTGGGTGGCCGCCGGCACTGACTTCGCCACGGCCCTGGAGGTGGTCGCCGGGACCTCGGTTTTCACCACGCATACCCCGGTGGCGGCTGGGCACGACATCTTCGACCCGGAGATGGTGCGGGAGTATCTGGACGCCGCGCTGGGAGAGAGCGGGCTGGATCTCGATGCCCTGCTGGAGCTGGGTAACGGCCGGGCCGAGCATCCGGGCTTCAACATGACCAGCCTGGCCCTGCGGGGGTCGCGCTTTCACAACGGCGTCAGCCGGATCCACGGCCGCGTGGCCTCGGAGATGGAGGCCCGCATATGGCCGGATGTCCCGGCTCAACAGAACCCCATCCACTCCATCACCAACGGCGTCCATGTGCCGACCTTCCTCGCCCAGGAGTGGGGCAACCTCTTCGATCAGCGCTGGCCGGCCTGGCGGAGTGAGCTGAGCAATGAGGCGTTTTGGAGCGTCGTCGACGAACTGCCCGACCATCGCTACTGGAGCATGCGCCAGAGCCTGAAGTCGCAGATGCTCCGCGATGTCTGTGCCCGGGTCGAGGCCCGATGCAAGCGCAACGGCATGGCCGAGGCCATGATCCGCCGCATGACCCGCTATATCCGTGATCCCGAGGCCGATGTGCTGGTGCTCGGCTTCGCCCGCCGCTTCGCGACCTACAAGCGGGCTCTGCTGATCTTCCGCGACCTGGACCGGCTCAAGCAGCTGCTCAACGACCCCGAGCGGCCGATGATCCTGATCTTTGCCGGCAAGGCGCATCCGCACGACGAGCAGGGTCAGGCGATGATCCAGCGCATCCACGAGCTGACCCTGGATCCCGATCTGATCGGCCGGCTGCTGCTGCTCGAGAACTACGACATGGCGCTGGCCCGCAAGCTGGTGACCGGGGTTGATGTGTGGCTGAACAACCCGGAGTACCCCCTCGAGGCGTGCGGGACGTCCGGCCAGAAGGCGGCCATCAACGGCGTGATCAACCTCTCGGTCCTGGACGGCTGGTGGGACGAGGGCTACGCCGGCGATAACGGTTGGGCCATCTACCCCCACGCCCCGGGGTTCGATCCGGATTACCGCGACGGTGAGGAGGCCCGGGACCTCCTGGATACGCTGGCCGGCGAGGTGGCGCCGCTCTACTACGATCGCGGCGAGCGTGGCTATTCGGCCGGCTGGGTGCAGATGTCCAAGGCGTCGATGCGCAGCACGTTGCCCCGCTTCAATGCCCAGCGCATGGTCATGGACTATGTGCGCGACCTCTACGGCCCGGCCGCCCGGCAGCAAAGGCGTCTGGCGGAGGAAGAGCTGGCGGGGGCGGCCGGGCTGGCGGCGTGGAAGGAGCACGTCCTGGCCTGCTGGGACGGGACGGCCCTGGAGCTGGTCGACGACGCCCCTGCCAGTCTGTATCACGGCGAGTCCCTGCGCCTGCGGGTCAAGGCGCAGCTCAATGGCCTCCGGGCCGAGGATGTCACCGTCGAGTGCCGTTTCAGCCCGGTGCCCCACCCGCGGGATCCGGCCCGGACCCAGCGGTTCGTCCTCTCGGCCACGGACCAGGATGACGCCGGGGATCCGCTCTTCACCCTCGACATCCAGCCACGGCTCAACGGCCTGCAGTACTTCCGCATCTGCATGTATCCCAGCCACCCGCTGCTCGCGCACCCGCTGGAGCTGGGGCGGATGCGTTGGCTCTAGGCCTCCGACGGGGCCTAGAGCCGGCCGTAGAGCCGGTTGAGGTCGTACAGCTGCCCGGCCAGGGAGTCGGGCAGCCACTCCCAAGCAAAGCGCCAGCGCCAGTTGCCTTCGGTGGTGCCGGGGACGTTCATGCGGTGTTCGCCGTCCAGCTCGAGCAGGTCCTGTAGGGGGATGACGGCCACGCTCGCCACCGAGGCCAGGGCGGCTCGAGTCAGGGGCCAGGGCATCGGCTCGGTCGGGTAGCCCAGGTACGCGTGGACCCGCTCCACGGTCTCCGGCGCGAGACCGGCGTACCATCCCACGGTGGTGTTGTTATCGTGGGTACCGGTGTAGACCACACTGTGGCGGTGGTGGTGGTGCGGCAGGTAGGGGTTGGCGGCGTCGCTGTCGAAGGCGAAGTGGAGGACCTTCATCCCCGGCAGGGCGAAGCGGTCGCGCAGGCGCTCCACGTCCTCGGTGATCACCCCTAGGTCCTCGGCGACCAGCGGGACCCGCCCGAAGCGTTCCTGAACGGCCTCGAGCAGAGCGTCTCCGGGGGTCGCTTCCCAGTACCCGTCCCGGGCCGTGGGGGCCTCGGCGGGGATGGTCCAGCAGGCGCTCAGGCCACGGAAGTGGTCGATGCGCACGAAGTCGAACAGTGCCAACTGTGTGGCCAGGCGCTCGAGCCACCAGCCGAAGCCATCGGCCTGCAGCTGCTGCCAGTCGTAGAGGGGGTTGCCCCAGCGCTGCCCCTCGGCCGAGAAGTAGTCCGGTGGGACGCCGGCCACCACCGCTGCCTGCCCCTCGCTGTCGAGTCGGAAGCAGGCCCGCCGGGCCCAGGTGTCGGCGCTGTCGTGGGCGACGAAGATGGGGATGTCGCCGAAGAACCGGACGCCGCGTTCCGCGGCGTAGTGGCGCAGCGCCTGCCACTGGGTGAAGAACAGGTACTGCTCGAAGACCTGCTGGTCGATCCGGTCGGCCAGGCGGGTGGCTGCCGCCTCCAGCGCCGCCGGTTCCCGATCGCGTTCGGCGGTGGGCCACTGCCACCAGGGCAGGAGGTCATGCTCCTCGCGCAGCGCCGCGTAGAGGGCGTAGTCTTCCAGCCAGTGGCCGTGCGCCTGGCGGAAGGCGGCGATCTGAGCCTCGGTCGTTGCGTCGTTGCGATCGCGCAGGCGTTGTCGGGCGCGGCCAAGGCAGGAGCGGCGCCACGCCCGCAGCGCGACGGGGTCGTCGCCGGTCTCCGGGGGCTGGATCTCCTCGGGGGTCAACCAGCCGAGTTCGACCAGCGTGTGCAGGTCGATGTAGCACGGCTCACCGGCGTGCACCGACAGGCCTTGATAGGGGCTGAGGTCGTCGTGGGTGGGGCCCAGCGGCAGCATCTGCCAGATCGTGAAGCCGGCCTCGGCGAGCCAGTCCACGAAGCGGTAGGCGTGGTGCCCCAGGTCGCCGTTGCCCCCGGGCCCGGGCAGTGCGCTGACGTGCAGCAGCACGCCGGCGCGGCGCCGCTCGGACAGTCCCGCGCCGCTCACGGCTCTGCGCGTCCGTGCCGCATGACGCCGCCGCGCTCGGGCTGGCCGCGGCCCTGGCGGGCGAAGGCGTGGCTGAGATGCTCCGGCGGCTCCTGGCCCAGGGTGTGGTAGAGGGCGGCGAGCTGGACGCGGTAGAGGTGGTCGAAGTCCCGGATCACCTCGGCGGGGTTGTAGTCGCCGAACCACCAGAACCAATCGGAGCTCTCGCAGATGGCCAGCTGCGCCTCGGCCCGGATGCGGGTGGCCTCGTCGAGTTCCCCGGCGCGCTGATCGAAGGCCTGCTTGGCCTCGGCGAGGAGCTCCCAGGCGCGGTCCTTGTCCACCTCGCCGATCCAGGTGGATAGGGTGCCGTAGACCCAGCTGCCGGCCACCAGTCGCTGCAGATCGCGAGGTTCGGTCTCGTCGGCGGCCTCGGCAAAGGTGGTCAGGATCAGCCCCGGGTGTTCGGCCAGGCGCTGGTAGAGCCCGTTCAGGAAATGGAAGCCGTTGGCCGGGTAGTGCTCCCAGGCGTTCTCACCGTCCATGATGACCGAGATCACGGTCTGTTCCGGCGCCTCGCAGCCGGCGGCGATGGCCTCCATGCGGCTGACCAGGTTGGCCACGGCGTCGTCGCCGTGCCAGTCGGAGAACTCGAAACCGATGGCATCGGAGAGTCCGTCGTCGCGGAAGAAGCAGCGTGTGGCCGCGTGGCCCTCGGCTTCGGGGTGCTGCGGGGCGAGGGTGTAGGCGCGGTGCCACTGGCCGTTCCCCCCGCCCTCTGCGCCCAGGCTGTTGTCGAGCACTGCACCGCCACTGGCCGTCCAGCGGAAACCGTACGATTGGAGCAGCGCGAGCGTGGCCTGGCTGACGGCCCCCTCCGACGGCCAGCAGCCGTGCGGGCGGTGGCCGAAGGTGTGTTCGAAGATCTCCAGGCCGCGCGCCAGGTGCCAGCGCGCCCGTTCCTCGCCACCGGGGTATTGATCGACCACCGGCATCGGGCTCGCGGGCCAGGATTCGCGGGCGGACTGCAGGTCCTGGAGTAGGGGCAGGATCGGGTGGGCGTAGGGTGTCATCGACAGCTCCACCCGTCCGGTCTCGGCCAGGTGCCGATAGCGGTGGGGCAGTCCCGCGAGCAGTTCGCCGATGACACCGAGCAGCTCGCGCCGATCGTGGAGGGTGAAGCCGTCGCCCTTGTCGATCAGCCGCTGGACCCGTGGTTCGCTGCGGCGCACCGTCTCGCCCATCCAGCCCAGGTGGTACCAGGTGATCAGGTCGACCAGGAAGGCGTCGCTGAGGTAGCGCATGCTGGCCGGGTGGGCGCTGACCGTCTCGGCGATCTCGAGCAGGTGTCGGAAGGCGGGGAACGGGTCCGCCAGCCGCTGGCGGTTGATGCGCTGACACTGCTCCACGAGCTGGCGGCGTTCCGGGTTGTTGACCGGCAGGGTGGGCATGGCCAGGGCGCGCAGCAGGGGGTCGCGCAGCCGTTCGCCGCTCTCCAGGAAGCCGGCGATCTGGCGGCTGTAGTCCTCCAGCTGCTCCAGGAGTACCGGCGAGAAATTGACCACGGCGCGGGCCGCTGGGTTGGCCTCGAGGTGGGCCGCCATGTCGGCGTAGTCCTTGATGCCGTGCAGGTAGGTCCACGGCAGCAGGTAGTCGCCGGTGCCGGGGTCGAGGTAACTCGGCTGGTGCATGTGCCAGCAGAGCACCACGCGCACCGGTGGGTTTTCTGTCGGGTTCGCGGCGCCGGTATCAATAGACAACGTGGATCTCCTGACCGAGCATTTCCGGAGTGACGAGGACGACGCCGTTGGGGCTGACGGTGAAGCGTTGGGCGTCGGCTTCCGGGTCTTCACCGATGACCGTGCCCGCCTCGATGTGGCAGTACTTGTCGATCACCGCGTTGCGGATGCGACAGCCCGGGCCGATGTGGGCTTCGGGGAGGATGACCGAGTCCTCGACCCGGGTGCGCTCGTCGACAATCACCGAGGAGAAGAGCAGCGAGCGGCGCAGTTGCGCCCCCGAGATGATGCACCCCCCGGAGACCATGGAATCGACCACCGTCCCGCGGCGGTCCTCTTCGTCGAAGACGAATTTGGCCGGGGGTAGTTGCTCCTGGAAGGTCCAGATGGGCCACTCGCGGTCGTAGAGGTTGAGTTCCGGGGTGACGTCGATCAGCTCGAGATTGGTCTTCCAGAAGGCGTCGATGGTTCCCACATCCCGCCAGTAGGCCTGCTCTCCGGTGCTCAGATCGCGGAACGGGTAGGCCACCACCCGGGCCTGGTCGATCAGCTGCGGGATGATGTCCTTGCCGAAGTCGTGCTCCGAGCTGGTGCGGGCGTCGGCCCCGAGGGTCCGAAAGAGGAAGTCCCGATTGAAGACGTAGACCCCCATCGAGGCCAGCGCCCGATCCGCACGGCCGGGGATTGGTGCAGGCTGGGCCGGCTTCTCGTCGAAGCGGACCACCCGGTTTTCTTCGTCGATGGCCATGACCCCGAAGGCGGTGGCCTCCTCGATCGCCACCTCCAGGCAGCTGACCGTGACATCCGCACCGCGCTCGACGTGGTAGGCAAGCAGCGGCCCATAGTCCATCTTGTAGATGTGGTCACCGGCGAGGATGAGGACGTAGTCGGGGTCGTGCAGCCGGACGATGTCCAGGCTCTGGTACACCGCATCGGCTGTGCCCAGGTACCAGGAGTCGGCGATGCGCTGCTGGGCGGGTAGCAGCTCGATGAACTCGCCGAAGTCGCTGGAGAGAGAGCTCCAGCCCTGGCGGATGTGGCGGATCAACGAGTGGGCCTTGTACTGGGTCAGGACGCCGATCCGCCGCACGCCGGAATTGATGCAATTGGACAGGGGGAAGTCGATGATGCGGAACTTGCCGCCGAAGGGCACGGCCGGTTTGGCGCGCCACTGGGTCAGCTCGTGGAGCCGCGTGCCGCGGCCGCCGGCGAGGATGAGGGCCAGGGTGTCGCGGGTCAGGCGGCTGACGAAACGGGGGGAGCGCTGGGGTAACACGTCGGGTCTTCCTGACAACTGGGGCTTTGGGAGCAGTATGGACGCCTTTTCCGCGGATCGACAGGGTATTCACCACCGATGGGCGGCCCATCCGGGGCGAGCGGCACCGCAGCGGCGCCTGAGCGGAGGTCAGGCTTGAATCGCGTTAGCCAACAGCGCGCCGAGGCCGAAGAGCGCCAGCGGATCGCCGAGGGGCGCCACTCGGATCCCTTCGCCTACCTCGGCGGCCCCCACGGCCCGAGCCGGCGGGTGCGCATCTACCACCCGGAGGCGGCGGCAGTGGCCTTTAGCGAGGGCACCGAGGTGCCGCGCGTTGCCGGCACCGACTTCTTCGAGGCGCCGCTGCCCGAGGCCCTTGAGGCGCCGTACCAGGTCTGCTGGCGGGATGCCGGGGGTGCCTGGCACACCGCCTACGACCCTTACGCCTTCCCGCCGGTGCTCTCGGAGTTCGACCTGCACCTCTACGCCGAGGGGCGGCACTGGCACGCTCAGCGCTTCCTGGGGGCGCACTGCACCACGGTTGACGGGGTGGCAGGCGTGGTCTTTTCGGTTTGGGCGCCCAACGCCGAGCGGGTCAGCGTGGTGGGGGATTTCAATCGCTGGGATGGGCGCCGCCACCCCATGCGCCTGCGCCTGGAGGCCGGGGTCTGGGAGCTGTTTATCCCCGGGGTGGAGCCGGGGGCCCTGTACAAGTTTGAGCTGCGGGGAGCCGGCGGCTGCGGGCCGCTGCTCAAGACCGACCCCTGTGGCCGGCGCTACCAGCACCGGCCCGAGACCGCCGCCGTGGTGGAGCCGCCCGAGGCCTACCCCTGGGGGGATGATGCGTGGATGGAGCGCCGCCGGCGCGAGGGGAGCGCCTGGCAGCAGGCACCGTGGTCGATCTACGAGGTGCATCTGGGCTCCTGGCAGCGGGATGTCGGGGGGGGGTTCCTCGACTACCGCACCCTGGCCCACGAGCTGGTCGACTACGTCCAGCGCACGGGCTTCACCCACATCGAGCTGCTGCCGATCACTGAGCACCCGTTGGACGACTCCTGGGGGTATCAGGCCACCGGCTACTTCGCCCCGACCAGTCGGTTCGGCGAGCCGGACGCGTTTCGCTACTTCGTGGACTACTGCCACCGCCACGGTATCGGCGTGATCCTGGACTGGGTACCGGCTCACTTTCCCCGGGACGCATGGGCCCTGGCCCGTTTCGACGGTACGCCGCTCTACGAGCACGCTGATCCCCGGCAGGGCGAGCACCGCGACTGGGGGACGCTGATCTTCAACTTCGGTCGTAACGAGGTGCGCAGCTTCCTGCTCTCCAGCGCCCTCTACTGGCTGGAGGCCTACCACCTGGACGGGCTCCGGGTGGATGCGGTCGCCTCGATGCTCTACCTGAACTACTCCCGCGAAGACGGGGACTGGGTGCCGAACATCCACGGCGGCAACGAGAACCTGGAGGCCATTGCCTTCCTGCGCGAGGTGAACACCGTCACCCACGGCGAGCAGCCGGGGACCTGCATCATCGCCGAGGAGTCCACCTCCTGGCCCCAGGTCACGCGGCCCACCTACCTCGGTGGGTTGGGGTTCACCATGAAGTGGAACATGGGCTGGATGCACGACACCCTGACCTACCTCGGCGAGGACCCCGTCCATCGCCGCTACCACCACGACCAGCTGACCTTCGGCCTGCTCTACGCCTTTACCGAGAACTTCGTCCTGCCGTTCAGTCACGACGAGGTGGTCCACGGCAAGGGCAGCCTGCTCGACCGCATGCCCGGCGACGACTGGCAGCGCCTGGCGAACCTGCGCCTGCTCTACGCCTACCAGTTCACCTACCCGGGCAAGAAGCTGCTGTTCATGGGCTGCGAGATCGGCCAGCGCAGCGAGTGGGACGCCGATGCCACGGTGGACTGGGCGGCCCTGTCCGACCCGCGCCACGCCGGCGTGCAGCGTCTGGTCAGTGATCTCAATGCGCTCTACCGTGGCGTGCCGGCCCTCCACCGCTACGACTTCGCCGAGGCGGGTTTCGCCTGGGTGGATTGCCACGACGCCGAGCAGTCGGTACTCAGCTACCTGCGCCGCGGCGATGCCGGGGAGCAGGCGCTGGTGGTCCTGAACTTTACGCCGGTCCCCCGCCACGGCCACCGGCTGGGCGTGCCGGCCCCCGGGCGCTGGACAGAGCGGATGAACACCGACTCGGCTTACTACGGCGGATCGGACCTGGGCAATGCCGGCGGTGTGCTCGCCGAGCCGGTGCCGTGGAGTGGCTACCCCTACTCAGTGACCCTGACCCTGCCACCGCTGGCCGGCCTGGTGCTGGTCGGGGAGGGGGCGTGAGGGTCCTCTTCGCCACCGCCGAGGCGTGGCCCCTGGCCAAGACGGGCGGCCTGGGCGATGTGGCCTTCGGCCTGACTCGGGCCCTGGCTGAGCTCGACTGCGACGTGCGCCTGCTGATGCCGGCCTACCCGGGGACCGTCGAGCAGCTCGAGGGCGAGGTCCGCCGGCACACCGCAGAGCTGGCCGGAGAGGGTGTGACGCTGATCGAGGGCCGGCTGCCCGGCACCGGGGTCGGCGTCTGGCTGCTCGACGACCCGCCGCTCTTCGCCCGGGTCGGCGGGCCCTACGCCACCGCCGGGGGCGACGCCTGGCCGGACAACCACTGGCGCTTCCTCCGCCTGTCGCAGGTGGCCGCCGCCCTGGCGGCGGGGGATCTGCTGGACTGGCGGGCCGAGGTGCTCCACGGCAACGACTGGCAGACGGCGCTGGCGCCGGTCTTCCTGCGCGACCGGGCCGACCGGCCCGCAACCGTCTTCGGCATCCACAACCTGGCCTACCGCGGGCTCTTCCCGGCGGAGCTCTACCCGCGGCTGGGGCTGCCCGCGGAGCTGTGGCAGCCCGAGGGACTGGAGTTCTACGGCCAGCTGGCCTTCATCAAGGGGTCGCTGGTCTTCGCCGACACCCTGGTCACCGTCAGCCCCACCTACGCCCGGGAGATTCAGACGCCGGCCTTCGGCTGGGGGCTGGACGGACTGCTCCACCACCGGCGGGATCGATTGTTCGGGATCGTCAACGGCATCGATACCGCCACCTGGGATCCCGGCAGCGACCGGCATCTGGTTGCCCAGTATACCGGCCCGGACGACCGGGCGCGGGCCGCCAACCGCCGGGCGGTGGCCCGGGCGGTCGGCCTGAGCGAGGGCGAGGGGCCGATCCTCGGGTTCGTCGGGCGGCTGGTGGAGCAGAAGGGTGTGGATCTGATCCTGGCGGCGCTGCCGCGGCTGCTGGCCGCCGGGGCGCAGCTGGCCTTGTTGGGCGCCGGGGATCACCGGCTGGAGACGGCGCTGCGCGCCGCCGCCGAGCAGCACCCGGGGCAGGTCGGCGTGGTGATTGGCTACGACGAGGCCCTGGCCCACCAGATCGAGGCCGGCAGTGACCTGTTCCTGATGCCGTCGCGCTTCGAGCCGTGTGGGCTCAATCAGCTCTACTCCCTGCGCTACGGCACGCCGCCGGTGGTCTACCCCACCGGCGGGCTGGCGGACACGGTGGTGGATGTGGATGCCCATCCGCAAAGCGGGAACGGCTTCCACCTGGCGGCCTCCGACGGCGCTGCCCTGGCCGCAGCGGTGGAGCGGGCCCTGGCGCATTGGCAGGACCGCCCGACCTGGCACGCCATCCAGGCCCGGGGCATGGCCGGTACGTACTCGTGGGCGGCCTCGGCGCAGGCGTATCAGGACCTGTACCGGCAGGTGGTGGCGAGTCGGGGCTGAGGGCCCGCCCAGCGCCATCCCGAGAGGCTCAGCGCCGGGCCTTGCCCCGCGGCCGGCGCGGGCCGCGCCGGGGCCGGTTGTCGGCCGTCGGGGGTTTCTGCCCCTGGCGGCGCTTGCCGTCCGGGGTCCGCCGCCCCTCGCCGGAGGTCCCTGTGCCCGGCGGCTGGTGGGCGGGGATGAGGTGGCGCTTGCTGTTGCCGATCAGATCCTCGCGCCCCATCCGCTGCAGCGCCCGGCGCAGCAGCGGCCAGTTCTCCGGATCGTGGTAACGGAGGAAGGCCTTGTGGAGCCGGCGCGTGCGCAGACCTCGCGCGGTGCGCACCGGCGTGCCGCCGTCCGACCCCACGGGCCGCAGCGGGTCGCGGCCGCTGTGATACATGGCGGTGGCCAGGGCCATGGGCGTGGGCAGGAAGGCCTGGACCTGGTTGGGCCGAAAGCCGTTGCGCTTGAGCCACAACGCCAGTTCGAGCATGTCCTCGTCGGTGGTGCCCGGATGCGCGGCGATGAAATACGGGATCAGGTACTGCTCCTTGCCCGCTCGCCGGCTGTAGTCCTCGAACAGCGCCTTGAAGCGCTCGTAGGTGTCCATGCCCGGTTTGAGCATCTGCGCCAGTGGCCCGGGCTCCGTGTGCTCCGGGGCGATCTTCAGGTACCCGCCGACGTGGTGGCTGACCAGCTCCCGCACGTACGCCTTGGAGTGGATGGCCAGGTCGTAGCGTACACCGGAGGCCACCAGCACCTTCTTCACCGCGGGCCGCTGACGGGCCTGCCGGTAAAGGTTGATCAGTGGCTCGTGGTCGGTATCGAGATTGCGGCAGACGCGCGGGTAGAGGCACGACATGCGCCGGCAGTGGGCCTCGGCCTTCGGGTCCTTGCAGCCCATGCGGTACATGTTGGCGCTGGGTCCCCCGAGGTCCGAGATCACCCCGGTAAAGCCCTCGGTGCGCTCGGCGATCTCGTCGATCTCACGCAGCACCGATTCCTGGGAGCGTGACTGGATCAGGCGCCCCTCGTGCTCGGTGATGGAGCAGAAGCTGCAGCCGCCGAAGCACCCGCGCATGATGTTCACCGAGAAGCGGATCATCTCCCAGGCGGGGATGGGGCGCCCGGCGTAGGCCGGGTGGGGCGCCCGGGCGTAGGGCAGCTCGTAGAGGGCGTCCAGCTCCTCGGTGCTCAGGGGCAACGGCGGCGGGGTGATCCACACCTCCTGGGCACCGTGGGCCTGGACCAGGGTGCGGGCGTTGTGCGGATTGGTCTCCTGGCGGGTGATGCGTGCCAGCTCGGCAAACCGGTCCGCATCCTGGCGTACCTGCTCCCAGTCCGGGACCCGCAGCACACCTTCGGCCCGGGCCGGATCCGGTTCGTCGGCGCCCGGGGCCGTGCGGGCGTAGGCGATGCCCCGCACGTCGTGGATCTCTCGGGCCGGCTCGCCGCCGGCGATGCGGTGGGCGGCCTCCACCAGGGCGCGCTCGGCGTTGCCGTAGAGCAGCAGATCGGCCTTGGCGTCGAGCAGCACCGAACGGCGGACCTTGTCGGACCAGTAGTCGTAGTGGGCCAGGCGGCGCAGACTGGCCTCGATGCCGCCGAGCAGGATGGGGGTGTCGCGGTAGGCCTCGCGCAGGCGCTGGCTGTAGACAATGGTGGCGCGGTCGGGCCGGCGGCCGCCCTCATCGTCGGGGCTGTAGGCGTCGTTGCTGCGGCGCCGGCCATCGGCGGTATACCGGTTAACCATGGAGTCCATGTTGCCGGCGGTGACGCCGAAGAACAGGTTCGGGGCCCCCAGGGCCTGGAAGTCGCTGGTGTTGCGCCAGTCGGGCTGGGCGATGATGCCGACGCGAAAGCCCTGCGCCTCGAGCAGGCGGCCGATGATCGCCATCCCGAAGCTCGGGTGGTCGACGTAGGCGTCGCCGGTGACCAGGATGACGTCGCAGCTGTCCCAGCCAAGTTCGCCCATCTCGCGCCGGGACATGGGCAGAAACGGGGCCACGCCGAAGCGGGCCGCCCAGTAAGGGCGGTAGGAGAATAGCGAGGGGGTCTTCGAGTCGTCCACCCGGGCATGGTAACCGGCTGAGGAGGTCCCGTCATGGGGCGCCCCGAGGGCCGCGGCAGCGGCTTGAGCCGACCCGGGGGCAGCGCTACCGTGGCGGATCCGAATCAGCGAGCGGGAGTCCGGCCATGAAGATCGAACAGCAGACCCTCACTGTCCAGACCCGCGGACGCGGCACCCATGAGCTCACCCGCTCGTTGGCCGAGGCGATCCGCGAGCAGGGCGTGACCCGCGGCCTGGCGCACGCCTTCTGCCACCACACCAGCGCCTCGCTGATGATCACCGAGAACGCCGACCCCACGGTCCGTGCCGACCTGGAGCGGTTCATGGCCCGGGTGGCGCCGGATGGCGACCCGATGTACGAGCACGATATGGAGGGCCCGGACGACATGCCGGCCCACATTCGCAGCGTGCTCAGTGGCAGCGGCGTCACTGTGCCGATCAGCAGCGGCCGGCCGGCGCTGGGGACCTGGCAGGGCCTCTACCTCTGGGAGCACCGCAGCGCAGGGCACAGCCGGAAGGTGACGCTGACGTTGTTCGGGGAGTGACGGTGCCGGGGCACGATCGGGTCATGTGGGGCGCCGAGGAGGTGAACAGGAACGGAGCGGTTGTTAGGTAACCTACTGATCGTTCCGGATAAGTGGTGGGCCCGGTCGGATTCGAACCGACGACCAAGGGATTATGAGTCCCCTGCTCTAACCACTGAGCTACAGGCCCGCAGAGAGGTGGTGGATACCGGGTAGGGATCCAAACACAACACCGGGGCGCCGGCAATGGCGCCCCGGTGGGTCGGGAAGGTTACTCTTCGAGGAAGCTGCGCAGCCCGTCGGAGCGGGTGGGGTGGCGCAGCTTGCGCAGCGCCTTGGCCTCGATCTGCCGGATCCGCTCACGGGTGACGTCGAACTGCTTGCCGACCTCCTCCAGGGTGTGGTCGGTGTTCATGTCGATGCCGAAGCGCATGCGCAGGACCTTGGCCTCGCGCGGGGTCAGCCCCGAGAGCACCTCGCGGACCGACTCGCGCAGTCCCTCCGAGGTGGCCGAGTCCACCGGCGAGGTGACGCTGGTGTCCTCGATGAAGTCGCCCAAGTGGCTGTCCTCGTCGTCGCCGATCGGCGTCTCCATGGAGATCGGCTCCTTGGCGATCTTGAGGACCTTGCGCACCTTGTCCTCGGGCATCTCCATGCGCTCGGCCAGCTCTTCGGGGGTGGCCTCGCGGCCCATCTCCTGGAGCATCTGCCGCGACACCCGGTTCAGCTTGTTGATCGTTTCGATCATGTGCACCGGGATGCGGATGGTCCGCGCCTGGTCGGCGATGGAGCGGGTGATCGCCTGCCGGATCCACCAGGTGGCGTAGGTCGAGAACTTGTAGCCGCGCCGGTACTCGAACTTGTCCACCGCCTTCATCAGGCCGATGTTGCCTTCCTGGATCAGGTCGAGGAACTGCAGCCCGCGGTTGGTGTACTTCTTGGCGATGGAGATCACCAGGCGCAGGTTGGCCTCGACCATCTCCTTCTTGGCGCGGCGGGCCTTGGCCTCGCCGATGGACATGCGGCGGTTGATCTCCTTGATCTCCGCCACCGAGAGGCCGTTCTTGTCGGCGATCTCCTTGAGTTCTGACTGCGCCTTGCGGATCGCCTCGGCGTGGGGCTGCAGCCGCTCGGCACGCTCCTCGCCTTCGGCCAGCAGGTCGTCCAGCCAGGTGGGGTCGGTCTCGCGGTCCTGGAAGCTCTTGACGAACTCCTTGCGCGCCATGCGCCCCTCGCGGGTGCACAGGTTCATGATCTCGCGCTCACGGGCGCGGATCGTATCCACCGTGCCGCGCAGCCGGTCGGCCACCGCGTCGACCACCTTGGGGGTGAACTTGATGCTGAGGAAGACCTCTTCCAGTTCGCCGCGCAGCTCGGCAATGCGAGGGGACGCCGAGCCCTCAGTGGCCAGGACCTCCTGCATCTCGTTGTAGGCGGCGCGCAGACGCTCGAAGAGCTCGGCCACGGCCTCCGGGTCGGGGCCGGTCTCGGCGCTGGTCGCCTCCTCGTCCTCGTCCGCAGCGGCCTCCGGGGCGGCAGGGGCCTCCGGCGGTTGCTCGGAGTCGTCTTCGCGATCCCGGAATCCGGCGACGATATCGGTTAGCCGGGCCTCGCCCTCCTGGGCGCGATCGTAGAGCATGATCAGCTGGCGGGCTGCCTCCGGGTAAGAGGACAGCGCGGCCAGGGCGCGGTCGAGCCCGTCCTCGATGCGCTTGGCCAGCTGGATCTCGCCCTCGCGCGTGAGCAGCTCGACACTGCCCATCTCGCGCATGTACATGCGCACCGGGTCCGTGGTGCGGCCGAACTCCGCGTCCACTGCGGCGAGGGCAGCGGCGGCCTCCTCGGCCTCGTCCTCGTCTGTGGCGACAGTGGTTTCGGCGAGCAGCAGTTCGTCCGAGTCCGGGGCCGTCTCGTGGACGTTGATCCCCATGTCGTTGATCATCCCGATGATATCGTCGATTTGATCCGGGTCGACGATATCGTCCGGGAGGTGGTCGTTAACCTCTGCGTAGGTTAGGAAGCCCTGCTCTTTGCCCTTGGCGATGAGCTGCTTGATTTGCGACTGTTGATCCTGTGACATAGGCGATCGGTTTGATCCGCGGTTGCTCGGGGAAGGCGCCGCTGGTGCGGAACCGTACAGTGTAGCGCTTAAAAGCGGGTTTCTTCAAGGGTGGCCCATTCTTAGAGTCGAAAGGCCGCCCGAAGTTCCCGCATCTCCTGCTCTTCATCGGCGCTGATCCGGCCGCGCTTGAGCCGATCCATCAGCAGCTGCAGTCGCGTTGCTTGGCGCAGCAGCTCCTGCTCTCGGTCGATGGTCTGATCATCCTGCCCGACCTGGTCCAGCGCTCGTACCAACCGCTTCTGCTCGTTGTGGATGATCTGCTCCTCGATGCGCATGAGGGCATCCTGAAACTCCTGTTGATGGTCTCCCTCGGCCATGGCGGTCCGCTGCCAGGCTGCGAGCCGGTGCAGCGGGGCCTCGTGGGGCGTATCGCGGAACCGCTCTAGGATCCTTGCCGTGGTCATGTTGGGTTCCGTGCGGGCCAATTCAAGGAGCTGTTGCAGTAATTCTAGTCCAGGAGTGTCGCGGTCAGCGAAGCGGTCGGGGTCGCCGGCGTGGGTGGCCAGCTGGGGCTGCTGCAGCAGCAGGGCGATGGCGTGGCGCACCGGCGTTCGCTGGAGGCTCGCTTCGGGCGTGCGCGGGGCGCTGCGGCCCTGCGGTGCCGGGTCGTCCCGCGGTGTCTCGGCGCGGCCTTCCAGGATGCGGTCGATGCGTTCCGGCTCGGTGCGGGTCAGTTCGGCGAGTTGGCCGATGAGCGTCTCCCGGATGACGCCGCGAGGCAGTCGGCGGAGCGAGCCGCTGGCGCGTTCGAGGAGGCGGGCGCGGCCGTCGACGGTGGTGAGGTCACACGCCTCGCCGAGGCGGGCCAGGTAGAACTCGATCACCGGCGTGGCGGTCGCGAGACGGTTCTCGAAGGCCTCGCGGCCCTCGCTGCGGACCAGATCGTCGGGGTCGGTGCCCTCGGGGAGCAGCAGGACGCCGACCTCTCGGTCGCCCTGCAGGACCGGGAGGAGGTTTTCCACAGCGCGCAGTGCGGCGCTACGGCCAGCGTCGTCGCCGTCGAAGCAGAGAACCAGCTCGTCTGCGGAGCGCAGCAGCAGGGTCGCTTGCTCGGCGGTGGTCGCGGTGCCCAGGGTGGCTACGGCCCCGGGGATGCCCTGCTGGGTCAGGGCGATGACGTCCATGTACCCCTCGACCACGATCAGTCGCCCGGGGCGGCGTTCCGCCTGCAGGGCCTGGTAGAGTCCGTAGACCTCGCGGCCCTTGTGGAAGATCGGGGTCTCCGGGGAGTTGAGGTATTTGGGTTCGCCCTCCGACACGACTCGGGCGCCGAAGGCGACGACCCGGCCGCGGCGATCGTGGATCGGGAAGGTGATGCGGTCGCGGAAGCGGTCGTAGGTCTTCTGGTCGCGCTCGATCACCAGGCCGGCGCGGATGGCCGGTCGGGGGTCGTTGAGCTGGCGGAGCAGGTTGTCCCAACCCGGCGGCGCGAACCCCAGGCCAAAGCGGGCGGCCACCTCGCCGGAGATGCCGCGCTGGCGGAGGTATTCCACAGCGCTCTGGCGTGCGGGGTGGTTGCGCAGGGCGTCGCGGAAGAACTGGTCGGCGTGGGCCATGGCCCGGTAGAGCGGGGCGAACTCATCGGCAGGCCGGCGTGCACCGCCGGTGTCCGGGATCTCCAGGCCGACCCGGTTGGCCAGCTCCTCGATGGCCTCACGGAACTCCATGCGGTCGTGTTCCATGAGGAAGCGGATGGCCGTGCCGTGGGCACCGCAGCCGAAGCAGTGGTAGGTCTGTCGTTCGGGGCTGACGTTGAACGAGGGGGTGCGCTCGTCGTGGAAGGGGCAGCGTGCCTTGTAGTTGCTGCCACCCGGGCGCAGGGGCACCCGCTCGCCGACAACAGCGACGATGTCGGTGCGTTGCAGCACCTCATCGATGAACTCGTCAGGGATCCGCCCGGCCATCGGCCAGCCTCCGGGGTCTGGAAGGGTCCAGACGATGTCGCGCGGCGAGTGGGATCAGCCGCCGAGGCGGGCCTTGACACGGGCGCTGACGGCGCCGAGGTCGGCCCGGCCCTGGAGCTTCTCCTTGAGCGGCCCCATGACCCGGCCCATATCCTTGATCGATGCGGCGCCGGAGGCGCTGATGGCCTCCTCGATCAAGGCGTCGATCTCCTCATCGCTGGCCGCCTGCGGCAGGAACTCCGAGAGGATCTCGATCTCCCGCTCCTCGGCCTCTGCTCGGGCGGTCTCGCCGGCGTCGCGGTACTGCTCGGCGGATTCGCGACGCTGTTTGACCGCCTTGGCCAGGACGTCGATGGCCGCGCTGTCATCGCTGGCGAGATCGCAGCGCTCATCCACCTCGCGCTGCTTGAGAGCGGCGCTCGCCGAGCGCAACACCGCCAGCCGCTCCTTATCGCCGGAGCGCATGGCGGCCTTCACCGCTTCAAGCACGGTTTCTTTGACGCTGGATGCGGCCATCGGTCCTGGTTCCGGGCGTTTAGTAGGGCCGCTGGCGCCGCTGCTGCTCGCGGTTGAGCCGCTTCATGTGCCGCTTGACGGCGGCGGCCTGCTTGCGCTTGCGTACTTGCGTGGGCTTTTCGTAGTACTCGCGCCGGCGGATCTCGGACAGCACGCCCGCTTTCTCGCAGGAACGCTTGAAGCGGCGCAGGGCCACCTCGAATGGCTCGTTTTCGCGGACTTTCACAATCGGCATGCGCTCATCGACCCCTTAGTCTTTGTCCATGGCTGTTGTCGATCCGGGCACTTCAACCCAGAGATAGCCGACTAGTTTAGTTGCCAAGAGGGGGTGCTTTCAAGCTCGACGGCGCCGTTTTTTCGGGTAGGGCGAAGTGCCGTCCGGCTGGGTGTTGAAGCGCTTATAGGTCCACTGGTACTGCGCCGGCACGCGGCGAACGCACTGCTCGACCCCGCGGTTGACCGCTGCTGCGGCCACCGCGGGGTCCGGATCCGCTACGGCCTCCTCGGCGGGAAAGAAGTGCAGATCGAAGCCACGCCCGCCGGGGAGTCGCTCGGCGAAGGCGAGCAGTGGCACCGCCCCTGAACGTTGGGCGATGCGCCCGGCCAGGGTCATGGTCTTGGCGGGGACGCCGAAGAAGGGCGCGAAGGGTTCGCTGCCGTCCGGCTCCTGGTCCGGCAGGATGCCAACTACCTCCCGGCGGCCGAGGGCGCGGAGCACGCCCCGTACACCCTGAGGGCCGGCGGGGAGCAAGCGCGCCCCATTGCGCGAGCGCCCGGCGAGCAGGATCGGCTCCAGCGCGGGTTGGCGCGGGGGGCGGTAGAGGGCGGTGAGCGGCTGCCGGGCCGCCACCCAAAGGTTGAGCAACTCCCAGCAGCCGATATGCGGGGCGAGCAATAGGACGCCCCGCTCCTCGCCGAGGGCCTGATCGAAATGCTCCTGGCCATGGACCTGGCGCACCCAGCGCAGCACCTGTTCCGGGGGGCGTTTGAAGACCGGGGCGAGTTCCAGGGCGGTCTTGCACGTCTCCTGCAGGGTGCGGCGGAGCAGGCGGCGCCGCTGGTGGGCATCCTGCGCCGGGAAGCAGAGCCGCAGGTTGATCTCCGCCACCCGTTGTGGCCGGTTGGGCAGGTGGGCCAGCGCGGCACCGATGGTGGTGCCAGCGGCGTGCAGCACGGGCAGGGGGGCCCGCGCCAGGATGCGCAGGGCCAGATCCAGGCTTCGTGGTGGGGTTGGCTGTTGCGTCATGGACACAGCTAACCTGTTTCGACGGCGGCGAGGCAACCCGCGCGGTGGTGTTCAGGGGCAGGGTCGCTAGACTTGTCCGGTAAGGTGCGCCAAGCGCCGGGGCGGACCATTGGCGCTTTGGCGGCACCCGGGTTTTTTCAACAGGACGTCAGGAGAGGATCGCTATGAGCGGCAACCAGCCGATGGAAGAGATGGTCCGGAACTGGACTGAGATGCAGCAGCGCATGTGGGATACGTGGCTGCAAACGGTGCGCGGCATGCAAATGCCCACCGGTGTCTCCCAGGCGGATGACTGGCAGCAGCACTATCAGCAGAACCTGGAGGCCTGGGAGAAAGCGGTCCGAGAGGCCCTCGACGCCCAGGTTCAGTGGGCCCAGAAGTGGGCGCAGCAGGCCGGTGCCGGCGAGAACGCCAGCGAGGGTATGCAGGAGGCGGTCAAACAGACCCAAGAGATGATGAAGTCGTGGACCGAGGCGCAGAGCAAGCTCTGGAATGCCTGGTTCGACAGCGTGAAGAATATGGATCCGTCCCGCATGGCGGAGCAGTGGGACTCGGAGGGGCAGCGCGTGCTCAAGGCCTGGCAGGATGCGACCAAGCGGGCCCAGGAGGCGATGCAGGAGCTCTCCGGCGTGGCGGCCACGGGCGGCAGTGGGCAGCAGAAGTCATCCGCGGGGCGCAGCAGCACCTCGGGCGGTACCAAGAAGGCCTGACGGCCCGGCAAAAAAAAAAGCCGACGCGTCCTGCGTCGGCTTTAACCCGCTTCCCTCGGGCCGTTTGGATGGGGGCCTTACTCTTCCGTGAGCGGTCCCTGAAGGCCGAGCGATCCCTCGCCCCATCCAGGCTCCCGCACAATCGACTGCGCTCTTCCGGTAAGCGACAGGGATTCGATTGCCGGTAGCCGAGGTTTACAATGCCTCACCGCCGGTGGCGGGGGAATCAGGGGGTGCCGGAGTGCTTGTAAGAAAAATCCTATATCTCTCGCGATGATCACCGTTATTCAACGTACAGGCAGTGCCCGGGTTCGGGTTGGTGGCGAGGTCGTTGGCGAGATCGAGCGTGGCCTGGTGGCGCTGGTCTGCGCCGTTCACGGCGATGGTTCGGCGCAGGCCCAGCGCCTGGCCGAGCGGGTGCTCGGCTACCGGGTCTTCCCGGATGCCGAGGGGCGTATGAATGGCTCCGCCCTCGATCTCGGGTGCGGCGTGCTGGCCGTACCGCAATTCACGCTGGCTGCGGATACCCGCAAGGGCATGCGACCGAGCTTTGGCCCCGCGGCCGATCCGCAGACCGGCCAGGCGCTGTTCGAGACCTTCCTTGAGGCCCTGCGCGAGCGGGCCACGGGCCCCGTGGCCAGTGGCGTGTTCGGGGCGGACATGCAGGTCGAGTTGGTCAATGACGGCCCGGTGACCTTCTGGCTGGAAGCGCCGCCGAGGCCCGCTGGCCCCGTGTGATATCCTCGGTCGCCCGTCGGGCGGAAGGCCCGTCAACGATTCCAACTGCGAGGGCGTCACGGCCATGGCCAAGCGAACGGCAGAAGTCGAGCGCACCACCGGCGAGACCGCTGTGCGGGTGTGGGTGGATCTCGACGGCGAGGGGGCGGCGGAACTCGATTGTGGGGTCCCGTTCTTTGAGCACATGCTCGCTCAGGTGGCCCGCCACGGTGGCGTGGACCTGCGCGTTCAGGCCAAGGGGGACACCTGGATCGACGACCACCACACCGTCGAGGATGTCGGCATCGCCCTGGGGCAGGCGCTGGCCCGGGCGTGGGGTGATAAGGCCGGTCTGACCCGCTACGGCCACGCCTACGTGCCGCTGGATGAGGCCCTGTCGCGCGCGGTCCTCGACCTCTCGGGGCGGCCCGGACTGGTCTACAACGCCGAGCTGCCGCGGGCGCACGTCGGGCGATTCGATACCGAGCTGGTGGAGGAGTTCTTCCGTGCCCTGACCAGCCACGCCGCCATGACCGCCCACCTGGATGTGCTGCGCGGCCGCAATGCCCATCACATGGTCGAGTGTCTGTTCAAGGCCTTCGGGCGTGCCCTGCGCCAGGCCGTTAGCACGGATGAGCGTGCCGGTGGTCGGGTTCCTTCCACCAAGGGGGCCCTCTAGCCATGAGTCGCGTGGCCATTGTCGATTACGGGATGGGCAACCTGCGCTCGGTCTATCGCGCCCTGGCCCACGCCGCCGGCGGCGAGTCGGGCCTCGAGGTGACCGCCGATCCGGATCAGGTACGGGCCGCCGACCGAGTGGTATTGCCCGGTGTCGGCGCGATCGGCGACTGCATGATCGAACTCAACCGCCTGGGGCTGACCGCCGCGCTGATCGAGGCCGCGCGCAGTCGCCCTTTCCTCGGTATCTGCCTGGGGATGCAGGCGCTGCTGACCTACAGCGAGGAGAGCGGCGGGGTGGATGGCTTGGGCGTCTTGCCGGGGCGTGCCGTGCGTTTCCCGGACGGCGAGCGTGATGGCCGGGGCCGGCCGCTGAAGGTCCCGCACATGGGTTGGAGCCGGGTGCACCGGCCCTGCCGCCATCCGCTGTGGGACGGCATCGAGGACGGCACCTGGTTCTACTTCGTGCACAGCTACTACGTGATCGCTGACGACCCGGGCATCATCGTCGGTCAGGCCGATCACGGGTGCCGTTTCGCCGCCGCCGTCGCCGATGGCCCCTGCTTCGCCGTGCAATTCCATCCGGAGAAGAGCCAGGACGCGGGCCTGCGCCTCTATCGCAACTTCCTCGACTGGGACGGGAGCTGGACGTGATCGTAATCCCCGCCATCGACCTCAAGAACGGCCACTGCGTGCGCCTGCGCCAGGGCCGGATGGACGACGAGACCATTTTCGACGCTGACCCCGTCGCGGTGGCCGGACGCTGGGTGGAGGCCGGCGCCGAGCGCCTCCACCTCGTGGATCTGGACGGCGCTGTGCGGGGCGAGCCGGCCCACGAGCAGACCATCCACGCCATCGCCCGCGCCTACCCCGACACGCCGCTGCAGATCGGCGGCGGCATTCGCAGTCGCGAGACGGCCCTGCGTTATCTGGAAGCCGGCGTGGGTTACGTCATCGTCGGGACCCGGGCGGTGCGCGAGCCGGCCTTCGTCGAAGAGCTCTGTCGCGAGATTCCCGGGCGCGTCTGCGTTGGCCTGGACGCGCGGGGCGGCTACGTGGCCACCGACGGCTGGGAGCAGACCTCCGAGGTGGCCGCCGTGGACTTGGCGCGCCGCTTCGAGGACGCCGGTGTGGCGGCGCTGATCTTCACCGATATCGGTCGGGACGGAATGATGCAGGGGTGCAACGTCGAGGCCACCCGTGAGCTGGCGCGGGCCGTCTCCATCCCGGTGATCGCCTCCGGCGGTGTCAGCAGCCTGGAGGACGTGCGCAGCCTGGCCGGTAGCCCCGAAGGCATCGCCGGGGCGATCGTGGGCCGCGCCATCTATGACGGTGGCCTCGATCTGGCCACCGCGATCCGCACCGCGCAGGAGGTCGGCGATGACCGCTAAGCGCATCATCCCGTGTTTGGACGTCGACGCCGGCCGAGTGGTCAAGGGGGTGCGCTTCGTGGATATTCGCGATGCCGGCGACCCGGTGGAGATCGCCCGGCGCTACGACGCCATGGGGGCCGACGAACTGACGTTTCTCGACATCACGGCCAGCCACGAGGAGCGTGAGACCATCTACGATGTAGTGGAGGCCGTGGCCGGCCAGGTCTTCATCCCGCTGACCGTAGGCGGCGGCGTGCGCAGCGTGGCCGATGTACGTCGCCTGCTCAATGCCGGTGCCGACAAGGTGGCCATCAACACCGCGGCCGTCCATCGCCCCGACTTCGTCCGCGAGGCTGCCGAGCGCTTCGGCTCCCAGTGCATCGTGGTGGCGGTGGACGCCAAGCAGGTGGAGGACGATCCGCCGCGTTGGGAGGTCTTCACCCACGGCGGGCGTAACCCCACTGGGCTCGAGGTGGTCAGCTGGTGTCAGCGCCTGGTGGCGCTGGGGGCCGGCGAGATCCTGCTGACCAGCATGGACCGGGACGGCACCCGCGCCGGGTTCGACCTGGGGCTGACGCGGGCCGTGGCCGATGCGGTCTCCGTCCCGGTGATCGCATCGGGCGGTGTGGGCGAGCTGGAGCACCTGGCTGACGGGGTCGACGACGGGGGCGCCGACGCGGTGCTGGCGGCGAGCATCTTCCATTTCGGCGATCACACCGTCGGCGAGGCCAAGGCGCACATGGCGGAACGGGGGATCGAGGTCCGACGATGAGCAATGCCGCGAGCGAGCGAACGGCAGCCGACACCCTGCGGGCGCTGGCCGAGACCATCGAACAGCGCCGCGGCGCGTCGGCGGATACCTCCTACGTGGCGCGGCTCCATGACAAGGGGCTGGACGCCATCCTCAAGAAGGTCGGCGAGGAGGCCACCGAGGCGGTGATCGCCGCCAAGGGCGGCGAGCGGGAACAGGTCGTTTATGAGACCGCCGATCTGTGGTTCCATACTCTCGTCATGCTCTCGGCCAGCGGTGTCTCGGTCGATGAGGTGCTGGCGGAGCTGGAGCGACGCGTGGGCCGCTCGGGTCTGGACGAAAAGGCGGCCCGCGGCGAGTAGCAACGCACAACAGAAGGCGCCTCAGGGCGTCGGAGGGTGAGGAGATGGGATTCAATATCTGGTCGTTGCTGATCATTCTGCTGATCGTGGCGCTGCTGTTTGGAACCAAGAAGCTGCGCAACATCGGCGGTGACCTGGGTGGCGCCATCCGCGGCTTCAAGGAGTCGATGCGCGAGGGTGAGGAGGAAGAGGCGCAGAAGCGCGCAGACGGTGAGTCCTCGGACGAGCCGGAGCCGCTGGAGCACCAGGACGAGCCCGCCCCCGAGCAGACGACCCAGGCCCGGGAGAGCAGTTCAGCCCGCCAGAGTGCCGAGCACCACGACCGCAGCACCTCGTAAGAGGCGCCGGCGTGCCTCCGTTACCACCCTGACGCAGGATCGCCATGTTCGACCTCGGCTTCTGGGAAGTCCTGATCATCTGCCTGATCGGCTTGCTGGTGCTCGGTCCCGAGCGCATGGCGCGGACCGTGCGTGTGCTCGGCCGCTGGGCCGGCAAGGCGCGCTCCTCGTTCAATGCCACGCGCCGGGAGGTCGAGCGCGAGCTGCGGATCGAGGAGATCCGTAAGGCCGGTGAGTCGGTGCGCCGCGACGTCGAGGAGACCCGTCAGGCGTTCAAGGGTGCCGGGGACGAGGTGGAGCGGGAGACCCGAGAGGCCCGCCGTGCTGCCAGGCTCCGTAAGGCCGAGGAGTCCGAGGGTGGCAAGCCACGGGCTGCCGATAAGGAGCAGGATCAGTGAGCGCCGGCGGTCCCGAGCAGAATCAGGGTGGTGAAGAAAAGCTGCAGGAGGCGCCGCTGCTTAGCCACCTGAAGGAGTTCCGCGATCGCCTGCTGCGCGTCGTGGTGGTGGTCCTCGGCGCGTTCCTGCTCTTCTACCCGTTCCGCGATACCCTCTATCGCTGGATCTCGGGGCCGCTGCAGGAAGTCCTCCCCGAGGGCACCTCGATGATCGCCATCAAGGTGGCCTCGCCCTTCCTGATCCCCATGAAGCTGGCCCTGGTGGCGGCCATCTTCGTCACCGTGCCGTACATCCTTTACCAGCTCTGGGCCTTCGTGGCGCCGGGGCTCTATCGCCACGAGCGGCGGATGATCTGGCCGCTGCTGATCTCCAGCACCGGCTTGTTCTACCTCGGTGCGGCCTTCGCCTACTTTGTGGTCTTCCCGATCGCCTTCCGCTTCTTCGCCCTGGTTTCCCCGGAAGGCGTGCAGATGATGACGGATATCGGCGAATACCTGTCGTTCGTGCTGACCCTGTTCTTCGCCTTTGGTGCGGCCTTTCAGGTGCCCATCGCCACCATTCTGCTGGTGCGCAGTGGCATCTCCACCCGCGAGAGCCTGGCGGCCAAGCGCCCCTACGTGATCGTCGGCGCCTTCGTGGTCGGCATGATGCTCACACCGCCGGATGTCCTCTCGCAGGTGCTGCTGGCTGTGCCGGTGTGGCTGCTTTTCGAGATCGGCATCCTGCTCGCCGGACGAACACAGCCATCCGCGGCCGCCTCACCGGATGGCAGCGGGGGCGATCAAGGTTAGCGCGGGGGTGGCGGGATGGACCCGCAGCGGCACTGCGCCCCCGCGCACGGGTTCTCTCCGTTCGTTCCGAGCCTTAGAGTGGTGGCATGACTGATCGCGGCCTTTTCGAACAGCTTCGCAACACCTCCCACCTGCACGGCGCCAATGCGGCCTTCATCGAGGACCTGTACGAGACGTACCTGGCCGATCCCAGCCGCGTGGACCCGGAGTGGCGGGCCTATTTCCACAGCCTGACCCAGGAGCTCGGCGACGGCGAGGATATCCCGCACAGCCCCATCCGTGCGCGCTTCGAGCAGCACGGGCGGGATAACGGCGGCACGCCGGCGCGGGCCTCCGGCGCAGCCCAGGGCGGGCTAAGCGCTGAGGCTGCCGAGAAGCAGGCGGCGGTGCTGCGGCTGATCAACTCCTACCGCTTCCGTGGCCACCAGGCGGCGGATATCGACCCCCTGGATCTGCGCCCGAAGCCCCCGGTACCGGATCTCGATCCGGCCTTCCACGGGCTGTCGCCCGCCGATCTCGACCAGTCGTTCAACACCGGTTCCCTCTTCGCGCCCACGCAGATGCCGCTGCGCGAGATCATTGCGCAGCTCGAGGAGGTCTACTGCGGGCCTATCGGCTCGGAGTACATGCACATCACGGATACGGCTCAGAAGCGCTGGATCCAGGAGCGGCTCGAGGGGACCGGCTGCCGCCCGCGTCTGGGTGCGGCGCGCAAGAAGGAGATCCTCGAGCGGCTGACCGCTGCCGAGGGCATCGAGAAGTACCTGCACTCCAAGTACGTCGGCCAGAAGCGCTTCTCGCTCGAGGGCGGGGATGCGCTGATCCCCCTGCTCCACGACCTGATCCAGGGTGCCGGGCGTGAGGGTGTCAAGGAGATGGTGCTTGGCATGGCCCACCGGGGCCGCCTCAATGTGCTGATCAACATCATGGGCAAGGACCCGGGCGATTTGTTCGCCGAGTTTGAGGGGCACCAGCCCGACGGCTTGCAGGGCTCCGGCGACGTCAAATACCACATGGGCTTCTCGTCCGACATCCAGACCCCGGGTGGCCCCATGCACGTGGCCCTGGCCTTCAACCCGTCGCACCTGGAGATCGTCAACCCGGTGGTGGAAGGATCCTGCCGGGGGCGCATGCGCCGCCGCCGGGATCCCCAGGGCAAGCAGGTGCTGCCCCTGCTCATCCACGGGGATGCCGCTTTCGCCGGGCAGGGCGTGGTCATGGAGACCTTCCAACTCTCCCAGGCGCGGGGCTTCTATACCGGCGGCACCGTGCATGTGGTGGTCAATAACCAGATCGGGTTCACCACCTCCCATCCGCAGGACACCCGCTCGAGCCACTACTGCACCGAGGTGGCGAAGATCGTTCAGGCGCCGATCTTCCACGTCAACGGCGACGACCCCGAGGCGGTGGCGTTCACCACGGCCCTGGCCCTGGACTACCGCAACACCTTCCGCCGCGACGTGGTCATCGATCTGATCTGCTACCGCCGCCACGGGCACAACGAGGCCGATGAGCCGGCGGCCACGCAGCCGATGATGTACCAGAAGATCCGCAACCAGCCGCCGGTGCGCCAGCGCTACGCCGAGCGACTGGTGCAAGAGGGGATCCTCGGCCCCCGGGAGGCCGAGGAGATGGTCGCCGCCTATCGCGAGGCCCTCGAGAACCGCGAGGTGGTGGCGTCGAACATCCTCACCGGGGTACGCAATGACTACGCGGCGAATTGGGCCCGGTTTGTTGGCGCCGAATGGAACGAGCCGGTGGAGACCGCCGTCGACAAGGAGCGCCTGCGCGGCCTGCAGGGGATCCTCGACGCCCTGCCGGACGGCTTCGAGCTCAATCCGCGGGTGGCCTCGATCATGGAGAGCCGGCGCAAGATGGTCGCCGGGGCGTTGCCGCTGGACTGGGGCTTCGCCGAGACCATGGCCTACGCCACTCTGCTGCAGGATGGGTACCGGGTGCGCCTGACCGGGCAGGACTCCGGGCGTGGTACCTTCTTCCACCGCCACGCCGTTCTGCACAACGCCCGGGATGGCTCGAACTTCGTACCGCTGCAGGACGTCACCACCGAACCCCAGGATTTCGTGGTCATCGATTCGCTCCTCTCCGAGGAGGCCGTGCTCGGTTTCGAGTACGGCTACGCCACCACGGAACCGGATACCCTGACCATCTGGGAGGCGCAGTTCGGCGATTTCACCAACGGAGCGCAGGTGGTCATCGACCAGTTCATCGCCGCGGCCGAGGCCAAGTGGGGGCGGTTGTCGGGCCTGACCATGTTCCTGCCCCACGGCTATGAGGGGCAGGGGCCAGAACACTCCTCCGCTCGCCTGGAGCGCTATCTGCAGCTGTGTGCCGAGTACAACATGCAGGTCTGCGTGCCCACCACGCCGGCGCAGTTCTTCCACATGCTGCGGCGGCAGATGCTGCGCCGCTACCGCAAGCCGCTGGTGGTGCTCACGCCCAAGAGCCTGCTGCGGCATAAGCTGTCGACCTCGGGGCTCGACGACCTGACCGGCGGCCACTTCCACAACATCATCGACGAGGTGGATGATCTGGACCCGGCCGCCTGCCGCCGGGTGGTGCTGTGCGCCGGCAAGGTCTACTACGACCTGCTCGAAGCCCGTCGGCGGGAGAGCCGCAACGATGTCGCCATCATCCGGGTCGAGCAGCTCTACCCGTTCCCGGAGAGGGCACTGCGTATCCTGTTGGCCGAGCGCTACGCGGCGGCCACCGAGGTGGTCTGGTGTCAGGAAGAGCCCAAGAACCAGGGAGCCTGGTACTCCACCAACCACCACCTCTACAACTGCATGGGGCCGGATCAACGGCTGCGCTACGCCGGACGTGCCGCGGCGGCCTCGCCGGCCGTCGGCTACCCCAAGCGCCACCACGATCAGCAGCGGGCGCTGGTCGAGGACGCGCTCGCCTAGCCGGCACGTGGCAACGGAGTCCGCACGAGAACACCAGAGAAGGGGACCTGCATGAGCGTCGAGATCAAGGTTCCAGCGCTGCCCGAGTCCGTCAGTGAGGCGACAGTGGTGGCCTGGCACAAACAGCCCGGGGAGGCGGTGACCCAGGACCAGAACCTGGTCGACCTGGAGACCGATAAGGTTGTCCTGGAGGTCCCGGCCCCCGCCGACGGTGTGCTGGAGGCGATCGACCGGGCCGTGGGCGATACGGTGACGCCGGACGACGTCCTCGGCCGTGTCGAGGCGGGTGCGGCCCCGGCGGCCGAGGTCGCCTCGGCGGCAGCCGCGGGCGGACAGGCGTCGGCGGAGTCGGCCCCGGGGAGCGCCGGTGACGCGGCCTCCGGCGCGGCCCCGCCGGCGGCGGAGGCCCCGGCTCCAGCAGCCAGCCTGGATGGTCTGAGCCCGGCGGTGCGCCGACTGGTCCGCGAGCACGGGCTCGATCCGGCGCAGATCGAATCGTCCAGTGGGGACGGGCGCCTGACCAAGGAGGACGTCCTGCGCCACCTGGAGCGTCGCGCCGAGGCCGAGGCGGCGCCCACAGCGGCTACAGCGCCGCAGAGCGCTCCCGCCGAGGAGTCCGCCGCAGCCGCCCCCCTGGGGGGGCGGCCCGAGCAGCGGGTACCGATGACCCGCCTGCGCCAGCGCATCGCCGAGCGGCTGGTCGAGGCGCAGCAGAACGCGGCCATGCTCACCACCTTCAACGAGGTGAACATGCAGCCGGTGATGGATCTGCGCGCCCGTTACCGCGAGCGCTTCGAAAAGGCCCACGACGTGCGCCTGGGTTTTATGTCGTTCTTCGTCAAGGCGGCGGTGGAGGCCCTCAAGCGCTACCCGGCGGTCAATGCCTCCATCGATGGGCAGGACATCATCTACCACGGGTATTACGACATCGGCATCGCCGTCTCCTCGCCGCGCGGCCTGGTGGTGCCGGTGCTCCGCGATGCCGATCGCCTCTCCTTCGCCGAGATCGAGGCGCAGATCAACGAGCTCGGCAAGCGCGCCCAGCAGGGCAAGCTGAGCATGGACGAGCTCACCGGCGGGACCTTCACCGTTACCAACGGCGGCATCTTCGGCTCGCTGCTCTCCACGCCGATCATCAACCCGCCGCAGAGCGGCATCCTGGGGATGCACAAGATCCAGGAACGGCCGGTGGTCGAAGACGGTGAGATCGTGGTCCGGCCGATGATGTACCTGGCCCACACCTACGACCATCGCCTCATCGACGGCCGGGAAGCCGTGCAGTTCCTGGTGACCATCAAGGACTGCATCGAGGATCCCGCCCGCCTGCTGCTCGAGGTCTAGCGGCGCAGGCCCCTCGTGGGCCGGATGCGTCCGAGCGCACACACAACCACAGAACAGGGTCGCAACATGTCCAATCACTACGATGTCATCGTCATCGGTGCCGGTCCCGCCGGCTACAGCGCTGCCATCCGCTGCGCCCAGCTGGGCATGCGCACCGCCGTGGTCGACGCCTTCGTCTTCAAGGACGGCGAACCCGCCCTGGGCGGGACCTGCCTGAACGTCGGCTGCATCCCCTCCAAGGCGCTGCTCGACAGCTCCGAGCAGTACCACAAGGTCACCCACCAGCTCAGCGCCCACGGCATCACGGCCCAGGGGGTGGAGCTGGATGTCGAGAAGATGATCGCCCGCAAGGATCGGGTGGTGAAGGACCTGACCGGCGGCATCCGCCAGCTGTTCAAGGCCAACAAGATCGAGTGGCTGCACGGCCACGGTCAGCTGGTCGAGGCGAAGACCGTGGAGGTGCGCCGTCCGGATGGCAGCACCGAGCGGCACAGCGCTGACTCCGTGGTGCTGGCCACGGGCTCGCAGAGTGTCGAGCTCGGCGCCGCACCACTGGATCACGAACGCATCGTCAACTCCGATCGGGCCCTGGACTTCACCGAGGTCCCGGAGCGACTCGGTATCATCGGCGCCGGGGTCATCGGCCTGGAGATGGGGTCGGTGTGGAGCCGGCTTGGTTCCGAGGTCGTGCTGCTCGAGGCGCAGGACGAGTTCCTCGGGCCGGTGGACCGCCAGGTGGCGCGCACCGCGCAGAAGGAGTTCAAGAAGCAGGGCCTGGACATCCGCTTGGGCTGCCGGGTGACCGGCACCCGGGTCGATGGCTCGGTCACGGTCTCCTACGAGGACAAGAACGGGAAGCAGGAGCTGGAGGTCGATCGCCTCATCGTCTGCGTCGGCCGTCGCCCGAACACCGACGACCTGTGCTCCAAGGAGGTGGACCTGCTCCTCGATGAGCGCGGCTTCATCAACGTCGACGAGGACTGCAAGACCAACCTGCCGGACGTCTACGCCGTCGGTGACGTGGTCCGCGGCCCGATGCTCGCCCACAAGGGCCAGGAAGAGGGGATCGTGGTGGCCGAACGGATCGCCGGTAAGGGGGGGCACCTCAACTACGAGACCATCCCCTGGGTCATCTACACCGACCCCGAGATCGCCTGGGTGGGCCGGACCGAGGAGCAGCTGAAGAAGGCCGGCATCCCCTACAACACCGGGGTTTTCGGCTTCGCTGCCAATGGTCGGGCCCGCGCCATGGATCAGACGGCGGGGATGGTCAAGCTCATCGCCCACGCCGAGACCGACCGGCTGCTCGGGGCCCATATCATCGGCCCGCAGGCCTCCGAGCTCATTGCCGAGGCCGTGGTGACCATGGAGTTCGCCGGTTCCGCCGAGGACATCGCCCGGACCATCCACGCCCACCCGACGCTCTCCGAGACGGTCCACGAGGCGGCCCTGGCCGTCGGCAAGCGGGCGATCCACAAGGCCAACTGAGCCGGCTCAGGCCCCCGCGCCGCCCCCGCCCGGGGGCGGCCGCCGGTCGGGTCAGCGCCAGCGGCCCCGCTGGGCGACAGTTTTGGGGTATTCTGGAGCCATGACCGCCCTTCGTACCTTCGCTCCCGCCGTTACTGTCTGGCTGATGCTGCTCTTGCTGGCCGCCTGCGCTGCCCCCGAACAGGCGCCGGACGCCGAGGTGGTCCCGGCCCCCGAGGAGACGCCCCCAGCTCCGTCGGCGGAGTCCGCCGAGACGCCGGACACCGCGCCGGAGCCGGCGCCGGGGCTGGGTACCGTCGACCAATCCTTCGTCGCTCGTGGCCAGGAACCTGGCTGGATGCTGCGCATGGACGGGGAGCAGCTGCGTCTGCTGGCCGACTACGGCCAGGTCGAGGTCACCGCCGAGCAACCCGCCCCGGAGACCACGGACGCGGGTCAGCGTTATACCGCCGAGACCGACGACGGTCGGTCGTTGGAGGTGGTGGTCGAGCAGGCGCTGTGCGCCGACTTGGCCACGGGCATGCCGCACCCCTATCGGGTGCACTACCAGCTCGACGGCGAAGGGCACCGTGGCTGCGGCGGCGATCCCCACGCGTTGCTGACCGACGGCGGGTGGCAGATCGTCGCCGTCGACGGCCAGTCCCCCGAGACGGTGGTGACCCTGAGCTTCGATTGCGAGGGAAGGGTGCACGGGCAGGCGCCGTGCAATCGTTACCTGGGCGGCTACCGGCTCACCGGCGAGCGGATCGTATTCAGTGGCCTGGCCGCCACCCGCATGGCCTGCAGTGATGCCGACCTGACCGAGGCCGAGCAGCGCTATCTCGGCGTGCTGGCGGA
This sequence comes from Halorhodospira halophila SL1, assembly GCF_000015585.1. Taxonomy (NCBI): domain Bacteria; kingdom Pseudomonadati; phylum Pseudomonadota; class Gammaproteobacteria; order Chromatiales; family Ectothiorhodospiraceae; genus Halorhodospira; species Halorhodospira halophila. Next base: position 1,176,509 of record NC_008789.1, on the reverse strand, counting down.
TGTCCATTTCCTCTACATGCCCGACGAGGACCGTCTGCGGTTGATGACCGCCGACGGGAGGCGCCTTGAGGCGATCCGCACGGGGGCCGAGGGGGCGCCGTGAGCATGCGTCCGTGTCCCCTCTGTACCGATGCGGCACGGTTGTTCCACCGCGCCGAGCGGGACTACTACCGGTGCCCGAGTTGTGCCCTGGTTCATGTGCCGCCGGATCAGCACCTGTCCACGCCGGACGAGAAGGCGGTCTACGACCAGCACCAGAATGCGGTGGACGATCCGGGGTATCGGCGTTTCCTGGCCCGGGTTGCCGATCCGCTGATGGCGACGGTGCCGCCGCCGGCGCAGTTGCTCGACTTCGGCTGTGGCCACGGCCCGGCCCTGGCGGCGATGTTCCGGGAGGCGGGGTACCGGACCGCCGTCTACGACCCCTTCTACTACCCCGACCCGGCGCCGCTGCGCGAACGCTATGAGCTGGTCACCGCCACCGAGGTGGTCGAGCACCTGGCCGAGCCGGCCGCCGAGCTCGACGGCCTCTGGGGGTGTCTGCGCCCCGGGGGATGGCTGGGCATCATGACCAAGCGGCAGCCGCCCGCTGAGGCGTTCCCGACCTGGCACTATCTGCGCGACCCCACACACGTGGCCTTCTACGCCGAGGCGACCTTCCACTGGCTCGCCCGGCGCTGGGGGGCGCAGCTGTACCTGCCGCGCAGTGATGTGGCCCTACTGCACCGCCCGGCCGGCGCGGCGTCGCCGTGACGACAGCGGCATCCGGACTTGCTATGTTCAGAGGGTGCCCTGCAGCAGCACCCGGTATCACGCCCCCACGCCCCCGAGTCGAGGATCCGAAGTGACACGAGACCTGCCCGATCGCCCGCGACGGCATACCCTGAAGATGATGGTCAGCGCATCCATGTTGCCGCTGGTGGGGATGTCGGCGGCCCCCCTCTCCGGTGCCCGGGCCGCCGAAGGGGAGGGCGGGCCGCGTATTGGCCTGGCGCTGGGCAGTGGCGGGGCCCGCGGCCTGTCCCACCTGCTGGTCTTCGAGGCCCTCGAGGAACTCGGTGTGCGGCCGCACCGGATCAGTGGCTGCAGCATCGGCGCCATCATGGGCGCGCTCTACGCGGCCGGCCTGAGCGCCGAAGAGATCCGCGCGGGGATCGACGAACTCGTCGCCGATCAGGACGAGAACTGGCTGCGGACCCTGATGGGCGGCAAGTGGCGACAGTGGCTGGACTTCGTGCAGCCGTCCGGGCGCGACGGCGGGCTGGTAGAGTCCGACGCCTTTATCGCTCACCTGCGTAAAAAGACCGGTGTATCGCGCTTCGGTGAACTCGAGATCCCGCTGCAGGTGGTGGCCACCGACTACTGGGAGCGTGAGGCGGTGGTCTTCGACGCCGGGGCGCTCTGGCCAGCGGTGCAGGCGAGCATGGCGATGCCCGGGCTGTTCAGCCCGGTGTCCTACCGCGACCGCGTGCTGGTGGATGGCGGGCTGACCAATCCGGTGCCCTTCGATCTGCTTAGCGAGGATTGTGATGTGGTCGTGGCGGTGAACGTGCTCGGCAGTCGCGAGGAGGGCGGGGGCGAAACCCTGAACAATCCCGCCTATCTGGACAACATCTTCAACACCTTCCAGATCATGCAGTACTCGATCCTGCAAGAGAAGAGACGGCGCGAGGCGCCGGATATTCTCATCAGCCCGGAGATCCGCGATATCCGCGTGCTCGACTTCCACAAGGTGGACACCATCCTCGAGCAGGCGCAGTCCGAGGTCGATGCCCTGCAAGACGAGCTGCGCGAGCTGCTCGACCAGTGGTGATGCGGGCCGATGGTTGAACTGTTCGACACCGGCCGGATCATCGACGCCATCCTGCTGCTGATGGTCCTCGAGGGGGCGCTCCTCTATCTGGTTTACCGGCGTAGCGGGTGGGGGCTGGCCCCGGGGACCCTGGTGACCACGCTGGCGGCGGGTGGCTTTCTGCTGCTGGCGCTGCGCGCGGCGCTGACCGATGCCGCCTGGTACTGGGTCTCGGCGTGGCTGCTGGCGGGGTTGGCGGCGCACCTGGCCGATCTGTGGCAGCGGCTGCGCCCGCAGTGATGGCTACACCTTATAAGCGGCGAAGCAGCGCATGACCCCGCGGGCCTGGCGCGAGGCGTCGTCGATCCGGAACCCCGCCGCTCGGACGGCCGCTTCGGTATCGCGGTTCAAGTGGCAGCCGCCGCTCAGCGTGGTCCAGGCCGGCTGGATGCGATCCTGGATCCGGCCCGCCAGCCCCGGAGAGCGGACATGCTCGAGCATGCGCAGCACCCCGTCGCCGTCGAGGACCCGACGGATCTCCGCCAGCCCCGCCGCCACGTCCCCCACGCTGCAGAAGCTCAGGCTGGTGGTGACGGTGTCGAAGTGGCCCGCCGGGAAGGGCAGCGCCTCGGCGCGACCCACGCACAGCGGGGCCTGCGGCGCCCTGCGCCGGGCCCGGCGCAGGGCTGCGGCGTCCGGATCGATGCCCCAGACCGTGGTCCCTGCCGGGTACAGTGGCAGTGTCCGCCCGGTCCCGCACCCCACCTCCAGGACCCGACCCCGGGCCCCGTCGACCAGCGCCTGGCGCCAGCGACCCATGCCCAGGCGCTCGCAGACGGCCATGCCGGTGTCATAGAGCCACGGGATACGCTCGACGCCACGCATCGGGGCCTACTCGCGCAGCCAGCAGGCGGCGCGGTGCTCCGGGTGGGGCCGGAAGTCCGGGGGCGGCGGGTCCAGCTCGCAGCGGTTGACCATGGCGTACGGACAGCGTGGATGGTAGCGGCAGCCGGAGGGTGGCTGGATCAGGCTCGGGGCCTCGCCCCCGGGGACCGGGCGCGGCCGTCCGGCGTTAGCGGCGTCGGGATCCCCGAGCGCGCTGAGCAGGGCCTCGGTATACGGGTGCTGCGGGCGCTGGAGCAGCGCGCCCACCGGCGCCTGTTCGATGATCCGTCCGCCGTACATCACCATGGCTCGGTCCACGTAGTGGCGGACCGTGGAGAGGTCGTGGGTGATGTAGAGCAGGGCCAGCCGGTGCTCCTGCTGGATGCGATGGAGCAGGTTGAGGATCTCCACCCGCACCGAAGCGTCGAGCATGGAGACGGGCTCGTCGGCGATGATCATCGCCGGGCGCAGCAGCAGGGCGCGGGCGATGACCACACGCTGCTGCTGCCCGCCGCTGAGCTGGTGGGGAAACTTCGCGGCAACGTCGGCCGCCGGTGTCAGGCCGACCTCCTCCAGGGCCGCCTTGATCCGCCGCCAGCGCTCGGCCCGCGGGCGAACGCCGTGGATGATCAGCGGCTCGGCTAGAATCCGCTTCACCTCCATGAACGGTGGCAGGGCCCCGTAGGGATCCTGTTGGACATAGCCGACCTGGGCCCGGTACGCCTTGAGGGCCGCGCCGTTGAGCGCACCCAGCTCGGTACCGGCAAAACGCACCGAGCCCGCGGTGGGCCGGTGGAGAGCGAGCAGGGTGCGCGCCAGCGAACTCTTGCCGCAGCCGCTCTCGCCCACCACAGCGACGGCCTCCCCGGCGTCCAGGGTGAAGGTGACGCCGTCGACGGCGTGTACCGTGCCGGTACGCAGGAAGCCCCACTGACGCAGCTCGAAGTGGGTGTAGAGGCCGTCGACCCGGAGCAGGGCCTCGTCGGCGCCGACGGTCGGTTGCGCCATGGGTGCGTGCGAGCTCATTGTCCCCCTCCCGAGCGGTGGTGAAGCCAGCAACGAACCCAGTGGCGGGTGTCGTAGGCCACCTCCGGGGGCGGCTCGCTGCAGCGCTCGAAGGCCTTTGGGCAGCGCTCGGCGAAACGGCAGCCGCGCGGAGGCTCGAGCAGGCTCGGCGGGCTTCCGGGGATGGCGCGGGGCGGCTCCTCCTGATGGAGCCGCGGGACCGAGTCCATCAGCAGCCGTGAGTAAGGGTGAGCGGGCTCGCCGAAGAATGCCCCGGCGCTGGCGGTCTCCACCACCTGGCCGGCGTACATCAGGGCCACGCGGTCGGCGAGCTCGCTGGAGGTGGCGATGTCGTGGGTGATCAGCACGAAGCTGACCCCGCGTTCGGCCTTGATGCGCTTGAGCACGTTCATGATCGACGCCTGGGTCAGCACGTCGAGGGCTGAGGTGGGCTCATCGAGGATGACCAGATCCGGTTCGGTGACCAGGGCCATAGCCAGCACGGCCCGTTGGCGCATGCCGCCGGAGAGTTCGTGGGGGTAGCGGCGCAGGAAGTCCGTGGCGATGCCGACCTCTTCGAAGGCGGCCGCGGCCCGCCGCTGGGCCTCCCGCCGGCCCAGTCGATGATGGACCCGCAGCGGTTCGGCGACCTGCTCGCCCACCCGCACCACTGGGTTGAGGGCGTTCATGGCGGCCTGCATCACCAGGGCGATCCGCACCCAGCGCACCTCGCGGCGAAAGCGCTCTTCCGAAAGGCCGAGCACCTCGCGCCCGTCCAGGCGCATCTGTCCGCTGGGGGCGTGGGCGTTGCGCGGCAGGGTGCGCAGCAGGGTTCGAGCCAGCGAGCTCTTGCCGCAGCCGGATTCGCCGAGTATGGCCAGGGCCTCATTGCGGCGCACCTCAAGGTGGACGCCGTCGACCGCCCAGAGTGTGCCGCGCTCGGTGGCGTACCCCAGGCGCAGATTCTCGATCTCGAGCAGCGGAGCGCCGGCCATCAGATGCTCCTCAGCCGCGGGTTGAAGATCCGGTCCAGGGCAAAGCCGAGCATGGCAAAGCCGAGCCCGGTCAGCATCAAGAGCGCCGCCGGTGACAGCACCCAGTAGTAGAACCCGTGGTAGAGCGCGCTCTGGGCCTGGGCGTCGTGGAGGACCTTGCCCCAGGTCGGTAGCACCGGGTCACCCAGGCCGAGGACCGCCAGCGACGCCTCCAGGAAGACGTACGTGGGGATCAGGGTCACGAAGGTCGGGATCAGTACCGGCAGGATCCGCGGCACCATGTAGCGCAGGATGATCCGCCCGCCGCTGGCCCCGTAAGCGCGGGCTGCCTCGATGTAGGGTGCCTGGCGGATGGGCAGGAGCATGGAGCGGTACATCTTGATCCCGGCGCTGAATATGCCCAGCACCACCACCACGCCGAGCATCAGCCAGATGCTGGTCGAGTAGAGGGTGCCGATCATCACCAGGATGGGCAGCAGCGGCAGGATGATGTTCACCTCGGTGAGCCGCTGGATGGTGGCGTCTACCCAGCCGCCGTACCAGACCCCGGTGGCGGCGATGATCAGGGTGGTGATCGTGGTGCCGACGGCGGCCAGCAGCCCAAAGGCCAGCGCCACCGGTGTGCCCCAGAGCAGGGCGACAGCCAGATCGCGGCGCTGGTGGTCGGTGCCGAAGGCGCCGTGGACCTGCCCGTAGACGACCAGGTCAGCGTGCATCCGGGCCAACTCCTCAAAGTGCACCGTCTCGATGATCAACTCGTAGGTGCCGCCGCGCACCACCGGGTTCGGCGTGCCGGGCTCGGCGTCGGTGAACAGGCCGACCTGGGGCGGGAAGCCCAGCCGGCTTTCCAGCTGCCGGTCCTGGGAGATCGAGAAGCGTTCCCGCTCGCCGATCCGCCGGGCGTCGATGGGGATCTCCTGGCCGTCCGGGGTGCGCCAGTAGACCCGTGCAAAGGGCTGGCCCTCCTCGAACTCCGCCTCGAGGAACAGGTTGATCTCCGAAGGGAAATCGTCGTACGGAAAGTCCACCTTGAGGGTGGTGGTCTCGAGCCGGGCCGCGCCCAGGTCCTGGGTCTCGGTGGGCGCGTCGTCGCTGGAGGCAGTGATGGTGCGCGGCGCCTCGCCACCGAAGAGCCGATCGGTCCATGCCGGGCTGGCGTTGACCGGCAGATCCTGCCAGGCATCGCCGCCGCGCCAGAGCTTCTGCGCCTCGGAGTAGGGGATGGCGGTGACGGCGTAGACCGCGGTGGCGAGCAGCATGGCGATGATCAGCAGCCCCACCACGGCCGAAGGGTAGCGTCGTACCTGGGTGAGTCCGTCGCGCCAGCGGATCATCGCTGCCCCCCGTCGATACGGACCCGCGGGTCCAGGATGGCGTAGAGGAAATCCAGCAGGAACACGGTGACCGCCAGCAGGTAGGCGAAGACGACCACCGAGCCGATGATCACCGGCGTGTCACGGTGGCCGATGGCCTCGAACAGCAGTGTCCCCAGGCCCGGCCAGTTGAACACCTGCTCGAGGATGATCGCCCCGCTCCACAGGCCGATGAGCATCAGCAGGAAGCTGGTGATGATCGGCGAGAGCGTCGGCCGCAGGATGTAACGCTGCTCGACCAGCGCGTCGGGTAGCCCCTTGGCCCGGGCCATCTCCACGTAGTCCTCGCTGGAGTGGATGAGAAAGAAGGTTCGCCACGAGTAGATCGATATGAAGATCTGGGCGATGAACATCGCCGCCACCGGCAGGGCCATGTGCCGGATCACGCTGGCCGCGTAGGCCCACGGGTCCTCGGGCGGCGGTACCGCCACCATCCCCCCGGTTGGCAGCAGCGGGAAGATGAAGGCGAACAGCAGGATCAGGAAGATGCCGTAGAACCACGCCGGGGCCGCCGAGGTGGGGGCCAGGCCGATGACGCTCTGGTCCAGACGGCTGCCGTAGCGCCGGGACAGCGACAGGGCGGCGAAGACCGAGACGAAGAACACCAGCAGGTTGGCCGTGCCGAAGAGCAGCAGCGTCGCCGGGAGCCGCTCGACGATGATGTTGTAGACCTGCCGGGATCCCGCGTCGCTGTGCATCTGCTCGGCGCGCCCGAGGTCGAGGGTCATGGCCGCGCGCAGGTAGTCGAAGCTGCGCAGGATGAACGGCTCGTCGAGACGCAGGCGCTCGACCTCCAGGTCGATCTGCCGCTGCATCAGCTCCTCGCGCTCCTCCGAGTCCAGATCCTGGAAGGCCGGGTCGCCGCGGACCTGCTCGGCGACCTCGCCCTGGATCTGTGCCATGCGCAGCTCGTCCACCTGGCCGCCCATGTTGGCGATGAGGATGGTCAGGTAGACGCCGACCAGCACGGTCAGCAGCAGCGCGATCACCCGCTTGGCGGTGAAGACCCCCAGATAGCGAAGGTCGCGCAGCAGGGAGGCGGTACGGCTGGCGGGTGCGGCGGTGGCCACGGTTACTCCTCCTCCTCGCCGTCTGCTTCAGCCTCGCCGGCGGGCAGCGTGGCGAAGGCGTGGGTGGCGAAGGCCGGCAGGGCCACGCTCTGCGAGGTGACCGCTAGCTCCAGGCTGTTGGCCCCGGTGCCCAGCGCCTCCAACTCCTCGGCCGGGACGCGGATATGCCACTCCCCGCCTGCAGCGGGTTCGGCCTCGCGCTCCAGCACCAGCTGGTCGTTCTTGTCGAAGAGCAGGAAGCGCGCCGCCTCGATCTCTTCACCCGGGTAGGCTTCGCCGGCGTAGGTGATGCGCACCGTCAGCTCCAGGTCATCGCCGCGCTCGACCAGCAGCGGCCCGTCGATCTCCAGTTCCGGGATCCGCGGATCAGTAAAGCGCAGCCACTTGTCCGACGGGTCCGGGTGGTCGGCGTAGCGGCGCAGGACGATGCTCCCCTCCACCGGGCGCACCGAATGCAGGTAGAAGGGGCCGTCGTCGACCCAGAAGTGGCCGCGCTCCCGGTGCCACTCGCCCAGGGCGCGGTAGCGCTCGGCGGCCTCGCCCTCGCGCAGCCACGTGCCGAGGACGTCCTCGAAGGGCACCTGCTCGCTCTCGGTGGCGGCCTGCAGGTAACCCCGGAGGATCTCCAGGCTGGGGCCGGAGACCAGGTTGAGCCACTCCACGTCCATGCGGTCGGCCTTGCTGGAGGAGAAGGCCAGCTCGCCGCCGCGTTCGGCCTGGATGCCCAGGTTGAGTACGTGCCAGGGCAGGGCGCCGGGGATGCGGGCGGCGACGAGGTTTTCGGCGTCCGGGTAGACCTGGTCGCTGTAGACCTCGACGGTCAGGGGGTCGGTATCGATCATGCGCCAGCCGCGGAAGTTGCGCTGGTAGACCTCAAACTCTGGCAGATGCGATGGATCGAACAGCGGGCTGTCCTCGTCGGCCCGGGCGAAGCTGAGGATCCACGGCAGCACCACGTCGGCCACCGAGACCTGTGAGCCATCGTGCCAGCGCCGCTCCAGGTAGTCGTCCTCGTAGTGGAGCACCACCCGCGAGCGTGCGGTCAGCCCGTCCTCGTGCCGGTCGTCGACGGTGAGGATGCGCTGCTCCTCCGGGTCCCAGTCGATCCAGGCGTCGCCCGGGATCTCGATCTCCTCGGTGGTCTCCAGCGACACCCAGTCCAGGGTGCGAGAGACCGGCGCGTCTTCGGTCACGGTGACCTCGGCCGACTCGATGCGCTGCGGCCAGTAGAGGCCGGTGAAGGGGTCGGGCAGCACTGCCGAGTCGGTCAGGCCGCGCAGGATCATCCGGTCGAAGATCCAGTTACTGCCCGCGACCGGGTTCCAGGGCTCGGTCAGCATGCTCGGGGTGGCGGCCACCACCCGGCCGCCCACGCGGTCGCTGAAACGCAGGGTGAAGGGCCACAGCTGAGAGCCCGAGAGCCCCCCGGCCAGGTCCCCGGCGACTTCCAGATCGGCGGCGTGGGGCCAGACGCTGAGCTGATCGACCAGCCAGATGCGCGCCGAGTTCTCCATGGCCAGTTCGAGCCCCTCCTTCATGAGGGTCTGGCGCTCCTCGACACTGCTGTAGTCGCGCCGCTCCAGGCGTTCGGCGGCGGTGCTGAACGCCTCGGTGGGGTCGTACGCCTGCCACAGTGGATCGGGACGGCCCCGGGGCGTGTAGTAATAGTTCAAGTCGTCGCCAATGTCCCGGTTGATCACCGTCGACACCCAGGCGCCGGTGTAGATGTGCCAGCGCCCGGCCGCCGGGTCCCCGGTCATCCAGATCCGCGACGCCTCCTCCGCCGTGCGGTAGAGGCGCTCGACCGCGAAGCCGAGGTCCTCCATGAGGTTGGCGATGTAGTCGCCGACCCGCTCGCGGTTGTCCTCGGTGCGAATGAGTACCGACAGGGTCACCGGCTCCCCCTGGTAGTACCAGCGGCCGCCCCGGCGCTCGGCGCCGAGGGCTTCCATCTCCTCGGCGATGGTCGCCTCGGCGCGGTCCGGGTCGTGGCGGTACTCGAGCTCCAGGGATCGGGCGGTCTCCGCCAGGCGGGCGTAGTCCGGGAAGGCGGTGTTGATCGGCAGATAGCGGGGGACGGCGAGGCCACCGAAGAGCTCCTCGGCCACATAGCGCCGGTCGACGAGGCGGTTGAGCGCCTCGCGGATGCGGGGCTCCTGGAACGGATTGAGCCGCTGATCATCCTCGAAGGCCGCCGGGTTGAGGGTTAGTTCGATGGCCGTGCCGTGGGAGAGAAAGTGGCCGACCTGGTCGGAATCCTGCGCCTGACGGAAGATCGTGGCGCTGTCGATGCCCTGGGTGAACAGGTGGTGTGAGCCGTGCTCGATCAGCGCAGTGAGCCGGCCCGGGTCGGACTCCTCGGTGAAGACCACCTCATCGACCAGGGCCCCGCGGCGATCGGCCGGCTCACCAGGTTCGCCCCGGTTGCTGGTTTCGGTGTCTGCGCCGCGCTGTTCGCCGATCATCAGCACGGCGGCGATCGCCCCGGCGATCAGGGCCAGCACGGCCAAAGGGAGATAGGTGCGCGGCGCCATGGGTCGTGCCTGTGAATCCTCGCTGCGGGGTCGGTTTTTGACCGCAGCTCATGGTGCACCAAGCGCCGCGCGGGGTCCAACGGAGGGCTTGACCCGGTGCGCGCCCAATGGACCGCGAATCGGAACATTGTTGGGAATAATGGTTATTGCGCCGCATGGCCCGCGATGAGCGTCCATAGAGGGCTAAAAGGTAATGTAACCTTTTGTCAAAAATAGGATTTGGGAAGCAGTAAAACGCTGTTGTAGACTCGCTGAGCGGGCTGTCAGAGGTGACCCAGAATGCAAAATTTCCAGGCGTGGCGCGTGTCGGAAGCCGGCAAGGAGGATCAGGGTGGGGTTGTGACCCTCGGCGGCGACGATCTGCCGGCCGGCGATGTCCTGATCCGGGTGGCCTACTCCTCACTGAACTACAAAGACGCCCTGGCCGTTACGGGCCAGGGCAAGATCCTGCGTCGTTTCCCCATGACCCCGGGGATCGACGCCGCTGGCGTCGTGGCGGCCAGCGACAGCGCGGACGTGGTCCCCGGGGATCGGGTCCTGGTCACCGGCTGCGGGCTGGGCGAGGTCCACGACGGGGGGTTCGCCGAGTACGTGCGGGTCCCTGCCGACTGGGTCGTGCCGGTCCCGGCGGAAGTCACCGTCCGTGAGGCGATGGCGCTCGGCACCGCGGGTTTCACTGCAGCCCTGGCGCTGATCCGCATGGAGGCGGCCGGGCAGACCCCGGCGTTGGGCGACGTGGTGGTGACCGGGGCATCGGGCGGTGTCGGCAGTATCGCCGTGGACCTGTTCAGCAATGCCGGCTACCGGGTGATTGCGGTCTCCGGTAAGGAGCCGGCCGCGGCGTACCTGCGCGGGCTGGGGGCTGCCGAGGTGGTGGCCCCGGACGCCATCGGGCTCAGCGAGCGCCCGCTGGACCGGGCCCGCTTTGGCGGCGTGGTCGACACGGTGGGTGGCCCGCTGCTGGCCGGCCTCCTGCCCCAGGTCGAGGAGTACGGCAACGTCGCGGCCATCGGTCTGGCCGGGGGCGTCAAGCTGGAGACCACCGTCATGCCCTGGATCCTGCGCGGCGTCAGCCTCCTCGGGATCAGCTCGGCCAACTGCCCGCGGGGGCTCCGCCTGGAGGGCTGGCGGCGCCTGGGCGACGACCTGCGCCCCCGCGACCCCGAAGGTTATATCACCCGCGAGGTGGCGCTGGAGCAGTTGCGGGACGCCGCCGAGGCGGTGCTTGCCAGGCAGGTCACCGGCCGGACCCTGGTCCGGGTCGGCGGCGATACGGTCGCCTGATCCCGATCGCCTGATCCGAGCGATCCGCTGAATCCGATCACCACACGGAGCGAACAGAAACATGACAGAGCAGTCATCCGCCGGGCGGCGGTTCCGCGACGCGGTCGCGGACGAACGCCCGCTGCAAGTGGTGGGGGCCATCAATGCCTACTCGGCACTGCTTGCCGAGCGGGCCGGGTTCCGGGCGCTGTATGTCTCGGGGGCGGGGGTGGCCAATGCCTCCTACGGTCTGCCGGATCTGGGGATCACTCAGCTGGCGGACGTCGTCGAGGATGTGCGGCGCATCACCGACGCGACCCGTACCCCGGTGCTGGTGGATATCGACACCGGCTTCGGCGGGGCCTTCAGTGTGGCCCGCACCGTCCGGGAGCTGACGCGAGCCGGGGCGGCCGCGGTGCACATCGAGGATCAGGTCCAGGCCAAGCGCTGTGGGCACCGCCCGGGCAAGGAACTGGTCTCCACCGCCGAGATGGTCGACCGGGTGAAGGCGGCGGTGGATGCCCGTACGGACCCCGAGCTGGTGGTCATGGCGCGGACCGATGCCCGGGCCTCCGAGGGGCTCGAGGCGGCCGTGGAGCGCGCTGAGGCCTATGTGGAGGCCGGCGCCGATATGGTCTTCGCCGAGGCCATGCACAGTCTGGACGATATCCGCGCCTTCACCGACCGCGTGCCGGTGCCGGTGCTGGCCAACATCACCGAGTTCGGCAAGACCCCGTACTTTACGGTGGAGGAGTTGCGCGAGGCGGGTGCGGGCCTGGTCCTGTATCCGCTGTCGGCCTTCCGTGCCATGAGCCGGGCCGCTGAAGCGGTCTACGGTGCCATCCGTGCTGACGGTACCCAGGAGCGGGTGCTCGATCGCATGCAAACGCGCGAGGAACTCTACGAGGTACTCGGTTATCACGACTACGAGCGCAAGCTCGATGAGCTCTTCGGGCGCGACGGACGAACAGGAGGAGGACAGCGATGACGGGTAAGAAGACGGGTGCCGGGCTGCGCGGCCAATCCGCCGGGGAGACGGCGCTGTGTACGGTGGGGCAGGAGGGGACCGGCCTGACCTATCGCGGCTACGATGTCCGCGACCTGGCGGCGCAGTGCGAGTTCGAGGAGGTGGCCTACCTGCTGCTTTACGGCGAGTTGCCGGACCGCGCCGGGCTCGATGCCTACAAGCGCCGCCTGTCGGGCATGCGCGAGCTGCCCCCGGCGGTCAAGGCGGTGCTCGAACAGATCCCCCGGGACGCCCACCCCATGGACGTGATGCGGACCGGCTGCTCCATGCTCGGTACCCTGGAGACCGAGACCGACTTCGCGCAGCAGGCCGACGTCGCCGATCGTCTGCTGGCGGTCTTCCCGTCGATCATCACCTACTGGTACCGCTACAGCCACGACGGCGTGCGGATCGACACCGACAGCGATGAGGATTCGATCGGCGGCCACTTCCTCTACCTGCTCCGCGGCGAGCGCCCCAACGAGCTGCACAAGGACGTGATGCACGTCTCGCTGATCCTCTACGCGGAGCACGAGTTCAACGCCTCCACGTTCGCCGCGCGGGTCTGCGCCTCCACGTTGTCCGACATGCACTCGGCGATCACCGGCGCCATCGGGACCCTGCGCGGCCCGCTCCACGGCGGCGCCAACGAGGCGGCGATGGAGATGCTCGAGCAGTGGTCGAGCCCCGAGGAAGCGCGGCGCGAGCTCTCCGGGATGCTCGAGCGCAAGGAGAAGGTGATGGGCTTCGGCCATGCCGTCTATACCGAGGTCGACCCGCGCAACGCCGTGATCAAGGAGTGGTCCCGGGAACTCGCCGAGGAGGTGGGGGACGACACCCTGTTCCCGGTCTCCGAGGCCGTGGAGCAGATGATGTGGGACGAGAAGGGCCTGTTCGCCAATGCCGACTTCTACCACGCCTCCGCCTACCGCTTCATGGGGATCCCCACCAAGCTGTTTACGCCGATCTTCGTGATGTCCCGGCACAGCGGGTGGGCCGCCCACGTCATGGAGCAGCGGGCGAAGAACCGCATCATCCGCCCGAGCGCCGACTACACCGGCCACACCCTGCGGACGGTGCCGCCGATCGATCGCCGTTAATGCCGCCGGTTCGTGACCCGCGGTCGCCGTTGCCCGCGACGGCCGGCCCACTGCGACCGCGAAGCGATCAACTTGTAACTGGTTCTTAAGGAAGCTTGCCCATGTCCGGAGACATCCGCAGCGCCCAGCGCCCCGACCCCGATGCCGAGCTGGTGGCCATCGCCGACTACGTCAGCGGGACCGCCATCGACTCCGCCGAGGCCTACCAGACCGCCCGCCACTGCCTGATGGACAGCCTCGCCTGCGCCATGATGGCGCTCGACTACCCGGCCTGTACCAAACTGCTCGGCCCCATCGTCCCGGGGGCCGAGATGCGCGACGGGGTGGTGGTGCCGGGCACCGCCCATCGGCTCGATCCCGTGCAGGGGGCGTTCAATATCGGCGCGCTGATCCGCTGGCTGGACTTCAACGATACCTGGCTGGCGGCGGAGTGGGGCCACCCTTCGGATAACCTCGGTGGCATCCTGGCGGCGGCCGATTACGAGAGCCGTCGGCGCCTGGCGCTGGGTCAGACACCGCTGACCATGCGCGAGGTGCTGACTGCGGCCATCAAGGCCCACGAGATCCAGGGCGTGCTGGCGCTGGAGAACAGCTTCAACCGTGTCGGCCTCGACCACGTCCTCCTGGTGCGACTGGCGACCACCGCGGTGGCCACGCAGCTGCTCGGCGGCAGCCGCGAGGACATCATCAACGCCGTCTCCAACGCCTGGATCGACGGCGGCGCCCTGCGGACCTATCGCCACGCCCCGAACACCGGCTCGCGCAAGAGCTGGGCCGCCGGGGACGCCTCGGCCCGCGGGGTCCGGCTGGCGCTGATGAGCCTCACCGGCGAGATGGGCTACCCGTCGGCACTCACCGCCCAGGGGTGGGGCTTCCAGGACGTGCTCTTCCGCGGGGAACCGATCCGCCGCTCCCAGGCGTACGCCAGTTACGTCATGGAGCACGTGCTGTTCAAGATCTCCTTCCCCGCCGAGTTCCACGCTCAGACCGCGGTGGAGGCGGCCCTGCAGCTGCACGCCGAGGTGGCGCCTCGACTCGACGAGGTCGACCGGGTGGTCATCGAGACCCAGGAGGCGGGGGTGCGGATCATCGACAAGACCGGCCCGCTGAACAATCCTGCCGACCGCGACCACTGTCTCCAGTACATGGTGGCGGTGCCGCTGATCTTCGGCCGCCTGACCGCCGCCGACTACGAGGATGCGGTGGCGGCCGACCCGCGTATCGACGCCCTGCGCGAGCGCATGGAGGTCTCCGAGAACGAGGCCTTCTCCCGGGACTACATGGACCCGGAGAAGCGCTCCATCGGGAACGCCGTGCAGGTCTTCTTCAAGGATGGCTCCAAGACCGAGCGCATCGCCGTGGAGTACCCCATCGGCCACCGGCGTCGCCGTGACGAGGGGATCCCGGTGCTGGAGGAGAAGTTCCGCAACGCCCTGGCGGCGCGGTTCGCCCCGCGGCAGGCTGGCGCCATCGAGGCGGCACTGTCCGACCAGGCGGGTCTGGAACAGATGCCGGTCCACGCCTTTATGGATCTGTGGCGGGCCTGACCCGCCGGTCGCCGCCCCCCCCCCCCCCCGGCGGGCACGACGCCCGCCGGGGGGGGGGTCAGAGATCGAAGAAGCCGCCGAAATCGTCGAATAGCCCGCCGTCGTCAGCGCCGACGTCGCCCTCCATGGCGGCGGGGCTGAGGCCGAGATCGCCCGGGCTGACGCCCATATCCTCAGCGACGGCCGCGAAGGCCCGCTGCATCTCGGCGTTGAGGGTCATCCCGGCGAGTAGGGTGCCCAGGTAGGCACCGCCGCCGACGGCGGCCGCAGTGCCCAGCAGCCCGGGCCCACGCCCGCCCCGCCCCGAGCGGGCCTGACTGGCCTCCATCAGGTGCAGCCGATTGATCAGCTCCCGATCCCCCGACTCCAGGATCGTGCGCCGCGCCTCTTCTGCTCGCTTCTGTCGCCGATTCATGATCCACCTCCTCTCCCGTCCCCGGGGGGGGACCGCCATGATTGGAAGCTATGCGCCCGGAGTGCGGGCTTCAAGGCAGCCGCGGTGCGGTTATGCACTGGTGGCGGAGGGTGGGCAAAAAAAACGCGGCCCCTGGTCGAGGGGCCGCGTCGTCCTGCCCGTGCGCCTGGGGCGCCGGGTGGCCTCAGGACTCCAGCGGGCGGTAGGCCACCTGCTGGATGAAGTCCACGTCGTTGCGGTAGTACGGCTTCTGCAGATCGCCGTAGCGCTCGACGTTGATGAAGCCGGCGTCCTCGAGCAGGTGCGTCAGGTAGTCCTGGCGCAGCGGGTACATCTTCAGCTGGAAGGTGGCTCCGTCGGCAAAGACGTACTGGAAGCGCGCCATGGTGCGGTGTAACTCGGCCGGGCCGACATCCACGCCCTCACCCGTGTAGCAGTAGGTGTGCTTGGAGCTGTAGCCGTTGTCGAGCATGTCGTCGTAGTTGCGCTGATCGATGATCAGCATCCCGCCCGGACGCAGCACGCGGTACATCGCCAGCAGTGCGGTGCGGCGATCCTCGTGGTCGAACAGGTGGGTGAAGGAGTTGCCTAGGCACACCGCAGCGTCGTACTGCTCCGTGCCCATGACCTGGTCGAGCTCCAGCCAATCGACCGCCCGGCTGTCGGCGAACTTGACGCCGTACTTCTCGGCGTTCTCGCGGGCCTTGATCAGCATGTTCTCGGAGCCGTCGACGGCGGTCACGTCGAAGCCGGCCTTGGCCAGAGAGACAGCGTTGACACCGGTTCCGGTCGCCAGGTCGATGACCTTCTTGGCGCCGTGGGCGCCCACCAAGCGGTTGTAGAAAGCGCCTTCGCGGGCCAGGCGGGTCTCCCAACCCACCAGGTCGTCCCAGTAGTCGGCAAAACCGGGGGTATACTGCTCGTACTGCCAGCCTGCTTCGGCGTTAAGGGCCTGCGACATTATTCCATTCCTGCGTTGCTTCTCGGGATCGACGACTATCATCACTGTAATCGACGGCCCGATACAGAAGCAGTTTCCGACATTATGAACCGGTACAGTTGCGGTAGACTGGGTCCCCATGACTACACCACTCTACGAACGGGTGGCCGAGACGCTGGCTCATCAGATCGAGCAGGGCGTCTACGCGCCCGGGGATCGTCTGCCCGGACTGCGGCGTCTGCGCCGGCACTTCGGGGTGAGCATGGCCACCATCGTCGCCGCCTGCGAACTCCTTGAGCAGCGCGAGGTCCTCGAGGCCCGACCCCGCTCGGGGTTCTTCGTCCGCGAACGGGCGACAGCGAGCGCAGCCCCCAGCGAGCAAGTGGACGAGGTGGATGCGCCGAGTCTGGTGCTCGGCCAGGAGCGCGTCCTCGACCTGGTGCGCGCCCACCACGAGCCGGATGTGGTCTCGCTGGGGGCGGCCGCAGCGCCGGCGGCGTTCCTCCCGGCCGCGGCCATGGACCGCAGCTTCGCCCGGGTGCGTCGCCGCCAGCGCGAGCGGGTCAATGCCTACGACTTCCCGCCGGGGTGTGCCGAGCTGCGCACCCAGATCGCCCGCCGCATGGCCTACGCCGGCTGCAGCCTGTCTCCGGACGACATCGTGCTCACCGCCGGGTGCCAGGAAGCGATCACCCTGAGCCTGCGCGCCGTGGCCGAGCCCGGCGACGTGGTGGCCATCGAGTCGCCGACCTTCTACGGCATCCTTCAGGCCATCGAGTCCCAGGGCATGCAGGCCCTGGAGGTGGCCACGGACCCGCATTCCGGGATGATCCCCGAGGCGCTGGAACGGGCCCTGTCGCGTTGGTCGATCCGCGCCTGTGTGCTGATGCCCACCTTCGGCAATCCGTTGGGGCACGCCACCCCGGAGTCGCGCAAGCAGGAGCTGGTGGGGGTGCTCAGCGCCCACGGCGTGCCCTTAATCGAGGACGATGTCTACGGTGAGCTGGCCTTCGACGGTACCCGGCCGTGGGCAGCGAAGGCCTTCGACGCCCACGGCGAGGTGCTCTACTGCAGTTCCTTTTCCAAGGTCCTCGGTGCCGGGCTGCGGGTCGGCTGGGTCGCGCCGGGCCGTTACCGGGACCGCCTGGTCTATCTCAAGTACGCGACCAGTCAGGCCACTTGTACCCTGAGTTCGTTGGCGGTGGCCGACTACCTGGAGCAGGGCGGCTACGACCGCTTCCTGCGCCGGGCCCGGCGCAACTACGAGCGGCATGTGCGCTGGGTGGCCGGCCTGGTACGCCGCCACTTCCCGGAGGGCACCCGGGTGACGCGGCCGCGGGGCGGTTTCGTGGTGTGGGTGGAGCTCCCGGCCGGCTGCGATAGCCTGGAGCTGCAGCGCCGCGCCCTGGCCGAGGGAATCAGCATCGCCCCCGGTCCCGTCTTCTCGCCCACCGGCCGGTACGGACGCTGCCTGCGGCTCAACTGCGCCCAGGCCGACGTGCCGGCGACAGAGTGGGCGCTGCAGCGGCTCGGCGCCCTGGCCATCGGCGAGGATCGCGGCGACGTGCGCGGCTGAGCCGGGCCCAGGCCCTTGGCCGGGGCGGTCGGCCTCGGCTACCGTGTGCCGCCATGGAACAGCTGCAGACGCTCCTCCAGCGCCTCGACGGTCGAGGCTACAAGGCGTACAAGGACATCCAGGGCCGCCACGCGTTCCCTGGTTTCACCCTGTGCGTCGACAAGGTCCAGGCTGACCCCTTCGCCGCTCCCTCGCGGATGCGGGCCGTCGTACCGTGGCAACAGGTCGCCTTACCGGAGCCGGCCCTGGCCGGAGAGCCCCGGCGCCGCGCGGCGCGCGACTATATCGCGCGGGCCTTCGCGAACGAAGCAGACGGTGAGCAGGCGGTGCGCATCGATGCCGGCGCGCAGACGGTGCTCGATCGCAGCGCCGTGCTGTTCACCGATGCCGGGGTCGAGCTGCGCTTCACCGTTGCCTTGCCGGCCCGGGGGCGGACCATCCTCGGGCGCCAGGCCGCCGAGATCCTCTGCCGGAAGCTGCCGCGGATCGTCGCCGGGGCTACCGAGGCGCAGCGGCTGGATGCCGCCGCGCTGGAGCGCCACTGCGCGGCGGTGGAGGACCAGCACGCCCTGCGCGGACAGCTTGCCGAGCGTGGTCTGGTCGCCTTTGTCGCCGATGGGGCCGTGCTGCCGCGGCGCTCCGGCGTGGACGACCGGCCCTTGGCGGACGCCATCCCCTTCGACAGCCCCGATTCGTTGCGGGTGACGCTGGAGGCGCCGAACGCCGGCTCGATCTCCGGCATGGGGATCCCGCGCGGGATCACCCTGATTGTCGGGGGTGGCTTCCACGGCAAGTCGACCCTGCTCAACGCCCTGGAACTCGGTGTCTACGACCACAGGCCGGGGGACGGGCGTGACGGTGTGGTCAGCCTTGAGGACGCGGCCAAGATCCGCGCCGAGGATGGTCGGGCCGTGCACGCCGTGGATCTCTCCCCCTATATCGGCGAGCTCCCCTTCGGCAAGTCCACGACCGCTTTTTCTACCGATCTGGCCTCCGGCTCCACCAGCCAGGCGGCGGCCCTGCAGGAGGCGCTGGAGGCGGGCTCGCGGACCCTGCTGGTCGACGAGGACACCTCGGCCACCAACTTCATGATCCGCGATCGGCGCATGCAGGCCCTGGTAGCCCGAGACGCCGAGCCGATCACCCCGCTGGTGGATCGCATCGCCGAGCTGCGTGACCGGTACGGGGTCTCGACCCTGCTGGTGATGGGGGGCTCCGGCGACTATCTGGATAGCGCCGATACGGTGATCCAGATGCAGGACTACCGCCCGGCGGACGTCACCGCCGAGGCGCGCCGCGTGGCGACCGAGTACGCCACCGGGCGCCACGCCGAAATCCGTTCGCCGCTGTCCTGGCCGGCCATGCGGGCCGTGGACGGGCGGACGGTGCGCACCGAAACCAAGCCCGGTAAGCGCAAGGTTCAGGGCCGGGGCCGGGATACCCTCCTGGTGGGCCGCGAGGCCATCGACCTGCGCGCCGTGGAGCAGATCGCCGATGCGGCCCAGGTGCGGGCCATCGGCCTGCTGCTCGAGCGGCTCGCCGACAGCGGCCGGGTCGAGGATCCGCCGGCGTGGGTAGCCGAACTGCTGACGCGCCACTGGGCACAACTGCTGCCCCGTCCCGACGGCGATCTGGCCCGCCCGCGGACGATCGAGGTCATGGCTGCGCTCAACCGCCTGCGCGGTGTCCGTTTCAACGCCGACGGCGTAGGCTAGGTTGGAACAGGCCATCGGAGCGGAGGGCAGAGCATGCGGGTGCTGATCATCGGGGCCCACGGGCAGGTGGGACGGCGGCTGGTGGAGCGGCTCGCGCCGAGCCGTCACGAGGTGCGGGCCATGGTCCGCGACCCGGACCAGCAGCCGGCCCTGGCGGCTGCTGGGGCCACCGAGACGGTGGTGGCGGATCTGGAGCGCGACTGCAGCCAGGCGGTCCGCGGCACCAACGCCGTGGTCTTCACGGCCGGCTCGGGGCCCCATACCGGTACCGATAAGACCGAGGCGGTGGACCGCCGCGGGGCGCTGCGGATCATCGACTTGGCCGAGGCGGCCGGAGTGGATCGCTTCCTGATGGTCTCATCGATGCGCACCGAGTGTCCGGAAGAGGCCCCGGAGCGGCTGCGGCCGTATCTGGATGCCAAGCGCGAAGCCGATGAACGCCTGCGCAATACGGCCATGGACTGGACCATCCTGCGGCCGGGGCGGCTGCTCAACGAGCGGGCGCGAGGCAAGGTGAGCCTCGGTGAGGGGCTGCCCTACGGCGAGATCCCGCGGGACGACGTGGCCGCGCTGTTGGCGGCCCTGATCGACGCTGAGGCGGCGTCGCGGCGCACACTGGATGCCGTATCCGGCGAAACCGCCGTGCGCGAGGCGGTCCGCCGGCTCGGTGTTCGTTCCTGAGCGGCTCGCGCTACTTGGCGCAGGTCTTCAGACCCAGCGGGATGTAGGCCGGGCAGACCCCGACAACGGCGGTCGCCAGCGGGATCAGGCCGATCCACCCCCAGGCGGTCTGCGGACCGATGAAGGCTAGGGCGATCAGGCAGATGCCCACGATGGCACGGATGGCGCGATCCACGGTGCCCATGTTCCTGCTTACGTCCATTGCGTCTCCTCCTTGGGATCGGGTTGCGAGCCTGATATCCGGAGTATTGCATATCAATCCGCTGCCTGTCGCCGCAGCAGGCGCTCCACCCAGGCGGCGGTGAGCCGGTCGAGCAGGCGGTTCTGCTGCTGCCGTGCAGCCAGGTTACCGAGGTCGATCCAGCCCAGTGGCTGATCCTGCTCAGCGCACGAGAAGACGGCCCGGGTCCGTTCGCCGGTCTCCGGATCGAGCTGCCACTGCAGGCACTGGGCGCAGACGCCCTTGAGCATGCACTGCATGGGACTGCCTACGGTGCCGACCGCCTCCAGGTGGTCCGGAAAGTAGCCGGAAAGGCCATCGGCCAGCGCCCGCTGGAAGCCGGACAGCAGGCCGGTGCCGCCCACCACCAGGATCCGGTCGACGGCCGCCAGGGGCAGGCTCGGGCCGTCGGGGGCGATCTCGCCGTCGCCGTAGCGGCGCACCAGGTCCACCATGTCGGCGCTGATGACTGCGGTGTCCTGCGGGCGACGCGGCTCGAACGCCGGTTCGCGGGCGGTGGCCCAGACGATCTGATCGGCGCCGGCCTCAAGCTCGTCGGGGTGGTCGATCTCGGTGGCGCTGCCGAAGGCGGCGATGTAGAGCACACGGTTGCCGGCCTCACGCAGCGCGGAGCCGATGTCGTGCATGACCGCAGCCCCCCAGCGGCCGGCGACCACCATCACCGTGCGGTCTTCGGGGATCTCCGTGGGGGCGCCGGTGGGCCCCATCAGCACCAGCGGGTCGCCGGGTTGCAGGTGGGCGGCAATACGCGGGGCCGCCCCCCACTGCAACAGCATCAGGCGGATGCAGTCGCCGTCGATCCCGGTGCCGGAGACGGTCATTAGCGGGACCTGAAGCCGGGTGCCCTCGATGACCGGGCTGTGGGTCTCCAGGGTCTGCAGGCGGAAGAACTGTCCGGGGCGGAAACGCGCCGCGGCCAGTGGGGCGCGCACCCAGATCTCGGCCACGGCCGGGCTCGGCTGCTCCACCGAGACCACCCGCGGGGTCAGCCGCGCCGCCAGGTTGTCCAGGAAGGCGCGCGCCTTGCGCCCGGGCTGCATGGGCAGCCCGCCTAGGGCAGCCAGGACTTGGGGGTAGCTGCGCCGCGCGGAGGCGATGGCTTGTACCACGCTGCCGGCGAAGGTGGGGTGTGTGTCGCCGATGAACGAGACGGTACGCCCGGCCGACTGATAGGAGGTGAACGGGCCGACCTCCGGAGCCTTGCAGTGTTCGCCGGCGGCGATGGGCTGCAGCCCCTTGCGCCGATAGCCGTAGGGTCGGTAGTGGATGCCCTGCAGTTGCAGGCTGCCTGGGTACTCATGGGCGTAGATGGTGTTGGGCACGGTGCCCGCGGCGACGAAGATCGAGCGGGCAGTCAGCTCGGTCTCCCGCCCGGTGGCGTACCAGCGGCCGCCGTCGTGGCGCATGCGCCGAAAGACCACCGACTGCACGTGCTCGTGTTCGTCGAGTCGGACGTGCAGGGGTTCCAGTCCTTCGGCGTAGAGGATGCCCTCCTCCAGGGCCCGGCTCAGCTCCTCGTGGTTGCGCACGTAGGCCGGCGAGGCGGTGAGGCCCTTGCGGTAGGCGATGGTCACCCCGCCCCAGGCCTGAAGCAGTGGCGCGAACTGCGGCGCCTCGCCGGCGGCCCGGGCCCGCTCGCGTTCGGCGCGGACGGCGCGGCCGTGGGCCAGGAACTCATCGAGGATGGCCTGGTCCTCGGCCCCGAGCTCGGTCCCGAACCCGGTGCCTTCAGCGTCCAGTGCCTCGTAGTGATCGAGGACCTTTTCGACCTGGGCAATGTAGTGGGCCTGGACCTCGGTGGCGGTATCGACGGCGGTCAGTCCGCCGCCAATGACCACCGCCGGCATGCGCACCTGCAGGTTGGCGATGCTCTCGCTTTTCCCCGCGCCGGTTAACTGCAGGGCCATGAGGAAGTCGTTGGCCTGGCGCATGCCCCGGGCCAGGCTGTTGCCGACGTCCAGCACCCGCGGGTAGCCGGCCCCGGTGGCCATGCAGACGTGGTCGAAGCCCAGCGCCCAGGCATCCTCCAGGGTGAGGGTGCCGCCCAGGCGAACGCCGCCGTGGACCGCGTAGCGCTCCCGCCGGGCCAGGGTGAGGTAGATGAGCTTGAGGAAGTTCTTGTCCCAGCGGTTGGTGATCCCGTACTCGGCGACCCCACCGAAACCGTAGAGGGTCCGGGTCTCCAGCGGTTCCCAGACCCGCGACCAGTCGCGGATGGGTCCGTCGAGCCACTCCCGGGGCAGCGGTTCGATCTTTAGCCCATCGACGGCCACCACAGTGCAGCCGGCCATGGTCAGGTGATGGGCCATGGTGAAGCCGGCGGGCCCCTGGCCGGCGATGAGCACCCGGCGGCCGTTCTCCTCGGCGGGCAGGTACTGATCGGCGCGCAAGGGGTTCCAGCGCGCCAGCAGATGGTAGAGCTCGACGCCATAGGGCAGCCCGAGCACGTCGGTAAGGGTGCGAGTCTCGATCTGCGGGATGTCCACCGGGTCCTGCTTCTGATAGATGCAGGCCTTCATGCAGTCGTTGCAGATCCGGTGGCCGGTGGCCGGGACCATGGGGTTGTCCACCATCGCCACGGCGAGTGCGGCGAGCGGGTGGCCGTCCCGGTAGAGGCGGTTCATCTCCGAGATCCGCTCCTCCAGCGGGCATCCGGTGAGCTGAACCCCCAGCGGGTCCGCCTTGTAGCCGAGTTCCGGATCGCCCTTCTTCTCCGGGAAGCCGCGGGAGCAGAAGTCGCCCTCGTGGTCGTGGCAGTAGATGCAGTAGTGGGCTTCGGCGCTGACCTGGCGTTGCGGGGCGCGGGCATCGGTGAGCTCGAAGCCATCCCGGTTGCGCCAGCGGGCACGGGGAGCGTGGAAGCGGACGGGCTGGCCCCGTGGCCCCGTCGCCTCGGACTCCAGTTCGACCAGATGGGCGTGGTCCACGCGCTGCGGAAGCCGAAAGGCCGCCCACCCGGCAACGGCCGCCTGCCCCGGCGCGGTGTGCAGGGCAGCGGCACACCAGTCCAGCAGGCGCTCCCGCTCGACCTCGGTGTCGGTCTCGGCGGCGTACTGCCCGGCCAGTCGGGCGACGGCCAGCTCCCGGTCTCGGCGGTTGAGCCCCCGGGCCTCCAGGGCCTCATCCAGCCAGGTGTCGAGCTCGGTAAACGAGGTGTAGTCGGGGATCTGGCGTCGGCGAGCGCGCTTCTGGATCCAATCCCGACGGAAGGCCATGACCTCGGCGTCCCGGGTGAGGGCGTCGCGGACGTCCTGCAGCGGCTCCTGGATGTCGAAGGCCTCGGCGAGGAACGCCTCCAGATAGGGTGCCGTGGCGATCAGCCACTCCCCCAGGTGACGGTTGCTCAGCGTCGGGCCGGCGGCGGGGTCGCGCCGGGTCCGGAGCTTCGCCGCCAGCTCCGGGGCTGCGGCCTCCAGGCGCTCCAGGAAGCGACGGTCGAGCTCCAGCAGGCCGGCGCGGTGTTGCAGGTCCGCATAGCGAAGGCCATCCAGGGCAACAGGGTCTTCGGTCATTCCTCTCGCTCCACGCGCACCCGGTATTCCAGGGTCGCCTCGTCGTCGGCCTCCAGCGCCAGATCCCAGAGCGCCCAGCGGCCCTCGGTGCGTGTCGGCTCGTGGCTGGTCTCAAGCAGCTCCCAGTCCCCGGGCAGACGCTCTTCGAGCTCGACCCGGGTGGCGGTCTCGCCGCGGTTGCGCACGCGGATTCGCCAGGCGGCCTCGAAGCCCTCGGCCTCTTCGAGCCTACGGCGCTCCTGCAGGGTGCGCTCGCCGGTCACGGTGAAGGCGGGTCCCAGATCCACCTCGACCTCGTCCCCGGCGGCGGTCCCTTGAATCCGCCCTTCGCCGACCGGCTCGGTCGCCCCGGGTGGCCCGGTGAGCAGGGTGACCCGACCGGGGGGCAGGTCGGTGCCCGCCTGCCAGCCGGCCACGCGCCGGGCCGCCGACTGCTGCGGGCGGTCCGGCTCGGCGCCGGCGTCGCCGCGCAGCCGGTGGTGGCGGTTGAAGGCCTCGGGCGTTTCACGGAACAGGTGGATGCGGTGGCTGCGGCCGGCCAGCAGGTCGTAGCGCTCGGCGGTCTGGAAGCGGGGCAGGCCGCCCACTCGGTCGGCCGTAACCGACTCGGCCTGGGCCAGGGTGCGCATGGCGTCGTCGTCGAGGCTGGCGCCGATGAAGGTCAGTTTGGCCTGGCGCAGGTCGAGGCCGGTGCCGTTGTCCACGCGGGCGTAGCCGTCCAGGCGTGCCGGCTCGTCTTCGGCGGCGTGGAGCTGGTATTCGGCACGCCAGGTGAGTCCGTCGCTACGGTAGGCCAGAGTGGCGGGGTGGGTACCGCCGCTCTCGCTGTCCACGGTCAGCTCCAGGGTGGGGGAGCCGTAGAGGTGGCCCGGCCTCTCCGGGAAGGCAAAACGCGTGTCGCCGTCCCGGGGCAGCGGGTGGACCGCCGCCTCGGTGGCGACGATGGCCTCGTCCGCATCAAAGGCGAGCAACCGGGCGCGTTCCCAGTCCCCCTGGGGGTGGGCACGGTAGCGGATCTCGCTGCCGAGGTGGTGGCGGAGGAGGGCGTCCTGGTCGAGGTCGCCGGGGGTGAACGAGGCGGCGGTGACCTGCGGACGGTGTTCGGAATCGAGGCTCACCGTACCGGCATCGAGATGTTCCGGCACGTCCGCCAGGACGAGCCGCGCCGGCCCGTCGGGGAGCCCGATCTCCCGGGTCTCGCGGAACACTGCAGCCCCCCGCAGGTAGACGCTGACCGCCAGCGCCGTGCGATCCTGTCCGTCGCTGATGACCTCACGCTCCCCTTCCGGCAGCGTACGGGTGCTGAGGGGCGGCGGCTCGAACTCCGCCGGTGCGGTCTCCGCGCCGTAGGCGGGGGTGGCCAGGGCGAAGAGCAGCATCGGGGTGGTGAGCATGGGCAGCGGGGCAGGCGTGATTGGGGTGAGCCGGCGAATCATCGGTGGTCCTGGTGCGCGGCGCAGATCAGGGTCGAATGTAGCACGCGGGCCTGGCGCCTTTCTCGGGGGACTGTGGGTGGGGTTATCGCTGGCCCTCGGTCCCACCGGTCCGGCGCTCGGCGCGGAGGCGGCGCTGCCGCCGGTGGTCGCCACCGTGCCGCGGCTCGACGTGGACCCCGACGACTACCCGGCGGCCGTCTCCGTCGTCGGCCGCGAGGCCTACGCCAGCGGCCGGCGCCTCTCCCTGGATCAGGGCCTCGATCGGGTCCCCGGCGTGCATACGCAGAACCGCTACAACGCCGCCCAGGACCTGCGCCTGTCGGTGCGCGGGTTCGGGGCCCGCTCACCCTTTGGGGTGCGCGGCATACGGGCCTTGGTCGACGACGTGCCGTACACCGTGGCCGACGGCCAGAGCCAGCTCGACGCCCTGGACCCGGCCTTTGTGGAGCAGCTGGAGGTCATCCGCGGGCCGGCCTCCGCCCTCTACGGCAACGCCGCCGGCGGTGTCTTCCGCTTCACCACCCTGGAACCCCCGGAGAGCGGCGAGTTCCTCGGCGGCGAGGTGCTCTTCGGCAGCCACGGCGAGCGGGCCCAGCGGGTCTGGGGCGGTCGTGCCGAGGAGGCCTGGCGCACGGCGGTGACCGCCTCCAACCAGGAGATGGACGGCTACCGCGACCATTCGGGCGCGGCGCAGCGCCGACTGAATATCAAGCTCGACCGCGATCTGGCCGGCGGCGAGCGGCTGCGCTTTATCGCCAACCTCCTCGATGCGCCGGAGGCTCAAGACCCCGGCGGGCTGAGCCGCGAACAGGTGCGGGACGATCGTCGGCAAGCGACGGACAACGCCGTGGACCGTGACGCCGGCGAAGAGGTGGAGCAGCAGACCGGTGCCGTGATCCTCACCGCCGAGCCGTCGGCCACCGAGTTTTGGGAGGGGCGGGCCTTCCTGCAGCGCCGGGACTTCTACCGGCGGAACCCGTTCCCGGGTGGTAATGGTGACCCAGGCGGCATTGTCACCTTTGAGCGCTACTACGGCGGCGTCGGCGGCCGTCACGTGCGGCGTACCGAGGCCGCCGGGCGCCCGGTGCAGGTGTCGGTGGGCACGGACGCCGAGTGGCAGTACGACGACCGGCAACGGTACGTGAACAACAACGGTCGTGAGGGTGAGCGGACCAACGATCAGCGGGAGCGGGCCCAGGTGGTGGCCGGCTACCTGCAGGCGGACTGGGAGGTGGCGCCGCGCTGGCGGCTGGTCGGTGGCGGGCGTCTGGACTGGACTCGGCTGAGCATCGATGATCGCGAGGCGGGGTTGGATACCGACAGTCAGACCTACACCGAGCCCAGCTACCTCGCCGGGGTGCGCTACGCCGTGGCCGAGGACCACAGCCTCTACGCCAAGGCCAGCTCCGCCTTCGAGACGCCGACGCTCTGGGAGCTGTGGGACCGGGACGCCGGGGGCATCGACGACACCATCGAGCCGCAGCAGGCGCGCTCCGTGGAGGTCGGCGTCAAGGGGCGGGCCCTGGATCGGCGGCTGCGCTACGAGCTGACCCTCTTCCAGGTGCGGACGGAGGATGAGCTGGTTCCGCAGGAGGATGCAGACGGCCCGACCCGGTATGCGAACGCCGGCGAGACTCGCCGGCGTGGCGTGGAGTTGGGGGTGGAGGCCTTCCCCACGGAGCGCCTGGAGGTGACGGCCGCCCTGGCCTACGGGCAATTTACCTTCCGGGATTTCGAGACGTCCGAGTTGGAGGGCGTATCCGGCGCCGAGGACCCCGATCAGGTTCGTGGCAACCGCATCCCCGGTGTGCCGCGGGCCCACGGCTACCTGGAGACGGCCTGGCAGGCCCCCAGCGGCTGGCGCTGGGCCGCCGATGTGCGCGCCAGCGAGGGCATCTGGGCCGACGACCGCAACACCCAGCGCAGCTCCGGCTATACGGAGGTCGGCCTCCACGCCAGCCGGACCTTCGTCACCGACGCCTACGAGGCCGAGCCCTTCTTCGGGGTGAACAACCTCTTCGACGCCACCTACGACGCCAACGTGCGCATCAACGCGGCCAACGAATCGGATAACAGTCTGGAAGACGGTGGCTACTTCGAGCCGGCCCCGGAGCGGACCATCTACGCCGGTATCCGCTTCGCGACCTACTGAAACCGCCGGCGGGAGGCGTTACCCTCGCCGGCGTTGCCGGCCTTCCGGCCCTACCTGCGCCCGCGCCGGGCCGTCCAGTAAGGAGACGTACACCCATGCCGAGGAGTGCCACGCCGTACGCTGCCCAGGACCGGGCCAAGGGCCTGATGATCGCCGCCGCCGGGGTGACGGCGCTGAGCTTCGATGCGGTGTTGGTGCGCATGGCCGGGGCCGAGGGCTGGGACGTGGTCTTCTGGCGGGGGCTGTTGATGGCGCTGGCGGTCAGCGCTCTGCTCTTCGCCACCCAGGGTCGCTACACCCTGCGCATCTGGCGCCGCGGCGGCCGGGCCGCGGCGGCTTCCGGGCTGCTCTTCGGGTTGAACTCGATCCTCTTCGTCTTCGCCGTGCTCAACACCCACGCCGCCAACGTGCTGGTGCTCTTCGCCACCGCGCCGCTCTTCTCGGCGGTGTTCACCTGGCTCTTCCTGCGTGAACCGATCCAGACGCGGACCTGGTGGACCATCGCCGCGGTGATCGTCGGCATGGCGGTGATCTTCAGTGGCCCCGCGGAGCCCGGCGGGCGGCTGGGCGACCTGGCGGCCCTGCTGGCCGCCGCCAATATGGGTGCCAATCTCACCCTGTTGCGCGCCCGGCCGGAGATCAACCGCCTGCCGGTGGTGGCCACCGGCGGTGTGGTGGCCGCCGTGTGCGCGGCGCCCTGGGCGGCGCCGCTGGCGCTGGGCTGGGATAGCTACGCGGTGCTCGGGGTGATGGGCCTGGTGCAGATGCCGCTGGCGCTGCTGCTCATCGCCCAGTCCACCCGGTATCTCCCCTCGCCGGAGGTGAGTCTGGTCCTGCTGCTTGAAGCGGCGCTGGGCCCGGTCTGGGTGTGGCTGGTCTTCGCCGAGGTGCCGCCGGTCCCGTCGATGCTCGGCGGCGCGGTGATCCTGCTGGCGCTGCTCGGATACTTTGCCCGGGATGCCTGGGAGGGGGCCGTGGGGTGGCGATACGGGCGCAGCTGATGCTGGGCTCAGGCGTCGTCGTGCACCGGCCTGGTGATCCGCGCCTCCGCCCAGTCGAGGACCTCGCGAACGCGCGGTGAGGCGAGCCGGTACGCCTCGGCCGGCGTGACCCAGCGGTACTCGTGGTGTTCGGGGCGGCCAAGCTCCGGATTGATCCCCAGGACGACGCGTCGGGTGGTGGTCTCGGCGAGGTAGTAACGGGCCACCTTGCCCTGGGCGTAGGGACCGGTCTCGAAGTAGTGATACCCCCAGCGGAAGCTCAGCTCGGTGATCCCGGCCTCCTCCTGGACCTCGCGGCGGGCCGCCTCGAGGGGTTCCTCGCCGGTTTCCACCTTGCCCTTGGGAAAGTCCCAGTACTGGAAGGCGCGCAGGAGCAGATAGAGCCGCCCCCTCTCGGCGAAGCGCACCGGAATGACGCCCGCCGAGAGGGTGCGCTGTCTCCGCCGCCTACGACGTGGCCGAGGTGGCCGTTGCGTCATGGTAGGCCGGCGAGAGTTCGTGGAGGGCCCGGATCATGGCATCGACATTCTCCGGCGGCGTCTCCGGCTGGATGCCGTGGCCAAGGTTGAACACGTGGCCCGGACCGTGGCCGAACTCTTCCAGGCAGCGGGCCACCTCGCGGCGGATGACCTCGGGGTTGGCGTGGAGCATGCACGGATCGAGGTTCCCCTGCAGGGCCACCCGGCCGCCGATCCGGCGCCGGGCGTCGGCCAGCGAGGTCGTCCAGTCGAGGCCGACGCCGTCACAGCCGGTGTCGGCGATATCCTCCAGCCACTGGCCGCCGCCCTTGGTGAACAGGGTGACCGGGATACGACGCCCCTCGCGCTCGCGGGGGAGTTGCTCGAGGATGCGCTGCATATAGGCCAGCGAGAACTCCCGGTAACGCACCGGATCCAGGGCCCCGCCCCAGGTGTCAAAGATCATCAGCGCCTGCGCGCCAGCCTCTACCTGGCCGTTGAGGTAGTCGGCCACGGTGTCGGCGAGCTTGGCCATCAGCCGGTGCGCGGCCTCCGGCTCGTTGAAGAGCAGACTCTTGCTGGCGGCGAAGGTCTTGCTCGAGCCGCCTTCGATCATGTAAGTGGCCAGGGTCCACGGGCTGCCGGTGAAGCCGATCAGCGGCACCTGTCCGTTCAGCTCCTTGCGGCAGGCTGCCACCGCATCCATGACGTAGCGCAGCTCTTTCTGGGCCGAGGGCTGGGGCAGCCGGTCGATGTCGGCGGCGGTCTTGACCCGGTGCTCGAAGACCGGCCCCTCGCCGGTGACGAAGTTCAGGCCGAGCCCCATGGCCTCGGGGATGGTGAGGATGTCCGAGAAGAGAATGGCGGCGTCGAGCTCGTAGCGCTCCAGCGGCTGCATGGTCACCCGGGCCGCCAGCTCGGGGCTGCGGCACAGGCCCATGAAGCTGCCGGCCTGGGCCCGCACCTCTCGATATTCGGCCAGATAGCGGCCGGCCTGGCGCATCATCCAGACCGGGGTCCGGTCCACGGGCTGGCGCTGGAAAGCGCGCAGGATTCGATCGTTCTTGAGCTCAGAGCTGCTCACCGCGTCACTCCTATACCTGTAGGTGATCAAGGATGCCCTTGGCTGCCTCACGGCCTTCCCAGACAGCCGTCACGACCAGATCGGAGCCGCGCACCATGTCGCCGGCGGCGAAGATCTTCGGGTTCGTGGTCTGCCCGAAGGGTCCACCCTGCCGGGTGACACGCACCTGGCCCCGATCGTCGAGCTCGACGCCGTGCTGCTCCAGCCACTGCGGCGGGCTGGGCCGAAAGCCGAAGGCGATGATCAGGCTATCGGCCGGCAGCACCTCTTCGGAGCCGGGCACCGGCTCCGGGCGGCGTCGCCCGTGTTCGTCCGGGGCACCGAGCTCGGTCCGGACTACCTTAACCCCTTCGATGTGGTTTTCTCCAATGACTTCGATCGGCTGGCGGTTCCACAGGAACTCGACCCCCTCCTCTTTGGCGTTCTCGACCTCGCGCCGGGAGCCGGGCATGTTCTGCTCGTCCCGCCGGTAGGCACAGGTGACGCTGGCTGCGCCCTGGCGAATGGCCGTGCGGTTGCAGTCCATGGCGGTGTCGCCGCCGCCGAGGACCACCACCCGCTTGCCGTGCAGGTTGATGAAGTCGTCCTCCGAGGCCTGCCAGCCCTCCTCGCGGTTGATGTTGGAGACCAGGTAGGGCAATGCCTCGTAGACCCCGGGCAGGTCCTCGCCGGGGAAGCCACCCCGCATGTAGGTGTAGGTGCCGGTGCCGAGGAAGACCGCGTCGTACTCGGCAAGGAGATCATCGAAGCCGACATCCTGGCCGACCTCGGTGTTCAGGCGGAACTCGACGCCGATGCCTTCGAGGATCTCTCGGCGGCGGCGGACGATGTCCTTGTCGAGCTTGAACGGCGGGATGCCGAAGGTGAGCAGACCACCGATCTCCGGGTAGCGGTCGAAGACCACCGGCCGAACCCCGTTGCGGGCAAGGATGTCGGCGGCGCCCAGTCCGGCGGGGCCGGCGCCGATGACGGCCACCCGCCTGCCGGTGTCGACCACGTCGCTGACATCGGGCCGCCAGCCCAGGCGCAGGGCCTCATCGCTGATGTACTTCTCCACCGAGCCGATGGTTACCGCGCCGAACCCGTCGTTGAGGGTGCAGGCCCCCTCGCAAAGGCGGTCCTGCGGGCAGACCCGGCCACACACGTCGGGCAGGGTGTTGGTCTTGTGAGAGAGCTCGGCAGCCGCGAACAGGTTGCCCTCGGCCACCAGCTGCAGCCAGTGCGGGATGTAGTTGTGGACGGGGCACTTCCACTCGCAGTAGGGATTGCCGCAGTCGAGGCAACGCCCTGCCTGGGCGGCGGCGGTCTGCTCGTCGTAGCGGCCGTAGATCTCGGCGAAGCGACGGATGCGCTCGTCGACCGGGACCTTGTCCGGGTCGCGGCGCGGGATCTCGAGGAATTGGAAGACACTGCTGGACATGGCTGACTGTTCCGTCCGTGCTCGGGCCCCGCCGGCGGCCGTCAGGCCGCCTGGCGGAGCGTATCGAGGATGGTGTGAAGATCGGCGGCCTTCGGCTTGACCAGCCAGAAGCGGGGCAGGTAGCCGCGGAAGTCGTCGAGGACCGCCCGTCCCCACACGCTGCCGGTCTCGGCCACGAACTCGCGGATCAGCTCGCGCAGGTAGTTGCGGTGAGCCTCCATGTTCTCCGACTGCAGTCGGTGGATGTCGATGAGCTCGTGGTTGTAGCGATCGGCGAAAGTGCCGGCCTCGTCGAGGACGAAGGCGAGACCGCCGGTCATGCCGGCGCCGAAGTTGACGCCGGTGGGTCCGAGCACGCAGACCACGCCGCCGGTCATGTACTCGCAGCCGTGATCGCCGACCCCCTCCACCACCGCGGTGGCCCCCGAGTTGCGGACCCCGAAGCGCTCGCCGACGGTGCCGGCGGCGTAGAGCCGGCCACCGGTGGCACCGTAGAGGCAGGTGTTGCCCATGATGGTGGTCTTGCGGGCCTCGAACCGGCTGCCCTGGGGCGGGTAGAGGACCAGCTTGCCGCCGGCCATGCCCTTGCCGACGTAGTCGTTGGCGTCCCCCTCGAGCACCATGTGCAAGCCGCCGGCGTTCCACACGCCGAAGCTCTGCCCGGCGGTCCCGGTCAGGCGCAGGGTGATGGGGTGGTCCGCCATGCCCTGATTGCCGTGGCGGCGGGCGATCTCGCCGCTGAGCCGCGCCCCGATGGAGCGGTTGTTGTTGCGCAGCGTGTAGTGGAACTCGCCGCCGGAGCCGGCCTCGATGGTCGGCAGGCAGTCGGCGACCATCTGCTCGGCGAGCTCGCCCTTGTCGAAGGGCACGTTGGACGGCTCCAGGCAGCGCTTGGGCTTGTCCTCCGGCACCCCGCCGTCGGAGAGGATCGGCGAGAGGTCCAGGCGCCCCTGGCGCTCGGTCTCGCCGGGCAGGACCTCCAGCAGATCGGTTCGGCCGATGAGATCCTCCAGCCGGCGGACACCCAGAAGCGCGAGCCACTCGCGGGTTTCTTCGGCGACGAAGCGGAAGTAGTTGGCCACCTTCTCGGCGGTGCCGACGAAGTGCTTGAGCCGCAGGACGTTGTCCTGGGTGGCCACGCCCGTGGCGCAGTTGTTCAGATGGCAGATGCGCAGGTACTTGCAGCCGAGTGCCACCATGGGCGCGGTGCCGAAGCCGAAGCTCTCGGCGCCGAGGATGGCCCCTTTGACCACGTCGAGACCGGTCTTCATGCCGCCGTCGGCCTGGAGGCGTACTTTGTCGCGCAGGTCATTGGCGCGCAGGGTCTGGTGGGTCTCGGTCAGGCCCAACTCCCACGGGCCACCGGCGTACTTCACCGAGGTCAGCGGGCTGGCGCCGGTACCGCCGTCGTAGCCGGCGATGGTGATCAGGTCGGCGTAGGCCTTGGCCACGCCGGCGGCCACGGTGCCGACACCGGCCTCGGCCACCAGCTTGACCGAGACCTGGGCCTCCGGGTTGACCTGCTTGAGGTCGAAGATCAGCTGCGCCAGGTCCTCGATGGAGTAGATGTCGTGGTGAGGCGGCGGCGAGATGAGGGCCACGCCGGGCTTGGAGTAGCGCAGCCGGGCGATCATCTCGTTGACCTTGTGCCCGGGCAGCTGCCCCCCCTCGCCGGGCTTGGCGCCCTGGGCCACCTTGATCTGCAGGACCTCGGCGTTGACCAGGTAGTGCGGGGTCACGCCGAAGCGCCCCGAGGCGATCTGCTTGATCTTCGAGACCCGGTCGGTGCCGTAGCGGGCCGGGTCCTCGCCGCCCTCGCCGGAGTTCGACCGGCCACCGAGGCGATTCATGGCCATGGCCAGCGCCTCGTGGGCCTCCGGTGAGAGCGCGCCGAGGCTCATCCCGGCGGAGTCGAACCGGGTGAGGATGTCGTCGATGGGCTGCACTTCGTCCACCGCGATGCCCTGATCCGGCACCTTCAGCCCGAGCAGGTCGCGCAGGGTGGCGGTGGGGCGCTGGTTGACCGCGTCGGCGAAGCGCTTGTAGGTGGCGTAGTCGCCGTCCTCCACCGCCTGCTGGAGGTAGGAGACCACCTCGGGGTTGTAGCAGTGGTACTCGCCGCCGTGGACGTACTTGAAGACGCCGCCCTGATCGAGGAGCTCCGTGGCTCGGTGGGCGCGGCGGGCCAGCTCGCGGGCGTCGGCCTCCAGGTCGGAGAAGTTCATGCCCTGGATGCGGTTGGTGGTGCCGGTGAAGCACAGGTCCACCACCTCGTCGGCCAGGCCCACGGACTCGAACAGCTGCGCGCCGCGGTAGCTGGCGATGGTGGAGATCCCCATCTTGGAGAGGATCTTGTACAGCCCCTTGTTCAGCCCCTTGCGATAGTTGAGGCAGAGCGCCTCGACGTCGCCCTCCATCCGCCCCGAGCGGGCCATCTCGGCCACCACTTCGTAGGCCAGGTAGGGGTAGACGCAGGTGGCGCCGTACCCGATCAGGCAGCCGATATGGTGGGGATCGCGGGCGGTGCCGGTCTCGACGATGAGGTTGGCGTTGCAGCGCAGGCCCCGGGCCACCAGGCGGTGGTGCACGGCGCCGGTGGCGAGCAGAGCGTGGATGGTCAGCCGGCCGCGCTCAACCCGGCGGTCGGAGAGCACCACCAGCGTGGAGCCGGCCCGGACGGCCGCCTCGGCCTCGGCGGCGACCGCCTCGATGGCACTGCGCAGGTTCAGCTGACTGGGGTCGTAGGTCAGGTCGATGACCGTATGGGCGTACTCCGGATCATCCAGCGCCTTGATGGCGGCGAACTTGGCCCCGGAGAGCACCGGCGAGTCCACCGTGATGCGCTTGGCGTGGTCCTCGGATTCGTCGAACAGGTTTTTCTCGCGCCCCAGGCAGGTCTCGAGCGACATCACGATCCGCTCGCGCAGCGGGTCGATGGCCGGGTTGGTGACCTGGGCGAACTGCTGGCGGAAGGTGTCGTACAGCGCGCGGACCCTGCGCGAGAGTACCGGCAGCGGGGTGTCGTCGCCCATGGAGCCGACGGCCTCCTGGCCGCCCTCGGCCATGGGCTTCATCACCTGGTCGCGCTCCTCGAACGAGATGCCAAAGAGCTTCTGATGGACATCGAGGGCGTTCTGGTCGAGCTGCGGGCTCTTGCCGTCGAACCCGGCCAGGGGCTCGAGGCGGCGCAGGTGCTCACTGAGCCAGGCCTTGTAGGGCTTGCGCCGCATCAGCCGCTCGTCGATCTGCTCGGGGGTGAGCAGCTGCCCGGTCTCGGTGTCGGCGGCGAGCATCTCGCCGGGTTTGAGCCGTCCCTTGGCCACTACCTCGGCGGGGTCGTAGTCCCAGACGCCGATCTCCGAGGCCAGGGTGATGTGGCGGTCGCGGGTCATCACCCAGCGCGCCGGACGCAGCCCGTTGCGATCCAGGGAGCAGGCGGCGTGGCGGCCGTCGGTGAGGACGATGCCGGCCGGCCCGTCCCAGGGCTCGCAGTGCATCGAGTGGTACTCGTAGAACGCCCGCAGGTCCGCGTCCATGGAGTCGACGTTCTGCCAAGCCGGCGGCATCAGCAGGCGCATGGCGCGGAAGATGTCCATCCCACCCTGGAGGAGCACATCGAGCATGTTGTCGAGGCTCGAGGAGTCGGACCCCTCGCTGTTGACCAGCGGGTGGACCGCTTCCATGTCGGGGATGAGCGGCGTGTTGAGCGTAAAGGCCCGGGCGTTGGCCCAATTACGGTTGCCCTGGATGGTATTGATCTCGCCGTTGTGGGCCAGATACCGGAAGGGTTGGGCCAGGCGCCACTGGGGCAGGGTGTTGGTGGAGAAACGCTGGTGGAAGACGCAGAGGGAAGAGGCGAGGCGCGGGTCCTGGAGGTCCTGGTAGAACGCGGGCAGGTAATCCGGCATCACCAGCCCCTTGTAAGAGAGGACCCGGCCCGAGAGGCTGGCGACGTAGAAGACCTCGTCTTCGCTGCTGATCGCCTTCTCGGTGAGTCGTCGGGCGATGAACAGCCGCCGCTCCAGGTCCTGGGCCTCCATCCCCGGATCGGCATTGACGAAGGCTTGCTCGATCCGGGGACAGGTCTGGAGGGCCTGGGCCCCCAGCGCCGAGGTGTCTACCGGCACCTCGCGGAATCCGGCCGGCTCCAGCCCTTGGCTGCGCAGCGCTTGGCGCAGCGCCTCGCGCGCCGCTTCGGCGAAGCCCTCCTCGGGATGGAGGAACAGGCTGCCCACGGCGAACTGCTCGTCGAGGTCCAGCCCGGCCTCGTGCGCCACCGCCCGCAGGAAGGCGTCGGGTTTGGTCAGTAGCAGGCCGCAGCCGTCGCCGGTCTTGCCGTCGGCGGCTACCGCGCCGCGGTGGGTGAGTCGCCCGAGGGCGGCTACGGCGGTTTCGATGAGCCAATGGCTGGGGTTACCATCCATATGGGCAATCAGCCCGAAACCGCAGTTGTCTCGTTCGAAGCTGGGCCGGTACAGGCCGGGTGCGTTTTCGTCCGTCACGGTCGCCTCTGGATGCTGCGGGGTCGTTTTTTGATGGGGCGGCCGGTCCGCTATGCCCGGTGTGCCGCCGGTGTCGATCACCCGCCGACAAAAGCGGGACGGTAGTATATTCACGAGCCTCTGTGGGCGCAAACGCCGAGTGCGGGTGGTTCGGCGCGCCGTCCCTGTGGTCTTTTTGCCCTGGCGCGTGTCAGAGTGACAACCCATTCACCATCCGTATTTGCCGGGGGTCGGCGCCGGCAGCGATCGGGAGCGCGCGTATGGTTCACGAGTTGCAGGGTTACTGCGTGGAGGATCTGGAGCCGGGGATGGCCGGGTCGTATACGCGGACCGTCACCGAGGCGGATCTGGTCCTCTTCGCGGGTCTTTCCGGAGACAACAACCCCGTCCACATCAACGAGGAGTTCGCCTCGACGACCTTCGCCAAGGGGCGGATCGCCCACGGGCTGTTCCTCGGTGGGCTGATCTCCTGCGTCCTTGGCACCCGCATGCCGGGGCCCGGCGCCATCTACCTGGGGCAGCAGCTGCGTTTCCAGGCCCCGGTGCGCATCGGCGACACCGTCCGCGCCGAGGCGACGGTGCTCGAGGTCGATGCCCAGCGGCGCCGGGTGCGGCTGGATACCCGCTGCTACGTGCGCAAGCGTACCGTGCTCACCGGTGAGGCCGAGGTGATGGTCAACAGCCGCGAGGAGTAGCCGCGGTCGGGGCGGGTGGGCCGCGTCAGGCCCCGATGCGCAGCGCCTCGATCACCGGGGCCGTTTGCGGGTAGGTGCCGCGCCACTGATAGAAAGACTCCGCGGCCTGCTCGACCAGCATGCCCAACCCGTCACACACGGTGACGGCGCCCCGGGCCCGTGCCCAGGCCATGAACGGCGTGTCCTCGTCCGCGTAAACCAGATCGTAGGCCGTGGCGCCGGGGGCGAGGAGGTCGTCGGGCAGTGGCGGCATCTCGCCCTGTAGTCCGGCGGCCGTGGTGTTGATGACCACCTCGAAGCGTTCCCCGGCGAGTACATCGAAGCCGCAGGCACGGATCCGGTGGTCGTTGCCGGCCAGTGCCTCGGCTCGGTCCACTGTGCGATTGGCGATCACCACTGTCCGCGGGTCTTCACCGAGCAGGTCGTGCAGCACCCCCCGGGCGGCGCCGCCGGCGCCGAGCAGGAGCAGCCGTCGGCCGGCCAGGTCGATGCCGTGGTTGGTCTGCAGGTCGCGCAGCAGGCCGATACCGTCGGTGTTGTCGCCAAAGTGCCGGCCGTCGGGCTCGGCGCGCAGGGTGTTCACGGCGCCGGCGGCCCGCGCCCGATCGCTGAGGGTATCGGCGAAGGTGTACGCCGCCCCCTTGAACGGCACGGTGACGTTGAGCCCGTGCCCCCCGCCGGCGAAGAACGCCTCGGCCACGGGGGCGAAGTGGTCCTCCGGGGCCCACAGGCGGTGGTAGTGCAGATCGGCACCCACCTCGGCGGCGAAGCGGGTGTGGATCTGTGGCGACTTGCTGTGGGCAATCGGGTTGCCGACGACGGCGTAGTGATCGCTCATGCGGTGTTTCCCGGTTTAGCCGAAGCTCCAGTAGAGCAGATAGAAGAAGATGACGGCCAGGATGCCGCCGGCGGGCAGGGTGACCAGCCACGACATGAACACTCCGGTCACCACCCGCAGGTCGATGGCGGCGAGACCGCGGGCCAGGCCGACGCCGAGCACGGCCCCCACCAGCGTGTGGGTGGTGGAGATAGGCAGGCCGATGCCCGAGGCGGTGACCACGGTCCCGGCGGTGGCCAGGTTGCAGGCGAACCCGCGGCTTGGGGTCAACTGCGTGATGTTCTTGCCGACGGTGGCGATGACGTGGCGGCCGAGCATGAGCAGGCCGGCGACGATGCCCACGGCGCCCAGGACCAGGATCCAGATGGGTACCGGCGCCTCGGCCTGGATCTCGCCGCTGGTCACCGTGGCCACCACCGCGGCGACCGGGCCGACGGCGTTGGCTACGTCGTTGGAGCCATGGGCGAAGGCCATGGCGCAGGCGGTGATGATCATCAGCACGGCGAAGACCCGCTCGACGTTGCGGAACTGGTAGCGCCGGTGTGGGCGCTCATCGAACCGGGTGCGGTGGATGGCCACCTTGCCGGCCCACGCCATGGCCAGGCCAATACCCAGGGACAGCGACAGATTGGTGGTGAAGCCCAGGTCCAGCCCGATGTGCTGCAGCCCCCGGAAGAGGGTGATCACGGAGACAAAGAAGCCAGTGAGGAAGATATAGAATGGCACCCACTTCTTGGCCGCCTCAAGGGGGTGGCGGCGGTCGAGCACCAGCACCTGCACGGAGCGGAACAGTGCGAAACTGACGACTGCGGCGATCAGCGGCGAGGTCACCCAGCTGGCTGCCACCTGCCCGACGGCCGGCCAGTGGATGGCGCCCCAGCCGAGCCCGGCGATGCCGAAGCCCACCAGAGCGCCGATGATCGAGTGCGTGGTGGATACCGGCCACCCCCGCCAGGACGCCACCAGCAGCCAGCAGCCGGCAGCGGCAAGGGCGGCCAGCATGCCGAAGACGAGGATCTCCTCCTCGCCGACCAGGGACGAGGTGTCGACGATCCCGCCACGCACGGTGGCGGCCACCGCGCCACCGGCGAGCACCGCACCGGCGAACTCGAAGATGGCGGCGATCACCACCGCCTGGCGGATGGTCAGCGCCCGCGAGCCCACCGAGGTGGCCATGGCATTGGCTACGTCGTTGGCGCCGATGCCCCACGCCATAAACAAGCCAAACGCAGCGGCGAGGAACAGGTAGACGACCGCGTATTCCATGCCTCAGCGTGCGAGCAGGATCTGGAACCGTGCGCCGGTCTGTTGCGCACGATCGGCCAGGGTGCCCAGAGCCTCGATGATCTGGTAGAGGAACATGACGTCCACCGGGTAGAGGTCGCGCTCGATCTCGAACAGCTGCGAGCGCAGCTGGACCTGCATGCGATCGGTCTCTGCTTCGACGTCGTCGAGTTTTTCCAGCAGGCTCTCGACGATCTCCAGTTCCGCACCGCGGAAGCCAGCCTCGACCAGTTCGTCGAGTTCGCGCACCGAGGCCTTAGCCTGGCGTGCCGCCTCGATGCCCTGGTCGAGC
Source organism: Halorhodospira halophila SL1 (assembly GCF_000015585.1). NCBI lineage: Bacteria > Pseudomonadati > Pseudomonadota > Gammaproteobacteria > Chromatiales > Ectothiorhodospiraceae > Halorhodospira > Halorhodospira halophila. Next base: position 1,137,697 of record NC_008789.1, on the reverse strand, counting down.
AGGCCGAGGGTGGCCTCGATCAGGGCCGATGGCCACTGCATCTGGCGGCCGATCATCAGCCCGGCGATGTCCTTGCTCTTATTGGCGATACGGTCCTGGGCGCGCAGCAGCTCTAGGAAGTCGCGCCGGTCCCAGGGCATGAACAGGTCCGGGGGGAGGTGGGCGCGGATCTCCTTCTTCAGCCGATCCGCCTCGTGCTCGTGGTGGACGATCTGGCGGTGGGCGTCGCGCATGCGCTGCACGTCGCCCACCGCCGAGGCCCGGAAAAGCTCCGGCAGCACCTCCACGCAGTCGACCACCTCGGCCATGTGCTGCTGCAGAGGGGCGACCGGTGAGGAGCCGAAGATCCGGGCGAAGTAACTTTTCAATGTATCAGCCCTCTTCCCGGAGCCACTCGGCCGCCGCCCGCGCGTGGTAGGTCAGGATGCCGTCGGCACCGGCACGGCGCAGCGACATCAGCGCCTCGAGGACGCATTCGCGCTCGTCGAGCCAGCCGTTCTGGGCGGCGGCCTTCAGCATGGAGTACTCGCCGCTGACCTGGTAGGCGAAGGTCGGGACGCCGAATTCGTCCTTGATCCGCCGGATCACGTCCAGGTAGGGCAGGCCCGGCTTGACCATGAACATATCGGCCCCTTCCTGCAGGTCGAGGGCTACCTCGTGCAGGGCTTCGTCGCTGTTGCCCGGGTCCATCTGGTAACTGTCCTTGCCGGGGCCGGCCACGCCGCTGCCGAGGTTGTCGGACGACCCCACCGCATCGCGGAACGGACCGTAGTAGCAGGAGGCGTACTTGGCCGCGTAGGAGAGGATGCGCACGTTGCGGTGGTCGTGGGACTCCAGCGCGCTGCGGATGGCGCCTATGCGGCCGTCCATCATGTCCGACGGGCCGACCACGTCGGCACCGGCCTCGGCGTGGGACAGCGCCTGGCGGACCAAGACCTCGACGGTCTCCTCGTTCATGACGTACCCGGTCTCGTCGATGAGACCGTCCTGCCCGTGGCTGGTGAACGGGTCCAGGGCGACGTCGGTCATGACGCCCATCTCGGGGACCGCGTCCTTGACCGCGCGCACGGCGCGCTGGGCGATGCCGCTCGGGTTGTAGGCCTCCCGCGCATCCTCGCTCTTCACCTCGGCCGGGGTGACCGGGAAGATGGCGATCAGCGGGATACCAAGTGCGTGCAGTTCCCGGGCCTCGTGAACCAACCGATCGATGGTCATGCGCTCGACACCGGGCATGGAGGGCACCGGCTCGGTGCGGTCCTCACCGTCGAGGACGAAGACCGGCTGGATCAGGTCCTCTGGGCCGAGTCGGGTCTCCCGCATGAGCCGGCGGGAGAAGGCGTCGCGGCGCATCCGGCGAGGGCGCCGTAAGGGGTAGCCGCCATTGAACTGCGGTTGGGAGCTCCGTGTCACGACCGCCTCCATTGTTTCACGCTGCCTTCGAAGGCCTTGATTATGCCCGCTCCCCCGGCCGTGCCCAAGGGTCCGGTCCCGGGGAACTTGACGCAGTGGCCGGGTGTCAGTGTGGTTGAGGCGTGAACAGCCGATTCACCTCGATTGATTCCAAATCGCCATAGAGAGGAGAGGGTTGATGCGTAAGCTTGCGACTATCCTGGGGATCCTGACCGTCGCTGGCGGACTCACGCTGGCGGGCTGCGGCGGCGGTGACGATTTCGAGGAGCTCGACGAGTTCGAGGAGATGCCGGAGGGTGATGAGCCGGCACCCATGGATGAAGACGAGGCCTTCGACGAAGACTTCGAGGATAACTTCGACGACGATTTTGACGACGGCTTCGAGGATGACTTCGGCGACGAGGATCTCGAAGAGGAGTTCTAAGTCGTGATGGCCCGGGCCAGCGGGTCAGGCGTACGTAAAGAGGGGGGTGCCACGCGGTGGCACCCCCCTCTTTTTGCTTCATTGAGGTGGGCTGCTACCGTCTAACGGGTGCCCTTGAGCTTGCGGCTGCGCTCGACAAACTCGTGGATGATCGGCGTCATGATCAGCTCCATGGCGAAGCCGGTCTTCCCGCCGGGGACCACCATGGTGTTGCGCCGGGACATGAACGAGTCCGGGATCATGTTCAGCAGGTACGGGAAGTCGATCCCGAAGCGCTCCGGCTGACGGAAGCGGATCACCGTGAAGGACTCGTCCGGTGTCGGCACGTCCCGGGCAATGAACGGGTTGGAGGTGTCCACCGTGGGTACGCGCTGGAAGTTGATGTCCGTCCGCGAGAACTGCGGCGTAACGTAGTTCACGTAGTCCGGCATGCGCCGCAGGATGGTGTCCACGGTTTTCTCCGCCGTGTAGCCGCGCTCGGCGCCGTCGCGGTGGATCTTCTGGATCCACTCCAGGTTGACGATGGGCACCACGCCGACGAGCAGGTCCACGTGCTGTGCGACGTTGTGCTCCTCGGTCACCACGCCGCCGTGCAGCCCCTCGTAGAACAGCAGGTCGCTGTCCTGGCCGGCGTCCTCCCAGTCGGTGAACTCGCCGGGCTGCAGGCCGTAGGGCTCCGCCTCCTCGTCGCTGTGGAGATACTTGCGGCGCCGACAGATCCCTTCCTGGCCGTAGCGGTGGAAGGAGTTCTCGAGTTCACCGAAGACGTTGGCCTCGGGCCCGAAGTGGCTCAGGTTGCGTCCCTCCTCGGCGGCTCGGGCCAGCTGGTCACGCATCTCCTGGCGGTTGAAGCGGTGGAAGGCGTCGCCCTCGATCACCACCGGGGTGACCTGCTCACGGCGGAAGATGTGCTCGAAGGCGTTCTTGACGGTGCTGGTCCCTGCCCCGGAGGAGCCTGTGACCGCGATGATGGGATGCTTCTCGGACATGGCTTGACCCTCTTGCTCGCTTACTGAAGATTCCCTTGGACGCGAGCTCAGCCGGCGCGGTGCGCAGCCTCGAGCTCCTTGCGCATATCGGCAATGGCCTGGCCGTAATCGTCGGCGCCAAAGACCGCCGAGCCGGCCACGAAGGTGTCTGCGCCGGCCTCGGCCACCTGACGGATGTTCTCGGCCTTGATCCCGCCGTCGACCTCGAGACGGGCCCCGGGGTTCAGCTCGTCGATCAGTCGCCGGGCTTCGCGGATCTTGTCGACGGTTCCGGGGATGAACTTCTGCCCCCCGAAGCCGGGGTTGACCGACATCAGCAGCACCATGTCGACCTTGTCCGCGACATAGCGCAGGCAATCGAGCGGCGTGGCCGGGTTGAACACCAGGCCGGCCTTGCAGCCGTGCTCGCGGATCAGGCTCAGGGAGCGGTCGACGTGCTCGCTGGCCTCCGGGTGGAAGGTGATCCAGTCGGCACCGGCCGCGGCGAAGTCCGGGATGATTCGGTCCACCGGCTTGATCATCAGGTGCACGTCGATGGGCGCGGTGATGCCGTGATCGCGCAGCGCCTGGCAGACCAGCGGGCCGATGGTCAGGTTGGGGACGTAGTGGTTGTCCATGACGTCGAAGTGGATGACGTCGGCGCCGGCCTGGAGCACGGCGTTGACCTCATCGCCCAGGCGGGCGAAGTCGGCGGACAGGATGGACGGTGCGATCCACGGCTTGTTCATGGGTACTCCTCCCGGCTTGAACCCAGGGCGCCACGGCAACCTAAGGCCGGGGCGCCCCGTGGGGAACTAAGGATTGATGATTATTGGAATAAACGGGCTCACGGAACGGCCTGCAGCGGTGGTTCCTGCGGGGGCGCGACGCCCGGGGTCTCGGGGACCTGCCAGTGCCGGTGGGCCTCGTCGAGGATGAACTGGCGGAATGCCTCGGCGGCCGGCGACAGGCGCTTGCCCGAGCGGTGTACCAGGTACCACTGCCGCTCCAGGGGGAAGCCCTCCACGTTGAGCACGCGTAGGCGGCCCAGCTCCAGCTCCAGGGCCACCGTGTGGATCGAGACGACGCCGAGGCCGAGTCCGGCCTGTACCGACTGTTTGATGGCCTCGTTGGAGCTCATCTCCAGCCCGCCGCGCAGGTTCATGCCGCGCTCCTCGAGCACGCGCTGTACGGCGTTGCGGGTGCCCGAACCCTGCTCGCGGAGCACGAAGAGTTCGTCCTGCAGGCGCTCGAGCGGAATCGGTGAACCGTCGGCCAGCGGGTGGTCTGGCGCGGCGATGATCACCAGCGGGTTGGGCATGAAGGCCTCGGCGGCGACGTCCAGCCCCTCGGGGGGGCGGCCCATGACGGCCAGATCCATTTCGTTGTCTTGGATGCGGCGGATGACTCCCTCCCGGTTGGTGACCTCCAGCTGGAAGGTCACGCCCGGCTGGCGCCGGGTGAAGGCGGCGAGCAGATCGGTGGCGAAGTAGTTGGCGGTCGAGGCCACCGTCAGCCGCAGGCGCCCGCTGTTGAGCCCGCGCAGGGCCTCGAGGCCGTCGGCAAGCTCGCGCAGCTCGGCGGAGATGCGTTGAGCATAGCGCCGCACCTCCTCCCCCGCCTCGGTGAGGTAGATTCGTTTACCGATCTGCTCGAACAGTGGCAGCCCGACCTGTTGCTCGAGCTGTTTGATCTGCATGGAGACCGCCGGTTGCGTGAGATAGAGCTCCTCGGCGGCGCGCGTGAAACTGAGGTGTCGGGCTACAGACTCGAACACCTGTAGCTGCCGTAGTGTGATGTTCATCCTCCTGGGCCTCCCCCTCGGCTTGTTAATAATTGAAAGCTTATCCAAATAGCAAAAACAATTTCTTTTTCTTCTTGAGTGGCAAGGCTATGCTGTCACGAGACATGCCGCAAGGGGCATCGAGAAGGACCGGCGCTGCAGGGAAGGCCCCGGGGGCGTGTTTGGACTTAAAAGCAGAAACGCTTGAGGAGAGGATCGATGGCTAGCAAGACGTACACCGCGGGCGTCAAGGACTATCGGGAGACCTACTGGGAGCCCGATTACAAGATCAAGGATAGCGACCTGTTGGCCGTGTTCAAGGTGACGCCGCAGCCCGGCGTAGACCGCGAGGAGGCTGCCGCTGCGGTCGCGGCCGAGTCCTCTACCGGCACCTGGACCACGGTCTGGACCGACCTGCTCACCGACCTGGAGCACTATAAGGGCCGCGCCTACAAGGTCGAGGACGTGCCGGGCGACGACGAGGCCTTCTACGCCTTCATCGCTTACCCCATCGACCTCTTCGAAGAGGGTTCGATTGTTAACGTGTTCACCTCTCTGGTGGGCAACGTCTTCGGTTTCAAGGCCGTGCGCGCCCTGCGCCTGGAAGATGTGCGCTTCCCGCTGCACTTTGTGATGACCTGCCCCGGGCCGCCGAACGGCATCCAGGTCGAGCGGGACAAGATGAACAAGTACGGCCGCCCGCTGCTCGGCTGCACCATCAAGCCGAAGCTCGGCCTCTCCGCCAAGAACTACGGCCGTGCCGTCTACGAGTGCCTGCGCGGCGGTCTCGACTTCACCAAGGACGACGAGAACGTTAACTCCCAGCCGTTCATGCGCTGGCGGGATCGCTTCGAGTTCGTCATGGAGGCGATCCAGAAGGCCGAGGAGGAGACCGGCGAGCGCAAGGGCCACTACCTCAACGTCACCGCCCCGACGCCGGAGGAGATGTACAAGCGTGCCGAGTTCGCCAAGGAGCTGGGCGCACCGATCATCATGCACGACTACATTACCGCCGGCTTCTGCGCCCACCAGGGCCTGGCCAACTGGTGCCGGGACAACGGCATGCTGCTGCACATCCACCGCGCCATGCACGCCGTGCTCGACCGCAACCCGAACCACGGCATCCACTTCCGGGTCCTGACCAAGATCCTGCGCCTGATGGGCGGCGACCAGCTGCACACCGGCACGGTGGTCGGCAAGCTCGAGGGCGACCGCCAGTCGACGCTGGGCTGGATCGATCTGCTGCGCAAGCCCTACATCGAGGAGGACCGCTCCCGCGGCCTGTTCTTCGACCAGGACTGGGGTGCGATGCCCGGGGCCTTCGCCGTCGCCTCCGGCGGCATCCACGTCTGGCACATGCCGGCGCTGCTGTCGATCTTCGGCGACGACGCGGTCTTCCAGTTCGGTGGCGGCACGCTGGGCCACCCGTGGGGCAATGCCGCCGGCGCTGCGGCCAACCGCGTGGCCCTGGAGGCCTGCGTCAAGGCGCGCAACGAGGGGCGTGAGCTCGAGAAGGAGGGCAAGGAGATCCTCACCGAGGCCGCCAAGTCGAGCCCCGAGCTCAAGGCCGCCATGGAGACCTGGAAGGAGATCAAGTTCGAGTTCGACACCGTGGACAAGCTGGACACGGCGCACCGGTAAAGGGGAAGGAGACTGAGCAATGAGTGAGATCCAGGATTACAACTCCAAGCTGTCCGATCCGAACAGCCGTCGCTTCGAGACCTTCTCCTACCTGCCGGAGATGAGCGACGCCGACGTCCGCAAGCAGGTCCAGTACATCGTCGACCAGGGCTGGAACCCGGCTATCGAGCACACCGAGCCGGAAAACGCCTTCGACCACTACTGGTACATGTGGAAGCTGCCGATGTTCGGGGAGACCGATGTGGACGCCATCCTCAAGGAGGCCGAGGCGTGCCATAAGGCGCACCCGGAGCACCACGTGCGCCTGATCGGTTACGACAACTACCGGCAGACGCAGGGCACGGCGATGGTGATCTATCGGGGGCCCATCGACGCCTAGCGGTGACGCGGTCCCGGGCCGCCGCCCGCTCCTCGGGGCGGGCGGCGGCACCGGCGGCTGATTCAGCCACCGCTTTTCGCATGGTGTCCGGGTTCGTCCACGGAGGGATGGACAACGCACCCCGCACGGGGCGCGGCCCGGTCACTATCCGAAAAGCCAGTACCCGAGCGGAGGGGCGATGACCGAGCACGATGTAGACCAGTATCGCGTCACGGAAGCGCCGTACTACCGGCCGGTGACCGACGAGGTCGACCTCTACGAGGCTGCCTATCAGGCCCGCATGCCCGTCATGCTGAAGGGGCCGACCGGCTGTGGTAAGTCGCGCTTTGTCGAGTACATGGCCTGGAAGCTGGGGCGTCCCTTGGTCACGGTGGCGTGTAACGAGGACATGACCGCCGCCGATCTGGTCGGGCGCTACCTGCTCGATGCCAACGGGACCCGCTGGCAGGACGGGCCGCTGACCACCGCGGCACGCATCGGCGCCATCTGCTACCTCGACGAGGTGGTCGAGGCGCGCCAGGACACCACCGTGGTGATCCACCCGCTCACCGACCACCGGCGCACCCTGCCGCTGGAGAAGAAGGGCGAGCTGGTGCACGCCCACTCCGATTTCCACCTGGTGATCTCCTACAACCCCGGCTACCAGTCGTTGATGAAGGACCTGAAGCAGTCCACCAAGCAGCGCTTCGGGGCCCTGGACTTCGACTACCCGGAGGCCGCCGCCGAGGCGGAGATCGTCGCCCACGAGTCCGGCGTCGATAGCGACGTGGCCGACAAGCTGGTGCAGATCGCCCACCGCGCCCGCAACCTTAAAGGTCACGGGCTCGATGAGGGGATCTCCACGCGCCTGCTGGTCTACGCCGGCAACCTCATCGCCAAGGGCATCGAGCCGCGCTCGGCCTGCACCATGTCGCTGGTCCGGCCGCTGACCGACGATCCGGACATGCGCGAGACGCTGGATCAGGCGGTGGCGACCTACTTCTGAACAGCCGGGTGATCACCCGGGGGCAGTGCGGGAGATTGCGATGACGGTGCGTCTCGAGGACTACCGCGAGACCCTGGTGGCGGCGGATCCGCGGATCGCCGAGACCCTGGAGGCGAGCTTCGCCGAGGCGTCGCGGGTGATGTCGCCGCGGGGGTTGCACAACTACCTGGAGGGTGCGCGGGCCCTGGCCGAACTCGGCCGCGGTGCCGACCTGGTCATCGGTTATCTGGAGGCGATGCCGGCGGTGGCCAAGGAGGTCGGTGAGGACGTCCTGCCCGAGGTGGTCACCGCCGCCATGAAGCTCTCCTCCATGGTCAGCGGCCAGGTGATCGCCCTGCTGCTGGCCGGGCTGCCCACGGCCGCGCGGCGGCTCGGCGATCCGGACTTGCTGCGCCAGTTCCTCAACCTGGTCCATCAGCTCTCGGCCAAGGCCCCGCGCGGCCTGCGGCCGATGCTCGAGAACCTCGACGAGCTCTTCACCAAGCTGACCCTCGGCGGATTCCGACGCTGGGCGCTGTGGGGGGCCCAGGCCCACGCCCGCGACTTCGAGCAGCAGCGGGGTTACTTTGGCCTGCAGACCGCCGACAGCCAGGCGATGCTCCAGCAGGAGCGCCGCGGCACCCTGCTGGTGGACAACCAGCGCAAACTCAACTTCTATCTGCGGGCCCTGTGGGCGCGTGACTTCTTCATGCGCCCGACCTCGGGCGACTTCGAGACCCGCGAGGGGTACAAGCCGTTCATCGAGCAGCGGGTGATCCACCTGCCCGATGCCTACGACGATTACCACGGACTGCCCGGCAAGGAGCTCTACCGAGCCGCGGCCGCCCACGCCGCCGCGCACCTGTTCTACACCACGGAGCCCTTGTCGCCGGAGATGCTCAATCCGGCGCAGATGGCCGTGATCGGTCTGATCGAGGATGCCCGGATCGAGGCGCTGGCCATCCACGAGTTTCCGGGGCTGCAGCGACTCTGGCAGCCCTTCCACCAGGCCCGGGCCAGGGAGCGCGCCGGCGAGGACCCGGACCCGGTGGTCGAGCGCCTGGAACGGGCCGCCCACGCCCTCATCGACCCGGAGTACGCCGACGAGGATCCCTGGGTGCAGCAGGTCCGCGAACTCTTCGCCTACCACTTCGCGGATCGGCCACGGGATGTGGGGCTCTCCTGGGAGTTGGGCATGGAGCTGCACAACAGCCTGGCCCAGCGCTATTCCATGCCTTCGGCCCGGGTCCTGGAGCGGGTCGCCGTTCCCTACCGCGATGACAATCGCTATCTCTTCGCCAGCGACGAGGACGAGTGGCTCGAGGCCGAATATGTCCCGGCCAGCCACCGTCAGGTGCGCCGCCAGGTCAACCTGATGGAGTTCGTCAACGAGGTCGATTGCGAGCTCGCCGGCGACGACGCCCAGGAGGTCTGGGTCCTCGGCACGGAGCTCTTCCCCTACGAGGACTACGGGGTGAGCTACAACGAGATGGAAGGGGTGGAGCCGGTCAGCCCGCCGTTCCACTACCCGGAGTGGGATTACCAGGTCCAGCTCAATCGCCCCGACTGGGTCACGGTGGTCGAGCGCCGTCCGAAACGCGGCGACCCCGAGGTCATGGATCAGGTCCTCAAGGACTACCGCCCGGTGGCCAGTCGGCTGCGCTATCTCATCGACGCCCTGCAGCCCCAGGGAGTGATCCGCGAGCGGCGGCAGGAGGACGGCGACGAGCTGGACATCGACGCGGCGGTGCGCTCCATGGTGGATCTGCGCCTGGGCATGAGCCCGGATCCGCGCATCAACACCCGGTATATCCGCAAGACGCGGGATCTCTCGGTGCTGCTGCTGCTCGACCTCTCCGAGTCCACCAACGACCCGATGGGCGGTAGCGAGAAGACCGTCATCGAGTTGACCCGGGAGGCCACGTCGTTGCTCGGCTGGGCCATCAACGGCATCGGTGACCCCTTCGCCGTGCACGGCTTCTCTTCGGACGGTCGGCACGATGTGCAGTATTACCGGTTCAAGGACTTCCATCAGCCGTGGGGCGAAGAGGCGAAGTCCCGCCTGGCCGGCATGCGCGGGCAGTACTCGACTCGCATGGGCGCGGCAATGCGCCACGCCGGGGCCCACTTGGTCCGCCAACCGCAGCGACGCAAGCTGTTGCTGATTGTCACCGACGGAGAGCCCCACGACGTCGATGTGCGTGATCCGCAGTACCTGCGCCACGATGCCCGCAAGGCCGCCGAGGAGCTGTCCGCCCGGGGAGTCACCAGCTACTGCCTGACCCTGGACCGGGATGCGGACGCCTACGTGTCACGGATCTTCGGGGCCAACGGGTACTCGGTGGTCGAGCAGGTCGAGCGCCTGCCGGAGCGTCTGCCGGCGGTCTTTGCCCAGCTGACCCGGTAGCGCCTTATTCGGACCATCAGAACGGTTTGCTTTTGCCGACCGGTCGCGATCCGTAGAGTTTCGGGGCAGTATGGCGGCAAGCTCGACCTGGGCCGCATCAGAACAATATTCCATTGAGGGAGGTAGAACATGGCGTCGACCGAACTGAGCCGACGAGAGCTCGCCAACGGCATTCGCGCCCTGGCCATGGACGCTGTCCAGAAGGCCAATTCCGGCCATCCCGGGGCGCCGATGGGCATGGCGGATATCGCCGAGGTGCTGTGGCGGGACTACCTGCGCCATGCGCCGCAGAGGCCGGGCTGGTTCGACCGCGACCGCTTTGTCCTCTCCAATGGCCACGGTTCGATGTTGCAGTACGCACTGCTCCATCTGAGCGGTTACGACGTCTCCGTCGACGACCTCAAGAACTTCCGGCAGCTGCACTCGCGCACGCCGGGCCACCCGGAGTACGGCTACACCCCCGGCGTCGAGACCACCACCGGGCCGCTGGGCCAGGGGTTGGCCAACAGCGTCGGCATGGCGCTGGCCGAGCGGATGCTGGCGGCGCGCTTCAACCGCCCTGGTCACGAGATCATCGACCACTACACCTACGTCTTCATGGGCGACGGCTGCCTGATGGAGGGGGTCTCCCACGAGGCCTGCTCGCTGGCCGGCACTCTCGGCCTGGGCAAGCTGATCGCCTTCTATGACGACAACAGCATCTCCATCGACGGCAACGTCGAGGGCTGGTACACCGAGGACGTCCGTCAGCGCTTCGAGGCCTACGGCTGGCAGGTGATCGGTCCCATCGACGGCCACGACGGCGAGGCCGTGCGCCAGGCCATTGAGCAGGCGCGCGCCGACACCAGCCGTCCCACGCTGATCGACTGCAAGACGGTGATCGGCTTCGGTGCGCCGAATCAGTGCGGTACCGCCGGCGTGCACGGTGCGCCGCTGGGCGAGGAGGAGATCGCGGCCTGTCGCAAGGAGCTCGGCTGGGAGCACGGTCCGTTCGAGATCCCCGACGCGCACTACCAGGCGTGGGATGGTCGCGGCCGGGGCGAGGAACTCCTGCAGGCCTGGGGCGAGCGCCTTGAGGCGTACCGCAAGGAACACCCCGAGCTGGCCGATGAGCTGGAGCGGCGGATGCGCGGCGAGCTGCCGGGCAACTGGCAGGAGCTGGTCGCCGAGGGCCTGGAGAAGTTCGCCGGCGGCAAGAAGGACGCCACTCGCAAGAGCTCCCAGGCGGTGCTCGGCCACTTCGGCCCGCACTTGCCCGAGCTGCTGGGTGGCTCTGCCGACCTGACCGGCTCCAACAACACCTGGTGGGACGGCTGCTCGACGGTCAGCCAAGCGCAGGCCGACGGCAACTACGTCTTCTACGGTGTCCGCGAGTTCGGGATGACGGCGATCATGAACGGCGTCGCCCTGCACGGCGGGTTCATCCCCTACGGCGGCACCTTCCTGATCTTCTCCGACTACGCGCGCAACGCTGTGCGCATGGCCGCGCTGATGAAGCAGCGGGTGGTGATGGTCTACACCCACGACTCCATCGGCCTGGGCGAGGACGGCCCCACCCACCAGCCGATCGAACAGCTGGCCAGCCTGCGCCTGATCCCCAACCTGCACGTCTGGCGCCCGTGCGACGCCCAGGAGACGGCTGCGGCCTGGGCGGCGTCCATCGCCCGCGAGGACGGCCCGAGCATGCTGGCGCTGTCGCGCCAGGGCATGGAGCCGCAGCAGCGCAACGGCGAGCAAGTCCGGTCCATCTCCCGTGGTGGCTACATCCTCAAGGAGGCCGGTTCCGGCAAGCCCGAACTGGTGATCCTGGCCACGGGCTCCGAGGTGGATCTGGCCATGGCGGCCCGCGAGCAGCTCGAGGCCGAGGGGCGCGCGGTGCGCGTGGTCTCCATGCCGTGTGTCGAGGCGTTCTGTGAGCAGGACGAGGCCTACCGGCAGCAGGTCCTGCCCGGTGACGTGCCGCGGGTGGCCGTCGAGGCCGGCGCCACCGGCCTGTGGCAGGGCTGGGTCGGCCAGTGTGGCCTGGTGGTTGGCATCGACACCTTCGGCGAATCGGCGCCGGGGCCCGAGCTCTACGAGCACTTCGGCCTGACCGCGGACAACGTCGCCACTGCGGGTCGGCGCGTCCTCGGCTGAGGGCGCCGGCCCGAGCGCAGAACAAGAATCGACGAGAGGAGAGTGGCCGTGAAAGCGAAGCGCATGACCGATCTGGACCTGACGGGCAAGCGGGTGCTCATCCGCGAGGATCTGAACGTGCCGATCAAGGACGGCCAGGTTGCCGACGACACCCGCGTGCGCGCTGCCGCCGAGAGCATCCGCCAGGCCATGCAGGCCGGTGGCCGGGTGCTGGTGATGTCCCACCTGGGGCGGCCCAAAGAGGGCGAGTACGACGCCGAGGCCTCGATGGCCCCGGTGGCCCGCCGCCTGGGCGAGATTCTCGGCTGTGAGGTGCCGGTGGTGCGTGACTGGCTGGAGGGCGTGGATGTCCCCGAGGGCGGGGTCGCGCTGGCGGAGAACGTGCGTTTCCAGCCCGGCGAGACCAAGGACGACGAGGCCCTGTCCCGGCGTATGGCAGCGCTCTGTGACGTCTTCGTCATGGACGCCTTCGGCACTGCGCACCGGGCCCAGGCCTCCACCCACGGTGTGGCCCGCTTCGCCCCCGAGGCCTGTGCAGGCCCGCTGCTCAGTGCCGAGCTGGAGGCCTTGGGCAAGGCTCTGGATAACCCGGCCCGGCCGATGATCGCCATCGTTGGCGGTTCCAAGGTCTCCGGCAAGGTCCAGGTCCTGGAGGCGCTCACCCACAAAGTCGATCAGCTCATCGTCGGCGGCGGGATTGCGAACACCTTCATCGCCGCGGCGGGCTACTCTGTGGGCAAGTCCCTCTACGAGGCCGACTTCGTCGACACCGCCAAGCGTCTGATGGAAGAGGCGCGGGCCAAGGGCGGCGAGATCCCGATCCCCGAGGACGTGGTCACGGCCAGGGATTTCTCGGCGGACGCCGAGGCCCACGTCCATCCGGTGGACGCCGTGCCCGACGACGAGATGATCCTCGACGTTGGGCCGCAGACCCGGGCCCGCTACGACGGCATGTTGCGCAACGCCGGTACGGTGGTCTGGAACGGGCCGGTGGGGGTCTTCGAGATGGCGCCCTTTGCCGGCGGCACCCGGGCGCTGGCCGAGGCCATTGCCGCCAGTGACGGTTTCTCCATTGCTGGTGGCGGGGACACGCTGGCCGCGGTGGAGCAGTTCGGCATCACCGACCAGGTCTCGTACATCTCCACCGGCGGTGGCGCCTTCCTGGAGTTCCTCGAGGGGCGCGTTCTGCCCGGCGTTGCGGCCCTGGAGCAGCACGCGGCAGCGCACTCGTGATCGACGCGGTAATCAGGCAGGGAGCCGGTGGCATGATGCCCCGCAGAACCAAGATCCTGGCGACCCTCGGGCCGGCGACGGATCGCCCCGAAGGGCTGGAGGCGGTCCTCGCCGCCGGGGTGGATGTGGTCCGCATCAACCTCTCCCACGGCGAGGCCAGCGACCACCGCCGGCGGGTCGAGGCCGTCCGGACCTGGGGCGAAGCCCACGGCCGGCGGGTGGGCGTGCTGGTGGACCTGCAGGGGCCGAAGATCCGGATTGAGCGCTTTCGCAATGGCCCGGTCCTCCTGCGCCGCGGGGACCCCTTCATCCTCGATCCTACCGTGGATCCCGATGCCGGGGACCAGACGCAGGTCGGGGTCGCCTACCGGGCCCTGCCCGACGACCTGCACCCCGGCGACGAGCTGCTGCTCGACGACGGCCGCCTGGTGGTGCGGGTCGAACGCATCGAGGGGACCGCGGTGCACACCAGCGTGCAGGTCGGCGGTGAACTCAGCGATCGCAAGGGCATCAACCGCCGCGGTGGCGGGCTTTCGGCGCCGGCGCTCACCGACAAGGACCGGGTCGACATCGTCACCGCCGCCGAACTGGCCGCCGACTACGTGGCGGTGTCGTTCCCGCGGTGTGCGGACGATATCCACGAGGCCCGCCGGCTGCTGACCGAGGCCGGTGGGCGGTCCGGGATCGTGGCCAAGATCGAGCGGGCCGAGGCCCTGGACGCCGCCGAGGAGATCATGGATGCCGCCGACGCCATCATGGTCGCCCGCGGCGATCTCGGCGTGGAGATCGGCGACGCCGCCCTGCCCGAGGTTCAGAAGCAGCTCATCCAGACCGCCCGGGCCCGGAACCGGGTCGCCATCACGGCGACCCAGATGATGGAGTCGATGATCGACAATCCCATCCCCACCCGGGCCGAGGTCTTCGACGTTGCCAACGCCGTGCGGGATGGCACCGACGCCGTGATGCTCTCGGCAGAGACCGCCACCGGCTCGTTCCCGGCCGAGACCGTGGCCGCCATGGACCGCGTCTGCCGGGCCGCCGAGCGCAGCCGTACGGTGACGGTCTCCCACCACCGGCTGGACGAGCACTTCACGCAGGTCGACGAGACGGTGGCCATGGCGGCGATGTACGCCGCCAACCACTTCGCCATCAAGGCGCTGATCGCCATCACCGAGTCCGGAGGGACGGCCTCGTGGATGTCGCGGATCAGCTCCGGGCTGCCGATCTACGTCCTCACCCGCCACCCGGAGACCCGGGGCCGGGTCACCCTCTACCGTGGCGTCTACCCGCTGGAGTTCGATGCCGAGCAGGAGGACCTCAACGCCCTCAAGAGTCGGCTGCTGGCCCGTCTCTCCAAGCAAGGGCTGGTCAGCCAGGGGGACTACGTCCTGGTGACCCACGGCGAGGAGCTCGGCGCCGCAGGGGGCACGAACACGTTGCGCATCGTCTGCGTGGACGATTATCTCTAGAGTGAATGCATAGATAGCGGAGGAGTCGAAACTATGGCGATGATCACCCTGCGACAGCTGCTCGATCACGCAGCCGAGCACGGCTACGGCATGCCGGCGTTCAACGCCAACAACATGGAGCAGTTGCACGCCATCATGGAGGCGGCCAAGGAGTGCGACAGCCCGGCCATCGTCCAGGCGTCCGCCGGTGCCCGCAAGTATGCCGGTGTCCCCTTCTATCGGCACCTGATGGAGGCCGCCGTGGAGTCCTACCCGGACGTGCCGCTGGTGGTCCACCTCGACCACGGTGCCAATCCCGGTGCCTGCATGCGCGCCATCCAGTCCGGGTTCACCTCGGTGATGATGGACGGCTCCCTGAAGGAAGACGGCAAGACCCCGGCCGACTACGACTACAACGCCAGCGTGACCCGGCGCGCCGCCGAGATGGCCCACGCCGGCGGTGTCTCCGTCGAGGGCGAGATCGGTGTGCTCGGCTCCCTAGAGACGGGTGAGGCCGGCAAGGAGGACGGCGTCGGCGCTGAGGGCAAGATGGACAAGGACAAGCTCCTCACCGATCCCGAGGAGGCGGCCCAGTTCGTCCGCGATACCCACGTCGACGCCCTCGCCATCGCCTGCGGCACCAGCCACGGTGCCTACAAGTTCACCCGCCCGCCGACGGGCGACATCCTGGCCATCAGCCGGATCAAGGAGATCCACCAGCGTCTGCCGGACACCCACCTGGTGATGCACGGCAGCTCCCAGGTGCCGCAGGAGTGGCTGGAGCTGATCAACCGCTTCGGCGGCGAGATCCCCGAGACCTACGGCGTGCCGGTCGAGGAGGTCCAGGAGGGCATCCGCAACGGCGTGCGTAAGGTCAACATCGACACGGACCTGCGCCTGGCCTCCACCGGTGCGGTGCGCAAGCACCTGGCCGAGAACCCGTCGAACTTCGACCCGCGTAAGTTCCTGAAGGCCTCCACCGAGGCCATGAAGGAGATCTGCAAGGCCCGCTACGAGGCCTTCGGTTCGGCGGGCATGGCCTCCAAGATCAAGCCGATCGCGCTGGAGACCATGGTCGAGCGCTACGAGTCCGGCGAGCTCGCCCCCAAGGTGAGCTGAGCCCGGAGCGGTCCCCAGTGCCTGGCCGGGGCGCCCTCGCGCCCCGGCGGGTGGGCGGGGAGGATCATCATGCGCAGGATTGGCGGGATATTCCTCAAGGGGCTGCTGGCCGTCCTGCCGGCAGTCGTCACCCTTTATCTTCTCTACTGGCTGATCATCACCGCCGAGCGGGCGCTCGGCAGCATCGTCCAGCTTGTCATCCCCGAGACCTGGTACCACCCCGGCCTGGGTGTCGCCCTGGCGGTGGCCGGCATCTTCGCCATCGGCGTGCTGCTCAATTTCTATCTCCTGCGCCGCCTGTGGGAGTGGTTCGAACAGATCCTCCTGCAGCTCCCGGTGGTCAAGACCATCTACGGCGCCGTGCAGGATCTCACCGGGTTCGTCTCCCGTGCCGAAGAGTTGGGTGACCAGGTGGTCACGGTGCCGCTGCCCGGCAGCGACTACCGGGTCCTCGGCGTGGTCACCCGCAGACAGTGGGAAGGCGTGGCCGAGGGGCTGGGCGACGAGCACACCATCGCCGTTTACACCCCGATGAGCTATCAGGTGGGTGGCTACACGCTGCTGGCGCCGGCCTCCGTGGTCGAGCCGGTGGACATGAGTGTCGAGGACGCCATGCGGTTTGCGGTGACCGCGGGCATGTCGACCCGCAAGAGCGCCTCCCTCGACGAACTGCTCGAGGACTCGGCACACGACCCGGGCAGGGAGGGGTAGGGCATAGGCGATAAGAACAACAATGCTCGCCCGTCTGCGGGGAATGCCCGGGGGCCCACAAGGCCGCCGGGTGCGGCCTGGCCACCCGCCGTGTCGCGCCCCGTGGGCCCCGGCGACTCTTAACCAGGAGGTAGACCATGCAATCGATACCCGAGTTGCGCGACGATCCGGATCCGGAGGAGATCCAGGAGTGGCTCGACGCCCTGGATGCGGTGATCGAACACGAGGGCCCCGAGCGGGCACAGCAGATCCTGGAGCACCTGGTCAGCAAGGGCCGCCGACGCTTGGGGCACCTACCATTCAAGGCCACGACCGGCTACATCAACACCATCCCCCGCCACCTGGAGGTCCGTCCGCCGGAGTACACCGATCACCACCTGGAGTGGCGCATCCGGGCGCTGGTGCGCTGGAACGCCATCGCCATGGTGGTCGCCGCTAACCGTGAGCACGACGGCATCGGTGGGCACATCGCCAGCTACGCCTCGGCCTGCACGCTCTACGAGGTCGGCTTCAACCACTTCTGGCGGGCCCCCAACGAGGAGCAGGACGGCGATCTGGTCTTCTTCCAGGGCCACTCGGCACCGGGCATCTACGCCCGCGCCTACCTCGAAGGCCGGCTCAGCGCCGAGCAACTGGCGGGCTTCCGCCAGGATGTCGACGGCGACGGTGTCAGCTCCTACCCGCACCCGTGGCTGATGCCCGACTTCTGGCAGTTCCCCACCGTCTCCATGGGCCTCGGCCCCATCCAGGCGGTGCAGCAGGCGCGCATGATGAAGTACCTCCACCACCGCGGGATTGAGGACACCAGCGGTCGGAAGGTCTGGTGCTTCATGGGTGATGGCGAGATGGACGAGCCGGAGTCCATGGGCTCCATCGGCCTCGCCGCCCGCGAGCAGCTCGACAACCTGATCTTCGTGGTCAACTGCAACCTGCAGCGTCTCGACGGTCCGGTACGTGGCAACGGCAAGATCATCCAGGAACTCGAGGGCGAGTTCCGCGGCGCCGGCTGGAACGTCATCAAGGTGATCTGGGGCTCGCGCTGGGACCCACTGCTGGAGCTCGACCACGAGGGGCTCCTGCAGCAGCGCATGGAGGAGGCCGTCGACGGCGAGTACCAGGCCTTCAAGGCGCGCGGCGGCGATTACACGCGCAAGCACTTCTTCGCCAAGGATCCAGAGCTGGAGAAGATGGTCGCCGGCATGTCGGACTACGACATCTACCGGCTCAACCGCGGTGGCCACGACCCGCACAAGGTCTACGCCGCCTACCACGCCGCGGTGAACCACACCGGGCAGCCCACCGTGATCCTGGCCAAGACGGTCAAGGGCTACGGCATGGGCGAGGCCGGCGAGGGGCAGAACATCACCCACCAGCAGAAGAAGATGGGCGAGAACGCCCTGCGCCGGTTCCGGGATCACTACGAGATCCCCATCCCCGACGAGCAGCTCAAGGAGACGCCCTTCTACAAGCCCGACGACGACGCCCCGGAGATGCGCTATCTCCACGAGCGTCGCCAGGCCCTGGGCGGCTATATGCCGGTGCGCTACGAACGGGCCCCGGCGCTCGAGGTGCCGGAGCTCTCCGCCTTCGACGCCCTGCTCAAAGACAGCGGCGAGCGGGAACTCTCCACCACCATGGCCTTCGTGCGCGCCCTGACGGTACTCACCCGCGACAAACAGGTCGGCCAGCGGGTGGTGCCCATCATCCCCGACGAGGCGCGCACCTTCGGCATGGAGGGGCTGTTCCGTCAGCTCGGCATCTACTCCAACGTCGGCCAGCTCTACGAGCCCGAAGACGCCGACCAGCTGATGTCCTACCGCGAGGCGCAGACCGGGCAGATCCTCGAGGAAGGCCTCGACGAGGCCGGGGCCATGTCCTCGTGGATGGCCGCGGCCACGTCCTACGCCAACCACGGCGTCAACATGATCCCCTTCTACATCTTCTACTCCATGTTCGGCTTCCAGCGCGTGGGGGATCTGTGCTGGGCGGCTGGGGATATCCAGGCCCGCGGCTTCCTCATCGGCGGCACCGCTGGCAGGACCACCCTCAACGGCGAGGGGCTGCAGCACCAGGACGGCCACAGCCACGTCCTCGCCTCGACCATCCCCAACTGCGTCTCCTACGACCCGGCCTTCGACTACGAGCTGGCGGTGATCGTCCAAGACGGGCTGCGGCGGATGTACGCCGAGCAGGAGAACTGCTTCTACTACCTGACCGTCTACAACGAGAACCACACCCACCCGGCGATGCCGGAGGGGGCCGAGGAGGGGATCCGCCGCGGCATGTACCTCTTCCGGGCCGGGCCCGAGAAGAAGGGGCCGCGGGTGCAGCTGATGGGCTCGGGCAGCATCTTCCGCGAGGTGTTGGCGGCGGCGGATCTGCTCGCCAACGACTTCGGCGTCCACGCCGACATCTGGAGCTGCCCCTCGTTCACCGAGTTGGCCCGCGACGGGATGGTCTGCGCCCGGGCCAATCGGCTCCACCCGGAGGCGGAGCGCCGCCAGTCCTACCTGCAGGCGTGCCTGGAGAGGTACAGCGGTCCGGCGGTCGCCGCCACGGACTACATGCGCGCCTACCCCGATCAGATCCGCCCCTACATCGGGCGCAAGTTCTGGTCCCTGGGGACCGACGGTTTTGGCCGCTCGGATACCCGGGAGAAGCTCCGGCGCTTCTTTGAGGTGGACCGCCACCACATCG
Organism: Halorhodospira halophila SL1; assembly: GCF_000015585.1. Classification (NCBI taxonomy): domain Bacteria; kingdom Pseudomonadati; phylum Pseudomonadota; class Gammaproteobacteria; order Chromatiales; family Ectothiorhodospiraceae; genus Halorhodospira; species Halorhodospira halophila. The sequence goes on along the minus strand of NC_008789.1, from coordinate 1,118,377 downwards.
CCGCAGCGGCCCTCTACGCCCTCGCCGATGAGGGCACCATCGAGGCCGCGAAGGTCAGCGAGGCCATCGGCAAGTACCAGCTGGCGGCGGATGCCCCGAACCCGTGGGAGGTGTGACCGTGGCGGAACAGGAGCTCAAGGTACCGGATATCGGCGGCTTCGAGGAGGTGGAGGTCATCGAGGTCCTGGTTGCGCCCGGCGACCGGATCGAGGCCGAGCAGTCGCTGATCACACTGGAGTCCGACAAGGCGAGCATGGAGGTGCCGGCCGAGGTCGGGGGCGAGATCCGAGCGGTGCATGTGGCCGTGGGGGATACCGTCTCCGAGGGGAGTGTCGTTGCCACCGTTGATCCTGTCGCCGAGCCGGCGGAACCGGCGACGCAGGCCGAGGCCCCGGCCGCCGCGGGTGGCCCGGCGGAGGAAACGGCCCCGTCGGCCGATGGCGGCGCGCCAGCGACCGCGGCCCCCGCCGCCGCGGCGCAACCGGCTGCCTCCGCGGGCAGTGGCGGGGGCGCTGCAGCCGGAGGTGTCGACGAGTCGCCGGCGATCGACCGCGACGGCCATCGCGCCGCCCACGCCAGCCCCTCGGTACGCCGCTACGCCCGCGAGCTCGGGGTCGATCTCTCCCGCGTGCAGGGCAGCGGGCGTAAGGGGCGCATCCGCCGTGAGGACGTGGAGGCCTACGTCAAGCAGGTGATGCAGGGCCAGGAGGCGCCGCCGGCTGGCGCCGCCGGTGCCCCCGCTGCCGAAGGGGCCGGCATCCCGCCGATCCCGGAGCAGGACTTCAGCCGCTTCGGCGAGGTGGAGCGCGTGCCGCTCACCCGTATCCAGCGCCTCTCGGGGCCGCACCTGCACCGGAGCTGGCTGAATGTCCCGCACGTGACCCAGTTCGACGAGGCCGATATCACCGAGATGGAGGCGTTCCGCCAATCTCTCAAGAAGGAGGCCGAGGCGCGGGGGGTGAAGCTGACCCCGCTGGCCTTCCTGGTCCGGGCGGCGGCCGCCGCCCTGGCGGAGTATCCGCGTTTTAACGCCAGCCTTTCGGCGGACGGGCAGGAGCTGATCCTCAAGCACTACTGCCACATCGGCGTCGCCGTCGACACCCCGGAGGGGCTGGTGGTGCCGGTGCTGCGTGACGCCGACCAGAAAGGCGTCCTGCAGATCGCCGAGGACCTCGGCACCCTCTCGGCCAAGGCCCGGGACGGCAAGCTCGGTCCGGCGGACATGCAGGGCGGCTGCTTCTCCATCTCGAGCCTCGGTGGTATCGGCGGTACCGCGTTCACGCCCATTGTCAACGCTCCGGAAGTGGCCATCCTCGGTGTCTCCCGGTCGCAGACCCGGCCGGTGTGGGATGGGCAGACCTTCCAGCCGCGGCTGATGCTCCCGCTGTCGCTCTCCTACGACCACCGGGTCATCGATGGCGCCATGGCTGCCCGCTTCACCAACTACCTGAGCCAGGTCCTCGGCGACCTGCGCCGGCTGGTGTTGTAGGCAGGCAATCGCTCAGGGGGCGCGGGGGCCGGTGGTCGCCCCCGCGCAAACCACGGCCGGCGCCCTGCGCCGGCGGTCTCGGTAAGGATTGGAGCACGGCATGGCTGAGCAACAGGTCAAGGTACCGGATATCGGCGGCTTCGAGGCCGTAGAGGTTATCGAGGTGCTGGTCGGCCCCGGGGATCGGATCGAGTCCGAACAGTCGCTGATCACGCTGGAGTCCGACAAGGCGAGCATGGAGGTGCCGGCCTCCGCCGCCGGCGTGGTCCGCGAGGTCCATGTGGCGGTGGGCGACACCGTCTCCGAAGGGGCGCCCATCCTGACCCTCGAGGCGGAGGCGGAGGCGGACGCGGCAGGTGGCAACGAGGAGCGCGCGGCGCCCCCGGGCGAGTCGGCCGAGGCGCCGTCGCCGGGTCCGGTCGAGCCGACCGCGCCAGCCCCGGCGGCGGCAGCTGCTGGCGCGCCGCAGGACCCGGACTGCGACGTGGTGGTCCTGGGGGCGGGGCCGGGCGGCTACAGTGCCGCCTTTCGGGCCGCCGATCTGGGCCTGAAGGTGGTGCTGGTGGATCGCTACCCGGTCCTCGGCGGCGTCTGCCTCAACGTCGGGTGTATCCCCTCCAAGGCGCTGCTCCACGCCGCCAAGGTGGTGGACGAGGCCGATCAATTCGCTGCCCACGGGATCGCCTTCGGCAAGCCGAAGATCGATCTGGAGCAGCTCAACGACTGGAAGCGCGGCATCATCAAGCAGCTGACCCAGGGGCTGGCGGGGATCGCCAAGCAGCGCAAGGTCGAGGTGGTCACCGGCGAAGCGGCCTTTGCCGACGCCCACCACCTGCACGTGTCGGGGGACGACGGCGCACGCACGATCAGCTTCCGGCACTGCATCGTCGCGGCCGGCTCGCGTCCGGCGATCCCGCCGTCGCTGGCGGTGGACGATCCGCGGGTGATGGACTCCACCGGTGCGCTCAAGCTTGAGGAGATCCCGGACCGGCTGTTGGTGGTCGGTGGCGGCATCATCGGTCTGGAGATGGCCTCGGTCTACTCCGGGCTGGGTAGCAAGGTCACCGTTGTCGAACTCTCCGACCGGCTCATGCCGGGAGCCGATCCGGACCTGGTCAAGGTGCTGCGCAAGCGCCTGGCCAAACGCTGTGAGGCGATCCACCTGAACACCGAGGTGACCGGGGTCAAGGCCAACAAGAAGTCGCTGACCGTCACCATGAACGGTCAGGACGCGCCGGAGAGCGACCGCTTCGATCGCATCCTGGTGGCCGTCGGCCGCCGCCCGAACAGTGACCGGATCGGGGTTGAGGCCGCCGGCCTGGCGCCGGGGGAGGACGGGTGCCTGAGCGTGGACGAGCACATGCGTACCGCGGTGCCGCATATTCACGCCGTGGGCGATATCGTCGGCCAGCCCATGCTGGCGCACAAGGCGGTGCACGAGGGTAAGGTGGCCGCCGAGGTGATCGCCGGCGAGAAGAGTGCCTGGGACGCCCGGGCCATCCCGTCGGTGGCCTACACCGATCCGGAGGTCGCCTGGGTGGGGCTGACCGAGGAGCAGGCGAAGGCCGAGGGGGTGGCCTACGAGAAGGGGGCCTTCCCGTGGGCGGCCAATGGCCGTGCGCTGTCGCTGGATGCCAGTGACGGTGTTTCCAAGATCCTCTTCGATGCGGAGACCGGGCGGGTGCTCGGCGGCGGCATTGTCGGCCCCGGCGCCGGCGATCTGATCGGCGAGATCGGTCTGGCCCTGGAGATGGGGGCGGACGCCCACGACATCGGTCTGACGGTTCATCCCCACCCGACGCTCTCCGAGACGGTGGCTATGGCGGCGGAGATGGCCAGCGGCAGCATCACCGACCTGCTACCGCCGAAGAAGCGCAAGTAGTCGCCCGTCGTCGCCCCGATTGCGGGGGGGCCGGGGCTGGTGCGGCGTGGTGGTGAGCGTCTCCGGTCCGGGGGTGCCCCGCTGGTGCGGCGTCGAACGAGCGCGCCCCTACGGGGTCCCCTGCGCTGCTCACCGGCGCGGGTCCGCTCGCTTAACTCGCGGCGCTGACGCGCCGCTCGGACAAAACCTCGCTGACCAGCGCGAACCGGTGAAGGTTCGCACTGCCCCCCGCGCCGGCTGCGCGGCTCGGCGCGCTCAATGACGCTGCACCAGCGGGGCACCCCCGGACCAGAGGGGCGTGTCGTTTCGGTGATTGGCTAGCGGCCCCCCCCGGGCGGGGAGCGTGCTGAGGGCAGGCAGCCTGGTAGCCGCGGTCAGCAGGCTTCGCTCAGGCCGGCGATCGGTTAGAATGCATCGGTTAGTCGGTGAGCGACGGAGGAACCCATGGAACTGCTCTGCCCGGCCGGTAACCTGACCGCCCTGCGCGCCGCCGTGGACAACGGGGCCGATACGGTCTACATCGGCTTCCGGGACGCCACCAATGCCCGCCACTTCCCCGGCCTCAACTTCACCCCGGAGCAGGCCGCGCGCGGGGTCGAATACGCCCACCAGCGGGGCGTACGGGTCCTTGTGGCCGTCAACTCCTACGTCCAGGCTGGCGGCTGGTCGCAGTGGCAGCGTTCCATCGACGAGGCGGCGCGTATCGGCGCCGACGCCGTCATTGTTGCCGACCTGGGCCTACTGGAATATACCGCCGAGCAGTGGCCGGATCTCGGCCTGCACCTCTCCGTCCAGGCCTCCGCCACCACCCCCGAGGCCCTCGACTTCTACAAACGGTGCTACGGGGTCAGCCGTGCCGTACTGCCCCGCGTGCTCTCCATCCAGCAGGTCGAGGCGCTGGCGGGCGACACCGACGTCGAACTTGAAGTCTTCGGCTTCGGCTCCCTGTGTGTCATGGCCGAAGGGCGCTGCCTGCTCTCCTCCTACGCCACCGGCGAGTCGCCCAACACCGTGGGTGCCTGCTCGCCGGCCTGGGCCGTGCAGTGGCAGGAGACCCCCGAGGGCCGCGAGGCGCGGCTGGGCGGGTTGTTGATCGATCGCTTTGCGCCGGACGAGCCGGCGGGCTACCCGACCATCTGCAAAGGGCGTTACGAGGTCGAGGGGGCCTTGGAGCACGCCTTCGAGTCGCCCACCAGCCTCGAGACCGCCGAGTTGCTGCCCCGGCTCAAGCGGGCCGGTATCCACGCGGTGAAGATCGAAGGGCGGCAGCGCAGCCCGGCCTACGTCGGCAAGGTGACGCGCATCTGGCGGCAGCTGATCGACCGTATCCCGGAGGCCGAGGGCGACTACACCCCGGATCCGGCGCAGGTGGCGGCCCTGCGAGAGTTCTCCGAGGGGGCGACCACCACCCTCGGTCCCTACGAGCGCAATTGGCAGTGACCGGCGAGAGGGCAAGCCGATGAAGATCGCGATCGGGCCGATTCTCTACCACTGGCCGGCCGCCGAGATCCGGCAGTTCTACGACGGGCTGCGCGGCCAGGTCGATACCTTCTACCTGGGGGAGACGGTCTGCGGCCGCCGCCGCGAGCTGCGCCCCGAGGACTGGATCGGATTGGGTCGCGAGCTGGCCGAGGAGGGCCACGAGGTGGTGCTCTCCACCCTGAGCCTGGTCGAGGCGCGCTCAGAGGCCTCGGTGGTTCGGCGGCTTTGCGACAACGGCGAGTTGCGGGTCGAGGCCAACGACTTCACCGCAGTCAGCGAACTTGAACGCCGGCGCCTGCCCTTCGTCGCGGGGCCGATCCTGAACCTCTACAGCGGACGGGCCCTGCGCGCCATGCAGCGGGCCGGCGCGGTGCGCTGGGTTCCCCCGATGGAGTTGCCCGGGGCGTCCCTGCGCGGGGTCCTGAGCGAACTCACGGAGCTCGGTGGCGAGACCATGGAGACCGAGGTGTTCGCCTACGGCCGTCAGCCGCTGGCCTTCTCCGCCCGATGCTTCTCGGCCCGTCACTACGATCGCCCCAAGGACGACTGCGGGTTCGTCTGTGGTCACCATCCCGAGGGATTGCCAGTCACCACGCGGGCCGGTGAACCGTTCCTGGTCATCAACGGCATCCAGACCCAGTCCTGGGGGTGTGCCAACCTGCTCCCGGCCGTCCCGGAGATGCAGCAGATGGGTGTCACCGCGGTGCGCCTGTCCCCGCGTCCAGGGGCGATGGATCAGGTCGTGGCCGCATTCCGCTCCGCCATCGCCGGCGAAACGGTGACGCTGCGCGAGCCGGAGTCGGCGCAGCAGTGCGATGGCTACTGGTGGGGCGATGCCGGACACACCCGAAAGGCCCTCGAGACGGGGATGGCGGAGTGATACAGATGAAAAGACCGCAATTCGATCAGGCCCTGCCGCTGCTGCTGACGCCGCTGCGCTTCGTGCCGGGGCCGGTCAATGCCGCGGTGGTGCCGGCGCTGCTGCAGCAGGTGCTGGCCGACGCCCTGGCCGACGGTGAGCTGGAGATCCTGGTCGACCGGACCCTGGCTCTGGAGGTCACCGATGCCCGGCTGGCCTATGGCTTCACTCTCCGCGATGGACGGCTGGCCACGGCCGACCCTGCCGGCGCGGATGTCACCATCCGCGGCGACGCTGCTGCCTTCCTGGCGCTGGCCGGTGGCGCGGCCGACCCGGACATGCTCTTCTTCCGGCGGCGGCTCAGCGTCGAGGGCGATGTCGCCCTGGGGCTGTCGGTGAAGAACCTCCTGGAGAGCTACGAGCCCCGTCATCGGCTGCCGGGCCCCCTGTGCCGGGCCCTCGAAGCGGCGGCTGCCCGGGTCAAGGTCTAGCCGGCCGGCTCTCTCTGGCCGCGCTCCCCCCCGAACCACTACAGTGGAGTGGCGGCCCCGCGAAGCGGGGCGGGGCTCGACCAGGGGGAGTAGGCGATGACGGGTGGTGGTGACTGGCAGCAGGACGGCAGCGACGACCCGCGTCGACACCTGCTCGGCCTGATCGGCAAGCGCTGGCCCCAGCAGCAGGCGGACGATCTGGGGCGGTTCCTGGTCCGCTACCACGCCCGAGTGGCCGCCGAGGATCTGGAGGATCGGACCCCCGAGGACCTCTTCGGCGCGGCCGTGGCCCACTGGCGCCTGGCCGGCCGTCGCTCGCCCGGCGAGTCGGCCATCCACGTCTACAACCCGGATCCCGAGCAGCACGGCTGGGAGAGCCGGCATACAGTGGTTGACCTGGTGGTCGACGACCGGGCCTTCCTGATCGACTCTGTGACCATGGCCCTGCAGCAGCAGGGGCTGACCATTCACCGGCTGTTCCATCCGGTGCTGGCGGTGTGGCAGCGCGAGCAGGGCGAGGGCGTCGATCCGGTGGACGATCCCGACGCCCCGCTGACGGCGTTCATGCACTTCGAGGTCGATCGGCGCACAGCCCCGGAGGAGCTCGAGCGCCTGCGGCAGCGACTGCAGGCGGTGCTCGCAGACGTGGCCACCGTGGTGGACGACTGGCGATGCATGCGCAGCCGGCTCCTGGCCGCCGCCGACGAGCTCCAGGAGCGTCCGCCGCCGGCGCTGGCCGCCGCCGAGCGGGCCGAGGTGGACGCCTTCCTGCGCTGGGCCGCCGAGCACCACTTCACGTTCATCGGCTACCGCGCCTACCGCCTCTGCCAGGGCGACGACGGTCTCTGCCTGGTGCCGGAGCCGGAAGGGGCGTACGGGATCCTGCGCGACGCCCCGGCCGACGTCTCGGTGCGTTTCGCGGCCCTCCCGCCAGAGGTGCAGCAGCGTGCCCTGGAGCCCGAGCCGCTGATCCTCACCCAGTCCAATTCGCGCTCGCCGGTACACCGTCCCGGGCCCATGGACTACCTGGGGGTCAAGCGCTTTGACGAGCAGGGGCGGGTGGTGGGGGAGCACCGCTTCCTCGGCCTCTACACCTCGGCAGCCTACTACCGCAGTGCCCAGGAGATCCCGCTCCTGCGGCGCAAGGTGGCGGCAGTCCTCCAGCGTGCCGGCTACCCGCCGGAGAGTCACGCCGGTAAGGCGCTGCTCAACATCCTCGAGACCTATCCCCGGGACGAGCTGTTTCAGATCGACGTCGACGAACTCGAGCGCATCGCCCGCGCTGTGCTGCACCTGCGCGAGCGCCCCCGGGTGCGCCTGCTGGTGCGCTACGACCCCTGGCAGCGCTTCGCCTCCTGCCTGGTCTACGTCCCCCGGGAGCGCTACGACACCGCCAACCGGCAGCGCATCCAGGGTTGCCTGGAGCAGGCCCTGGGGGCGCCGGAGAGCGATTTCAGCGTGCAGCTCGGTGAGTCGCTGCTGGCCCGGATCCGTTTCATCCTGCCGCTGCCGGGGCCCGGTGTGCCCGACGTCAACCTGCGGGCCCTGGAGCAGCGCCTGGCCGAGGCCGTCCGCTCCTGGGCGGACGGCCTCCAGGAGGCCCTGCAGGAGCGCCTGGGCGAGGAGCAGGGGAGCCGCCTGGCGCAGCGCTACGCCGACGCCTTCCCGGTGGCTTACCGGCAGACGGTGCCCACCCGTGTGGCGGCCCAGGATGTCGAGCGGGTCGAGCGCGTCAACGCCGGGGTGGGCCCGCAGATGGTCCTCTACCACCCCCTGGAGGCCGGTGACGGGGGGCTGCGCTTCAAGCTCTTCCACGGGGCCCGGCCGGCCAGCCTCTCCGACGCCCTGCCGGTGCTCGAGCACATGGGGCTGCGGGTGGTCGATGAGCAGCCCTTCGAGGTCCTAGCCGCCGACGCCCCGGTGTGCTGGATTCACGACTTCGGCCTGTCCTGGGAGGGGGCGGGCCGGTTCGATACCCAGTCGGTGGCCGAGCGCTTCCGCGACGCCTTCGCGGCGGTATGGGCGCAGGCGGCCGAGAGCGACGGCTTCAACCGCCTGGTCCTGGCTGCCGGTCTGGACTGGCGGGAGGTGGCCCTGCTCCGCGCCTACGCCCGTTATCTGCGTCAGATCGGCAGCGCCTTCTCCCAGGCGTACATGGCCGAGACCCTGGCCGCGCATCCGCGTATCGCCGCGCTGCTGGTGGCGCTGTTCCACGCCCGCTTCGACCCCGAGCGCGCCGACGCCGAGCGGGCCGCCGCCGAGGTAGTCGCCATCCGCGAGGCGCTGCACGGTGTGGCCAGCCTGGATCAGGACCGGATCCTGCGCCAGCTCCTGGCGGCGCTGGAGGCGACCGTCCGGACGAACCACTACGCCGTCCAGCCGGGCGCACCGCTGGCCCTCAAGCTGCGCCCGGCTGGCATCCCCGATCTGCCCCGGCCGGTGCCTTGGGCCGAGGTCTTCGTCTACGCCCCGGCCTTCGAGGGGGTCCACCTGCGGGGCGGGGAGGTTGCCCGCGGCGGTTTGCGCTGGTCGACCCGGCGGGAGGACTACCGCAGCGAGGTGCTCGGCCTGATGAAGGCGCAGATCGTCAAGAACGCCGCCATCGTGCCGGTCGGGGCCAAGGGCGGGTTCGTGGTCAAGGACCTCCCCGAGGCGGGGGCCGCGCAGCGTGAGGCGGTGCGGGCCGCCTATCGCGCCTACATCGACGCGCTGCTGCAGATCACCGACAACCTGCGCGATGGCCGGGCGGTGGCGCCGCAGGGCGTGCTGCGCCACGACGGCGACGATCCCTACCTGGTGGTCGCGGCGGACAAGGGTACGGCCAGCTTCTCGGATCTGGCCAACAGCGTCTCGGCAGCCCACGCCTTCTGGCTGGACGACGCCTTCGCCTCTGGAGGTTCGGCTGGCTACGACCACAAGGCGATGGGCATCACCGCGCGCGGTGCCTGGGAGTCGGTGCGGCGGCACTTCCGCGAACTCGGCCGGGATGTGCAGCGGGAATCGGTGACCGTGGTCGGCATCGGCGACATGTCCGGCGACGTCTTCGGCAACGGCATGCTCTGCTCCGAGCAGATCCGTCTGCTCGCCGCCTTTGATCACCGCCACGTCTTCATTGACCCGGAGCCCGACCCGGCCCGCGCCTACGCGGAACGCCAGCGGCTTTTCGCCCTGGAGGCGTCGAGCTGGGCGGACTACGACCCGGATCGAATCTCCGCCGGGGGCGGCGTCTATCCGCGCAGTGCCAAGTCCGTCTCCCTCTCTGCCGAGGCGTGCCGGGCGCTGGGGATCGAGACCGCCGAGCTGACCCCGGACGAGCTGATCCAGGCGGTGCTGCGCGCGCCGGTGGACCTGCTGTGGAACGGCGGTATCGGCACCTACGTCAAGGCCCGGGAGCAGAGCCATGCCGAGGTCGGTGACAAGGCCACCGACAGCGTTCGGGTCGATGCCCGGCAGCTGCGCTGCCGGGTGGTGGGCGAGGGGGGCAACCTGGGCTTCACCCAGGCGGCGCGGGTCGAGTACGCCGCCGCCGGCGGCCGGATCAACACCGACGCCATCGACAACGTCGGCGGCGTGGCCTGCTCGGACTACGAGGTCAACATCAAGATCCTGCTCAATGGCGCCCGCGACGACGGGGAGCTGACCGGCCGGCACCGGGACGCCCTGCTCGCCGAGATGACCGAGCAGGTTGCCGAGCGGGTGCTTGAGACCTGTCGCGCCCAGGCCGGTGCCCTGAGCCTGGCCGAGGCCGAGGCCCCGGCACGCCTCGATGAGCACGTCGAGCTGATGCGCCGGCTTGAGCGCGACGGCATCCTCGACCGGAGCCTGGAGGGGCTGCCCGACGACGAGGCGCTGGCGGAGCGGGCTGCCCGGGGGGTGGGGCTGCTGCGCCCCGAGCTGGCGGTCCTCCTGGCGTACGCCAAGATCGTCACCCAGCGCGAGCTGCGTGCCACGGCCCTGCTCGACGAGGCGTTCATGGAGCCGCTGCTGTTCGAGTACTTTCCGCCGGCGCTCGGCGAGCGCTATCCGGAGCGGATCCGTCGCCACCGCCTGCGCCGGGAGCTGATTGCCACCGCCGCCGCCAACCGGGTCGTCAACCGCATGGGCGAGACCTTCTGCGTCCGCATGGCGGCGCGTTCCGGCTGCGCGGTGGCCGAGGTGGTCCGCGCGTGGTACGTCGCCGAGGCCATGTTTGGTCTAGACACCGCCTGGGAGGGGGTTGAGGCGCGGGTCGACGACGTGGAGCACGCTGTGGTGACGGAGCGGCTCCAGGGGCTGCGCGACCTCCACGAGCACGCCACCCTGTGGCTGCTGCGTAACGCGGGGGCCGAGGTGGGCGAGGCGGGCGCTGCAGCGGCGGTGGCCCGGGTGCAACCGAGCCTGCAGCGGCTCAGCGAGCATCTGGTCGAGCTGTTGCCCGACGCCCAGGCTGACGCCCTGATGGCCGAGGGTCAGCGGCTGGAGCAGGCCGGTCTGCCGCCGGCGCTGGCTCGGCGCGTGGCGGCCCTGCCGGCGCTCTACCCGGCCCTGGACTGGGTCAAGGTCGCCGAGGCCACCGGGGCCGACGAGCTGGCCATCGCAGCCAGTTACTTCCAGCTGGTGGAGCGGCTCGGGCTGGCCGAGCTGCGCCATCGGCTGGAGCGGCTCGAGGCGCAGGATGGCTGGCAGGTGCGCTTCCGCGAGGGGCTGGTGGCGGATTACGATCTCCAGTTGCGTGGCCTGACGGCGCAGCTGGTGACCGCCCGCGGGGCCGATCCGGCGGCGGTCGAGCCTCTCCTGGACGAGCGCCGCGTGGCGGTGGAGCGGCTGCAGGCGGTTCTGACCGAGGTGCAGCAGGGCGCGGCGCCGGGGAGCGCCGTGCTGGCGGTGGCGGTCCAGGAACTCAAGGCGCTGGTCCAGGTGGGCGATGCCCGGCGTTTCTCCGAACCCTGAACGACACGAGGTCCTATGAGCGAACCGGTGCAACTCTCCCTGACCACCCGCGGCACGGGGGCGCCGCTGTTGCTGCTCCACGGGCTCTACGGCAGCAGTGGCAACCTCAACCGCTTCACGCGGCGCTTCGCCCACGACTATCGGGTGCTGGCCCCAGACCTGCGCAACCACGGCCGCTCGCCCCATCGGCCCGGCATGGATTACCCGACGCTGACCGAGGATGTCGTGGCGCTGCTCGACCGGGAAGGCATCGAGCGGGTGGCCGTGCTCGGTCACTCCATGGGCGGCAAGGTGGCCATGACCCTCGCACTGACCCGACCGCAGCGGGTAGCGGCCGTGATCGCTGCGGACATCGCCCCGGTGACCTACCAGCATAACCACGGCACGCTGATCGGGGCGCTGCAGCAGGTCGACGTGGCCGGCGCAGGCAATCGGCGCGAAGTGGATGCAGCGCTGGCGGCAGCGATCGACTCGCCGGCGGTGCGCCAGTTCCTCCTCACCAACCTGGTCCCCGCTGACGAGGGCGGCTACCGTTGGCGTATCCCTCTCCAGTTCCTCGCCGACGCGGTCCCGGATATTCAGGGCTTCCCGGAGCTGGAGGGCGCCTACGACGGTCCGGCGCTGTTCCTCTACGGGACCGCCTCCGACTACTTCGATCCCGATCGCCACCGGGATGCCGTGGCGGCGTACTTCCCGAAGGCCGAATACGCGGCTCTCGAGGGGGCGGGCCACTGGCTCCACGCCGAGCAGCCCGAGGCGTTCGCAGCTGCCGTGGAGCGGTTCCTGGCGCACGCCTATCCGGCGCGGTGACGCCACCACCCTGGCAGCAAGCCTGAAGCTCACCCTATACTGGGCTGATCCAATACCCAAGGGATTTTATATGTCCGACGACTTCAAAGAAGCCGCGCTCGAATACCATCGGCAGCCGACCCCCGGGAAGATCGAGGTCATCCCCAGCAAGCCGCTGGCCAACCAGCGTGACCTCGCCCTGGCCTACTCCCCCGGGGTTGCCTCGGCCTGCGAAGCCATCGTCAACGACCCGCGCGAGGCGGCCGCCATGACCGCCCGGGGCAACCTGGTGGCGGTCATCACCAACGGTTCCGCCGTGCTCGGCCTGGGTAACATCGGTCCACTGGCGTCGAAACCGGTGATGGAGGGCAAGGGTGTCCTGTTCAAGAAGTTCGCCGGAATCGATGTCTTCGACATCGAGGTCGACGAGCCGGACGCCGAGCGCTTCGTCGACATCGTCTCCGCTCTGGAGCCGACCTTCGGCGGCATCAATCTGGAGGACATCAAGGCCCCGGAGTGCTTCGAGATCGAGGAGGCCCTCAAGCGCCGGATGAACATCCCGGTGTTCCACGATGATCAGCACGGCACCGCCATCATCACTGCTGCGGCTATCCGCAATGGCCTGCGCGTGGTGGGCAAGCGGCTCGAGGACGTCACCCTGGTCTGCTCCGGCGCCGGTGCCGCGGCCATCGCCTGCCTCGACCTGCTGGTGGCCATGGGGCTGCCCAAGGAGCAGATCACCGTCACCGATCGCAAGGGCGTGGTCTACAAGGGGCGCAAGGAGTACATGGACCCGCGTAAGGAAGGCTATGCCCGGGAGACGGCCTCCCGCAGTCTGCGCGAGGTGATCGAGGGCGCGGACATCTTCCTCGGGCTGTCGGCACCGGGGGTGCTGAATGCCGAGATGGTCCACCTGATGGCCGATCAGCCGATCATCATGGCGTTGGCCAATCCGGTTCCCGAGATCCTCCCCGAGGAGGTGCGCGAGGCCCGGCCCGATGCGGTGATCGCCACCGGCCGCTCGGATTACCCCAACCAGGTGAACAACGTCCTCTGCTTCCCGTTCATCTTCCGCGGGGCGCTGGATGTGGGCGCCAGCGCCATCAACGAGGCGATGAAGATCGCCGCGGTGGAGGCCATCGCCGACCTGGCTACCGAGGAGTCGTCCGAGGAGGTGGTGGCAGCCTACGGCGGCCGGCCCTGGAGCTTCGGCCCCGAGTACCTGATTCCCAAGCCCTTCGACCCCCGACTGATCAGCCGCGTGGCGCCGGCGGTGGCCCAAGCCGCCATGGAGAGCGGGGTGGCTTGCCGGCCGATCGCGGACTTCGAGGCCTACCGCCTGCAGCTGCAGCAGTACGTGTTCCAGTCCGGGCTGGTCATGAAGCCGATTTTCGAGCGCGCCCGGGAGCAGCCCAAGCGGGTGGTCTACACCGACGGCGAAGAGGAGCGGATCCTCCGTGCCGTGCAGCTGGTGGTCGACGAACAGCTTGCGCGGCCCATCGTCGTCGGGCGCCGGCGCGTGGTGGAGAAGCGGCTGCGCCAGCTCGGTTTGCGGGTACAGATCGACGAGGATTTCGAGCTGGTCGACCCCGAGGGCGACCCCCGCTACCGCGACTATTGGCAGGCGTACTACCAGCTGATGGCCCGGCGCGGCGTGACGCCGGCCCGGGCGCGGACGGTGGTGCGTACCCGCAACACGGTCATCGGCGCACTGATGGTCCATCTAGGCGACGCCGACGCCCTGGTCGGCGGTATCGAGGGGCGCTATCAGCGGCAGATGCAGCACGTTCAGGACGTTATCGGCCGTCGCCGCGGGGTGCGCAACCTGGCGGCGATGAACGTGCTGATCATGCCCAAGGGGACCTTCTTCCTGGCGGACACCTACGTCAACCAGGATCCGAACCCCCACGAGATCGCCGAGATGACCTTGTTGGCTGCGGACGAGGTGCGCCGTTTCGGAACGGTGCCGAAGGTGGCGCTGCTCTCGCACTCGAACTTCGGTACCTCGTCGCAGCCCTCGGCGGAGAAGATGCGCCACGCCCTGGAGCTGATCCAGGACCGGGACCCGGCCCTCGAGGTGGAGGGCGAGATGCACGGCGACGCAGCGATCTCCGAGGAGGTGCGACGGCGCATCTTCCCCGATGCGCAGCTCGAGGGGGAGGCGAACCTGCTGATCATGCCGGGGCTCGACGCCGCCAACATCTCGTTCAACCTGCTCAAGGCGACCACCGACAGCGTCTCTGTCGGGCCGATCCTGCTCGGGACCGCGAAACCGGCCCACCTGCTCACCCCGTCGTCCACCGTTCGGGCCATCGTCAACCTCACCGCCCTGTCCGTGGTCGAGGCGCAGATGACCGATGCGGTGGAGCCGGAGAGGCATCCGTAGCGCCGACGCTAGCAGGCGGAGGTGCAACGAGAAAGGCCCCGGGCCGATAACGGCCCGGGGCCTTTTCTCATCCCCCGTCAGGGTGTCCGCCTGCAGGGCCGGGGGTCAGTCCTGGCGGGGCCGACCCTCGGTGTCCTCGTCGGCGGCGTAGTCGGTGGGGGGTGCGCTACTGTCGTCCTCGAGCCCCGGTGTGGCCGTCCGACCCGAAGCGGTCGGGCCCGGCAGACCGGGGAGGGCGTCGCTCCCGGCACCGGAGAGGTCCATGGCCAGCCGGTACGTGGCCCGGGCGCCGTCGTAGTCCCCCAGGTGCTCCTGGAGGGCGCCGAGGGTCCGCAGGTACTCCGGCCGGGCGGTCTGGTCCACGGCGGCCTGCAGGTAGTCCCGGCCCCGTTCCCACTGCTCGGCCTGCAGGGCCAGGACACCGGCGGCGTAGAGGGCCTTGGGGTCGTCCCGGTGGGCCTCGATCCAGCCCTCGGCCTTCTCCAGCCGGGCGGCGTAGGTGTCGATGTCATCCGCCGGCAGGCGCGCGTAGCGCTGGAGCAGGTCGGGGTTCCACTCCTTGTGCAGCTGCTTCTGGATGAGTTCCACGGCGCTTTGTACCTCACCCAGGGTGGTCAGCCCGTCCACGTAGGAGCAGATGACGTCGGGATCCTTGCGCAGGCCCCGGCTCAACTCACGCCAGGCCTCCTGCAGGGCTTGGGTGTCCTCGCCCGCGGCCTGGGCCAGTCGCTCGCGGGCGACCCAGCGGTTGAGCTCGGTGAGCTCGTTCTTGGGCAGGATCCCCTGGCGCTCGATGCGTGGCAGCAGGGGCTCCAGTCGCTCCCAGTCGCCCAGGGCCCGGCAGCAACCAACCATCAGCTCCAGGGCCCGGCGGTGCTTGGGTTCCTTGTCGAGAACGGCCGAGACGCTGGCCTGGGCCTCCTCCCACTGACCGGATTCGGCCTGCAGCTGCGCCTGGAGCAGCCGCACCGCCAGGTTGGCGTCGGGGCCGCTCTTCTCGGCCGTGGTCAGGTAGCCGTCCCGCACCTCCCGGGCGCCGCGACGCTGGGCGGCGATCGCGGCGGTCAGGTAGTTGACCAGCGGTGCCTCGCTGCGTCGGGCGCTATGCACCAGCTGCTGCTCGGCGGTGTCGTAGTCGCCCTCGGCAAAGCGCAGCAGCCCCGAGGTCAGCTCGGTGCGGGCCGACTCCTGTCGGCGCTGGCCCTGCCAGCTGCGCAGCCGGCGCGGCATGCTCCACAACCGCCCCAGGGCGGCCAGGGCCAGGTAGAGCAGGAGGACCAGAAGCCCCAGGACCACAGCGGAGAAGAGCAGGCTCATCTCCAGCCGCCACGGTCCGATGGAGAGCATCACGTAGCCCTCCTGCTGGTTGAAGTACAGCGCCGTAAGTACGGCACCGGCCAGGATCAGTAGGTAGATGAACAGGCGGCGCATGTCAGAACGGCTTCACTGGTTCAAGGAGGGGTTCGATATCCGGCAGGTCGTGCCGGATCGGCTCATCGGCCAGGTCGAGTAGCTCCTCCCTGGCCTCGGCGACGCGCTCGTCGTCAGCATCGAAGCGACGCTCCAGCCAGCTGGCGGCCCGCTCGAGCCCGTCGCGATAGCTCTCCTCGTCGCCGCTGTGCAGCGCCAGCAGGACGCTCTCCAGTTGCAGCCGCAGCCCCTCGCGCAGGAAGTACTGCTGCTCCGGGGTCAGGAGCTCTTCGAGTTCCTCCTCGTGCTGCACCCGGACCAGCTCGCCCAGGCCCTCGCGCAACCGGGTCCAGGCCCGGCTCAGGGCGCGCTGCCAGCCCTCTTCGGCCTCGTCGATCTCCGGGAGGTCCGGGGCGACGCCGTCGCCGGGCTCACCGGTGAGGGCGAGCTCGTCGATCTCGTCCATGCGCGCCGTGATGCGCTCGCGGATGCCGCCGATATCCGGGCCGGAGTAGTCCAGCAGGGTATCGATGGCCTCGCGGATGGCCTGACGCTCGGGGATGCTCTCGCCGCCGAGCTCGGCCAGCAGACCGTCGGCGCCGCGCAGGGCGGCCAGGGCCGAATCCACGTCGTGGTGGTGGCGCACACGGTGGATGGCGATCTGCGCCAGGTAGCCGGCCTCGGCCTTCAGCCAGCCTTCTTCCTCCTGCTCGCTGCGCGCACCGAGCCGCTCCATGTCCTCGCCGAGGCCCTCCTGCGCCGCGGCGAGCTCCTCGAAGCGCTCCTCGAGGCGGCCCTCAATCTCATCCATGCGCTCGCTGAGCCGGGTATCCAGGTCTGCCAGGGCGGCCTCGTCGGCCCCCTCGCCGTTGCCCAGTTCGTCGAAGCGGGCGGCCAGCTCCTCAACGCGGGACTCCAGCGAGGCCAGGCTCTCGGCGGTATCGTCGCTGGCCTGCTTGGCCGCCTCGACGTCCGCGGAGAGCGCTTCGAAGTCCTCCAGGTACGCCTCCAGGCGGGCGGCCGCTTCGGCCTGCTCGCGGGCCTTCTCCAGGGTGTCGTCGAGTTCGGCGTCGCGCTCCTCCTGGGCAGCGACACGCTCATCGAGCTCTTGCTGTGCCGCCTGCAGTTCCTCGTAGAGCTGGTAGCCGTAGACGCCGGCGGCCACGGTGCCGCCGCCGAGTAGCACGATGACGAACCACAGGGTAAAGCGGCTGCGGGGCTCGGGGGTGGAACTCAGCCGGCTGCCGCCGCCGTCCCCGCTGCCGGAGCCGGAGCCGGAGCCGGAGCCGGAGCCGGAGCTGGACTTGCTGCTGCCCGAATCCGTGTCCTTGCTCTCCTGGCCGGCCTCGCCCGCCTTGCTATCACTGCCCGACTCCTTGCTGGACTCGGCGGGCTTATCGGTGCCGGATTGCTGGTCGCTGCCGGAGCGCTCCGGGGGGGCGCTACTGTTTCCGCTCCCGCTGGCGTCGCCCTGGCTGTTCTGCGACTCGGTGGGGCGTCCGTCGTCGGTCCGCTCCTGGCCACTGGCGCTTCCGCCGCCGGGCGGCTGGGTGGACGGGGCACCGGGGCGGGCATCGCCGCGACGCGGGGTTTCGGCACTGCGCGGATCGGAGGGACTCTGCGCGCCGCGGTTCGGATCCTCCGGGCGACTCCGGTCCTCCGGACGGTTGGGGTTACTCATCTTCGCCTACTCCTGATCTCTGCCACGGCCCTGGCGGCGCGTGCGGTGGCCGCCGTGAGCTCTTCTTCCGCCGCGGTTGCCGCGATCTCGACATGTCCGGCGTGGGGGGCTGCCATGGTGGCCACGCGCTCGCCGATGACGACAACGCCGGCCCGGGCGAGCCACCGTCGGCCACGATCCCCGACCAGCTCCAGGAAGTTGTCCAGGACCTCGCCGCTGGTGGCGACGACGACCTGAACCCGATCGGCCTCGGCGGCCTCAAGGAGCGGGGCGGGGTCGGTCGATGGCCGGACGCGCCGATAGACTTCCAGAAAATCCACTTCCGCGCCACGGGCGCGGAGCGCCTCGGCGAGATACGGTCGCCCCCCAACTCCGCGAACTATCATGACACGGCCCGCGCTGATCCTGCCAAGATCTGTTTCCGCCAGCAGATCCTCGCTGGTGGCGCCGTGTCGGGGGTAAAGCACCTCCTCGATGCCGTTGCGACGAAGTGCCTCGGCTGTGCCCTGGCCGACGGTGGCGCAGCGGGCGTGGCCGGCGGGGCCCCCGGCGGCGCGGATGCGCGGTAGCCCATGGGCGACGGCGTTCTGGCTGACGAAGATCAGCCAGTCGGCGCAGGCGGCTCGCCGGGCCGCCTCCTGCCGCGCGGCATCTTCCGGTTCGGCGATGATATCCAGGGTGGGGAACCGCCAAACGCCGGCACCCGCCGCCTCCAGGGCGTGGACCAGACCCTCCGCCTGGTGGGTCGGTCGGGTGACGATAACGCCGGTACCGTCCAGGGGCTGGGTCATTGCTGCTCGGCGACGGCCTTGAGGATGCGGTCGGCACCGCGGGCGAGCAGATCGTCACCCAGCTGTCGGCCGAGGTTCTCGGCCTCCGCGGCGGGGCCGCGGATCTCGCCCCGGATGACCTCGCTGCCGTCGATGGCGCCTACCAGCCCCCGCAGGTGGACCTCATCGCCGTCGAGCTCCGCGTAGCCGCCGATGGGGACCTGGCAGCTGCCCTCGAGTCGGGCGTTCATGCCCCGCTCGGCGTTGATCCGGATGCGGGTGGCCTCGTGATTGAGCCCCTCGACGAGCTTCATCACCCGCTCATCGCCCTCGCGGCACTCGATGCCCAGGGCGCCCTGGCCCACCGCCGGCAGGCTCTGCTCCGGCGTGAGGCGTCCGGCGATGCGGTGGGTCAGCTCCAGGCGGTCGAGCCCGGAGGCGGCCAGGATGATCGCGTCGTAGACGCCGTCATCGAGCTTGCGCAGGCGGGTCTGGACGTTGCCGCGCAGGACCTCGATCTGCAGGTCGGGGCGGCGGTCCATGATCTGGCACTGGCGGCGCAGGCTGGCCGTGCCCACCCGGGCGCCGTGGGGCAGCTCATCCAGGTCGGAATAGTGGTTGGAGACGAAGGCGTCCCGCGGGTCGGCCCGGTCCGAGACGGCAGCCAGGTCGAAGCCCTCGGGCAGGCGCCAGGGGATGTCCTTCATCGAGTGCACGGCCAGGTCGGCCTCGCCGCGCAGCATGCCGTCCTCGAGCTCCTTCATAAACAGGCCCTTGCCGCCGATGCGCGCTAGCGGCTGGTCGAGGATCTCGTCCCCACGGGTGGACATGGGGACCAGCTCCACCTCCAGGCCGGGGTGCAGGCGCTGCAACTCGGCGGCAATGTGCTCGGCCTGCCACATGGCAAGCTGGGAACGGCGGGTGGCGATTCGCAGGGATTCAGCGGCCATTACGGTCCATCCTGACTGGTTAGACTCGGGGAAAAACACGCTAGAGTGTCGTCGCAATGCCGCCCCGTTTTC
Source organism: Halorhodospira halophila SL1 (assembly GCF_000015585.1). Taxonomy (NCBI): domain Bacteria; kingdom Pseudomonadati; phylum Pseudomonadota; class Gammaproteobacteria; order Chromatiales; family Ectothiorhodospiraceae; genus Halorhodospira; species Halorhodospira halophila. Next base: position 1,099,187 of record NC_008789.1, on the reverse strand, counting down.
AACCTGTTGTCGCCGATCACGACGCCGCAGGGGGCGCGCCGAGCCGGCACTCGGCACTACAATGGCGAGCGCGCCGGCGGCCCCGTCGGGCGGGGTGGCCGACCATCGACCCGTTTTTGTCCACCAAACCATCGACCGTGAGCACCCGCTATGAGCCAGAATGACGCAGCCCCCGGCCAGCAGCTGTGGACCGGCCGCTTCACCGAGGCGACCGACGCCTTCGTCGAGCGCTTCTCGGCCTCCGTGCAGTTCGACGCGCGCCTCGCCCTGCAGGATATCCAGGGCTCCGAGGCCCACGCCCGCATGCTCGCCGCGCGTGGCGTGCTGACCGAGGCGGAGCGCGACGCCATCCTCCAGGGGCTGGCCGAGATCCGCCAAGAGGTGGTCGAGGAGCGCTTCCCGTGGTCGCCGCAGCTCGAGGATGTGCACATGAACATCGAGCATCGGCTGACCCAGCGCATCGGCGAGGCCGGCAAGAAGCTGCACACCGGCCGCTCGCGCAACGATCAGATCGCCACCGACGTGCGCCTCTTCCTGCGCGAGGCCATCGATACCATCCGTGCCGAGTTGGCCCGCTTCCAGCACGGGCTGGTGGAACTGGCCGAGCGCGAGGCCGACACCATCATGCCCGGCTTCACCCACCTGCAGGTGGCGCAGCCGGTGACCTTCGGGCACCACATGCTGGCCTGGTACGAGATGCTCGAGCGCGACCGCGACCGCCTGGCGGACTGCCGGCGGCGCCTGAACCAGTGTCCGCTCGGCGCGGCGGCGCTGGCGGGGACGTCGTTCCCCATCGACCGCGAGGCGACCGCCCGGGAGCTGGGCTTCGACGCGCCGACGCGCAACTCCCTGGACTCGGTCAGCGATCGCGATTTCGCCATCGAATTCTGTGCCGACGCCAGCCTGATCCTCGTCCACCTCTCGCGCATGGCCGAGGAGCTGGTGCTGTGGACCTCTCAGCAGTTCGGCTTCATCGAGCTGCCGGATCGCTTCTGCACCGGTTCTTCGATCATGCCGCAGAAGAAGAACCCGGACGTGGCGGAGCTGGTGCGGGGCAAGGCGGCCCGTGCCCAGGGCAGCCTGGTCCAGCTGCTGACCCTGATGAAAGGCCAGCCGTTGGCCTATAACCGGGACAACCAGGAGGACAAGGAGCCGCTTTTCGACGCCGTGGACACGGCGCGGGATGCGCTGACCGCCTTCGCCGACATGGTCCCGGCGCTGAGCGTCAACCGCGAGCGTTGCCGCGCGGCGGCCCGGGCCGGCTTCGCCACGGCCACCGACCTGGCCGACTACCTGGTCCGCCAGGGGCTGGCCTTCCGCGACGCCCACGAGGTGGTCGGCCGTGCCGTGCGTTACGCCACCGAAGCCGATCGGGATCTCGCCGAGCTCAGCCTTGAGGAGCTCCAGCAGTTCTCCACCGCCATCGGGGACGACGTCTTCGCCGTGCTCACCCTCGACGGCTCGGTCGCGGCGCGCTCCCACGTTGGCGGCACGGCGCCGGAGCAGGTCCGTGCCCAGGCCCAGGCGGCCCGGGAGCGCCTGGCTTGAGCCATCGCCCACGCAAGCGCTTCGGGCAGAACTTCCTCCGCGACCCGGCGGTCATCCAGCGTATGGTCACGGCCATCGCCCCGCGGGAGGGGGAGACGCTGCTGGAGATCGGCCCCGGCGAGGGGGCGTTGACCGAACCGCTGCTGGCGCGCCTGGGCACGCTCACCGCGGTGGAGCTGGATCGCGATCTGGCGCCCCGGTTGCAGGAGCGGTTTGCCCCGGCGCTGAGGGTGATCGAGGGCGACGCCCTGGCACTGGATCCGGCCGAACTGGCTCCGGCCCAGGGCCGGCTGCGGGTGGTGGGCAACCTGCCCTACAACGTCTCGACGCCGATCCTCTTCCATCTGCTCGCTGCGGCCGATGTCATCGAGGATCTGCATCTGCTCCTCCAGCGCGAGGTGGTGGATCGGATGGTGGCGCCGCCAGGGGGCAAGACCCGCGGGCGGCTGTCGGTGATGGTCCAATACCGGTGTCGGGTGGAGCGCTGTTTCAATGTGCCCGCCGGGGCGTTCTTCCCGGCGCCGAAGGTGATGTCGTCGTTTGTCCGCCTGGTGCCGCACCGGCCACTGCCGGCGCGGGCACAGGACGAGGCGTGGCTGCAGGAGGTGGTCACGGCGGCCTTCGGCGGGCGGCGCAAGACGCTGCGCAACAGCCTCAAGGGGTTGGTGACGGCGCAGGCGTTCGAGGCGGCCGGGGTCGATCCCGGGGCGCGGGCGGAGACGCTGTCGGTGGAGGCTTTCGTGCGTCTGGCCGATGCCGCACGGAGCGCGCCGGCGGCCGCCGCAGGGCGGTGAGAAGGAAGGGCACGGACAGGCCCGCCTGCTCGACGGGGATGGGGACGCCGGGGGTTGGCCGGGGGCGGACGAGCGCGCCCCGCCTACGGCGCGGTCCCCTGCGCTTCTCGTGCGGGCAGGGCCGCTCGCTTAACTCGCGGCGCTACGCGCCGCTCGGACAAAACCTCGCTGATCAGCGCGAACCGGGAAAGGTTCGCGCTGAACCCCTGCCCGCCCTGCGATGCTCGGCGCGCTCAATGCCCCCGGCCAACCCCCGGCGTCCCCATCCCCGTCGGATCCGGGCCGTGTGCCCCCCTCTTGCCCCGCCCGCCGCGGCGGGGGGTCAGCCCGGCCGGTGCTGACGGCGCAGCGCCAGGTCCGCCGCCAGCTCGATCGCCGCCTGCAGGCTGCCGCCGTCGGCCCGCCCCGTGCCGGCCAGCTCCAGCGCCGTCCCGTGGTCCACCGAGGTGCGCACGATGGGCAGCCCCAGGGTCACGTTCACCGCCCGCCCGAAGCCGGCGTGCTTGAGCACCGGCAGCCCCTGATCGTGGTACATCGCCAGCACCGCGTCGGCCCCCTCCAGGGCGCGCGGGGTGAAGGCGGTGTCTGCCGGTAGCGGGCCGACCAGCCCCAGGCCCGCCGCGCGCAGGCGCTCCAGGGTCGGCTCGATGACGTCGATCTCCTCGCGGCCCAGATGCCCCCCTTCGCCGGCATGGGGATTGAGCCCGGTGACCAGGATCCGTGGCGCGGCGATGGCGAACTTGTCCACCAGGTCGTGGTGCAGCGCCGTGATCACCGCCTCCAGCCGCTCCGGGGTGATGGCCTCCGGCACCGCCCGCAGCGGCAGGTGCGTCGTGGCCAGCGCCACCCGCAGGTCGCCGGCAACCAGCATCATCACCGGCGTCTCGGTGGCGGTCATCTCGGCGAGCAGCTCGGTGTGCCCCGAAAAGGGGAGGCCCGCGTCGTTGATGACCCCCTTGTGCACCGGCGCCGTGACGATGGCGTCCACCTGGCCCTCGGCGGCCAGCCGGACGGCCCGCTTGAGGCTGGTCACCACGGCCTCGGCGTTGGCCGGATCCAGGGTCCCGGGCTGCGCCGGGTGCGCCATCGGCACCGGATCGACGGGCAGGCGGCCGACCCGATGCGCCTGACGCGGGGCATCCGGTGTCCAGGCCGGGGTGTCCAGTTCGGGGCCGTCGAGGACGCGGCTGCGCTCGCGCAGCAGCGCCGGGTCGCCGATGGCGACGAGTTCCGCGGCGTGGCTGCGCATCGCCGCGGCGGCCACCAGCTCGTAGCCGATACCGGCGGGTTCGCCGCAGGTGATCGCGATCCTCGGCCGCTGTTCGCTCACGAGCCCTCCAGCCGGTAGTCGACGTAGGCCTCTTCGCGCAGTTGGCGCAGCCACTGCTCCAGGGCCTCCTGGCTCTTGCGCTCGTGGATCTGCTGGGCAATGCGCTCGCGGCGGCGGTCGTCGGTGACGTCCCGCTCCCGACGATCCTCGACGCGGACGATATGCCAGCCGTACTCGGTGCGAAACGGCTCGCTGACCTCGCCCACCTCCAGCTCATCCATGCGCTCCTGGAAGGAGGCCACCAGCTGACCGCTACGGGTCCAGCCGATATCCCCGCCGCTGGCCTCGGCCCCCGGCTCCTCGGAGTATTGCCGGGCCAGGAACTCGAAGCTCTCGCCTTCGTCGATGCGCTCGCGGAAGCTGTCCAGGCGCTGCCGGACGTCGTCCTCCTCGACCCCGTCGCCGGGGCGCAGGAGGATGTGACGGGCGCGGGTCTCCTCCACGATCTGGGCGTCCTCGCTGCGCCGGTCGATGAGCTTGACGATGTGGAACCCGTCGGCGGCCTGAACGGGCTCGCTGATCTCACCCGGCTCCAGGCCGTCGACCACGTCGGCGAAGGCGGAAGGTAGCTGCCCGGGCAGGCGCCAGCCGATCTTCCCGCCCTCGCTGGCCGTGGCGGCGTCCGAGAAGGTTTCGGCAAGGGTGGCGAAGTCGCTCTCGCCGTCCACCGCCTGCTCGCGGATCTGCCCGGCGCGCTCCCCGGCGGCACGCAGGTCGTCCGAGGAGGCCCCCTCCGGCGTGCCGATGCGGATATGCGCCACCCGGTATTCCATGTTGTCCTGGGCGGCCGCTGCCTCGACGGCCTCTTCGATCTCCTGGGGCGAGACCTCGACCTCCTGCTGCACCACGGCCTGTTGAAGCCGCTCGACGGTGATCTGCTCACGCAGATCCTCGCGGAAGCTGGCCATATCCATGCCCTCCTGGGCGAGGGCGTCACGGAGCTGGGCCAGGGTCATGTTGTTCTGCGCCGCGATGCGCTGCATGGCGGCATCCAGGGTGGCGTCGTCCACCTGGATACCGGCTCCCTGCGCGTGCCCCATCTGCAGGCGCTGCATGACCAGGCGCTCGAGGACCTGCTCGCGCAGCTGGTCGGCCGGCGGCGGCTGCTGACCGCGTTGGAAGAACTGGGCACGGATCTGCTCGATCTCCTGATCCAGCTCCGAGGCGAGGACGACCTCTTGGTCGGCCACGGCCACGATGCGGTCCAGGGTCTCGCTGGCGGCCAGGGTCGGCAGCCCGGCGAGCAGGGTTGCGGCGCAGAGAAAGGCTCGAATCTTCATGGGGTCTAGAATACCGTTTCGTCGTAGTCGGGCACCACGTCCTCGAGGAAGGATGCCGTGTCCTGGCCCAGTCGGCCCAGACCGGTGAGCTCGAATTCGAGCATGAAGGTGTTTTCCGCCTCCTGGGCTGAGCCGCGGCGGTAGCGTCGCGCGACCCCGCGCACGGCCCAGCAGCACTGGCGATACTCAACCCCTCCGACCACTTCCAGGTTGGTGCGTTCCAGCCGTGAGTACTGCCACCCGCCGACACCGCGCCAGCGGGCGTCGATGGGCACCACCGCCGAGGCCTCGATGAGATCCTGGGTGGTCTCCAGGACCAGCTCGTCGTCCTCGTCCTCCTCGGTCTCCTGGCGGACCCGGTAACCGAGATTGACCAGGGCGCCGGGGGCCGGCTGGTACTGCCAGTCGGCGGCGAGGCTGGTGGCCGCGGCTTCTTCGCGTTCCGGGTCGTAGCGGTACTCACCACGGACCGATAGCCCCCCCGGCAGTCGCAGCTCGGCGTCGGCGAAGATGTCCGAGCTGCTGCGCGTCAGAGCCGGGTCATCGGGGTCGGTATCCAGGGTCACACGGCGGTCGCCCCGGTAGTAGACCTGGCCGACGCTGGCGCGCAGCAGCTCGCTGCCCTCGACGATGTCGAGGAAGCGGGTGGTGACCGCCGCGGTGACCTGATCGGCGTCGGCGATGCGGTCGACGCCGGCGAAGCGGTTCTCCTGGAACAGCTGCGCCACCGTGTTGCCCCGTTCGCTGGTATCGAAATCCGGGTAGTCCTGCTGATCGCGGTAGGGGGCGTAGAGGTAGAACAACCGCGGTTCCAGCGTCTGCAGGAAGGGGCGGTTGCCAACCTGGAACGGTCGTTCGAGGAAAATGCCGGCGTCGAGGCTGGCAATAGGCACGGTGCGGCTGAGCTGCTCGTCGCCGGCGGCGCCCTCGGCCCGCTCCAGGTCGTAACGGGTGTGGTGGAGGCTCAGGCCTGGCTCGATGAAGAACGCCTGGCGCTGCAGGGGCCAGGAGAGCTGCGGGTTGATGTGGTAGCGCCGCCCCACCGGGCGCTGTTGGTCATTGTCTGCCTCGGGTCCCTCGGGGAGTTCGAAGCGTACCGCTTCGCCGTCCAGGCGGTATTCCAGGCCGCCGGGCAGCAGACCGGGGGTGTGCTCGTAGGTCACCGCCGGCCAGCGTCGGTAGGGGTCGTCGCGGTCCTCCGGGCGCAGGTTCTGCCAGTGCTGCAGTTCCGCCTCCCACTGGTGACTGCCGCGGGACTGCTCGGCAAGGGCGCGGCTCTCGAGCTCGGCGTCGCTGCTGCCCACCAGGTCCGAGGAGAAGTCCCGTAGGTAGTCCACGTCCCCGACCCGTTCCACATCCAGCTCGTAGCCGATGCCGTAGGGGAGGTCCCCGCGGTGGGACCAGTCCACGGCCCAGCGCTCGGCGTCGACCTCCTCACCGTCTTCGCGCAGCTGCTCGGCGTAGACGTCGTCGTCGGGGAGGTACTCCGCCGACAGCTCCCCGTCGAATCCCGGGCGCAGGTAGCGGAATTCGCTGCCGAGCAGCACCCCGCGCCGGGAGTAGTAGGTCGGCTGCAGGGTCAGGTCGTAGTTCGGCGCCAGGCGGACGTAGATCGGCAGGGTGAAGTAGCCGCCGTCGGTGTCGGACTGCCCGAAGCTCGGCGGCAGCACCCCGGTGCGCGGCCGGTCGTCGATGGGGAACTGCAGGTACGGGGTGTAGAACCAGGGGATCCCGCCGAGCTCCACCCGGGCGTGTCGGGCTTCGCCCAGTCCGGCGTCGTGATCCAGGTCCAGTGACCCGGCGTGCAGCCACCACAGCTCGTCGCCGGGCGGGCAGGTGGAGTAGCGCAGATCGGTCAGCCGCGTTTGCTCCGGCCCGGTGCTCATCAGCTGCCGGGCGGCGCCGTGCATGTGCGGATGGATCCGGAACTCGGCGCCGTCGACCTCCATGCGGTCGGCGTCGAGATCGAATCGCCCCGCCGTGCCCCACAGGTGCAGGCCGGACTCGGAGTAGGCGAACGCCCCGGGGACGTGGGCCTGGCCGGCCGCCTCGTCCAGGTCGAAGGCCTCGGCGCGCAGGTGCTGATCGAGCCGACGCAGTTCGGCGTTGCCCCGCAGTCGGTAGAGGGCCCGCAGGCCGTCGGCGTCGATGGCTTCGGCGTCAAGGATCAGCGGGGTGTCCGGGTGATCCCGCAGCGTGCGGTCCACCGCGTCCGGCGGGGGGGCCAGGGGGGGGCCACAGAGCTGGATCTGCCGCAGTGCGCCGGGGTCCCGGGGCACGTGGTCGGTATCCAGGCGCGCCGCGTCGCCGTCGTCCGTATCGGCGGCAGCAACCACGGAAGCGGCCAGGCCTGTCGCAAGGACGGCGGTGAGTGGGAGTGAGCGGTTCACGGTTCGTTGCGATCCGGCGGCGAGCGCCGTTACCTTGGCACACGGGGGGGCGCCTGGCAACGCACGACGGCTTGCAATCCGCAGCGCCGTGGCGCGCAATGGAGGGCATGAACGGACTGGCCTGGGATGATGCCCGCGCCCGGCGGGCGCGTGAGTGGGCGCGGCGGCAGCTCGGCGCGGCGCAGGAGCCGGCACTGGAGCCGGCGGCGGCCGACGCCAGCAGCCGCCGCTACTTCCGGATCCAGGTGCCCGGCGACGGCAGCCGGATCATCATGGACGCCCCGGAGCAGTCCGAGGCGGTGGCGGCCTTCGTCCGGATCGCCGGACTGCTGGCCGAGGCGGGGATCCACGCCCCGCAGATCGAGGCCGCCGATCTGGAACACGGCCTGCTGCTGCTGACCGACCTGGGCCACCGCACCTACCTGCAGGCACTGCACGAGGGGGACGACCCGCAACCGCTGCTCGACGCCGCCGTCGACGCCCTGATCCGCGCCCAGGCCACGGTGCCGGTGGACGGGCTGCCGGCCTACGATGAGGCCCGGCTGCGCGGGGAGTTGGAGCTGTTCACCGACTGGTATCTGCCGTGCTGCTGCGGGGTGGCTTCCGCGGAGGCCCGCCGGCGGCTCAGGGGTGGGTTGGACGATCTGCTCGAGCGGGTTGGCGGACAGGCCCGGGCCTTCTGCCATCGCGATTACATGCCCCGCAATCTGATGGTATGCACCCCGCTGCCGGGGGTGCTGGACTTCCAGGACGCAGTGGCTGGGCCGGTGACCTACGATGCGGTCTCGCTGCTGCGCGACGCCTTCATCAGTTGGCCGCGGGAGCGCGAGGTCGCCACCCTGCAGCGCTACCACCGCCGGGCACGGGCCGCTGGCGTGCCGGTGCCCGAAGGCTTCGAGGCGTTCTGGGCCGATTGCCAGTGGATGGGCGTGCAGCGCCACCTCAAGGTGCTCGGCATCTTCGCCCGGTTGGCCTACCGCGACGGTAAGCCGCGCTATTTGACCGATGCGCCGCGGTTCTTCGCCTATCTGCGTGCCGCAGCCGAGGAGCAGGCGGCGCTGCGACCGCTGGTCGATGAGGTGCTGGCCCTGGCGGCGGTGCCGGGCCGCGTGTCGTACGCCGAGGTGGACTGAGATGCGTGCCATGATCCTGGCCGCCGGGCGCGGCGAGCGGATGCGACCGTTGACCGACACCACTCCGAAACCGCTGCTGGAGGTGGCGGGGCAGCCGCTGATCGGCTGGCAGCTGCAGCGCCTCGCGGCTGCCGGGGCCGAGACCGTGGTGATCAACACCGCCTGGCTGGGCGAGCAGATCGAGGCTGTCGTCGGGGACGGCCGGGCCTGGGGGGTGTGTGTGCACTACAGCCGCGAGCCGGAAGGTGCCCTAGATACCGGGGGCGGGATCCGCGAGGCGCTGCCGTTGCTGGGCGACGGCCTCTTCTGGGTGGTCAATGGCGACGTTTGGAGCGACTATCCACTGGGGCAGCTGCCGCGCACGCTCAGCGCGGCCGCGCACCTGGTGCTGGTGGACAACCCGGCCCATCACCCCGACGGCGACTTCGCCCTCGACGACGAAGGGCGCGTGGGCACCGGGGGCGGGCGGCGGCTGACCTTTGCCGGGATCGGCGCCTTCCACCCTCGCCTTTGGTGGGACTGCCGGCGCGGGCGCTTCCCGCTGGCGCCGCTGCTGCGCGACGCGGCACGGCGCGGCGAACTCTCCGGCGAGCACTGGGCGGGGGCCTGGTCCGATATCGGGACCCCGGAGCGGCTCGAGCAACTGCGCCGCGAGGTGGCCACCGGCGCCGCACCGGTGCCGGAGTAACGCGGGGGGGCGACGTGGGACAGGAGATCGGTCGGGCACGGTTCGGGAGCGATGACTTCAGCGCCTTTCGTCAGCGGCTCCGGGCGGAGACCCGATTGCTGGGCGAGTGGTTGCGAGCCGGTCGGGTGGCCGAGGGCCCGCCGAGCATCGGCCTGGAGCTGGAGGCGTGGTTGGTGGACGCCGACGGCCGTCCGGCCCCGATCAGTGATCGGGTGTTGAGCCGGGTCGAAGACCCTCGGGTTGAGAACGAGCTGGCCCGGTTTAACCTGGAGATCAACACCGACGTTCACCCGCTGGCCGGAACGCCCCTGCAGGGGCTGCAGACGGAGCTCGCCGAGCGCTGGGCGCGGACGCAACGGGCCGCGGCCGACGCCGGGTGTCGGTTGGCACTGGTCGGCATCCTCCCTTCGGTGCGCGAGGCGGATGTCTGCGTCGAGAACATGACGCCCTCGCCCCGCTACGCGGCGTTGAACGAACAGGTCCTGGCGCTGCGCGGGCGTCGCCCGCTGACCCTCGACATCGAGGGGACGCAGCGCTTTCGCACCGAGCGCCACGACGTCATGCTCGAGGCGGCCACCACCTCCCTACAGCTGCACCTGCAGGTGCCGCCGCAGCGCATGGCGGCATTCTTCAACGCCGCGGTGGCGTTGTCGGCCGCTTCGGTGGCGGTGGCGGCCAATTCGCCGTTCCTGTTCGGTCGCCGCCTGTGGCACGAGAGCCGTATCCCGCTGTTCGAACAGGCGGTGGCGTGCACCCGCCTGGAGCCGCGTGGGGCCGGGACCCTGGCGCGGGTGGGCTTCGGCAGCGGCTACGCCCGCGACGCCCTGTACGGCTTCTTCGTCGAGAATCGGCAGCACCACCCGGTCTTGTTGCCCGAGTTGCAGGATCAACCGGTGGAGGCGCTGGCCCATCTGCGCCTGCACAATGGGACCATCTGGCGCTGGAACCGGCCGCTGGTGGAGGTGGTCGACGGGCAGTGCCAGCTGCGTCTGGAGCACCGGGTGATGGCGGCCGGTCCGACCCTGGCCGACGTGCTGGCCAACGCCGCCTTCTTCTATGGCGCCGTGGCCGAGCTGGCTGAGTCGCGCCCGGGGCTGGTCGAGGAACTGCCTTTCCACATCGCCGAGCAGAACTTCTACGCCGCGGCCCGTTACGGTCTGGAGGCCGAGGTCGAGTGGCTGGATGGCTGGTTCGGCCGGCTGGGCGATCTCGTTACCGAACGCCTGCTGCCCAAGGCCCGCCGCGGGCTGGTACGGGCCGGGGTGGCGGAGGCGGAAGCCACGGCGCACCTGGGCGTGCTGGAGGAGCGGGTTGCCAGCGGTCGGACGGGCGCGGCCTGGCAGCTGGCCTGGGTGGAGCGCCACGGTGAGGACGACCAGGCGCTGACCCGGGCCTACCTGGATCGGGCCGCCGACGGCGAGCCGGTCCACCGCTGGCCGCTGTAGACACCGATCAGGAGGCAAGAACGGCCCATGCTCAAGACCTACCAGGGACTGCCGAAGGGCCTGCTCGGCGCGGCGGCCCCGGAACTGGAGGACCGGCTCGGTGGGCCGAGTCTCATCGAGGTGCCCGGGCGCCGCGAGCCACCGCTGTTTGTGACCGTCTTGCTCCACGGCAACGAGACGACCGGCTGGGAGGCGGTGCAGCGGGTGCTGACCGAGTTCCAGGGACGGACGCCGCCGCGGTCCCTGCTGCTGTTCATCGGCAACGTGCGCGCGGCTCGGCACGGGGTGCGGCGATTGCCAGAGCAGCCTGATTATAATCGGGTCTGGCCGGGGACCAGTCTCCCCGACAGCCCGGAGCAGCACCTGGCCGCCGAGGTGGTGGCGCGGGTGCGCTCGCGGGGCTGTTTCGCCAGCATCGACGTCCACAACAATACGGGCATGAACCCGCACTACGGTTGCGTCAATCGCCTGGAGGGGCCTTACCTGCAGCTAGCGGCACTGTTCTCGCGCACCGTAGTCTACTTCACGCGGCCGCAGGGGGTGCAGTCGCTGGCCCTGGCCCGTCTGGCGCCGGCGATCACGGTGGAATGTGGGCAGCCGGGGAGCCCGGGGGCGGCGGAGCACGCGGCCGAGCTGATCTCCAGTGCGCTGCACCTGTCGCGCCTGCCGGAGGGGGTGCCCGGGGGGATTTCGGTCTACCACACGGTGGCGGCGGTGCGGATCCCGGAGCAGTGCAGCTTCGGGTTCGGCGATGTGCCGGGGGTCGACCTGCAGCTGATGGATGACCTGGAGCGGTGCAACTTCCGCGATCTGCCCGAGGGTACGGTGTTCGCCCGGGCGGCGCCGGAGTCCCGGGCGTTCTTCACGGTAGAGGACAACGATGGCCGCGAGGCGGCGGCGGAGTTCTTTCAGCGCGATGGCGATACGATCCGCCTGCGCCGTCCGGCCATGCCGGCCATGCTCGCCTGCAATACGGCGGCCATCCGTCAGGATGTGCTCTGCTACCTGATGGAGCCGGTCCACCTGACCGGACGGGCCGGCGGTTGATGCAGCGTGAGCGCGCATCGCCGCTGCGCGCTCAGGCTCGGTCGTGCCGTGATGCGCGGGACGCGGCGTCGATGGCCTGCAGCAGGTAGATCCCCAGCTCTACTTCCAGGCGATCCAGCGGCGTGGTGATGCCCAGATCGTGCACCCGCGTGGTCGTCAGACCGGCGTAGCCGCAGGGATGGATGCGCTCGAAGGGGGCCGGGTCGTTACAGACATTCAGCGACAGGCCGTGATAGCTGCAGCCCCGGCGCACCCGAATCCCCAGGGCTGCTACCTTGGCGCCGTCCACGTAGACCCCGGGGGCGTCCTCGCGTCGGTGCGACGGCACCCCGTAGGCGGCCAGCAGCGAGACCACCGACTGCTCCAGAGCGTGGACCAGCGTCCGCACCCCCAGGCCCCACCGCCGCAGGTCGAGCAGCGGATAGGCGACCAGCTGCCCCGGGCCGTGCCAGGTGACCTGCCCACCCCGATCGGTGTGAACCACGGGCGTCTCGCCGGTATCCAGGATGTGCTCCGGGCGTCCCGCCTGGCCCAGCGTGTAGACCGGGGGATGCTGCAGTAGCCAGAGTTCGTCCCGGGTCTCGCTGCTACGCTCCTCGGTGAAGGTGCGCATGGCCGTCCAGGTCGGCTCATACGGCTGTTCGCCCAGGTAGCGGGTATGGATGTGCTCGAGTGCGCAGGGCACCTTCGCCCTCCTACAGGGTCACCATGATGGCGTCATCGGCGTTGAGTTCGCGGTACAGCCCTTCCAGCTGATCACGGCTGTGGGCCTCGATGGTCACCGTCACCGAGACGTAGCGACCGGTGCGGCTTCCGGTGGTCCGCACCTCGAGGATGGTGGCGTGGTCGGCGGCGATGCGCTCGACCCGCGTGGCCAGGTCGGCGCCGGCGTGCCCCATCGCCTTGACCCCGATCTGGCAGGGGAACTCCAGGGGGGTGTTGTCGGCGTTGAATTCACTCATGGTCATCTCCCGCGGGCGGTTTCCTGGCGCAGCCGAGTGAACCAGCCCCGCATCGCCTCGAAGACCGGACCGGGGGTGCCGTGACCCACCGGGTGCCCGTCGATCGTCAACACCGGGGCCACCTCCTTGGTGGCGCTCGACAGCCAGACCTCGTCGGCCTCGTGCAGCTCGTCCCGGGCCACCGGCCGACACTGACAGGGTAGCCCGTGGTGTTCGGCCAGCTCGAGGATAACCTCCCGGGTGACCCCGGGCAGCAGTCCGGGGTGGAGCGCCGGGGTTGCCAGCTCGCCGCCGCGGACGATGAAGACCGTGCTCGCCGCGCCCTCGGTCACCCAGCCATCCCGGTGCAGGATGGCCTCGTCGGCCCCGGCGGCCACGGCCGCCTGGCGCAGCAGGACGTTGGGCAGCAGTGCCACCGCCTTGATATCGCAGCGTGCCCAGCGCAGGTCCTCGAGCAGGGTGGTGGATAGCCCGTCGGCAAAGGCGCCGGCCGCCGGCAGGGGCGAACTCATGACAAACACGGTGGGTTCGCTGCGCGCCGGGAACTCGTGGGTGCGCTGTTCCGGGCAGCCGCGGGTGACCTGGACGTAGAGCGACTGATCACCGCCGCCGTTGGCCTGGCAGACCTGCTCGAGGACCTCCGGCCACCCCGCGGGCGAGAGCGGATCCGGCAGCTCGATGGCCGCCAGGGAGTTGGCCAGGCGGCGCAGGTGAGCGTCGAGCCGGAACGGCACCCCGCCGTAGCAGGGGATGACCTCGTAGACGCCATCGCCGAACAGGAACCCGCGATCCAGGGGCGAGATCCGCGCCGAGCCGAGCGCCATGAGCTCGCCGTTGAGGTAGCAGGTCGCCGGTGTGCCCATCGGCTACTCGAACCGCAGCCAGACCTGGTCGATCATCCGGCGCCACAGGCCGCCCTCTGCGACATCCTCCATGGCGATCAGCGGCTCCTCGTGGATGACGCTCCCGGCCAGCTCGATCTTCAGGGTGCCGAGCTTGGCGCCGGCCTCCACCGGTGCGCGGATCTGGCCGTCCACGCTCACCGAGGCGCTCAGGTTGTCGTATTCCTGGCGCGGGATGGTCACGTAGAGGTTGTCCGGGATGCCCAGGGCCACCGAGTCGCCTTCGCCCATCCAGGCGCGCGCCTCGGTGAGCTGCTCCCCGGCGCTGTAGAGTCGGTGGGTCTCGAAGAAGCGGAAGCCGTAGTTGAGCAGCTGCAGGCTCTGCTGTGCCCGAGCGTCCTCGCTCTCGGTGCCGAGGACCACGGAGATCAGGCGCATGCCGCCGCGCTCGGCGGAGGTGACCAGATTGTAGCCGGCGGAGCTGGTGTAGCCGGTCTTCAGGCCATCGACGGTCTCGTCCCGCCACAGCAGACGGTTGCGGTTGTGCTGATTGATCCCGGCGTACTCGAAGGAGCGCTGCGAATACCAGTCGTAGAACTCGGGGAAATCATCGATCATCGCTCGGGCCAGGCGCGCCGTATCCTGGGCCGTGGTACGCATCTGCTCGTGGGGCATGCCCGTGGCGTTGGTGTAGTGGGTGTTGTCCATGCCCAGGCGGCTGGCGTACTGGTTCATGACCTGGGCGAAGGTCTCTTCGTCGCCGGCCACGTGCTCGGCCAGCGCGACCGCGGCGTCGTTGCCGGACTGGACGATCAGGCCCTGCAGCAGCTCGGCCACGGTGACCTCGGTGCCGACCTCCAGGAACATCCGCGAGCCGCTGGAGCGCCAGGCCTTCTCGCTGACGGTGACCTTGTCCTCAAGCCCGATGTGCCCGGAGGCGAGTTCCTCGAAGACCACGTAGGCGGTCATGATCTTGGCCAGGCTGGCCGGCTCCCAGCTCTCCTCAGGGTCGCGGTGGGCGAGGATGTAGCCGCTGTGCATGTCGACCAGCAGGTGGCTGGGTGCGCCGACGCTCGGCGGGGACGGCGTCGGCACCGATTCGACGATGGGGGTGCCCCAGCGCTCGTCGGCCATGGCCATGGGAATCAGCCCGACGGTCAGCAGGGCGGGCACCAGCACTCGTAGCAGGGTTCGTCTCATCATCGGTCTGGCAGCGGTCTCGACGGATGGCACAACAGGACACCATTGTAACGTGTTTGCGGGTGGGGGCGGGTGTTACGGGCTGACCCTATAGTGATCGATCCCCGCCTCGTCCAGACCCTGCTCCACTCGGTCGATCTCGGCGAGGTTCTCCAGCGGGCCCAGGCGAACCCGGTGGAGGGAGCCGTCGGCGTCGCCGATCTCCTCGACGCTGACCTCGGCCTCGAGGTCGAGGTCAGCGAGCCGTGCCTCCATCCGCTCGGCGTTCTCGCGCTGACCGAAGACCCCGGTCTGCAAGTAGACGGCGATGGGCTGGACCGCCTCGGCGTCCTGCAGCAGTCGGTCGGTGGTGCGGACCCGGACCCCGGCCGGCGGCTCGCTGGAGGGGGTCTCGTCCCCGGGTTCGGCGTCGGCCTCCTCCTGCGCGGCGAGCAGTTCCTCGATGGCGTCGGGCTCCTGCTCGTCGTCCACACTGAAGGTCTCGACACCGCCCTCCGCCGGTGGGTCGCCGGCCTCGGCATCGGCGTCCTTCGCCGGACTCTGGGGCGGGTCGTCCGGGGTGACCACGCGGATCTGGACCGGTGCGGTCCCCTGGTCGGCGATGTCGAGGCGCACTGCAGCGGCGTAGGAGAGGTCGAGGATGCGTTCGTCGGGGTCGACGAAGGGGCCACGGTCGTTGACCTTGACCACGGCGCGGCGGTCGTTCTCCAGATTGACGACCTCCACCCAGGTCGGTAGCGGCAGCTCGCGGTGGGCGGCGGTCATGGCGTACATGTCGTAGGGCGTGCCGCTGGACGTGCGCCGGCCGTGGAACTTGGTGCCGTACCAGGAGGCGCGGCCGCGCTGGGTGAAGCCCTCGGCCTCCTCCCGGCTCATGGTGGCGTAGGTCTCGCCGAAGACCTCGTACTGCTCGGGGTTGCCGTAGCGGCTCGGCGGCACGTCCTGCGGGACGGCGTCGGGGAGTCGGGCCAGCTCCTCGGGGTCCCGGTCCGAGGCCCCGTCGGTGGCCACCCGCTCGGCAGGATCCTCGTCCGGTCGTGGCGGCTCCAGCTCGTCGCGTTCCGGTGCCGCGCAGCCGGCCAGCAGCGCCGCCCCGCCGGCGAGTCCGAGCAGTGCCGTGGCCAGCGACCTCACTCGGCGTGCTCCCTGGCCAGGGCCTCGGCCAGCTGGTGCACGGCCATGGCGTAGAGGGCGCTGTGGTTGTAGCGGGTGAGGACGTAGAAGTTCTGCAGCGTCAGCCACAGCTCCGTGCCGTCCTCGCCCTCGAGCTCGATGAGGGCGGCCGGGGTGTCGCCGTCCAGCTCGTCCGGCACCTCGACCCCGAGACCCGCCAGTTCGTCGACGCTCTGCCGGGGGGCGACGGGACGGTCGGTGGCGGCCAGGGCGTCTCGCCAGGCCGATCCCTCGGCCTCCACCGCCCGGGCTACCGGAGCGTCGGGCTCCCAGCCATGCCGGGCCAGGTAGTGGGCGGCGCTGCCGGCCGCATCCGCTGGGTTGTCGAGGAGGTCGCGGCGGCCGTCGCCGTCCTGATCCACCGCATAGGCGCGGTAGCTCGACGGGATGAACTGCGGCTTGCCCAGCGCGCCGGCGTAGGAGCCGGTGGGCTCAGTGGCGTCCCACTCGTTCTCAGCGCTGAGCAGCAGAAAGGCCTCCAGTTCATCGCGGAAGAAGCCGGCGCGGGGGTGGTCCGAGAAACCGAGGGTGGTCAGGGCGTCCAGGACGCGGTGGTCGCCCCGGCGTGTGCCGTAGTAGCTCTCGACGCCGAGGATGGCCAGGATCACCGGTTCCGGGACCCTGTGCTCATCGTGGATCTCGGCCAACAGGTCCTGATGCTCGGCCCAGTAGCCGAGCCCGGCCTCGAGGCGCTCCTCGGTGAGGAAGATCTCGCGGTAGTCGTGCCAGGGGAGGCCCTCGGCTGGGGAGGCGATGCGCTCGAGCACCCGCTCGTCGTGCTCGGCGGCGGCGAGCACCGTGCGCAGGTGTCCGGCGTCCAGGTCGTGGCGCTCAGCGACTTCGTCGGCGAAGCGCTCGGGCTCGGTGGAGGCCGTGGCGGTGGCCAGCAGCGCGCTGCCGCACAGCAGGGCCACGGTGGCGGAACGGAGGCGTAGGTTCATGTCCGACTACAGGCCCTCACGACCAGAGACGACGGTGGGTATGGATCGACATGAGAATACCGAAAGCCGCCATGATGGTCACCAGTGACGAGCCGCCGTAGCTGACCAGGGGTAGGGGCAGTCCGACCACCGGCAGCAGTCCCGAGACCATCCCGGCGTTGACCAGGACGTAGATGAAGAAGGTCAGCGAGATGCTGCCGGCCAGCAGCCGGCTGAAGTTGTCCTGGGCGCGGGCGGCGATGTAGAGACCGCGGCCGACGATGATCAGGTAGACGGCCAGCAGCTGGGCCACCCCCATAAGACCGAACTCCTCGGCGACCACCGCCAGTACAAAGTCGGTGTGGCGCTCGGGGATGAACTCCAGGTGGGCCTGGGAGCCGTTGAGCCAGCCCTTGCCGAAGAGCCCGCCGGAGCCGATGGCGATCTTCGACTGGATGATGTGGTACCCCGCGCCCAGGGGGTCGTTCTCGGGGTTGAGAAACGTCAGCACCCGTGCGCGCTGGTAGTCGTGCATGACAAAGAACCAGAGCAGTGGCGCAATGGCGCTGGCCAGGGCGGCGCCGCCCACGATCCAGCGCCAGCCCAGGCCGGCCAGGAAGAGGATGAAGAATCCCGATGCCGCGACCAGCATGGCGGTGCCCAGGTCCGGCTGTATCGCGATCAGCGCCGCCGGCACGGTGATCAACACTAGGGCCAGCATGACGCGCCGGGGCCGGGGCGGGATATCGTGGTCGGCGAGCAGCCAGGCGAGCAGCAGCGGCAGGGCGAGCTTCATCAATTCGGCCGGCTGGAAGCGCATGAAGCCGAGGTCGATCCAGCGCTGTGCCCCCTGGCCGATGACGCCCAGGACCATCACCGCTGCCAGCAGCACCATGCCGACGGCAAAGACCCACGGTGCCCAGCGGCGCAGGGTGCGCGGCGGGATCTGGGCGCAGGCGAACAGTGCCAGGAAGCCGAAGGAGACGCGGATGACCTGATTCTGGGTCTGCGCCCAGTCCTCCCCGAAGGCGCTGTAGAGGACCGCTACGCCGAAGGCGGCGACGGCGATCAGTGCGGTCAGCAGCAGTCCGTCCAGGTGCAGCCGCGACTGCAGGAACGAGAGACGGACTCCGACCCCCTGGCTGCCGGGTAGGGCGCTGGTGTTCATGGCATCAGCTCCATGGGCGCATCCTCCTCGTCCTCGACCTCGCTCTCGTCGATGCGGCCGGCCTCCAGGTCCTCGAGGAAGGTGTAATCATCCATCAGCCAGGCGTCGGTGACGGCCCGCGCCACCGGGGCGGCTGCAGCACCACCGCCGCCTTCGGCGTTCTCGACCACCACCACGACGGCGATCTCCGGGGTCTCCGCCGGGGCAAACCCGATGAACAGGGCGTGACTGCGCAGGTGCTCGGGGACGTCCGCGTCGTCGTCCTCGTGGCTCTCGGTGACCTGCGCCGTACCGGTCTTGCCGGCCAGGCTGTACTCGAGGTCGTCGCCGATCAGCCGGGCGGTGCCGCGCGGGTGCTCGACGGCGGCGCGCATGGCCTCGGTGGTGAGCTCCCAGTGCTCCGGGTTGCTCAACTCGATGCGCTCCTGCGGGGTAGTGGCGGCGGTTCGTGATTCGTGCCCCTGCTCGCCGTCGCGGACCGCCTGCACCAGGCGCGGTTCCACGATGCGTCCCTGGTTGGCGAGGATCGAGGTGGCCCGAGCCAGCTGCAGCGGCGTGGTGCTGAAGTAGCCCAGGCCGATACCGGTGATCACCGTCTCTCCGTGGAACCAGCCGCCGCCCAGGGCGCGGCGCTTCCAGTCGCGATCGGGGAGGATGCCGCTGCGCTCGCCCGAGGTGTCTACCTGAGTCGGGGTGCCGAAACCGAACGGTTCCAGGAACGCCGACATGCGGTCAATGCCGAGGCGGAAGGCGGTGTCGTAGAAGAAGACATTGCAAGACTCGGCCACGGCCTGGACGAAGTCGGTGTCGCCATGGCCCCAGTCGCGCCAGCAGCGGAAGGGCTCGTCGCGACCCTCCACATGGTAGGTGCCGTCGCAGTGGACCTCGGTGTCTGGGCGGATGACGTCGTGCTCCAGGGCGGCCAGGCCGACGAACGGCTTGATGGTGGAGGCCGGTGGATAGAGCCCGCGGATCGGCCGGTTGATCAGCGGCTGCCAGCCGGTGTCTTCCAGCTCCTGGAAGCGCTCGGAGGTCATGCCCCGGACGAACTTGTTGGGGTCGTAGTGCGGGCGACTGGCCAGGGCCAGGATGTCGCCGTTGTCCGGATCCATGGCCACCACCGCCCCGCGCTGATCGCCGAGGGCGCGCTCGGCGGCAGCCTGCAGGTCGATGTCCAGGGTCAGGATCAGATCGTCACCGGAGCGCGGCGGGTGGCGGTCGAGGGTGCGTAGCACCCGCCCGGCGGCGTTGGTCTCGACGCGTTCGACGCCCACCTCGCCGTGGAGGACCTGCTCATAGGCGTGTTCGACGCCGCTCTTACCGATGTGGTTGGTGCCGCGATAGGCCGAGCGGTCGATGCGGCGCAGGTCCCGGGCGGTGATGCGCCCTACGTAGCCCACCGCATGGCTGCCGGTGTGGCCTTCCGGGTAGTGGCGCACCAGCCGGGCGTCCACCTCCAGGCCGGGGAAGCGGTGGCGGTGGACGGCGAGCTTGGCGACCTCTTCCTCGTCGAGCCGGGTGCGCAGCGGCAGGGCCTCGAAGTGACGCGAGTTGCTCAGGCGGTTGAGGAAACGCTTGCGCTGGGCGTCGGTGAGCTCGATGATGTCGCTGACCTCATCGAGCATGGTCTCGATATCCGGGATGCGTTCCGGCGTGGCCACTAGCTGGTACGAGGGGCGGTTCTCGGCGAGGATGGCGCCGTTGCGGTCCAGGATCTGGCCACGGCTCGGTGGTATGGCGTTGACCTTGATGCGGTTCTCCTGGGAGAGGGTGGCGTAGTGGTGGTGATCGACCACCTGCAGGCGCACCATCTGGGTCATCAGCCCGGCGACCACCAGGATGCAGAGCACACCGGCGACCACGATCCGTCGCTGGATCCTGGAGGCATCCTGTTGCTGATCACGGATGGAAAGGCTCACCAGCTACCTCGTTGCCCGCCGCCCTTGCCGGTGTCACTGCACCTGGAAGCGGCGCCGCACCCCCCTCATGATGTGAAAGACCAACGGCCAGATGGCAGCGCCGACCAGGATCGCGGCCCACGCCTGCCACTCCGGAGCCGGCCGCCCGATGATGCCGTTGATCCAGAAGACGACCAGCTGGGCGACCACCAGTAGCCCGAGTACCACCACCGCCTGCTGCCAGACCGGCACCAGGCGCAGATGCTGGTGCAGCCGCAGGGCCAGGAAGGCGATCAGGGCGAAGGCCAGGGCGTGCTGCCCGAGCAGGGTCCCGAGCAGGGCGTCCTGGAACAGCCCCACCAGCCACCCGACGCCCACGCCCACCCGCTCGGGCAGTGCCAGGCCCCAGTAGAGCAGGATCAGCGCCGTCCACTCCGGGCGGAACTCCTGCGCCCAGCCCGGCATGGGGACGATGGTCAGCATCAGGGCGATGATGAAGCTGAGCAGGATGATCCCGCCGCCGTTGCGTGGCCGATGCCCGGTCAAGACGCGTCCTCGCTCTCGTTGTCCGCCGCCTCGTCGTCCCCGGCCTGATCATCCGCGTTCTCGGCCACGGAGACCAGCAGCAGCTTACGGCTGCGATCCAGCTCGGCGGCCGGGCGGGCGGTCACCCGGGCGAAGGGCTCGCCGGCCTCGACCTCCACCGAGGTCACCTCGGCAACCGGGTAGCCCCGGGGGAAGGCGCCGCCCAGGCCCGAGGCCGTCAGCAGGTCGCCCTCGCGGAGGTCCGCGTTGCCCGGCACGTTGGCCAGTTCCAGGCGCTGCGGGTCGCCGCTGCCCAGCGCGACCGTGCGTAGCCCGTTGCGGTTGTTCTCCACCGGGATGGCGTGGCTCGGGTCGGAGATCAGCCGCACGCTGGCCGAGTGGGCCCCGACGCGATCCACCTGACCCATGACCCCGTTGGCATCGAGGACCGGCTGGCCGACGAAGACCCCCTGCCGGGAGCCGCGGTCGATCTCCACCAAGTGGGTGTGGGGGTCGAGCTCGACGCGCATCAGCTGGGCGATGGCCACCTCGGTCTCCAGCCGCTCCGAGGAGCCGAGCAGATCGCGGAGGCGCTCGTTCTCCCGCTCCAGGCTGTGCATCCTCTGCAGGCGCTCCTGGTACTCCAGGTGTCGGTCGCGCAGCTGGCGGTTCTCCTCCATGATCTGGTGGCGGGTGGCCAGACGCTCGGAGACCCGCTCGGCGATGGAGAAGGGGGCGTCGACGACGAACCGCAACGGATACACCACCCCGGAGACGGTCTCGCGGACCGGCTCGACGAGGTGCTCGCGGTGGTCCAGACTCATGAGCAGGATCGAGACCGTAGCCAGCAGCACCAGGCGCACGGTGGCCGAGGGACCCTGTGTGAATAACGGCTTAATGGTTCACCGAGCCTCGCAGCATCAGCTTACGGGGCCTGACAGTCTAACGCAGGCCCCGCCGGGGTTTGCAGCTGCGGTGGTCCGCCTACTCGCTGACGAACAGATCGGCGCCCCGTTCGTCCATGAGCTCCAGGGCCCGGCCACCGCCACGGGCGACACAGGTCAGCGGCTCGTCGGCGACGACCACCGGCAACCCGGTCTCTTCCATGATCAGCCGATCGAGGTTGCGCAGCAGCGCCCCGCCGCCGGTGATCACGATGCCGCGCTCGGCGACGTCGGCGCCGAGTTCCGGCGGCGTCTGTTCGAGGGCGGTCTTGAGCGCCGAGACGATGCCCGAGAGCGGCTCCTGCAGAGCCTCGAGGATCTCGTTGGAGTTCAGGGTGAAGCTGCGCGGCACGCCCTGGGCGAGGTTGCGCCCCCGGACCTCGATCTCCTGGACCTCGGTGTCGGGGAAGGCGGTGCCGATCTCCTGCTTGATGCGCTCGGCGGTCGCCTCGCCGATCAGGATGCCGTAGTTGCGCCGGACGTAATTGACGATGGCGTCGTCGAACCGGTCGCCCCCGAGGCGAACCGACGCGGAGTAGACGATGCCGTTGAGCGAGAGCACGGCCACCTCCGAGGTGCCGCCGCCGACGTCGAGCACCATCGAGCCGCTGGCCTCATCGACGGGCATGTTGGCGCCGATCGCCGCCGCCATGGGCTCTTCGATCAGGTGGACCTCGCGGGCCCCGGCTCCCGCCGCCGACTCGCGGATGGCGCGCCGCTCGACCTGGGTCGAGCCACACGGCACGCAGACCAGCACGCGCGGGCTGGGTTTGAAGAAACGGGCCTCGTGCACCTTCTTGATGAAGTGCTGGAGCATCTTCTCGGTCACCGTGAAGTCGGCGATGACGCCGTCCTTCAGGGGGCGGATGGCGCGGATGGTCCCCGGGGTGCGCCCGAGCATGCGCTTGGCCTCGGCACCGACGGCCGCGATGCGCTTGCTGCCGCCGTCACGATCCTGCTGGATGGCGACCACCGACGGCTCGCTCAGCACGATGCCCTGGCCGCGCAGGTAGATCAGTGTGTTGGCCGTGCCAAGATCGATGGATAGATCGTTGGAGAAGAGTCCGCGGATACCCTTAAACATGCCCAGCGTTCCTAAGGTCGAAGGTGGCTCAATCTAGCAGTGCCCCGGGGTTTGGGCAAGCTCGGGGCTATGGTAGGTTCTGCGGTTGCTATCGCGCCAGTTAAGGGGGAGAGAGGCTCTATGGCCATCGACGCAGATGAGGTGCAGCAGATTGCGCACCTGGCACGCATCCGGATCGACGAGGAGGCGGTCTCCGGCTACGCCCGCGACCTGACCGGGATCCTGGCGTTCGTCGAGCAGATGGGGAATGTCGATACCGACGGCGTCGAGCCCATGGCCCACCCGTGGGATGCCACGCAGCGGCTGCGCCCGGACGAGGTCACCGAACCCAATCTGCGCGAGCACTACCAGTCCGGGGCCCCGGCCGTCGAAGCCGGCCTGTACCTCGTCCCCCGCGTCGTCGAGTAACGGAAGCCGAACGCCCATGCATCAGAAGACCGTCGCCGAGATCTCCGCAGCACTGCACGCCGGAGAGATCTCTAGTCGTGAACTCACCGATTCCCTGCTCAAGCGCATCGAGCAGTTCGATCCCAGGCTCAACAGCCTGATCACCGTCACCGCCGAGCAGGCGCGGGCCGCCGCCGACGCCGCCGACGCCCGGCTGCGCGCCGGCGAGGCCGGCCCGCTGACGGGCGTGCCGCTGGTCCACAAGGACATCTTCTGCACCGACGGCGTGGCGACCACCTGCGGCTCGCGCATGCTTGAGCCGTTTCGTGCCCCCTACGACGCGACCGTGGTGCGGCGTCTGGCCGAGGCCGGTGCGGTGATGCTCGGCAAGGCCAACATGGACGAGTTCGCCATGGGGTCGTCCAACGAGACCAGCTACTTTGGTCCGGTGCGCAACCCCTGGGACCTGGACGCGGTGCCCGGCGGCTCCTCCGGCGGGTCGGCCGCTGCGGTGGCGGCGCGCCTGGCGCCAGCGGCTACGGGCACCGACACCGGCGGCTCCATCCGGCAGCCGGCGGCCCTCTCCGGCATCTGCGGGCTCAAGCCCACCTACGGCCGCGTATCGCGCTACGGCATGGTGGCCTTCGCCTCGAGCCTCGATCAGGCGGGTCCGTTCGCCCGTACCGCCGAGGATCTGGCGCTGCTGCTCGGCGGCATGGCCGGCCTGGACGAGCGCGACTCGACCAGTGTCGATCACGTGGTGCCCGACTACAGCGAGTCGCTCAACCGCTCGATCAGAGGTCTGCGCATCGGTGTGCCGAAGGAGTTCTTCGGCGAGGGGCTGGATGCTGACGTCCGCTCCCGGGTCGAGGCAGCGCTGCAGGTCCTGGAGGGCGAGGGCGCCGAGCTGGTCGAGGTGCAGCTGCCCAACATGGAGCTGGCGCTGCCGGCGTACTACGTCATCGCACCGGCCGAGGCCTCGTCCAATCTGGCGCGCTTCGACGGCGTGCGCTTCGGCCACCGCTGTGCCGATCCCCAGGACCTGGAAGACCTCTACAAGCGCAGCCGCGCCGAGGGGTTCGGCGACGAGGTCCAGCGCCGCATCCTGGTGGGTACCTACGCGCTCTCCGCCGGCTACTACGACGCCTACTACCGCAAGGCGCAGCAGGTTCGCCGGCTGGTGGCGGACGACTTCCGCCAGGCCCTGGATCAGGTCGACGTGCTGGCCGGCCCCACCTCACCGACCCCGGCCTTCGACCTGGGCGAGCGCGCCGACGACCCGGTGCAGATGTACCTCTCCGACATCTACACCCTCGGGGTGAACCTCGCCGGTCTGCCCGGCCTGTCGGTGCCCGCCGGTTTCTCCCGCGGGCGGCCCGTGGGGTTGCAGCTGATCGGTGGTTACTTCGATGAGGCCCGGCTGCTCAACGTCGGGCACAAGTACCAGCAGGTCACGGACTGGCACAAGCAGGTTCCCGAAGGGTTCGAGTAGATGCGGGGCGACCCCGGACACCCTGGAACCAACGCCCGCGTCCGCCCGACGCGCCCAAAGCCTACGGAGCGACCTCACCCATGAAGTGGGAAACCGTCATCGGTCTCGAGATCCACGCGCAGCTCGCGACCCGCACCAAGATCTTCTCCGGCGCGCCGACCGCCTACGGCGCCGAGCCGAACACCCAGGCCTGCCCGGTGGACCTCGGCCTACCCGGGGTCCTGCCCGTGCTCAACCGCGAAGTGGTGCGCATGGCCATCAAGTTCGGCCTGGCCGTCGACGCGCGGATCGCGCCGCGCTCGGTCTTCGCGCGCAAGAACTACTTCTACCCCGACCTGCCCAAGGGGTATCAGATCTCGCAGTACGACCTGCCCATCGTCGAGGGCGGGCACCTGGACATTGAGCTCGAGGACGGCGCCAGCAAGCGGATCGGCATCACCCGCGCCCACCTCGAGGAGGATGCCGGCAAGTCCCTGCACGAAGACTTCCACGGCATGACCGGGGTCGATCTCAACCGTGCCGGTACGCCGCTGATGGAGATCGTCTCGGAACCGGATCTGCGCTCGCCGGCCGAGGCCGCCGCCTACATGAAGAAGCTCCACGCCCTGGTGCGCTATCTGGAGATCTGCGACGGCAACATGCAGGAGGGGTCCTTCCGCTGCGACGCCAACGTCTCGGTGCGCCCCGTCGGGCAGGAGGCGTTCGGCACCCGGGCCGAGCTCAAGAACCTCAACTCCTTTCGCTTCGTCGAGCGGGCCCTCGAGTACGAGGTCGAGCGGCAGATCGACCTGCTCGAATCCGGCGGCGAGGTGGTGCAGGAGACCCGCCTCTACGACGTCGACAAGGGCGTCACCCGCTCCATGCGGACCAAGGAAGAGGCCAACGACTACCGTTACTTCCCGGAGCCGGACCTGCTCCCCGTGGAGGTGGATGCGGCGCTGGTCGACGAGGTGCGGGAGACCCTGCCCGAACTGCCCGACGAGAAACGCCGGCGGTTCGAGGAGGAGTACGGCCTGCCGGCCTACGACGCCGGTGTGCTGACGGCCACCCGGGACATGGCCGATTTCTTCGAGCACGCCGTCAGCGAGTCCGGCGGCTTCGCCAAGCGCACCGCCAACCTGCTGATGAGCGAGCTGCTGGCCTACCTGAACAAGGACGGCCTGGAGATCGCCGAATCACCGGTCACCCCGGAGATGCTGGGCAAGCTGGTGGCCCGGGTCGAGGACGAAACCCTCTCGAGCCGCGGTGCCAAGGATGTCTTCGAGGCCATGTGGGCGGGCGAAGGCGAGCCGGACGAAGTCATCGAGAAGAAGGGACTCAAGCAGGTCACCGACACCTCGGCCATCGAGGCGCTGGTCGACGAGGCCATCGCCAACAACCCGCAGCAGCTCGAGCAGTACCGCGCCGGCAAGGAGAAGCTCTTCGGCTTCTTTGTCGGTCAGGTGATGAAGGCCTCCGGCGGCAAGGCGAACCCGCAGCAGGTCAACGAGCTGCTCAAGAAGAAGCTGGACGGATCGTGAGCGACGCCAGTCAACGGTTTCTCTTTGAAAACGCCGACGTACGCGGCGAGATTGTACAGCTGGAGCAGGCGTTCGCCGCCGTCCGCGAGCACCACGACTACCCGCCGGCGGTGGCCCGCCTGCTCGGCGAGGCCATGGCCGCGGCGGCGGTGATGTGCGCCACCATCCGCTCCGACGGCGTGCTCAGCCTCCAGGTGGAGGGGGGCGAGGAGGCCGCCGTGCCGATGCTGCTGGTCCAGGTGGACGCCTCCGAGGGCACCCTGCGCGGTACCGCCCGTTACCAGGGCGAGCCCACCCGGGGCGGGCTCGCTGAGCTGTGTGCCGGCGGTCGCCTGGCCATCACCATCGAGCCGGAGGAGGGGCAGCGCTACCAGGGGGTGGTCGGGCTCGACGACGCCGGGCTGGCCGCCACGCTGGAGGGGTACTTCCGCGACTCCGAGCAGCTGCCCACCCGCCTGCACCTGGCCTGCGACGGCCAGCGGGCCGGCGCGCTGTTGCTTCAGCGGCTGCCGGCCAGCGGCGGCACCCAGCCCACCGAGGCCGACCCCGACGCCTGGGACCGCATCGGTTACCTGGCGGAGACGCTGACCGACCGCGAGCTCCTGGAGCGCCCGGTCAACGAGGTCCTGCACCGGCTTTTCCATCAGGAGACCGTGCGGGTCTTCGAGCCGCGGGCGCTCGCCTTCCGCTGTCGTTGTTCGGCAGGGCGGATCGCCTCCATCCTCCGTAGCCTCGGCCGCGAGGAAGTGGAGCAGGTCCTCGCTGAGGAGGGGGTGGTCGAGGTGCGCTGCCAGTTCTGCGGGGCTACCTACAGCTACGACCGGGTCGACGTGGCGCAGGCGCTCAGCGACGGGAACGCCGCCCCGGGCAGTGATAGCTACCACTGACCCGGTCTAGGGGGCCTCGGCACAGACCGGGCAGTGCGGGTCGCCGTTGACTGTCAGCGTGCGCAGGCGCATACGTAGCGCGTCGACCACCAGCAGGCGGCCGAAGAGAGGAGTACCGGCGCCGGTGAGGATCTTGATCGCCTCGACCGCCTCCAGGCTCCCGGCAACGCCGGGCAGCGGGCCCAGGACCCCGCTCTCACTGCAGGTCAACTGCGGCTCATCCCCCTCGGCGTAGATGCAGCGGTAGCAGGGGCGCCCGCCGGGCCGGAAGGCGGACACCTGCAGCTCCCAGCGGATCACCGCGGCGCTGACCAGGGGGCGGTGGGCCGCTACGCAGGCGGCGTTCAGGGCGAAGCGGGTGGCGAAGTTGTCGGTGGCGTCGATGACCACATCCGCGGCGCCCACCTCCGCGCCCAGGCGTTCGCCGTCCAGGCGCTCCTCCAGGGGGGTGACGGTGATCTCCGGATTACGGGCGGTGACGGCCCGGGTGGCCGAGGCGGCCTTGGGCTGGCCGAGGGCGTCCTGCCGGTGGGCGATTTGGCGCTGCAGGTTAGATAGGTCGACGACGTCGTCGTCGGCGATGCGCAGCTCTCCAACGCCCGCCGCGCCGAGGTAGAGGGCCACGGGCGATCCCAGCCCCCCGGCGCCGACGATCAGCGCTCGGCTAGCGGCCAGGCGCTCCTGTCCGGTGATGTCCAGCTCCGGCAGCATGATCTGCCGGCTGTAACGCATGAGCTGCTCGTCGTTCATGGCCGCCTCCCCAGGGTGAGCCGCTCCAGTCCGGCCAGGTCGCACTCGGTGCGTACCGCTTCCAGCCCGGCAGCCTGGAGCAGTTCGCGCACCGCCCCGCCCTGTCGGGCGCCGTGTTCGAGGATCAGCCAGCCGCCCCGGGCCAGTTCGGCGGTGGCCGGCGGTACGAGGCTGCGGATGTCGGCAAGACCGTCGTGGCCGGCGGCCAGTGCCTCCCGTGGTTCGTGTTCCAGGGCGCCGTTCCCCCACTCGGCGGCGGTGGTCTGCACGTAGGGTGGGTTGCTGACGATGACGTCAAAGGGGCCCGGGGGGATGCCCTCGTTCCAGTCGCCCGGGGTCAGGTGCACCTCGGAGAGCCCCAGGCGGTGTCGGTTTTCCTGCGCCACTGCCAGCGCCGCGGTGCTGCGTTCGGTGGCGGTGATCCGCGCATCGGGGCGCTCATGGGCCACCGCCAGGGCGATGGCGCCGCTGCCGGTGCCCAGCTCCAGCACCTGGCCGCCGGCGGGCAGGCAGGCCACCGCCTGCTCGACCAAGTGCTCGGTTTCGGGGCGGGGGACGAGGACCGCGGGGGTTACGCTCAGGGTCAGATCGCGAAACTCGCAGCGCCGCATCAGGTAGGCCACCGGCTCACCGGTTCGCCGGCGGGCGATCAGGGCGCGATAGGCCTCGATGGTCGCCGCCGGGATCGGCCGCTCCGGGAAGGCGAACAGGTGGCTGCGGCCCACGCCGAGCACCTCGGCGAGCAGCAGTTCAGCATCCAGTCGGGCCGTTGCGCTCGCGGCCCGCAGCGCCTCGGTGCCCTCGTGCAGCGCTGTGCCGATGCTCTGGCCTGCCTCGCTCACCGCGTTCCCGCCGGGGACTCGCCGCTCAGTCGCGCCCGGCGGCAGTGCCGGGGATGCTGCGCTCTTCGAGCATCACCGGGATGCCGTCGTCCACCCGGTAGATGCGGCTGCCGTTGTCGGTGATCAGCCCCTCGTCGAGCGGGGTATCGACCACCGTGTCGTCCAGGTAACGGGCCTGGCCATCGGCAATGTGGCGGTTGAGCGCCTCCAGCTCCTGCGTTGAGAGCGGCTGCAGCGGGCGCTTGGTGATCGGGCAGCAGAGGATGTCGAGTAGTTTCCGGTCCATGGTGGTGAGTATATCACTCTCAAGGTTGTTGCTGGTTGGCCGTTGCAACGGGGTGAGGCCCATGGCAACGAGCAGCGGGGAGAGTGACATGCCGGGATGGTGTGGCGATGTATCCGGGGCCTGGTTGGATGTCCCTGAGAGCGCCGCGGGGGTGCCTACAGACGCTGAGCGGCGCTGCTCGTTCTGCGGGTACGAGGAGCAGATCGCCGGGCCGCTGATCGGCGGTGAGGCGGCCTTCATCTGCGAGCACTGCATCGCCAGTTGCAACGCGACCCTGGAAGCTGATCGGCAGCATCGTCAGGAACGTATCCTCGCCGCGCTGCCGGTTCCGCGCTCGCTGCGACGCTACCTCGACCAGTACGTTGTGGGGCAGGAGCAGGCCAAGAAGGTGCTCTCGGTCGCCGTCTACAACCACTATAAGCGGCTGGTGGCGGCGGCCCGCGGCGAGTCGGTGGAGCTGGGTAAGAGCAACATCCTGCTCGTCGGCCCCAGCGGCACCGGCAAGAGCCACCTGGCCGAGTGCCTGGCGCGCTGTGTCGAGGTCCCCTTCGTGACCGTGGATGCCACCACCCTGACCGCTTCGGGCTACGCGGGCGACGACGCCGAGGCGGTGATCGGGCGGCTGCTCGCGGCCTGTGATGGCGACCCGGAGCGGGCCGCCCGGGGGATCGTCTACATCGACGAGATCGACAAGCTGGCCGCCCGCGACGGGATCGGCGGGGAGCCCGACCTGGCCGGCGAGGGGGCGCAGCAGGGCCTGCTCAAGCTCCTCGAGGGTCGCCGGCTCACGGTCTCCAGCGCTGGCCGCCAGGGCAGTCCGGTCACCGTCGACACGGGTCAGATCCTGTTCATCTGCGGTGGTGCCTTCGAGGGCCTGGAGGCCTTGGCCGCGCAGCGCCCCGGGGTGGGGTTCACCGCCGCCGCCGACGAGCCGGCGGTGCCGGGCGCCGCCGCCGCCTTGCAGCGCTTCGGCCTGTTGCCCGAGCTGGTCGGCCGCCTGCCGGTGGTCGAGACCCTGCAGCCGCTAGCCACCGAGCACCTGATCCGCATCCTCACCGAGCCGCGCAACGCCTTGGTCCGGCAGTACCAGGTGCTGTTCGCCCGCGATGGCTGCGAGCTGGAGATCACCGCCGACGGCCTGGAGGCGGTGGCCCACCGGGCGCGGGCGCGGGGCACCGGGGCCCGTGGCCTGCGCGCGGTGCTGGAAGAGGTGCTCCTCGAGCCGATGTTCGCCGTCCCCGCCGCTGGCGGCGATGTGGTGCGGCTGACCATCGACGCCGCCGCCGTGCAGGGCGGTCAGCCGGGCTACGAATGGCGCGCCGCCGTGCGGCACGCCGTCTAAAGCTCCTTGATGGTCTGAGTCGAGCGCGATTACTATTGATCGGCTAGCCATTCACCACCCGCCGGCGGGCGGGGCGACTCGAGACCGACATGCAAGAGAGCGATCACGTCAACGACGTCAATGTGGCCACCGGTGAACGCCTTCCGTCTCCGGCCGAGATCAAGTCCGAGGTCCCGCTGACGGATGCCGCCCGGCAGACCGTGCTGGACGGGCGGCAGGTCCTGCGGGACATCCTCGACGGCAAGGATCAGCGCATCTTCGCCGTGGTCGGGCCGTGCTCCATCCACGACCCGGAGGCGGCGCTCGACTACGCGCGGCGGCTCAAGGCGCTGCACGATGAGCTCAGCGATCACATCTACTTGGTGATGCGGGTTTACTTCGAGAAACCGCGCACCACCACGGGCTGGAAGGGGCTGATCAACGACCCGGACATGGACGACTCCTTCCGGATCGATAAGGGCCTGCGCATGGGCCGCGAGCTGCTCCGCGAGATCGCCGCCATGGGGCTGCCCACGGCGACTGAGGCCCTCGACCCCTACGCACCGCAATACTACGGCGACCTGGTTTCGTGGACCGCGATCGGCGCGCGTACCACCGAGTCCCAGACCCACCGCGAGATGGCCAGCGGGCTGTCCACGCCGGTGGGCTTCAAGAACGCCACTGACGGCAGCCAGACGGTGGCGATCAACGCCCTGCAATCGGCGGCGTCCCCCCACAGTTTCCTGGGCATCGACCAGGAGGGCCGCATCACCGTCATCCGTACCCGGGGCAACCAGTACGGCCACGTCGTGCTGCGGGGCGGGGCGCAGCCCAACTACGACTCGGTGAGTATCCGGCTGTGCGAGCAGGCGCTGGAGAAGGCCGGCATGCCGCTGCGCGTGGTGGTCGACTGCAGCCACTCCAACTCCAACAAGGATCCCGGGCTACAGTCGATGGTGCTGGAGGACGTGATCCGTCAGCTCCGCGAGGGCAATCGCTCCATCGTCGGGGTGATGCTGGAGAGCAACATCGGTTGGGGCAGTCAGAAGCTCGGTGCCGATCCGGGTGCCCTGGACTACGGCATCTCCATCACCGATGCTTGTATCGACTGGGAGACCACCGAACAGGTTCTCCGGGACGCCGCGGGGCAGCTGCGCGGCAGCCTGCGCGAGCGCGAGCTGCTGTAGTTGACTCTGCGCAATGGCTGATGTATTTCTCTCGGGCCAATGTGCTGTGCTGAGCGCAGTCCGGGGGCTTCGCTGAGGGCGGCGAGGGCCGCAAAGGGAGGAGGACGCGGTATGGCTCCGACAAGACACGCGATGCCGGTCAAGGGCTTTGAGCCGTATCAGGCCGGTGAGACGGAAGAGTACATGAGTGACGAGCAGCTGGAGCACTTCCGCCAGCTGCTGCTGGCGTGGAAGCGTGAGCTCCAGGAAGAGGTGGAGCGCACCGTCCACCATATGCGCGACGACGCCAACAACCACGCCGACCCGTCGGACCGGGCTACCCAGGAAGAAGAGTTCGCCCTGGAGCTACGGGCCCGGGATCGGGAGCGCAAGCTGATCCGCAAGATCGATCAGGCGCTGGACGGCATCCGCACCGGCGACTACGGCTACTGCGAGCAGTGCGGGGTCGAGATCGGTCTGCGGCGGCTCGAGGCGCGTCCGACGGCGACCCTGTGCATCGACTGCAAGTCGCTGGAAGAGATCCGCGAGCGGCAGCGCGTGGCCTGATCCACGCGCTGCGGCGCGGCTACCGCATCAGCCGGAGTCCTCGGCGATCTCGGCGAGGGCTTCGGCCTGGTGTTCCTGGGTGAGGCCGTCAAGGAGCTCATCCATCCCGCCTTCCATCACCTGCTCGAGCTTGTAGAGCGTCAGCCCAATGCGGTGATCGGTCACCCGGCCCTGGGGGAAGTTGTAGGTCCGGATCCGCTCTGAGCGATCCCCTGAGCCCACCGCCAGACGCCGCTGCTCGCTGCGCTCCGACTGCTGCTTGGCCCGTTCCTGCTCGGTGAGGCGCGCCTGGAGCAGCGCTATGGCTTTGGCGCGGTTCTTGTTCTGGGAGCGTTCATCCTGGCACTCCACCACCAGCCCGCTGGGCAGGTGGGTGATGCGGATGGCCGAGTCGGTGGTGTTGACGTGCTGCCCGCCGGCGCCCGAGGAGCGGAAGGTGTCCACGCGCAGGTCGGCGGTGTTGACCTCGATGGCGCTGACCTCGTCCAGCTCGGGGAGGATGGCCACCGTGCACGCCGAGGTGTGAATCCGCCCCTGGGATTCGGTGGCCGGTACCCGCTGCACGCGATGGGCGCCGGATTCGAACTTCAGGCGGGCGTACACGCTGCGGCCGCTGACCCGGGCGATGACCTCGCGGTAACCGCCGTGCTCGCCTTCCCGGGCTGAGAGGATCTCGGTCTTCCAGCCCTGACGCTCGGCGTAGCGCATGTACATGCGCAGCAGATCCCCGGCGAACAGGGCGGCCTCGTCACCCCCGGCCCCGGCGCGGACCTCCAGGAAGATGTTGCGCTGATCGTTGGGGTCGGTGGGCACCAGATGGCGCTGCAGTGCACCCTCCAGCTCCTCAAGACGGCGCTGCGCCTCGGCGAGCTCCTGTTCGGCCAGGGCGCGAATCTCAGCGTCGCCGTCGTTGAGCATCGCCTCCGCGCTGGCGACCGTGTCGGCCTCCGCGCGGTAGGCGTTCAGGTCCTGGACGACGGGCTCCAGCCGGGCGTATTCGCGGGAAAGTTCGGCAAATTTCGACGGGTCGCCGACGACATCAGGATCCGCCAGCTGCGCGCCGATCTCCTCGTGCCGCTCCGCCATCCGCTCCAGCTTGTTGCGAATCGTCGCCTTCACTAGACCTCTCTACCAGCTGTTGGTCGATGGCCAGGGTCTCCAGTGCGTGCTGGATCCGGGTGCGGTCGCCGGTGGCAGCGGCGGCCCGCAGGCCAACGGTGGGGGCGTGGACCAGGCGGCGGGTGAGCGTGTGGGTCAGCCACTCGATCACCTCGAAGGGGTCCTCGCCGCGCGACAGTTGCCGCGCAGCCTGCGCGCGGGTGGCGCGGGCGTAGCTCTCGGCCCGGCTACGGAACGAGCGGATCGCCTCCCCGGCGTCCCGGGCGCGGCGCCACTCGAGGTAGTGGCGGACCTGTTGCTCGACGATGGCTTCGGCCTGGGTTGCAGCGTCCTGGCGCGAACGCATGTTCTCGGCCACGACGCCGCGGAGATCGTCCACCGTGTAGAGGTAGACGTCGTCCATCTCGCCGGCCTCGGGTTCGATGTCCCGCGGCACCGCTAGGTCGAGCATGAACATCGGCTTGTGCCGCCGCGCGCGCACCGCGCGCTCCACCGTGCCCTTGCCCAGGATGGGCAGCGAACTGCCGGTGGAGGATACCACGACGTCGGCCTCGGGCAGCCGCCGCGGCAGGTCGTTGAGGCTCATCGCCTCGCCGTCGTGGGCCTCGGCCAGCCGTTTGGCGCGCTCGACATTGCGGTTGGCCACCAAGACCTGCCCGATCCCCTGCTGCCCCAGGTGGCGGGCGACCAGCTCGATGGTCTCGCCGGCGCCGACCAGCACCGCGGTGCGCTTGGGGAAGTCGTCGAAGATCTGTTTGGCCATGGTCACGGCGGCGAACGCCACCGAGATCGGGTTGGAGCCGATGTCGGTGTCGGTGCGGACCTGTTTGGCCACCGCGAAGGCGTGCTGGAAGAGCCGCTCGAGGACGGCACCGAGGCAGCCGGCGTTGGCGGCCTTGTGGTAGGCGTCCTTGACCTGGCCGAGGATCTGCGGTTCGCCGAGCACCAGGGAGTCGAGCCCCGCCGAGACGCGCATCAGGTGGCGCATGGCCTCGGTGCTGCGGCGGACATAGAGGTGGGGCCGGACCTTGCGCAGGTCCACCCGCTGATGCCGGGTCAGCCAGCCGATGACCACCTCGGGATCCGTGTGCGGCAACCGGATGTAGATCTCCGTGCGGTTGCAGGTGGAGAGGATCGCCACCTCGTCGGCACCGGTCTCGCTGCGGGCACTCTGGAGCGCGTCCCCGAGGGCCTCAGCGTTGAACGCCAGGCTCTCACGGACTGCTACTGGCGCACTGTCGTGGTTGAGTCCAATTGCAAATAATGGCATGAGACTGGCGTCATTAGGCTTCGTTAGGGCACCATCAGGCGTCAACCCGGATTATTACGAAATGCGGACGCCCCGGTAAAGCGTCTTGCCCGCAGAAAAAATGCCCGATCCGACCAAATTCCCCAGGGGCCGCCGCTCCCCGGCCTTTTGTTGCCTGCGGCCTAGTGTCGCGCTGGCCCTCGGTAGCATCCTGGTCGTCGGGTGTGCCGGCCCCCAGCCCGATCCCGAGCCCCGCGCCGACGTGCCGAGCGCGACGTCTGCCCCCGAGGTCGAGCCGTGGGAGCCCTCGCCGCGGGATCGGGCGATCCGCCACGTGCTGGCCGCCGAGATCGCGGTGCGTCGGGATCAACTCGATCAGGCCTTGGTCCATTACGCCAAGGCCATGAGCCTCAGCCGCGACGAGCGGGTAGCGGAGCGCGCCGTCCAGCTCAGCTTCATCCTCGAGGACGAGGGCGTCGCCCAGGAGGCTGCCGAGCGCTGGCAGGAGCTGGCCCCGGAGCGGGTCGAGGCGCACCAGCTGCTCGGCCTGCTGGCCCTGCGCCGGGGCGATGAGCAGGCGGCCCGGGCGGAGCTGGAGAAGGCCATCGAGCGCTGGCCGGGGACCGCCGGGCAGGCCTTCCTGCAGCTCGGCAGGCTGCTTGGGCACGGTGCCGACGCCGGGGCGGCGGCGCGGGTGGTCGCCGAACTGGCCGAGGTGCACGCCGATGTCCCCGAGGCGCACCGGGTCCTGGCCGCTGCGGCGGAGCGGGCCGGCGAAGACGAGCGGGCTGTGGCAGCGGCCGCCCGGGCCTTTGAGCTCGCCCCGGCGGACCGCGAGGCCGGGGCGACCCTGCTGCGCACCGTCTTCCGGGCCGCCCGGGCTGGCACCCTCGAGCGTGACGAGGCCCTGGCGCACCTCGAGCGTGTGCGCGACGGGCAGCCGGTGCTGGTGCCCCGGGTGGCCTTGCTGGAGGGGCAGCTGCTGCGCGAGGCGGGGCGGCCCGAGGCCGCGCTGGCCGCCTACGAGCGGGGGCTGGAGGCCTCTTCCGAAGACCACGACCTGCTCTACGGGCGGGGGTTGGCGCGGGCCGAGACCGGGGATGTGGACGGTGCCGTGGAGGACCTGCGGCGGGTTCTGGAGGCCGACCCCGGGGATCCCCACGCCCAGAATGCCCTCGGCTATACCCTGGTCGACCACAAGCGTGATCTGTCCGAGGCCCGGGAGCTGATCGAGAGCGCCCTGGAGCAGGAGCCGGACAACGCCGCCTTTCTCGACAGCAAGGGGTGGCTGCTCTACCGGGAAGGGGATCCGGAGGCGGCGTTGGAGTACCTGCGCCGCGCCTTCGATCAGGACCCCCATGGGGAGATCGGTGCCCACCTGGGGGAGGTGCTCTGGGAACTCGGCGAGCGCAACGAGGCACGCGAGGTCTGGTGTCGGGCGCTGGATGCCGACGGTGGCCAGCGCGCCCTGAAGCGGACGCTGGAACGCTACGAGGTGGATGTCGATGACCGGTAGATGGAGCCCGCGGCTGCTCGCCGGGCTGCTGGCGGCGCTGGTGCTGTCGGGGTGCGCCCTGTTGGTCCCCGAGGACGAGCGGGAGGCGCAGTACGAGGCCTTTCTGGAGGAGCGTGCCGAGCTGCGAGACTGGTCGGTGGCTGGCCGGGCAGCGCTGCGCGCCGAGGGTGAGGCGGTGAGCCTCTCCTTACGCTGGGAGCAGCGAGGCGAGGTGTACACCATCAACTTATCCGGCCCGTTCGGGGCCGGGGCGGTGCGCATCGAGGGGCAGCCGGGGCGGGTGACCCTGCGGGACGGCGCCGGGCAGAGCGCCACGGCGCAGAGCCCGGAGGAGCTGCTGGCGGCGCAGACCGGCCACCAGCTGCCCGTGACCGCGCTGCGTGACTGGATCGTCGGGCGCCCGGCGGACGGTCTGGAGGTGGACGAGCTGAGCCTGGACCGTGTCGGGCGCCCGGACCGTCTCGAACAGGCCGGCTGGCGGGTCGATTTCCAGGGGTGGACGGACGTCGATGGGGTCGATCTGCCGAGCCGGGTCGATCTGACCCGCGGTTCGACGCAGATGCGGGTCGCCCTCTCAGGCTGGAGTCGCAGCGATGACTGAATGGAGCGTCTGGCCGGCCCCGGCCAAGATCAACCTCTTTCTCCACGTCCTCGGCCGGCGTGCCGACGGCTACCACGAGCTGCAGACCGCCTTCCAGCTGCTCGGCTACGGGGATCGCATCTGGCTGCGCCCGCGTGTCGACGGACGGGTGGAGCGCTGCAGCCATCTGCCCGGCGTGGCCGCGGAGGACGACCTCACCGTTCGCGCAGCGCGGGCGCTTCAGGCGGCCACCGGCAGCGCGGGCGGGGTCGATATCCACGTGGACAAGCGCCTGCCGGCCGGCGGGGGAGTCGGTGGCGGTTCCTCGGACGCCGCCACCGTGCTGGTCGCCCTGAACCATCTGTGGCAGACGGGGCTGGATGAGGAGGCGCTGGCCGGCATCGGTCTGGCCCTGGGGGCCGACGTCCCGGTGTTCGTGCGCGGGCGCAGCGCCTGGGGCGAGGGGGTGGGCGAGCAGCTGCGCCCCATGCCGGTGGACCCGGCGGGTAGCCGCTGGTATCTGGTGGTCGACCCGGGGGCGAGTATCTCCACCGCCGAAGTCTTTGGCGCGCCGGAATTGACACGGGATACGTCTCCGATCACAATACCCGACCTTCGCGCCGGCGCCGTTCGCAACGACTGTGAGCCGGTGGTTCGGAGCCGCTGGCCGGCAGTCGCCGAGGCGCTCGAGTGGCTCGGCCGGCACGGTCAGGCGCGAATGAGTGGTACCGGCAGCTGCTGTTTCGTCGGCTTCCCCGGTGAGGCCGAGGCGCAAGCTGCCCTGGAGCGTCTACCCGGAGCGTGGTCCGGGTTCGTCGCTCAGGCCGTGGAACGGTCTCCGCTGCACCTTACGCTCGCGGAGGCCGCCCGTACCGGCTGACCTGTCAACAACTGGGGCGTAGCCAAGCGGTAAGGCACCGGTTTTTGGTACCGGGATTCGCAGGTTCGAATCCTGCCGCCCCAGCCATATCCGCTACACGCCGAGTTGTAAGGTGGACGTCTAGCCGTGCAAGTAAACGGACCCATGATGGTCTTTGCGGGGAACTCCAACCCGCAACTGGCCGAGGCCATTGCTGCCCATCTGAAGATCCGCCTGGGGCATGCGGTGGTCGGTCGCTTCAGCGACGACGAGATCATGGTGGAGGTCAACGAGCACGTTCGCGGCAAAGACGTGTTCGTGGTCCAGTCCACCTGCCAGCCGGCCAACGACAACCTCATGGAATTGCTGGCCATCGTTGATGCGCTGCGCCGTTCCTCGGCAGCGCGCGTCACGGCGGTGATCCCCTACTTCGGCTATGCCCGGCAGGACCGGCGGCCGCGGTCCCAGCGCGTGCCCATCTCGGCCAAGCTGGTGGCCGACATGATGCAGGCCGCCGGCTACGACCGGGTGGTGACAGTCGATCTGCACGCCGACCAGATCCAGGGCTTCTTCAACATCCCCGTGGACAACGTGTACGCCTCGCCGATCCTGCTCGGCGACATCTGGCGGCAGCTCTATCCACGCAAGGTCGTGGTCTCGCCGGACGTCGGCGGCGTGGTGCGGGCGCGGGCGGTGGCCAAGCGGCTCGACGATGCCGAGCTGGCCATCATCGACAAGCGCCGTCCGCGGCCCAACGAGTCCTCGATCATGAACATCATCGGCGATGTCCAGGACAAGACCTGCATCATCGTCGACGACATCGTGGATACCGCCGGCACCCTCTGCCAGGCTGCCGGGGCCCTTAAGGAGCGGGGCGCACGCAAGGTGGTCGCGTACATCACCCACCCGGTGCTCTCGGGCAGCGCAGTGGACAAGATCGCGGCCTCCGAGCTCGACGAGCTGGTGGTCAGTGACAGCATCCCGCTCGGCGAGCAAGCGGCCGCGTGCCCGAAGATTCGACAACTGAGTATCGCGGAGATCCTCGCCGAGACGATGCGTCGGGTCAGCAATGACGAGTCGGTGAGCGAGCTCTTCGTAGAGTGATTCCCAACCAGGAGTGGAACCAATCATGACGGTGGAAATGAGGCTCGACGCGCATCCGCGCACGGAGACCGGCCGCGGCGCCATGCGCCGTCTGCGTCGTGCCCGGCGCGTCCCGGGTGTCGTTTACGGTGCCGGCAAAGAGCCGCAACCGGTGGCGCTCGAGAACGATCAGCTCTACCGGCTGCTCGAGGAGGAGGCCTTCTTCTCCACGATCCTGAAGGTCCAGATGGGCTCCGAGACCGAGCAGGCCATCGTCAAGGATCTGCAGCGCCACCCGTTCAAGCCGCTGGTCCAGCACATCGACCTCCAGCGCGTGCGTGAGGATCAGCCGATCACCGTGCACGTGCCGCTGCACGTTCACGGCGAGGAGCAGTCCCCGGGCGTGAAGAAGGGCGGCGTGCTGCACCACGACCTGCTCGATCTCGAGGTGGTCTGCCTGCCCAAGGACCTGCCGCCGTTCATCGATGTCGACGTGTCCAGCCTCAAGGTCGGTCAGGCGGTCCACATCAGCGAGCTGACCCTCCCCGAAGGGGTCCAGTCGGCGGCTCTGCAACAGGGCGAGGAGTACGATGCGCCTGTGGTCTCGGTTCAGGCAACTCGTAAGACGCGAGGTGCCAGCAGCGACGACGAGGCCGAGTCCTCCGAGTCCGAGTAACGCCGAAGTGGCCGGCCGGGAAGGTCATTTCCGGCTCATCGCCGGCCTCGGCAACCCTGGCAGCAAGTACGCGGGAACCCGGCACAATGCCGGGTTCTGGCTTGTTGATGAGCTGGTCCGGCGCTACGGCGGTGAGCTGCGGGAGGAGCCCAAGTTCCGCGGCGACTGTGCCCGTGTGCTCATCGATGGCTACGACTGTCGGCTGGTCAAGCCGATGACTTACATGAACCACAGTGGCCAGGCAGTCGGCGCGCTGGCGAACTTCTTCAAGATCCCGCCCGAGGCGATCCTGGTCGCCCACGACGAGATCGACCTGCCCCCGGGCAGCGTCCGCCTCAAGCGCGGCGGCGGGCACGGCGGGCACAACGGCCTGCGCCATATCCAGTCGACCCTCGGTACCCCCGATTTCGCCCGGCTGCGCCTCGGCGTCGGCCACCCGGGGCACAAGGATCAGGTGGTCCCGCACGTCCTCTCCCGTCCGTCCCCCGATGAGCTGCGCCAGCTTGAGCGGGCCATTGACGACGCGGCCGACCAGATACCGCGGCTGCTTGCCGGGGAGTGGGACCGCGCCTGCCAGCAGCTCCACGCCTAGCCGACGCGGGCCGGCGCGCCGGATTGCGGCGCCACCGTCCAGCCACCCAACCTCTTTCAGGATCGCGCCATGGGCTTTAACTGCGGCATTGTCGGGCTCCCCAACGTCGGTAAATCGACGCTGTTCAACGCCCTGACCCAGAACGACATCCCAGCGGAGAACTATCCGTTCTGCACCATCGACCCGAACGTCGGCATCGTCGCCGTCCCCGACCCGCGGCTCTACCGGCTGGCGGAGCTGGTGCGCCCTGAGCGCACCATCCCCACAACCATGGAGTTCGTGGACATCGCCGGCCTGGTCTCCGGCGCCTCCAAGGGCGAAGGCCTGGGCAACCAGTTCCTGGCCCATATCCGCGAGACCGATGCCGTCGCCATGGTTCTGCGCTGCTTCGAGAGTGAGGACGTGCACCACGTGGAGGGGCGGGTCGACCCACGGGCCGACGCCGAGACCATCCACACCGAGTTGGCGCTGGCCGATCTGGACACCGTCTCCCGTGCCCTGACGCGCCAGGAGCGGGCTGCCAAGAGCGGTGACAAGGAGGCGGTGCGGCTTCGCGACCTGCTCGAGCGCGCCCGGCAGGCGCTGGACGAGGGTGAGCCGCTGCGCACCCAGGGGTTCAGCGAGGAGGAGTGCCGGCAGCTTCAGGGTTACCACCTGATTACCCTCAAGCCGCTGATGTATATCGCCAACGTGGCTGAGGACGGGTTCAGCGACAACCCGCTGCTGGCCGATGTGCAGGCGCTGGCCGAAAGCGAGGGGGCGCAAGTGGTGCCGGTCTGTGCGGCCATTGAGGCCGAACTGGCCGTGCTGGACGACGAGGAGCGCGACGAGTTCCTTGCGGAGTACGGTCTGGAGGAGCCCGGGCTCAACCGGGTGATCCGCGCCGGCTACGATCTGCTCGGCCTGCAGACGTTCTTCACCGCCGGCGAGAAGGAGGCCCGCGCCTGGACCGTCCGCCAGGGCGCTACGGCCCCCGAGGCCGCGGGGCGTATCCACACCGACATGCAGCGCGGGTTCATCCGCGCGGAAGTCGTCTCTTACGACGACTACATCGCCCACAGCGGTGAGCAGGGGGCCAAGGATGCTGGCCGCTGGCGGCTGGAGGGGAAGGAGTACGTCCTCGCCGAGGGGGACGTGGTGCACTTTCGCTTCAACGTCTGACGCCGTCGCCTGCCCAAGGCGGCGGGCGGGCGCGGTGGAGGCTGCCCACCGCGCCCGCGGGGCTCACTCCGGCCGCTCCGCGTTCTTGTCGCTCTTGCGCTGCTTATCGGCCAGCTTGCCCAGTCGGCCGTCGAGCACACGCTCAAGCTTCTTGGCCGCGCCGCGGGCCGCGTCGTAGGCATCATCCGCGGTGTTCTCGGCCAGCACCGGGTCCAGGCCGCGGGGACGGGCCTCGATGCGGCAGTGCTTGTTGACTCCGCCCTTCGGGCCATTGATGTCCTGGAAGTGCACCTCGATGCGGGTCAACTGCTCTCCGAAGCGCCGGTCGAC
Source organism: Halorhodospira halophila SL1 (assembly GCF_000015585.1). Lineage (NCBI taxonomy): Bacteria > Pseudomonadati > Pseudomonadota > Gammaproteobacteria > Chromatiales > Ectothiorhodospiraceae > Halorhodospira > Halorhodospira halophila. The sequence goes on along the minus strand of NC_008789.1, from coordinate 1,058,433 downwards.
TGCGCCCAGTGCCTCACGAATACTCTCTTCCAGCGCGTCGGAGATGTGTACACCGGCGCCAGGATTGATCTGAATCTGCATGGATGCGGGATCTCCCTCCAGGTCGTTGATTACGATTGGGCCTCGGCGCCCGGAGCGTTGAAAACTCCGAGTGCCCCGGTTCGTATTCTGACCGACTCGGCGCGGCGTACCAAGGGCCCCGGCACACGGCGGCTGCAGCCTTGACACGACCTGCGCGGGCTCGGAGAATACGCGTTGCCTTGTGGCTATGTAGCTCAGCTGGTTAGAGCGTCGCACTCATAATGCGAAGGTCGGTGGTTCGACTCCACCCATAGCCACCAGTCCATTCTCCTGTGCCTCTCCGCGACCCGTCCGGTCTCCGTTGCCCGCGACGCGGGTGTTCGTCGCTAAGCTAATCCCTTACTGAAACTGGGGCGCTAAGGGCTGCTCATCTCCTTAAGATGAGTCCTGTATCCACCCGTCCGTGAGCCCCGTATGCCCCCAGTACCCACTTCACCGGATCGCCGCGGCACTGGCGGTCGTGCCCTCAGCTATCTCGACTGGTTGTTCAATCCGTTTCAGCGGCGTGACGCCCAGGCGGTCTACGATCTGCTGGGTACCGGCGCCATCACCGCCGAAGGTCTCTACCTCAACCTGGGCTACTGGACCGGGGAAGAAGACCTGGACGCGGCCAGCGCGGCGCTGGCGCGGCTGGTCGCCGATACGGCCGGCATGGGTCCCGAGGATACGGTGCTCGATGTCGGGTTCGGCTTCGCCGATCAGGATCTGCTCTGGGCGCGGATCCACCAGCCGCAGCGGATCATCGGCCTGAATATCACCGCCTCCCAGGTGGCAGTGGCCCGCGAGCGCCTAGCCGAGGTCGGGCTGGAGGGGCAGATCGAGCTCCACGAGGGATCGGCCACCGCCATGCCGCTGGAGGACGCCTCGGTCGACTGCGTGGTGGCCCTGGAGTCCGCCTTCCACTTCCAGACCCGGGCCGAGTTCTTCGCCGAGGCCTACCGGGTCCTGCGCCCCGGTGGTCGCCTGGTCACCGCGGACATCGTGCCGCTGCCGCGCGCCGCCCGGGTTGCCGAGCGACTGCGCCAGCGCCTGTCGTGGTGGCTGGTCGCCAGTCGTTTTGCCATCCCCGAGGCCAACCGCTACACCCGGCTCGCCTATCCGGGGTATCTGACCGCGGCCGGGTTTGTGGACGTGCACGTGCGTTCGATCCGCGAGGACGTCTATGCGCCGCTGCACGCCTGGCTGCAGGCCCACCCGGAGACCCTCGAGCGGCTCCATCCGATGGCCCGTCTGCCGGCCCGCTGGGCGCGGCGTATGGAGGCTGAGCGGCTCTACGCCGGGCTGGACTACATCCTAGCCCGGGCCGTCCGCCCTTAGGGCCGGGCGATGGGCGAGGCACTTCGACGCCGACCCTAGTCCAGGCCGCGCCTGAATCGGCTATCATGCCCCGATGACCATGGGAACGCACGACGAGGACAAGGTATTGCTGTCGGCCATCGACGATCCGGAGGATCTGCGGCGCCTGCCGCTGGAGCGATTGCCGGCCGTGGCCCAGGAGATGCGCGACTATCTGGTCGAGAGCGTCTCGCAGAGCGGGGGGCACCTCGCTGCCGGGCTCGGGGCCGTGGAGCTGACCCTGGCGCTGCACTACGCCCTGGATACCCCCCGCGATCGGCTCGTATGGGACGTTGGCCACCAGTGCTACGCCCACAAGGTCCTGACCGGCCGGCGCAGCCAGCTGCCCCGCATCCGCCAGGCCGGCGGTCCCGCCGGTTTCCCCGTACGCGACGAGAGTCCCTACGACGCCTTCGGGGTCGGCCACTCCTCGACGAGCATCAGCGCCGCCCTAGGCATGGCGCTGGCCGAGCGCGCCGGCGGCGAACACCGGCGGTGCGCCGCGATCATCGGCGACGGTGGGCTCAGCGCCGGCGAGGCACTGGAGGCACTCAACCACGCCGGCGACGTGAAGGCCGATCTGCTGGTGGTGCTCAACGACAACGAGATGTCCATCTCGGAGAACGTCGGCGCCCTTTCCAACTACCTGACCCGGTTGCTCTCCGAGCCGTTGGCGGGGCAGTTGCGCCGCGGTGCCCGGGACATGCTCCGCTATCTGCCGCCGATTCACGAGTTGGCCCGGCGCACCGAAGGCCATGTGAAGGGGCTGCTGGCTCCGGCCACGCTCTTCGAGGAACTGGGCTTCCACTACTTCGGCCCGGTGGACGGGCACAACGTCGAGGGGCTGGTACGCGTCCTGCGCAACCTCCGTGATCAGCCCGGTCCGCGGCTGCTCCACGTGGTTACCCGCAAGGGCAAGGGGTACGCCCCGGCCGAGGAAGACCCCATCTCCTACCACGGGGTGAGCTGCTTCGACCCGGCCCGCGGGCTCACCAAGGGCACACCGGCCAAGCTCAACTACACCGATGTCTTCAGTCGCTGGATCTGCCGGGCTGCCTGCACCGACGAGCGGGTGGTGGCCATCACTCCGGCGATGCGCGAGGGCTCGGGACTGGTGGAGTACGCCCGGCGCTTCCCCGAACGCTTCTTCGATGTCGGCATCGCCGAGCAGCACGCTGTCACCCTGGCTGCCGGGCTGGCCTGCGAGGGCGCGCGCCCGGTGGTGGCTATCTACTCCACCTTCCTGCAGCGTGGTTACGACCAGGTCATCCACGACGTCGCCCTGCAGCGCCTGCCGGTGCTCTTCGCCGTGGATCGGGCGGGCATCGTCGGCGCCGATGGGGCCACCCACCAGGGCACCTACGACCTCAGCTACCTGCGCTGCATCCCGGATCTCACCGTCATGGCCCCGGCCGACGAGGCGGAGTGCTGGCGGATGCTCGCCACGGGGCTGGTGCTCGAGGGCGCCTCGGCGGTGCGCTACCCGCGCGGGACCGGTCCCGGCGAGGCCCTGCCCGACGACATGGAACCCCTGCCTGTGGGACAGGCCGAGGTGCGCCGAGAGGGCGGCAGTGGGGTGGCCCTGCTCGCCTTCGGTGCCCTGCTCCCGGTGGCCGAGGCCGTTGGCGAAGAGCTTGACGCCACGGTGGTGAACATGCGCTTCGTCAAGCCGCTGGATGAGGCCCTGCTGCGCCGGCTGGCCGGCGAGTGTCGCCACCTGGTGACGCTGGAGGAGAACGTCATCGCCGGCGGCGCCGGCAGCGGTGTTGCCGAGTACCTGTCCAGCATCGGCGTGCATACCCCGATCACCCACCTGGGGCTGCCGGACGCCCCTGTGCACCACGGGGCGCGCAATGACATCCTGGCCGAGCATGGCCTGGACCGGGACGGGGTGCGCCGGACCGTGCAGGGTCTCCTGCAGCAGTCGTAGGGAAGGGGGCGCCATGCCCGAGGCTTCGCTGGTCGAGGACGCGCTGGCCCGCAACAAGGCGCGGCACGAGCACTACGCCGGGCTGGATTACGTCCGGCTCACCGACGGCTTCTCCGGCTGGCCGCGGGGGACCGTCTTCCTCGACGGGCGCGCCGTGCCCGGCTACCCCTCCATCGGTCGTGTGCTGAACCTGGAGCAGGGCCTGGCGCAGCACTTCCGGGCCCCGTTCCACGCCGAGGAGAAGATCGACGGCTTCAACGTTCGCCTGGTCCGCCATCGCGGCCAGGATCTCGCCTTCTCGCGCGGCGGTTTCGTCTGCCCCTTCACCACGGACCGGTTGCCCGATCTCATCGACCCCGCCGTCTTTCAGGCCGAGCCGGATCTGGTGCTCTGCGCTGAAGTGGCGGGGCCGGGGAACCCGTACCTGGAGGGGCATCCGCCGGAGATCCACGAGGACGTAGCGCTGCTGGTCTTCGATCTGATGCGCTGGGACCACGCCGAGTTCATGGCGGTCGAGGAGCGCCGCGCGTTGCTCCAGGAGCACGGACTGCCAGAGGTGCCGTATCACGGCCGGTTTACTGTCGATCAGGCCGGGGCCCTGCGCGAGTTGATCGCCGGGCTCGACGCGCGCGGCGTGGAGGGGGTGGTGCTTAAGGAGGAGGGGGATCGGCGCAAGCGGGCCAAGTACGTCACCCCCGCCTCGGTGGTTCAGGACCTCGGTGCCATGGGGGATGCGCTGCTCGATCTGCCCCCGGAGTACTTCACCAATCGGCTGATGCGCCTGGTGCTGATCCTGGAGGAGTCGCCGGAACTGGACCGCGAAACGCTGCGCGCCGAACTCGGCGCGGCGCTCATCGATCCCCTGCTGAATGCCGCCCGCGAGCACCGCGAGACCCACAAAGTGGCCCACCACTTCTGCAGCCGCTTCCGCCACCGGGCCAATGCCGAGCGGTTTGCCGAGCATCTGCGCCGGGTGCCGCAGAGCCAGATCCACACCACCGTCCGCAGCCTGGAGCAAGCCGCCGACGGCTACTGGGAGCTGCGCTTCGACCGGGTCTTCCCGCGGATCAGCGGGCTGCTGGGCAACTTCCTCAGCGGTGGGCAGGTCTACGACTAGGCGTATTCGTCCACCTGGTGATCGTCATCGCCGGTGCGCGCCCGGCGGGCGCGGGCGCGCTGGCCGCTGCGCAGGCGCTCGTCCACCGCATCCGGTCGCTCGGTCTCATCGCCGGAGTGACCGATCGCCTCGATGCGCGGATACGGGGCCACCGGCTGGATCTCGGCGATCCCCTCCAACTGCTTGAGCCGGGTGTTGCGCTGGGTATCCCGGATTGGCGGTACATTGAACACGGCGCCCTCCTTCGGCACGAGGCCGGGCTGGTTACCCCCTGTTCAGTTTAGCGGCGCCTGTGCATGTCGACTTGAGCTGGCCCGGTCAGTTGTCGTCGTCCTCTTCACCCTCGTCCCAGTCGCCGTTTTCCCATCCGTTGTCATTCTCCCACTCGTCGTCCTCGTCCCAATCGCCGTTGTCCCACTCCTCATCGTCGTCCCAGTCGTCCCACTCATCCCAGTCGTCCTCGCCCAGGCGCTCGCGCCGGTTCTGCAGGTACGACTCGCGCATGAAGATATAGGGGTCGGTGCCGGTTTCGGCCATGAGCTCGTCGAGGGCGAGCAGGTCGACGCGGGTGTCGATCCCCGCCAGGATCGGGGCGGCGTAGCGCTCGGGAGAGGGGATGTCGGTCCAGTGAGTCGGGCTATGGTAATGGCGGCTGAAGTACTGCACAGTCAGGCCGCTGCTGTCTCGGGCGTTGCTCGGGCCGAGCAGGGGCAGGACCAGGTAGGGGCCCTCGGGGGCGCCCCAGTGACCCAGGGTCAGGCCCAGGTCGGTGCGCTTGGACTCCAGGCCGGCGGCGCCGGCGACGTCGAACAGGCCGAGCACGCCGATGGTCGAGTTGATGGCAAATCGGGTGATGCTGCGCGTGCCGTCGCTACCGCGGCCCTGCAGGAAGTAGTTGCCGGCGTGGAAGGGCTCCCGCAGATTGTCGACGAAGTTGCCGAGCGGGCGGCGCACCCCGCGCGGCACGTTGTCCCGATAGGCCACGGCCACGGGGCGGAGCACGTAGCGGTCGGCGGCATCGTTGAAGGCGTGTACCCGGCGGTTGTAGCCCTCCAGGGGGTCCCAGGTGCCCTGGTCCCAGTCGTCGTACTCATTCCAGCCGTCGTCCTCGGCGGCCCACTCATCCTCGGCGCCGTCGTCGTTGGGGTTGTCGGTGGTGGCGCAGGCGCCGAGCAGCGGGAACAGGGCCAGCAGCAGGGTCCAGTGCAGCACGCTCCGTCTCATGAGGGGGCTCCGCTGCCAGGGGGGGCCGCGCTCGCCGCGTGAGCGGCGGCTGCGCCCTTGCCCGGGTTGAGTAGGTTCTCGGGGTCCAGGGCGTGTTTGATCCGGTGCATCAGCTCCAGGCCTACGGGGTCGGCGCAGCGCGCGACCTCGTCGCGCTTGAGCTGGCCGACGCCGTGCTCGGCGGCCACCGAGCCGCCGAACCGTCGGACCACATCGTGCACCGCCCGGTGGAAGGTCCCGGCCCGGGCCTGGAAGGCCTCCGGCGGGGCGTGTTCCGGCTGGCTTAGGTTGAAGTGCAGGTTGCCGTCGCCCACGTGGCCGAAGATGCAGGGGCGTACCGCCGGGTCCAGCTCAGTCACCGCCGCCAGGGCCTCGGGGACGAAGGCGGCGATATAGCCGGGGCGTACCGAGATGTCGTGCTTGATGCTCGCCCCGGCGCGCTTCTGGCCGTCCGGGATGGCCGTACGCAGTCGCCACAGCCGCTCGGCGGCGGCCTCGGTGGGGGCGAGCAGGGCGTCGGCCAGATCGCCGGCGGCCTCCGCCGGCTCCAGCGCCGCGGCCAAGGCCTCGTCCAGGTCCGCCCGCGGGTCGGCGGTGGCCAGCTCCAGCAGCAGGTACCAGGGCGACCCCGGCAGTGGGTTCTCCGGGGTGTCATCGAGCCGTTGCCCCATGCCCAGGGCCTCGGCGCTCATCAGCTCGGCGCCGACCACCGCGTCGCCGCTCTCGGCCTGCGCTGTCCGCACCAGCGCTAGGGCGGGCTCCAGACGGGGCAGGGCGAGCAGCGCCACACGGCGGCTGCGCGGCGGCGGCAGTAATCGCAGGGCGGCGGCGGTGATGATGCCCAGTGTTCCCTCGGAGCCGATGAACAGGTCGCGCAGGTCGTAGCCGCTGTTGTCCTTGCGCAGCCCGCGCAGGTCGCTCCAGACGCGGCCGTCGGCCAGGACAACCTCCAGGCCCAGGGTGAGGTTGCGGGCGTTGCCGTAGCGCAGCACATTCAGCCCACCGGCGTTGGTCGCCAGGTTGCCGCCGATCCGGCACTGCGCCTCGGAGGCCAGGCTCAGCGGGAAAAAGCGCTGGGCCGCGGCGGCGGCCTCCTGCAGATCGGCCAGGGTGCAGCCGGCCTCGGCAATCAGCAGGCCGTCGTCGGCGTCGAGGCTGCGGATGCGCTGCATTCGCTCCAGGCTCAACACGACCTCGTCACCGTGCCGGGGGGAGCCGCCGCCGACGGTACCGGTGTTCCCGGACTGCGCCACCACGGTGGCCCCGTGTTGACGGCATAGGGTCACGGTAGCCGCGACTTCGTCGGTGTCGGCGGGACGGGCCACCAAGCGCCCCTGGCCGGGGAACTGGCCGCGCTGCTCGGTCATGTAGGGGGCGATCCGCGCCGGCTCGGTCAGCACGTCCGCGGCGCCCAGGCGGGCGCGCAGTGCTTCGGCCAGCGGGTGTGCTGAGGTTTTGGACATGGCCGGCATTATGCCCCTACAGGTAGGGTGACGCGAGCCAGCAGGCAGCGTCGCGAACGCGCTCCAGGGGCGGGCGCTGGCGCAATTCCTCCTCGCTGATCCGGCGCGAGTGGGCACGGATGCGCTGGCAGTCGGCAGCCATCTCGCCGGCAATGGCGCGGTCGTAGAACTCGGCGTTGAGCTCGAAGTTCAGCCGCAGGCTGCGCGGGTCCATGTTCGCCGAGCCGACTTGGGCGTAGCGTCGGTCGACGACGAACAGCTTGGTGTGGGCGAAGGGCGGGGGCTGGTAATAGATGTTCACCCCCCAATGGATCAGCTCGCCGAGCATATGCCGCGTGGCCCAGTGGACGAAGGGCAGGTTGTTTCGCGCGGGCAGCAGAACGTTGACCTCCACCCCGCGCAGCGCTGCGGCCTCCAGGGCGGTCATCAACGAGCGCATGGGTAAAAAATACGGGGTGACGAGCCAGATCTCCTCGCGGGCCGCGGATAGGGCGCCGATCAGCGTCATCACCAGGCGGTCCAGGTCCTCATTGGGGCCGTCGGTGATGATCCGGCTCAGGGCGCCATCGACGTGGGGCTTGCCGGGCGGCGATGCGGCGCGGGCCTCGCCGGTGGTGAACGCCCAGTCCTCCAGGAAGACCTGCTCCATCTGGTGCACCACCGGGCCGTCGACCAGGAAGTGGATGTCCGCCACGCGGTGCTCGCGGTCGGACTGAAGCAAGTGGCGGTCGCCGAGGTTCATGCCGCCGGTGAATCCGGTCTGGCCATCGATCACCAGAAGCTTGCGGTGGTTGCGCAGGTTGATCGAGAGTTGGGGTGGCAATAGCCGCGGTGGCAGGAAGCGGGCCACCGGGACTCCGGTCCGGCGCAGTAGCCGGCTGGCCCGGGGCCAGGAGTAGAACTCGCCCACCCCGTCGATGAGCACCCGCACCTCCACGCCGCGGCGGTGGGCGGCGGTGAGGGCGCGGATGAACTGTCGTCCGCTGGTGTTGGTCTCGAAGATGTAGGTGCTCAGGTAGACGGTCTGCTGTGCGGCGTCGATGGCCTCGAGCATGGTCGGGTAGGCCTGCTCGCCGTTGTGCAGCGACTGGACCCGGTTGCCGTACTCCAGCGGCCGTCCGGTGACGGCATCCGAGATGCGGATCTGCTCCGCGTACTCGGGCCCCAGCGACGGGCTGTGGGTCTCCATCGACGGGCCGGGGCTGGGCGGGATGCGCTCCTCGGCCACCAGCTTGCGGGCCCGGGTCTCGACGCGGTTGATGCCGAAGACGTAGTAGAAGAGGGCGCCGCCGACGGGGAAGATGATACACACGGCCATCCACGCCGCTGCCACCTGGGGCTCGCGCTTGGTCAGCAGGGCGTGCACGGCGGCCACCGGACCGACGACCGCGGCGAGCACGCTGGCGGCGGCGACTATCCAGGCTGCGGCATCCATGGGCGCCTAGTCTCGACCTTTTCGCCGCAGTTGGGAAGACGGGGTGGGAGGTTGAGCGGGGCGCCGGCTTTGCATTAGACTAATTCTGTGTTTTTGCGCACAGTCGCCAGCGGGCAAGGATCTGAAATGACGGAAACCCGAGACAATTCGATCCTCAGCGAAGGGCAGGGTGCCGGCTATCTGCGCTCGGTGGGGCTGCGCCCGACCCAGCAGCGGCTGGCCCTGGCCGGACTTTTGTTCTCCGGTGAGGACCGCCACGTGACCGCCGAATCCCTGTACGAGGAGGCCGCGGCGCAAGGGGTCAAGGTCTCGCTGGCCACCGTCTACAACACCCTCAACCAGTTCAAGGAAGCCGGCCTGCTGCGCGAAGTCATCGTGCACTCCGGCAAGTCCTACTTCGACACCAAGACCGAGGCCCACCACCACCTCTACGACGAGGACAGCGGCAAGATCGAGGACGTCCACCTGGAGGTGGATGAGCACGAGGTCCGCCGCAAGGTCCAGGTCCCGGAAGGTAAGCAGATCGCCGGCGTGGACATCGTCGTGCGGCTGCGCGCGGATCGGGGGTAGCGCGCCCGATGTCGCCGCCGGCTGGGCCCCGTGCCCCCGCGGCCGCTTAGCGCGCCAGAAGCTCGGCTAGCCGATCGGCGTGGAGGCATTGCTGACGGCGGCAGGCCAGCCGCTGCGCACCGATCAATGTGCCCAGTTCGCCCAGCGCCCGGGTGAAATCGTCGTTGATCACCAGGTAGTCGTACTCACTGAAGTGGGCCATTTCGTCCACGGCCTCGGCCAGCCGGCGCTCGATCACCTCGGCGCTGTCCTGGCCGCGCTCGCTCAGACGCCGATGCAGCTCCTCCCGGGAAGGTGGCAGGATGAACACCGATACCGCCTCGGGCAGGACCCGGCGGACCTGTTGAGCCCCCTGCCAGTCGATCTCCAGGATCACGTCCGCGCCGGCGTCCAGGCGCGCCTCGACGGCGTCCTGAGAGGTGCCGTAGAGGTTGTCGAAGACCCGTGCGTACTCCAGGAAACGTCCCGACTCGATCCGCTCCAGGAACCGCGCCTCGTCCAGGAAGTGGTAGTCCACGCCGTCGCGCTCGCCGGGGCGTGGCGGGCGCGTGGTGCTCGATACCGACAGCTCCAGGCCGGGGATCTGCTCGAGCAGGGCCCGGACCAGGCTGGTCTTGCCGGCGCCGGAGGGCGCCGAGACGATGAAGAGGGTGCCGCGGGGGGCGGTGGGATCACTCGACATTCTGCACCTGTTCGCGCATCTGTTCGATCAGGACCTTGAGGTCGAGGGCGGCGTTGCTGGTGGCCACGTGGCCCGACTTCGAGGCGACGGTATTGGCCTCCCGGTTGAGTTCCTGCATGAGGAAGTCGAGGCGTCGGCCGACCGGTTCGGTGGCCTCCAGCAGGCGCAGCACCTCCTGGAGATGGGTGCCGAGGCGCTCCAGCTCCTCGTCGATATCCTGGCGCTGGGCGATGTAGGCCAGCTCCTGTTCCAGGCGTCCGGGGTCGGCGGGCTCCGCAAGCTCATCCAGGCGCGCGGTGAGCCGCTGGCGGATGCGCTCGTTGATCGTGGTGCGCTGCTCGCCGAGCTGCCCGACGATGTCCCGGGCCTCCTCAGCCCGGGCACGTAGGTGTGCGGCCAGCTGCTCGCCCTCGCGCTGCCGGGTATCGCGCAGCCCCTCCAGGGCATCGTCGAACAGGGCGAGCGCGGCATCGCGCACCGGTCCGAGGTCCACCGCGGCCTCGCCGAGTACGCCGGGGAAGCGCAGGATCTCCGCCGTGGACGCCGGCCGGGCCGCGTCGCCGAAGCGCGCGCCGATCTCCGCGGTGATCTGCGCCAGCTCCTCGACCCGCTGCCAGTCCACGCTCAGCCCGGTCTGGCCGCCCTCCTCCAGGGTGAAGCGCAGCGTGCACTCCAGCTTGCCGCGGCCGAGCCGTTGACGGGCCCGCTCGCGTACCCCCGGCTCGATGGCGCGCAGCTCCTCGGGTAACCGGGGGTGGACCTCCAGGTAGCGGTGATTGACCGAGCGCAGCTCCCAGGTCAGGCGGCCGGTGCGGCCGCCCCAGTCACCCGGGGCCTCGCGTCGTTCAAAGGCGGTCATGCTGTGGATCAAGGGTGCGCTCTCCGGCCAGCGGGATAGGAGCCAGATGCTACTGGCTCGCGCGGTGTTCACGCCAGGGCACGCCGCCGGTGGTTATTGCTGGTCGGCAAAGCGGCGCACCAGGCGTGCGGCGTGGTCGATCTCTTCCGTCAGGGTCTCCATCCGGTCGCCGGCGCGGTCGGTGCACTCCTGCACCTGCTGGGCGAGCTGGTCGATGTTGTTGATATTGCGGTTCACCTCCCCGGCGGTGGCACTCTGCTCCTCGGTGGCGCTGGCGATCTGTATGCTCATCTCCTGCATGGAGGAGACCGCCTCGTTGATCGCCTCGAGTGCCCCGCGGGCCTCGTCGGAGAGGTTGAGGGTGTGCTCGGCGCGCTCGCTGCTCTCGTTCATGGCGGCCACCGCGCGCTCGGTGCCCTCCTGCAGGGAGTCGATGATCGCCTTGATCTCCTTGGTCGAGGACGAGGTGCGGTCGGCGAGGACCCGGACCTCCTCGGCCACCACCGAGAAGCCGCGGCCGACCTCGCCGGCGCGGGCTGCCTCGATGGCCGCGTTGAGCGCCAGCAGGTTGGTCTGCTCGGTGATCTGCTGGATCAGGTCCAGGGCCGCACCGATGCGGTCGGTCTCCTGGGCCAGCTGATGGGTGATCTCCGCGGAGCCGCGCACCCGCTCGACCAGTTCGCGGACGGCGTCGGCGCTCTGCTGCACCGTTTGCATGCCGTGGTGGGTCTGGGTCTGCGCCTGCTCGCTGGTCTCGGCCCCCATGGAGGCGTTGCGGGCCACCTCCTGGACGCTCTGGGACATCTCCTCCATGGCGGTGGCCACCTGCTGGGTCTCGGACGTCTGCCGCTGGGCCTGACTGCGCGCCTCGCCGATGGCCTCGCCGGCCTGGTTGCGGACCGTCTGCAGCTGCTCGGTGACGCTGGCCAGACGCTTGGGCACGGCGCTCATCTCGGTCTGCAGCTGGAGCATGGCCAGCCGCAGGCGGCCGGCTTCGTCCCGACGGTTGGTGTAGAGCTGTTCGGCTAGCGGGTCGTCGATCAGCAGCCGGGCCTCTTCCACCGCGGCGTTCAGGGGGCGCCACAGGTAGACGGCACCGCCGGCGGCCAGTGCCGTGGCGGTCAGGGTGACCAGCGCCAGGCCCGCGGTGCCCAGTCCGGCGGTGCTGGCCACCACCGCGGCCACAGGCGCCGGCAGGAGCAGGGCGAGCAGCCGTTCGCGCAGTCCGAAGCGGCGCCCCGGGCGCGGCACCGGACCAACCTCGCCCTTGTCCGGTTCGCTGGCGCGGACCTTGGCGTAGGTGGCCGCCGCGCGTTCCACCGCCGCCTCGGAGGGGGGTGCGGTGCGGACCGACTGGATCTCGACGATGGTTCCCCGGGCGTCGAGAATCGGGGTCGCGTAGGCGTGGACCCAGTAGTGGTCGCCGTTCTTGCAGCGGTTCTTGACCAGGCCCATCCAGGAGCGTCCGGATTGCAGCGTGGCCCACATCTCGTAGAATGCCGTGCGCGGCATGTCCGGGTGGCGAATCAGGTTGTGCGGTTGTCCGATGAGCTCATCGTGGCGGTAGCCGCTGATCCGCTCGAACTCCTCGTTGACGTAGGTGATCCGCCCCTTCGGGTCGGTGGTCGAGAGGATGGTGGCGCCTCGGGGGACAGCCACCCTGCGCTGCGTAACGGGTTCGTTGATGCGCATGGGACGCTCCTTGGGCGGCAGACACAGGCGCGCGCCTCCCCGGCTTTCCAGCGCCGGTGCGGTGCGCCACCCTGGCGGCAGGAGCGCAGCGCCACAGAAACCCCAACCCGTATAATCCATTACCTGGGCTGTCACGTCCATACTCACCACCCCGGGGGCGGCGAGCACGCCGCCCCGAATGCAGGAGGCACTATGCGCCCAAGCGGTCGACGGGCCGACGAGCTACGCCCGATCTCCATCCAGCGCCAGTTCACCAAACACGCCGAGGGCTCGGTGCTCATCGGCTTTGGCGATACGCGCGTGCTGTGCACGGCCAGCGTCGAGGCGCGCGTGCCCCCCTGGCTGCGCGGCCAGGGCCGGGGCTGGGTGACCGCCGAGTACGGCATGTTGCCACGCTCGACCCACACCCGCAGCGACCGCGAGGCGGCCCGCGGCAAGCAGCAAGGGCGGACTGTCGAGATCCAGCGGCTGATCGGCCGCTCCCTGCGCGCCGCCGTCGATCTGCAGGCCCTGGGCGAGCGTAGCGTGGTGGTCGACTGCGACGTGCTGCAGGCCGATGGCGGGACCCGGACGGCGGCGATCACCGGTGCCTTCGTGGCCCTGACCGACGCCCTGGAAGGGCTGGTGCGCCAGCGCGCGCTGCCGGCGTCGCCCCTCCACGGTCAGGTGGCGTCGGTCTCCGTGGGGGTCTACCGCGGTGAGCCGGTGCTCGACCTGGACTATGCCGAGGACGGCGAGGCGGAGACCGACATGAACGTGGTGATGAACGACGCCGGCGCCTTCATCGAGCTGCAGGGCACCGCCGAGGGGCACGCCTTCCGGCGCGATGAACTCGATCGGATGCTGGCCCTGGCCGAGAAGGGCGTGGGTGAGCTGTTGCAGCATCAGCAGGAGGCATTGGCGACATGAAGATCGTGCTGGCCACCGGGAATGCCGGCAAGCTTGCCGAGATGACCCGCATGCTCCAGGGCTACGACGCCGAGGTGGTCAGGCAGGGGCACCTGGGCATCGACTCGCCCGCGGAGACCGGGCTGACCTTCGTCGAGAATGCGTTGATCAAGGCGCGCCACTGCGCCGAGCGCAGCGGCCTGCCCGCGGTCGCCGACGACTCGGGGCTGGCCGTTCCGGCGCTCGGCGGCGAGCCCGGCATCTACTCGGCGCGCTACGCCGGCAGCGATGCGGGCGACGCCGCCAACATCGAGCGCCTGCTCGCCGAGCTGAGCGAGCGCGGGCAGGGCGACCGGCGCGGCACCTTCCACTGCGTTATGGTCTACCTGCGCCACGCCGCCGATCCGGCGCCGGTGATCGCCCACGGTAGCTGGACGGGGCGTATCGTCGAGACGCCGCGTGGCCATCACGGCTTCGGCTATGATCCGGTGTTCGAGGATCCCGAACTCGGGCAGACCGCCGCCGAGCTGGATGCGCCCGCTAAGGACGCACGCAGCCACCGCGGGCAGGCGCTGCGCGCGCTGATTCAGGGGATCGCCGCCGAGGTGGCCGGGTGACCCGGCGGCGCCCATGAGCCTCGGCGCCGGGGCGCAGCTGCCGCCGCTGGCGGTCTATATCCATCTGCCCTGGTGTCTGCAGCGCTGCGGCTACTGCGACTTCAACGCCCACGCCCTGCGCGGAGAGCTCCCCGCCCGGGCCTACGTGGACGCCCTGGGGCGCGAGCTGCGCCGCCAGGCCCCGGCGGCGCTCGGGCGCCGCGTGACTAGCGTCTTCATCGGGGGCGGCACACCGAGTCTCTTCCCGCCCGGTCCGATCGGCGAGCTGCTCGACACCCTGGACGCGGTGCTGGGCCTGGAGTCGGGGGCAGAGATCACCCTGGAGGCCAACCCAGGCGCCAGCGAGAACGCGCGGCTGCGGGGGTTCCGGCAGGCCGGGGTGACCCGTCTGTCCCTGGGGGTGCAGAGCCTGGACGACACGCTGCTGGCCCGCCTGGGGCGGATCCACGACGCCGTCGCCGCGCGCGAGGCCGTGGCTGAGGCGTATGCCGTCGGGTTCCGCGGTATCAACGCCGACGTCATGTACGGCCTGCCCGGGCAGGGGGTCACCGGGGCCGAGGCCGACGTGGCCGGAGTCATCGCGCTGGGGGCCGACCACGTCAGCCATTATCAGCTGACCATCGAGCCGGAGACGCCCTTTGGGCGCCGCCCACCTCCGGGTCTGCCCGACGAGGAGACGGTGCTGGAGATGGAGGCGGTGTGCCGGCAGCGGCTGGCGCAGGCCGGTCTGGAGCGTTACGAGGTCTCGGCCTTCGCCCGCCCCGGGCAGCGCAGCGTCCACAATCTCGGTTACTGGACCTTCGGCGACTACCTGGGCCTGGGCGCCGGGGCGGCCGGCAAGCGGACCGGCGCCGACGGCCGGGTGCTGCGCACCCGCCAGCGCCGCTCGCCGCGGGCCTGGATGGCCGCCGTCGGCAGCGCCCGGGTCGAGGCTGAGTGTATTGAGCTGACACCGTCGGAGCAGGCCTTTGAGGTCCTGCTCAACGGGCTGCGCCTGCGTGAGGGGCTTCCGGAACGACTGGCGGTGGCGCGCAGTGGCTGCAGCCTGCCGGCATTGCGCGACTGGCTGGCGCCCCTGTGTGCCGGCGGCTGGCTGGAGTGGCGTGGCGGGCGGATTCGGGCCAGCGCCGCCGGCTACGAGATGCTCGATACCCTGCTGCTCGAGCTGCTCCCCGGCCCGCCGGATCCGGGTTCCGGGGGCAGTGCACCTTCCTCGCACGGCGGCAACGCGCTAAAATAACATGTCAAACTGCTGAATTGTGTCTGGAGGAGCGCGATGGCTCGCGTCACCGTAGAAGATTGCCTGGACAACGTAGACAACCGCTTCGAGCTCGTGCTCGCCGGCGCCAAGCGCGCGCGTCAGCTGGCCAAGGGCATCGAGCCGCTGGTCGATTGGGAGAACGACAAGCCGACCGTGGTGGCGCTGCGCGAGATCGCCGCTGGCCACGTCACCTCGGAGATCCTGACCAGCACCGAAGAGAGCGCGGCGGATAGCCTGAGTCTGGGCGGCTTCAGCACCGCCGACGTCGAGGCCGAAGTGGGTGGCGGCCCGGTGCAGCCGGATCCCGGCGCCAGCCAGGAGCGCGCCTTCGACGAGGCGGCCGACGGCACCGCCCAGGGGTCTGGCGATCCCGATCCGACAACCTGAGAGACCGGTCCGGGAAATGTATGGCGCGCGCCGCGAGTGTCATCAACGCCGGTGAATCGGCGTCGGCTTCCGACCCGGAGCGGCGCGTTCAGGAGGTTTGTGCGCTACTCGAGCGCTACCTCGAGCCCCACCAGATCGAGCAGGTCTACGACGCCTACCGTTTCAGCGCCGCCGCCCACGAGGGGCAGCGGCGCCGCTCCGGCGAGCCCTACATCACCCACCCGATCGCCGTGGCCCGCATCCTCGCCGAGATGCGCCTGGATGCCGAGGCCGTTGTAGCCGCGCTGCTCCACGACGTCATCGAGGATACGCCCACCGCCAAGGAGCGGATCGCCGAGCGCTTCGGCGAGCAGGTGGCCGAGCTGGTGGACGGAGTCTCCAAGCTCGGCGCCATCGACTTCCAGAGCAAGGAAGAGGCCCAGGCGGAGAGCTTCCGCAAGATGATCCTGGCCATGGCCAAGGACATCCGCGTCATCCTCATCAAGCTCGCCGACCGCCTCCACAACATGCGCACGATCTGGATCATGCGTCCGGAGAAGCGCCGCCGCATCGCCCGCGAGACCCTCGACATCTACGCCCCCATCGCCCAGCGGCTGGGCATCAACAGCCTGCGCACCGAGCTCGAGGACCTGGGCTTTGCCGCGCACTACCCGCTGCGCTACCGGGCGCTCAAGGAGAAGCTCGCCCGCCAGCGGGGGCGGCGCGGGGTGATCCTCGACACCGTCTGCGACCAGGTGCGCACCCGCCTGGAGCAGGCTGGGATCCAGGCCGAGGTGGTCGGGCGTGAGAAGCATCTGTGGTCCATCTACTGCAAGATGGCCCAGAAACAGCTCAACTTCCGCGACGTCTTCGACGTCTACGGCTTCCGGGTGGTGGTGGACACGGTGGACGAGTGCTACCGCGTCCTCGGCATCCTGCACGGGCTCTACAAGCCGCGCCCGGGGCGCATCAAGGACTACATCGCCATCCCCAAGGCCAACGGCTACCAGTCGCTGCACACCACGCTGGTCGGGCCGCATCGCATCCGCCTCGAGGCGCAGATCCGCACCCGGGATATGCACGCCGTGGCCGAGTCGGGCATCGCCGCCCACTGGTTCTATAAGGATGCCGGCGAGAGCGGTAACACGGCCCAGGTCCGTGCCCGGCAGTGGGTCAAGGACCTGCTTGAGATGCAGCGCAGTGTCGGCACGTCCGAGGAGTTCATCGAGAGCGTCAAGATCGACCTGGTCCCCGACGAGATCTACGTCTTCACCCCCAAGGGCGACATCCTCGAGCTGCCGAGCAATGCCACCCCGGTGGATCTGGCCTACGCCATCCACTCTGACGTGGGTAACTCCTGCATCGCCGCCAAGGTCGACCACCGCCTCACGCCACTGCGTACGCCGCTGCAGAGCGGGCAGATGGTCGAGATCATCACCGCCCCGGTGGGGCGGCCCAATCCGGTCTGGCTGGATTTCGTGGTGACCGCCAAGGCGCGCACCGCCATCCGTCACGCCCTCAAGCGGCTGCGCGACGACGAGGCCATCGAGCTCGGCCGGCGCATGGTCGAGCGCGCCCTCTCGGCGTTGTCGGTGGATCTCGACGCCCTCGACCCGGCGCGCGTCGACGAGGCCCTGGCCGGCACGGGCCTCGCCAGTCTCGACGACCTGTTCCGCGATGTCGGTCTGGGCAACCGGGTGCCGTGGCTGGTGGCGCAGCAGCTCAGTGGTCTCGAGCAGGGCGAGGCCGAGCTGGAAGAGCGCCCCGAGGAGCCCGAGCCCCACGGGACCCTGACCATCCGCGGCAACGAGGGCACGGTGGTCTCCTTCGCGCGCTGCTGCCGGCCGATCCCCGGCGACCCGATCGTCGGCTTCGTCAGCACCGGTCGTGGCGTGGTCATCCACCACCGTGATTGCAAGAACGTGGCCAGTCAGCGCAAGCGTTCCGAGAGCTGGGTGGACGTGGACTGGGAGGCCGACGTCGATGCCGAGTTCCCCACCCTGATCGGCATCGACGTGGTCAACGAGCGTGGCGCCCTGGCTCAGCTCGCCCACGGGATCTCGGCGCAAGGGGCGAGCATCGAGAACGTGACCATCGAGGAGCGCGACGGCATGATCGCCACCGTCCGCTTCCTGATCCTGGTTCGTGACCGCCGCCACCTGGCGGCCGTGGTGCGCCATCTGCGGGCGATGCCCCCGGTGCAGCGCATCGTGCGCAAGAAAGACGGCTAAGGAGAGAGATCGCGCATGTCCCGAGAAATCATCCACACCGACGCCGCCCCGGCCGCCATTGGTCCCTACAGCCAGGCGGTGCGCGCCGGCGACTTCGTCTACATCTCCGGGCAGATCCCGCTGGACCCGCAGACCGGCGAGCTGGTGGGTGCCGACATGAACAGCCAGGTGGCCCGGGTCTTCGACAACCTCGGTGCCGTGGCCGAGGCCGCCGGCGGCAGCCTGGCCGACGCCGTGCGCATCGCCATCTACCTCACCGACCTGAGCCACTTCGCGCTGGTCAACGAGGTCATGACGCAGTACCTCTCCGAGCCCTACCCCTCGCGGGCAGCCATCGGCGTCGCCGCGTTGCCCAAGGGGGCCGCGGTGGAGATGGACGCCGTCCTCTATCTGCCCCGGGAGGGCTGAAGCCCGGCCGTGGACGGGGCACAGCGGCGGCTGACCAGCCTGCCGGGCGTCGGGCCGCGCCTGGCCGAACGCCTGGCACGGCTGGGCCTGCACACGGTGGGCGACCTGCTGCTGCACCGCCCCATCCGCTACGAGGACCGCACCCGACTGCGGCCCATCGGCGGCCTGCAGCCGGGCGAGCGGGTGCTGATCGAGGGGCGGGTGGAGTGGTCCGAGGTGGCACGGGGTCGGCGCAAGCGGCTGTTGTGCCGGCTTAGCGACGGCACCGGGCAGCTTGATCTGGTCTTCTTCCACTTCCATCCGCGCCAGGCCGAGCGCCTCAGCCGCGGCGTGGTGCTGCGCTGTTTCGGCGAGGTCCGGGCCGGCTACGGCGGCCTGCAAATGGCCCACCCGGAGCACCAGCGGGTGGCCCCCGGGGACGCCGACGGCCCCGGCGAGGAGGCCCTGACCCCGGTCTATGCCAGCACCGACGGCCTTCACCAGGGGCAGCTGCGCAAGCTGGTCGACGCCGCCCTGAGCCTCCTCCCCGGGGCGGCCCCGGAGTGCCTGCCCGATGCCGCTCGCGTGGATCCGCAGTGGCCGTCCCTGGCCGAGGCGCTGCGGACCGTCCACCGGCCGCCGCCGGAGGCCGACACCGAGACCCTGCTCGCCGGCACCCATCCCGCGGTGCGCCGCGTGGCCTGCGAGGAGCTCCTCGCCCACCACCTGACCCTGCGTCGCCGGCGCCAGGCGCTCCGCTCGGAGGCCGGCGCCCCGCCCTTGGACCAGGGCGAGGCGCTGGCCCAGCGTCTGCTGCAGAGCCTGCCCTTCGCGCTGACGGGTGCCCAGCAGCGGGTGGATGGCGAGCTGGCTGAAGACATGGCCCGCTCGATGCCGATGCTGCGCCTGCTCCAGGGCGACGTCGGCTCGGGTAAGACCGTGGTGGCGGCTCTGGCCTGCGCGCGCGCCGTCGGCAGTGGCTACCAGGCGGCGCTGATGGCGCCCACCGAGCTGCTCGCCGAGCAGCACTGCCGCAGCCTGCAGGGCTGGTTCCAGCCGCTGGGCGTGGAGGTCGCCTGGCTCTCCGGGGGTGCCCCGGCGGCCGAGCGCCGGGCGGCGCGTCAGCGCCTGGCCGAGGGGCGGGCCGGGATCGCCGTGGGCACCCACGCGCTGTTCCAGGAGGAGGTGCAGTTCCGCCGCCTGGGGCTGGTGGTGGTGGACGAGCAGCACCGCTTCGGGGTGCACCAGCGCCTGGCGCTCAAGGACAAGGGCGGTGGCGCCGAGCCGCATCAGCTGACCATGACCGCCACCCCCATCCCCCGGACGTTGGCCATGACCGCCTACGCCGACCTGGACGTCTCCTCGCTCGACGAGCGCCCCCCCGGGCGGACCCCGGTGAAGACGGTGGTGGTGGCCGAGCGGCGCCGCGCCGAGGTCATCGCGCGCATCCGCGCCGCCCTCGACGAGGGCCGCCAGGCGTACTGGGTCTGCACCCTGATCGAGGCCTCGGACGAACTCGAGGCCCAGGCTGCCGAGGATACCGCCGCGGAACTCGATCGGGCGGTGGGCGATGCCCACCGGGTGGCCCTGGTCCACGGCCGCATGTCCCCCGCGGAGAAGGAGCGCACCATGGCGGCCTTCGCCCAGGGCGAGGTGGCGCTGCTGGTGGCCACCACGGTGATCGAGGTGGGGGTCGACGTGCCTAACGCCAGTCTCATGGTCATCGATAACGCCGAGCGCCTCGGCCTGGCCCAGCTCCATCAGCTGCGCGGGCGGGTGGGCCGTGGTCGCGCGGCGTCGACTTGTGTGCTCATGTATCATGGGCCGCTGTCCGAGAGCGCCCGGCAGCGGCTCGCCGTGTTGCGAGAGACCGACGATGGGTTCGCCATCGCCCGGCGGGATCTGGACATCCGCGGCCCCGGGGAGCTGCTGGGCACCCGGCAAACCGGGGCGCTGAGCCTGCGCGTGGCCGACCTGCGCCGTGATGCGGACCTGCTGGAGGCGGTCCAGCAGGTGGGGGCCGAACTCCTCGAGCAGGCCCCGGGGACCGCCGAGCAGCTGATCCGTCGGTGGGTCGGCGAGGCCGAGCGCTATGGGCAGGTGTGACCGGTTCCGCAATGACGGGTGATGGATTCGCAGTGGCAAACGGGGTGAGGGAACACGCCGCCTGGCAGCCCCAGGCAGCAGCCTGGCGGCCCGGGGTGGCCGTGGTCCCGGGCCGGCCCGCGCCGGCGGTGCAGCGGTTGCTCACCGAGCGCGGCTCGTTGACGGCGCGTCTCGAGCGTCTGGGGCCGGTCCGCGTCCACGTGCTGCGCGAGGCCTGGCAGCGACCGGCCCCGGATGAGGGGGTCGCCCTCGAGCTCCCGGTGGGGCGACACGCCTGGTTGCGGGAGGTCGTGCTCGACTGCGAGGGTGGTCCGACCATCTACGCCCGCAGCATCGTGCCGGATCGTCTGCTCGGGCCGCTGGCGCGGCTGCCGCGGCTGGGCGAGCGCCCCCTGGGCCGACTGCTCTTCTCGGCGGCCGATGTGCAGCGTGGCCCGCTTGCGGTGGCGCGGCTCAGGGGCCGCGAGCCGCTGGTCCGCTGGCTGCGTGGCCACGGCCTGCCATCGCCGGCCGGGGGCTGGGCGCGGCGCTCGACGCTGTCCGTGGCCGGACGGCGGCTGCTGGTAACCGAAGTCTTTTTCCCGGAGGGTGTTGAGGGTGAGCGGTGAGGTGCATAGCGGGGAGCCATCCGGCCCGGGTCGGGTTGGCGAGCGCTTGCGGACTTATGCACAGCTGGCGCGGCTCGACCGGCCCATCGGCAACTTCCTGCTGCTCTGGCCGGTGCTCTGGGCGCTGTGGATCGCGGCGGCCGGCGTGCCCGATCTGGATCTGCTGGTCATCTTTACCCTCGGGGTGGTGGTCATGCGGGCCGCTGGCTGCGTCATCAACGACTTCGCCGATCGCCACATCGACGGCCACGTCAAGCGCACCCGGCAGCGGCCCTTCGCCACCGGCCGGGTCTCCGAGCGCGAGGCGCTGCTCCTGTTCGTGGTCCTCTGCCTGCTCGCCTTCGGTCTGGTCCTGCTGACCAACCCGCTGACCATCCTGATGTCCCTGGTGGCCGTGGTGCTGGCGGCCACCTACCCCTTCACCAAGCGCTACACCCACCTGCCCCAGGTCCACCTGGGGCTGGCCTTCGGCTGGGCCGTGCCCATGGTCTTTGCCGCGCAGACCGGAACGGTGCCGGTGGTGGCGTGGCTGCTGCTGATCGCCACCGTGCTCTGGGCCACCGTCTACGACACCATGTACGCCATGGTCGATCGGGACGACGACATCAAGATCGGCGTCAAGTCCACGGCCGTGCTCTTCGGTGACCTGGACCGGCTGATGATCGCTATCCTGCAGGGGCTGATGCTGCTGGCGATGGTGCAGGTCGGCCTGCACGTGGAGGCCAGCACGGCCTATTACCTGGGATTGGCCGGGGCCGCCGGCCTGTTCGCCTATCAGCAGTACCTGATCCGACGCCGCGAGCGCCAGGACTGCTTCCGTGCCTTCCTCAACAACGCCTGGCTCGGCGGCGTGGTCTTCGCTGGCCTGGCGGCCGATCTCCACCTCTAGACGCACCGGCTACGGGGTCCGCGCCACCGCCCACAGATCGACCCGGCCGACCCCGGCGTCGCGCAGGGCCTGCGCCGCCTCCTCGGCGGTCGCCCCGGTGGTCACCACATCGTCGAGCAGCGCCACGTGCCCCGGGAGAGGGCCGCGGCGGGCGGTAAACGCGCCGCGTATGTCGCTGCGCCGGGCCTGTGCGGTCCGGGTGGCCTGCCGGGCATCGCCGCGGCGCCGGCGCAGCCCCCGGCATAGGGGCAGGGGGCCGAGCTGGTGGCGTAGCGCCCGGGCCAGCTCCGCCGTCTGATCGAAACCGCGCTGGCGCAGCCGCCCGGCGTGCAGCGGTACCGGGGCCACGGCCTCGGGCAGAGGGGTGGCGTCCCGGCGCAGGGCGGCGGCGAGCAGCGCCCCCAGCAGCTGCCCGTCGGCCAGCCGGCCGCGGAACTTGAAGGCGGTGATCAGGCTCTCCACCGCCCCCTCGTAGCGCAGCGGTACCACGGCGTGCTGGAAGGCCGGAGGCCGCTGTCGGCACGGGCAGGGCGTGGTGCCGTCCGTCGGCAAGGCGCACTGCGGGCAACAGGGTGTGTTCCACGGCAGATCGGCCCGACAGCCACGGCACAGGTCCAGACCGTCGGAGCCGGCGGCATCGCACAGCCGACAGCGCGGCGGGTAGAGGGCAAGGGGAACATTTCGTATCCACTTGTTGACTGAGTGCATAGCGTCATAGTTGACCATGGTCGCCTCCTTGCTACCATAAGCGCCTCCTGCGCGGCACGCCCCGCGGTCAACCTGCAGTGAGCCGATCATGACTGAGACCGACACCTGGCACTGGGATCAGCCGCAGATCCACGCCTTGTTCGAGCTGCCCCTGCCGGAGCTGCTGTTCCGCGCCCAGGAAGTGCATCGCCGTCACTTTAACCCGGGGCAGGTCCAGGCCTGCACCCTGGTCTCGATCAAGACCGGCGCCTGCGCCGAGGACTGCACCTACTGCTCCCAGAGCGCGCGGTACGACACCGGCCTGGAGCGCGAGGCGCTGATCGATGTCGAGACCGTCCGCGAGGCGGCCCAGCGGGCTCGGGCCAGCGGGGCCACCCGGCTGTGCATGGGTGCGGCCTGGCGCGGCCCCAAAGACCGCGACCTGGAGACGCTGGTAGCCATGGTCCGGGCGGTTAAGGCCGAAGGCCTGGAGGCCTGCCTCTCTGCCGGCCTGCTCGCCGAGGGGCAGGCCGAGCGGCTGGCCGAGGCCGGGCTCGACTACTTCAACCACAACCTCGACACCTCGCCGTCGTACTACGACCAGGTGGTGACCACCCGCAGCTACGAGCAGCGGCTGCAGACGCTTGAGCGCATCCGCGACGCCGGGATGCGGGTCTGCTGCGGTGGCATCGTCGGCCTGGGGGAGGCGCGGGCGGACCGCGTCGAGATGCTCGCCACCCTGGCCAACCTGCCGGTGCCGCCGCAGAGCGTGCCGATCAACCGGCTGATCCCCATCCCCGGGACCCCGCTGGAGGCGGCCGAGCCGGTGGATCCGTTCGAGATCGTGCGCACCATCGCCGCCACGCGCCTGGTCCTGCCGCGCTCCTACGTCCGCCTGGCGGCCGGTCGCGAGCAGATGAGCGACGAGCTCCAGGCGCTGTGCCTGAGCGCCGGTGCCAACAGTCTGTTCCTCGGCGAGCGGCTGCTGACCACCGACAACCCGGACGCCGACGCCGACCATCGGCTGCTCCACCGCCTGGGCATGACCCTGGAGCCGCGCACCCACAGCTGCGCCGAGCTGGAGCCGTGAACCACCCGGCGGCCCGACTCGATGCGCGGTTGGCCCCGCGTCTTGCCGAGCGCCGCCAGGCCGGGCTCTATCGCTGCGCCGAAGCCCTAGAGGACTACGATGGCGCCACCGCCGTGCGGTCCGATGGCCAGCGCTGCACGGTCTTCTGCGGTAACGACTACCTGGGCCTGGCCGCCGATCCGCGCCCGGCTCGCGCCCTGGCCGAGCACGCCCGGCGCCAGGGCAGTGGTGCCGGCGCTGCGCACCTGGTCACCGGCCACCGCCCCGAGCACGAGGCGCTAGAGGCGGAGCTGGCGGCGTTCACCGGCCGGGAGGCGGCGCTGCTCTTCTCCACGGGCTACATGGCCAACCTCGGTGTCGTGACCACCCTGGTCCGGCGGGGCCAGGCGGTGGCCGAGGACCGGCTTAACCACGCCTCGCTGATCGACGCCGTGCGTCTGGCCGGCGGACGGCCACGCCGCTACCGCCACGCCGATCCCACTCACCTGGCCCAGCGCCTCGACGATCGCGCCCAGCTCGTGGTCACCGACGGGGTATTCAGCATGGACGGCGATGTGGCCCCCTTGCCCGAACTGGCCGCGGCGGCCGAGGCGACCGGCGCGGCGCTGGTGGTCGACGATGCCCACGGCCTGGGGGTGATCGGCCCGGAGGGCGGCGGCAGCGTCCCCGCCACCGGCTGTGCCCCGGAACGGGTGCCGGTGCTGGTGGGGACGCTGGGCAAGGCCTTCGGTACCTTCGGCGCCTTCGTCGCCGGCAGCCGGACCCTCATCGATGCCCTGCGCCAGTGGGCGCGCCCGTATATCTACACCACCGCGCCCCCGCCGGCGCAGGCGGCGGCGGCCCTGGAGGCGGTGCGCATCGCCCGGGCCGAGGGGTGGCGGCGCGAGCATCTGCAGGCGCTGATCGCCCGCTTCCGCAGCGGCGCCCGGCAGCTCGGTCTCCCGGTGCCACAGCCCGCGGGGCCAAGGACGCCGATCCAGCCGGTGCTGGTCGGCCCTAGTGCTACGGCCACCGCCTGGAGTGCCGAACTCGACCGCCGCGGGCTGCGCGTGGCGGCGATCCGTCCGCCGACGGTGCCGGCGGGGACAGCCCGGCTGCGCGTCAGCCTGACCGCCTGTCACAGTGAGGAGGATGTCGATCGGCTGCTGGAGGCCTTGGCCGCGGCGGCGCGCCAGGCCCCGCCCACCCTGGAGGCGCCGTCGTGACGCCGCTGCTGCTGGTGCCGGGGTGGTCGTTCGATGGTCGGGTCTTTGATCGCCTCCGGTCGGTGCTGGATACTCCGGCGCAGGTGGTCGAGCTGCCCGGCCACGGCGGGGCCGCCGATCCCCGCTACGAAGACCTCGCTGGGGTCGCCACGCCGGTGATCGATGCGGCCCCGGACGACGCCGTATGGGTGGGCTGGTCGCTGGGTGGCACCGTCGCCCTCGAGGCACTGCGCCGCGGCAAGCCCCTGCGCGGTGTGGCCCTGATCGGCGCGACGCCACGGTTTACCATGGATATCGACTGGCCCTGCGCCGTCCCCGCCGCGGAGCTGACGGCCATGCGAGCCGGTCTGGCGCGGAGTCCTGCCGCCACGGTGCGGCGCTTCCGTCGTCGGCTGGGGCAGGTCTCCGCCGCCGATGCAGCCGCCGTTACCGACCCCTGCACGGCGTCGCCGGTCGGGCTGGCGGCGGGGCTCGCCGCGTTGGCCGAGGCCGACCTGCGCCAGGCGCCGGCCGGAGCTGTGCCGTCGCTGTGGCTCGGCGGTGGCCAGGACCCGCTGGTGCCTCCGGCGGCGCTGCAGCGCGCGGCGGAGGGCTGCGACGGCCAGCTGCGGATCCTGGAGGGGGCCGGGCATCTGCCCCACTGCACCCACGCCACCGCAGTGGCGCAGACGATCCACGCTTTCCTTGAGGAGATCTGACCGTGAACCCAGGCGACGCCCAGTCGATTGATCGCCGCTGCGTGCGACGCAGCTTCGACGCCTCGGCGGAGCGCTACGACGAGGTCGCCGTGCTCCAGCGCGAGGTCGCCGATCGCCTGCTCGAGCGGCTCGAGCCGGTCCGGGTCCATCCGCGCCGGGTCCTCGACCTCGGCGCGGGCACCGGCTACGCCACGCGCGGGCTCCTGCGACGCTACCGCAAGGCCGAGGTCCACGCCGTGGATCTGGCCCCGGCCATGCTGCAGCGTGTGCGCCGCCGGGCCCCCTGGCTGCGCCGTCCGCGGTGCGTCTGCGCCGATCTTCACGCCCTGCCGTACCCCGACGACAGCTTCGAGCTGGTCTTCTCCAACCTGGCCCTGCAGTGGGCAGAGGACCTGCCCACCGCCCTGCGCGAACTGCAGCGGGTGACGGCCCCGGAGGGGGCGGTGATGTTCGCCACCTTCGGGCCGGAGACCCTGCACGAGCTGCGCGGAGCCTGGGCCGAGGTGGGGGATCAGGCCCGCGTCCACCGGTTTGCGGACAAGCACGACGTGGGCGACCGCATGCTCGAGGCGGGCTTCGTCGATCCGGTCCTCGACGGCGAGTCGTTCACGCTGACCTACGCCCAGCCGCGCGAGGTGATGCGCGATCTCAAGGCCCTGGGGGCCTCCAACGCCGACCCCGGCCGCCCCCGCGGCCTGCTCTCGCCCCACCGCCTGGCCCGCGTGGAGGCTGCCTACCGTCTGGCCTGGCGCCAGCCCGACGGCCGTGTGCCGGCCACCTACGAGGTGGTCTACGGGCACGCCTGGGGGATGGGCGGAACCCCGCAGCGGGCCGATGACACCGGCGAGGTCCGGCTCGACGTCCACGGCATCCGGCGGAGGCGGCGATGAGCGCGGGGCAGGCGCACGGCGCTGATCCGGCCGGGGTGTTCATCACCGGCACCGACACCGGCGTCGGCAAGACGGTCTACGCCGGCGGGCTGATCCGTCTGCTGCAGCGCCACCAGATCCCGGTGGCGGCCATGAAGCCGGTGGCCGCCGGGTGCCGGCGCACCGCCGAAGGGCTGCGCAACGACGACGCCGAGCAGCTGAAGGCGCTGATCGATCCGGCGCTGCCCTACGAGACCGTCAACCCGTGCGCCCTGGAGGCGGCCGCGGCCCCCCATCTGGTGGCCGACGAGCAGGGGCTGTCCATCGATGGCGCCGGGCTGGTGGCCGCGGCCCGGGCGTTGGCGCAGACGCGCTTCACCGTGGTCGAGGGGGCCGGCGGCTGGCGGGTGCCCCTGGGGCCAACGCAGGACATGGCGGCGCTGGCGCGGGGGATCGGTCTGCCGGTGGTGCTGGTGGTCGGCGTTCGGTTGGGGTGTCTGAACCACGCCCTGCTCAGCGCCGAGGCGATCCGCGCCGACGGCTTGGTCCTGGCCGGTTGGGTGGCGTGTGAACTGGACGCCGACGACCCGCGGCGGGATGCCCAGATCGCCAGCCTGGATGCGCGGCTGCCGGCGCCCCGGCTCGGGCGCATCCCCGTCCTCCAGGAGCCCACGCCGGAGCAGGTGGCCGATTACCTGGAGCCGCCCCCCGGGGTGTTGGAGGCGTAGGCCGGCCGCGCCTGGACATGCCGATGCCAGTCGCCCCTCTCCACGAAGCGAGCGTAGGGCGGCACCCGGTTGATCCAGTAGATCTGACAGGTCAGGGGGCTGTCTGGGTCGGTGGCCGGGTGGACAGCCACCTCCTCGCGGCGGTACATCCCCGCGCGCGGTCGCTGCGGATCGCAGTCCTCGTAGGGATCGAGGACGCGGAAGACCCGGCGCGGGTCGAGGACGGTGAGGATCACCCCGCGTACCCAGGCCTCGCGGGTGTCCCGGGGGAGGCGGGGGACGGCGCCCGGGAACGGCCCCAGGTCGTAGAGGCGTCCGGGGACCCAACCGTCATCGACGCGCTCGGTGTAACGCTGGATGGCTGCCTGGACCTGCGGGTCGTCGGCCCCCGCGAGGATGGTGCCGTACGCGAACAGTCGCTGTTGCATCGTCACGCTGCGCCTGCCGGCTTTACAATCCCTGCGAGGGTAACCCAAACAGCAGGAGGGGCAAGCTATGCGCCTGACCAGTCAGAGCCTCACCGACGGGCAACCGGTCCCCGAGGCGTACGCCTTCGGCATCCCGGACGCCGACAACCACATGGCCCTGGGCCGTAACGTCAGCCCCCATATCGGATGGTCGGATCTGCCGGCCGGGACCCGGTCGCTGGTGCTGGTCTGCCACGACCCGGATGCGCCGAGCCACGCCGGCGATGTGAACCGGGAAGATCGGGAGATCCCCTCGGATCTGCCGCGGGTCGACTTCTACCACTGGCTGCTGGTGGATGTCGATCCGGCCCTGGGCGAGCTGGCCGAGGGCGCCTTCTCCGAGGGGGTGCTCCCCGGTGGCAAGTACGTGCCCGAAGGGCCCCACGGCACCCGCCAGGGGGTCAACGACTACACGGATTTCCTGGCCGGCAGTGACGAGATGCGCGGGACCTATTACGGCTACGACGGGCCCTGCCCGCCGTGGAACGATTCGATCCCGCACCGCTACGTCTTCACCCTCTACGCCCTCGACGTGGGGCAGGCGCCGGTGGAGGCGGGCTTCCGCGGGCCCGATCTGCTCGAGGCCATCCGCCCGCACATCCTCGATCAGGCCAGCATCACCACCACCTACAGCCTCAACCCCCGCGTTCCGGCGTAGGCAGGGGGCCCGGGGGCCGCGCGGTCCCCGGGCCGGTTTCAGTCCTGCCCGTAGGGGTTATTCATGACGTCGAACCACCGCCGATGGTGCTCGGCGGCCTGCTCGCGCCAGCGCTTCACCTCCTCCCGGGAGTGTTTCTCGCGGATGCGGTGATCGGACAGCGAACGCGGGTCGTCGTCCTGGGGGTGCTTGTCGGGATCGGCGCTCATGCCTGTCCTCCTGTTTCGTCCTCATCGTCCACCCCGGCCAGCAGGCCGAGGTCGTGCAGCAAGCCCTCGATGGCGCTGCGGGTCGCCTCGTCCAGGCCCACGAACCGGACCCCGGTGGCCGTGTAGGCCGGGTTCAGATCCGGTGCCGACCAGCGCGCCTCGACGGTGACGTCGATGCGGACATCGCCGGCGATCTCGCTGCCCGGCTCACCGCGGATCTGCAGCTGCAGGCGCTGGCCGGGGGTGAAGGCGCGGTTGCCGATGAGCAGCAGTCCGTCGGCCGATAGATCGCCGAGCACACCAAGCCGGCCCCCGTCGTTGCCATCGTGGACCGGTAGATAGTAGAGCAGGTGCGAGCGTTTTTCCCCGCGCCGCAAACGTTGGATTTGCGGCCGGTAGCCGGTCTTGCCGCCGCTCTGGTTCATGGCGATCTCTCCTTGGCTTCAGGGGCGATGGGGCTCGGCCAGATAGTCGTGGCTTTGCATCTCGTGGAGGCGGCTGGCGGTACGCTGGAACTCGAAGCCCAGCCGGCGGCCGGCGTAGAGCGCCTCCGGGGTGACGGCCGCCGAGCAGATCAGGTTGACGCGCCGCTCGTAGAGCTCATCGATGAGCGCAATCCAGCGCCGCGCCTCGTCCTCGCAGCTGGCATCGAAGCGCGGCACGTCGCTGACCAGCACGGTGTGGAACAGCCGCGCCAGCTCGATGTAGTCCGAGGCGCCGCGCGGGCCGCTGCACAGTGCTGCGAAATCGAACCAGGCGATGCCGTCGGCGCAGCGCCGGGCGGGGACCGGTCGCCCCTCGATGTCCAGCGTCAGGTTGGCCCGCCCCGGCTCCGGGGCCAGTTGCACGAATCGCTCCTCCAGGCTGTCGTCGTGGTCGCCGGCGGGGCCGATCCAGTAGACCGGGGCCTGCTCCAGGCGCTCGAGCCGGTAATCCCGGCCGCCGTCCAGGCCCACCACCCGGCAGTGGCGCTTGAGGGCATCGATGGCGGGCAGGAAGCGGGCCCGTTGCAGGCCGTCCCGGTAGAGGTCGTCCGGGGGCACGTTGGAGGTGGCGACCAAGGTGACGCCCACGCCGATCAGCTGTTCGAGCAGCCGGCCGAGGATCATGGCGTCGGCGATGTCGCTGACGTGGAATTCATCGAAGCACAGCACCCGATGCTCGGCGGCGAAATCCCGGGCAAGGCGGCCGAGTGGGTCGCGATGGTCGCGGAGCTGGTGCAGGGCATCGTGAGTGCGCCGCATGAAGTGGTGGAAGTGCAGGCGCTCTTTATCCGCAAAGGGCAGGGCGTCGAAGAAGGCGTCCACCAGGTAGGTCTTGCCGCGGCCCACCGGGCCGTGGAGGTAGAGGCCGGGGGCGGCGGTGTTCGGCCGGCGGCGCAGCCAGCCCAGCCAGCGGTCGCCGGTCGGTTGCCTGCTCAGCTCGTCGTGGAGCGACTGCAGGGCCTGGACGGCGCGCTGCTGGGCCGGGTCGGGGTGGATGACGCCTCGGGCCAGATCGTCCTGGTAGCGGGTCTGAACCGGCATGGGCGGGCTTAGACGGTCAGGTCCAGGCGGCCGCCACGGCCGAGCACGTCGGGCTGCGCCATGGCCTGGACCTCGACCAGCTGTTGCAGGCCCCGGGGCAGGTCCTCGGTGTCCGGGCGGGGGCTGTAGTGGCCGCTGCCGGCTTGACCGCCCCCGGCGTGCAGGCCGGCCTGGGGTGTGAGGCTGCGCTCCTGGCCGTCGAAGCGGGCGGCGATCAGCTCGGGCGGCTGGAAACCGCCCACCCCGCCGGCTTGCGGTGACGGTGGTCCCACGTTGCCACTGGCCAGGCCCTCGGTGGGCTGGGCCGGGGGACGGACCAGGGGGCTGCTACGGGCGGCCTCGGCGTGGCGGGCAAAGTCCGGCTGCCCGGCAGCCGGGGGCTGCTGGGTACGCTGCCCCCCGCGCAGGCGTTCAGCGGGGTTAAGGTACGGGCTCCGGTTCGCCTCCACGTGCATGCCGTTAGCCTACATCATCAGCGCCTCGAGGTGGGCCGCGGCGCAGCGGCCGACCACGGAGGTGTTGTAGCCGCCCTCGAGGACCGAGACCACCCGCCCCTGGCAGTGGCGCTTGGCCACGTCCACCAGCTCTCGGGTGGCCCAGGCGAAGTCGGTCTCGTCCAGTTGCAGGGTGGCCAACGGATCGGAGCGGTGGGCATCGAAGCCCGCCGAGATCAGAATCAGCTCCGGCTGCAGATCCTCCAGCGCGGGGAGGATGGTCCCCGTGAAGGCCTCACGGAAGGCCTCGGAGCCGTCGCCGTCGGCCAGGGTGGCGTTGACGATATTCGCCGGGGCGTCGCTGCCCGGAGTGCCGGTGCCGGGGAACAGCGGGTGCTGGTGGGTCGAGAAGTAGTAGAACCCCGGGCGGCCGCGGCTGATCGCCTCGGTGCCGTTGCCGTGGTGGACGTCGAAATCGATCATCGCCACCCGCTGCAGGCCGTAGTGCGCCACCGCGTGGCCGGCGCCGACGGCGATGTTGTTGAAGAAGCAGAAGCCCATGGCGCGGTCCGGCTCGGCGTGGTGGCCGGGTGGGCGCACCGCGCAGAAAACCCGCTGCGCCTTGCCCGAGAGCACGCCGTCGACCCCGTGGCAGACGGCCCCGGCGGCCCGCCGGGCGGCCTCGCCGGTGGCCGGGCAGAGCCGGGTGTCCGGGTCGATGTGCCGGGCCCCTTCGGCGGGGACGCTATCGAGCAGCGAGCGTACGTAGGTCGGGTCGTGGGCCAGCTCTAGCTGCTCGACCGTCGCCAGCGGTGCCTCCTCGCGCAGGACGTACTCGAAGGTGGCGTGCTGCAGCGCCTGCAGGATGGCCTGCAGGCGCGCGGCGCTCTCCGGGTGGCCGGTGCCGGCGTCGTGCTCGAGGCACTGGGGGTGGGTGATCAGCCAGGTCGTCACGATTCCTCCCGCGGGATGCGCGCCCAGGCAAAGACCCAGGGCACATCGAAGGACGGCACCTCGTCCTCCCAGTCACCCCAATCAACGAAGGTGTGCGCCAGGCCCGCACGGATCTCCTCGCGCAGGCCGGGTTCGTCGGCGCCACAGCACTGCATGCCCAGCACCCCGCCGGGGCGCAGCCGGGCCGAGACCTTGGCGAGGATCTCGCGGATGTACTCAGTGCGCGGCTGGTCCTCGCGGACCGGGTCCATGGTCAGGTCGTAGATGATGCCGTCCCAGCGCTCCTCGGCGTCGAGGTAGGCGAAGGCGTCGCCGACCACCACCTCGGCGCCGGGGCGGTCGAAGGCGTCGCCGCAGAGATCCGGCAGATACTGCCGCGACAGCTCGATGACCTCGCCGTCGATATCCACCAGCACCGCCCGGCGTGCCCCGGCGTCGAGCAGGGCGCGCAACACCCCGCCGTCGCCACCGCCGAGGATGAGCACATCGCCCAGCGCATTCGACTCGCGCAGGGGACGGGTGATCGCCTGGTTGTAGGGGTCGTCGGCGTTCGCGATCTGGAGGTCGTCGTCGAGGTAGAGCAGGTGCCCCACCGCCGGATCGTGGGCGATCACGATCTCCTGGTAAGCGGAGCGGCGCCGCTCGACGACGGTCTGGTTGTAGCGCACGTACTCGGGCTGCATAGACTTCCCGGTTGCCTGCCAGGTGAGACCGCGGACGGGCCGCCGTAGTGCGGCGACCGCCCACCCCTGCCCGATTCTACAGCGACTCGCTGCCGCGTACGAAGCGGTAGATGGCCACCTCGCCGAGGAGGTTCGGCGCCAGGTCGATGAACGGCGTGGAACGGTGCGCCCGGTCGAGCAGGCGTCGCTCGCGGATCTGCACGCCCATGGTGGCGCACAGCCGCTCGAAGTCGCGCACCGTGCACAGGTGGATGTTGGGCGAGTTGTACCAGGCGTTGGGCAGGGCCGGGCTGCGCGGCATGCGCCCCTTCAGCAGCAACTGCATACGCAGCCGCCAGTAGCCGATGTTGGGGAAGGTCACGATGCCGTGGCGACCGACGCGCAGCATATCCTCGAGGAGCTTGTCCGGGTAGCGCACCGCCTGGACGGTCTGGCTCATGATGACGTGGTCGAAGCTGTCGCGGTGGAAGTCGTCCAGCCCCTCGTCCAGGTCGGCGCGCACCACGTTGACGCCGCGGTCCATACACCGGGTGACCTTGCGCGGGTCGATCTCCAGCCCGTAGGCGGTCACACCCTTGCGCTGGACCAGGTAGTGGAGCAGCGTGCCGTCGCCGCAGCCCAGGTCGAGCACCCGGGAGCCCGGCTCGATCCATTCGGCGACGATCTCTAGCTCGCGGCGCAGCGGATTCACGCCCCCACCTCCCGGGCGACGTTGCCCATGTAGGCGGAGAAGGCCTCCAGGTAGCGCTGGATGGGCATCAGGAAGGCGTCGTGGCCCTGGGTGGCCTCGATCTCCATGTAGCTGACTGGCTTGTTGTGCTCCAGCAGCGCGCGGAGGATCTCGCGCGAGCGCGCCGGGGCGAAGCGCCAGTCGCTGGAGAAGGAGAGCAGCAGCGTCGAGCACTGGATGTGGGCCAGGGCTGCCGAGAAGTCGTCATCGTGGTCGGCGGCCGGGTCGAAGTAGTCGAGGGCCTTGGTCATCAGCAGGTAGGTGTTGGCGTCGAAGTCCTGCACGAAGCGCTGCCCCTGGTAGCGCAGGTAGCTCTCGACCTCGAAATCCACCTGCTCGAAGTCGAAGCTCATGTCGCCACGCAGGTCGCGGCCGAACTTCGCGCGCATGGCGTCGTCCGAGAGGTAGGTGATGTGGCCGAGCATGCGCGCCACCGCCAGCCCCCGCCGGGGCGAGACGCCGTAGTCGTAGTAGCGCCCGCCGTGGAACTCCGGGTCGCTCATAATCGCCTGCCGGGCGACCTCGTTGAAGCCGATGTTCTGGGCCGACAGCCGCGGAGCGGCGGCGATGACGATGGCGTGGCGCAGGCGCTCGGGGTAGTCGATGGCCCACTGCATCGCCTGCATGCCGCCCAGGCTGCCGCCGGCCACCGCCGCCCACTGACGGATACCCAGCTCGTCGGCCAGGCGCGCCTGGCTGCGCACCCAGTCGCGCACGGTGACGATGGGGAACTGGTCGCCGTAGGGTTTGCCGGTCTCCGGGTTGATGCTCGCCGGTCCGGTGGAGCCGTGGCAGCCGCCCAGGTTATTGCTGCAGACGACGAAGAAGCGATTGGTGTCCAGGGGCTTGCCCGGGCCGATACACGTCTCCCACCACCCCGGTTTGCGATCGTGCTCGGAGTGGTAACCGGCGGCGTGGTGATTGCCGGAGAGGGCGTGGCAGACCAGGATGGCGTTGGTGCCCTCGCGATTGAGCTCGCCGTAGGTCTCGTAGACCAGCTCATAACGGGGCAGCTCCCTCCCGCAGACGAGCGGCAGGGGCTCCTCGAAGGTGGCCTTGTGCTGGGTCACCAGTCCGACAGAGTCGGTTGGCGGGCTTCTGACCATGACGCTTCCGCTCGCTGAGCAATAGCCGTGCAGTCTAGCGAGCCGGCTATGGCTGGGACAAGCCGCCTCAGGGTGCCGGCGGCTCCCCCGGGTGCGGCAGCCCGGCCGGCCACTGCTTGGGCGCGGTGATGCGCACCGTCTTGTCGCGGCTGCGCTCGCCACGCAGCAGCGACACCGCCGACTTGGCGACACCGAACTGCCGGGCCAGCAGCTTGCGCAGGGCGGTGTTGGCCTTGCCGTCCACCGGTGGGGTGTTGAGGCGCACGCGCAACCGCTCGCCCTCGACGTCCAGCGACTCGCGTTTGGCCCGAGGGGTGACGCGGACGTGCACCAGCCAGGCGTCTTGTTCCGGGTCCGGGGTGATCCAGGGCATGGCGTCGGCGATACCGGTTCGTGGGGGCGATGGGGCCGCGGCGGCGGCGAGGCCGCCGGCGTCTCCGGCGGCCTCGGGAGCGGGGTGGCTACATCGGCAGCGGCACCTGGCCCCGCAGCGGATAGACGGTGAGCATCCGCACCACGTGGATCAGCACCAGGGCGATCAGCGGCGACAGGTCCAGCCCGCCCATGTCCGGCAGGAAGGAGCGAATCGGCCGCAGGATCGGGCTGACCAGCTGGTGAAGCAGATGCAGCCCCGGGTGGCTGGCGGTGGGGTTGACCCAGCTGACGATCACGCCGATGAGGATGAGGATCGTGTAGAGGTTCAGGAGCAGGCCCAGCAACCGGCCCACGGTCTCGATGGCCAGCGGCCCGAGTGGCGGCTGCTGCCCGTAGGCGAGCAGGAAGATGATGTACAGCGCCGCCAGTTGCAGGACGAACATCAGGACGATGGCCGCCAGGTCGATGCCGCCCACCCCGGGGATGATCCGGCGCAGGGGGTTGAGCACCGGCGAGGTGGCGCGCACCAGGAACTGCGAGATCGGGTTGAAGAAGTCGGCCCGCGCCGTCTGCAGCAGGAAACGCAGCATCACCGCCAGGATGTAGAGTGAGAAGGCGGTGGCGATCAGGAAGATCAGGGCGTCGGCGAAGTGGTTGGATTCCATTACTGCTCCCCTAGCAGGTTGCCAAGCTCATCGGCACGGCTGGCGGCGGCCTCGGCCGCCCGCTGCAGCGCACCGCGCAGATCGGACGCTTCGAGGACTTCCAGGGCGCGCTCGGTGGTGCCCCCTGGTGAGGTCACCCGCTGACGCAGCTGCGCCGGCGGATCGTCGGATTCGAGGGCCATGCGGGCGGCCCCGGTGGCCGTCTCCAGGGTCAGCAGCCGTGCCGTCTCGCGGTCCAGGCCGAGTTCGACCCCGGCCTCCTCCAGCGCCTCCATGACCAGGAAGAAGTACGCCGGGCCGCTGCCGGAGATGGCGGTGACCGCATCCATCTGCTGCTCGTTCTCCAGCCAGCGGGTCTGGCCCACGGCGCGCAGCAGGGTCTCGGCCAGGTCGCGTTGCGCCTCGCTGGTGTGCTCGTTGGCGTAGAGCGCCGTGGCGCCGCTCTGCACCAGCGAGGGGGTGTTGGGCATGGTGCGCACGATGGCTGTGCCGGCGCCCAGCCACCGCTGCAGGTCGCCCAGGCGAATGCCGGCGGCGATGGAGATCGCCACCGCGCCGTGGTTGGCGATGATCGGCCCGAGGGCCTCGGCCACGCCGCGCATGACCTGCGGCTTGACCGCCAGGATCACCGCATCGGCGCCCTCGGCGGCGGTGGCGTTGTCCGCGCAGGTCGCGATGCCCAGCTCGCCGGCGAGACGTTCGCGGCGCTCGGTGTCGGGCTCGCTGGCGACGATATGGGTGGCCGGGTAGCCATCGGCGATCAGCCCGCCGATCAGCGAGCGGGCCATGTTGCCGCCTCCGATGAAGGCGATCCGCGCATCCTGGGCCATGGTGACTCCTCCTCTATTCGCGCGGTCCGAAGATCGCGGTACCGATCCGTACGATGGTGGCCCCCTCGGCGATGGCCGCCTCGAGGTCTGCCGACATACCCATCGACAGCGTATCCAGTCCGTGGTGGCCGCCCTCGCGCAGTGCCTGCTGGAGTTCGCGCAGCCGGGCCAGGGGGCGGCGCTGCGCATCGAACCCCTCCGCCGGGGCGGGGAGGGCCATCAGCCCGCGCAGGCGCAGCTGCGGCAGGCGGTCCACGGCGGCAGCGAGGTCTCCGACGTCGTCCGGGAGACAGCCGGCCTTCTGCGGCTCCTCGCTGATATTGACCTGCAGGCACACGTTGAGGGGTGGGTGGTCCGGCGGGCGCTGCTCGCTGAGCCGCCGGGCGATCTTGGCCCGATCGACGGTGTGGACCCAGTCGAACCGTTCCGCCACCTCGCGGGTCTTGTTGGACTGCACGCCCCCGATAAAGTGCCACTCCAGCGCCAGATCAGCCAGCTCGGCCTGCTTCTCGGTGGCCTCCTGCAGGTAGTTCTCGCCGAAGGCGTGCTGCCCGGCGGTGTACGCCGCGCGCATGGCGGCCGCGGAGTGGCGTTTGCTGACCGCCAGGATCTGTACGCTGCCGGCCGGGCGGCCGCAGTCGGCCTCGGCGGCGCGTACGCGCTCCTGAACGGCCGCGAGGCGGGTGGCAATCTCGCTCATGACCCCTCGGATCCCGTCTATGCTGTTTGGAAGAACCGGCCCTGGGAATGATACGGGGCGCTGACTGCCGCGTCGAACCGCGCCACGGGCGGGGCCCGCTCCTGTCGGTTACCCGTGTTACAGTAGGGAAATTGGCACGGCTTCGTGGAAGGGGGTGCGTCATGCGTATGCACGCCAACTGGCTCATCGGCGGCTGCAGCCTGGTGCTTGCCTCGTTCGGGGCGTACCACCTGCACCACTCGCCGTGGGCGGCCGAGCGCGGCGGCGGCGCCACGGCCGGCGTCGGCGACTCCGAGCAACTCGAGCGCCTGCGCGCCTCGGCGGGGATGCCCGAGGTCTCCCGCGCGGTGGTCGAGACCATTGTCGAAGACCGCCAGGCCGAGCGTCACCTGGAAGTCGGCTCCAACCGCGTCATCCCCCGCAAGCGCCTGGATGAGCTGGTGGACGAGGCGGCCGAGGTGACCGGCCTCAGCGCCGATCTGATCCGCGCCGTCGTGCGCACCGAGAGCGACTACCGCCCGGGGGTGGTGAGCAGCGCCGGCGCCGTCGGTCTGATGCAGGTCCGCCCGGTGGCGGCGGTGGACGTCGGTGATCGGGTGCCCGAGTGGCTGGAGCGCTTCAGCGAGCGCGAGGGGCTGGAGATCGAGGACGAGGATCTGGCCGACCCGCGGCTGAATGTCCTCATCGGCAGCCACTACCTGGCCCATCTCCACGAGCGCTACGCCAGCTACGGCGAGCCGATGGCCACCTGGCTGAGCCTGGCCGCCTACAACTGGGGGCCCGGGAACGTCTATCGCAACCTGCTCTCCAATCCCAACCTGCAGACCCTCGAGGACCTGCGCTGGCTGCTGCACCGCCGGGCCCCGTACGAGACCCGGGCCTTCATCGACCGAGTGCTGGAGCGCAGCGGCGCGGCAGGCGAGGAGGCCGGCGAGGCCATCTGACCCCGCCGGCGCGCCCCCACGGTCAATGGAGCAGCTGGAATAGCCGCTGGCGGTAGCGGCGGGCCTCCGGGTGCTCCGGGCCGAGCATGCCGAGCACCTGCAGCGCCACCTGGTGGGCCTCGTCGCGGCGCTCGCGGTCGCGCTGGACCAGATGCAGCAGGTGATCGAGGGCCTCCAGCTCGCCGCCGGCGACCACCAAGCGCAGGGCGAGCTCCAGGCGGGCCTGGCCGTCCCCGGCGTCGGCCTCCACACGCTGCTCCAGCGTCTCGAGCGGGGGCAGGTCGCGCACCCGCTCGGCGAACTCCTTGCGGGCCAGGATGCCCTGGGCGCGGGGGTCCTGCTGGTCGTTGGTGGAGAGCCCCTCAATCAGGGTGAAGGCCTCGTCGGCGTCGCCGCTCTGCAGCAGCGCACGGGCCAGGTCGATGGTCACCCCGGCGTCATCGGGGCGCTGCTCCCGGGCGGCCCGCAGGTAGGGGACGGCCTCGGCGGAGCGGCCCTCGCTCATCAGCTCGCGGGCCTGCTCGTAGGGGTCGGCCTCAGGCGCTTCCACGTACTGACCCAGCCATTGGCGCAGCTCCCCCTCGGGGACCGCTCCCATGAACTGGTCCACCGGCTGGCCCTCCTTGACCAGCAGGGCGGTGGGCAGGCTCTGCACCCCGACCTGCGCAGCCAGCTGCTGCTGCTGATCGCAGTCCACCTTGGCCAGGCGGAAGCCGCCCTTGTACTCGTCGGCCAGCTTCTCCAGCAGCGGGCTGAGGGTCTTGCAGGGCTCGCACCACTGCGCCCAGAAGTAGATCAGCACAGGCTGCTGCATCGAGGCATCGATGGCCTGTTCCTTGAAGTTCTCGACGGTGACGTCGACGACGTTGGGCGATGCGCTCACGGTTGCCTCCGAATCGGTTCGGTTCACGGGGTGCGCGGGTAGACGATGCGCCCGGCGACCAGGGTGGCGGTGGTGCGTCCGGCCAGCTCCTGGCCCAGGACCAGGGAGTTGCGGCCACGGCTATGCAGGCTCTCCGGGGTTACCCGCCAGGTCTGCTGCGGATCGACGACGGCCACATCGGCCGCCGCCCCCGGTGCCAGGGTGCCGGCCTCCAGACCGAGGGACCGGGCTGGCCCCAGGGTGACCCGGTGGATCGCCTCGGTGAGGGATAGTAGGCCCTCGTCGACCAGCCGCAGGGTCAGGCCGAGCAGGGTGTCGACACCGCTGACTCCAGGCTCGCTATCGGCGAAGGGGCAGATCTTGGCGTCGGGGTCATGGGGCTGGTGATCCGAGCAGATGGCGGTGATCGCCCCCTCGGCCACCGCCCGACGCAGCCCGTCGCGGTCCTGGCCGGTGCGCAGTGGCGGGCGCACGTGGGCGGCGGTGTTGTAGGCGTCGCACTCGTGCTCGGTGAACAGCAGCTGGTGGACGGCCACATCGGCGGTCACCGGCAGCTGCGCGCGGCGCGCGTCGGCGACCATGGTAGCGGCGCGGGCCGTGGACAACCGGCCCAGGTGGACCGGGTTGCCGCTCTCCTCGACCAGGGCCAGGATCCGGCCCACTGCGGCGGTCTCGGTGGCCGCCGGCTGCCCGGGCAGCCCGAGACGGGTGGCCGTCTCGCCCTCGTGGACGCGGCCGCTGTCGGCCAGGTTGGGGTCCTCGGGGGTGAGGATCACCGGTAGCGAGAAGGTGGCCGCGTAGTCCAGGGCGCGGCGCAGGATCAGGGTATTAGCCACCGGCTGCCCACCGTCGGCCACCGCCGGGCAGCCGGCGTCGCGCAGCGCGGCCATCTCGGCCAGATACTCGCCACCGAGTTCGCGGGTCAGGGCGCCAAGGGGCCGCACCCGGGCGGCGTCGGCTGCCTGCGCGCGGCTGTGGATCAGCTCCACCACCGAGGGGGTGTCCACCGCCGGACGGGTGTCCGGGGGTACGAGCAGCGTGGTAATGCCCCCGGCCGCTGCCGCCCGGCTCTCCGGGACGATGCCGCCCTTGCGCGTGGCGCCGGGCTCGCGTAGCCGCGCGGCCAGGTCCACCAGGCCGGGGATGACCAGTTGCCCCGTGGCATCGATGACCTGGTCGGCGGTGAACCCCTCGGGGGCCGCGCCCACGGCGAGGATCCGCCCCTCGGCGATGAACAGGTCACGTGGTTCGTTCAGGCCGCTGGCCGGGTCGATGACGTGCCCGCCGTGGATGTGTATCCGGCTCAACTCGACGCCTCCTCGATCGGTTCCGCGGGCGCCTCGCCGTGCCCGCCCAGGACGATGGACATGACCGCCATGCGCACCGCGATACCGTTGGTGACCTGGCGCAGGATCACCGAGCGGGGACCGTCGGCCACCTGCGGATCGAGTTCGACGCCCCGGTTGACCGGACCCGGGTGCATGACGATGGCCTCCGGGTGGGTGCGCTCCAGGCGTTGTTCGGTCAGACCGTAGCGCGAGAAGTACTCGCTCTCGCTCGGTAGCAAGGCGCCGCGCATGCGCTCGCGCTGGAGGCGGAGCATGATCAGCACGTCGGCGCCGTCGAGCCCGGCATCCATGTCCTCATAGACCCGCACGCCCAGGCGCTGGATATCCCGCGGCAGCAGCGTGCGCGGCCCGATCACCCGCACCTCGCCGGCGCCGAGGCCGAGCAGGGCGTGGATCTGCGAGCGGGCCACCCGCGAGTGGAGGATATCGCCGACAATGGCGATGGTCAGCGGCTCCAGGGGGCCCTTCTCGCGGCGGATGGTGAAGGCGTCAAGCAGCGCCTGGGTGGGGTGGGCGTGGCGCCCGTCGCCGGCGTTGATCACCGCCACCCCGGGGGCGACGTGGCGGGCGATGAATTCGGCGGCGCCACTGTCGGCGTGGCGGACCACGAAGGCGTCGCACTGCATCGCCTCGAGATTGCGCAGCATGTCCAGCAGGCTCTCCCCCTTGCTGGTGGAGGAGGTGGCGACGTCGATGTTGAGCACGTCGGCCGAGAGCCGCTGGGCGGCCAGCTCGAAGGTGGTGC
Source organism: Halorhodospira halophila SL1 (assembly GCF_000015585.1). Classification (NCBI taxonomy): domain Bacteria; kingdom Pseudomonadati; phylum Pseudomonadota; class Gammaproteobacteria; order Chromatiales; family Ectothiorhodospiraceae; genus Halorhodospira; species Halorhodospira halophila. The sequence continues at coordinate 1,018,157 of NC_008789.1, read as the reverse complement.
GGGTGCGGGTACTCGGCTCAAAGAAGAGGTTGATGATGGTCCGTCCGCGCAGCAGCGGCACCTTCTTCACCGACTTGCCAAGGACCCCGGAGAACGACTCGGCGGTATCGAGGATGCGGGTCAGCAGCTCGCGGGGCAGCCCCTCGGTGGTAACCAGGTGGCGCAGCTGCCCCTGGGGGTCGAGTTGCACGCTCACGGCGTCTCTCCTTCCAGCATGAAGCGCAGCGGCTCCGGGCCGCGCAGCTTGAGTCGCTGCTCGGCGGGCAGATCGAGTCGCGTGCCGATCACATCCGGCTGGATGGGTAGCTCGCGCCCGCCACGGTCGACCAGGACGGCCAATAACACCCGCCGCGGCCGGCCGTAGTCGAACAGGGCGTTGAGGGCCGCCCGGGTGGTGCGGCCGGTGTGGATGACGTCGTCGACCAGCAGCACAGCGCGTCCGTCCAGGGTGACTGGGACTTCGGAGGTCTGGACCGCCGCCTTGAGCCCCGAGGTCGCGTAGTCGTCGCGGTGGAAGGCGACCTCCAGGGTGCCCACCGGCGGTCGCGCCCCGAGGCGGTCGTGGAGGCCGCGGGCCACCCAGACCCCGCCCGTGTGCACGCCGACGAGGATCGGCGAGCGGATACCGCGGCGCTCCAGTTCGGTGTTGATGTCCGCGGCCGTGGTGTCGAGGAGTTCCGGGACGTCGATCTCGGCGTCTGTCATGCCACCCCTTGCTGGGCAAAGAAGGTCTCGAGGATGACCGCGGCCGCCTCGGCGTGTACCGCGTGCGGATCGCGCTGGCGTTGCCGCGGGTCGAGCCGCTCCTCCGCGACGTGGGAGGAGAGGCGTTCGTCGACGGTGTGCACCGGCAGGCCGAAGCGCCCGTGCAGCCGGCCGGCCAGGCGCCGGGCCAACTCGGTGCTGTCGGCATCGCTGCCGTCGGCGTGGCTGGGCAGTCCCACCACCAGCGCCTCGGGGGTCCACTGGGCGAGCAGCTCGGAGACAGCCTCCCAGTCCGGCTGACCGTGGCGCGCCGGCAGGGTGGTCAGGCCGCGGGCCGTCCCTAACAGCGCCTCGCCGACGGCCACCCCGATATGCCGCGCCCCGGGATCGAAGCCGAGCAGCGTGCCGCCGGGCGGCTCAGGCATGGCCGCTTTCCGAGGAGAGCAGCGCGATGTCCACACCCAGTTGCGCTGCCGCCGCGCGCCAGCGCTGGTTGGTGTCGGTATCGAAGATGACCCGGGCCTCGGCGGGGCCGGAGAGCCAGGCGTTCTGCGCCAGCTCCTCTTCCAGCTGCCCGGCCCCCCAGCCGGCGTAACCCAGCGCCACCAGGAAGCGCTCGGGGCCCTCGCCCCGCGCCAGGGCGGCGAGGATGTCCCGCGAGGTGGTCAGGGCCACGCCCTCGCAGACGGGGGTGGTGGCGTTCCACTGCTCGCCCTCGGGGTGGAGGACAAAGCCGCGCTCGCGCTGCACCGGACCGCCGGCGAAGACGACCTGATCCTCCGGGCAACCGTCGGTGATCTCCAGCTCCAGATGGCGGAACAGATCGCCGAGGGTGACCTCGGTGGGTCGGTTGACGACGATGCCCATGGCCCCGTCTTCGGTGTGCTCGCAGAGCAGGGTGACGGTCTGCGCGAAGTTCGGGTCGTCCAGGGCTGGCATGGCGATCAGGAACTGACTGCCCAGCTGGTCTCCACCTTGTCCGGTTTGCTCGCTCATGCGCTCCAGTATCGGCTACCGCGCACAGCGGGGACAAGGGTGGTGGACCGGTTATTGGGCGCGTACGCGCCGCCCCTCGACGAACTCCCAGGTCCGGGTGATCACCAGGCGATCCTGCCCCTCGAGGACCTCCTCCGGTATATCCGGATACGGGGCGCCGAGTCGCACGATGCGCACCGCCGCCTCGTCAAGCAGGCGGTGGCGGGAGCGTTGGACGATGCGCACGTCCTCGAGAGAACCGTCGGGCATCAGCGTCACCTCGAGGATCAGCCGTCCCGACAGGCCGCGCTCCCGCGCCTCGCTTGGGTAGTTGAGATTGCCCACCGCTTCGACCTTGCGCGTCCACGCCTCCATGTAGGCGGCGGCCTCGTGGGAGCGGGTGCGGGCGTTGAGGAAACGTTTCGACGGTTCCCGCGGCTGGCTCAGTCGCTGCTGCAGTGCCACCGCCTCGGCTGCCGCCGCCTCGCGCCGGCTGTCGAGCAGGTCCTGGAGCGACGGCCGCTCCTCGGCCTGGGTCTCGTCGTCGGTGGGCGGGGTGGGTGTCTCGGCCTGTTCGCTCTCGATCAGTGCCTCGGCCCGCGCCTCGGGGGTGGCCGCGGGCTCGCCCGGTTCGGGGGCCTCGGTGGCCGGGGTCGGTTCACCGGCCAGCGGCGAGGGGATCTGCGCCTGCTCGGCCACCCCGCCGCCGTCCTGATCCAGGTCGGCGAGGTAGTCGGCCTCCTCCGGCGGGGTTTCGGCCTCGTCGTAGGCCAGGGTGACCTCCATCATGGAGGTCTCCGACGGGCGCTCCTCGCCCTCCCAGGTCAGGCCCACCCCCAGGATCAGCAGGGCGTGGACCACCACGGCAAGGAACAGCGCCATGCCCAGACGGTCGTCCGGTCGCACGGTAGCCTCGTTCACGGCGGGGGTCTCACTCACTCGATGTGGACCGCCTCCGGTTCACCCTGGAGCTCGACCCGCTCGGCCATGGCCTCGGTCATCCAGACGGCGCCGTCGCGGTCGACGAGCAGCGCGTAGCCGATCTCCAGCTCCTCGGCCAGGGCCTGCCAGTCGTCCGGGCCGGCGATGAACAGGGCCGTCGCCGCGGCGTCGGCGTGGACCGGGTCGTCGTGGATGACGGTCATCGAACGGCTGCCCATCGCCGGGTAACCGGTGGTCGGATCGAGGATATGGTGGTAGCGGCGGTCCTCGTGGGTGAAGGTGCGCTCGTAGTCCCCGGAGGTGAAGACGGTCTCGTCGGCGTGGGCCTCGACGGCGGCCAGCACCGTGCCGGCGCGCGGGTCGCGCACGCCCATCCGCCAGGGGCGGTCGTCCGGAGCCCCCAGGGCCACCAGGTCGCCGCCGAGGCTGATCAGCGCCGTGCGCACCCCGTGCTCGCGCAGGGCGGCGACGGCGCGCTCGCCGGCAAAGCCCTTGCCGATGCCGCCGAGGTCGATGCGCACCCCGTCGTTGCTGCTGGTGACGCGGCGCTCGGCATCCCAGCTCAGGTCGGCGATGCGCGGGGCCCGCTCCACCCACGCCTCGATCTCTTCGGCCGGCGGCGGCTCCTCCAACGGCCCCTCCTGGGCGGAGAAGCCCCACAGCTCGGTGAGTCCGCCGATGGCCGGGCTGAAGCGCCCGCCGGTGCGCGCCTCCATCTCGCGGGCGCGCTCCAGGATAGCGATCAGTTCCTCGCTGACCTGCATGCCCTCGCCGGCGGCCAGCCGCTCGTTGAGCGGTCCGAGTTCCGTGCCACGGGTCGGCTCCCAGGCCTCGCTGATGGCATCGATCTCCTGGCGGGCCGCCTTGGCGGCCGTCTCGGCGTCGCCGCTGCCGGCATCGAGGATGTGGATCTCCACCTCCGTGCCCAGCGAGATGAACTGCAGCCGGGTCGAATCCGGCTCGGCGGTGCAGCCGGTCAGCCCCAGGGCGGTGGCCAGGGCGGCCAGGGCCAGGGCGCGGGTGGTGGATGCCAGGCACCTCATGCCGAGCCCTCCAGGTGGTCGAAGAAGGCCCCGGCGGTGTTCACGCCACACAGGGCGTCGATCTCCCGAAAGCAGGTGGGGCTGGTGACGTTGATCTCGGTGAGCCGCTCACCGATGAAGTCCAGGCCGACCAGTTCCAGGCCGCGCTCGCGCAGGGTAGGGGCCAGCTCGGCGCAGACGGCGCGCTCGCGTTCGGTGACCGGTGCCGCCTCGCCGCGGCCGCCGGCCGCCAGGTTGCCCCGGGTCTCGCCCCGCGCCGGGATGCGCGCCAGGGCGTGGGGGAAGGGCTCACCACCGAAGACCAGGACCCGCTTGTCGCCCTCGTCGATCCGCGGCAGGTATTCTTGGGCCATGGCGTAGCGCCGTCCGCCGTCGGTGAGGGTCTCCAGGACCACGCTGGTATTCGGGTCGCCGTCGGCGAGGACGAAGATCGACGCCCCGCCCATGGCGTCCAGGGGCTTGAGCACCGCCTTGCCCTGCTCGGCGATGAACCCGCGCAGCAGTGCCGGGTCGGCGGCCACCCGGGTGGCCGGGCAGAGGTGCGGCCAGTGCAGGGCGAAGAGCTTCTCGTTGGCGTCGCGCAGCGCCGCGGGCCGGTTGACCACCCGGACCCCCTGCGCCTCGGCCAGGGACAGCAGCTGCGTGGCGCTGATGTAGCCGGCGTCCACCGGAGGGTCCTCGCGCATGAGGATGGTGTCGAGCTCCGCCAGGGGCATGGCTCGCGGCTCACCCACGGTGTACCAGTCGTGCACGTCGTCGCGGACCGTCAGCGGTCGGCCGCGGCCGCAGGCGGCGCCGCCGTCGGCGTAGAGGTCTGTGGCCAGGAAGTACCAGAGCTCGTAGCCGCGGCGCTGGGCCTCGAGCAGGAGGGCCAGGGTGGAGTCCTTGCGGGGCTTGATGGCGGCGATGGGGTCCATCACCACGCCGAGTCGGGCGCTCATGGGCAGATTCACGGCAGCTGAGTGGTTTGTGGCATTGTAACCAACCCATGGATGAGCGACGAACCAAGGCCTTCGGCGTCGACCCCCGGCGCGAGCTGACCCGGCTGCTGCCCGAACTGCGCGACAGCGTCAGCGCCGCGGCGGTGCGTCTGCAGGAGGCGGGTGACGAGCCCGGCGCCCTGACCGCGCTCCACGGCGAGCTCCAGCGCCTGCACGGCGGTTTCCTGTTCGTCGGCGTACGCGAACTCGAGCACCTCAGTGCCGAGCTGCGCGGCGCCGCGGCCGACCTGGAACGGGCCTACCAGTCGCCGGACGAGGGCGGGGTGGAGGTCCAGCCGCTGCGCGCGGCCCTGATGGATGCCGTGCTGCGGCTGCCCCGGGCCATCGAGCGCATCGCCGTACGGGCCGAGGACCCGGTGGCGGAGCTGGCCAGCCTCATCGACGGGCTGCGCCGCGCCCGCGGTCAGCCGCGCTACGACAGCCTGGCGCTGCTGCGTCAGTGCGTTGACCCGAGCGCGCCCGCGGCCCACGGCGAGGTCGCCGAGACCGCCCGCACCAGCCGTCTGGCCTACCAGCGCGGGCTCCTGGAGCTGATCCGCGGCGACGAACGCCGGGCCCTCGGCCAGCTGCGCGGCGTCCTCGAGCCCCTGGAGGCGGCCCTGGGCGACAGCGCCGCCGGCAGCGCCTGCTGGAGCGCCCTGGCGGTGCTCGATCTGCTGGAGCAGGGCGAGACCCTGGATCCGGGGCAGAAGCGGGCGATTGCCGCCTACGACCGCGAGCTGCGCCGGCTGCTCGAGCACGGTGCAGTGGGCGGGCTCCCCGAATCGAGCATGGCCGAGGCGCTGCTCCAGCCGCTCACCGAGGCGCCGGGCACCGGCCGGGTGGGCCAGGTCCAGGCGGCCGCCCGGCGCTTGCCCGGGGCCACCCTGGCCATGCCGCCCCCGGCCGAGGATGAGGCCGGGGCGGCCTCGCGGGCGCTGGTGCGCAGCGACGTCGATCTGCAGGCGCTGTTCTACGCCGAGGTGGGGCCGGCGCTGTCGCAGATCGGCGCCGCCCTGCAGCGCTGGCGCGCCGGCGACCCAGAGGCGGGGCTGGCCATCCAGCGCATCCTGCACACCCTCAAGGGCGGGGCGCGCTTCGCTGGCCTCACCGAGTTCTTCGCCCACTGCCACGAACTCGAGGGCGAGGTGGCCACGGCGCTGGCGGATGGCGCTACCGCCGGGACCGCTCAGCGCCTGCGCCACGAACTGGAGCAACTGGCCGACCGGGTCGGCGTGCTGCGCCGCGAGGTCCTGGGTCACACCGCGGAGCCGGGCGCCGAGCCGGACGCTGAAGCGGCGGCCTTCGATTACGGCGAGCTGTGGGCCGACGAGGACCCGGAGCCGTCCCCTGCGGAGGATGGCTGGGAGCTGCAGACCGGATCCAGCGCCGAGGTGCTCGGCGACGCCCTGGCCGCCGAATTGGCCGCAACGGAGGACGAGGCCGCCGACGCGGACGCCGACCCGCCGGATCCCGCCACCGAGTCGGCTCCGGTCGCGGAACCGGCTCGTGACCCCGAGCCGGCGCTGGCGACCCTGGAGCCGGACATCGACGCCCTCGATCGACAGGTCCACGCCACCGCCGGCGAGTATGGCCGGCGTGTCGAGCTGGTCGTGGAGGGGGCGTCCCGCGCGCTGCCCGAGGCCTATCTGGAGGCCCTGCGGCCGGCGCTGGAGCACCTGCTGCGCAACGCCGTGCGCCACGGTATTGAACCCCCCGAGGCGCGCAGTGCCGCCGGTAAGCCGGAGGTCGGCCGAGTTGGGCTCAGCCTGCGCTACGGCCAGGACGAGGTGCTGCTGGTGGTCAGTGACGACGGCGCCGGACTCGACACCGAGGCGCTGCAGCGCCAGGTCTCCGACTACGACCCCAACGAGCCCACCGCGGCCCTCAGCGACGATGAGGCGCTGAGCCTGATCTGCCTGCCGGGGGTCTCCACGCTGGGGCCGGAGGGCGACCCGGGGGCCGGCATGGGCATGGACGAGGTCGCCGGCGTGGTCCACGAACTCGGTGGCACGCTGGAGATGCAGAGCGCCCCGGGGGCCGGCGCCCGCTTCACCCTGCGGCTGCCCATGCGCGGGGCGAAGGCCGCGGAGCAGCCCCCCGGCGAGGCCCCCGAGCGGCCTCGCATCCTGGTCCTCGACGACTCGCGCACCATGCGCCGGATCACCGGTCATCGGCTGGCGCGCCAGGGCTTCGACCCGGAGGGCGCCGCCGGCCTCGACGAGGCGCGGCGCGCCGTGGCCGAGCGCGCGCCGCGGGCGGTGCTCATCGACCTGGAGATGGAGATGCTCCAGCACGAGGAGGGGCTCGGCGTGCTCCAGCGCCTGGTGGCCGAGGCCGGGATCGCCGCCGGGGCGGTGGTCGCGGTGAGCACCCGGGCCGTCGATCAGGAGCGGCTCGCGGCCGCGGGGCTGGGCGCGGCGCGGGTGCTGCTCAAGCCCTACGACGAGGGCCAGCTTGCCGACGCCCTGGCCCAGGCGTGCGCTGCACTGGAGGGCGGCGAGCCGGGCTAGAGTTCGCCCAGGGCGAGGCCGACGGCGGCGAGGGCGACCACGGCGGCGGTCTCCGTGCGCAGGACCCGGGGGCCCACCCGCCCGCGGAGGAAACCGTGTTCGCCGGCCGCCTCCAGCTCCGTCGGGCTGAGCCCGCCCTCGGGGCCGATGAGCAGCGAGGTGGCCTGCGCCCCGGTGAGTTCGCTGAGGCGGGGGTCGGCCAGCGGGTCCAGGGTCAGGCGCAGCGGGTAATCCCGGCTGTGCCCCCAGGCCTGCGCCAACGGCACCGGCTCGGCCACCCGCGGCGGCGTGTTGCGCCCGCACTGCTCGCAGGCGGCCCGCGCCACCGCCTCCCAGTGCCGGCGGCGCTTGGCGGCGCGCTGCGGATCATTCAGCCGCACCACGGTGCGCTCGGTGAGCACCGGCACGATCTCGCTGACCCCCAGCTCGGTCGCCTTCTCCACCGCAGTGTCCATGCGTTCGCCCTTGCCTACCGCCTGCAGTAGTTGAACGGCCGCCGGCAGCTCGCGCTCAGTGGGGTCGTGGGCGCCCACGCGTACCGTTACCCGGCGCCGCTCCACCGCCACGACCTCGCTCGGGTGCTCGCCGCCCTCGCCGTTGAATAGGGTCACCGCATCGCCGGGGCGCAGGCGCAGCGCCCGGGCGTGGGCGGCGGCGTCGGCGGTGAGTTCGATCACCGCTGCGGCGCTCAGGGGCTGGGCGATGTAGAGGCGGGGCATGCCGGACTCTCTCCGTCTTGGTGCGTGATCCCTGCCGGGTGCTTAGTCCCGGGTGGCCCGGTCGACGGCCTCGGCGGCCACCTCGCCGAGCAGGGCGATCTCGTCCGGCTCGATCACGTAGGGCGGCATCCAGTAGAGCACATTGCCGATCGGGCGCATCAGCACGCCGCGCTCCAGGGCGTGGCGGTAGGCGATCAGACCGCGCCGTTCCTGCCAGGGGAAGGGCGTCTTGCGGGCCGGATCGCGCACCATCTCCATGGCCAGGATCATGCCCTGCTGGCGGACTTCGCCGATCCGCGGGTGGTCGGCCAGGGGTGCGGCGGCCTCGGCCATGCGCCGGGCGGTGTCGCGGTTGTGCGCCAGCACCTGGTCGCTTTCGAAGATCCCCAGCGTCGCCAGGGCGGCCGCGCAGGCCAGCGGGTTGCCGGTGTAGCTGTGCGAGTGCAGGAAGCCGGTCAGCCGGGTGAAGTCGTCGAAGAAGGCCTGGTAGATGGGCTCGCTGAGCAGGACCGCGGCCAGGGGTAGGTAGCCGCCGGTGATGCCCTTGGAGACACACATGAAATCCGGCGCGATGCCGGCCTGCTCGCAGGCGAATAGCGTGCCGGTGCGGCCGAATCCGGTGGCGATCTCATCGGCGATCAGGTGCACCCCGTGGCGGTCGCAGGCCTCGCGCAGGCGCTGCAGGTAGACCGGGTGGTACATGCGCATGCCGCCGGCCCCCTGGACCAGGGGCTCGAGGATGACCGCCGCCGTCTCGTGGCCGTGCTCCTGCAGCGCCGCCTCCATGTGGGCGAACATCTGCTCGGAGTGCTCCGCCCAGTCCGTGCCGGGTTCACGGTGGAAACAATCCGGCGACGGCACGGTGATCGGCTCCATGAGTAGCGGTTTGTAGGCGTCCTTGAACACCCCTACATCGCCGACGCTCAGCGCACCGATGGTGTCGCCGTGGTAGCTGTTGGAGAGGTTGATGTAGCGCGTCTTCTCCGGGTGGCCGGTGTTGCGCCAGTAGTGGTGGCTCATCTTCAGGGCCACCTCGATGCTCGACGAGCCGTTGTCGGTGAAGAAGACCCGCTCCAGCCCCGGCGGGGTCAGGTCCACCAGGCGCTCGGCCAACTCCACCGCCGGCTCGTGGGAGCAACCGGCCAGGATCACGTGCTCGAGCCGGTCGAGCTGGTTGCGGATCGCTTCGTTGATCCGCGGGTTGCAGTGGCCGAACAGGTTCACCCACCAGGAGCTGATGGCGTCCAGGTACCACTTGCCGTTGCGATCCTGGAGCCACGCACCGCGGCCGGCCTCCACCGGGATCAGGGGCAGCCCGTCGTGGTGGTCCTTCATCTGCGTGGTCGGATGGAACAGGACGTTGAGGTCGCGGCGGATCAGTTCGCTGTTGCGGTCGTTCATGGCCGGGCTCCGGGCAGTGGTGGGTCGCGGCTCGCCGGGCGGGAGTCTGCCTCGTGCCGGCGAATGGGTCCAGCGTGCCGGCGACAATCCGCGCGCCCTGTCGGGTTGACGGGACGCTGGCGAACGGTGTTCCTTAATAACAACCACCAAGGATGGTCTACCACAGGGAGCACGATCGTCATGGAAGATGATCCGGTTCTCGGCCCCGTACCCGTGGGCCTGTACGCCGCCACCGCCGTCTGCTGGGCGGAGGTTCTCACCACCAGCCGTCAGGGCCGGGCCACCCGTGTGGCCGTCGACACCCCCGAGGGGATCACCGAGTGGCCCGTGGCCGGCCACGCCCGCGAGCTCTCCGCACTCAAGCCCGGCGATCGGGTGGTGGCACTGCTCGACCCAGCCGATCAGGGGCTCTACCTGATCCACGCCCTCGCCGATGCCGATGAACCGCCCCGTGCGGGCCTGGAGCGCCGCCCCGACGGCAGCTACCTGCTGCGGGCCGAGCACGGCAGCATCCGCCTCGAGGTGGCCGGCGCCGAGTTGGAACTCGGTGCCGACGGCGCCATCCGCATCGACGGCGAGGTGGTCGAGGCCAGGGCCCGCGGCGAGCACCGCATCCGCGGGGCCCGCGTCGCCATCAACTGAGGTGCCCTGGAATGTTGCCTGTCTCGGTCCAGGGGCCGCTGGATGCGCGGGCCTGGGTGGACCTCGATGCCGCTGGGTGCCCGGGGATCGCGGTGGCGGTCAAGGCCGGCTTCCGCGGCGGCGATGCCGCCCGGCTGCGCCTCGATGACGACACGCCGGCGCTGGAGACCGCCGAACGCTACGCCGGTGATCCCGCCGCTCACGCCCCGCTCACCGCACCCGACTGCGTTCCCTTCAAGCACGGGGCCGAGTGCCTGCTCCACGGCGCGGTACAGGTCGGCCCCGGGCGGTCGCAGGCAGCGGCCTGTCTGGGGGTCGAGGACGCCGGCGGCCGGCCCCGGTTCGGCCCCAAGCGGGTGTGGGCGGTGGCCGAGCCGCCGCCGCGGGCCTCCGATCCGCCCGGTGCGCTGGAGGGGCCGGTGCCGCTCACCTACGAACTGGCCTACGGCGGACCACTCGGTGGGCCGCGGCACCGGCGTTACGCTCGCAACCCGGTGGGCCGGGGGCATCGGGCGGCGTGGTGGGGTGCCGCCGCCGGGCCGTCGCCCCGGCTGCTGTGGGACGACCACCGCGCCACCCGGCGCGGGGCGCCCGCCGGCTTCGGGCCTCTGGCGGCGGCCTGGGCGCCCCGGGCCCGGCGTTTCGGGCGCCTGGATGCCCATGCCTATCGCCAGGGCCAGCTGCGCTACCGCCGCCTGCCCCGGCCCGACGCCTGGAATGCCGCCCCGGCAGACCAGTGCCTCGACACCCCGTTGTGCGGCGACGAGCGCATCCGCCTGCAGGGGGTCCTCCCTGGGGTGGACCCGGACCACACGGTCATCTGGCAACTGCCCGGCGGCGGTCCGCAGGTCACCCTGCACCGCCCGGGGCGCGGACAGCGGGTGACGGTGCAGGCGGACACCCTGGGGATCGACGCCGACGCCGGCCGGGTGTGGCTGGTCTGGCGGGGGTGGGTGCCGGAGCCGGCGCCGGGGCCGGGCTGGGCATTGCGGGTCGATGCCGACGGGATCGGGGGCGGAGAGCGATGAACCACGCCACCACCGCCCCCGTGCTGTTCGAGCCGCTGGCCGCCTGGCACGCCGCCGGCACCGATCCCGAGGCCCTGGCCCGTGCGGTGACCGACGCCCCGCCCGTGGCACAGCCCGAGCTGCTCGGCGAGGCGCCGCAGCAGCCGATCCCAGTGCTCAGCGATCCGGCGCTGGACGGCCAGGGCTACGCCGCGCGCATGGACCGCCTGGTCGCGGACAGCGCCCCGCGGCTGAGCGAGCGCCTCACCGCCGCGCCCCCCGCGGCGGCGGTGGTGATCCCGCCGGGGCCCCATCAACCCGGGGTGCGCTGGGCGCAGCACCACTGGCTGATCGGGCAGCTGACCGATCGGGTATCGCCGCTTCGGCGGGTGGCCTGGTGGCGGCCGCAGGGGCCCGTATCGGCGGTGCAGTTGCTCCACCGGGCCGCGCAGGCGGTTGCCGAGGGTCGGCTGGCGAGCCTCCTGATCGGCGGCGTCGATCCCTGCGCGGCCCCGGCGGCCTGCGCCGATCCGCGCTTGCGCCGCCGGTGCCTCCCCGCCATCGACGGACCCCCCGCCGCGGATGGCGCCGCCTTCCTGCTGCTGCGCACCGCCCCCGCCGGGTCGGCCGGCCTGCTGCTCCAGCGCGCGGCCCTGGGCGGTCCGTCGGAGCAGCCCGCCACCTGGCAGCGACTGCTCCAGGAGACCGTGCCGGAAGCAGACGCTGCCGGCGCCCTGGTCGAGGCCCACGGGTTCGGCGCCACCCCGGCAGAGCGCCAGGCCTGGGCCAACGTCCGCCGGCTGGTGCCCGCCCTGCGGCGCACCCCGGCCGCCGCGCGCCACCTGCTGTGGCGCGGCCTAGGGTTTTCCGGCGCGGCCACACTGCCCCTGCAGCTGGTGGCAGCCGCCGGGCTGCTGCACGCCGCCGAGGGCCCGCAGCGCATCCTGCTGACCGCCGCGGGGGACGGCGTCGCCGGCGTGTTCGACCTGCGCAAGCCGGCCGAAAGCACCGTGGGGGGTGGCGCCTCCTCTGGGGGTGCCGCGTGACCCGGCCCACGGTAACCGCCAATGGCCGCACCCTGGTGCACGCTGGCTCCGGGGGCGAGTTGCTGACCACCGACGTCTGCCGCACCACCGTCGGCAGCTCGACGGTGTCGATCCCGTACCTCAATGTGGCCGAGTCGCGGGACGCCGCGGAGACCGCCCGAACTGTCTTCGTCGAGGGGCACCCGGTCTGCACCGAGGCCTCGCAGTTCGCCCGCTCCCGGGGCGACGAGGGGGGTGATCAGGGCGGGACCGTTTCCGGCACCATCACCGGTCCGGCGACCTTCCTGCCCGGCAGCGGCTCGCCGGACGTCTTCGTCGAGGGCGTGCCGGTGGCTCGAGCCCTCGACGCCATGGTGGCCAACCACGAGAACACCCCGCCGGCCCCGCTGCTCCAGGAGCAGCTCCCGCCCACCACCCTGACCGGCGGCGATCCGCCGCCGGACGCCGAGCCACGACCGCGGACGCGGATCGACATCGGTGGCGGGCCGCAGGCCCCGCTCCCCGGCGAGGTGGTGGTCGAGCCGGCGTCGGGCGGCTGGCACCGCAGCCGGGCCCTACGCTGGAGCCACCACGACGGCGAGCGGTGGGGAGCCGCCATCGAAGAGCTCCCCGAAGGGACCGAAGCGCTGCAACTGAGCCTGATCGACGCCGACCGGCGTCACCACCTCTGCAAGGTCCCGCTCACCCGCGGGGCCGAACAGCCGGCGTGGCTGCCGGGGGAGGAGCCCGAGGTCTCCCCGCCGACGGTCCTGATCCCGACGCTGGTGCGCTTCGCCCGGGACGCCGAGCTCCGCCACCGCGACGCCGGCTTCGGCTTCGGGGGGTGGCTCTACCTGTTCCGTCGGGAGGGGGATCGGCGCTACCTGTGGCGTGAGTGCTATGTCCACCCGCGTGGCCGCCTCCACGAGGTCAACCTGGCCTACGAGCACGGCGACCTGCGCCGGCCCACCGGTGATGGGCGGCCGATGCTGCTCCTGCCGCTGCGCATCGGCGGCGAGCCGGTGGTCCTGGAGGGGCTGTTTTCTGCCGTCCAGCTCCCCTGGGCGCGCATCGCCGCCGCCGGCGGGCTGGCCCCCGACGATCCCCGGGCCGGGGTACACGGTGAACCGGACGGCGCCGCCGAGCCACCCCCCGAGGCGCGCTTCTTCCCCATTGAGCTAACCGAAGACCCCGACACCGGGCCCGGGGCGGCCGGCCGCCTCGGGGGGAGTGGCGCCTTCCGCGACGCGGTGGCGGAAGAAGGCGAATCCGAGCCGGTCCGCGAGGATCTCGCCCCCTACGCCGAGGACGGTCTGGCATTGCTCTACCTCGACGACCCCCTGGGCGAGGCGCGCGGGTTGGCCCATGAGCAGGCGGCGCTGGCGGATCGACTCGAGACGCTGGTCGCCGGGCTGCAGACCGGCACCAATCCGGAGCGAAGCACCGTCGGCGAAGGGGAGGGCGATCCGCAGCAGCCCGACGAGCAATGGCTGGCGGCGGCCGAATCCCTCCACGCCGTGGCGGCGGGCACCTTTCGTCTGGCCTTCGTCGAGGAGCGCCTGGGGCCCGGCGAGCAACCGCCCGACCGCGAGCTGCTCGAGCGCCTGCTCGGTGTCGCCGAACGCAGCGAGATCCGCGCCGAGATTCGCCGGGTGCGCCGCAAGCGCTTGGCGCTGCTCAGTAGCCAACGTTACGCCGATGCCTTGGCCGACTACGCCGGCAACACCCCGCGCCGGGTCTTCGAGGGACTCGCCGCCCTGGGCGCGCACTTCCGGGAGCTGGCCGTGCCGGCGGACACCGCCGACGGTTACATCGGCGACATCCCCGCGGCCGAGGGCGAGGCGGAGGCCGCAGAACTGGATCAGGCCCGCGCGCTGCTGCGCACCGTCCTGGAGGCCGAGGGTGATCCCTCCGGGCTGGCCCGGGTCGCCGCCCGGTTGTTGGCGGCCGAGCCGCTGACCCTGGGCGCCGGGGCGCGGGGCGGCGGCTTGCCCCGGCCGCGCCGGGAGCTGGAGCTGCAGCTGGCGGCGGCGCCGCGGCGTCTCCAGGCAGTGGAGCGTTGCTGCGACCTGGCCGAGCAGCGCCGTGCGGTGACCGCCGAGGACGCGGCGGAGGTCCTGTACGTGTTGCTGTCGACCTTCGCCGAGTCGGTGAGCTATCAGGGCGACGCCCTCGAGCACGTCATGCGCATCACCTGCCGCTTCCAGGAGCTGCCCGGTCTGGCCCTGCTGGCGGGGTTGGAGGTGACCACGGTCAGCTACCCGGCGCCGGACTTCGACGGCGTCCCGCTGGCCGAAATCCAGCGCCGCGCCGGAGCGCCTACGGGAGGCGAGGCGCGCACCCTGCGGATCGAGCACCAGGGCTACGAGCGGCGCTTCCGCATCCTCGCCGCCGGCAGCGACGACTACCACGCCGCCGTGGCCGATGCCGGCCGCGGCCCGGTGCAGGTCCTCGGCAGCCCCCTCACCGCCGAGCTGCGCATCGAGGACGAGATCCGTGTCCGCGAACTGCGTTCCACCCGCCTGCCGGAGGGTCGCCTGGCCGACCTGGCCGAGCGCCTCTCCACCAGCTCCGGCGGCCACGCACTGCGCAGCGTCTTCGGCGCCTTGGAGCTCATCAACCTCAACCAGGCGGTACGCCAGACCCGTACCGAGGCCTGGTACCACATCGCCAGCGCCGTCGCCTCCTCCCTGACCCTGGCGGAGCTGCTCGCCCAGACCCGGCTCGCCTATCTGAAGCCACGGATTCCGGTGGGGGATCCGAGGTATGGGCGTATCGAGCGGTTGGGATTACGGGCGCAAGTGCTTGGTGGTGCAGCCGCTTTCGCAAGCGCGATCTATGCCGCGGGCCGCGGCTACAGTCGATCCTCACGTGGTGATGAGGTAGCCAGCCGGACGTGGTTCGTGGCGGGGTTAGCTTACCTGGGTGCGGGTGGCTTCTGGCTTGCGGGTAGCGGAGGTGTTGGTCTGTCGTTTCTCTTGGTAGCCGTCGGTGCGTCGGCTATAGCGGGCTATGTTTCAGATACTTCGTTTGCCGATTTCTGTCGCAATGGCCCCTTTACCCCAACAGCCCGGGAGCGGCTGGGTGGCTCGGACCGGGATTCGGGGTGGGCCTGGGTGGCCCGGGCGGTGGAGGTGGGGCCACCGGTGCAACGGCCCGCCGAGACCGGGAGCTGGGACGACTGGCCGGCGGTGGCCGCCTGGTGGCAGCGCGTCCTGCACCGCCCGCCGCTGCGGGTGGCCGCCGAGTACAGCCAGCAGCTGGGCGGCCGGGGCGCCCTGCGCCAGGTCCGCCTGACCCTGGCGGGGGTGGCGTGGCGGCGGGACCGCCTGGAGTGTCGGGTGCTGCTCTGCCCGGAGGACGGTGCCTGCCAGGAGGTGACCCCGCTGCCTCCAGCGTTCATCAAGGCGGCGCCGGGGGAGGGCTCCGACGCCCTCACGGTAACCCTCGCCTGGGACGCCCTGCCGACGGCCCCGGGGTGGCGCGGCGAGCTCTGCTTCCTCATCCGGCAGCGGGCGGTAGCCGGCGCCGGTGACGACGCCCTGCCGGAGCCCGAGGCCGACGGCACGCCCCGCTACTGGGTGGCCCGGGTGCCCGTGCCCGCCTGGCAGGGTCGGGCCAAGGCGGCGGTGGCGCCCCGTGCGCTGACCGTGGACGAGGTGCTCAGGGAAGAGGCGGCCGGGAGCCGGTCGCAGGGGTGACAGGGAGGTCCGGAGATGGCGTGGACATTCTACCGCCCGCCGTTCATCAGCCGCTGGGTGGCCCGTCGCTCCGCAGGTAAGCGTTGGTTGGTAAAGGATTCAGAAAGGCTCCCTCCTTTCCCGGTGCTCGATGATGACGGGACGGAGAGGGAGTTAGGGATCTTGGCTGATGATGAGTACATCCAGCGTCCCTGTAGATGCGACGAGCTAGCGCAGGCATTAATTCCTCTCTTTTTTAGCGGGGCTTTCTTGGCGGGATCCATTGTCTTCGGAGTAATGGCAGTAGTGTTCGCTGTGGAGGATTTTCCAGCCTGGTATTTCTCGGTCATGGTTTTCGCTGCCATGTTCTCGGCAGGGCTGGCTGCGCTAACGGCTTTTTCTTTATGGATCTCCCTGCGCCAGCTGCGCAGCTATATCCGCATGCGCCGCGGCAAGCGGCCACCGCACACGGTGACCTTCGACCGTCGCAAGCAGACCGTCTCCCTCCCGCCGGTGGGCGAAGGGGACTACATCGAGGTGCCCTGGCGGGAGCTGGAGGTGATCCCCGAGTACAGCCCAGGGTCCTACGGGGGACACTTCGGCGGTATCAGCGCCCTTCGCCCGGACAACCACCTCAGCGTACCCCTGGGGCGGATGCAGGAGGAGTGGGATTTCTACTGCTGGTACATGGATCCGCGCAAGCCGCTGCCGCCGGGGCGGGTGTTCGACCCCTACCGCCAGCGGGACGATGAGCGCCGTGCCCGCGAGTACGGCCCGGAGGTGCTGCACCGCTACCCAAGCGCCCTAACCGACGGCACCCTCAACGGCCTGACCTTTTGGCGCTAATGGGCGTGCCAGGGCTACGCGGTCATCAGTCCGCCGGCCAGCCGTGCCGTGCCCACAGCGGCTTCCGACTCCTCGGCCGGCACCACGGGGACGCCCAGGTAGCGGCTGCGGATGCGGGTCCAGGCCGGGTTGGCAGCGCCGCCGCCCACCGTGAGGACGCGCTCCAGCGCGGGCGCGCCCAGCTCCTGCAGGCGGCGGTAGCCCTCGGCCTCGACGGCGGCGACACCCTCCATCAGTCCCTGGAGGAAACGGCCCGGATCCTCCGGGCGGGGTTCCAGTCGCGGCTGCAGCTGCGGGTCGGCGTAGGGGAAGCGTTCCCCGGCGGTGGGTAGGGGGTAGTAGTCGAGCCCGGTGTCGCGATCCGGGTCAAGGGCGGCGCTCAGGCGCTCGAGCTCCACCTCGGTGAAGTAGCGCGCCAGGATGCCGGCGCCGCAGTTCGAGGCGCCGCCGGCCAGGAAGCGCTCGCCCAGGCGGTGGCTGTAAACCCCGTATCCCGGGGCAAAAACCGCCTGCGGGCAGACCTGTTTCAGGGCGAGGGTGGTGCCTAGGGAGGTGACGGCGTCCCCCTCGCTGCGGGCCCCGGTGGCCAGGAAGCCGGCGATGGAGTCGGTGGTGCCCGCGATCATCCGGCAGTCGTCGCGCAGGTGGGTGGCCCGGGCCACCTCGGCGCGCACCGTGCCAATCTCGGTCCCCGGGGCGAAGGCGGCGGGCAGGCACTCCGTCGGTAGCGGTACCTCCTGCAGCCAGTCCGGCCAGCGCCGCGCCACCGGGTCGTAGCCCAGCTTCAGGGCGTTGTTCTCGTCGGTGCAGTCGAATCGGCCGCACAGCCGTCCGGCGATCCAGTCGGCCTGGCTGAGCAGCTGACAGGGGCCGCGCAGCCCGTACAGGGCGGCCAGGTGCAGGGCGCGCGCCAGGCCGGAGCTGTTGCCGTGGGCGCCGCTCTCAGCCGGGGCCTGGCCGGCGATGACCGCCGCCCAGGTGCCGGCGGCGGGCTCATCGTAGCGCATGGCCCGGGTGAGCGGGGTGCCGTCGGCGGCCGCCCACAGCACCGTGCCCGAGGTCCCATCCACGGCCACCCGGCCCACCGGGCGCCGCGCCTCAGCGACGGCGCGGGCCAGGGCGGACCGGGCGACCACCCACCACGTCTCCGGGTCGGCGGGCATGCTCGCCTCCGGCCACTCGACCCGGGCGCGGGCGAGGACGCCCCCCTGGGGGTCAACGACGGCCGCCTTGCACCCGGAGGTGCCCACGTCGAGTCCGGCGCTGGCGTATCTGCGGTTCGATGCCACGGCTTGAGCTGCGCTATGGTGTGAGCGTAGCGACCAGTATCCCGCAATCCGATAGCCACACGCGAGAGGAGGCCCATGACCCAATCCAGCAAGCCGTGGACCCAGTCCATGCCCGAGGAGCAGTTCGAGCGCATGCGCGAGGTCCTCGCCGCGCCCAGCCCGGTCGGCCTCGAAGGGGCCATGACCTACGGGGTGCTCAAGCCGTACTTCGAATCCTTCGCGCCCGCCGAGTGGCGCGTCCACCAGTTCCAGGGGCACGCCGGCATCGTCCTCGACACCCATCCGGGCCGGGACGATCTATTCAAGGTGATGGTGGTCGGCCACGCCGACAAGATCCGCATGCAGGTGCGCAGCATCGGCGACGACGGCAAGGTCTGGATCGACAGCGACTCCTTCCTGCCCGGCACCCTGATCGGCCACGAGGTCACCCTGTTCAGCGAGGCCCCGGAGAACCCCGGCGCCTACCGGCGCATTGAGGGCGGCACCGTCGAGGCTCTGGGCGCCATCCACTTCGCCGACGAGGAGACGCGCACCGGGCGTAAGGGGGTCAGGAAGGAGCAGCTCTACCTGGAGCTTCACATCCACGGCGAGAACAAGAAGAAGCAGGTCGAGGACCTCGGCGTCCGCCCCGGCGACCCGATCCTCCTCAACCGGCCCATCCGCCGGGGCTTCAGCCCGGACACCTTCTACGGGGCCTATCTGGACAACGGCCTGGGGTGCTTCACCACCGCCGAGGCGGCGCGCCAGATCGCCGAGGCCGGCGGCGCCCGCAACGTGCGCATGCTCTTCGCCATCGCCAGCTACGAGGAGATCGGCCGCTTCGGCAGTCGCGTGCTGGCCAGTGAGCTGCGCCCCGATGCGCTGATTGCCGTGGACGTGGACCAGGACTACGTCGCCGCCCCGGGGGTCTCGGACAAGCGCTTCCAGCCCCTGACCATGGGTGCCGGCGTCACCTACACCGTTGGCGCGGTGGCCAGCGATCAGCTCAACGCGGTGATCCAGCGGGTGGCGACCGAGCAGGACATCCCGGTGCAGCGCGACGTCAGCGGCCGCGACACCGGCACCGACGGCATGGCCGGGGTGCTCGGCAACGTGGATTGCACCGCCGCCTCGCTGGGGATCCCGGTGCGCAACATGCACACCATCTCCGAGAGCGGCCACACCGGGGACGTCCTGGCGGCCATCCACCTGGTCACCGGGACCCTGCAGGCCCTCGATGCCCAGGACGACGGCAGTGGCCGACTGCGCGAGACCTTCCGCCAGGGGCATCCACGCCTGGATCAGGCGGCCGGGCTCAGCCACCCGGGCCCGAAGGCCAAGAACGGCGAGGCGAAGTAATACCCGTACCGGGCTCCGGGCCAAGAAAAAGGGGGGTGCCGCCGCGGCGACACCCCCCTCTTCTGGCCCGGCGCTGGGCCGGGCCGTTGGTGTTGCAGGCCTTAGGCCGCGCGACCGGGCCGCCCGCCCTGACCGCGGCGCGGGTTATTGCGCCGCGTGGGGGCGCTACCCCCCCGCCGGACCGGCTCGAAGCCCTGAGCGATCTGCGCCGGGATCTCCCGCTTGACCAGCCGCTGGATGGCCTTGAACTGGCCCCGCTCCTCACCGCCGACCAGCGACCACGCCTCGCCGCTGTCCCCGCCGCGGCCGGTGCGGCCGATGCGGTGGATGTAGTCCTCGGGGTTGTTCGGCAGGTCGTAGTTGACCACGTGGGGCAGACCGGCGATGTCCAGGCCGCGGGCCGCCACGTCGGTGGCCACCAGGGCGCGGACCGACTTGCGCTTGAACGCCGCCAGCGCCCGGCCGCGCTGGCCCTGGCTCTTGTCGCCGTGGATCGATTGCGAGCGGATGCCCTCGCGCTCGAGCTGTTCGGCCAGGCGGTCGGCGCCCCGCTTGGTGCGGGTGAAGACCAGCACCTGGCGCCAGTCGCCGTCGTTGATCAGTTGGGTGAGCAGCTCGCGCTTGCGCCCGGCGTCGACGAAGTACGCCCCCTGTTCCACCGCCTCGGCAGCGGCATTGGCGGTGCCGGCCTCGATGACCGTCGGCTCGTTCAGGAAGCGGCGCGCCAGGCCGCCGACAGCGCCGGAGAAGGTGGCCGAGAAGAGCAGCGTCTGCCGCTGGTTCGGCACCGACTTGAGGATCCGCTCGATGGCCGGCTTGAAGCCCATGTCGAGCATGCGGTCGGCCTCATCGAGGATCAGCATGTCCACATGGCGGAGGTCGACGTTGCCCCGGTCCAGATGGTCGATCAGCCGGCCCGGCGTGGCTACGACAATGTCGACGCCGCGGCGCAGGGCGGCGGTCTGTTTGCCCATGGGGGCACCGCCGTAGATCTCCGTAGAGCGCAGCGGCAGGTGACGCCCGTAGGTGGCCACGCTCTCGCTGACCTGGGCCGCCAGCTCGCGGGTGGGGGTCAGCACCAGGGCGCGGATGCGTCGCTGGCCCTGCTGCGGGGCGGTGTCGCTCAGGCGCTGGAGCAGCGGCAGGGTGAATGCCGCGGTCTTGCCGGTGCCGGTCTGGGCGCTGGCCATGACGTCGCCGCCGCCTAGAACCGCCGGGATGGCCTGGGCCTGGATGGCGGTGGGTTGGTCGTAGCCCTGCTGGGCAACGGCGCGGAGCAGTTCTTGGGAAAGGCCGATATTCTCAAAGGTCATAGAGACACTCCTGGATCAGGACACGCCAAGGCGCCGACGCGAGCGCCGGTAGTGAGAGGAACATCGAGGAAAGGCCTTGGCGGATCGATCCACGACCGGTTCGAGGGTACCGAGCCGGGATCGCGCAGGAGCGTCGGGCGGTAACCTGGGGCGCCAAATTTTGGGGGCGCCTCTGCAAACACGGGTGGACTGTAGCACACTCAACTTCCCAAGGGGAGGAAAATCATCTATGAAAATTGCGGTGTTTGGTGGGACCCGCGGCGTCGGGGCCGAGGTGGTGCGCCAGGCCCTGGGGCGCGGATGGCGGTGCCGGGTGCTGGCGCGCAGCGCCGATCGGGTGCCGGAGCTGCCCGGGGTCGAGGTGGTGGTCGGCGACGTGCTCGATCCCGAGGCCGTGGGCCGGGCCCTCTACGACTGCGATGGCGCGGTCATCGCCCTGGGGCAGACCCGTCGCAACCCGCCGCGGTTGTGCAGTGAGGGCACCCGGGTGATCGTCGAGGCCATGCAGCAGCAGGGCGTCCCGCGGGTGGTGGCGGTCTCGGCCATGGGGGTGGGGGACAGCTACGCCCAGGTGTCGGTGGTCTTCCGGCTGCTGATCCGCACCCTGATGAAGGGTCTGATGACGGATAAGGAGCGCCTCGAGCAGGTCCTGGCTGCCAGCGATCGCGACTGGGTGGTGGTGCGCCCCGGGCGGCTGACCAACCGACCGGGGCGGGGCGAGTGGCGCGCCGGCACGGATCACGACACCGGCGCCGGGTCGGTCAGCCGGGCCGATGTGGCGACGTTCCTGCTCGAGCAGCTGGGCGACGACCGTTACCTGCGTCAGGCGCCGTACATCACCGGGTGAGGACCGGTGCCAGCGCCTGGGTCGACCGGTGGTGCTGTGGCGCCGTGGTCACGCCGGCGGCGGCTGGCTACTATGGGCGGTGTATGAGGTCCATCGAGCCGGATCAGGGAGGTCAGCCATGGGGCAGCCCGACGGGAAACGCCTGGACGCCATTGTCGCCCGCGCCCAGCAGGAGCGCGCGCAGCGCGAACACGGCTACCGGGAGAAGGCACTGAAGCGCTTCCCCTGGGTGTGCGGGCGGTGTGGGCGCGAATTCGATCGGCGCAACGTCCGCGAACTCACGGTCCACCACATCGACCACAACCACGACCACAACCCCGAGGACGGCAGCAACTGGGAGCTGCTCTGCCTCTACTGCCACGATCACGAGCACCAGCGCGAGATCGGCCCGGCCACCGGTCCCGAGCAGCCGCGCCGCAAGGGCCGCGGGGCCGCCCCCCAGTCGACGCACTCGCCCTTCGCGGGGCTCGGCGACCTGCTCGGGCGGGATCCGGAGCAGGGCAGCGACTGACCCCGGCGACGCCGCAGTTGCTCCTGCTCCAAAGCAGCCAGCGGAAGGAGCCGAACCATGCCGTCGATCCTGGCCGTAGGGGTGGCCACCCTCGATATCATCAACACCACCGAGCAGTACCCGGCTGAAGACGACGAGGTGCGGGCCATCGCGCAGCGGGTGGCCCGGGGCGGCAATGCCGCCAACACCCTGGATGTGCTGGCGCAGCTCGGTCACCACGGTCGCTGGCTGGGGGTGCTGGCCGACGACCCGGACGCCGGGCGCATCGCTGCGGCGCTGGCCGAGCGGGGTATCGACCACGGCCATGCACCGGTGCACCCCGGAGGGCGCTCACCGGTCTCGTACATCACGGTCAGCCGCGCCACCGGCTCGCGGACCATCGTCCACCACCGCGATCTGCCCGAACTCACTGCGGCGGATTTCGCTGCGGTGCCGCTGGGGGGAGTCGACTGGCTCCACTTCGAGGGGCGCAACGTGTCGAATACCCGGGCCATGATCCGCGACGCCCGACACCGGGCCCCCGGAGTACCGATCTCGGTGGAGATCGAGAAGCCGCGGGCGGAGATCCATACCCTGGCCGAGGTGGCCGATGTGGTGATCTACGCCCGTGCCTTTGCGTTGGCCACCGGTGCGGCCGATCCTCGGGCCTTCCTGGCTGCGGCGCCCGGCAGCAGTCTGACCTTCTGCGCCTGGGGGGCGGACGGCGGTTGGCTGCGGCACACCGACGGGACCCTCCACCACCAGCCGGCCTGGCCGCCGGCGCGGGTGGTGGAC
This sequence comes from Halorhodospira halophila SL1, assembly GCF_000015585.1. Lineage (NCBI taxonomy): Bacteria > Pseudomonadati > Pseudomonadota > Gammaproteobacteria > Chromatiales > Ectothiorhodospiraceae > Halorhodospira > Halorhodospira halophila. Next base: position 995,607 of record NC_008789.1, on the reverse strand, counting down.
GCGGTGGGCGCCGGCGATTGCTTCAACGCCGGGGTCATCGACGCCCTCAGCCGCGGTGAGGCGGCGGAGCCGGCGCTGCGCTGGGCCAATCGCCTGGCCGGGGCCAAGTGTGGGCAGGAGGGGTTCGCCGGGCTGGCCCAGGCGGTCACGGGGGCCGGTTGATAGCCCGCGGTGGGCGGCCGCGGTGCCACTGCCCTGCGGTTGGGAGGGGGCGGTCCCCGGGGGTCCCTTCTGGACGCGCCGAGCAGCGCAGCCCCGGCGGGGGTTCAGCGCGAACCTTTGCCGGTTCGCGCTGATCAGCGAGGTTTTGTCCGAGCGGCGCGCAGCGCCGCGAGTTAAGCGAGCGGCCCCGCCGGGGTGAGCCGCGCAGGGGACCCCGCCGTCAGGCGGGGCGCGTACAGCGGACCCCCGGGGACCGCCCCCTCCCAACCGCAGGGTAGCCGCACCGCGCGCCCTCACCAGGGGATCGGCTGCCCATCCCAGGCGAAGAAGCCCCCGCTGTCCTCCGGGGCAAGGTCGTCGATCACCGCCAGCAGCTGGCGCACCGTCCGCTCCGGCGCAAACAACTGCTCCGCCGGCACCCAGGCCTGGAACGGCGCCGAGAGGTCCGTATCCGTGGTCCCCGGGTGCAGCGATACGCACGTCACCGCCGGCGCCCGTCGGCGCAGCTCCACGGCCAGGGTGCGGATCAACTGATTCAGCGCCGCCTTCGACCCCCGGTAGGCGTACCACCCTCCCTTGCGATTGTCGCCAATCGACCCCACCCGTGCTGAGATCGCCGCGAAGACCGCCGGATCGCCGTGCTCGAGCCGTGGCAGGAAGTGGCGCGCCACCAGCAGCGGGCCAGCGGCGTTGACCTGGAACAGCGCCGCCAGGGCCTCCGGCGAGACATCCTCCAGGCGCTTTTCCGGACGGATCCGCCGCGCTCGGTCGTGCAACAGCCCGGCAGCATTCACCACCAGGTGCAGCCGCCCCTCGGCGGCCTGGACCTCCGCCGCCGCAGCGCGCACGGTGGCCTCGTCGGTGACGTCCAGGGTCAGCAGCCGCAGCCGGTCCGGGTGGGCGCCCGCCAGCGCCTGCAGCGCCTCCGCCTGGTCGGGGTTTCGACACGACGCCCAGACCCGGCCGATGTGCGGCTGCGCCAGGCACTGCTCGACCCCGTTCAGCCCGATGCCGCGGCTCGCCCCCTGGATCAGGACCTCGCCCCCTGCCGGGATCCAGTTCAACGCCATGCTCGCCCTCCTGCTCGAGGTGTTCGTGTGCGCTAGCCCCCGGCGTCCGCCGCCAGGGCCTCGGCGCGGTCGGTGCGCTCCCAGGTGAAGGTCTCCCCGTCGCGGCCAAAGTGCCCGTGGGCGGCGGTGGACTGATAGATCGGCCGCAGCAGGTTCAGATCGCGGATGATGGCGTAGGGGCGCAGATCAAAGTGGCGGCGGACCAGCTCCGTCAGCCGCTCCCGGGGCAGGGTCCCGGTGCCGAAAGTCTCCACCGAGATCGAGACCGGCTCGGCGACGCCGATGGCGTAGGCCACCTGAACCTCGCAGCGGCGTGCCAGGCCAGCCGCCACCAGATTCTTGGCCACGTAGCGGCAGGCGTAGGCCGCCGAGCGGTCCACCTTGGAAGGGTCCTTGCCCGAGAAGCAGCCGCCGCCCACCCGGGCGATGCCGCCGTAGGTGTCGACCACCACCTTGCGCCCGGTCAGCCCGGCATCGCCTAGCGGCCCGCCGGTGACGAAGCGCCCGGTGGGGTTGATGTAGAAGCGGGTCTGGTCGTCCAGCCAGGCCGCCGGCAGGGTGGGCCGCAGGATCTCCTCGATGACCGCCTCGCGCACCGTCTCCAGGTCGGCTGCCTCACCGTGTTGCGTGGACAGCACCACCGCGTCGATGGCCACCGGCTCGCCGTCGGCGTAGCGACAGGTGACCTGGCACTTGGCATCCGGGCGCAGCCACGGCAAGCTCCCGGCGCGGCGCAGCCGGGCGTGGCGCTCCATCAGCCGGTGGGCGTAGTGGACCGGAGCCGGCATCAGCGCTGGGGTGTCGTCGCAGGCATAGCCGAACATCAGGCCCTGATCCCCGGCGCCCTGGGCCTCGGGATCGCCCTGGTCGACCCCCCGGGCGATGTCCGGGGACTGCTGCCCCAGGGCCTGGAGTACGGCGCAGGTGTCGGCATCGAAGCCCAGGTGCGATCCGCTGTAGCCCAGATCGCGCACCGCGTCGCGGACCACCCGCTCGAAGTCGATGTGCGCCGAGGTGGTCAGCTCGCCGAAGAGCAGCACCATGCCGGTCTTGACGGCCGTCTCGCAGGCCACGCGGGCGTGGCGGTCGGCGGCGAGGGCGGCATCGACCACGGCGTCGGAGATGCGGTCGGCCATCTTGTCGGGATGGGCCTCCGAGACGGATTCCGAGGTGAAAAGGTAGTGATCATCCATGGCAAGCCCCTGACAAATCAGCTATCGCACCAGCTAATTACCGGCATCCTCAATCTTGATGGCCCGTATCCCCGCAGCGCGGACGGATCGGTTACACTGCCGCGGTCGCCGTTTCGACGCAACGGAAGCGGTGCAGGGCGTCGGGGGCGCCGTCGAGTACCGCAGCAGATTCAAGATGAAAGCGTAATGAGGGAGGAGGATCCATGACCATCAACGTAGCGATCAACGGTTACGGGCGTATCGGCCGCAATGTCCTGCGCGCGCTCTACGAGAGTGGCCGCACCGACGAGATCCGCATCGTCGCCATCAACGACCTCGGCGATGCCGAGACCAACGCCCATCTGACCCGCTACGACACGGCCCACGGCCGCTTCCCCGGCGATGTGCAGGTGGAGGGCGGCGACCTGGTGGTCAACGGTGACCGCATCAAGGTCTGCGCCGAGCGCAACCCCGCCGATCTGCCGTGGAAAGATCTCGGGGTCGATGTCGTCATGGAGTGCACCGGGCTGTTCACCACCAAGGAGAAGGCCAGCGCCCACATCCAGGCCGGCGCCAAGAAGGTCGTGATCTCCGCCCCCGGCGGCAAGGACGTCGACGGCACCTTCGTCTACGGCGTCAACCACCAGCAGATGACCTCGGGGCTCGAGGTGGTCTCCAACGCCTCCTGCACCACCAACTGCCTGGCACCCATGGTCAAGGCCATCCAGGACAAGATCGGGCTCGAGGGCGGACTGATGACCACGGTCCACGCCTATACCAACGACCAGGTCCTGACCGACGTCTATCATAGCGACCTGCGCCGCGCTCGCAGTGCCACCCATTCCCAGATCCCGACCAAGACCGGTGCCGCTGCCGCGGTGGGCCTGGTACTGCCGGAGCTCAACGGCAAGCTCGACGGCTTCGCCATCCGCGTGCCGACGATCAACGTCTCGCTGGTGGATCTCACCTTCACCGCGTCCCGGGACACCAGCGTCGAAGAGGTCAATGAGGTGGTGAAGGCCGCGGCCCAGGGTGAGTTGGCCGGTGTGCTCGCCTACAACGAGGACCCGCTGGTCTCCATCGACTTCAACCACAACCCGTCGTCGAGCATCTTCGATGCCACCCTCACCCGCGCCATGGGCAGCCGCCTGATCAAGGCCTGCGCCTGGTACGACAACGAGTGGGGCTTCTCCAACCGCATGCTCGACACCACCGTGGCGCTGATGCGCGCCTGACGCGCATCGGTTCGCGCCCACGGCGTGACGGCCGCCCCATCCGGTGTCACCGGGTGGGGCGGCTTTCGTTATGGCGTCCGTGGAAGCTTGCCGAGGGCGGCAGGGTTGCCGCCCAAGGGGCTAGGTGCCGGCGTTGTCGACCAGTTGATGGAGTTCGTCCGTGGCCAGCAGGCGCACGTGGCCACTGCGCTCCTCGAACACCCGTTCGCGCTTCCAGCGCGCCATCACCCGGCTCACCGTCTCGACGCGCAGGCCCAGCAGATCGCCGAGCTCGCTGCGGGACAGCGGCAGCGGGAGCCACTCGGCCTGGCGCCCGTGCTTGGTCTGCCAGTGGAGCAGGAAGGAGGCCACGCGCTCCTCGGCCTTGCGTGCGCCCAGGTCCAGGGCCAGGGTCTCGACCTCGTTGAGGGCCCGCCGCCAGCGGTTGAGCAGGGCGTTGGTGAAGGTCGGGTCGGCGGTGCGCAGCTGCTCCATCAGGGTGTTCGGCAGCCGGCAGAGGAAGACCGGGGTGAGGGCGATGGCGCTGTGGTGATGGCCGTCGCCGAACAGCCCCTCGGCGCCGAAGAAATCGCCGCCGACCAGCAGCCGGACGATCTGCTCGCGCCCCCCGGGCTGGTTGCGCACCAGCTTGATGATGCCCTCGCGCAGGGTGAAGGCCGAGTCGGCGTTGCTGCCCTCCTCGTAGAGCACTGTACCGGCCGGCTCGCGAAACTCCCGCGCCTGATCCTGAAGTTGCGCAACCGTCTGTGGGTCGATCTCGCCGAACAGGGCGACGGAGCGGATGGCGCAGTTCTCGCAGTCGCTTGGTTCCATGGGAATCCACTCCGCGGGGTTGATGCCCTGACGGGGGGACTCTACCACATTCGCGACGTCTGTATTGTGCATAATCAATTCGGCCCCGTGGGTCGTTCCATCGCTGCAGGTCCGCGGGCGGTCCGGGGGTGCTGCGCGAGCGCCGGCGGGGGCGCCTAGCGCGTCAGCAGCCGCTCGGCCTCGCGGTACTTCTCAGCGGTCTGGCGGATCACGTCGTCGGTCAGGTGGGGCGCCGGCGGGCGCTTGTCCCAGCCCAGCGCCTCCAGGTGGTCGCGGATGTACTGCTTGTCGAACGCCGGCGGCGTGGCACCGGGCTGCCAGGCGTCGGCCGGCCAGAAGCGGGACGAGTCCGGGGTCAGCAGCTCATCGATGATCACCGGCTCGCCCTCGGGCGTGACACCGAACTCCAGCTTGGTGTCGGCGATGATCAGGCCGCGGGACTCCGCATACTCGGTGGCCAGGGCGAAGACCTCCAGGGCGATGGTGCGGATCCGCTCGGCCAGGTCGGCGCCGATGCGTTCGACGGTCTGCGCGAAGGAGATCGGCTCGTCGTGGTCGCCGACCGCGGCCTTCGTGGTCGGCGTGAAGATCGGCTCGGGCAGTCGATCCGACTGGCGCAGGCCGTCGGGCAGCGCCACCCCGGAGACGGTACCGTCGCGCTGGTACGACTGCCACCCGGAACCGGCCAGGTAGCCACGCACGATGGCCTCCACCGGCAGGGCCTGCAGGCGGCGGACCACCACACCCCGGTCGCGCACCTGATCGGCCTCCTCCGGTGCCACCACCGACTCCGGCGGGGTGTCGAGGAGGTGGTTGGCGGCCAGGTGGGCGGTCTTGCGGAACCAGAAGTTCGAGACCCGCGTGAGCACCGCCCCCTTGTCGGGGATCGGGTCCGGCAGGATCACGTCGAAGGCGGAGAGCCGATCGGTGGCCACGATCAGCAGTCGCTCATCATCGACGGCGTAGATATCACGGACCTTGCCGCTGTGCAGCAGCGGCAGGCTCTGGATGTGCGTCTGGGCAACGGGAGTACTGGCTGTCATGCGCCCTACCCTAACCGAGGGCATGGAATGCTGCCAGCGCCTCCTTGCGGCTGGTGGCCAGATCGACCAGGGGCTCCGGATAGTCCCGCCCCAGGTGCAAGCCGCAGCGGGCCCGCGCGTCGGCGGGCGCCGCCCAGGGTTGGTGGATGTGGCTCTTGGGCAGGCCGGCCACCTCCGGGACCCAGTGGCGGACGTAGTCGCCGTCGGGGTCGAAGCGCTCGCCCTGGCGCACCGGGTTGAAGATGCGGAAGTAGGGGGCGGCGTCCGCCCCGCAGCCGCTCACCCACTGCCAGCCCATGCTGTTGCTGGCCAGGTCCCAGTCCACCAGAGTATCGCGGAAGTGCGCCTCACCGTGCTGCCAGGGCAGGCGCAGGTTCTTGACCAGGAACGAGCCGACCACCATGCGCACCCGATTATGCATCCAGCCGGTGGCCCACAGCTCGCGCATGCCCGCATCCACCAGCGGGATGCCGGTGGCGCCGCGGCGCCAGGCGTCGAGCAGGGCGCCGTCGGGGTCCTCGCGCCAGGGGAAGCGGCTGAAGCGCTCGTCGATGGGCGTGCGGTGGAGTTCCGGCTGCTGCCACAGCAGGTGGTAGGCGAACTCCCGCCAGCCCAGCTCGGCGAGGAAGGTGTCCAGGGCGTCAGCCGCCGCCGGCTGCATCTGCTGGGCGTCGCGCACCGCGTGCCAGACGGCGCGGATGCTGATCTCGCCGAAGTGCAGGTGGGGCGACAGCCGTGAGGTCCCCGGTTGCGCCGGGAAGTCGCGCCGTTCGCCGTAGGCCGGCCCCGCCCCATCCAGGAACCGCTCCAGGCGCTGCTGGGCCCCGGCGGCGCCGGGCTGCCAGCAGGGGGCCAGCTTCTCGTCCCAGCGGATGCGCGGCAGCAGCCCCAGCGTCTCCAGCGGCTGCGGCTCCGGGATGGCCTCCGGCAGGCCAGGCAACGCCGGCGGCGGCGCGGGGCGGGGCGGATCCAGCTGCGCCCGCACGCTGCGCCAGAAGGGCGTGAAGGCGCGGTACGGGGTGCCGCTGCGGTTGCGTACGGCGCTAGGATCGGTGAGCAGGCCGTCGGCGAGGACCTCCAGGCGGACGCCGATCGCGGCCAGGGCCTCGGCCACGGCGGCCTCCTGTTGCCGCGCCCACGGCTCGGCGATGGCGGTGCAGTAGACCACCGCGGCGTCGCTGACCTGCGCCCAGTGGCATAGGCGCTCGGCGCTGGGGCCGGTGTCCAGGCAGAGTCGACTGCCGGCCGAGGCCAGCTCGGCGTCCAGTGCCGCCAGGCTGTGGTGCAACCACCAGCAACTGGCGGCGCCTACGGTCGGTCGGGTCTCTGCGGGGGCGTGGATGTAGACCGGGGCCAGGCGCTCCGCGGTTTGTGCGGCGCGGGCCAGGGCCGGCTGATCGGCCAGGCGCAGGTCCCGGCGCAGCCAGACGAGGGCGTTGGTCAACGGGGTCAGGCTCCTGATGGTGGTGGGTGGCAGAGGCGGTCGATGGCCTGGTGGGGCTCGCCGACCAGAACCCGGACCTCCGGCGGCAGGCCGTCGGGCTGCTCGGCGGCCGGACCGGTGACCGCCGTCTGCCCCGGCCAGGCGGCAGTGAGTTCGGCGACTGCTTGTCCCCAGGCTGCCCCCGGGTGGGCGTCGCCGTAGATCAGCAGGTGGTCCGCCGCCGCGCGGCGGACCCCGGCGGCGATGGCCGGCGAGGGCACCGCCTCTCCCAGCAGCACCGGCCGGTGCCCCCGGTTCAGGGCGGTCAGGGCGAGGATGCACAGGGCCACGCCGGTGATCCCGGGGGAGGACTCGGACTGCGGCGGCGCGGCCAGCAGGATGCGCACCCCGGTGCCCCGCGCCGGGGTGCGGTTGACCAGGTGCCCCAGGCGACCGCGCAGGTAGGTGGCCAACAAGTGTCCTTCGGCCACCGCCTCGGCGTCCCCGGTCAGGCGCGCCTTGAGGACCGGGAGCAGCACGTGGCTCGCCGCCCGATCCACTGGATAGAGGCTGAGTAGCTCGCTCAGCGCACCGTCCAGGGCGGTGGGCTCGAAGTGCGCCAGTGCCCGACCCAAGTGGCTGCGCCAGGCCGGCCAGGGGGCCTCGCCGGCGGCGAGTTCCTCGCCGCTCTCCTCAGCGGTCAGCGCCTCACGGGCCCGGCTGATCAGTACCCCGCGATCGAGGAGCTCGACAATCCGCCGGATCCGCGCGATGTCGTTCTCCGAGTAGAGGCGGTGCCCCTTGGCGGTGCGCTGGGGCCGGATCAGACCGTAGCGTCGTTCCCAGGCGCGCAGGGTCACCGGGTTCACGCCGGTGAGTTCCGCCACGGTGCGGATGGGGTAGACCGGCGTATCGTCAGCCATGCGGGCGCTGGACCCGGAAGCGCTGGAGATCGATGCGTCCGCAGCGGAAGCCACCCTCACAGTAGCCCAGGTAGTAGCGCCACATGCGCTGGAAGCGCTCGTCGAAGCCTTGGGCCCGTACCTGCTCGCGGCAGGCCAGGAAGTTCTCGTGCCAGGCGAGCAGGGTGGCGGCGTACTCCTCGGCGTGGCTGGTCACCGCCTCACAGTGCAGGCCGGCGGCGGCCAGCCCGTCGCGCACGTGGCCCTCGGTGGGCAGCATGCCGCCGGGGAAGATGTAGCGCTGGATGAAGTCCGGGCCGCCGGTATAGACCGGCCAGGCCGCCTCGTCGATGGTGATGATCTGCAGCAGGGCCCGCCCCCCGGGACGCAGGCAGCGGTGAACGGTCTTGAAGAAGGCCGGCCAATGCTCCTGGCCGACGGCCTCGAACATCTCGATGGAGACGATGTGGTCGAACTCGCCGGAGACCTCCCGGTAGTCCTGGAGGCGCAGGGTGGCCTGGCCGTCCAGCCCCGCCTCGGCCAGCGCCGCTTGCCCCCAGGCCAACTGCTCGCGGGAGAGGGTCAGCCCGGTCACGGCCACCCCGGCCTGGGCCGCCTCACGGGCGAAGCCGCCCCAGCCGCAGCCGATCTCGAGAACCCGGTCGCCGGGCTGGGCGCCCAGCTCTTCGAGAGTGCGCAGATACTTATTGCGCTGTGCCTCGGCCAGCGGCTGGTCGGGCTCGGCGAATAGCGCCGAGGAGTAGGTCATGGTCTCGTCCAGCCACAGCCGGTAGAAGTCGTTGCCCAGATCGTAGTGGTAGGCGATGTTGCGCCGGCTGCCGCGCAGCGTGTTGGCGCGCAGCCGATGGAGCAGCCCGAGCAGGGCGCGGGTGTACCACCGCCCCGCGGGGGTGGCGTTGTAGGCGTGCTCGTTGCTGGCCATGACCTGGATCAACGGCGCCAGCGCCGGGGTGTCCCACTCCCCGGCCATGAAGCTCTCGGCGAAGCCGATGTCGCCCCGGTGCAGCACCCGCCCCACCAGCCGGGTCGGCCGGTGCAGGGTCATCTCGGCGGCCGGGCCGTCGACCTCGCCGCCGAACATCAGCGAGCGGCCATCGGGCAGATGCAGCCGCAGGGTGCCGGTGCGAAAGCGCGCCAGCCAGCGGATCAGCGGCCGCGCTGCCAGCGGGACTCCGGCTTGTGTGTGGGCAGATCCGGTCTCGCTGATCTGCGTCATCCCACGAGCTCCTTGGGTGGTTCGGGTTTGCTGTGGAATCGGCCCCCGCGCAGGTAGATCTTCAGCGCCTGCCAGTGGATGCCGACCAGGGCGCGGAGCCCGGGCGGCGGCAGCCGGCCGAGGATGCGCAGCAGCTGGCCGTCGGTGAGCGGCCGGCGCTCGCCGGTCTGCACCGCCGACAGGCGCCGCCCCTCTTCGCCATGGTAGCCGATCGCCACCGCCAGTGACTCGGTCAGTGCCGACAGGCGGAAGCGGTATTCGCCGTCCACGGGCAGGAACGGCGAGACATGGAATACCTTGGTGGCCTGGCTGCGGATGGGGAACGGCATGGGCGCCCCGTCCTGGTGGAGCAGGTAGCCGTAGACCTCGCCAAAGGTGTTGTGCACCTCGCAGAGGACGGCGCGGGGCTGCTCATCCCGGTCCAGGCAGAACCACACCGACAGCGGATTGAAGGCGTGGTTCAGCACCCGCGGTACGGTCAGCAGCAGCACGCGGCCATCCGCGGTGTCCAGGCCGCGTTCGGCCAGTACCGAGTCGATCCACGGGCGCAGCGGTGTGCCGTCCCGGGGGCCGTAGTCTTGGTCGTGGAGGCTGATCAGCCCGCGCCGGTTGTAGGCGAACAACCGGCTGCGGGCGTCGAGCGCCGGCAGGTCGTCCACATCGAACAGGAACGCCGCGTAGCGGTAGCGGAAGAAGTACTTCGGAGCGATGCTGCGCCGGTGGGTGACCCCGCCGACGTAGAGCGCAGGGGCCTCGATCATGCCGGCTCTCCCACGGGTTGCCCGGTAGGCGCGGCGGCGTCGGCTTCGGCCTCGGCGGTCTGCTGCGCGCCGCCCCACGGCGGCGGGCAGCCGAGCTGTTCGGCGACACGCACCGCCGAACGCAGGCCGTCCTCGTGGAAGCCGAAGCCGGTCCAGGCGCCGCAGAACCACAGCCGGTCGCGACCCTGGATCGTTGGCAGGGCGTCCTGGGCTTCGGCAGCGGACCCGTCGAGGACCGGGTGGGTGAAGGACAGCCGGCGCTGGACGTAGGCGTCGTCGATGGCGTCCACCGGGTTGAGACTGACGAAGACGTTCTGCTCGCTGGGCACCTGCTGCAGGCGGTTGAGCCAGTAGGTGACCGATACCGGCCGCTGGGAGTGCTCGTCGGCGGCGCTGATGTGGTTCCAGCTGGCCCAGATCGGACGCCGGCGCGGCATGGCCGTCGGGTCCGTGTGGAGTAGGGCCAGGTTGTCCTGGAAGCGGCACTGGCCGAGCAGCCGTGCCTCCTCGTCGGTGGGGGCGTCGAGCATGGCCAGGGTCTGATCGGCGTGGGCGGCCAGGACCACCTCGTCGAATTCCCCCAGTTCTCCCTGATCGCCGCTCAGGCGCACGCCGCCCGCGTCCAGGCGCTGGACCCGGCGCACCGGTGTGCTGGTGTGCACCGCGTGGAGCGCCGGCAGGATCTTGTCGATGTAGCGCCGCGCGCCGCCGGGGACGGTGTGCCACTGCGGCCGGTTGGCCAGATCGAGCAACCCGTGGTTGCGGAAGAACGCCAGGAACCGACGCGCCGGGAAGGCGCGCAGGGTGCTCGGCGAGGCCGACCAGATCGCCGCCGCCATGGGCATCAGGTAGTGGCGGCGGAAGCCGGGGCCGTAGCCGCCGGCGTCCAGGTAGTCGCCCAACGGCAGGCTGTCGTCCAGGCTGCCAGCCAGGTCCCGTTTGGCGCGCCGGTTGAAGCGCAGGATGTCGTAGACCATGCGCAGGAAGCCAGGGCGGACCAGGTTGCGGCGCTGAGCGAAGAGCCCGCGCAGGCTCTCGCCGTTATACTCCAGGTCGTCGTCGCGGTCGGCGCAGGCGAAGGACATGTCCGAGGCCTGGGCGTCGATGCCCAGGTGGTCGAACAGGGCGCAAAGATGGGGGTAGTTGCGCGGGTTGAAGACCATGAAACCGGTGTCCACCGGGTGGGTTCCGTCGCTGAGCTGGGCGTCGATGGTGCACGTGTGACCACCGACGTAGTCCTCGGCCTCGAACAGCGTGACCCGATGGCGGCCGGCGAGCAGCCAGGCGGCCCCGGCGCCGGCGATCCCTCCGCCGACCACTGCGACATGCTTGTCCTGCACGATGATTCCCCTTTTTGTTGGCAGCGTCCGTGTCCCCTAAGGGTCACCCGACGGACGAGCATTGTAAAACGCGGCGACGGATGCAAGCGGGATGCCCTCGATGGGGCGGCTCGGGTATCCTTGGCGCGCGCTGGAAGGTGAGGTGGATGCAGCAGCCGTACCGCATAGTTCGACGCTGGTCAGGGCGGATTCTCGCGACCCTGGGCGGCTGGCTCATTGCCGGCTGGAGCGGAGCGGTGGCGGGGCTGGCCGTGGGTACCCTGATCGACCTGTGGGTGCGTCTGACCCAGGTCGTCGGGCTGGTGTGGAGCGGCTGCGGCCTGGCCCGCACGCAGCGGCTGTTCCTGGGGGCCACCGCCCTGACCATGGGCCACCTGGCCAAGAGCGATGGCCGGGTCAGCGAGCAGGAGATCGCCGCGGCCCGGCGGGTGCTTGGCGAGTTGCCGCTGGATGAGCGCGGCCGCCGGCGGGCGATCACCATCTTCAACCGCGGCAAGGCGCCGGATGCCCCCCTGCGCCCGGTGCTCGGCCTGCTGCGGTTGATGGGGCGCAACCGCCCCCAGGAGCTGGCCCGCTTCCTGGAGTTCCAGCTGCGCGTGGCGTTGGCCGACGGCACCCTGGACAAGCCCCGGGAACGGCTGCTGCGCCGCGTCTGGCGCCAGGTCGGGGTGTCGCAGGCCGACCTGGACGCGCGGCTGGCCCAGCTCCAGCGCGGCAAGGTGCGCCGCGGTGTGCGCCTGACGCTGGACCACGCCTACCGGCTGCTGGGACTGAGCCGCGGGGCGAGCAGCGACGAGGTGCGCCAGGCGTACCGGCGCGCCATCAGCCAGAGTCACCCCGACCGGCTGATCTCCCGCGGTGTCTCCCAGGCGGAGCTGGAGGCCGCCGGCGAACGGACCCGACAGATCCGGGCCGCCTACGAGACCATTCGCGAGGCCCGCAGCAGCTCCTGACTGCTACCTTCCTGGTAGGGGTGCTGAGGCTTCCCCGCGCGGTCCGCGGGCCGCCGGGCGCTGTCGTTAGGAGGGACCATGCAGGCACGGTTTGCGGAACTCACCGTGGAGACCCGGGTGGGGGATATCGCCGCCCAGGGCGACTGCGATGCCGTGGTCAATGCCGCGAACGCCCAGCTGATGCCCGGCGGCGGCGTGGCCGGGGCGCTGCATCGCGCGGCCGGGCCGGAACTGGCCGAGGCGTGCCGGCCGCTGGCGCCCATTCAGCCGGGGCAGGCGGTGATCACCGCCGGCTTTGGCCTGCCCAATCGGCACGTCATCCACTGCCTCGGTCCGGTCTACGGCGTCGACGAACCCGGCGAGCAGCTGCTCGCCGCCTGCTACCGCAACGCTCTGCACCGGGCCGAGGAGCACGAGCTGACCCGGGTGGCGATGCCGGCGCTGTCCACCGGCGCCTTCGGTTTTCCTATGGAGCGCGCCGCCCGGGTGGCCATCGGCACCCTGCAGCGGACGGCGGCGCAGCTCCGGTACGTCCGGCATGTCCGCTTTGTCCTGGCCGACGCGGCGGCGCAGCAGATCCACGATCACGTGATTCAAGAACTGGCGGAGAACACAAGTGGCTAACGTGCTGGAAACGCAGCGGGTGATTGATACCTGGAACCGGGAGGCCCTCCCGGCCCTGGAGCAGTTCGTGCGCATTCCGGCCAAGTCCCCCCACTTCGATCCGGAGTGGGCGGCCCACGGCTATCTGGACGAGGCGATGGAGCTGGCGTCGGCATTCTGCCAGCGCCACCTGCCGGCGGCGCAGGTCCGCATCGAGCGGCTCGAGGGCCGGACCCCGCTGCTCTTCGTCGATGTGCCGGGCAGTGACGAGGCGGCGGGCACCGCTCTGCTTTATGGCCACCTGGACAAGCAGCCCGAGAACAGCGGCTGGTCCGACGGCCTGGGCCCCTGGCAGCCGGTGGTGCGCGAGGGCCGGCTCTACGGTCGCGGCGCGGTGGACGATGGGTACGCGGTCTTCTCGACGGTGGTGGCCATCGCCGAGCTGCAGGCGGCGGGGCTGCGATATCCCCGCTGCGTGCTGGTCATCGAGGCGTGCGAGGAGAGCGGGAGCTTCGACCTGCCGGCCTATCTCGACGCCCTGGCGCCGCACATCGGCCAGCCGGAACTCATCGTCTGTCCCGACGCCGGGTGTGGCACCTATGACCGACTCTGGAACACCACCTCGCTGCGGGGCATGATCACCGGCACGCTGCGTGTGGACGTACTGCGCGAAGGGGTTCACTCCGGCGACGCCGGCGGTGTGGTGCCGTCAAGCTTCCGCATCCTGCGCCAGGTGCTCAGCCGCCTCGAAGACCCGGAGACCGGTCGCGTCCTGCCGCAGCTCTGTGGCGTCACCATCCCCGAACTGCGCCGGCAGCAGGCTGACCATGCCGGCGCCGTTCTCGGCGACCTGACCCGCGACCGCTACCCGTTCCTGCGCGGGGTCGAGGCGCAGTCCGAAACGCCGGCCGAGCGCATCCTCGATCGCACCTGGCGTGCCGCGCTGGAGGTGGTGGGGGCCGAGGGGCTGCCGCCGGTGGAGGCCGCCGGCAACGTGTTGCGCCCGTTCACGGCCACCAAGCTGGCGCTGCGGCTGCCGCCCACCTCCGATGCCGAGGCCGTGGCCGAGGGGCTGGAGGCGCTGTTCACCGAGAACCCGCCGGCCGGAGCGCGGGTGGAGTTCGAGGCCGATGCGGTGGCCTCCGGCTGGGCCGCGCCGGAGCCCGAGGCGTGGCTGGCCGACGCCCTGGAGCAGGCCTCGGCGAGACATTTCGGGGCGGCGCCGGTGCACATGGGCGAGGGCGGCACCATCCCACTGCTCAACTGGCTCAAGCAGCGCTTCCCGCAGGCGCAGTACCTGGTCACCGGGGTGGCCGGGCCGGGTTCCAACGCCCACGGCCCGGACGAGTTCCTCCACCTGGACGCGGCCCGGCGGCTGACGGCGTGCCTGGGGGAGGCCCTGCACGCCCTGGCCGCCCGGCCGCGCTAGCGGTCAGATCGTCCGGGTGAAGGCGAGGATGGCCAGGATCAGCAGCACCGCCGCGAGGATGAAGGCGGTGTTGCTGATCACCTCGGTGCGGTCGCGCACGGCGATGCCGGCGACGATCAGCACCGCCATGCCGAGCAGCATCAGGACCCCAGGCATGGTCAGCCGATCCCCTGGCGTTCGAGCAGGTCGGGCTGGACCACCTCGATCCAGTAGCCGTCCGGGTCGCGGATAAAGGCGATGCCCTGCATCTTGCCGTCCTGGGGGCGTTTGACGAAGTCCACCTGCAGCGTCTCGAAGCGCTCACAGGCGCTGTAGACGTCGGGGACCGAGATGGCGATGTGGCCGAAACCCTTCGGCTCGCTGTTGCCGTCGTGGAAGGCGACCTCGGGGTCGTTCTCGTCGCCCCAGTTGTGAGTCAGCTCCAGCACCCCCTCGCGGCCGAAGTTCCAGGTGGTTCGCGGGCCGTCCTCGGCGGGGACCTCGGCGGCTTGCTGGTCGTCGAGGAAGGCGAGGAAGTAGAGCGTGAAGCGCATCTCCTCGAAGTCCAGGCGGCGCACCAGGCGCATGCCCAGCACCCGGGTGTAGAAGTCCAGGGAGCGCTGCGGGTCCTTGATGCGCAGCATGGTGTGGTTGAGCTTGAATCCGGCGGTCTCCGGCTCGGGCTGCTCGCACAGGCCGGCAGCGGCGTCGAAGTGGCGGCTCATGATCGGTTACTCCCAGGCGGTTCGGGTGTCAGGTCAACTATACAAGCCGCGGCGGCGGTCACGCAGCTGCCGCGTGACCCCGACGCCCAGGGTGATCACTGTCAGCGGGAGGGCGAAGCCGAGCATGACCGCGCTGAACGGCCCCAGGGCTTGGTGCTGCGCGGCGGCCAGGAAGAGGAAGGCGCAGTAGGCGGCGTAGTAGCCGAGGAATACGCCCCCTTCCCAGCGGGCGATGGTGTACCCGGTGAAGAAGACCGGCAGGCAGGCGAAGGAGACGGCGAGCATCACCGGCAGGTCGAAGGCCAGGGCGGCGCCGGCCACCGCGACGCCCTCGGGGGCGAGGAGCGCGGCCACGCCGAGGACGGCCAGCAGGTTGAAGATGTTACTGCCGACCAGGTTGCCGACGGCCATCTGGCGGTCCCCCAGCCGGTAGGCAGCGAGGGTGGTGGCGATCTCCGGCAGGGAGGTGCCCACCGCCACCAGGGTCAGGCCGATGACCAGGTCGCTGATCCCCAGCGCCGCCGCGAGGGCTGCCGCCGCGTCGACCAACAGGAAGGCGCCGCCAGCGAGCAGCGGGATGCCCAGCAGCAGGCCGGCCACCGCCCGCGGCAGGGGCGCCGGCGGTGCCGTCTCGGCAGCCGCGCTAAGTGGTGTCCGGTCGCGGACGAGGGTCAGGGCCAGGTAGCCGGCCAGCCCGGCGAGGAGGATGGCGCCGTCGACGGTGCCCAGGGCGCCGTCCAGGGCGAGTAGGACGGTGAGCAGCGAGGCGGCCAGCATCATCGGCACGTGGATGCGGATCAGCCGGTGGGCGACGACGATTGGGGCGATCAGCGCCGCCAGCCCGAGCACGAGCAGGATGTTGGCGATGTTGCTGCCGACGATGTTGCCCAGGGCCAGGTCGGCGGCGTGGTCGGTGAACGCCGCGCGCACGGTGATCGCCAGCTCCGGCGCACTGGTGCCGAAGGCGACCACCGTCAGCCCGACCACCAGCGGGGCGATGCCGAGGCGCTGGGCCAGCCGGCTGGCGCCGCGGACCAGCAATTCGGCGCCGGCCAGGACGCCGGCCAGGCCGATGGTGAACAGCAGCAGATCGATCATGGCAGGGGGTGAGTCGGTCCGTGGCCGGGGTTAGAGCTGAGTCGGTTCCGGCGCCAGGACCACGCCGGCCAGTATCGCCGCATAATGACAGGCGGCGGCGGCCACCACCATGCCGTGCCAGGCCACATGGTGGTAGGGGAGGTGGTGCCAAAGGTAGAACAGCACCCCGGCGCTGTAGAGCACCCCGCCGGCGATCAGCAGGACCAGCCCGGCTGTGGACAGGGCCGCGACCAGCGGTTCGATGACGATCACCACCGACCAGCCCAGGACCAGGCACAGGATGACCGAGAATAGCCGCCCCGGCGGTCTCGGCAGCAGGAGTTTGGCCCCGATGCCGACCCCCGCCACACTCCACACGAAGGCTAGCAGCGCCCAGCCGTAGGGCGGTTCCAGGGCGTTGACGGTGAACGGGGTGTAGGTGGCGGCGATCATGAAGAAGATCGTCGCGTGGTCGAGCCGGCGCAGTCGCTCGGCCCGGGGCGACTGGTGGTCGGTGAGGTTGTGGTTGCACAGCGCCGAGCTCAGGAAGAGCGCGATCAGCGCCAGGCCGTAGAGGGTGACGCTGCCGATCAGCGTGGGTTCGCCGCGCTGGGCGGCCAGGGCGATCAGCACAGCCGCCCCGGCCAGCGAGGCGGCAATGGCCACCCAGTGCAGGATCCGGTCGGCGGCCTGCTCGGCGCGGCTGTACGGGCGGGCGCAGAGGCTCATGTCGGAAAGTATAAGGGCTGGTTCGGCGGACGTTCTAGCCGCCCTCGGCGCCCGGTGCGGGTGCCCCGGAACGCCTCCGTTCGGCTCCGGCTGGCCCGCCCCCCGGTCGCCGGATCGGCGAACGCGCCCCGCCTAGCGGCGGGGTCCCCTGCGCGGCTCACCCCGGCGGGGCCGCTCGCTTAACTCGCGGCGCTGCGCGCCGCTCGGACAAAACCTCGCTGATCAGCGCGAACCGGCAAAGGTTCGCGCTGAACCCCCGCCGGGGCTGCGCTGCTCGGCGCGTCCGCAATGATCCGGCGACCGGGGGGGCGGACCAGCCGGAGCCGAACGGAGGCAGGACGGTTTCGCGGGCGTCGCTATCGCCCTGATCCATAAGGCAGCGGGGCGGTGATTCGGAGTTCGGAGGAAGTTCGGTTATACTGGCGGATTGTGCAATGCCGGATCCCAAGCCGAGCAAGGAGCCTCTATGTTCTCCCGAGATATGACCATTGCGGGTTACGACCCGGAGCTGGCAGCCGCCATCGAGGACGAGCGCCAGCGCCAGGAGGATCACATCGAGCTGATCGCCTCCGAGAACTACGCCAGTCCCCGCGTGATGGAAGCGCAGGGCAGCGTGCTGACCAACAAGTACGCCGAAGGGTACCCGGGCAAGCGCTACTACGGCGGCTGTGAGCACGTCGACGTAGCCGAGCAGCTGGCCATCGACCGCGCCAAGCAGCTCTTCGGCGCCGACTACGCCAACGTCCAGCCCCACTCGGGCTCCCAGGCCAACGCCGCCGTCTTCCACGCCCTGCTCAAGCCCGGCGACACCATCCTGGGCATGAGCCTCGACCACGGCGGCCACCTGACCCACGGCGCCAAGGTCAACTTCTCCGGCAAGCTGTTCAACGCCGTGCAGTACGGCATCAACGACGACGGCCAGATCGACTACGACGAGATCCAGCGCCTGGCCACCGAACACCAGCCGAAGATGGTCATCGGCGGCTTCTCCGCCTACTCCCAAGTGGTCGATTGGGCGCGCCTGCGCCAGATCGCCGACTCGGTGGGCGCCTACCTGGTCGTCGATATGGCCCACATCGCCGGCCTGGTGGCCGCCGGGGTCTACCCCAGCCCGATCCCCCACGCCGACGCGGTGACCTCCACCACCCACAAGACCCTGCGCGGCCCGCGCGGCGGCATCATCCTGGCCCGCTCCAACCCGGACCTGGAGAAGAAATTCCAGTCGCTGGTCTTCCCGGGGACCCAGGGCGGCCCGCTGATGCACGCCATCGCCGGCAAGGCCGTGGCCTTCAAGGAGGCCCTCGAGCCCGACTTCAAGCAGTACCAGGAGCAGGTGGTGGCCAACGCCCGCGCCATGGCCCGGCGCGTCATCGAGCGCGGCTACAACGTCGTCTCCGGCGGTACCGACAACCACCTCTTCCTGATGGATCTGACCCCCAAGAACCTCACCGGCAAGGATGCGGACGCCGCGCTGGGGCGGGCCAACATCACGGTCAACAAGAACACCGTGCCCAACGATCCGCAGTCGCCGTTCGTCACCAGCGGTCTGCGCATCGGCACGCCGGCGATCACCACCCGTGGTTTCAAGGAGGCCGAGGCCACCCGCCTGGCTGACTGGATCTGTGACGTCCTCGACAACATGGGCGACGAGTCCGTCGTCGAGCGCGTGCGCGGCGAGGTGGAGCAGATCTGTCGCGAATTCCCCGTCTACGGGTGACGCGGGACGCCTGATCGACCATGCGCTGCCCGTACTGCCAGAACGCTGACACCCGCGTGGTCGACTCGCGCCTGATCGGCGAGGGCGAGCAAGTGCGGCGGCGGCGGCAGTGCCCGTCCTGTGGCGAGCGCTTCACCACCCACGAGGCCCCCGAGCTGGTCTACCCGCGGGTGGTGAAGTCCGACGGGCGGCGCGAGGCGTTCGACGAGGACAAACTGCGTCTCGGTTTCCGGCGGGCGCTGGAGAAACGCCCGGTGGCCACCGAGGCTGTCGAGGCGGCGGTGCGGCGTGTCTGTAAGCGCGTCTCCGGCGCCGGCGAGCGCGAAGTGGCCGCCAACGTCATCGGCGAGTACGTCATGGAAGAGCTGCGCGAGCTCGACGTGGTCGCCTATGTCCGTTTCGCCTCGGTCTACCGGCGCTTCGAGGATGTCGGCGCCTTCCGCGAGGTCATTGAGGGCCTGGAGCAGCACCGGCGTGACGACGACTGACCGGCACCCGGACGATCCCCGCTGGATGGCCCGCGCCATTCGGCGGGCGGCCGCGGTATGCCCGCCGCCGCACCCCAATCCGCGGGTCGGCTGCGTGCTGGTCCGCGACGGCAGCGTGCTGGCCGAGGCCGCCCACGAACAGGCTGGCGGGCCGCACGCCGAGGCAGCGGCCCTGCAGGCCGCCGGCGGCGCGGCCCATGGGGCCACCGCCTACGTGACCCTGGAGCCGTGCGCCCACTACGGGCGCACGCCCCCTTGCGCCCGCGCCCTGATCGACGCCGGCGTCAGCCGGGTCGTGGTCGGGCACCGCGACCCCAACCCCCGGGTGGCCGGGGGCGGTATCGCGCAGCTCGAGGCCGCCGGGGTGGCGGTCACCGAGGGCGTGCTGGCCGCCGATGCCGAGGCCCTCAACCGCGGCTTCCTGCGCCGGATGGCCGGCGGGCGGCCGTGGGTGCGGGTCAAGCTGGCGGCGAGCCTGGACGGGCGGACCGCCATGGCCTCCGGCGAGAGCCATTGGATCACCTCGGCGGCGGCGCGCCGCGACGTCCACCGGGGGCGCGCAGAGGCCGCAGCGGTGCTCACCGGGGTGGGGACCGTGCGCGCCGACGACCCGCGCCTCGACGCCCGCGACGTCGAGCCGGCGGTGCCGGCCGAGCGTCAGCCCCAGCGCGTGGTCCTCGACCCGCGCCTGACCACGCCGCCACACGCGGCCCTGTTCCAGGCCCCGGGGCCGGTGCTCATCGGCCACGCCGAGTACGTCAACGAGGCCCGGGCCCGGGCGCTGCGCAGCTGCGGGGCCGAGCTGTTGCCGCTCCCGCTGCAGGAGGGCGGCCTCGACCTGGCTGCCGTGCTCGACGCCCTGGCGGCGCGCGAGATCAACGAGGTCTGGGTGGAGGCCGGCCCCACGCTGGCTGGCTCCTGGGTGCGGGGCGGGTGGGCCGACGAGCTGATCGTCTACACCGCACCCCACCTGATGGGCGACGCCGCCCGGCCGTTGCTGGCCCTGCCCGGCATCGAGACCATGGCGCAGCGCCAACCGCTGGCGTTCAGCGATGTCCGGCGGGTGGGTGAGGAAATCCGCATCACCGCGAGGTTGGTTTAACCGCATGTTCACCGGGATCGTGGAGACCTGCGGCCGCGTGGCCGCCATCGAGCACAGCGGCGAGGGGCGGATCCTGCGCATCGATGCTCCCCGGCTGGGCCTGGCGGAGTGCCGGATCGGCGACAGCATCGCCGTCGACGGCGCCTGCCTGACCGCCACCGGGATCGAGGATGGGCAGTTCCGTGCCGACGTCTCCGATGAGACCCTGCGCTGCACCACCCTGGGCGGGTTGCGCAGCGGGGTGCGGGTCAACCTGGAGCGGGCGGTCACCCCGTCGACGCCGCTGGGCGGGCACCTGGTGACCGGACATGTCGACGGCGTCGGCGAGGTGGTCGAGCGGGCCCCCGCCGGGGGGTCCGAGCGCTGGCGCTTCCGGGTCCCGGAGGGGCTGGCCCGCTATGTGGCGGTCAAGGGCTCCATCGCCGTGGCCGGGGTCAGCCTGACCATTAACGCCGTCGCTGGACGGGAGTTCGAGGTCAACCTGATCCCGCACACCCTCGACGCCACCAACCTGGGGGAACGCCGCGCCGGCGATCCGGTCAACATCGAGGTGGACCTGGTGGCCCGTTACGTCGAGCGGCTGCTCAGCGCCGGTGCCGACAGTGGCGACGGCGGGGGGCTGACCCTGGAGCAGCTACGACAGGCCGGATTCGGCAATGGATGAACGAATGAGCGAGACGGTGCAGTTCAACAGTATCGAGGAGATCATCGAGGACCTGCGCCAGGGGCGCATGGCGGTCGTCCTCGATGACGAAGACCGGGAGAACGAAGGCGACCTGGTGATGCCGGCGAGCCTGATCCGCCCCGAGGACATCAACTTCATGGCCCGCTACGGCCGGGGGCTGATCTGCCTGACCCTCACCCGGGAGCGCTGTGAGCAGCTGCGCCTGCCGTTGATGGTCCATAACAACGACGAGAAAAACACCACGAACTTCACGGTTTCCATCGAGGCGGCGGAGGGGGTGACCACCGGCATCTCGGCCGCCGACCGGGCGCGCACCGTTCAGGCGGCGGTGGCCCCCGGCGCCCGCCCCGAGGATCTGGTCCAGCCCGGGCACATCTTCCCGCTGATGGCCCAGCCCGGCGGCGTGCTTACCCGCGCCGGGCACACCGAGGCCGGCTGCGACCTGGCCCGGCTGGCCGGTTTCGCCCCGGCGGCGGTGATCGTCGAGATCCTCAACGAGGACGGCACCATGGCCCGGCGCGACGACCTCATGGCGTTCGCTCGCACCCACGGGTTGAAGATCGGCACCGTGGCCGATCTCATCGCCTATCGGGTGCGCAACGAGCGCTCGGTGGAGCACGTCGGTGCCTGCGAGCTGCCCACCGAGTACGGCACGTTCCGTATGCACACTTACCAGGACAACGTCAGCGGTGCGCTGCACTTCGCCCTGCTCGCCGGCCAGGTGGACGAGGAAACCCCGGCCCTGGTGCGCGTGCATCTCGAGAACCCGCTGGCCGACCTGCTCGGCGCCACCGGGCCGCGCTGCGGCTGGCCGTTGCGCTCGGCGCTGCGCCAGGTGGCCGAGGCCGAATCGGGTGTGGTGGTGGTGCTGCGCAACGCCGATGCCAACGACGACATCCTCGAGCACATGCGCTGCTATCAGGGCGGTGGCTGCAGCGAGGAGGCCGGCGGCGTGCCGCTGGATCTGCGCACCTACGGCATCGGCGCGCAGATCCTCACCGACCTCGGGGTGCGCCGCATGCGCGTGCTCAGCGCCCCGCGGCGCATGCACGCCCTGTCCGGATTCGGCATGGAAGTGGTGGAGTACGTCACCCCCGAGGCTTGATCACCAGCGCTTGCGGGGCGCCCGCCGGGCTTGTAGTTTAACGCCGGAACCCGCGCAAGCGCCGGTCCTACCGAAACTTTCTTCAGGAAACCAGGCATGCAAGTAACCGAAGGACAACTCGTCGCGCTGCAGGATGCGCGATTCGCCCTTGTGGCGGCGCGCTTCAACGATCTCATCGTCGACCGGCTGATCGACGGCGCCGCCGATACCCTGCGGCGCCACGGGGTGCCGGAGGAACACCTGGAGCTGATCCGCGTGCCCGGTTCCTTTGAGCTGCCGCTGGCGGTCCAGCGCGTGGCCGACGCCGGCCGGGCCGACGCCGTGATCGCCCTCGGCGCGGTGATCCGCGGTGGTACCGACCACCACCAGTACGTGGCCGCCGAGTGCACCAAGGGCGTCGCCCAGGCGATGATGGGCTCCGGCGTGCCGGTCTCCTACGGCGTGCTCACCGTCGAGACTGTCGAGCAGGCCATCGAGCGTGCCGGGACCAAGGCCGGCAACAAGGGCGCCGAGGCGGCGCTCTCGGCCCTGGAGATGGTCGATCTGATGCGGCAGCTCGAGGCGTAATGGCGGCTTCAGGGGAAGGCAAGCGCCGCTCGCGGGCCCGATCCAAGCTCGTCCAGGCGCTCTATCAGTACGCGGTCACCGGCGCGTCGGCGGAGGATATCGAGCGGCAGTTCCTCGCTGCCGGCCTCGGTGACATCGACGTGGCCTACTTCCGCGAGCTGATCTACGGGGTCACGGATCGGGCGGCCGAGCTCGATGAACAGCTCTCGGCGCTGCTCGATCGTCCCCTGGTGCAGCTCGATCCGGTGGAGCGCTCGATCCTGCGCCTGGGCGCCTTCGAGCTGTCCGAGCGCCTGGAGGTGCCCTACCGCGTCGTCATCGACGAATCGGTGGAGTTGGCGCGGCGCTTCGGCGCTGACCAGTCGCACCGCTACATCAACGGCGTGCTCGACCGCTTCGGTGCCACCGTGGCGCTGCGCGCCGCCGAGCGCGGCGAGCGAAAGTCCAGGCGGGGGGATCGGCAGTGATCGGCGGAGGCGAAGCGGCGCTCATCCAGCGCTATTTCCACGGTCTGACCGCGCAGCGCGACGGGGTCGAGCTGGGGGTCGGGGACGACGCGGCACTGCTCCAGACCGAGACGGGGCTGCTGGCTGCCTGTTGCGACACCTTGGTCGAGGACATCCACTTCCCTGGGGATATCCCACCGGAGGCGCTGGGTCACCGGGTCCTGGCGGTCAATCTCAGCGATCTGGCCGCCGTCGGTGCCCGACCGGCCTGGACCCTGCTCTCCCTGACCCTGCCAGAGAAAGACCCGCAGTGGTTGGAGCGGTTCAGCGCCGGATTCAAGGCGCTGGCCGACCGCTACGGCGTCGCCCTGGTCGGCGGAGACACCACCCAGGGTCCGCTGTCGGTCTCGGTCACCGCCCTCGGCCAGGTGGCCGGCGATCACGGCCTTCGGCGCGGTGGCGCGCGGCCCGGCGACGGCGTCTGGGTGACCGGTACCCTGGGGGATGCGGCCCTGGGGCTGGAGCTGTGGCAGGAGCGCGAGGAGGCGACCGCACTGGCCGGCGATCCGGCCTACCTGGCGGGCCGGCTGTTCCGCCCCGAGCCGCGGGTGGCGGCCGGTACCGCGCTGCTGGGGCGCGCGAGTGCTGCTATCGACGTCTCCGACGGGCTCGCCGCCGACCTGTCGCGGGTGCTCGATGAGAGCGGCGTCGGCGCCACCCTGGAGCTGGAGGCATTGCCCCGCT
This sequence comes from Halorhodospira halophila SL1, assembly GCF_000015585.1. Classification (NCBI taxonomy): domain Bacteria; kingdom Pseudomonadati; phylum Pseudomonadota; class Gammaproteobacteria; order Chromatiales; family Ectothiorhodospiraceae; genus Halorhodospira; species Halorhodospira halophila. Next base: position 972,100 of record NC_008789.1, on the reverse strand, counting down.
CCCAGGCGTTCATCGATGAGCAGGGCGACCTCCGCCACCTGCTCCACGGCGGCGACGACTACGAACTCTGCTTCACCCTGCCGGCGGAGCGGGAGGAGGAGATGGCCTGCCTGCGCGAGCACGCCGCCACGCCGGTGACGCGCATCGGCACCGTGGAGGAGACCCCCGGGCTGCGCGGGGTGGACGCCGGCGGCGTGGTCTGCGCCCTGGAGCCGGGTGGCTACGACCACTTCGCGGAGGGGTCGTGAGCACCCCGTTCCGGTTGCGTCGGCCGCTGCACTGGCTGGCCACCGGCGGGGGTCTCGGTCTGGCCCCGCGGGCGCCGGGGACGTTCGGTACGTTGGCGGCGCTGCCGCTGTTCGCGCTGCTCTATCCCGCGCCGTTGGCCGTCTACCTGCTGGCCACCCTGGCGGTGGTGGTCGGCGGTATCTGGATCTGCGGCCGGGCCGCCGACGAGGTCGGCGTCCACGATCACCCGGCCATCGTCTGGGACGAGGTCGGCGGTTACCTGGTCGCGGCGCTGCCGCTGGTGACCGGCTTCGGGGTCTTCTCCGTGTGGCTGGACGCCGCGCTGCTGTTCCTGCTCTTCCGCTTCTTCGACGCCGTTAAGCCCGGCCCCATCCGCTGGCTCGATCGGCATCTGCACGGCGGCCTGGGGATCATGGCCGACGACGTCGCGGCCGGGGCTGCAGCGGCGGCGGTGTGGTACGCCAGCGTCGTGCTGTTGACCCCGCTGGCCGGATGATCGAGCCGTTGGGCGTGTTGCAGTGCCAAAGCTAGAATGTCCAGAAACCAGTCCCGTGAAGCGAGGCCAAACCGCGAGGTGGCGCAGACGGTGAGCGAGCGCGTCTACGTAGAGACCCAAGGCTGCCAGATGAACGATTACGACGCCGAGCGGCTCGTCGACGTCCTGGTCAGCCAGGCCGGCGCGCGCCGGGTCGATCGCCCCGAGGAGGCCGACCTGCTGCTGCTCAACACCTGCTCGGTGCGGGAGAAGGCGCAGGAGAAGGTCTTCTCGCAGCTCGGTCGCTGGCGGCGCTACAAGCAGGACAACCCCACCGTGCTGATCGGCGTTGGTGGCTGCGTGGCCAGCCAGGAGGGGGCCGAGATCCTGCGCCGCGCCCCCTTCGTCGACCTGGTGTTCGGGCCGCAGACCCTGCATCGCCTGCCGCAGATGCTGGCGCGCCGGCGCTCCGGGGCCAGCGCCCAGGTCGACGTCGACTTCCCCGAGATCGAGAAGTTCGACCACCTGCCGCAGCCGCGGGCCGAGGGGCCCACCGCCTACGTCTCGGTGATGGAGGGCTGCAGCAAGTACTGCTCCTTCTGCGTGGTGCCGTACACCCGCGGCGACGAGATCAGCCGGCCGGTGGCCGACGTCCTCGCCGAGGTGCGTAGCCTGGCCGAGCAGGGGGTGCGCGAGGTCAACCTGCTGGGGCAGAACGTCAACGCCTACGCCGGCGCCCTCGACGACGGCGAGCGCGCCGACCTGGGGCTGCTCATCGAGGCCGTGGCGCGCATCCCGGGGATCGACCGCATCCGCTTCACTACCTCGCACCCGGCGGAGTTCCACAGTGGGCTCATCGACGCCTACCGCGATGTGCCCGAGCTGGCCGACTTCCTGCACCTGCCGGTGCAGAGCGGCTCGGATCTGATCCTCAAGCTGATGAAACGCGGCCACGACATCGCCGCCTACGAGGCGCTGATCGATCAGATTCGCGCCGTTCGCCCCGGGCTGGTGTTGGCGACGGACCTGATCGTCGGCTTCCCCGGCGAGACCGAGGCCGAGTTCGAGGAGACCCTGGCCATGGTTGACCGCGTCGGCTTCGATGGCGGCGCCTTCAGCTTCGTCTATAGCCCGCGGCCGGGGACACCGGCGGCGGAGCTGCACGACGGCGTCCCCGAGGCCGACAAGCGCGCCTGGCTGCAGCGGCTGCAGGCGCGGCTGCACGAGCAGCAGAGTGCCGCCGCCCGGGCGCTGCTCGGCACCAGGCAGTCGGTGCTGATCGATGGCCCGTCGCGGCGCGACCCGCGCGAGCTGAGCGGGCGCACCTCGGGCAACCGGGTGGTGAACTTCCCCGGCGATCCGTCCTGGATCGGCCGCTTTGCCGAAGTCGAGATCACCGACGCGCGCACCCACTCGCTCCGGGGCCGCGTCGTCTCCGTGGAGGGCCAAGCCATGCACGCAGCAGTCGGCGCAGGCGGGTAACGGCGTGAGCGACCGGCCGTACGCCATCGATCTCGAACTGACCCCAGCCGACAACGAGCGACTGGCGCGCTTGTGCGGGCAGTTCGACGAGAACCTCCGTCAACTCGAGCGGCGCCTGGCGGTGGAGATCCAGAACCAGGGCCACCGCTTCCGCGTCATCGGCGCGGACGACTCGGTCCGCGTCACCCGCCAGGTCCTCGAGGAGCTCTACGAGGCAGCTGCCTCGCAGCATCTGGAGCCGGAGGATGTCCACCTTTATCTTCAGCAGGCGCGGCTGCAGGAGCTCCACGACGAGGTGGCGGAGCCGGACTCGGACTCGGACCCGGGGGAGGGCGCCGACGACACCGCCCCGGTCCCGACGCAGTGGCGCCGCGACGCGCGGGATGAAGAGGCGGCGGTGATCCGCACCCGCAAGACCGTCGTGCGCGGCCGCGGACCGGGGCAGCGGGCCTACGTCCAGCGCATCCGCGACAACGACCTGAGCTTCGGCATCGGGCCGGCCGGTACCGGCAAGACCTTCCTGGCCGTGGCCTGCGCCGTCGAGGCGCTCGAGGCCGAGGAGGTGCGCCGGGTGGTGCTGGTCCGCCCGGCGGTGGAGGCCGGCGAGCGCCTCGGTTTCCTGCCCGGCGACATGGCGCAGAAGGTCGACCCGTACCTGCGGCCGCTCTACGATGCCCTGTTCGAGATGCTCGGCTTCGAGCGGGTCAGCCGCCTGATCGAGCGCAACGTCATCGAGGTGGCGCCCCTGGCGTTCATGCGTGGCCGCACCCTGAACCACGCCTTCGTCATCCTCGACGAGGCGCAGAACGCCACGGTCGAGCAGATGAAGATGTTCCTCACACGCATCGGCTTTGGCTCCACGGCGGTGGTCACCGGCGACGTTACCCAGATCGACCTGCCGCCGGATAAGCCCTCCGGGCTGCGCGACGCGGTGGAGGTGCTCCACGAGGTGGACGGGGTCAGCTTCACCTTCTTCGCCGCCACGGACGTAGTGCGTCATCCGCTGGTCCAGCGCATCGTCGAGGCGTACGATTCGCGGAGCCGCCAGATCGGCGGCCAGGGCACGGGCAAGGGGCGCAAGTGAGCGAACTGGAACTGGCCTTCCAGCACGTCGCCGGGGCGTCGGCGCCGGAGGCGGAACGGGTGCAGGCGTGGCTTGAGCCCGTGTTCGAGGCCCACGGCCGCGGCGGTGAGCTCACGGTGCGCATCGTCGACGAAGACGAGTCCCGGGCGCTCAACCGCGACTACCGCGGGCGGGACAAGCCCACCAATGTGCTCTCGTTCCCCTGCGAACTGCCCCCAGGGCTGCCGGCCGAGGCGGCGCAGATCCTGGGTGATCTGGTCGTCTGCGCCCCGGTGGTGGCCCGCGAGGCCGCCGAGCAGGGCAAGCCCGAGGCCGACCACTGGGCGCACATGCTGGTCCACGGTGCTCTGCATCTGCTGGGCTACGACCACGAGGACCCGGCGCAGGCCGAGCGGATGGAGGCCGAGGAGCGCCGCATCCTGGCCGCGCTCGGGGTGCCCGATCCCTACCAGGAGCGTTGAAACAGGCAATGCCCGACGGAGAAGCGAACAGTAGCAACGGCGCCGGCGAGAGCGTCTCATGGCGTGATCGCCTGCGCCGGCTAGTCACCCAGGTGGAGCCCCGTTCGCGGGATGAACTGGTCGATCATCTGCGCCGCAGCCAGTCGGTGGGGCTGCTCGACGCCGACGCCCTGTCCATGATCGAGGGCGTGCTCCACGTCTCCGAGCTCCAGGCCCGGGATATCATGATCCCCCGCTCCCAGGTCACCACCGTGGCCCGGGACACCGCGCCCCACGACTTGCTGCCGACCATCGTGCGCACCGGCTACTCCCGCTTCCCGGTCACCGGCGAGAGCAAGGACGATGTCATCGGCATCCTCCTCGCTAAGGACCTGCTGCGGCTCTTCTACGAAGAGGGGCACAACGGCTTCCGGCTGCGTGAGGTCCTGCGCCCGGTCCTGTTCATCCCCGAGAGCAAGCGGCTCGACGCGTTGCTCAAGCAGTTCCGCGAGAGCCGCAACCACATGTCGGTGGTGGTGGACGAGTACGGCGGTCTGGCCGGCATCGTCACCATCGAGGACGTGATCGAGCAGATCGTCGGCGAGATCGACGACGAGCACGACTTCGACGAGGACGCCCCCATCCTGGCCCGGGACGACGGCAGCTGGATCGTCAAGGCGGTCACGCCCATCGAGGCGTTCAACGAGGCCCTCTCCGCCGGGCTCAAGGAGGATGACCTCGACACGGTTGGTGGCCTGGTGGCGCAGCGTTTCGGCCACGTGCCGTGCCGCGGCGAGCGCATCGTCTTTGCCGGCTTCGAGTTCCGGGTGCTGCGCGCCGATCAGCGCCGCATCCACCTGCTGCGGGTCATGCCCGTGGGAAGTGAGGGCCATGAGGACGGCTGAGCGCCTGGCCGCCGGGCGTGCCGGTGTGCTCGCGGCCGGGCTGGCTGGGGGTTTGCTGCCCCTGGCGTTGGCCCCGCTGGGCTGGGCCGTGCTGGCGGTGCTGTCCCCCGCCGTGCTCTTCGCCGTGGCGGCGCTGGCGCCACGGCGGCGCGCCCTGCAGGCCGGCTACGCCTTCGGGCTGGGCCAGTTCGGGGTCGGCGTCTCCTGGGTCTTTGTCAGCATCAACGATTACGGCGGCGCCGGTCCGGTGCTCTCCGGGGGAGTCACCGTGCTCTTCGTGGCCTTCCTGGCCCTCTTCCCCCTACTGGCGGTGGTGCTCGGACGGGGGCTGGGGCGCTGCTCCGGGGTGCGCCTGCTGGTGACTCTGCCAGCGGCGTGGGTGGCGGTGGAGTGGCTGCGCACCTGGCTGTTCACCGGCTTCCCGTGGCTGTTTGTCGGCTACGCCGCCCTAGATACCCCGCTGGCTGGCCTGGCGCCGGTGATCGGCGTGCTCGGCCTGAGCGCCCTGCTGGTATTGCTGGCCGGGGCCGCGGCGTGGCTGGTGGTGGCCCCGGGGTGGCGGCGCGCGGCCAGTGTGGCGGCGTTGCTGGTGGCCGCGGTGGCTGCCGGCGTGGCGGCGGATCGGCCGTGGACCGAGGCCCACGGCGAGCCGGTGCGTGCGGCGCTGCTCCAGGGCAACTTCAGTCAGGACCTCAAGTGGGACCCGGCGGAGCTCCAGCGCATCCAGACCCGCTACGCCGAGCTGACTGCCGAGCACCCGGAGGCGGACCTGGTGATCTGGCCGGAGACGGCCATCCCGCGCCGCTTCGATGCGGTGCAGCCGTATCTAGAGCAGGTGGCCGAGCAGGTCCGCGAGACCGGCGGCACCCTGGTGCTCGGCATCCCCTACCAGGAGTGGGCCCCGGATGGCAGTCAGCTGCACAACAGCGTGGCCGTCCTTGGCGAGGAGCGTGACGTCTACCACAAGCGTCATCTGGTCCCCTACGGCGAGTACGTGCCGTTCCGCGACCTCTTCGGCCGCAGCCTCGACTTCCTCGGCGCCCCGATGGCCGACTACAGCCGCGGGCCCCGGCCGGAGCCGCTGGCCGTCGACAACCGCCTGCGTCTCGGGGCCACAATCTGTTACGAGGTGGCCTACCCGGTGGCCGTGCGGCGCACGGCGGGAGAGGTGGACCTGCTGGTCAACGTCAGCAACGACGCCTGGTTCGGTGACTCCCTGGCGCCCCATCAGCACCTGCAGAAGGCGCGCATGCGCGCTGCGGAGTCCGGGCGCTGGATGCTGCGTGCGACCAATACCGGCATCACCGCCGTGATCGGTCCCGACGGTGAGGTGGTCGAGCGTCGACCGCAGTTCGAGGTGGCCACCCTCGCCACCGAGGTCGAGCGCCGCAGCGGCACCACCCCCTACGCCCGCATCGGCGACGGTCCCCTGCTGGGACTGCTGGCCGCTGCGCTGCTGCTGCCCGGAGGGTTGCGGTGGTATCGCCGGCGGCGGGTCGGCGGGTCAGCCGCCGAGTGAGCCCAGCCAGGGCAGGACCACCGGCAGCAGGAAGGCGGTCACCAGCCCGGCCAGCCCCAGGCCCAGGCCGGCGAAGGCGCCGGCGGCGGCGCTGCTGCTGAACGCCTGGACGGTGCCAAAGCCGTGGGCGGACAGCCCCAGGGCCAGCCCGCGGGCGGCCTCGTCCCGGATGCGCAGCAGCCGGAAGACCAGCGGGGCCATCAGGCAGCCCAGGGCCCCGGTGATCAGTACCAGGCCGGCGGTCAGCGACGGCAGCCCGCCCAGGCGCTCGGCGATGCCCATGGCGATCGGCGAGGTGACCGACTTCGGCGCCAGCGACAGCAGGGTCTCCCGCGAGGCGCCCAGCGCCGCCCCCACCCACACCGCCGAGAGCGCCGCCGCCAGGCTGCCGGCCACCACCGAGACGGTGATCGGCAGCAGCAGCTGCCGGATGCGTGGCAGCTGATCGAACAGCGGCACGGCCAGGGCCACGGTGGCCGGGCCGAGCAGGAAGTGGATGAACTGCGCCCCCTCGAAATAGGTGTCGTAGTCCGTGCCGGTGAGCAGTAGGAAGGGGATGAGCAGGGCCGTGGCGATCAGCACCGGGTGGGCCAGCGGCGCGTTGTTGAGTCTTCGCCAGACCGCCTGACCGATCAGGAAGGCCACCAGGGTGATGGTCAGCCCCAGCAGCGGGCTCTCGGCCAGGAAGGCCCAGATGTCCTGAAACTCCTCAGTCATCGTCGTCCTCCGCCTTGGCACTGCGCCCGCGCCGCAGCCACCGCCACTGGAACAGGACGGCGGTCACCGCCAGCGCCACCCCGGTGCTCACCACCAGGGCGGCGACGATGGCCAGCGCGTCTTCCTGCAGGCGCGGCAGGTGCAGGAGGATGCCCACCCCGGCGGGGATCAGCAGCAGGGCCAGGTAGCGCAGCAGGCCCTCGGCGGCGGTGCGCAGCCCGGTGGGGACCCGACCGACGGCAATCAGCGTGGCGAAGAGCAGGGCCAGGCCGATCACCGGACCGGGCAGTGGCAGGCCGAACAGCCGGGCGAGCACCTCGCCGAGCAGCTGGAAACCGAGCAGCAGGGTCAGGCCGAGCAGCACTCGGGGGTCTCCGCCTGGCGCAGGGTCAGCACCGGCCAGCCGTTGCGGCGCGCCTCGGCGCGCAGGGTGTCGTCGGGGTCCACGGCCACCGGGTGCTCGACGTGGCGCAGCAGGGGCAGGTCGTTGAGCGAGTCGCTGTAGAACCACTTCTCGGCCTGCTCCAGGCCGTGCTCGCGCAGCCAGGCCTCGACCACCCGGATCTTGCCCTCGCGGAAGGTCGGCGTGCCGGTGTGGCGGCCGGTGTAGCGGCCGTCCCGCCGCTCCGGTTCAGTGGCCAGCAGGGTGCCCACGTCCAGCCGTTCGGCGATGGGGGCGGTGACGAAGCGGTTGGTGGCGGTGACGATGGCCAGGTGGTGCCCGGCACGGCGGTGCTCCTCCAGGAGCGCCTCGGCGGCGGGCAGCACCAGGGGCTCGATCCAGTCGCGCGTGAAGTCGGCCCGCCAGGCGTGGAGCTGCTCTTCCGGGTGCTGGGCCAGCGGGCTGAGGGCGAAGGCGAGGAAGGCGTCGATATCCAGTCGCCCCTCGATGTAGTCCTGGTGGAAGCGCCGATGGGTCTCGGCGAAGGCCTCGCTATCGACGGCCCCGCAAGCCACCAGGTACTCGCCCCACAGGCTGTCACTGTCTCCGGCGATCAGGGTGTTATCCAGGTCGAACAGGGCGACGGACACTGCACCTCCTTCGGTTGTCGAGGATGGGAAGGGGGGCGGCCTGGCGCTGCGGCAACGTTGCCCAGGTTGCGCCCACTGTGAAAGAATAACATCGGCTTTTTCTGCGTAGGGAGGCGTCTCCGGGTGGTCGATTCAGACGGCTTTCGGCCCAATGTCGGCATCATCGTCGCCAACGACGACGGGCGGGTGCTGTGGGCTCGGCGGGCCGGAGAAGACGCCTGGCAGTTTCCCCAGGGCGGGGTCGAGGCCAACGAGACCCCGCTGGAGGCGCTCTACCGCGAGCTGCGCGAGGAAGTGGGCCTCGGGCCCGCCGACGTGGCCGTCCTCGGCGCCACGCGCCGCTGGCTGCGTTACCGCCTGCCCCGCCGCATGATCCGTCGCCGAGGCAGCCGGTGCATCGGCCAGAAGCAGATCTGGTTCCTGCTGCGCCTGCTCGCCGACGAGCAGCGGGTGCGCGTCGACCGGGTGGCGCGCCCCGAGTTTGACCGCTGGCGGTGGGTCGACTACTGGTATCCGGTCGAAGAGGTCATCTTTTTCAAGCGCCAGGTGTACCGCCAGGCGCTGCAGGAACTCTCCGGCTATCTGCAGGCCGATGACTGGGCCGGCACCGGCACCGAGGGTGGCCCCGCTGCGGTCATCCCGCCGGCGGCTCGGCGCCGATTGCGATAGGGCGGGGCTTGATGCTCGAAATCCTCCACCGCGTCTCCCGAGAAGTGAACGCCGCCCCGAACCTGCGCCAGGGGCTGCGGATCATCGTCGAGCGGGTCGCCGATGCCATGGCGGTGGATGTCTGCTCGGTGTACCTCCTCGACGCCACCCAGGGCGACTTCGTCCTCATGGACACCCGTGGCCTGAACACCGAGTCGGTGGGCCGCGTACGCCTGACCTCCGCCGAGGGGCTGGTGGGCCTGGTGGCCGAGCGCGAGGAGCCGATCAACCTCAAGAACGCCCCGGCGCACTCGCGGTTTCGCTACTTCCCCGAGACCGGCGAGGAGCGCTACTCCTCCTTTCTCGGGGTGCCCATCATCCACTACCGCTCGGTGCTCGGTGTGCTGGTGGTCCAGCAGGCCGAAGAGCGCCGCTTCGAGGAGAACGAGGTCGCCTTCCTGGTCACCCTGGCGGCGCAGCTGGCCGGGGCGATCGCCCACGCCCGGGCCAGCGGCGGGATCCACGACATCGGCGACGAGCCGGTGGCCGGGGACAGTCGCGCCCTGCGCGGTCTGCCCGGGGCCCCGGGGGTGGCCATCGGCACGGCGGTGGTCCCCTATGCCCAGTCGGACCTCAACGCCATCCCCGATCGTACGGCCGCCGACCCCGAGGCCGAGGTGGCGACCTTCGAGGCCGCCGTCGACCAGGTCACCGCCGAGCTGCGCCAGCTCGGCCAGCAGATCTCCGGCTCGGTCAGCGCCGACGAGCAGATGCTCTTCGATGTCTATCTGCGCATGCTCGAAGGCGATAGCCTGGTCAGCGAGACCGTCGAGCGCATCCGCGCCGGCAACTGGGCGCCCGGCGCGTTGCGCCAGGTCATCGGGGAGCACGTGCAGGTCTTCGAGAACATGGACGACCCCTACCTGCGCGAGCGGGCCAGCGACATCCGCGACCTTGGGCGGCGGATCCTCGGGCGCCTGCGCGATGAGGGCGGACGGGTGGAGGACCTGCCCGAGAAGGCCGTGTTGGTCGGCCACGAGGTCAGCGCCTCGCAACTGGCCGAGATCCCCAGTGATCGGCTGGTCGGTGTTGTCTCGGCGACCGGTTCGCGCAACTCCCACGTGGCCATCCTCGCCCGCGCCCTGGGTATCCCGGCGGTGATGGGGGTGGACGACCTGCGGACCCGGAAGATGGACGGCCGGCCGGTGGTGGTCGACGGCTACGCGGGGCGCTTCTACGTCGATCCCACGGAGACCGTGGAGCAGGAGTATCAGCGCCTGATCCGCGACGAGGCGGAGTTCACCGAAGGGCTCGAGGCGGTGCGCGACGAGCCGGCGATCAGCCCCGACGGCCGCAACCTGGCCCTCTACGCCAACACCGGCCTGATCTCCGATATCAATCTGTCGCTGGCGGCCGGTTGTGACGGCATCGGGCTGCACCGCACCGAGTTCCCGTTCCTGATCCGTGACCGCTTCCCGGGCGAAGAGGAGCAGGCTGACCTCTACCGCCGGGTGCTGGAGCAGTTCGCACCGAAGCCCGTCACCCTGCGTACCCTGGATGTCGGCGGCGACAAGTCGCTGGCCTACTTCCCCATCGAGGAAGAGAACCCCTTCCTCGGTTGGCGGGGGATCCGCCTGACCCTGGACCACCCGGAGATCTTCCTCACCCAGCTGCGCGCCATGCTGCGCGCCGACGTTGGCCTGGGGAATCTGCAGATCCTCCTGCCCATGGTCAGTCGCCTGGAGGAGATCGCCGACGTGCGTCGGCTGTTGCTGCGCGCCCGCCAGGAGCTGGCCGAGGAGGGCATCCAGGCGCGCATCCCGCCCCTGGGCGTGATGATCGAGGTGCCTGCCACCATCTACCAGATCGATCGCTACTGCGATCAGGCCGACTTCCTCTCCCTCGGCTCCAACGACCTGACCCAGTACCTGCTGGCTGTGGATCGCAACAACAGCCGCGTGGCCGGGCTCTACGACGAGCTGCACCCGGCCGTGCTCGGCGCGGTGCAGCACGTGGCCCAGGCGGCGCGGCGCCACGGCAAACGTCTGACCGTCTGCGGCGGCATGGCCGGCGATCCGGCCGGGGCCATCCTGCTCATGGGCTTCGGCATCGAAGGGTTATCGATGAGCGTCTCGAGCCTGCTGCGCATCAAGTGGGTGGTGCGCCGCGTGCCCGTCCGGCGCGCCGCCGAGCTGGCCAACCGGGCCGTCGAGATGGACTCCCCCGAGGAGGTGCGCCGCATGCTCCGCCGTACCCTGGAGGAGTACGAGCTCGGCGGCCTCATGCGGGCGGGCAAGTAATCGCTCGCAATTGACAATCACTCGCGTTCAAGGTTTGATGGTGATCAGTCGTGATGATCGGGGCCTGCCATGTACGTCTGCATCTGTAACGCCGTAACCGACCGGCAGATCCGCGAGGCCATGGCCAGTGGCTGCGCCTCCATGCGCGAGCTGCGCGCCCGGCTGGGCGTGGCCGGTTGCTGTGGGAAGTGCGTCCCGGAGGCCCGGCAACTCCTCGGCGAATGTGCCGGGTGCCCACTGGAGCGCCGGCCCGATGCGGCCGGTCCGGAACCGGTCCCCGTTGAGTCGCCCGGGGTCGGGACGGCGGCCGGAGGGGCGACAGACGCGGTGCGCGGGCCCTGATAGAATCACCACTGGACACTCAGGAACGCGTTCATCAAAGGGGGCGCAATGGCGAGCGACAAGAAGGTCATCGAATACCTCAACGGCGGGCTCAAGAAGGAGCTCACCGCGATCAACCAGTACTTCCTCCACTCCCGGCTGGCCTACGATTGGGGCTTCGACAAGCTTGGCGCCAAGGAGTACGAAGAGTCCATCGAGGAGATGCAGCACGCCGATCAGTTCATGCAGCGCATCCTCTTCCTCGGTGGTCTGCCCAACCTCCAGGAGCTGGAAAAGCTCAAGGTTGGCGAGAACGTGCGCGAGATGCTCGAGGCGGACCTGGCCGGTGAGCACGACAGCCTGGCCTATTACCGGGAGGCTGCGGCCTACTGTGAGTCGGTGCAGGACTATGCCTCGCGGGACCTGTTCACCCGCCTGATCGCCGACGAGGAGGGCCACGCCGACTGGCTCGAGACGCAGATCAAGCTGATCGATCAGCTCGGTGAGGCCAACTACCTGCAGATGCAGATGGTTGCGGCCAATGAAGGCGAGGGTGAAGGCGAAAGCGAAAGCTGAGCCCACGGCTTCCAGGATCGCCGCTGTACGGGACCCCGCCGGCGCTGCCGGCGGGGTCCCGTACGCTTGGGGCGGATGCTAGAAAGGCTTGACCACGGCGAGGATCACCACCGAGATCAGGACCAGCACCGGCAGCTCGTTGAACACCCGATACCAGACGTGGCTGCGCTCGTTGCGGTCGTCGGCGAAGGCCTGCAGCAGCTGACCGCAGTAGAGGTGGTAGGCGATCAGCAGGGTGACCAGGGCCAACTTGGTCAGCATCCAGCCCTCGTTGAGCAACTGCGGAAACAGCACCAGCATCCAGATCCCCAGGCCCACGGCGACGATCGCGCTCGGATTCATGATGCCGCGGTAGAGCTTGCGCTCCATGACCTTGAAGCGCTCGTTGCTGATCTCGTCCTCGGCCATGGCGTGGTAGACGAACAGCCGGGGCAGGTAGAACAGCGCGGCGAACCAGGTCACGATCGAGATGACGTGGAAGGCTTGGATCCAGGTGTACAGCACGACGGGTCCTCCTGACGAAAATGAACGGGCGGCGTTGCGCTCGGTACTGACTCCGGGCGTATTGTAGGCCCAGCCAGTGTGCCGGCGGGAGTCCGTGCGGCCATCCGTAACCGGAAACAAGGGGGAGTGGAAAGACCCATGATCGAAGTAGGCATAGTCGGCGGTACCGGATACACCGGTATGGAGCTGCTGCGCCTGGTGGCCCGCCACCCCAAGCTGCGGTTGGCGGAGATTACCTCGCGGGCCGAGGCCGGGACGCGCGTCGACGAGCTGGTGCCGGCACTTGAGGGGGCCGTCGACAACGTCTTCACCGCCCCGGATACCGAGCGCCTGAGCCGGTGCGATGTGGTCTTCTTCGCCACGCCCAACGGCATCGCCATGGAGTCGGCGCCGGCGCTGCTCGAGGCCGGCTGCCGGGTCATCGATCTGGGGGCCGACTTCCGGCTGCGCGACCCGGCGGTCTGGACCGAGTGGTACGGCATGAGTCACAGCTGCCCCGAGTTGCTTGAGGAGGCCGTCTACGGCCTGCCGGAGGCCAACCGCGATGCCCTGCCCGGGGCGCGACTGGTTGCCAACCCGGGCTGTTACCCCACCGCCGTGGCGCTGGGGCTGCTGCCGTTGCTCGAGGCCGGGGCGCTGGCCGATGGGCCGGTGGTTGCCGATTGCAAGTCCGGGGTCTCCGGTGCCGGGCGGGCGGCCAAGGTGGCCACGCTGTTCTGCGAGGCCAACGAGGGGTTCAAGGCCTACGGCGCCAGTGGCCATCGCCACCTGCCGGAGATCGAGCAGACCCTGGCCCGGGTGGCCGGCGCGCCGGTGGACGTGACCTTCGTCCCGCATCTGGTGCCCATGACCCGGGGTATGCAGGCCACCCTGCACGTCGTCGTGGACCGCCCGCTGGACGAGCTCGAGGCCCTCTACCGGCAGCGCTATGCCGACGAGCCCTTCGTGCATCTGGTCGCCTCCGGGGGGCACCCCGAGACGCGCTGGGTGCGCGGGACCAACCACTGCCGGATCGGCCTGCACCAGCCGCCGGGGCGTCCCGACCGGGCGGTGATCCTGTCGGTGATCGACAACCTCACCAAGGGCGCAGCCGGGCAGGCGGTGCAGAACCTCAACCGGATGTTCGGCCTGGAGGAGACCGCCGGGCTCGAGGGGCTGGCCTACGTGCCGTAGGTCGTCGTCGGTTTGACCTGGCCGGTAGGTGCCGACAGAATGCATGTTATCCGCCGTGGGCCAGGTCGGCCCCGGTGTCCATCTGCGGAGGGATAAGCCATGAGCGATATCGCCGAGCCCGAGACCCACGCCCCGGCCGATGATCAGCTGCTGATCTTCACCGACGCCGCTGCGGACAAGGTCCGCGAGCTGCTCGACGGCGAGGAGGGGGGCGACGTCAAGTTGCGCGTCTTCATCACCGGCGGTGGCTGTTCCGGTTTCCAGTACGGCTTCACCTTCGACGAGACCGTCGAAGAGGGCGACACCATTATCGAGAAGCGCGGGGTCAAGATCGTCGTCGATCCGGTCAGCGGCATCTACCTGCAGGGGGCTGAGGTCGACTTCTCCAGCGGTCTCGAGGGCGAGCAGTTCATCATCCGCAATCCCAACGCCACCACCACCTGCGGCTGCGGCTCGTCCTTCGCCATCTAGGCGGCGCCCGAGGCGGGGTTACGGTGCGTAGACCCCGCCCAGGACCGCCCTGCGTCGGGCTCCGGTGACCGACGGCAGGTTGCCGGGGTGGTGGTGCAGCCGGGCCCAGGCCAGCCAGGCGAAGGCCGCCGCCTCCACGTAGTCCGGGTCCATCCCCAGGGCGGCGGTGCTCGCCACCGCGGCCTCCGGGCAGTGGGCCTGGAGCCGCCGCATCAGGTCCCCGTTGTGGCTCCCCCCACCGCAGACCCACACCCGAGCGGGCGCGTCGCCGCCTCGGCCCAGGGCGTCGGCCACGGTGCTGGCGGTGAGTTCCGCCAGGGTGGCCTGCACGTCCGCCGGATCCTCGTCGCCGCGGCGATGCGCCAGGAGCCACTCCAGATTGAAGTGCTCGGGGCCGGTGCTCTTCGGCGGCGGCCGCGCGAAGTACGGGTCCGCCCGCAGGCGGCCCAGCAGCTCCTGATCCACGCGGCCACTGGCCGCCCAGGCGCCGTCGGCGTCGAAGCGGGCGTCCAGGTGGCGCCGCGCCCAGGCGTCGAGCAGGGTATTGGCCGGCCCGCTGTCGAAGCCGATCACCGTCCCGGCCCCGGCCGGGAGCAGAGTCAGGTTGGCGATCCCGCCCAGGTTGACCACCGCCGAGGCCGCATCGCCCGCCCCCCAGCAGTAGGCGTGGAAGCTCGGGGCCAGCGGCGCGCCGTGCCCGCCCTCGGCGATGTCGCGGCGGCGGAAGTCGGCCACCACCGGTAGCCCGGTCCGAGCGGCGATGCGGTTCGGGTCGCCGATCTGGACGCTGCTCGCACCGTCGTCGGTGCCCGCCTCCCGCCCCTGATGCCAGACGGTCTGCCCGTGACAGCCGATGGCGGCCACGGGCAGTTCGGCGGGGGCCTGTCGTTGGATAGTGTCTGCGGCCTCGGCGAAGGCGTCGGCCAGGCGTCGATCCAGCTCGCAGAGGCGATGTAGCGGCGTATCGGCGCCGGCCTGGTGGACCGCCTCGGCCAGCTCGGAGTCCAGCGGGGTGTACCTGGCGGCCAGGATGCCCCGCACCGCGCCGTTGGGGGCCAGGTGCAGCAGGGCGGCGTCAATGCCGTCGACACTGGTACCGGACATCAGCCCGACATACGCCGCGTCGCCATCCCCTGCGCTCAACGCCCCTCCCCTTGGCTGGCCAGCTGGATCTCCGCGGAGGAGTCCCCGCGCAGGGCGGCCAGCCGCGGCGCGACGTGCTCGCGGAAGGCGCGGCGGTGTTCCTCGGGCAGTGGCTCGGCACGGGGCAGGTCCACCGTTACCGGGTTGCGGTGGCGGCCGTTGTCGATGAATTCGTAGTGCAGGTGCGGGCCGGTGGCCTGTCCGGTGGCGCCTACGTAGCCGATGACCTCGCCGCGCTTGACCCGGTCGCCAACGTTCAGCCCCCGGGCGTAGCGCGATAGGTGGGCGTAGAGGGTCTGGTAGCGGTCGCTGTGGCGCAGGGTGATCACCCGGCCATAGCCGCCGTTGCGGCGCCGCTCCACGACCCGCCCGTCCGCGGCGGCGCGCACCGGCGTGCCCGTGGGGGCGGCCAGGTCCACGCCCAGGTGCGGGCGGCGGACCCCAAGGATCGGGTGGCGGCGGTTGCGGTCGAAGTGCGAGCTGATTCGCTCGAAGTCCACTGGATAGCGGGTGAAGGTGCGGGCGAGGCTGGTGCCGTCGGGGGTGTAGAAGCTCACGCGGCCGTCGGGGTCTTCGAAGCGCAGCGCCTCCAGGGTCTTGCGGGCGCCGTCCAGGCGCATGGCCTTGAGCCGCTTGTGCAGGGTGCTGCCGTCCGGGCCAAGGGTGCGCTCGTAGAGCACCGAGAAGGTATCGCCGCTGCGTAGATCCCGCCCCAGGTCAATGTCGCCGTCGAGTACGCGGGCCAACTGCATGATCATCCGGTCATCGAGCCCCGCGCGGCGCGCCGAGAGGAACAGCGAGCCGTCCACCGTCCCCTCCACGCGGCGGATCTCGCGCTCCAGCTCCCGGGGGACCATGCTTGCCTCGAAGCCGTCGTCGCCGCGGCGGACCAGCAGTTTGTGCTCGCGGTCCACGGCCACGCGCACCCCGGCCAGCGCGCCGTCCTTGTCGCGCAGTAGCGTCAGGGCCTGCCCGGGGCGCAGACGGGTCAGTGCGGACTGTGCGGACTCCCCGGCGTTGAGGATGCGCTGGACGTCACCGGGGGTGTGTCCGGCCCGGCTAAGGATCCGCGCGAAGCTGTCGCCGGAGCGGACGGTAATCTCGTGCTCCTCCAGCTCCGGGAGCGCCTTGACGTCCTGAACCGCGCCCTCGGCCGCGGCGTCTGCATCGGCCTCACCCTGGAACGCGCTGTCGGTGGCGCCGGGGGGTGTGGGGATCGGCAGGGTGGTGGGGCGGCCTAGCGGTTCCTGGTCGGTGCCGGATGGGTCGGCCTCGGCCGTGGGAGGTTCGGGGCTAGCCACCGCTACGGCGGGGAGGGACAGCTCGGCGCGGGGCGTCCCCTGCTCGTTGGAGGACGAGCCGCTCACCCCGAGCCAGATCAGGACGGCGGCGGCGCTGGCGCTGCCGGCGGCGACGGCCATCCGGAGGACCGGGCGGCGGTGTCGGCGTCTGCGGCCTGCCGAGGGCCGGCGTCCCTTGAGGTCGAGGTCGGTTAATCGGGTCTGCACGGGAGGAGGCTCCAGTCTGCGCGTGGCGGATCGGTCCCGGGCGCGAGTGCGCGCTCGCCGTCGGCGCGGCGTCGGGCTCGGCCACAATCCGGGGGTTACGGTACAATACGCGATTTTACATAGCGATGGGCAGGGGGCGAGCCATGACGATGGAAGATGCACAGGCGCTGATTCGACGCGGGGTTGAGGAGATCATTCCGGAGGCGGAGCTCGACGAGCGCCTGCGATCGGGCAAGCGGCTGCGCATCAAGGCCGGCTTCGATCCCACCGCGCCGGATCTGCACCTTGGCCACACCGTGCTGATCAACAAGCTGCGCCAGTTTCAGGACCTGGGGCACGAGGTGCTGTTCCTGATCGGCGATTTCACCGCCACCATTGGTGATCCGAGCGGCAAGAGCGCCACCCGTCCGGCACTGACTCCGGAGGAGGTGCGTCAGAACGCGCGCACCTATGAGGAGCAGATCTACGCCATCCTCGACCCGAAGCGCACCCGGCTGGTCTTCAACTCCGACTGGATGGGCACCATGCAGGCTGGCGATCTGATCCAGCTCGC